>NZ_JBXAMU010000004.1:0-499622 GCF_058800985.1 Cellvibrio sp. GW822-FHT04B05 | reverse complement strand
TTCGGCTTCGGCTTCGGCTTCGGCTTCGGCTTCGGCTTCGGCTTCGGCTTCGGCTTCGGCTTCGGCTTCGGCTTCGGTGGCCGTAAATTCTGGCAATTCGGTGTAGTCGCTGTTGTAACTGTAGTCTTCGTCGATCAATTCAATATTGTCATCATCCGCTTCCACCGGAACGGTGTAGCTGACGACATCGTCGAGTTCGATCACTTCATCCAGTTCAGCGAGCGGGATTTCGTCGGTAAGCGCCGGGATCTCATCGTTGATCAGCGTACTGATCGTCACCGCTTCGGTGCTGAGCAATTCATCCAGCGCATCGTTTACCGCGTCCGGAATACCATTCAGGTTTTGGCCGGCGGCGATGGCATCGACCATATCCAGCAGTGCGATGTGGGCAGTATTGAGTGTGGCGCACACGGAGGCCGAGCAGCTGAGCTGGTCGGCGATCACGGTTTCGTAAACACTGTGGATCTTCTCGCTCAATTCCGCCATGGCTGGCAGGTAAGCGTGGGCAGCGGCCCTGGTGAGCTTGCCGAGCTCGTCCATTACCGGAATCAATTGGACAGTATCGCCGGGATCGGCTTGCCACTGGGCAATAATCTTGTCCGCGTCGAGCAGCAGGTTCATTTCCTCCGCCATAAAGATGGCGAGCAATTCCGGATCGACCGGGCGTTTGCCGCTTTCATCCAGTTCTTGCAGGCTGACCAGCGGCGCAACATGGATCTCGCGCAGTTCGTTTACGCGGGCGATAAATTGTTGCAGGCGTGGGATATCGACCGTCTCGCCTGATTCGATTTGATGCAGGGCGATTTGGGTGTAACTGACGGCATCGCGCAGCAATTGGAGGATATCGTCGTTTATATTGACATGGTATGAGCGTAGCTCTTTAGCAAAACGCTCCAGCGGCGTGGCCAACTCGGCGACTTGGGTCACCTCCGCCATATGGGCACTGCCTTTCAGGGTGTGCAGGGCGCGCTGCATGCCTTCACTGGGCGGCTCGTAAATCGGCGCTTCGGCTTCCATTCGCGCGATATAGTCTTGCACCACCTGCAAGTGGGTGAGGGCTTCGGCGCCGAAAATATCCCACAGCTGGGCATCCGGATCGTCGATATCAATATCGTCGTTGGTGGCTTCGCTGTAATTGAACCCGATGGCCTGATGTTCGCTGTAAAGCTGCGCCAGTTGGGTAACTTCTTCTTCGTCGATCAGTTCGACCTGATCTTCCAGTGATGGCACATCGTCTTCCGCCACCAGATCGAGGACTTCGTCTTCGTCGATCTCAACCACCGGCAAGTCTGCAATATCCAGCACCAGCTCTTCATCGCTGGCGCGGCCTTCGGTTTCTTCCGGCAGCGGAGCATCGTATTGCGGCTCAATTTCAGGGAGCGCGATTTCTTCTTCAACAACTTCCGATTCCAGGGCAACAGGTTCTGGCTCGATGTCTTCTTCAACTTCGAGCTCGACTGCGTGTGCAAAGTCATCCTCATCCGGTTGCGGTTCGATCAATTCTGGTTCGTCATCGTCGCTTGCGGCAACCGCATTGGCAGGAGCAGGTATGGTGCTGTGGCCCAGTTCCCCAAGCAGTGCTTCGGGCGTTTCGCCTTTGGAGAGGTCGTGGGCTTGCAGGCGATAGGTTTCAGCTTGTTCAGCATGTGGATTGGGTTGATTGTCGCGGAAGGCGGCAATCATATCGGGCAGCAACTGGCGCACTTTTTCGATGATGTGCACATGCACTGCACCGGCCACAATAGTGCGGTCGATCACGCGGTTGAGCATGTTCTCAATCGACCAAGCCAGTTCGCCGATTTCATTGGCGCCCACCATACGCCCGCTGCCTTTCAAAGTGTGGAAGGCGCGGCGGAATTCGGTGAGGGCGTTGCTATCGTCAAAATTATGCGCCCAGCGCGGAAAGTATTGGCCGATGGTTTCCGTAACTTCGGTAGCTTCTTCGATAAATATATCGATAATTTCGTCGTCGATGTCGTCGTCATCGCGTTGGATAACCGGGGCATTGGAGGTGGCGACCAGGGTTTGCTCAGGCTGCTCAGGTTCTGCAGCGTCATCTGCTTCTTGCCCGCCAAGTTCAGCAATCACTTCCTCAACGGTGATTTCTTCCACTGCATCCATCGGCGTTGTTGCGACCGGCTCTGCAAACGCCTGGCTATACGCAGAAGCCAATTCTTGCGCGACATCATCAGCCGGCGTTTGTACTTCGGCGTAGAGTGCGGCGAGTTGGACAGATTCATCCGCTGGAGATTCTTCCTCGCCAATTGCGCCTTGGTAGGCGGCAGTCAGTTGTTCTGCTGCTGCTACTTCGACTGAATTTTCGTGTTCGTCTTCACTGCGCAGTGCTTCCGGATTGGCGTCGGCAACCATGTTATCAGCAAGAGTCTTGCTCATTTTGGCCACGGAGTAACCGAGGCCGGCAACGCTTTCTTCGGCCACGCTTAACAGCAGGTCATTTTCTTCTTTACGGCCGCCGCTGCTCAGGCGCTCAAGATAGTATTCAACACTGGTGATGGCATCGGCCAAGGTATCCAGGGTGGACCACTGCGGTGTGGAATCCTGCTCCAGCAATTGCTCTTCGATAAAGCGGGCACAAGCGCCCAAAATCCGCGCCGGACGCGGCAGCGGCATTATCTCCAATCCACCGCGAATTTCGCGCAGGGTGGTCGGCACGGTTTGCAGATGCTGGCGGTTCCACTGGGAGGCGATGTATTCGATGATCGCGTCTTTGGCGTGTTCGAGGCCGTTGCGCGATTCGCGCAGTACGGATTCTTTGGCGCGGGTCAGGGTGATGTCGGAATCGTCGCCGTTACTGGTGTCCTGGCCACCTGATTCGGTCAGGGCATCGAGGGCGTTTTCCACCGAAATCAATTGGCTGGCGACCGCGAGCAATTGCTCGTCGGTGAGTTCGCTGTTGGATTCGACCACTAAGTCCAGCGCCGCGCCCTGTTCGAGTACGCGCTTGCGCAAATCACCCAGGCCGAGCACGGCCATGGTATCAGCGACACGTTTAACAATCGGCAAGGCATCGGACAAGGCAGCATGGGTGTCGCCGCCGGCGAGACAAATATCCAGACTGTCTTTAATCAGGTTCAATTCTTCTTTAAGCGCACCGACGACCGAGCGCATGGCTTCGGCATCGGGTACCGAGAGCATATTCCGGGTTTCTTCGCCGCCTTCTTTACCTTCCAGCAGGGCTTCTTCCAGATGGTAGGTTTCATAAACACGCTGCAATTGCGAGTTGGGCGGGAAACCGGGGGCATGTTTGCCCGCGCGGGCCACGTAATACAACAGGTTTTTGATCAGCTCATCGTTGGTGAAACTGTTCAGCGCTTTGTTGCCGTGTACGGCGAGCACTTTGATTTCTTTATCGAGCTGGCGCAGCAGGTTTTTAACCGCGACGCTGATTTCGATGGCATCGATTTCTATCGCTTCAACCAGTGCGAGGCAGATATCCCAGAGCGCGAAACGCGCGGTACCGTGAGTCAGCTTTTGCAGGCGCGAAAAGGCTTTTTGCAAATAGGCGAGATTTTCGTCCGGGTTCACACCGCGGATAAATCCTGACGCGGCATATTGGTACATCTGGCGCAGCTTGAGCACCATCGCCTGGAACTGCACATTATCGTGGGTTACCGGCAACCGCGCACCGGATACTTTCTTGGCCGGCGTCAGGTTGGGGACAAAGAGTTTGGTATCGGTGAGCAGGCTCTCGCCGCGTACGGCACGCAGGTCATTCAATAGCGGCAATACCACGAGCGGGTTGTCTTTGCGCGTGGCTTTGACCTGGTCGAGATACAGCGGGAATTGCAGGATAGCGCGCATCAGAACTTCTTGCGCTTCGCTGCTGTTGGCGACGCGCTCGGAGATCATCGCCTGGGTCAGTTGTTCCATTTCGCTGGCGAGCATGGCGGCGCCATAGAACTCCACCATTTGCAGGCTGCCGTGTACCTGATGGATATGAGTCAGGCAGAAGCGGATACGCGCAGCATCTTTGGGATTTTCGACATAGCTTTCGAGGGCTTGGCGCGCTTCTTTCAGCGTCTCACTGATCTCATGGATCAACCAATCCAACGCGGCAAAATTGCGATTATCTGCCATGCAGAACTTTCCTCTCGTTGTTCTCGTTTTTATCGTTCTTCACGAACGTAAGCCTGCACTTGATCATCGTCAGTGCGCTGCATTTCCGGGTGTTCCCAATCGACCACTTCGCCCAGTCCGACAATCAGCAAACCGCCCGGTTTAAGGCGTTCGACCAGGGCATTCAATACATCGCGACGCAACCAGCGACGGAAATACACCAACAGGTTTTGGCAAAAAATCACATCTACTTGCACCTGGGGTAACTGGCGTGCATGAATGATATTAGTGTGGGTAAAACAGACGCGGTCGCGCAGTTTATTCACCACTTCATAACTGCCGTCGGTACACAACTGCAGGTAGCGCTTTGCCTCGTCGGGTTTTACCTGTTCGATCCGGCGTTTGCTATAGCGGCCTTTACGACCGGCAGCCAGCGCCGACGAGCTGATATCCATCGCGGTAATGCCGTAATAGGGGCTTAGCGCGGCCAGCTCAAAACAGTCATTCACTACCATCGCCAGGGAGTAGGCTTCTTCTCCCGTGGCGCAACCCATGCTCCAGATATCAAAACTATTGTGCAGCGCCTGGTTGTTAATTTTTTGCTGGAGGTAATGGCGTACATATTCGATGGATTCGCGGTGGCGAAAAAAACTGGTTTCCTTGACTGCGATACGATCAATCAAACGTGACCATTCGAGTTTTGCTTCGATACTTTCTTCAGCAATAAATTGGAAGTAAGCGTTGTAATCCTCGTACCCCTGATCGCGCATGCGCGATGACATCTGCGATTCCAACCAGGCCTTTTGCTGGAAAACCAGCTGGATACCGGTGCGCTCCTCCAACAGTTTGCCCCATTGGAGAAACTGGTCTTCGGTGAGCGTAGGTAATGTACGTAGCGACCAGGCCATAATTACACCGGTGATGCCCGCAGTGCCGGCATCACCTCTTTATCAAGCTTTTGAAGTCTGCGAATAAAGGTCGTCATCGGGCAACAGTTCGTCGTCCAAATCGATCACTTCTGTGTTGCTGTCAAAATCCATTGCCGGTGTGCTCGCCATGGCTTTACGTGCGGCGTTAGCGCGGCCTTCTGACATATCTTCTTCCGGCAGTTTAAAACCGGCTACGGATTCACGCAGGTCGAGTGCCATCTCGGCGAGGTTACCGATCGATTGCGCGGTCGCCGAAGTACCGGCAGACGTTTGGGTAGTAATTTCCTGGATAACATTCATCGTGTTAGAGATGTGGCCCGCCGACGATGCTTGTTGGCGCGCGGCGTTGGAGATGTTCTGGATCAATTCCGCCAGGCTTGACGATACGTTTTCAATTTCTTCCAGTGCCACACCCGCATCTTGCGCGAGGCGCGCACCGCGCACCACTTCGGAGGTGGTTTGCTCCATCGAAATTACCGCTTCGTTGGTATCGTTCTGAATGGTTTTTACCAGCGCTTCGATCTGCTTGGTTGCTGCTGCTGAACGTTCCGCAAGGCGCTGAACTTCGTCTGCTACGACCGCGAACCCGCGGCCTGCGTCACCGGCCATCGATGCCTGGATTGCGGCGTTAAGTGCGAGGATGTTGGTTTGGTCCGCAATGTCGTTAATCAGGCTTACGATGTCACCGATCTCTTGTGACGATTCACCGAGGCGCTTGATACGTTTGGACGTGTCCTGGATCTGCTCACGGATGGTATCCATGCCGTTGATAGTGTTTTGTACCACTTTCGCGCCGTTACCCGCGATGGATACCGCGCGCTCCGCTACCGCTGCCGATTCGGCGGCGTTTGCCGATACCTGATCAATGGTGACCGCCATTTCGTTTACTGCGGCAGATGCCCCGGCGATTTCTTGTGCCTGGTGTTCAGATGCTTCGGCAAGGTGCAATGCAGTTTGCTGGGTCTCTTGTGCAGCAGCCGATACGTTTACTGCGGTTTCGTTGATTCGCGCTACCAGGATACGCAACTGGTCGATGGTGAAGTTAATAGAGTCAGCGATCGCACCGGTAAAGTCTTCGGTTACCGTTGCAGTCGTGGTCAGGTCACCGTCCGCGAGGTCAGCCAGTTCGTCGAGCAGACGCAAAATCGCCGTTTGGTTACGCTCGTTAGTGTCGGCAGTTTCGTCAGCGCGCTTACGTGCGCCCATATACTGGTTGAAGCCGAGATAGAACAGGGAAATCAGCGTAATTGCTGCCAGCACAATTACCACAGTGTTGTTGATGGGACGGTTATCTGCCTGCACAGCAATTTTGTCCGAAATAGTCGCGAGTGCTTGCAGCAATTGTGGTGTTTCGTTGAGCAGTGCATCACTTGCCTGACGCGCGCGGAACAGGATGGTCGAACCTTCAAACATCTTCTGGATAGAGGCGTTAACGCCTTCAAACAACTGGGTGATCCGGTCGAGGGAGGCGCGTGCACCGGAATCGGTAACGCGGCTCACACGCATGGCAGCATCACCGTCTTTCATGCCTTTCAGGATACGGCCATAGAGGTTGGCGTCGGTATTGAACTGGTCTGCGGCTGCACTTGCGTCGGCGTCACCGCGCAGCATCTTATCTACGTTACGTCCGATACGTTCGGCGCGCCAGGATTGCATTTGCGCTTCTGATACCTGCCCAGCCGGTGCTTCGGCATCGAGCAGGATTTCAACGATGTTGTTGTGCTCGCCCTGCAGGGTAGGCAGGTTGTCGTTCAACTCCTTACCAATACTGTTGAGCGATACAATCAATTCTTTGTTGGTCGCGATAGTCTGGGCGTTGTTCTTGACGCCATTCCAGATTTTATCGAACGCAGCAAAGTCTACCGCTAACGCCTGGCGGGTGCTTGGGTCACTGGTTTGGAGCGAGGCCCAGGTTGATCCCATGCTCGCTACTACACTGGTCAACTCGCCGAACGCTTTTTCATCGCCCGAAGTTGCATCCCGTGATAAGGAAGCCAACCGGTAGGCTTGCGCACGCAAGTCCGCCGTCTGTTGCAGGTAGCGCTGGTCGTTGGTTTTGCCCTGGTCGATCAGGTACAAAAATACCAATGCAGCCACAAGTGAAACCACTAGCAAGACCGAGGCAAATACCATCCCCGGTTTTGCCTTGAAGGCGGCAATCTTTGAATCAGTTTTCATCTAAGCACTCCTAACCAGCGTTCGGTTTTATTTTTTCTATCCACTGCACCTTGTGCACGAGGCATAAAGCGTCACTTTTTCTCACAATATCGTGTTGGCCTTACAGTTTTTGTATAGCTAACTCTAGGTTTTTGCCGCATTGGTAAAACGCGGATCTTCCGCCAGTAATGCCGGACGGAACAATGACCAGCACTCGCCGCCCTGCGGATAGCTGCCGGTGACAAAAGGCAAAATACTGTTTGCTACAGCGCCGGCTTGCTCGCTGTATTCATCCATGGGGAAATGCTGCATCCCGAATACCTGGTCGACGATAAGGCCGGAGTACAGGGTTTCGGTTTCAAGTATCAGTACCCGACGGTGTTTGCGTGAACCGCTGAGACGATCGCCGAAAAACATCGCCAGATCAAATAAGGGAAGTAATCTGCCGCGCACGTTGGCCACGCCTTTCACCCAGGGTTGTACACCGGGTAAGTGGGTATGGTTGGGGACTTCCAACATCTCTGATACTTCGCCGATTGGCACCACGAAATAGCTCCCCATAAGCGAAAAGCCAATGCCGCTCCAATGGGGGCGTATATCCGCCTGTGCAGGCAGACCGCGAGCGGCTGCGCGGCTGCGCTGGGCCAATGTGAGCAGAGCCTGGAAAGCGGCCTGTGGTTCTGACATAGATCTATCCGTAACTGTCGTGCATCACCATGTTGGTTCGACACAAACGCCGATTAATTCAATGGTTATTGATGATGCTTTGTTGTTATTGTCTCTCAATCATCCTTGCAGTGTTGTGAGTTTATCCTTCGGTTAGCGCAATACCTCAGCCATCGCCGCCATCAAAACATCCTGGGTGATGGGCTTGGATAAATAGGCTTTCGCGCCCTGACGCATACCCCAAACGCGGTCAGTTTGCTGATCTTTGGTCGTCACGATAATGACGGGAATATGTGCAGTTTCCGGTGTTTTAGTCAGTTGGCGGGTTGCCTGGAAGCCGTTGAGACCGGGCATTACCACATCCATCAGGACCACATCAGGCAATTCTTTCTGCGCCATCACGATACCGGCTTCACCATTGTCGGCAGTCAATACGACGTGGCCGTTCTTTTCCAACATACTGGTGAGTTTGTAGGTCTCGGTAGGTGAGTCGTCGATAATCAATACTCTGGCCATAAATGCTCCAAAAACAAATAAGTGTTCCGCAGGCAGTGCGGTGAATTGTTTAGACAGTCCTTTGGAACTTGATCCGGAACTACTACCTGAGTGTAGTCGTGCGCTAGCCGCACACCAGTAATAGTCGCCCCCCAGCGGGCGCGAGCCTGTTAAGAGGCTTTGAGATGCTTGACGTGCGCTTCAATCGCACCGAGCAGCTCGCTTTTGCTAAAGGGCTTGGTGAGGTATTGGTCGGAGCCGACAATACGCCCTTTGGCTTTGTCAAACAGACCGTCTTTACTGGAAAGCATAATGACCGGGGTGGTCTTGAATTCGCTGTTGTTCTTGATCAGTGCACAGGTTTGATAGCCATCGAGGCGTGGCATCATGATGTCCACAAAAATAATATCCGGACGGGTATCGGCAATTTTCGCCAGGGCATCAAAGCCATCGGTGGCGGTAATCACCATACAGCCCGCTTTTTTAAGCAGCGTTTCAGCCGTGCGACGGATGGTCTTGCTGTCATCTATAACCATCACTTTGAGGCTTTCGTAAGTTACTTCCATACTCTGACCTTGCCTTTTGTTATTGCGTAATTGCCAGATATACACGTTGATTGGTTTGAAACCTTGGTACCACGTGGAGCTTGGTGCGCTATCACTCATTAAAGCGAGCGTCAAAATAACGCCACCCATGAAAAGCGAACTTTTAACACAGTTTTTAACGTTGCGCCATAACTAGTTGAATATATGAGCAATCTGTACGGTTTTCGATTTTTTTAGATCGCTTTAATCTGTCCGCAATATTCTTGCTTTAATTGCCTTCAGGACTTAACTTTAGCCCGCCCTTGCCGGTCCGGCAATTTTTTAAGCGACTTATATAGTGGTTAACCTGTATTACTTATTAGAGTGAATTATATGGCTATCTCCCTCGGTGTGGTTATGGATCCTATTGCGGATATCAAATTCTACAAGGACACCACGCTGGCATTGCTATTGGCGGCCCAGGAGCGCGGCTGGGATCTGCACTACATGGAGCAGAAAGACCTGTACCTGTTGCAGGGCGAAGCACGCGCCAATACCCGCAATCTGTTTGTAGCGGATAACGGTGACAATTGGTACGAATTGGGTCTGCATGAAGATAAAAAGTTGGGTGATCTGGATGTCATCCTCATGCGCAAAGACCCTCCGTTTGATAACGAATATATCTACAGTACCTACATCCTCGAAGCAGCCCAAAACCAGGGCGCCCTGGTGGTTAACGATCCGCGCAGCCTGCGCGATTGCAATGAAAAAATCTTCGCTACCCAATTCCCGCAGTGCTGTCCGCCCGTGTTGGTCAGCCGCGATATGCCGCGTTTGCGCGAGTTTCACCGTAATCAGGGCGATGTCATTTTCAAACCGCTTGATGGCATGGGTGGTAGTCGTATTTTCCGCTGCCGCCAGGACGATCCCAATGTCGGGGTAATCCTCGAAACCTTAACTGAATTTGGCCAACAGCTGATCATGGCGCAGCGTTATATTCCCGCAATCATTGAAGGTGACAAGCGCATTCTGGTGATTGATGGCGAGCCGGTGCCTTATTGTCTCGCGCGCATTCCGGCGCAAGGTGAAACGCGTGGCAATTTGGCGGCAGGTGGCACCGGTGTGGCGCAACCCTTGACTGATCAGGATTACTGGATTGTTGAGCAAGTAGCGCCAGCGCTAACAGCCAAAGGCCTGATGTTTGTCGGCCTTGATGTGATCGGTGAATACCTGACCGAAATTAATGTGACCAGCCCCACTTGTGCACGTGAAATTGATAAAGCCTACGGCACCGGAATTGGGTCACGGCTAATTGATGCCATAGAGCGTAAATTAGCGGCGCAATAATCCACGAAAAGGTCGTGCACTTGAGCTGCAAGATCAGCTTGGCTCTTAAATAAGATAGAAGTAAAGACAGAGTAGATGTAATGAATCAGGCAATTGCCTTGGAAGAAGAGAATCTCGCCAAGCCGCCGGTTGATACCGGTGATCGCTTGAGTTTTACCTTTTTTTTAGCCGTGGTAGTGCATGCATTACTGATTCTTGGCGTCACCTTCAAACTGCCTGAGCGCAGTAATACCTCGCAAACCATAGAAATCACCCTGGCGACGCATAAGTCGCTGCACGCTCCGGAAAATGCCGATTTTCTTGCCCAGCACAATCAGGAGGCGAGCGGCACACTCGACGAGGCCAAGCAGCTCACCACCGAGCGGCAATCCGAGTTTGCCGATACCCAAGTGCGCGATGTAAATCCGGTGCCGCAACAGCAGGCTGCATCCGCCCGGCAAATCAAAGAGCAACAAGTGCTCACTACAACAGTCAAAAGTACCCAGCTGGCGCAGGCGAAATTGAAGCCGGATGAGCAAATAGAGCGCAGCCCGCAAGAGGGAATGGCAAAAGACCAGCCATTGATTTCAGCCGAGATCGCCAGCCTGCAGGCCAAGCTTGATAAACAGCGGCAGGAATATGCCAAGCGACCACGCGTACGCACCTTAACATCTGTTTCGACCAAAGAATCCTTCGATGCCAAATACCTGCATGAATGGAGCAGCAAGATTGAACAGGTGGGCAACCGCAATTATCCCAAGGAGGCACTGAGCCGCCATATCACCGGTAATCTGCGTCTGTCGGTGGTAATCAATCCCGACGGCACTATTTATGAAATCAAAGTGCTGCAATCATCCGGCCAGCGTATTCTCGATGACGCGGCCCGTCAGATAGTTCGCCTGGCATCTCCCTTTGCCAGTTTTCCTGCGGAGATTCGTAAACAAGCGGACCGTTTGCAGATTATTCGCACCTGGAATTTTGAGATCGCCGGCACCAACTCCTTGATCACCACCTCCGCTAATTAATAAAAAGTTATTAATAAATTTATCGCTCTCGCTTGTTTTAGCCCTGATTGGCCTCATACTGAATCCATGACTGAAAATAACTCCCTCCCTACTGATTACGATGAGCTTATCCCAGGCAGTTTGCGCGACCATTTTCTTATCGCCATGCCAGGTTTGAACGATTCATCTTTTGCCCACACAGTGACTTACATTTGTGAGCACAGTGACAAGGGTGCTATGGGGGTGGTTATTAATTCTGCTACACCCATGTTGCTCAAAGAAATCTTTATGCAAATGGACCTGAATGATGTCGCCAATCAGGGCGAGCAGATCGTCATGAGCGGTGGCCCGGTACAGCCGGAGCGCGGATTTGTGTTGCATTCCAACGAAACCAAATGGCAGTCCACCCTGGAAGTGTCTTCGGATATTTGTCTCACGGCATCGCGCGATATTATCGCTGCTATGGCTGAGGGCCGCGGTCCCAAGCACTGTTTAATTGCGCTCGGTTACGCGGGGTGGGGCGAGGGACAATTGGAAGCGGAAATTGCCGCCAATAGTTGGCTCACAGTACCGGCGAGCAAAGATATTATTTTCAATACACCGTTTGAAGAGCGCTGGACCAGCGCAGCGCAAGCCTTGGGTATTGATGTCAATTTAATTTCCAGTACTGCCGGTCACGCCTGATTATTTCAACAACTACTGCCAGCGCGACTTAATCCTGATTACCACTATGATCAAAACCCTGCTTACCTTTGACTACGGTACCAAAAATATTGGTGTCGCTTCCGGCCAGATGATTACGCGTTCGGCCAATTCACAACCACCGCTAAAAGCAAAAGACGGTATTCCCGATTGGAACCAAATTGAAAAACTATTGAAAGACTGGCAGCCTGATTTGGTGTTAGTGGGGTTGCCACTCAATATGGATGAAAGCGAAAGTGAACTCAGCGTACGCGCGCGAAAATTCGCCAACCGTTTGCATGGCCGCTTCGGTGTGAAGGTAGAAATGGTGGATGAGCGTTTAAGCAGTTTTGAAGCAAAAAGTGAAGTGATGGAACGCGGCGGATCGCGCGATTACAAAAATAATCCTGTCGATTCGATTGCGGCGCGGTTGATTCTTGAGGGATGGTTTCAACGACAGTAATGCTAAACGGCAAAAATGTTCAATCATCCCAAGTTGATATCAATTACTATCCTATATAGAAATCTGCTGCGCATCCCAGCGTAGCGTTAAAAAAGCGACACAACATTTTTTCATGGAAATGAAGAGAGGTTTAAATGTCTTCCTCACAATTATATAAACCAAAAGATAACTCTGATACCAGTCAGTCTAGCTCGAATTTCCAGAGCTCAGTCATTGCTGATAACCGCAGTTCTACCAAAACACAATTACAACTTCAGCAGTTAATGCATAACTCCCCACAATCAGTTGCGCAGCGTGCACGACAAGTTGCACCAGGCACCGCGCCTGTTTTGCAGAACAAATTAATCGAGGAAGACGATAGCGACACTGCATTATTAAGTAATGCTGATAACGTAGCCCAAATGGCTATAGGAAAAAATAAAAAACGCCCACGTAAATCAAAAAAAATGACTAAAAACCCGTATGGCGGGTGCCTCTTTAATGTGCACCCGCTTACGGTAAAAAACGCGGTTTTTTTTGACCGCCCACCTAGTAATTCACGTCTTGGCCAGGGTGATCATGTCGTATCTTATACATTGATTACCCAGACAGTTGCCACATCGGTAAATGGTAAGGCGTTGGATGTTGCTGGTGCGGCACTTGCTGAACTTCTAGGCGCCGCAAAAGCGTTTGTGGGTCCGGGAGCAATAAATAAATGGTGGCATGACAATGTAGATAATTTGATTGGCAGGCTTAATGGAATTGACCCTGCCGGCGACGAAGATGCTGCCAAGTTGTCAATAAACCGAGGTGTAAATGATTTGCTTTTCCTTTTAAATACCATGCCTGGCACTGCTATGAAAAATAAAAAGTCGACCAAAGGCCATGGAGAAGGTGGTTCTAAAGGGGGTATTTATCATGCGGAGCAACAGGTGAAAGCGGGTAGGGTCTTGACGGGAAATATATGGGTAAATGTTTTAAATCTTTTTGATGGCGCAGCAGACAAAAGCCTGATGCAAAATGCGGCGAAACTGGATGATAAACTGGCGTGGTTGATGGCACTTTTTTCCCGTGCGGCACCGACAGTCTATAATCTTATACAAAACAATGATCTGACCTTACTACCGAATACAGACCTTGCAGGAGCGGTAAACCAGAAATTCTCCACTATAGATGCCCTTGGAATATGGGCATCTATTCAAGCATGGATAGACAGCTAATGATTCGGCAAATAACTAATACGATAATTTAAAACAATCATTCCAAATAAGTCGTCTTCGATCGATCCCATACAAATCAAAACATCTTGCCGCGATTATTGTGTTCATCGCTTTGGATCGACAAGCTATCAGCCGCATGCGACAAATAATTTGCATCGGTTTCTGAGCCGAGTTTGATCATCAAACGCAAATCGTTCGGTGAGTCGGCGTGCAACAGGGCATCTTCGTAAGTGATTTCGCCGTTATCGTAAAGTGCATAAAGCGCTTGGTCGAATGTCTGCATGCCCAACTCGGTGGAGCGCTTCATCAACTCTTTTAAATCCGATACTTCACCTTTGCGAATCAAATCCTGCGCGAGCGGGGTATTGATCATAATTTCCAAACACGCGCGACGGCCGTTACCATCCGGTGTGGGAATCAATTGTTGTGCAACAATGGCTTTGAGGTTGAGCGATAAATCCATCCACAATTGGCGATGGCGATCGGCAGGGAAAAAGTGAATGATACGGTCGAGCGCCTGGTTGGCGTTGTTGGCGTGGAGTGTACACAGACACAGGTGGCCGGTTTCGGCAAACGCAATGGCGTGATCCATGGTTTCGCGCGAGCGGACCTCGCCGATCAAAATAACATCGGGTGCCTGGCGCAGGGTGTTTTTCAGGGCGACTTCAAATGATTCGGTATCAATACCCACTTCGCGCTGGGTGATAATGCAGCCCTGGTGTTGGTGGATAAATTCAATCGGGTCTTCAATGGAAATAATATGGCCCTTCGAATTTTGGTTGCGATGGCCAATCATCGACGCCAGCGAGGTGGATTTACCGGTGCCGGTTGCGCCCACAAAAATAATCAGGCCGCGTTTGGTCATCGCCAATTCTTTTACAATTTCCGGTAGGCCCAGTTCATCGATTTGCGGGATTTTGGTTTCGATGCGACGCAATACCATACCGGCTAAATTGCGCTGGTAAAATGCACTGGCGCGGAAACGGCCGATACCGCGTGCACTCACCGCAAAATTCAATTCTTTCTTTTCAATAAATTCACTGCGCTGTTTTTCGTTCATCACGCTCAGTACCAGCTCGCGCGCTTTTTCCGGCGCAAGCGGTGTGGCGGTGACCGGCACCACTTTGCCGTGGACTTTGATCGAAGGCGGCACGCCGGCGGTGATAAATAAATCCGATGCGCCCTTTTCTACCATCAAGGATAATAACCGATCAAAATCCATAACAATGCACCTAAAAAATTATTGAAAAATTGTGCTGCGAAAATAAAACAGGATTAAAAATTCTCAGGAAACTTGGCTTTCGATTTCGCTGCGTCGCGGCTGACGATACGGCGCGCAACCAGATCCGCCAAACACTGGTCCATGGTCTGCATACCGAGCGATGCACCGGTCTGTATTGCCGAATACATCTGCGCCACTTTATCTTCGCGGATCAGGTTACGGATCGCTGAAGTTCCGCGCATAATTTCGTGGGCAGCAACACGGCCGCCGCCGTTCTTTTTCATCAGGGTTTGCGAGATTACCGCCTGCAAGGATTCCGACAACATTGAGCGCACCATGGATTTTTCATTCGCCGGGAATACGTCCACGATACGGTCGATGGTTTTTGCCGCGGAGGTGGTGTGCAAGGTACCGAACACCAGGTGGCCGGTTTCTGCTGCGGTCAGTGCCAGGCGGATAGTTTCCAGGTCGCGCATCTCACCGACCAGGATGATATCCGGGTCTTCACGCAGTGCCGAGCGCAGTGCTTCGTTAAAGCCATGGGTATCGCGGTGTACTTCGCGTTGGTTTACCAGGCATTTTTTCGATTCGTGTACGAATTCGATCGGGTCTTCGATGGTAAGTACGTGTTCGTATTTGTTGTCGTTGATGTAGTCGATCATTGCCGCGAGGGTAGTGGATTTGCCCGAACCGGTCGGCCCGGTTACCAGCACCAGGCCGCGCGGTACAGCACAGATATCGCGGAATACATTGCCCATTCCCAGCTCTTCCATAGTCAGTACTTTGGAGGGAATGGTACGGAATACGGCGCCGGCGCCGCGGTTCTGGTTAAAGGCGTTGACGCGGAAACGGGCTACGCCGGGCACTTCAAACGAAAAGTCGGTTTCCAGAAATTCTTCGTAGTCCTTGCGCTGCTTGTCATTCATAATGTCGTAGATCAAGCCGTGTACCTGCTTGTGTTCCATCGGCGGCAGGTTGATACGGCGCACATCGCCATCGACCCGGATCATGGGCGGCAGGCCCGCCGAGAGGTGTAAGTCAGATGCGCCTTGTTTGGCGCTAAAGGCCAGGAGTTCGGTTATATCCATCAGAGCAACCTTTTTTATTCATCCGCACAGCAGACTTTTAGTGATCATTAATAACGATATGCACAAGATAGACGACAAGCTCGCGAAAGTCACCGCACGAATTCACCAAGCCGCCCTTGCCGCCGGACGAAATCCGCAAACTGTGCAGTTGATCGCCGTCAGCAAAACCCAACCCGCTGCCGCAGTAGCCGAAGCCTATGCCTGGGGGCAACACGCGTTCGGTGAAAACTACCTGCAGGAGGCGCTCGATAAGCAAGCCGTCCTGCAAACCTTGCCCGAACTTGAGTGGTGCGCTATTGAATGGCACTTTATTGGCCCCATCCAATCCAACAAAACTCGCCCTATCGCGGCGCACTTTGACTGGGTGCATTCGGTCGACCGGTTGAAAATCGCCCAGCGCCTGCACGAACAGCGCCCGGACGACCTGCCGCCACTTAATATCTGTGTGCAAGTGAATATAGACGATGAATCCACCAAGTCGGGGATATCGCTGGCCGATTTACCGGAACTGGCGGCGGCGATCTGTCTTTTGTCACGGTTACGGTTGCGCGGGTTGATGGCAATTCCCGCCGCCACTAACAATCCCGCGCAACAGCGCGCGGCATTTGCTAAATTGCGCAACGCACTCACCGCTTTAAATGCGCAGGGTTTTGCACTTGATTGCCTATCTATGGGCATGTCGGGCGATTTGGAGGCCGCGATTGCAGAAGGCGCTACTTTTGTCCGCGTCGGCACGGATATTTTTGGTTCGCGTACCGGTGTTGCAGCGACAACGCAGTAATTTTTTAATGTTAAGGGCTTATTGTGAATACATCCAAAATTGCATTTATCGGCGCTGGCAATATGGCCAAAGCGATCATCAGCGGGTTGTTGGCTGAAGGGTTTACGCCTGCGCAAATCAGTGCGGCTGGCCCGCGCCTGGAAACACTTAATAAAGTGGCTGATGAATACGGTATTGCCGTGAGTACTGACAATGCCGCGACAGCGGCGGCTGCTGATGTCATTGTGCTGGGTGTAAAACCACAAATGCTTAAAGAAGTCGCACTCGGTTTGCGTGAATCCCTCTCGCACAAACCGCTGATTATTTCGGTTGCCGCGGGCATAACGACCACCAGTATTGCGAGTTGGCTGGGTGAAGATCAAGCGATAGTGCGCTGCATGCCCAACACCCCATCGCAACTGCGTGTGGGAGCGAGTGGTTTATATGCGAACGCGCATGTCAGTGCGGCACAAAAATCCCACGCCAATGCGATCCTCGGCGCGGTGGGTATAGTGCAATGGTTGGATGACGAAAGCTTACTGAATCCAGTTACAGCTGTTTCCGGTTCCGGCCCTGCGTATTTCTTTTTGATGATGGAAGCGATGATCGACGCAGGCGTTGAGTTAGGTTTAACGCGCGAGTGCGCTGCCGAGCTGACCTTGCAAACGGCGCTGGGTGCAGCCATGCTCGCTAAAGACAGTGAATTCGATGTGGCAGAATTGCGTCGCCGCGTCACCTCACCCAAGGGCACTACCGAGCAGGCGATTCTTTCATTTGAGCAAGATAAACTGCGTGCGAGTGTTTTGAAAGCCATGACCGCCTGTTCAAATCGCGCGGTGGAATTATCAGAACTATTAGGCAAGTAATTTTAGGCAAGTAATTCACAAGAAGTAATTTTTTTGCGGTTAACATTTTTTATTGAAATAAATCACCGGAGATTTTCATGTTCGCCAGTATTTTACATTTAATTGCTTATAGTTTGATGTCGCTGTTTCTGGTGATTGTTATTTTGCGTTTTTTACTGCAACTGGTACGCGCGGATTTTTACAATCCGGTCTCCCAGGCGATTGTGAAAATCACTATGCCGCTGTTAAAACCGCTGCGTCGTTTTATTCCGAGTATCGCATCGATTGATACGGCATCGGTCGTATTGATTTTATTGGTGCAATTACTGGCAACGTTTATTTTGTCGCTGATTGTTGGAGTGCCGGGGGTGATGACGAATCCGCTGGTGGTCATCATGTGGGGTTTTGTTGGTGCGCTCACGATGATTTCCGGAATCTTCTTCTGGTGCATGATCATCAGTATTATCGGCAGTTTTATTGCGCCCTTCAGCCATCATCCGCTGCTGACACTGGCCAATCAAATTATTGATCCGCTTGCACGTCCCATCCGCAAAGTGATTCCGCCTTTGGGTGGAATGCTTGATATCTCGCCGATTATTATTTTGCTGGGTTTGAAAGTGGTGGATATGCTAATCGGTCGTCTCGCTTTTTTTGCGGGCGTTGATCCGCGTCTGGTATTGGGATATTGGTAAGAGTATATTGCTCACACTGATAATTTTTTGGCAGCGTGTGGATTATATCCACCGCTGCCATCTTCAATGCCAAGCTATTTGTAAGCCAAATTGTTTTTTAAGATAGCCTTTCTCTTAAGATATCCTTTTCCCGTTGCTGGCAATCAGTAAGTTGACATCAAGTACTCATCAACTTCGCGTTGAATTTTAAATTTACGTTTGCCCAGTTTTTCTTTTGGGCGACTCACATTTTCATGGGAAAAACTGTAGTCATCACTGGCATCGCGACGGCTATTAAAACTGGTGTGCAGATTCTTTTTCCACTTGGATTTTGATGTACCTGGGTTCATGTTTTTATCCTCAGTCAAAATGAAACAACATTAAAATGATTTATACCCATTAGTTGCTGCAAGCTGTTTTAGCCGATTTTTGCAATAACACTTGCAGCGCTAGTGAATATGGTATTTGCAAAGCCAATGCCAGTTTTTATCTTGTTGTTTTTAAAGAATTTTGGTGCGTCCTATGCCCAGTGGTTGTTGGAGAAATTACAATTTATTTTGTTTTTTGAAGGATTTTTAAATGTTCGCTGTTATTTTTCACGCCGAAATCGCGCAGCTTGATGATGAGTATTTTGCGACGGCCAAACAAATGCGCGAGTTGGCGATGACGCACTATGGTTGCCTGGATTTTGTTGCCACTACCGAAGGTGACCGGGAAATTGCCATCTCCTACTGGCCGAGCCTCGAACATATCCGCCTGTGGAAGCAAAACAGCGAACATTTAGGCGCGCAGCAGCAGGGTAGGGCGCGCTGGTATAAGTCTTATAAAGTTGAAGTGGTGGAGGTTATCCGCCGTTACCAGTAGCCTTGATTCGCCAAACTTGGCGCCAAATGTTTCACAAAGTAGCAGTTTCCCGCCTTTTACCCTTCTGAAGTGACCGCTCACTGCTCAAGATCTAGCCACTGGCGTAATTTTCCGCTTTAATGAACCCGCAAAAACAATTATGTAGATTTATGCTGGTTATATCGGTCAGTTATTAAACAATGTAAATAACGCCACATCAGATATTGAGAATCCCGCTATGGACGTGAGATCCCTGCATCGCCAGATGACCCATTACAATCGTTGGAAGCGCCAATTGGACGAGCGCTTGCAACGTTTTGAACACTGGAGCCAGCAACATGATATGTCTGGCGCAAACATGGGCAAAACCCTTCAGCGTGCGCGCCAGTTATTGCGCGGCGAGAGTTTTACCATCGCCTGTGTGGGGGAATTCTCGCGTGGCAAAACCGAATTAATCAATGCATTGTTATACACCGGCGGCGGTCGCCGTTTATTGCCGTCGCAACCGGGCCGCACCACCATGTGCCCGACCGAAATTTTCTGGGATCCCAACCAGCCTGCCAATTGTGTGCGTCTGCTGCCAATCGAAACCCGCCGTACCAATGCCAGCCTGCAAAATTTCAAACGCATTCCGCAAAACTGGGTGACAATCCACTTTAACGCGCAGGATCACGAACAGACTCGCGCCGCAATCAATCAGGTTTCCGCCAGCAAACAAGTCAGTGTGGCCGATGCAGTAAAACTGGGCTTTTCACCGGACGAATTGGGCGAGCGCGATGAAAATGGCATGGTCACTGTACCTGCGTGGCGTCATGCGCTTATCAGTCTCGATCATCCGCTATTGCGTCAGGGCTTACGCATTGTCGATACCCCCGGATTAAACGCGCTGGGCAATGAACCCGAGCTCACGTTAAAAACCTTACCGGATGCGCAGGCGATTTTATTTTTGCTCGGCGCTGATGCCGGTGTCACCGCAAGCGATATGGATATCTGGCGCGAACACATCAAAGTGCTGCGCGATAACAACTGCACCGCCGTTATCGCGCTGCTGAATAAAATTGACAGCCTGTGGGATGACCTCACCCCCGCGCAGGAAATTGAAGCCAATATCAACCAGTTGCGCCAGCTCACTGCGCGCCAATTGGCGTTGTCACCCGAGCACGTAGTGGCGTTGTCAGCCAAACAGGGTTTGCTCGGCAAAGTCGGACGCAATCAAGCGCAATTGCAACGCAGTAATTTTCCGGCGCTTGAACGCATGCTTGCCGAATGTGTTTTGCGTAATCAACAACAAATTATTAATCATCGTTTGATCGGCGACAGTTATGCGATGGTAATTAACGCACGCAATAGTTTGGCACGACGCATCAATGATGCTGAAAAAGAGTTGGCAGAATTGCGCGCTGTTGCACCGGAAGCAGCGAGCGAAAAATTAAATGAATTGCGCGATACGATTCGTCGTTCCCATCATGAATACCATAAACAAGCGCTGTCATTGCGCACCAGTCAACGATTATTGGATTCGCAAAAATTATCCTTGTTAAGTCCGGTTAGTAGCAGCTTGTTGGAAAAACAAATCGCCGATGCGCATACCCGCCTTGCGGAGAGTTGGACCACAGTTGGTCTGGCGCGCGCGATTGGCAGTTTTTTTGATGATGTGGATAGTAACCTGCGTCATCTTGAGCGCGAAATCGAGCGTTGCAATCGTGTGCTGACATCGATTTATGAGCGCCCCGAGCAGACAGCAACGGGTGATGATTTGGTCATGCGCCATTTGTTAAAAATCCAGAAGCAGCGCCACCAGTTGCGTCAATTGCACATCCGTGCCAATGATTTCCGTAAATCGCTCAGCGCCGTATTTACTCATAAAAGTGCGCTGATTAGCCGTTTTATTAATACTCTGGTGCAGGAAGTGCGCGCGGTGTATAGCGATTTGAATCTGCATATCCAGCAGTGGTTGCAAGAAGCGTTAGCGCCGCTGTTCCATCACAACCAATACCAAAAGCAATTGCTCGAACATCACATGCTGCGCTTGACGCAATTGCAAAGCCAGCGCAACACCCACAGTGAACAGTTGGAAATTTTGCAGACGAATTTGTACCAACTGCAGACGGCGCTGGGTAATATTGAACCGCTCTACAAAGAATTATTGAGTACACCGCTGGAGCCGGAATTGATGGCGGATGTGGAGTTGCAGGATTCAATAACTGCTGCGCGTGCACAAGTAGTCTCGATTAACCAGTTGCGGCAATCATTGCGCGCCAATTAAATTTTTTGCTTTGCTAACCACTCACTCACATCTTTACCGAGGGTATTTACACAGCGTTCAAGCACTGTACAAGAGCCTTTGAAACCGGCGCCAAAACCACCGGATGAACTTCTATCGCCAGTGTAGGTGTCGATCAGTTTTCCGTCTTTGAATAATTCTGCGATGATACTGACCGATTTGTGGTGACCAATAAACGCGTTGCCGCTGCTATGGGCATTGGCGATAGTCAGCTTCAGGGTTACACCCACTGCGTTGCCATCAACAGTTTCTTTCTTGATCACTGACCAGCCGTTCTTTTGCACTGCTTCTGCAGTTGAAGCAACCAGTTTGGGGCCGAGGTTGACACATTCGGATTTGATTTTGGTCGCGATTATTTTTTCGTCATGATAGGTGACGGTTTGGTTGATCGTAATATCCGCTGCAAATGCAGCAGGCGTAAATAGCAGAGCAAACGCTAATAGATTTTTGTATTTCATTGTGGGTCCCTTTTATTGTTACTCATCTCAAAAAAATAAAACGCCGCAGGTATGTTGCGGCGTTTTGGAGTATAGCGAGTCGCTCGGTAAGGCGTAAGCTTATTTGAGTTCGACTACATCACCTTTCAACGCTACACCTGACATCAGCGCACCTGAGCCACATTTGAAAGTAGTGCTGCTGGATGTGGTGTTATTGCGATAGTTGGAGCGGATGTTGACCACCGCATTAGCGCCTACGCTTTGCGCGCGGTCGCGCAAGGATTTTATTGCCGATAAAAATGCCCACTCACATGCTTCTTTATCACTTTTGTTTACGCCGTTGGTTTTTTTGTTGGTGCTGTATTCGCTCACATTGCGGCTAACGGCGGGGTGTGGTTGGTCACCAAAATAAAATTTGACATCGGTTCCCAGAATATTTTTGGCCTGCTCTGAGGCGAGTGCGTCGGCGATGGAATAATCGGCAATGTCATCGCGCGCGCTGGCAGTGGTGGCGCAAACGCTGATCAAAAGGGTGCTGATGCTGAGGGTGAGCAATTTCATACCTGACTCCGTGGGTTCAGTTGTTGTGGGAAATAGATCGCAATGAAGCCATCAATACTATGTTATTCAATTCGAGCGGGCGAGCGTCTTGGTAATCCAGCAGGAAATTATGTGTTCTGCCAGGCGTAAGAGTTCACATTTTTGATGCCCGCTTGTATAAAATGGCGCGCCTTACAGGGCACTGCTCATCGGCTTGGGCAATAAATGCAACATGGATTCGCGATAGAACAATAAGCATGGCACTCACCTTCAATATCCTCGATTGGAAAGCCTGGACTCCGGTGCAGAATGATGCTCCGGATGTATCAGTTATTCCTGCCATGTTGCGCCGTCGGCTCAGTCCTTTGGGGCGCGCTGCGTTAAGTGTGATTATGCCGCTCGCAGAAACCCACGGTGCTATGCCGCTGGTGTATGTGTCGCGCCATGGCGACTTTACTCGCACGCTTGGCTTGCTGGAAGATATGGCGAAGAGTGAGCCCTTATCGCCCACGGCCTTTAGCCTGTCGGTACACAATGCGACTGCCGGTTTGTTTTCGATCCAACAGGGGCTTACCAGCAATATCACCGCAATTAGCGGGGGTGCGCAGGAGCTAGTGCCGGCGCTGCTGGAAGCTCTGGGTTTATGTGATGCACAAACCCCGCAAGTGCTCTGTGTTTTTTGCGATGAACCCACCCCTGCAATTTACCAACACCAAGCCGATCAACCCGCGCAGGCCTATGCCGTGGCGCTAATACTGGGCGCCGGGCAGGAGTGGCAATTGGAGTACCTTGGCTCAGGTGCTGTGGATGCATTGGCAGAACCCCAGGCACTGCAATTGTTGCGCATGTTGCAGGGCGAGGTTGCATCCCTGCCGCTCACGCATAACGGGGGCAGCTGGCAATTGCGCCGGTGTTTAGCATGATCGCCCAGCACCTCAATTACGGCTGGCGACTATTTGCTACCGGCCTGAGTTTTGCCCTTTTCGGTATCGGCGGGTTGGTTATCCCGTTGCTGGCGACACCCTGGATCACACTGACCTCAACGACTGCTGCGCGGCGGCAGGAGCGGGCGCGGCTGTTTATCCACCGGACATTTCGCGCCTATATCCATATGATGCGCGTGTTGGGTGTGCTCACTTGGGAGATCAAAGGCGAGGAATTGCTGCGTCGTCCAGGTTTGTTAGTGCTGGCTAACCATCCCTGTTTGATCGATGTGGTGTTTCTGATTGCTTTTATCCCTAACCCTGATTGCATTGTGAAGGGTCGCCTGCTGGCGAATCCGGCAATGCGCGGCTATCTTCGGTTGACCGGCTTTTTGCGCAATGACAGCGGTGCCGAATTGATTGAGGGTGCGCGCACCTCCCTGGCGGCGGGCAGTGCCTTGATTATCTTTCCCGAAGGGACGCGCACTATGCCCGGTGAGCCGCTGCAATTTCAGCGCGGGGCGGCCAATGTAGCGTTGCGGACGCATACGCCGGTCACACCTGTGACCATTTTGTGCCAACCCATCACCCTGAGTAAAAAGCACCGGTGGTATCATGTGCCGCCGCGTAAAGTACATATGACTTTATTAGTGGGCGCAGATATTCCGGTGTCCACCTACGAGCAACAACAACCTGCCTTGGCTGCACGTCAGTTAACCCAAGACCTGCAGGATTACTTCACCGAGGAATTACGAGCAAATGACAAACCTATCTACCGCTGATCTGGCTACGGCTAATCTGGCATTGGAGCTGAAACAGCTCATTATCGACACCCTGGACCTGGAAGATATCAGTGTGGATGCGATCGATGACAACGCGCCGTTGTTTGTCGAAGGCTTGGGGCTGGATTCTATCGATGCGCTGGAATTGGGCGTCGCCTTGCAAAAGCGCTATGGCGTAAAACTGGATGCGGAAGCGGAAGAGACACGCAAGCACTTCGCCAATATCACCAACCTGTGCGCGCTGGTCGCCGCCCGCCGTACCAAGGAGTAATTGCCATGGCTGATAAAAATGCGATTTTCGAGCATGTAGCCACTACTTTGTCCGAATTGTTTGATATAGACCGCTCGAATATCACTTTGCAAAGTCATTTGGGTGAAGACCTGGATATCGATAGCATTGATGCCATCGATCTGGTCGTGGAATTGAAAAAGTACGTGGGGAAGAAAATCAGCCCGGAGGATTTCAAATCGGTGCGCACCGTTGAAGATATAGTCAACGCCGTCGCGGATTTGATGGACAAAGACGCTTAATGAAACCCGCTGGCCGCATACTGACGGTTGCGGTGACAGCACTGCTGCTGCTTTATCCGCTGCTGGTGTATGTCGGCATCGAGCAGTTGGGGCCGCGTATATTGGCGGCCATTTTGCTCGCCGCCGCGCTGGTCAGGTTGATCGCCGCACGCCTGAACGGGCAGGCCTTGGGTAATAGCAGTTGGCTGTTGCTTGCCGCCGCTGCCGCCACCGGTTTAACCCTCGCGACCGGTTCGGTAATTGGGCTCAAGTTTTACCCGGTATTGGTCAGTGCAGTGATGTTGGCGGTGTTTGGCTATAGCCTTTGGCGGCCGCCCAGTATGATCGAGCGGTTTGCGCGCCTGCAGCAGCCGGATTTGCCGGAGCAGGCAATTCTCTACACGCGCAAAGTGACCTGGGTTTGGTGCGGATTTTTTGTGATTAACGGGGCTATTGCCGCCGCCACAGTATTTGCCAGCGACCAGATATGGGCGCTCTACAACGGCCTGCTGTCTTATATCCTGATCGGCCTGTTAGTGGGCGGGGAATATCTGGTGCGCTTGCGGGTGCAGAAAACAATGACATAACAGCTTGCTGATGACAATAACAGCAATCTTTAACATGATTGGCTCAAGTTAACCGATGATCACACCAGTTCGCCACCTTTTTGCCGCGCCCGATGAGGTTTGTGCGGACAGCCTGATTGTCGCCTGCGATGGCGCCGAAATGCTTACTTGGGCGCATTTATGCGCGCGGATCGGAGCGTGGGAGCATGCTCTGGCCGGCGTTGATGGTGAGTTGGTTGCGCTCTACCAGCGCGATAGCCTTGAGTTTATGGCGGCGCTCGTCGCGCTTTGGCGATTGGGCAAACAAGCGTTAGTGCCGGCCAACAACTTGCCGGCAAATTGCGCGCAGTTGGCTGCAATAACATTGCATTTTGCCGGCGATTTCCCATTCGATCAGACTGTCACCGCTGCGCAAACTGCAGGTAAAACCTCCTTGGCTTCTGTGCCAGTGCCCAGTATTAATACGCCGGCGCTGGTTCTGTTCACCTCCGGCTCCACCGGCAACCCCGAGCCTGTCATGAAGACGTTCGCGCAGCTGGAAGCGGAACTCACAGCGCTGGAGCTCCAGTGGGGCGATCAATTGGCAGGCGCCATTATCACCAGTAGCGTCTCCCATCACCATATTTACGGCTTGCTATTCCGTTTGCTCTGGCCAATTTGTGCCGGGCGACCATTCGTTGTGCGCGAGCGCGATTATTGGGAAGAGCTGGCCGATGACGCGCGCCGTTTTCCGCGTGTGGCGATTATCAGTAGTCCGGCGCATTTGAGCCGTATCCCACCGCTCGACTGGCCTGCACAAGCGCAAATTGCGGCGATTTTCTGCTCCGGTGCGCCATTGGCAACTGGCGCTGCCTTGGCCGCAAGCGCCCGCTTTGGTCGGTTAGTAACCGAAGTTTATGGCAGCACCGAAACCGGCGGCATCGGCTGGCGCGAGCAAGATAAAGGCGGCGTCTGGACTTGCCTGCCCGGTGTGCAAATCGCGCTGACTATTAGTGATGACACCGATGGCGAACACCAGCTATTACAAGTGCGTAGCAAACATCTCGCGGACGACAATTGGTACACCAGCGCTGACCGCGCCAGTCTGGATGCCGATGGTCGTTTCAGCCTATGCGGCCGTGCCGACCGTATTGCCAAAGTCGGCGGCAAGCGCATTTCATTGAGCGCAATTGAGCACATCCTTGAGCAGCAACAGGGTGTTGCGCAGGTGCGGGTAATTATGCTGCCCGAGCGTGGCGACCGTTTGGGCGCTGTGGTGGTATTAGATAATGACGGCAACAAGCGCCTGGTCGACCAAGGCAAAAACGGCATCAGCCAGCAGTTTAAAAACGCCTTGGAAAACACGGTGGATCGCGTCGCTATTCCGCGCTATTGGCGCTACCTCGGTGAGTTGCCACGCAACCGGCAGGGCAAGACGACCCAGGCTGATTTAGCGCAATTATTCAGTACTGATGCACTGCCGCGCTTGCCGGAATTGGTCGCGAGTGAGCAAGAGGGCAATGCCCTGCTGCTGAACCTGTTTATCCCTGCCAACCTCTATTATTTTGATGGCCATTTTCCCGGTCGCCCGGTGTTACCCGGTGTGGTCCAGACTCATTGGGCGGTGCATTACGGGCGCGAGCACTGGGGCGATCTCGGCGAATTTACAGCGCTGGAGGCAGTAAAATTCCAGCAAGTAGTCACTGCTAACCAAACCTTGTTGTTGCGACTTGATTACCAACCCGACAAAGGCAAACTCTACTTTACCTACACCAGCGGCAGCGCCGCCGGGCCAATCGCCCATGCAAGCGGCCGGGTGGTATTTGGAAAGGAGCAGGTGTGATGACGCAATTTATTCCCTGCGCACTGGTGCCGGTCTACAACCATCAACAAGTATTAGCACAAACGGTCGCCGATATCCGCCATTTTGGCCTACCCATTATCCTGGTTGATGACGGCAGCAATGAGCTGTGCAAACGTGTGATACGCGAGCTGGCTGCCATTGATGTGCGGGTACATCTGATTGAGCGCCCCATTAATGGCGGCAAAGGGGCGGCGCTCAAAACCGGCCTGCAATCTGCTGCGCAATTGGGTTTTAGCCATGCGTTGCAAATTGATGCCGACGGCCAACACAACAGCGCCGATATTCCGCGCTTCCTGCAATTGGCTGAAGCCGCGCCCGGGACTCTGATCGCCGGCATGCCGGAGTACGATGCCAGTGTACCCAAGGGGCGCTTGTATGGCCGGTATCTCACCCATGCGTGGGTGTGGATTAACACCTTGTCGCTGGATATCACCGATTCCATGTGCGGTTTCCGCGTCTACCCGGTAGGACGCAGCAATAATCTGATCGCCGCTGAACCTATGGGCGACCGGATGGATTTCGATACTGAATTTATGGTGCGCTGGCACTGGCGCCATTGGCCGATCCGGCAGGTATCCACACGCGTGATTTATCCGGAGCAGGGCGTTTCGCACTTCCGTGTGTGGCGCGATAACAAGCTGATTTCCTGGATGCACACCCGCCTGTTCTTCGGCATGCTCTGGCGTTTGCCGCGTATCCTGATCAACAAATTCCGTGCGGAGGTTGCGTGAGCCAACAACCGGATTCCCCCGAGTCAAGCAAACCAGCACATTGGTCGCAGGTGTCCGAGGCGGGCGCCTTGATTGGTATGCGCTTCCTGTTTGCCTGTTTCAAGCTGGGTGGACGGCCGCTGTTCAGGCTGGTGTTGGCGCCGGTGATTCTTTACTTTTTCCTGTTCCGCAAACAGGCGCGCGCAGCGTCGCTGGATTATCTGCGCCGGTTACAGCGCTCCGGCGCCTTGGCGGGCAGTTCGCTGCTGTGGCTGAGCGCAAAACATTTCTGGAGTTTTGGCAACGCGCTGATCGATAAATTAGCCGTGTGGATGGGGCAGATCCCGCGCGAGCAAGTCCAGATCCATGGCGATGAAATCATCTTCCAACTGCGTGCGCGCAAACAGGGCTGCGTGTTGGTCATCTCACATTTAGGCAATTTTGAAATCTGCCGCTGCTTATCGGCGCGCCATCCAGGCATACGTTTGACGGTATTGATGCACACCAAACACGCACAAAAATTTAATCGCTTGATGCAGGAGAAGGCGAGCGCAAGCCAACTGGATATCCTGCAAGTTACCGAGATCACTCCCGCTACCGCGATGTTGCTGAGTGAGCGGATTGAGCAGGGCGAGTTTGTGGCGATCGCGGGCGATCGGGTGCCGATCAGCAATCCGGAAAATTCCCTGCTGGTGGATTTCCTCGGTGATAAAGCGCCGCTGCCGCTCGGGCCTTTTACCCTCGCGAGTATTTTGCGCGCGCCGCTGATCTCGCTGTTTTGCATGCGCGAGGGCTCGGGTTTCGGTATCTATTTCAAACAGTTAAGCGGCGACGAACTGGTGCCGCGCCGGCAGCGGCAACAGCATTTACAGCAATTGGCACAAGCTTATGCGACTCAGTTGGAACACCATTGCCGCCGGCAACCGCTGCAATGGTTTAATTTTTTTGATTTTTGGCATTTGCCACAGGCATCTGCGCAGCCTGATGCTTTGCCCCAGCCACAAGACTCTCTATTACAAGATAAGGGAACCCCATGAGCCAGTCCGCTACACCCCTGCTATTAGATGAGCAGCGATTGTCGATTGAAGATGTCCTTGCCATCGCGCATCAGCGCTGTACCTGTGAGCTGAGTGACGCGCCGGATTTTGTCCAGCGCATTGAGCAGGGCGCGCGCTTTCTCGACCGCTTGTTGCAGGAAGATGGTGTGATTTACGGCGTGACCACTGGCTATGGCGATTCCTGTACCACCCATATCCCGCGCGATCTTATCGAGCAGCTGCCACAACATTTGTACACTTTCCACGGCTGTGGCTTGGGTGCCGAACTTTCGCCCACCGCCGGTCGCGCGGTACTCGCCGTGCGCCTGACCTCGCTCACCCGCGGTTACTCGGGCGTGAGCTACGCCTTGCTGCAACAGCTCACCCGTTTGTTGCAGAAAGACATAGTGCCGATTATTCCGGAAGAAGGCTCGGTCGGCGCCAGCGGCGACCTCACTCCGCTGTCCTACGTGGCGGCGGTACTCTGCGGTGAGCGTGAGGTTTATTACCAGGGCAAACGCCGCAAGACTGCCGACGTATTTGCCGAGCTGGATATCAAACCGCTCAAGCTGCGCCCGAAAGAAGGCTTGGCGCTGATGAACGGTACGGCGGTGATGACTGCGCTCGCCTGTCTCGCCTATGAGCGCACTGCCTATCTCGCCCAGTTAGCGACCCGCATTACCGCCCTGAATACCATCGCGACCCAGGGTAATGCCCATCACTTTGATGAGCTGTTGTTTGCGGTCAAACCCCATCCCGGCCAGCAACAAGTCGCAGCCTGGTTGCGCGAAGACCTCCATGCCGGTGAGCCGCCGCGCAATCCCAACCGTTTACAAGATCGCTATTCGTTGCGCTGTGCACCCC
Organism: Cellvibrio sp. GW822-FHT04B05; assembly: GCF_058800985.1. Lineage (NCBI taxonomy): Bacteria > Pseudomonadati > Pseudomonadota > Gammaproteobacteria > Cellvibrionales > Cellvibrionaceae > Cellvibrio > Cellvibrio sp. GW822-FHT04B05. The sequence continues at coordinate 470,176 of NZ_JBXAMU010000004.1, read as the reverse complement.
ATGTAATTGGGGTAACCACCGACAGCCTGCCTTGGTGGCGCCAGTTTATTGAGAACGAACTTAACAGCGCTAACGACAACCCGATTATCGACGGCGCAGGCGAGCATGTATTACACGGCGGCCATTTCTACGGCGGCCATATCGCGTTTGTCATGGATACTATGAAGAATGCGGTCGCCAATATCGCCGATTTGCTTGACCGACAGTTGGCGCAGTTGGTCGATACCAAGTTCAACCACGGTTTACCGGCCAATCTTTCCGGTGCGCCTGAAGCTCGCCGCGCGATCAACCACGGTTTTAAAGCCGTGCAGATCGGTGTATCCGCCTGGACCGCCGAAGCGCTCAAATTGACCATGCCGGCGAGCGTGTTTTCACGCTCCACCGAATGCCACAACCAGGACAAAGTGAGCATGGGTACCATCGCCGCGCGGGATTGCCTAAGGGTGCTGCAATTGACTGAACAAGTGGCGGCGGCGGTATTGCTCGCGGCTTGCCAGGGCTTGGAACTGCGCCAGCAGACGGGCACCAGCGAACATTTGATCGAAGGTGGTGTTAAAACCACCTTCGAAGAAATCCGCGCCCAGCATCCATTTTTAACGGAAGACCGCGCCTTGGAAGGCGAGCTGCGTACGTTAATTGTGCGCATCCAGCAACAGGGTTTGAGCCTTTATTAAGGTTGAGGTATTTATGGCTTCATCTAAAAATCTGCCGGAAAACTGGAGCGCCAGCGTTGAGATCGACGTGCCGTTCCACGATGTGGACATGATGGAAGTGGCATGGCACGGCCACTACGTGCGCTATTTTGAGATCGCCCGCTGCAAGCTGTTCGACCAGTTGGATTACAACTATCCCCAGATGCGCGATTCCGGCTACGCCTGGCCGGTCATCGACTTGCATGTGCGCTACGTGCAGCCGCTGCATTTCCAGCAAAAAGTGACGGTTACTGCCTGGATCGTCGAGTGGGAAAACCGCCTGCGCGTGCAATATCTGATCAGTGATTCCGCCACCGGCACTCGCCTGACCAAAGGCCATACGGATCAAGTCGCGATTGATATGAAAACCAGGGAATTAATGCTGGCGACGCCGGCAATCTTGCTGGAAAAATTAGGGATTACGGCATGAAAATCAAATTGATGGTGGGTATCGTATTTGTCCTGTCGCTGCTGGCTGGATCTGTTTATAGCGAAACCTTACCCAAGGAATTGCCGAAGGACTCGCCAAAAGAGTTGTCGACAGAAAAAGCCGATGCGCTGCTGGCGCAACTCGCGCAACGCAGCCAGGCAATCCAATCGCTGGAAGGGACTTTTGCGCAGCAGAAAACCATTGCCGTTTTACCGGTGCCGCTCAGTTCCAATGGCCGCTTTTCTTTTGAGCAAGGTAAAGAAGTGGTGTGGGAAACCCTGCTGCCGGTGCAGAACCGTCTGACACTGACCCCCAGCGGTATCAGCTTTGCGAATGGCGATAGTGATGTAAAAGGTGAGCAGAAAAACCCGGCGCAGGCGCAACAAGCCGGAACGGAAATCGTCGCCAAAATCTTTATGGGGGTGATTGCCGGTGAGCTGGATAGTTTGCAGGATTACTTCACCCTGAGCGCGGCGGGTACGACAGCTGACTGGCAGATCCAGTTAGTGCCGCGCTCGGCCAACCTTTCAGCCTATATCGCCACTATCGAGCTGCGCGGCGGCGAATTTACCGAGCATCTGGATATCGCCGAAGCCAATGGCGACAAAACCCATATCGTCTTCACCGCCAATAAAGTAGTGCGCAAACCGGCTGTGCAGGCGAAACCTTAATGACCCAACCTGCAATCATCGTTCAGGAGCATAAGCAGCTCAACCGGATCTATGCCTTGGTCTGGTTGCTGGTGCTGTGCGCCTGCGCGGTATTTTGCGCGCGCGAAGTGACGACCGCTCAACCCTTTCACAGCAACCTGCTGGAATTGCTTCCGCGCGACGAGCGCAATCCGGTATTGCACGAATTAAGTGTGCTGCTGGCGAGCCGTTTTCAGGACAAATTACTGGTGCTGGTCAGCAGTGATGACCGCCCCCAGGGGCTGGCGCAAGCGCAGGATTTACAGGCGCGGCTGCTGGCATCGGCGCGCCTCGCCCCCGAGCAACCGGGAGCGGGTTTGCAGCAGGAATTACTGGCGCTCTATCGCCCCTTCAGCCAGCAATTGCTGGATGTGCAAAGTCGCCAATGGCTGCAAAACCACAGCCCGGTAGAATTGGCGGAGCAGACATATCGCGAGTTGTTTAATCCGGTGGCCGCACCGCGCCCCTTCGGTTTTGCGGAAGATCCTTTCAATCTCGGTGGCCGCTGGCTGAGCAGCCTTGCCCCGCGAATCAGCCTGCAGGAATACCAGGGTTTTCCGCTGGTTGAGGTTGCGCGCGACGGCACGCAGCAAAGCTGGTTATTAGTGACCGCCAAACTGAAAGACAGCCCCTTCAATGTAGAAGTGCAGCAGGACGTGACCGGCGCGGTGCAAGCCTTCCGCCAAGCCTGGCCGGATGCCCAATTGCTCACCTCCGGCATGATTTTCCATGCGGCAGCGGGCACCGAGCAGGCGACCAATGAGATCAACACTGTCGGCCTGGGTTCTACCCTTGGTATTATCACCATGGTACTACTGGTTTTTCGTCGTATTACACCCCTGGTGGCGGTGATGCTGACCATGACCAGCGCCTATGTGCTGGCATTGACCGTGAGTTTACTGGTGTTCGGGCGCATCCACATTATTACCCTCGCGTTCGGCAGCACCTTATTGGGGGTGGCGGGCGATTACGTGCTGCACTTTTTGGTCGGCAGCCAGCGCGAGGGCAGTGGTCTCGCGGCGCGCCATCATTTGCGCTACGCCATGGCGATAGGTGCGCTCACCGGCATGAGCGCCTATTTGCTGCAATTTGCTACGCCCTTTCCCGGATTACAGCAGATGGCGGTGTTCTGTTCCGCCGGTATTTTCGGTGCCTGGATGACCGTGCTCGCGCTGGCACCTTACTACAAGGTGACGCCCGCGACCCAACATATGCCGCTGATTGCCGCCGAGCGGTTTTTCCGTGTCGGGCAGTGGTTTTATCGCCCGCTTTGGCATAACTGTTTTTGGGTTGGCGTTGTGCTGGTGGGGATTCTGGCGGTGGCGCTGGTGGCAATCCTGCGCGGCGGTGTTAACGACGCGGTGATCAATCTCAATACCTCGCCCAAAGCATTGTTGCAGTCCGAGCAACAGGTACAGCAAATCTTGCAGCAGTCGTCAGTGAGCCAATTTTTCTATATCGAAGCGGACTCGCCCGAGCAATTGTTGGTTCGTACCCAGCAGCTCAATGAGCATCTGGCTGAACTGAAGCAGGATGGTTTGCGTTGGCAGAGCATCGCGCAATACTTGCCGTCCGCCGCACAGCAGGCGACAGATCGCCAACTGGTGGCCGATAAGCTCTACGGCGAACAAGGCGCCCTGACCTTGTTGTGCCAGAAGCTGGGCACCCAGTGTCAGGCGCCTATCTTAAGTGAGCACTCGCTTACTCCAAATGCCATTGATGCCAGCACCTTTGCTGAACTCCTGCCGCCTATGCAGCAACAGGGCAGCGGCTGGCGCACGCTGGTGACGGTGAGCGGTGAACTTCATAGTGCCGGGTTGATTGCGGTTGCCAGGCAAGTCGACGGGGTGATGCTGGTTAACCAAGCCGAGGATTTATCCCAGCTGCTCGGGCGCTATCGCACCAGTGTCAGTGAGCTGTTGGCGCTGACCCTGATATTGCTCGCAGTCGGTTTGGCGCTGCGCTATCGCCACCACAGTTGGCGCATGTTGCTGCCGCTGATGTTGGCGATGACGCTTGCCTTGGGTTGCGCAGCGATGGACGGTATTACCCTGTTCCATGTGATGGCGCTGCTGCTGGTGATCGGGATCGGGCTGGACACGGCGGTGTTTTATACCGAGGGTGGCTTTACGCCGGAATCCTGGCTTGCGTCAAGTCTGGCCTGCGGCACATCAATCCTCGCATTTGGTTTGCTATCATTAAGCGCTGTACCTGTTCTGCATCAATTCGGCCTGATTATTTTGGTGGGAATATTGGGCTGTTGGCTGCTTACGCCGTTATTTTTTCGCCCGGCATCCATTGCGCCGGTGTGGTAACCCGCAATCATTAAAGAGAATCCCTGATGAGTATCCAGATCCACACGGCTGACGTTGCAGTTGTTGGCGCCGGCCCTTCCGGCGCTATTGTTAGTGCCTTACTCCATCGCCAGGGGCACAAGGTTGTTGTTATCGAGCGCCAGCACTTCCCGCGCTTTTCCATCGGCGAAAGCCTGCTGCCGCAGTGCATGGAATTTATCGCCGAGGCGGGCATGCTCGACGCGGTCAATAATGCCGGTTTCCAATTCAAAAACGGCGCCGCCTTTACCCACAACGGCAACTACAGCTTTTTCGATTTTACCGACAAGTTTTCCCCCGGACCCGGTACTACCTTTCAAGTACAGCGCGCGGCATTCGATCATTTGCTCGCTTCGGAAGCGGAAAAGCAGGGCGTAGAAATCCGCTACGGCCACGGCCTGACCGCGCTCGAATTCAATGACGCTGGCGCCGCGCTGCACGTGCAGCCGGACAGCGGTGATGCCTACCAGCTCAACGCGCGTTTTGTGCTGGATGCCTCCGGTTTTGGCCGTGTATTGCCGCGTTTGCTGGAGCTGGAGTTGCCCTCCAATTTCCCGTTGCGCTCCGCCGTGTTTACCCATATTCAGGACAATATCGACAGTGCTGTCCACCCCAGCCTGCCGGAACACGACCGCAACAAGATCCTGATCACTGTGCACCCTGAGCACAATGATGTGTGGTTCTGGTTGATTCCGTTCGCCGGTGGCCGCTGTTCGCTCGGTGTGGTGGGCGAGAGCTATTACTTTGAAAACAAAAGGTTTGAAGGTAAAGAGGATTTGAAAGCCTGCCTGCAAACCTTCGTGAATGAGACAACCGATCTCGGCCCGCTGCTGCGCAATGCCGTATTCGATACACCGGTGCAAAAACTCGGCGGCTACGCCTGCAATGTGAAATCCCTGTGGGGTAAAAACTTCGCCTTGCTCGGCAATGCCGGTGAGTTCCTCGATCCGGTATTCTCCTCGGGCGTGACCATCGCGATGAAATCCGCGAGCCTCGCCGCGCCATTGGTAGATCGCCAGCTCAAGGGCGAAAGCGTGGATTGGGAAAACGAATACGCCATCCCGCTCAAGCGCGGCGTGGACACCTTCCGCCAGTACGTGAGTGGCTGGTACGACGGTCGCTTCCAGGATGTGGTGTTTTTCCGCCAGGACAAAGCCTCGCCCACCATCAGCCGCATGATCAGCTCGATCCTCGCCGGTTACGCCTGGGACATCAATAATCCCTTTGTCGCTGAACCCGGGCGCCGCCTGAATACGCTGGTGGAACTTTGTCGCGACTAATCCATTACGGGGCGATTGTCCTGCTGGTGCTTATCGCCAGCGGTTGTGTTAGCCGTCAGGTGCAAACTCTGGTGGATTTGCCGCTGCCCGCGACTCCGGCGAGCAATTGCTGCTGGCAGGCGTTGCAGCGACTGGACATCCGTTATCAGGAACAGACTTACCAACTTGCAGGCGCCCTGGCACAGACCCCGGCTGGCACCACTCTGGTGTTGCTCGATCCACTCGGCCGCCGTTTGTTATCAGTACAACAGCAGGGCGATGCGCTGCAAACCTGGCGTTCGCCGGAATTGCCAGAGGGTTTGCCCGAGCGCTTCCTGCTCGCCAGCAGCATGCTGGTCTGGTGGCCGCTGGCCGATTGGCAAACTACGCTGCAATCAACCCCCGAGTGGCAAGTCAGTAACACAGTAGACCAGCGTGTGCTGATCCATCGTGGCCGTCCGATTATCACTGCCAGCTATGGCCCTGCGCCGGTTTCGGTGGTTGCGGGTATGACACAAAAGACGGTCGGGCAGGCAGAGGTAGTTGTACTGCAACACCAACTCCAATCCATGACCATCACGATTGCGACCGAGCGGCTGGAGCCAGTGCGATGACACCCAGTGCAATGACGACCTCCATTTATTTGCATCACGCATCGGCGATCTGCGCGCTGGGTAATGATATCCACAGTATCAACTCACGTTTGTTTAGTGATCAGCCTTCACCACTGGTGATGACCGATGCCTACAGCGCCGGTCGCCCCTTGCCGCTGGGTTTGGTGAATGAGCTTCCGCTAGCGGCGGATACCCGCAATAACTCGCTGATTCATGCCGCGCTCGCGCCGATGCGCACCGGGATTGAAACATTAAAGCAGCGTTTTGGTGTCGGTCGCATCGGCGTAGTGCTGGGCAGTAGTACCTCCGGGATTGCCGAGGGCGAAGCCGCCGTTGCCCATCACCTGCAATATGGCGAATTGCCTGTGGCCTATCACTACGGCCAGCAGGAAATAGCCGCGCCTTCCACCTACGTCGCCACTGAATTGCAACTGCAAGGGCCAGCCTGGACTATCTCCACCGCCTGTACTTCCGGCGCTAAAGCGATTGCCAGCGGCGCGCGTTTGCTGCAATTGGGCGTGTGCGATGCGGTGATCGTCGGCGGCGCCGACAGCTTGTGTAAATTGACGGTGGAAGGGTTTTTGTCGCTCGCCGCCGTGAGCGATGAACTGTGCAACCCGTTCAGCCTGAACCGCAAAGGGATCAATATCGGCGAGGCGGCGGCCCTGATGATTCTCAGCCGCGAACCCGGTTTGGTACGGCTGGCCGGTGTCGGTGAAACTTCCGATGCACACCATATTTCCGCCCCCGAACCCGAAGGGCGCGGTGCGGAAGCGGCGATGCGCGCGGCACTTGCGCAAGCCGGATTGGCGCCGACGGACATCGGCTATATCAATTTGCACGGCACCGCGACCGAGCAGAACGACCGCATGGAAAGCCTTGCGGTCGCGCGCGTTTTTGGCAATAACCCCGCCATCGCCTGCAGCTCGACCAAATCACTTACCGGCCATACCCTCGGCGCTGCCGGCGCACTTGAGGCAATATTCTGTTATCTCAGCCTGGTGCGCGGTGATGGCCAACTGCCGCCCCAGGTGGGTGATGGGATAAAAGATCCGCAATTGGCCGCATTAGCGGGCTTGGGAGTGCGCCAATTAAACCAGCCGCTGCAGTATGCGATGAGCAATTCCTTCGCCTTTGGCGGTAACAATATTTCCCTGATTTTGGAGCGCAGCCATGGCTGAGGCGAGCCAATTTCCATGCTATTCGTTTGAGTCAGTCGTCCCCCACACCGGCACTATGGTGCTGCTCGACCAGATCGACCACTGGGATGAAACCGGGCTGCAAGCATCGGTGACCGTCCGCGCCGACGCGCCTTTTGTCGATGCCAATGGCATGCCCGCCTGGGTGGGGATCGAGCTTATGGCGCAGACTATCGCCGCTTTCGGCGGGTGCTGCGCGCGCCGTGCCAGCCAGCCGGTGAGGATTGGTTTTCTGATCGGCAGTCGCCGTTACACGGCCAGCCAGGTGTATTTCCCCATCGGTGCACAACTGCAAGTGAATGTAAAAGAGATCATTTCCGGCGAGCAGGGATTGAGCGTATTCGAATGTATCCTGCAAGGGCCGGGCGATATCAGCGCCAGCGCCAATATCAACGTTTTTCAGCCAGAAGATCCGGAGCAGTTCCTGCAATCCGGACAAGTGGGTCAAGGAGCAAAACTATGACGAACAATAATTCCAATCTCAGCATTCTGGTGACCGGCTCCAGTCGCGGCATTGGCAAGGCGATCGCCCTTTCATTGGCCGATGATGGTTATGAAATGGTACTGCACTGCCGCTCCCGGCGCGAGCAGGCTGAAGCTGTTGCCGGCGAGATCACACAAGCGGGCGGCCGGGCGCGGGTTCTGCAGTTCGATGTGTCTGACCGCGCCCAGACCAAAGCCATTTTGGAAGCCGATGTAGAAGCCAACGGCGCCTATTACGGTGTAGTGTGTAATGCCGGTATCGCGCGTGACAATGCTTTTCCCGCCATGACCGGCGAGGAGTGGGATTCGGTCATCCATACCAATCTCGACAGTTTCTACAATGTGCTCAACCCGCTTATTATGCCGATGGTGCGCCGTCGCCAAGCTGGCCGCATCATTACACTCGCCTCGGTATCCGGGTTGATCGGCAATCGCGGACAGGCTAACTATGCCGCCGCCAAAGCCGGTATCATTGCCGCCAGCAAATCGCTCGCCATCGAATTGGCCAAGCGCGAAATCACCGTCAATTGCGTCGCCCCCGGTTTGATTGAGACCGAGATGGTCGACGAGGTGCCGCTCGAAGAGGCGCTCAAAATGATCCCGGCGCGCCGGGTCGGCAAGCCGGAAGAGGTGGCGGCACTGGTGAAATTTTTAATGACTCCTGCGGCGGCCTATATCACCCGCCAGGTGATTTCGGTCAATGGAGGCCTGTGTTAATGAAGCGCGTTGTAGTCACTGGCATGGCCGGTATTTCTCCCATCGGTTGCAGTTGGGAACAGGTCAAGGCGAACCTGCTGGAAGGTAAAACCGGTATTCGCCATATGGCCGAGTGGGACAGGTTTCGCGACTTTAATACCCGTCTTGGCGCGCCGGTGGCGGATTTCGAAAAACCCGCCCATTTCAACCGTCGCCTCACCCGCAGCATGGGGCGCGTCGCCCTGATGGCTACTGCCGTTACCGAACAAGCACTGGCCGATGCCGGTTTGCTCGGCGATGAAAGTATCCAGGACGGGCGCATGGGGGTGAGCTACGGTTCGTCCACCGGCAGCCCCGATGCGATTACCGATTTCGGCTATATGTTGCTGGAAGGCGATGCCGCCGGCATCAACGCCAACTCCTATTTGAAGATGATGAGCCACACGGCGGCGGTCAATATCGGTGTCTTTTTCCAACTGAAAGGCCGCGTGATCCCGACCTCCAGCGCCTGTACTTCCGGCAGCCAGGGCATTGGCTATGCCTACGAGGCGATCAAATACGGCAAGCAAAAGCTGATGGTTGCCGGCGGTGCCGAAGAGCTGTGCCCGACCGAAGCTGCCGTGTTCGATACCCTGTTTGCCACCAGTACCCGCAACGATGCACCCCATACCTCGCCACGCCCCTTTGACCGCGCCCGCGATGGTCTGGTGATTGGTGAAGGGGCAGGCACATTGATCCTCGAAGAACTTGAGCATGCGCAGGCGCGCGGCGCGCGGATCTACGCCGAGCTGATCGGCTTTGGTACCAATTCCGATGGCACTCACGTCACCCAACCGCAATCCGAAACCATGCGTCTCGCGATGCAAATGGCGCTCGACGATGCCGGATTGACGCCGGATGCCATCGGCTATATCAGCGCCCACGGCACCGCGACCGATCGCGGCGATATTGCCGAAAGCCACGCGACCCATGCGCTCTTTGGCAGCAACACGCCCATCAGCGCCTTCAAGAGTTTTACCGGCCACACCCTAGGTGCCTGCGGTGCCCTGGAGGCTTGGACCAGCATCAAAATGATGCACGATAACTGGTTCCACGGCACCGCCAACTTGCAGGAGATCGACCCCAATTGTGCACCGCTCGATTACCTCACCGGCACCGGGCGTGAGATCAACACCGACATCATCATGAGCAACAACTTTGCCTTTGGTGGGATCAACACCTCGCTGATTTTCAAACGCTGGTAGCAACCGGCTTTGTGTTAAGTGCCGGCCGCGTTTACGGCCGGCGTATTTTTATGATAAGGAGATAGGCCTATGTTGTTACGTTCGTTATTACGATTGTCGCTACGCCCGCTGTTAATGGGGGCCGCGCTGGTAGTTGCCGGTGTTGTCCAGGCTGCGCCGGAGACCCCGGAAGAGTTTGTAAAAGTATTCCAGTCGGGCGGTCAGCTTGAGCAGGAAAAAGCGGCACAAGCCTTGGAGTGGGCGGGTATTTCATCACCGCAATTGTTCGACCTGGTCGAAGCTGCCGCACTTAAATCGTTGCCACAGGCAACTGATAAGGTGACTATCAACTACGTCGCCCATTTGACCAAGGCATTGGCTTATTCCGGCAACGAAAAATACCGCGCGACCATTGAAAAAATCATCGCCGAAGCACCGCATAAAAAATTGAAAAAACACGCGGAACAGGCGCTTCCTAATCTGGCGGTTTACGCAAAACTGAACCCGCTGATTGCACCGCAATCCTGGCCTGCAGCAGCTCATCCATCGCTTAACCAGCGCCTTGCCAATATGCTGAAAAGTGACAATACCGACCTTGTCCGTCTTGCAGCCAAACGTGTCCATTACAGCCAGGACTATCAACCGGAGTTGATGGTATTGCTGAATGGCACCATCGAGAAAAACTACCAGCAAACGCTAGAGCGCGAGCGTCTGGATGCGATTGCCTGGGCAGCGCGTGCATTGGCAGGCAGCCGCAACCTGGAGTACAAACCGACTATTGAAAAGGTCGCCGCCGAAGCTACCGATAAGAAATTGCGTAAGTACGCCACGAAATACTTGGGGTACTACGGCAAATAATCGATTCTGATAACAGAAGAGCCAGGCAGCGATGCCTGGCTTTTTTATTTATGGCGCGACCATTTGGGGAGGATTAGTCGCGGCGCCCGAAATACCACGCTAACCTTGCAGCTACAGGCCGCTCTCTTTAGACTTGCGCCATTTGGAATCATGCCGAGACACCCATGCCAAACCAGATGCCTGCCGATTCGGTAGGTCTTGTCACTCCCCAAACCCATCACTTCACCGCGCCGCTGTTGCTGGCCTGCGGCAGGACGCTTGATGAGTACGAATTGGTCTACGAAACCTACGGCCAGTTGAATGCAGCAAAATCCAATGCCGTGCTGATTTGCCACGCGCTGTCCGGCCATCACCACGCGGCCGGTTATCACAGCATGGATGACAAACGTCCCGGCTGGTGGGATGCCTATATCGGCCCCGGCAAACCTATCGACACCAATAAATTTTTCGTCGTTGCGCTCAATAACCTCGGCGGCTGCCACGGTTCGACTGGTCCGCGCTCGGTCAACCCGGCAACCGGCAAAGCCTGGGGTGCCGACTTCCCGATGATCCGCGTGCGCGATTGGGTGGCGAGCCAGGCGCGCTTGGCCGATGTATTGGGTATTGATGTGTGGGCGGCGGTTATTGGCGGTAGCCTCGGCGGCATGCAGGTAATGCGCTGGGCGCTCGATTTTCCACAGCGCATCCGCCACGCGGTGGTCATCGCTTCGGCGATGAAACTCACCGCACAAAATATTGCATTTAATGAAGCGGCACGCAAAGCGATTATCAGCGACCCGAATTTTTGCGATGGCGATTACATCGAGCACAACACCCTGCCCAAAAACGGGTTGGCGGTTGCGCGCATGATCGGCCACATCACTTATCTTTCCGATTTTGCGATGGGCGAAAAGTTTGGCCGCGATCTGCGCAGCGGCAGTTTTGAACTCGGCAGCGATGAGCCGGTGGAATTCCAGATCGAAAGTTACCTGCGCTACCAGGGCGATAGCTTTGCCAATACCTTTGATGCGAATTCTTATATCCGCATCACCAAAGCGCTGGATTATTTTGATCTCGCGCGCGAATACGGCGACGATCCGGTCAGTGCATTTAAACAAACCAACGCAAAATTTTTGGTTGTCTCATTCAGCACCGATTGGCGTTTTGCACCTGAGCGCTCGCATGAAATTGTCAACGCACTGGTCGGCGCCAATCGTTCGGTCACTTACGCCGAAATAGAATCCAAACACGGTCACGATGCTTTTTTATTACCCGATGAACGCTACGAACAAGTGTTCAAACGTTATCTCGCTGGTGTGAGTGTGTGACATGCGTATAGATCTCAATGAAATCCAACATTGGATACAACAAGATAGCCGCATTCTCGACCTGGGTTGTGGCGATGGCACACTGCTGAAATTTTTGATCGATACCAAACAAGTACAAGGCTACGGTTTGGAAATTGATGCAGCGCAAATCAATACTTGTATCGATAAAGGTTTAAATGTAATCGAACAAAACCTTGACCGCGGTTTGGGTAATTTTGCCGATAAAAGTTTTGACACCGTATTGATGACCCAGGCATTGCAAACATTACACTTCCCGCATCTGGTATTGGATGAAATGTTGCGTGTCGGCAAAGAATGCATAGTGACCTTTCCCAACTTCGGCCATTGGAAAGCGCGCTTCTATTTAGCCACGCGCGGCCGTATGCCGGTGTCAGATTTATTGCCTTACGAATGGTACGACACACCGAACATCCACTTCTGTACGTTCAAAGATTTTGAAGTCCTTTGCCGCGAGCGCAATATCAAAGTCATTCATCGGCAAGTCGTGAACGAACAATCCGGCCAAACCTTAAAAGATTTTATGCCCAACCTGTTTGGCGAGACGGCGATTTATCATTTGAGCAAATAACTCACAGACCATTTACGGGAATTGATATGAAAAAGTTATTACAAGGTCTTCTGCTGGGTTTGGTTGCTGCAACAACCCAGGCACAAATCGATCAACCAAAAGAAATCAGCACTACACAAGCCTTCGGCGATTACACGGTGCATTACAACGTTTTTAACAGCACTGATATTCCTGCAAAAGTTGCCGAAGCTTACAAACTGGTGCGTGGTAAAGACCGTGCTTTAGTCAATATCAGCCTGACTAAAACTGAAAATGGCCAGACCAGTTTGGGATTGCCGGCAAAAATCAGCGGTGCCACAAAAAATTTGATGCAGCAAACACAAGCGCTCAATTTTATCGAAATTAAAGAAGGCAGCGCGACTTACTACATAGCACCGCTGGTATTCAACAATGAAGAGGTTCTGCATTTTGATATTAAAGTGAGTGCAGACACCAATAGTAAACCTTTGACGATTAATTTTAATCGCACGCTCTATACAGAGTAAATACGATTAGTCTGCATGCAAAGGCGCCAAGAGGCGCCTTTTCTTTCACTGCATTGTTAATATAAATTGGGTTTTATGATGAAAAAAATTGTCCTTGCCAGCGGTAACGCAGGAAAGTTGCGCGAGTTCAAGCAATTGTTGAACGGCTTTGGTTTTGAGGTAGTGCCGCAATCGGATTTTTTTAGCGAGAATGCGGAAGAAACCGGCTTAACGTTTGTGGAAAATGCCATCATCAAAGCGCGTTATGCCTGCGCAAAAACCGGGTTGCCTGCTATCGCCGATGATTCCGGTATTGAAGTCGATGCACTTAATGGTCGTCCGGGAATTTATTCTGCGCGCTACGCGGGTGAAGGTGCAAAAGATGCGGACAACAATAAAAAATTACTGCAAGAATTGGCAGGCACTCCAGAACCGCAACGCACAGCGCGTTACCATGCAGTGCTGGCGTTTATGCGTCACGCGGAAGATCCGACCCCCATTTTATGTCACGGTACATGGGAAGGCGTGATTCTTAGCGAGCCGCGCGGCGAAGGTGGTTTTGGTTACGATCCATTATTTTTTGTGCCCAGCCACAATTGCGCTTCCGCAGAATTGGATAAGGCAGAAAAAAACCGTATCAGCCATCGCGGCAAAGCTATGCAGGAATTGTTGCAAAAATTATCTACGCTGACCGGTAGCTAAAATGTCTTTCAAAGCCAAATTGCAGCTGCCGCCGCTATCACTACAATTACCACCGCTAGCGCTCTATGTCCACGTGCCCTGGTGTATTCGCAAGTGCCCCTATTGCGATTTTAATTCCCATCAGGCGAATGATGATATTCCGGAGGCGGAGTATGTCGCCGCATTGCGCTTTGATTTGCAACAAGACCAAAGTCTCGCACAGGGGCGCAAGCTCACCAGTATTTTTTTCGGCGGCGGTACGCCGAGCATGTTGTCGGCGCAAGCGATTGGACAGATATTAAAAGATGCGGAAAATATTGTTGGTTTTGAACCGGATATCGAAATCACCCTCGAGGCAAATCCGGGCACCTTTGAACAGGAAAAATTTTCCGGTTTTCGCGCGGTGGGTGTTAATCGTTTATCCATCGGTATCCAAAGTTTTAATGATCATCAATTAAAATTGCTCGGCCGTGTGCACGGGCGCGCTGAAGCCTTGCGTGCGGTGGGCGTTGCGCGCAACGCGGGCTTCGATAATATCAACCTGGATTTAATGCACGGATTGCCTGAGCAATCGGTTGCTGATGCCAAAGCCGATTTGCAGCAGGCGATTGATCTCGCGCCCGAACATCTCTCCTGGTACCAACTGACTATCGAACAAAACACGGCGTTTTATTCCGCACCGCCGGTATTGCCGGAAGAAGAAATTCTTGCCGATATCCAGGATGATGGTGTTGAGTTATTGGCTGCTGCCGGTTACGAGCAATATGAAATATCGGCCTATGCCCGCGACAAAAAATGCGCACGCCATAATCTAAACTATTGGGAGTTTGGCGATTATTTGGGAACCGGTGCGGGTGCTCATGGCAAGGTTACCTTGCCTGCGGAAAATAAAATCCTGCGCTTGTGGAAAACCCGCTTGCCCAAACATTATTTGGATGCAGCAAGCTCGCAAAAAATTTCTACTAATCTGGGCGGACATCAAAATGTATTTGGCGGTGGCAGTGATTTATTATTGCCCGGCGCGCTGCCGTTGGAATTTATGATGAATGCGCTGCGTTTGCACGCGGGTGTGCCGGTCAATTATTTCACCGAGCGCACGGGACTTGCCTGGCAGGCAGTAGATGAAATGTGGCAGTCGTTAACACAACAGAAGCTAGTAGAAATTGAACAGGGCTATGCCCGTCCGAGTGCATTGGGGCGCCGCTTCCTCAATCGTGTTTTGCAAGAGTTTATGCAAGAGCCGGAATAGTGAATGTGCTGAAATGCAAACAATTCGCGCGGGTGTTTTATAAGGTTTGGGTAATCTTGCGTAAAAATTATTGCTCAGGGCCTAAATCAGGGTAATTGTTCACTTCCTGACGACAAGACACCTACGAAAAAAGGAGCGAAGATGACTACTACACGCCGTGAATTCCTAACCGCCGGTGCCGTTGCCGGCGCGGCACTTGCATCAGTTGGCGCATTGGCGGCACCTACTACCGCGAGCAACGCCATGCCTACATTACTGCACCATGTTTTTTTCTGGCTCAAGAATCCCGATTCTGCGGCCGACCGCGCTAAATTGATTGCGGGCGTTAAATCCCTTGCTGCGATTGAAACTGTGCGCAGCATCCATGTGGGTGTTCCTGCATCGACAGAAAAACGTGATGTAGTTGATAACTCTTACCATGTGTCGGAGCTGCTGGGTTTTGATGATGTAGCGGGGCAAGATGCGTATCAGGTGCATCCGCTGCATAAAAAGTTTGTCGACGAACATCAGCATTTGTGGAGCAAAGTGGTGGTGTATGACGCGCTGAAAGTGGATCAATAGCGAGATTATCTATTCGTGCTAATAAAAAAACCCGCTGCAGTAATCCGTAGCGGGTTTTTTAATGATTCCAGTTTTACAGTTCTATGTCGTAATCAATAATGACCGGCATATGGCTGGAGAACTGCTGGGTTTTATAGATAGCCGCATATTCAACTTTTGGACCGAGGCTATTGGAGACAACCTGGAAATCGGTCCGCCAACCATCACCATCATCTTTAAGGCCTTTTGGCCACCAGCTGTATTCATCGCCGTCTTTATTCACTTTACGGAAGGCATCCACATAGCCGATTTGATTAAACAATTGGCTCAACCATTGGCGTTCGTGGGGCAGAAAGCCGGAATTATGTTGGTTGGCAGCACTGTTGCTCACATCTTTGGGAGTATGTGCCATCTGCCAGTTGCCGCAGAAAATATATTCACGGCGTTTGCGGGTAATTTTGTCCAGATGGGCCTGGAAATCGTCAAAGAACTTGATTTTGACTTCTTGTGATTCCATCTCGGAACTGGCGCTGGGGGCGAGGAGTGAGCCAATACTTAATTGCTCAAAATCCACTTGCAGGTAACGGCCCTCCATATCCACGCCGGAGGCAAAACCCAAGCCGTAAATAAGCGCTTTTGGTTGCTGGCGGGTGTAAATGGCAACCCCGTTATAGTGTTTGGTACCTGAATCGAAAAAATAGGCGTGATAGCCCTTGAGTTCAAACTCGGGTTTTTCCAGCTCACGCTCTAATGCGCGTAAATCCTGTAAACAGATAAAATCTGCATCCTGATTCGCGAGCCACGTGTAGAGGCCGCGTTGCGCCGCCTGAAAAATACCATCGACGCTAAGACTGATAACTCTCATGTTAGCCCCTTGATTACGGACTGTGTATCATACCCGAGCTTTGTGTGATTGTGTTACCGTCAAAACTGGGTTTTTTGTGGTAGACGTTACGATTTTTCACATCCTTACATTTGGAGTGCTGTAGAAGCCAAATGCGGGCCTGCTCTTAGGCAGAACCTCGTTGTATTTATTTTGTCACCTCAAACTTAGTTCATAGTCGGATATTTTGCATGGAAAAATACCAATTTGATTTCATTCAGCTAGCTGTCAGACATCAGGCGCTATGCTTTGGTGAATTTTTGCTCAAGTCAGGCCGCACCAGTCCTTACTTCTTTAATGCCGGGCGTTTCCAGACCGGGCAGGCATTGGCTGAGCTGGGCCGCCATTATGCGGCGGCAATCACTGCATCCGGTGTTGAATTCGATATAGTGTTTGGCCCGGCATATAAAGGTATTCCCCTGGCGGCGACCACCGCGATTGCCTTGGCAGATGAGCATCAGCGCGACTTGCCTTATTGCTATAACCGCAAAGAGGCGAAGGATCACGGCGAGGGCGGAACCTTGGTAGGAGCGCCTCTCAGGGGAAAAGTTCTGATTGTGGATGATGTGATCACCGCCGGTACCGCAGTGCGCGAAGTGATGGGTATTATCGCTGCGGCAGGCGCTAAACCGGCAGCGGTATTAATTGGCTTGAATCGCCAGGAAAAAGGACAGGGTCAAATCTCTGCAATCCAGGAAGTAGAACAAACCTTTGGTATTCCGGTCATTAGTATTATTAACCTGAATCACATCATTGATTACCTCGAAAACCAAAGTGGCCAAGAGGCGATGGTGGACAAAATTAAAGAATATCGCGCGACCTACGGTGTAGCGTCGGCGTGATGCAACTGAGGTGACTGACATAAATGCGCAGCTTGTTGTTGGTATTGATTACTTGTAGTTCGTTGCTAATGAGCGGCTTGGTAGCTGCTCAAAAAGAGTCAGCGGGCAAGGTGATTTATCGCTATAAAAACAAGGATGGCGTTACAGTATTGGATAGTGCTATCCCACCCCAGTATGTAAATAACGGCTATGAAATTATGTCGCGCAGCGGCAAAGTTATTAAAGTTGTTGCACCAGTAGTGCAGGGCGCAGAAGGCGAACGTTTGCGGCTCGAAAAGTTAGCAAGTAAAGATCGCGAGCGCGAAGATATCCAATTGCGCCGCAGCTATAGCAACGTTGCCGATATTGATGCTGCAAAAAGCCGCAATCTGGAAAGTTTACGCGGCAATATTAATATCATGCAGGCGAATCTCACGTCGACCAGGACGCGGTTACAAGAGTCGCAATCACAAGCGGCCTCGATTGAACGAACTGGCCGGCAATTACCGGAAGACTTGTTAAAAAATATCAATAACTTGATGCAGGATGAAAAAGATATCCAATTGCAAATTCAACAGCGTGAAGAAGAACTTAAAGTGGTAG
Organism: Cellvibrio sp. GW822-FHT04B05; assembly: GCF_058800985.1. Lineage (NCBI taxonomy): Bacteria > Pseudomonadati > Pseudomonadota > Gammaproteobacteria > Cellvibrionales > Cellvibrionaceae > Cellvibrio > Cellvibrio sp. GW822-FHT04B05. The sequence goes on along the minus strand of NZ_JBXAMU010000004.1, from coordinate 452,563 downwards.
AGAAAAAGTTTGACGATGATCGCAAACGCTTTATAGAAATTAGCAAAGAGCAATAATGCTTCTGCAAATAAAAAAACCGGCTATGGCCGGTTTTTTTACCTCTGGATGTTGTGAGTTAACCCGCAATCAAAAAACCTTGTGCGATAAGCTGCCACTGCTCTTGCCAATGTTCGGTGGGGCGGCGGCGGAATTCGGTACGGACAAATTCAGCGATACGGCCATCGGCCAATGCAATTAACAGGTTAGCCGCTGCAGCAACAGGCAGCTGGGAATGTAAGCCTTCGCGTAATTCTGCTTCGCGCAAAATTTGTTTTAATTGGGTTTCGATACGATCAAAAAATTGCGCGATACGGACGCGCAAACGCTCAGTTTCGCCAGTGAGGGCATCGCCCGTCAGTAGGCGAGTTAAACCCGGATTACGTTCAGCGAAAGTAAGTAAAAGGGAGAGAATTTTTTCGCAGCGTTTTAATGCAGATTTCTCTTCTGCCAAAATCAGGGTGATGCGCGAAAAAATAGTTTCTTCAATGAATTCAATCAGACCCTCAAACATTTTGGATTTACTGGGAAAGTGGCGATAAAGTGCAGCCTCCGAAACGCCGACTTCTTTTGCCAGTGCAGATGTTGTAATCCGTTCGCCCGGACTGGCTTCCAGCATGCGTGCAAGGCATTCAAGAATTTGCTGGCGGCGAGGGGTTTTGCTTGGCGTTTTATTCATAGTGACTCCGTTCAGTATGATTCCAGTCAGGACGAATTCATTCAAGAAGCGCGCGCGTTATTGAAAACCGCGCACGCACAGTATCACGCATTACGTGCTTTATTGGTAATGAGTGTGCCCACCCCTACATCGGTAAAAATTTCCAACAGTACAGCGTGATTAACACGACCATCGACAATATGAGCGCTGGTAACACCCGCTTTCACCGCATCGAGTGCACAGGCAATCTTGGGCAGCATGCCACCATAAATAGTGCCATCCGCAATCAGTCCGTCGACTTGTTCAGTGCTGAGGCCGGTCAATACATTGCCTTGTTTATCTTGCAGGCCCGATACGTTGGTGAGCAGCATTAATTTTTCAGCACGTAAAAATTCAGCAATTTTTCCCGCGACCAGGTCAGCGTTGATGTTATAAGAGGAACCATCTTCACCAACACCGATAGGTGCGATTACAGGAATAAAATCGCTATTGATCAACATGTCAATAACTGACGTATTTACGTTTGCTACCTCACCGACATGACCGATATCGAGAATTTCCGGTGCGAGCATTTCCGGTGTTTTATGGGTAACGGTTAATTTTTTTGCCTGGATTAATTTACCATCTTTACCGGTCAAGCCAATCGCTTGGCCGCCGTTGCGATTAATCAGGCTCACAATTTGTTTGTTAACGGTACCGCCCAATACCATTTCCACTACATCCATAGTCGCGCTATCGGTGACACGCATGCCATTGATGAATTCGGATTTGATATTTAATTTTTCCAGCAGGCTGCCGATTTGCGGGCCGCCGCCGTGCACGACCACCGGATTCATACCAACCAATTTCATTAATACGATATCGCGTGCAAAACTGTTTTGCAGTTCTTCGCCTTCCATTGCATTACCGCCAAATTTTACCACGACAGTTTTACCGGTAAAGCGTTGGATATAAGGCAGTGCTTCAGTTAATACGTTGGCGATGTTCATCGCTGATTCGCGGTTTAAAGACATAACAAATTAATCCTGTGAATTGATATTGAACGTTAAACGGTTGTCGACTTTTAACAATTCTCGTTTGAATATTTGCTGGATTTTTTCCAGCGCATCCGGCGACTCAGCCTCAAAACGTAAGGTCAGGGCAGGTGATGTATTGGAGGCGCGTACCAATCCCCAACCTTTGGTGTAATCGACACGAAGGCCATCAATAGTGGTCACTGTGCCATTGGCAAAATCGCTGATCTCGCCAAGTTTTTTGATCAGCGCGAACTTATCGAGTTCGGGAATGGCAATTTTAATTTCCGGTGTTGAATGCAATTGTGGGAACGCGGCAAAAATATCATCAATTTTCTGGTCGCGCAGGGTGATGATTTCCAGCAAACGTGCCATGGCATAGATGCCATCATCAAAACCATACCAGCGGTCTTTAATAAAAATATGGCCGGAATATTCGCCACCAATTAATGCCTGTGTTTCTTCCATTTTTGCTTTCATAGGCGAGTGGCCGGTCTTCCACATGATCGGGCGACCACCGTAGCTGCTAATAACCTGGTTTAACTGGCGCGAACATTTTACATCGAACAATACATCGGCACCGGGATTGCGTGAAAGTACATCTTTGGCAAAGAGCATTAATAATCTGTCGGGCCAAATAATATCGCCTTTGGGTGTGACAACGACCAAGCGATCACCATCGCCATCGAAAGCGACACCGATATCGGCATTGCTCTCTTGTACTTTGGCAATTAATGCCTGCAGATTTTTTTCAATGGTAGGGTCGGGATCATGGTTGGGAAATTCGCCGTCCAAATCGCAAAATAGTGGAATTACATCGCAGCCCAATTCTTCAAACAATTGCGGCGCGACTATACCGGGCACAGCATTGCCGGCGTCTACAACAATCGATACATTGCTGGCGAGGGCGACATCGGAAAAAATCCGGTCGATATAATCGGGAATAATCGTGCGCGGGATTTCCTCGCCCAGGCCTTGATGAAAACGTTGGCCGATAATGCGCGAACGTAAATCAACGACTGCCTCATCCGCGAGTGCCTTATTATTAATAACCACTTTAAAACCATTGTATTCCTTGGGATTGTGGCTGGCGGTTACCATTACGCCACTGCTGGTATCGTCGAAGTGAAATGTTGAAAAATACATGAGTGGCGTAGGTACAACACCGATATTGATAACATTACAACCGGAGCGCAGAATTCCGCGTATCAATGCCTGGGTTAAGCCTTCACTATGCGTGCGGCCATCGCGCGCGACAACGATTCCCTGCTCGCCCTGGTCTATCGCTTCACTGCCAACTGCCTGGCCAATTAATTGCGCGAGTTCGGGTGTAATTTGGTCACCGACCAGACCGCGAATATCATAGGAGCGAAATATTTCGGCGGGCACATCATCTTCATTAATTTTGCTGCGTGCCGCTGTGCTGGATTTTTTGCCGGATGCCTGTTGCAGGCCGAGAATATTTTCATCTTCATCAATAACAGCAATGTCGAGAATGTCCTGTTTTTGAAACATTGGATTCGCCATTGCGTCATCGGCGTTAACCGATTCCTTACTGGTTTTGACGACCTCTGCTATCGATGGAGTTACATTATTTTGTTCACCCAATTCAGCGCGAACAAGGATTTTGCTGAGGAACCAGACCAACGCCAGACTGCTGGCTACAATCAGGCTAATTGTCATCAGCCACAATGCGGGAAGTTCTTCGGCGAGTTTCAGTAATTGTGGCGAGGGAGTAAATTTCACTGCTAAATGACTGCCGACGACCTCGCCTTGCAAACTATTACCCACAGCGCCAGTGCCGATTTTTTTAACAATTTGTGCCGGGCTGCCGGTAAATTGTTGTAACAGAATATATTCCCCGAGATCTTGCTCGGTGCTACCAAACGAATTAATCATTTCATTCGCATCGGTGGTGACCATCAAGGTGCCCAATGGCTCGCTTTTATCATCCAGAGCGAGTGGGCGAACCCAGTTAATCATCCAGCGTTCATTAATAACTATTAGCTCTGGCAAAGCGGGTTCGCGCTTTTCTGCGCGCTGGATTAAATCCAGTTCAGCGTAACGAATCGGGAATTCTGCTTCGCGATCCAACTCTGCACTGCCGCGCGGGATCAACCGCAGCTTGAGTGCAGCGGTAGTTTGTTCCTGCCACTTGGTTTCCAGTAACGCACGTGCTTCAGGTGTGTTTTCGATATTGGTGAAATCGAGACTTGCGACCAACTCCGGTTCAGCGGCAAGCTTATCAATAAGTTCGGTCTGTTGCTGGAAGTAGCGAGCAAGTGTTTTGCTGTGCTCGTCTACCTTTGCCTGGGTCAGCGAAAGCAAATTTTCCTGTTGTTGTTGCACTACCAGTTTTTGATAAAGCACGTAGCCGATAATGGCATTAAGCACTAATGCAATGCCCAACAATATCAGAAGTATTTTTTGTTGGACGGCCGCTTTGCGTTTGGCGGCATCCAATGCGCGCTGCGCGCTGCGCGATAAAGGCACGCCGGCTTCAGTTTTGGATTTTGACAAGTCCTGTGGGTTCACACCGATACCTTTCCGTTTAACTAAACCATGAATGTTATTGTGTTAATCAACATCAAAAATTATTGTGCTGTTATTTTTTTTGCGAAGAGCGCGATAAGCTCACGCGCCAATTGCTGTTTGCTGCGCTGACTGATTTCAGTCTCAGTATGTTTATCCACCAGGGTGACGGCATTGTCATCGCTGTTAAAACCAATATTGTTGTCACTGATATTGTTGGCAACAATCAAGTCCAGATTTTTGCGCACTAATTTGCTGCGCGCATACTCAAGTACATTTTCACTTTCAGCGGCGAAGCCGATCGTAAAAGGTTTGGGATTGCGTGCTGCTATGCTGGCGACTATATCGGGATTTTTCACCAGCGTTAGCGTCAAGGTATCGCTCGCGCCTTTTTTCATTTTCTGCGCTGCAATCTGTTCCGGGCGATAGTCGGCGACAGCGGCAGCGGCGATAAATAAATCGCAACCTTCGGCGGCGCTCACACTGGCCGCATACATATCGGCAGCGGTAACCACATTAATACGTTTGACGCGCTCGGGGGTAGGTAATTGGGTCGGGCCACTGATCAATATAGTCTCTGCACCTGCTTCGGCGGCGGCGGTGGCGAGCGCGTAGCCCATTTTGCCCGAGCTGTAATTGCTCAGGTAGCGTACCGGGTCCAGCGCTTCACGCGTCGGGCCGGCAGTAATCACTACTTTCTTTCCCGCCAGGCTGCCGCTGATAAACAGGCTTGCAGCGGCGGCAACTAATTGTAGTGGCTCCAGCATGCGTCCGGGGCCTATATCGCCACAGGCTTGACCGCCGTCGGCAGGGCCAAGGATATGGACTTTACGTTGGCGCAGGATATCCAGATTGGCTTGCGTGCTGGCATTGCGCCACATGCCTTGGTTCATTGCCGGCGCCAGCGCAATGGGAGCCGCGGTCGCGAGGCAGATGCTGGTGAGCAAGTCATTGCCCATGCCCTGTGTCAGCCGCGCCATAAAGTCGGCGGTGGCGGGGGCGACTAATACCAGATCGGCCCAGCGCGCGAGCTGGATATGGCCCATACCGGCTTCCGCTTTCGGGTCGAGTAATTGCGTATGTACGGGATTGCCAGAGAGTGCTTGCAGAGTCAGCGGAGTAATAAACTCCTGCGCCGCTGGCGTCATTACTACCTGCACGCTTGCACCGGCGTCTTGCAGGCGTCGTACCAGATCGGCACTTTTATAGGCAGCGATGCCACCGGTCACACCGAGCAGGATCTGTTTATTGGCAAGCGAAGTCATAGATACGGAGGAGCCCCGGCTGAAAGAGAGTCGTACAGTGTTCAACCTTAGCCTTATCAGGCGTAATTGGCCACTAACGGTGCCAGCCCTGCAGGGCTTGACGAAAGGTAGTTAAGATACCATCCTTGCCACCGTTTTCGTATCTGCCGGCCACTCATCCCGATCATTGGCCACATTAAAGGAATGCAAGATCCCACTACAATGGAGTTGTCTATGTCGATTGCCAATTGGCCTGAGGCCGAACGTCCCCGCGAAAAACTACTGGCCCATGGCCCGCGTGCTTTATCCGATGCGGAGTTGCTCGCTATTTTCCTGCGCGTTGGCTGCGTGGGGAAATCGGCGGTTGACCTTGCGCGTGAGTTGCTGCAGGAGTACGGCGGTTTGCGCCAATTATTGGAGGCATCGCAAACCGAGTTCTGTAAAGGGTTGGGATTGGGAAATGCCAAATACGCGCAACTGCAAGCGGTACTGGAGATGGGGCGCCGTCATCTATCAGCGGCGATGAAAGCCGGTGATTTGCTCACCAGCCCGGATCTGGTACGAAGCTATTTGAGTGCACAATTGCGCCATCAGCTGCGCGAAGTATTCGCGGTCTTGTTTCTGGATAGCCAAAATCGTCTGATTACCTATGAAGAACTGTTCTTCGGCACTATTGATGGCGCCTCGGTTTATCCTCGTGAGGTGGCCAAACGGGCGCTCGCGCACAATGCGGCAGGCCTGATTCTGGCTCATAACCATCCTAGTGGTATCGCTGAACCCAGCCAGGCTGATTGCCGTATAACCCGGCGGTTGCAGGACACTTTGGAGCTGATTGATGTAAAGGTGTTGGATCATATGGTAGTGGGTGATGCCGAGGTAATTTCCTTCGCCGAGCGCGGATTACTCTGAAATTGACATGGTGGCTGTTTTTTTGGTCAAAAAAACAGCTTTTCATTGCTATTGCAGGACTGTTTTGGTATAAAACGCGGCTCTTTGCGGCAGGGTTGTGAAGACGTATTAAAAGAGCGTCATTTTCGCGCGAATTTCCCTCTGGAATTTGCTGCTCCGACCCTGAATTACCCGCGTACAGGAAAGAATAGGCTGCTTACAACAATGCTCCAGGCTGGTTGTTAGTCTGTTTTACGGTTCTAACACAGCGCTTCCAGCTTAGCGCGCTGATTTTTTAATGAGGCAATAAAATGTCCAAGGTATGTCAAGTTACTGGTAAGCGTCCAATTACCGGCAACAATGTTTCCCACGCAAAAAACCACACCAAGCGTCGTTTTTTGCCCAACCTGCAATCTCACCGTTTTTGGGTAGAAGCTGAGAAGCGTTTCGTGACTCTGCGCCTGACTCCAAAAGGTATGCGTATCATCGACAAGCGTGGCATTGACGCGGTGTTGGTAGATGTTCGTGCCAACGGCCACAAAGTGTAATTAGGAGCTATTGTCATGCGCGAAAAAATTCGTCTGAACTCTTCTGCTGGTACTGGTCACTTCTACACGACTGACAAGAACAAGCGCACCATGCCAGAAAAGATGGAAATCAAAAAGTTTGACCCGGTTGTGCGCAAGCACGTGGTCTACAAAGAAGGCAAAATCAAGTAATGTGATTGTTGTGTTCGCTAAAAAACCCGGTCTTTGTGCCGGGTTTTTTATTGCCTGAATTTTTCTATCGATAATAAAAAGATTCCTCGGCGCCAAAAGGCAGAATTGGCGACCTGAACTACAATGGTAAACACGATAGTCAATAACAGTTCAAGGTGCGCCCTTGCATCTCCCTGCACAGTACTTTACTTCCGATAAATAGGCTTCCCATGACTGAGATTCGCGGGCTTGAGGCATGGATGACGACTCTTGCCGAACAAGAATTGCCTACGCTCAATGCGGTGGTAAGAGAAATTTGTGAGCTGAGCGAAAATGAAAAATGCCGCGCGGAAGATTTGACCAAAATTATTTTGCGCGATGCCGACCTCACTTCCAAAGTATTGAAAATCGCCAACTCGGTTCACTACAACCCGTCGTTTGCATCGATCAAAACCGTATCGCGCGCGATTGTCCATTTGGGTTTTGACAATTTGCGTAACATCACGCTTGCTACCACGCTGATTGAAAATTTTCTGCAAGGCAAGCCCAAAATCCATTTGATCCGAAGTCTGGCGCGCTCATTTCACGCTGCAGTCCAAGCCAAGGCAATGGTGCCGTTTCTGGATGGTGAAAAAAAAGAGCAGGTATTTATCGCTGCACTCTTGCGCAATATCAGTGAACTCGCATTGATTTCTACCGGACGCAAAGTTGTTGAAGATTTTATCGATGCGCGCGATAAAGAGCCGCAATCGGAGCACAGTTTGGCGGTGGAATATTTGGGCGTAGATACCAGTTTGCTGTCGCGTCATCTCATCAAAGATTGGACGTTGGGTGATTTACTGAGTGAGGCCTGTGAGAACCATGTGCACTCCAGCGCTGCTGCGCGTGCGGTGAATTTAGGCAACGAAATCAGCATCTATATTAATCGTGGAATAAAAAGCCCGGAGCTGCACAAGCTGTGTCAGCAAACCGCAAGCCTGTGCAAAATTTCAGTTGACGATGCGCGTGATCAAGTGTTGTTGATGGCCGATGAAGCTTCAGTGATCGCAAAAATTTACGGTGTTGAAGTATTGATCGGCGCGCTGCCTGATCCGGCAGTAATTGAACAAAAAGAAGTATCCGCAAAGAAATCGGATTATTTATTCCAGCAACAATTAAACCTTATCCACAAGGCTATGTTGGCTGGCGATGGTTTCCCTAAAATTACCCAACTGTCGCTTGCCACTTTACATGAGGGTGCGGATATTGCGCGCGTAGCGATTTTAGTAGTCGATCATAAAAGCAAAATGCTGGATGTGCGCTACGTGATCGGCAAGGGAACGCATCTGTGGCGTCAGCAAGTTAAAATTAATCTGGAGCAATTGCATAAAGGTGAATTGCTGCATGAGTTTTTGCGCAGCCAACAACCCTTGTGGTATCAACCGGCAGTTGCCAAAAAAGATATTGGTGCCTTGCAAATGATGGGCGCTAAAGGTGCAATTCTTCTTGCACCTTTATTGTTAAATAAACGCTTGATGGCGGTGGCCTATGCGGATGCTGAAACGGGTAATTTGAGCGCACGCCAATTTGAGGAATTTCAATTGATTGTCAATCAATTGAATTTAATGATGCGTTTTAGTGCGGCTAGTTAAAAGTGTCAGGTATAAAAAACCGCTGTATGATTTGATCATGCAGCGGTTTTTTTATTTACATCAAATTTATTTCAGCTGGATAACACGAGTGTGGCGACGCGCCAATGCCAAGCCAATCAAGCCTAACAGAAGCAGTAACGCAGTAGAGGGTTCTGGCACTGATACCAGGGTTTTAAATGCGTGGTTGTCGCTTTCAAATGCAAAACCATTGCTGGTCAATTTCACACTGTCAAAAACATCGCTGCCAAAGTTGAAGTTGATGTAGCGATTGGATGCAAAGCTCAGTTGGTTACCATCGGCAAAGTGGCCGACAATATCACTACCGGAATAACTCGCCACCAGAGCATTGTTCAGGTAAAAACTGATGAAGTTGTAACTGTCGATTGAGCCCCAATAAAGGCCAAAATAATCAGCTGTAGTGCCGAGTGAAAAGGTGGCGCTTAGGCTGGTTGGTGACGGATTGGGCACGCTCAAATATTGGGAGTCGATGCCCAGGGGCTGCGCGTATTTGCCGCTCTCGCTGCCATTCACCAGGGCAAAATCACCCACGCAACTCACATAGCCACAGCCCGAGTTAAAATCGATAGTTGTCGCGCCAACTACCGAGGTAGTGACATCGCCAGTGTTGGAAAGGGAAATAATCGGCAGCGCTTGCGCAGCGCCAGTTATCAGCACCAAAGGTAAAAGTAACGCGGTAAGCAGGTTTTTCATTTAGCACTCCAGAGGATCGACGATTCGCCAGTGTCAGATAGTCGCAAAACCAATCGGGCAGCAAGCGGTCCACAATTGCGGCGTTTACCCGCTACCCCCGGGTTTTCGCCAACCTTTGTCACTGAGCAACTTGCGGGCCAATCCATTGCAAAAATGTGATTTGGTTCTCAAATTTTTGTGATAAAAGTCACATTTAAAATTCTAGTCGAGGGTTTGCTTATTTCCATGCCATCGAAAGAATATTTGGTATGGTTTCGATGAAATTTACGCCATAAAAAGATGATTTAGTTCTATCAGCCCTTTAGCATGTGATCTTTCGCGATAAAGACAGGAATAGCTATGCCCGAATTACCCGAAGTCGAAACGACCTTGCGCGGCATCTCGCCTCACGTTGTTGGTCAAGAAGTGACGGAGATTGTCATCCGCCAATCGCAATTGCGCTGGCCAATTACTGCCGGTTTGGCGGAATTGGTTATTGGACGTCGGCTTATCAAGGCTGCGCGTCGGGGTAAGTATTTGCTGCTGAACTTCGGCAATGGCCACGCGCTTATCCATTTGGGAATGTCGGGGAGCCTGCGTATCGTTGAACCGGACGAGCCGCCGTCATTCCACGATCATTTTGATCTGGTATTTGGCAAGCGCGTCCTGCGCTATTGCGATCCGCGCCGCTTTGGCTGTTTGTTATGGGTAGAGGGCGAGCCGGAGATCCACAAGTTGCTGGCAGATTTGGGGCCAGAGCCGCTGACTGATGCATTCACCGCAGATTACCTGTACGAGCGGACACGCAAACGCAGCCAGGCGATCAAGCAATTCATTATGGATAGCAAAGTGGTAGTGGGTGTAGGCAACATTTACGCAAATGAGTCACTGTTTATGGCGGGCATCAAACCCATCCGCAAAGCCGGCTCACTGACACGCAAAAATTGTGAGGACCTGGTGCGCGATATCAAGTTTGTCTTGCAGCGTTCGATTGATCAGGGCGGGACGACATTGCGCGATTTTGTCGGCGGTGACGGCAAACCCGGTTATTTCAAGCAGGAGCTATTGGTTTACGGTCGCGGCGATCAACCTTGCACCCTGTGCAAAAAACCTTTAAAAGAGGTGCGCATGAGTGATCGCACGACTGTCTATTGCGTGATTTGCCAAAAATAAGTAACTGGAAATAACAGCGCTTATTTGTCGAATTTGCGCTTCAGTGCTGATTCCACCGGGCCAGCGACAAACTTGCTGACATCACCGCCGAGAAAGGCGATCTCGCGCACGATGGAAGAGGATATATAAGAGAGGTGTTCGGCCGGGGTGAGGAAAATACTCTCCATGGTCGGCGCCAGCGCGCGATTCATATTCGCCAGTTGGAATTCGTATTCAAAGTCCGATACGGCGCGCAGCCCGCGCAATACCGCTTGGGCATTTTGTTGGCGGACAAACTCCACTAATAAAATATCAAACCCGCAGACAGTTACATTGGGTACATGCGACAAAGTTTCCTGCGCTAGCGCGACACGTTCATCCAACGTAAACAGTGGGTTTTTGCGATTGCTGGCCGCAACCGCAACTATCACATTGTCGAACAAGCGGCAGGCGCGCTCTACCAAATCGATGTGGCCGTTGGTGATGGGATCAAACGTGCCTGGGTAGACCACTGTGCGCATAAGTGTATTCCGTAATGGGTGCCGGTCGGCGAGGCGCGCATGGTACAAAATTCACCAGCCACTGACCAGCGCGAGCGCCGTCACACTTGTAGTTAGATTATGAATTCAGTTTATTAGTTTAGTTGTTATTTTCCGCCGCATGGCGATGGTACAGGCGGAAACTGACTTGCCCGGCCTGTTTGTCGCGATGCAGCTGCCAGTTGGCGGGTAGCTGCAATTGCGCATCGCGCGGCGCTTCCAGATAAATAGTCGCCTCGTCGCTAAGCCAGTTGCCGGTTTCGAGCGCAACGGCGATTTTTTCCCATAAATCAAGTGCAAAGGGCGGGTCGATAAACACAATATCGAAGCGCTGCGCGGGTTGCTGGCGCGTTAACCAGGCGAGACTGTCTGCCTGCTCGACCTTGCCATTGTCCGCTTGCAGTAACTGCAAATTGCTTTTCAGTTGACGTGCGGCGTCGACATTTTTCTCCAGTAACAAGCTGGATTCCGCACCGCGCGACAGAGCTTCCAATCCCAAAGCACCGGAACCGGCGAATAAATCGAGGCAGTGTGCGCCCTGGATCTCCGGTGCGAGCCAATTAAACAGGGTTTCGCGGATACGGTCGCCGGTAGGGCGCAGACCGTCGGCATCAGGAAAACTGAATTTGCGTCCGCGCCATAAGCCGCCAATGATGCGCAATTGGTTACTGCTTTTAAGCGTTTTGGCTAAGGATTTTGCGATTGGTTTGGGCAAGGCATTTCTCTATGGACAGATCAGAAGTGTTAGGATAGCGGCTTTGTTGAATTTGCAGAATAACAATTCTGCACGTGTGTATTAACAGCCCCCTAGCTAACACTTCAGACCAACACTATGTTTTTCAATCTGTTTAAAAAATCCGAAAAGCCCGATACCGCTAATACAACTCCCGATGAGCAACTGCCTGTAACGGAGCCTGAGTCACAACCAGCATCGGCCGAGCTTACGCCGGCGCAGCCGGAACCGGTTGTTGCCGAACCTGAAACTCCCACCAAACTCGGCTTTTTTGCCCGCATCAAGCAAGGCCTTAGCCGCACCAGTAGCAATTTTGCGGAAGGCCTGGGCAATCTTTTCCTCGGCCGTAAAACTATCGACGAAGATCTGTTCGAAGAGCTGGAAACCCAGTTGTTGGTTGCCGATGTGGGAATGGAAGCGACCAGTGAAATTATCGACAGCCTCACCGCCCGTGTCGCGCGCAAGCAGCTCAACGATGTGGATGCGCTCTATCAAGCACTGCGCGACCAGCTTACCGATCTGTTGCGCCCTGTTGAAAAGCCGTTGGTAATCGATACCACCAGACAGCCTTATGTGATTTTGGTGGTCGGCGTGAATGGGGTGGGCAAAACCACCACCATCGGCAAGCTCGCCAAGCGCCTGCAAAACGAAGGTAAGAAAGTCATGCTGGCAGCAGGGGATACTTTCCGCGCCGCGGCGGTCGAACAACTGCAAGTATGGGGCGAGCGCAACAATGTACCGGTGATCGCCCAGCATACCGGTGCCGATTCCGCCTCGGTTATTTATGACGCATTGCAAGCGGCCAAGGCGCGCGGGATTGATGTCATCATCGCCGATACCGCCGGTCGCCTGCACAACAAAAACCATTTGATGGATGAGCTGTCCAAGGTCAAGCGTGTCATGGCCAAGCTCGATGAGTCTGCGCCCCATGAAGTCTTGTTAGTATTGGATGCAGGTACTGGCCAAAACGCCGTTAACCAGGCCGAGCAATTCCGCGACGCCGCCGGCGTAACCGGTTTGGTGCTGACCAAGCTGGATGGTACGGCGAAAGGCGGGGTGATCTTCGCCCTGAGTAAGAAATTTGCGCTGCCGGTGCGTTTTATTGGTGTCGGTGAAGCGATTGATGATTTGCAGCCGTTTGCGGCTGAGCCGTTTATCAAGGCGCTGTTTAACCAAACGGATGCCGCTTAATAATTCAGTAAACAGGGTTTGTTGTGATTCGATTTGAGACCGTAAGCAAGCGCTACGATACCGGCTACGAAGCCTTGGCGCGGGTAGATTTTGAAGTGCAAGCCGGGGAAATGTTGTTCCTCACCGGGCACTCGGGTGCCGGTAAAAGTACCTTGATGAAGCTCATCATGCTAATGGAACAGCCTTCCAACGGCCATGTGTATGTCGATGGCCATCATTTGGCGCGCCTGCCCAAAAGCCAAATTCCCTATTTTCGCCGCAATATCGGCGTTGTTTTTCAAAATCACCAACTGCTGTTTGATCGCACCGTGTACGACAATGTCGCCCTGCCGCTGCAGGTAGCTGGCTATCCCCATCAGGAAATCGGCAAGCGTGTGCGCGCAGCGCTCGATAAGGTGGACTTGCTCGATAAAGAGCGCTGCAATCCGGTGGTGTTATCTGGCGGTGAGCAACAGCGGGTCGGTATCGCCCGCGCCGTAGTCAACAAGCCAACTCTGCTGCTAGCGGATGAACCGACCGGTAACCTCGATCCGGAATTATCCAACGAAATCATGACCCTGTTCCGCCAGTTCAATGAAGTGGGCACTACGGTGATGATTGCTACCCATGATATCGAGCTGCTCAGACGCATGAACAAGCGAGTATTGGGTCTGGTGCAAGGCAAACTGGTCCATGACGGGGTGCTCTGGTGAAATCGAATCGTCCGCCTTCAAAACCCGAACGCCGCCCCAACCGTATGGGTGCCAGCGCGAATACCCGTAATGATCGCCCGCGCCGCGAACCGCCGCCGCGCGCCGAGAATATCCGCCCGCAAGGTGCGGTGCAGAGCCAGATGTCGCTGCGCGATAAGTTCGATGCCTGGAGCGCCCACCACAGTAATTCTGCGATTGAGAGCCTGCTGCGTATGCTGGGTACGCCCCTGCAAAGCTTGATGACCTGGTTGGTAATTGCCATTGCCATCGCCCTGCCGGCGGCGCTGTTTGTGGTGTTCAATAACGTCCAGCAGATCGGCAAAAGCTGGCAGGATTCCAGCCAGATTTCGGTCTTCCTGAAAAAAGACGCAACCGCGACCCAAGCTCAGGATTTACGCGGCCGCTGGGCCAAACGCCCGGATGTCGCCCTGGCGACTTATGTATCTCCCGAGCAGGCGTTGGAAGAGTTCAAATTGGGTTCCGGCCTGGGCGAGTTAGCGAGCCATCTCGACGAAAATCCGCTGCCAGCGGTGATTCTGGTCAAGCCGAAAGTGGTTGGTCCCGATGCGCTCACATCCCTGCAACAGTCATTGGTCGCTGATCCGCTAGTGGCAGATGTACGGTTGGATATGTTGTGGGTCAAACGCCTGCATCAATTCATCACCGTGGCCGAGCGCTTTGTGGTTGCCTTGGCCGGGTTGCTGGCATTGGGGGTATTGCTGGTAATTGGCAATACCATCCGCATGGCGATTGAAGCCAGACGCGACGAGATTGTGGTGGTTAAATTGGTTGGCGCGACTGATGCTTACGTGCGTCGTCCGTTCCTTTATACCGGCCTGTGGTATGGCGTAGGTGGTGGCATAGTGGCGGCGATCCTGCTGGCAATCGGTTTCTGGTGGTTATCAGTGCCAGTCACCCAGCTTGCTGATCTGTACCAAAGCAGTTTCCGTCTGCAGAGTCTGGATGTTATCGAAAGTCTGCAATTAATCCTGATTGCCGGATTGACCGGATTGTTGGGGGCCTGGATTGCCGTAGCGCGGCATTTATATGTCATCCAGCCGCGCTAAATGAGAGCAAAGTGGCGTCAATACTGGCTATGCAGGTGTCAAAAAGGAACTTTTCCAGCTCTGGCGCAACCAATAATCGGGTGATACACTCGGGCAATATTGAAATCGGAGGTAAACATGAGCACAAGCACAAGTCTGCAACCTATCGGCATCCTCGCCCCCGGTGCAAACCTGAATGCCTATGTTCAGGCAGTCAGCAGCTTTTCTATTCTCTCGGTAGAAGAAGAGCAGGCGTTGGCGCGCGACCTGGTCAGCAATGGCAACCTCGATGCTGCACGTAAACTGGTTATGGCGCATCTGCGTTTTGTTGTGCATATCGCCCGCTCCTATAATGGTTACGGCCTGCCGCTGGGTGATCTGGTGCAGGAAGGTAATGTCGGCCTGATGAAGGCGGTCAAGCGTTTCGATCCGGACAAAGGCGTGCGCTTGGTGTCATTCGCCGTGCACTGGATTAAAGCCGAGATCCACGAATTTATCCTGAAAAACTGGCGCATCGTTAAAATTGCCACCACCAAGGCCCAGCGCAAATTGTTCTTTAATCTGCGCAGCGCTAAGAAGCGTTTGGCGTGGTTGAGTAATGATGAAGCCCATGCTGTTGCGGCGGATCTGGGTGTTGATGTAAAACAAGTGCGCGAGATGGAAGGTCGTCTGGCCTCCTACGATGCCGGTTTTGATGCGGGCGAAGATGACGAAGACGATGGTTATGTTGCTCCGGCACATTACCTCGAAGACAACCGCTATGACCCTGCTGTGCGTTTGGAAGAATCCAACTGGGAAGAATCCAACGTTAATGGTCTGGAAAAAGCATTGGAAAAACTGGATGACCGCAGCCGTGTCATCCTGCAGCGCCGCTGGTTGAATGACGACAAAGCGACATTGCACGATCTGGCTGCAGAATATGGTGTATCAGCTGAGCGTATCCGTCAGTTGGAAAAAAATGCCATGAACAAAGTCAAAACCATGATGCTGGAAGCTTGATTCTATTGTCGACAAGACCCGAAAAAGCCGCGCCTAGCGCGGCTTTTTTATTTCTATCAAATTAAATGACTCAGCAAAGGATGTTATTTTGGCGCGCTTTTTTCTGATGATTGCCGCAATTAGCGGCTTTTTTGCCGTTGGTATAGGGGCATTTGCCGCTCATGGTTTAAGGAAACTGCTCACCCCGGAGATGATTGAGGTGGTGAAGACCGGGGCCCAATACCAAATGTATCATGCGCTTGCACTTTTTATTGTTGGCCTCTGGCTCAGTTACAGACCTGCAACGCCGGGCTTAAAAGCAACTGGTTTAGCCTTTATACTAGGCACCCTGTTATTTAGTGGCAGCCTTTACGCTTTGTCCATGGGCGCTCCGCGTTGGCTCGGACCTATCACGCCTGTGGGTGGGCTTTGTTTCCTGATCGGTTGGTTATTGTTGCTGGTTGCAGCATGGCGAACCCCAGGCCAGCCGACTGATTTTTCCTAATTCGTAACCTGTATCCTTATGTCTGAATTACCTGAGTTAACTCCCGACCTTGAGGCCGGAGAGGAAGGGTTTCTTATCAAACCCGAATTTAAACCCAAATCGATCCGCAGTTTTGTGATCCGCGCCGGGCGTATTACCGTCGGCCAGAAAAATGCCTTTGATACCTGGTGGCCGGTGTTCGGCCTGAGCCTTTTTAACGGCAGAATCGATCCTGAACAAGTGTTTGGTCGCAAGGCGCCGCTGGTTTTGGAGATCGGTTTCGGTATGGGCGATTCGCTGCTGGAGATGGCGCATAACGAGCCGGATAAAAATTTTATCGGTATTGAAGTGCATCCGCCCGGTGTTGGTCGTTTGATTAACGTGGCGGGGCAAGAGAATCTCACCAACTTGCGCGTTTATATGGCCGATGCGATGGATGTGCTGGAGGATTGCATTCCAGATGGTGCTATCGACCGCCTACAGCTTTACTTCCCTGATCCATGGCATAAGAAGAAGCACAACAAGCGCCGGATTTTACAGTCAGGCTTTGTTCAGGAAGTTCACCCTAAGATGGCGGCCGGCGGCATATTCCACATGGCAACTGATTGGCAGGCATACGCCGAGCATATGTTGGACGTAATGAATGATGCGACTGGCTTTACAAACGAGTTCGCGGAAACGGCCTATGCCCCAAGGCCGGAATATAGGCCCATTACCAAATTCGAAAAGCGCGGCGAGCGTCTCGGCCACGGGGTTTGGGACCTGTTGTTTAAAAAAACATCATAAATTGGCATAAACTGCTTTAATTTGTTAAGGTAACCAGCTGAAAATAATGATGAAATGGATTTTGGTAAGCAATAAGCTTGAAGATCGTCAACCGGTCGAGATTTTTTTACACGCTTTAGAGTTTTAATCAATCGAGGGAATCAGGTTGTTTTTGGGACCTCGCTATTTTCTACGGAGAACAAATGGCTATGAAAAACACACACGTACTTGCTCTGTCTGCTGCTATTGCAGCTGTACTTTCCACTGGCGCTCACGCTGATAACCACAAAGTAGAAATCCATGCTGATGCTGGCCGTACCTTTTTTGAAGATCCACTGAAAGACTCTAATACCTGGGGTCTTGGTGTTGGTTTTTACCTGGATGAAAACTGGATGTTGGATCTGGTTGCCAGCAAATACGATACCGAAACCCAAACCGGTGGCATCGATGTTGACGGTACCCAATACCGTTTGGATTTGTTGTACCACATCAATACTGAAAGCGCATGGCGTCCATACGTAGCCTTCGGTATAGGCGATCAGGAGCGCGAATTTAATGCGGCAAATGCATGGTCCGAGCGTGATACCCTGCTTAACCTCGGTGCCGGTGTTAAGCGCGATTTAGGCAGCAATTGGCAGTTCCGCACTGACGTACGCGCATTTAACAGCCTCGACAACGAATACACCGATCTTGCTGTAACTGCTGGTATCGGTTATGTATTTGGTGAGAAAGCAGCACCTGCTCCAGCACCTGTGGTTGCTCCACCGGTAGAAGTTGATAGTGATGGCGACGGCGTTTTTGATTCGAAAGACAAGTGCCCGGGCACTCCAAAAACCCACAAAGTTGACGAAGTTGGCTGTTCATTGAAATTGACCGAAACTGTGGCAATTCAATTGAAGATTACTTTCGATACCGCTAAAGCGATCATCAAGCCTGAGTTCCAGGGCGAAGTGGCTAAACTGGCCAGCTTCATGAACCAATATGCTGATACCGTTGTGACCGTCGAAGGCCACACTGACAGTCAGGGTTCTGACGCCTATAACCAAAAACTGTCACAAAGCCGTGCTGATTCGGTAAAAGCAGCACTGATTACTCACTACGGCATTGGCGCTGACCGCGTTAAGGCAGTTGGTTATGGTGAAGCTAAACCAGTTTCAGATAACAACACTGCATCTGGTCGCGAGCAAAACCGTCGTGTAGTAGGTCAAGTATCTACTGCTGTGACCAAAGTGGAGACTCGCAACTAATCTTGTAACCAAGCATTAGAGAGTGATTAGAAAACCCGGCCTGGCGCCGGGTTTTTTATTGCCTGCATTTCATCCCGCAACGCTATTTTTATTGCTGTTCGTTTACCAAAGGTGCATAGCCGCTGCGAAAATCCGCAAATTTCAGTTGGTAGCCAGATGCCAGCAAGCGCCGGTTACTGATGCGTTTATTGCCGCGCTCGTTGACCGCTTCGGGCGACAAAAACTGCTCGATTCCCAATTGCTCTGCAATCCAGCTAACCACTTCAATCATTGGGGCAGGGTATGAGTCGGTTGCGAGATAAAGTTCGTCCATTTCCTGCCGGGATTGCAGGTTGATTAAATGGGCGAGCATCCCGGCGCAATCCTCGGCGTGGATGCGATTGGTGATATGGAGGCTGGCGGACGCGCGTCCTTGCTTTACCTGCTCGATCAAACGGTTGCGGCCCGGTCCGTAAATTCCACTAAAGCGGACAATGCTGTGGGCAAAGCCACTTGCCTGAATAACACTTTCAGCTTCCAGCAGACGCTTGCCACTGAAACTTTCCGGCCGGGTAGGGGAGTTTTCATCGACCCAACTGCCATCATCCTGTGCATAAACGGCAGTGCTGGAAACAAAAATGATCAACCGCGGTTGTTGTGACAATTGCGGAAGGCGCTTCAAGCTGGCGATCAAATTGCGGCAGGTCTGGACATAGGCGCGTTCGTAACCTGCGTCGCTGCGTTCAGCAGGTGTCATGCTGACGACAATCACCGCAAAACCTTGCTGGATGATAACGTGGAGTTGATCTGCTTGGGTCGCATCACAAGCCTGGTAAGTCAGCCAGGGGTGATCGGTCGGCGGGTTTCGCCGCAAACCGGTGACTTGGTAGCGATCAGGGTCAAGTTGCTGCGCGAGGCGTTGGCCAATATCGCCACAACCAACGATTAATAGCTTTTCGCGCAGTTTTTCTTGTGAAGATGGGTTAATTGTCATTTGATAAATGTCACTAATCTGATAGTTTTAGGCTATTCCAACAAGCCTCAACAATGGAGCTGTACCATGACCCTTACTGAATTGCGCTACATCGTCACTCTGGCTCAGGAGCAACATTTTGGGCGCGCTGCAGACCGCTGTTATGTCAGCCAGCCGACCCTGAGTATTGCAGTTAAAAAGCTGGAAGATGAGTTGGGGGTGGCGCTGTTCGAGCGCACCAAATCCCGCGTACAACCTACACCCTTGGGTGAGCAAATTGTTGCCCAGGCAAATCTGGTGCTGGAGCAGACCGCCGCGATCAAAGATCTCGCCGACGCCGGTAAGGATCAGCTTAGCAGCCCGCTTTCAGTTGGCGCGATCTTCACCATTGGCCCCTATTTGCTGCCGAAGTTTATCCCGCATCTACAACAATTAGCGAGCAAAATGCCGCTCTATGTGGAAGAGGGCTATACCCACAACTTGCGCAAAAAATTGCGCAATGGCGAGTTGGATGTGATTATCGTGGCGCTGCCGTTTATTGAGCCGGATGTGGTTACCCAGTCACTCTACGATGAACCTTTTATAGTGTTAATGCCGAAAGATCACCCGCTTGCCGCGAAAGACGCACTTGACCCTACTGACCTGAATGACCAGCAACTGTTACTGCTGGGTGAAGGCCACTGTTTCCGCGATCAGGTGCTCACCACTTGCCCAAGCTTGCAACACCATGGCGAAGCAAACTCCAGCAATGTGCGCACCGCAGCTGAGGGCAGTTCATTGGAAACCCTGCGCCATATGGTTGCGTCGGGACTCGGATTGACGATTTTGCCCGCCTCGGCGGCTGAAAGTTCCCTCTACAGCTCCGATGTGCTGGTTACCCGTCCTTTTACCGAGCCATCACCCAGCCGCACCGTTGCACTTGCGTGGCGCGCCAGCTTCCCTCGCCATAAGGCGATTGATGCCTTGCGCACCGCCATTAAAGCATGTCGCTGAGTTTAGTGCCGTTCGATGTCCTCCTCCCGCGTTGCTCCCGGCAGCGATAAAACCCTCGACCAAATTCCCGCCAGCGCCCTCAAGGGCGTTGGTGCCAGTTTGGCTGCAAAATTGGCGAAAATCGGCCTGTTTAGTGTGCAGGATTTGCTCCTGCACCTGCCGCTGCGCTACCTGGATCGCACCCGTATTACGCCCATCGGTGCCTTGCAACCTAATATCAATGCGGTGATTGAAGCGGAAGTGCGCGCCTGCGATGTCGTTTTTGGCAAGCGCCGCAGTTTGGTGTGCAAAGTCCATGACGGAACTGGCACCATCACTCTGCGTTTCTACCATTTCAACAATGCGCAAAAGCAGCGATTGGTGAATGGCACACGCCTGCGGATTTTTGGCGAAACCCGGCGCGGCGCCTCGGGTTTGGAGATGTACCACCCCGAATACGATGAGTTGGATTCAGCCGCACCATTGCCGTTGGAGCAATCGCTGACACCTATTTATCCCGCGACCGAAGGCCTGACCCAGCCGCGTTTGCGCTCGCTTGCGGTGCAAGCTCTGACCTGGCTCGACAAACACGCGCTCAAGGAGTTGTTGCCTGATGTGGTGCGGCGCCAGCTGAACCAGTCCTCGCTGGCCGACGCCTTGCGCTATCTGCACCAACCGCCGACTAACGCGAATATCCAGCAGCTGATAGAGGGCGAACACCCTTACCAGCAGCGTTTGGCGTTTGAAGAATTGTTGGCGCATCACCTGAGTTTGTTATTGTTGCGCCGTGAAGCCCAAGCCGATGGGGCTACCCGCCTCAAACTGGATAAATTGGTTCAGGCGCGTTTTCTGGCACAATTGGGCTTTAACCTGACCCGCGCACAGACTCGGGTAGTCGAGGAAATTGCCGTCGATCTGGCCAAGCCGATCCCGATGTTACGCCTGGTGCAGGGCGATGTCGGCTCGGGTAAAACCGTTGTCGCTGCACTCGCTGCGCTGGCGTCCGTCGCCAGCGGTAAGCAGGCGGCGATTATGGCGCCCACGGAAATTCTGGCCGAGCAGCATCGCCTTAATTTCGGCAAGTGGCTCGAACCGCTCGGTATCAAACTCGGTTGGTTGACGGGCAAACTGAAGGTCGCCGAGCGGCGCACCCAGCTGGCGGCCATCGCCAGCGGCGAAGCGCAGGTGGTGGTCGGCACCCATGCGCTGTTTCAGGAGGCGGTGGTGTTTGCCGATCTCGGGTTGATCGTGATCGATGAGCAGCACCGCTTCGGGGTCCATCAGCGCTTAACCCTGTCGGAAAAAGGTAGCAGTAACGACGAGAAGCATCGCTCCGGTTTGCTGCGCCCGCACCAATTGATCATGACCGCCACGCCCATTCCGCGTACGCTGGCAATGAGTGCTTATGCTGATCTCGATTGCTCGGTTATCGATGAATTACCACCTGGCCGCACACCGATTTCCACCGTGGTGATTAGCGATAATCGCCGCGAAGAAGTGATCGAGCGTGTACGCATGGCCTGTGAACAAGGCCGCCAGGCCTATTGGGTCTGTACTTTGATTGAAGAGTCTGAAGCACTGGAAGCGCAGGCGGCGGAGGCCACAGCTGCGAACCTCACCGAGTCTTTACCGCATTTGCGTATTGGCCTGATCCATGGGCGCTTGAAACCAGCGGAGAAAGAAGCGGTGATGGCGGCGTTTAAAGCCAATCAGCTGGATTTACTGGTCGCCACTACCGTAATTGAAGTCGGTGTCGATGTACCCAACGCCAGCCTGATGATTATCGAAAACCCCGAGCGCCTCGGCCTTGCCCAGTTGCATCAACTGCGCGGCCGGGTAGGGCGGGGTTCGGCGGCGAGCCACTGCGTGCTTTTATATGGATCGCCACTTTCGCAAAACAGCCGCGAGCGGCTGCGGGTAATGCGTGAAAGCAGCGATGGATTTTATATCGCTGAACAGGATTTATTGCTGCGTGGACCCGGTGAAGTCTTGGGTACGCGCCAAACCGGGGAGATGCAATTCAAGATTGCCGATTTGCAGCGCGACAGCCATTTGCTGCCCGAAGTGAAGGCGGCAGCGCTGTTATTGATGAGCGATTATCCACAGTTATGTGGGCAGTTGGTGCTGCGCTGGCTGGGTGAAAATCAGCGTTATTTACAAGTGTAATCGCAGGCGCAACGGTTACTTTGGATTGTCTTTGGCAGATAAATTCTCATCGCTATGTTAACTGCCGCATTATTCGCGCAGATTGCACGGTACAGTTTTAAATTTGAACTATGCTTGGATAAACCGTCTGCCGGGAATGCTGATCTCTAAGAAATGTTACCGTTCGGCTATATGAGAATTGCCCTCGCTGCATTACACTCGACGAACTAAACGGCCAAGAGTCATTTATCCCTATGTATATCAACCACTTGGAATTAATAAGAGGAGTCGGCCGTGCCAGTCCCTACCAGTGTTCAATCATTGCTCAACAAGCAAAATGCGCATTATCAGGTGGCTGAGGTGCCCGTGACCGAAAACGAAAGAGCACTCTGGCATGACCAGCATCTACGCACTATGAGCGCAGCCAAATCAGTAATCCTTCAGGATGATAAAGGGCGGGTGCAAGTAATTTTTGCGGCTGACCGATTACTTGATCTCAAGGCCGTTAACCGCCAATTGAGCCGGGAGCTGCATGCGGCCAAGCCAGAAGATATCCACAAATTTTGTCTTTCCCACAATCTCCAGAGCATTCCCGCGCTGCCCAAGTTGGCAGGGTTGCTGACCCTGATCGATCGCAGTCTCGTTGAGCGCAATGAGTTGCTGGCCGATTCTGGCGATGACAAGCAGCTGCTGCGGTTTAGCCGTGAAGAGTTCCAGCAAATTATTGATGATGCGACTATTTGCGACATTGCTGTACCACTCGAGCCACTTGAAATTGACGACACCAGCAGCAGCGACAACGACCAGATTCTCGGTGCAGTACGAAATTTCACCCAACTGCGCGTGAAGCAGCGTTTGGAAGAAACCCTCGAATTACCCCCGTTATCGGACACCGCCCAGCGCATTATCAAGCTGCGTGTTAACCCCAATGCCGATATCAGCGATCTCGCCCAAATTGTCGAGACCGACCCCAGCCTTGCGGCACAAGTGGTGAGTTGGGCAGCATCGCCTTACTATTCGGCGCCGGGCAAAATCAAATCCATTCACGATGCCATCGTCCGCGTGCTGGGTTTTGACATGGTGCTCAATCTTGCCTTGGGTCTATCGCTCGGCAAGGCCATGACTATCCCTAAAGAAGGCCCGCACGGTGCGCTGCCATACTGGCAACAAGCGGTGTATATGGCGGCGACAATTGAAGGTCTGGTGACCGCGATCCCGCGCGACCACCGCCCCAGTTTTGGTATGGCCTATCTGTGCGGCCTGCTGCACAACTTTGGCTACCTGATTCTGGCGGAAGTATTCCCACCTTATTTCCACAATTATTGCGAGCTGGCGGATACCAATCCCCACGTTGATCACCAAGCCGTGGAGCGCCATTTGCTTGGTGTGACCCGTGAGCAACTGGGGGCAGCCTTGATGTCACTGTGGTCGATGCCGGAAGAGGTAGTGGTTGGTTTGCGTCACCAGAACAACCCGCATTACCAGGGCGAATACGCGGTTTACGCCAAGCTGATTTTTGTCGCCCAGCGCTTGTTGCACCAGCACAATATTGGTCGCGGGCCGAAATTGGCGATTCCACCGCAAGTATTTGAAGACCTGCACCTGGACCCGGAAAAGGCCTACACCACGGTGGCAAATATTATTGAGTCGAGCGACGACCTCAAGCATATCGCCCACGAGTTATCGCCTCACCACTAACCCGGATCGCGCGCTGAACAAACCCCTTTTCCAAGGGGTTTTTTATTTATGGTGCAAACAGCTATTCCTACAAGATCGAGCGAGTAATGCCTATGACAGATTTCCCTGCGAACATTGATTTTCTCGCGAACACCGATTTCCCCGCCGCTGATGCAGCTGCACTCCTGGTTGCGCGCCGTGTCGATGGCAGCCAGGCCGAACGTTTACCGGAAGCCTGTCGTCCGCAAAACCTGGAGCAGGCGCTGGCGATACAAGTCGCCGTCACTGCGCAATGGTGCGAGCAGATGGACGATAGTATCGGTGGCTGGAAGTGCCTCCTGCCGCCGCAAGACAAGCTGGTCGTCGGTCCCATCTACACCCGCACCATAGATTCGGTACCGCCGGTGAGCCTCTGGGCAAAAACGACTGCCGAGGGCGACCGCGCGCGTATCGAACCGGAATTGGCGTTTTTCTTTGGCCGGGATTTACCGCCGCGCGCTGCGCCCTATACACCTGCCGATGTCGACGCTGCCATCGCCCGCACCCACATGGCGCTGGAGTTGATCAACAGCCGCTATGTCGATCCCGCCAGCTGTGAATTTCCCGAAATGCTCGCCGATGGTCTGGTTAACCAGGGTTTGTTCATCGGCCCGCAAGTCGATTCGGAAAACGCGCGCGGCGCCAGCAGTTTTACCATCACCCTGACCTGCGCGAATGGCGAGGTGATCGAACGTCAGGGGCAGCACCCGAATACCCATCCGCGCGCGCCGCTGTATTGGCTGGCGGAATTTTTGCGCAGCCGCGGCGAAGGCATAGTTGCCGGGCAGGCGGTGATCACCGGCTCCTACGCAGGTGTGATCGAGGTGCCGCTCAACACTGATATCCAGATCGACTATGCTGGTCTGGGTAGCATGCAGGTTAGTTTCACTGCCAAACACGCGCTTTAAGGAGTCGCCGTTATGACCCAAGATGAACAAACCACCCCGTTTTTTTCCTGCGAAATTCCCGTTCGTTGGGGCGATATGGATGCCTACGGCCACGTCAATAACACGCTCTACTTCCGCTATTTCGAGGAAGCGCGGTTTATGTGGATGTTGGAAAAAGGCGTGCCGCTGAAAAGCGATACCCACCCGGTCGTCGTCACTATTGGCTGCACCTTTTTGCGGCCGATTTTCCATCCCGAAACCCTGCGCATCGATGTCTATCTGAGCGAGCAGGGGCGTTCCAGCTTCATGGTTAAATACAAGGTCTACACTTCAAACCAGCCGGATATACCCGCTGCCGAAGGCTATTCGAAAGTAGTCTGGGTCAGCAGCACCGATGGCAAATCAGTGCCGCTGCCGGATCTGGTGCGTAACTGGTTTTTGGAAGCTGGTTGATGCCTATTTGGCTGGAGGCCGGATTTTGGGGTTTTGTCGCCGCCAGCGCCCTGCTGGTAGGGTCGGTGCTTGGCTGGTTTATCCGCTTTCCACCTAAAGCCGTCGCCTATGTGATGGCCTTCGGCAGCGGTGTATTGCTGGCCGCGCTGAGTTTTGACCTGGTAGCAGATTCCCTGGCGCAATCGGGCGTAGGTTGGGTGGCAGGCGGATTTATCGCGGGGGCGATTACCTTCTCGCTGATTAATTACTGGCTGAATACCCCGGAAGTCAAACACCGCAAACGCTCAGGCCATCAACAACCAGCGGCAAATAATACTGGCGTGGCAATAGCCGCTGGCACCTTGCTTGATGGCATCCCCGAATCCATGGCAATAGGTTTACTGGTCGCCAGTGGTGGCAAGCTCAGTCTGGCCACAATCGCCGCCATTTTTATTTCGAATATTCCCGAAGCCTTATCCAGCACCGCCGGCATGCGTCGCGCCGGTCGTTCGGGTTGGTTTATGGTGCGGTTGTGGGGTGGAATGGCGGTGTTATCAGGGGTGTTTGCGATTATCGGTGCGGCCTTTTTCGGCAGTGCACCGGAGCACATCAAAGCCTTGATTACCTGTATCGCTGCCGGCGGTATTTTTGCCATGGTAGTGGAGACGATGATTCCCGAGGCCTTTGCCGAAACCCACGAACTGTCCGGATTGATTGCCGCTGCCGGTTTTATCGTCGCTGTCACCATGCAGGCATTGGAGGCCTGACTTTCATCGCCCATCAAGCGCTTTGCGCAACGTCCAAATCCTGCCAATGAATCTTGTCGCTGTGATGCAACAGGCGCATCCGGCCTTGGTGATCCTCCACTAATGCAGTGCAGTTTTCGATCCAGTCGCCGCAATTGGCATAGCGCAAACCGGCCTCTTCGCGCAACGCCGGGTAATGGATATGGCCGCAGACCACACCGTCGTAACCGCGCCGTTTAGCTTCAGCCAGCGCTTCCTTTTCGTAGGTCTCAATTGCCGCTTTTGCACCTTTGATATTGCTTTTGATTAATCCGGCCAGCGAGAAATAAGGGCGCCCCGCCAATTTACGGATGCGGTCAGACCAGCGGTTGATAAACAGCAGCAGCTCGTAGCCATGGTCGCCAATAACGCGCTTCAACCAGCTGTGGTTGATGTAAGCATCCATCGCATCGCCGTGCATGATCAACAGGCGTTTGCCATCGGCGGTGACATATTCGTGCTCCTGCACAATCTCAATCGGGCCAAATAACTGGCCGCTGAAATGGCGGATAGGGTCGTCGTGGTTGCCGGGCACGTAGACAACACGCACGCCTTTGGCCGCCAGCTCATAGAATTTCAACATCACCTGATAGTGCTTTTGCGGCCAGCAGAAGCGACGCTTAAGCGACCAAAGATCGATAATGTCACCCACCAGATAAAGCGTATCGCAATGAATATTGTTGAGGAATTCGAGTAGGTAGTCTGCTTTGCAATCGCGAAATCCGAGGTGGATATCGGAAATCCAGACCGTACGGGCATTGATCAAATAACTGGCAGGGGTGGGCGGAAGGGCATAATGGGTATCGGAGACGAGCAGGTGCGCAGCGAGGGCATTGGCGGAAGTATTCATGGTGCGTTTCCGTAGCTGTTTCACCCTATCTTGCGGGGAACATGTGACGAAAACGCAACATTTTGATGAACTTTGGGTGACAGTTAACCGGCTTTGTGGGCAACTTGGTGGACGATGGTTTGGTCTTGTGTCAACCAGTCCAACACTGCTTGGCGACTTTCCAGCATCTCCCGGTAAGTTTGTAACACAATCGGGTTGGGACTGGGTTGCTGTTGCAAATGTTCGATCCGCGCCAGCAAAAAATTGATATCGTTTTGTACTTTTTCGGCAACTTCCGTGCTGTTAAATGCTTCGTTACCGATATTTAAAATAGTCATGTAGGCGTTTTCCTTGCTGATTTTTCCGCCAACCTTTGCGAATGTGTCAAGGCGGGATGTTGATCAGTATCCTTGAATCCCAAGTGTGAAAATAGTCGCAATTCTCGCTAATGTTTGTGCGATTTGGCTTACAAGAGTGGCTGTCCCACGGATGTGAAAAGCAGCTTAGGCCTGCTGCTTTTTCAGTAGAGTAAGGCCAAACAGCAGAGTTGCCGAGAGTACGATAGCAGGACCGGCGGGGCTGTCCCACCAGTAGGAAGCGGCCAGACCGGCAAGCACCGCGATAATCCCGAGCAAGCTGG
Organism: Cellvibrio sp. GW822-FHT04B05; assembly: GCF_058800985.1. Taxonomy (NCBI): domain Bacteria; kingdom Pseudomonadati; phylum Pseudomonadota; class Gammaproteobacteria; order Cellvibrionales; family Cellvibrionaceae; genus Cellvibrio; species Cellvibrio sp. GW822-FHT04B05. Next base: position 424,988 of record NZ_JBXAMU010000004.1, on the reverse strand, counting down.
ACACCACGGCCATTTGCTCCGGTGTGTGGGTGAGGCGACGACTGGCGGCGGCAGGGATAATCAGCAGCGCGGTGATCAGCAATACGCCCACCACTTTCATCGCAATCGCAATCACCAGCGCCATCAGCAGCATAAGTGCGGTGCGCACGCGGGTAACCGGTACGCCTTCCACCTGCGCCAATTCCTCGTGCACGGTAATCGCCAACAGTGGGCGCCACAGCCAGGTGAGCGCGACAATCACCAGCAGAGAGATAACCCAAATGCTGATCACATCCGTCTGACTGACCGAAAGAATGTCGCCAAATAGATAGGCCATAAGGTCAATGCGATTTTCGCTGAACACACTGACGCAGATCAGCCCGAGCGCTAGCGTAGAGTGGGACAAAATCCCCAGCAGTGTATCGGTGGCGAGGAAACGGTTGTTCTGCAACGCCACCAGAATCAGCGCCAATAACAGGCAGCCGAGCGCGATAGCGAGGTTGAGGTTGATATCCAGCAGCAGCCCGAAAGTGACACCAAGCAGCGCCGAGTGGGCGAGGGTATCGCCAAAATAAGCCATGCGGCGCCAAACCGCAAAAGCGCCTAAAGGGCCAGCGACCAGTGCTACCGCAATACCTGCAAGCAGGGCGAGGAGTAAAAAATCAGGCATGGTCATGTCCGCATGAACTGTCGTGGCGATGCACGTGGGCGCCGGGTTTAGTGATGATTACGTTGCCGTGGGTGTCGTGCTGATGATCGTGGTGATGGGTGTAAATCGCCACTTGCGGATTGGCAAGCCCGGCGGTTTCGCCAAACAGCGCCAGATAGGCAGGATCGTTAGTCACCTGCTCAGGGTGCCCCTCGCAGCAGACATGTTGGTTTAGGCAGATCACTGTATCGGTATTCGCCATCACCAAATGCAGGTCGTGGGATACCAGGAGTACGCCACACTGGCGGCGGTTGCGGATTTCATTGATCAGCGCATAGAGCGCCGATTGCCCGGTCACATCGACACCTTGCACCGGTTCATCCAACACCAGTAATTGCGGATCGCGCAACAATGCGCGCGCCAGCAGCACCCGCTGGGTCTCGCCGCCGGAGAGCGACTGCATCGGCATATTGATCAGTTTATCGATGCCGGTTAGCACCAATACTTCAGCCAGATCTGCACGCGCCTTGCCGCCGAGCGCCAGGAAGCGCGCGACTGTCAGCGGCAAGCTGGGTTCGATATGGAGTTTTTGTGGCATGTAGCCGATGCGTAAATCCGGCGCTTTTTCGATAGTGCCTTCATCGACCTTGATTAATCCCAGCACAGCGCGCACTAGCGTGGTTTTGCCCGCACCATTGGGGCCGATCAGGGTGACAATCTTGCCCGCGCGCAGGGTGAGGTCGGCGCGTTGCAAAATTTGCCGGCCATTGCGCACCACGCCCAGTCCGCGTGCCTGGATCAGAAAATCAGCCATGGTGGTGATGCTCGCTGCGTGGGTGTGTGCCTGCACAATTAGCGCAGAGACCGGAGACTTCCAGCGATTGGGTTTCCACCGCAAATCCCGCCTCTTGCGCCACGCCAATAATCTGCTGGCTCAACGCCGGTTGGTCGAGTTCAATAGCGATCCCGCAGGAGCGGCAAATCAGGAAATGACTCTGGTGTTTGATAGTGGGTGAGGGGCAACCGATAAAGGCGTTGAGCACATTAATCCGGTGGATTAGCCCCTGTTCCAACAGGAAATCCAGCGCGCGGTAAACCGTCGGCGGCGCTACACGGCGGGTATTCGCTTTGGCCAGCATCTCCATCAAGGTATAGGCGCCCAGCGGCTTGTGGTTTTGCCAGATCAGCTCCAGTACCTGCAGGCGCAAATCGGTCAGCCGCACTCCGCGTCCGATACAAAGTTGGCGCGCGGCCTCAAGCGCATCGCTGATGCAATGATTGTGATCGTGGTGACTACAGGCGATGGGGGTGTGTTCCATGGTGTATCCCGCGTTAATCGCGCCCAACCGTTAATCGTGCACAACATTGGGCAGCTAAAGGGCGATGTAAAGTCCCGGCTATGTTACTCTATAACCTTTCGTCTGGCATGTATTTCACGGGATCGTTTGGGTTATGGGGTATTGCGGTATATTTTTTCGGCATGCGCTGGCACTGCTGGGGTTAGGGTTGATCCTGGCGGTACCGGTGCAGGCAAAATTGCAGGTATTGGCAAGTATCAAGCCGCTGGCATTGATTGCCCGGGAAGTTGCGGGTGATCAGGCAGCGGTCGACACCTTGCTCCCTATCACTGCATCTCCCCATGACCATCCGCTTAAAATGTCCGATCATAAACGTCTGCGCACTGCTGATTTAGTGTTGTGGATCGGGCCGGCGCTGGAAAGTTTCCTCGCGCGTCCTTTGAGCAGTTTGCCTGCGGACAAGCTTATCACCGGTTATCAACTGGCCGGATTGAATTGGCCGGAAGAAGCGCAAGGCATAGCTCATCACCACGCTAACCATGTGCATCTCGGCAAAGACCCGCATCTCTGGCTGGACCCGCGCAATGCAATCCTGATCGCGCAGGCAGTTGCCGAGCATCTGGCGCAGTTACAGCCAGCAGCAGCGGTGCAATTCCGCGCGAATGCCCAGCGTTTTGCGACCAGCGTCCAACAACTGGATCAACAATTAGCAGCGCAACTTGCGCCGGTCAAGGATGTCGGGTTTGCGGTTTATCACGAAGGTTACGGTCATTTTGTCAGTCGCTACAACCTGCATCAGGTTGCTTATGTAACCTATAGCCCCGAGCGTCGCCCAGGTGCAAAGCACCTACAGGAATTGCGCGGGATTTTAACCAAGGAAGGGAAATGCTTATTTATGGAACCCTACTACAAAGTGCAGGGTATGGAAGAGATGGCGGCCTCGCTAAACTTGCGTATTGGTTTACTGGATCCTATTGGTGGACAACAGGTCTCCAGCTATCAACAACTCCTTCAGCAGCTCAGCGAGAGCTTTTTAACCTGCCTTGCGGATCGGCGTAGCCGCTGAGGCATGGAACGGTTTACGCATTTTCACGTTGCGTGCCTCTAGCATATCTAACTGGCGTGAATTCAACTCCATCACGAACGAATCATAGTACTGACGCACATCTTTGTCGGTCGAATTTCCTGCATCTTGCAATAGCGCCAACATGCCATCCGGCGTTGCCATCCGATGGCGAATTCCGGTTTTGTGATAAACACAGCTCGCCAGTTGTTGCATGCGAAAAATGGCAGTTTGCGAAAATATTAGGGTGTCCATGACAGCTCCCGGATAGTTAATAGCAGTTAAGGCGCGGCTCATCCGTAATAATGTGGGCGCAGCTAAGGGCTGCAATCGTCCCTGCAAAATCGAGTCTAGGGTAAAAAATAAACAGGGTGAGGGACTCAGGCGCCAGTAGTTAAGCAAATTACAAATTTGTGATCGGCATAAAAAAAGGCCCTACCTCGATCTAACAAAAAGTTATAAGACCGTAGATAGGGCTAATACACGAGGAGATAAAAAGGGATAAGACCAAGCAAAACAAAAAGTTACTAAAAATCATGCTTCACCGAAGTGTGTTCGGTGAGGCGGAATATTTACAAAGTAAATTGAGTAGCTACTTTAGCTGCCAATTGCTGCTCGAATTTAGCGTTCGCTACTTCAGCCAGCACATTGGTCTTTTCAGTCAAGTTTTCCTTAATACGCAATTCCGCGTCTTCAACTGAAGCTACCTGGGTGGCCACCGCAGTGGTCGCCAATGGAGCTTGTTGATTGTTCAGTTTCCCTGTATTGGCGCCAGTCAGAGCCAAGGTCAAAGTAGAGAAAGTTAATGCTGCAGTTAATGCCAGGTTTACAAAAGTTTGAGCTAATTTTTTCATCGTGGGTTCCTCCGATGGTGTTTTAAATTCCAGTCGCCTTGTGAGCAACCTTTCTGTCTTGGGTTAAGTTAAGAGGCTTCATCTAATCTGGTTTGGATTATTTGTTACCTCTTGTTACTCATGGTAACACATTATTTAATATTGCCTAGTCCCCGATTAAACAATTTAGTTATACGAATCATTAAAATGTGAATAAATACCGTATGTTATGGATTCAACCTAAATTTTTAATCAACTTTGGCGCGTGGTAACACCTTGTTGTGCGGGTAACACTTTTAGGCACTCTGCATTCCAGGTGTTACCAGAGATTGTGTTACCAGAAGCGGTGCGATTTGTTATGAAGGGGTTTGGTGTATCCTTCCGGCATTCGAAATCGTCCTTGGTTACCAATATTTACTATGAATCAGCCTCAATTCTCTCCCGTCCCTTTAGTTCTCGTCGATGGTTCTTCTTATCTATATCGCGCCTACCATGCCTTGCCGCCGCTAACCAATTCCAAGGGGCAACCAACCGGCGCGGTAAAAGGTGTGGTGAATATGATTCGTCGCTTGATAAAGGATTACCCAAGTAGTCCTATTGCCGTCGTATTTGACGCAAAAGGCAAAACCTTTCGCGATGAAATATTCGCCGAGTACAAAGCCAATCGTCCGCCCATGCCCGACGATTTACGCCCGCAAGTTCAGCCAATTCTCGATATCGTCCAGGCGATGGGCTTACCGCTATTAGTGATTGATGGCGTAGAAGCTGACGATGTAATTGGCACGCTCGCTCGCCAGGCAACCGAACAAAAACGCGCTGTAGTCATTTCGACTGGCGATAAAGATATGGCGCAATTGGTGAACGAACATGTCACGCTCGTTAATACCATGACGGAAACTGTATTGGATATTCCTGGCGTAAATGCCAAATACGGTTTTGGTCCGGAGTTGATGATTGATTACCTCGCGCTCATGGGCGACAAGGTTGATAACATTCCCGGTGTGCCTGGTGTTGGCGAAAAAACTGCGCAAGGATTAATTCAAGGGCTGGGCAGTTTGGATGCTATCTATGCTGATCTGGAAAAAGTGCGCACACTTGCATTTCGCGGCGCGAAAACCATGCCGGAAAAATTAATTGAACACCGTGAAATGGCGTATCTCTCTTATCGTCTCGCCACCATTAAAACCGATGTTGCATTACCATTTTGTCCTGAATCAATTCAACATTCGCAACCGGACCACAAACGTTTGCGCGAATTGTTTGAAGATCTGGAATTTAAAAGTTGGATAAAAGATTTAGGTGAAATTAATAATGCGAATGCATCTGCAGCGATAGACAGTGTTGCGGGAAGTGCAGAAGAAATTGCAGAAAAAAATACGGAAGAAAAAATCGCGCAATTAACGCCGGTAGTCCCTGCTGAAAACCGTTATGACATTATTACTGATAAAGCCATATTTGCCGATTGGCTTGCACGCTTGCAGCAAGCGGCACAATTTTCATTCGATACTGAAACAACCGCGCTGGAAATTATGGATGCACGCATTGTCGGTGTTAGCTTTGCGATTGAAGCCGGGGTTGCTGCCTACATTCCTTGTGGACACGATTACATGGGCGCGCCGGAACAGCTTGATCTTGAGTGGGTGTTGCAAGCATTAAAACCGATTTTGGAAGATTCGAAAAAAATAAAAATTGGCCAGAATTTAAAATACGATCGCAGTGTGCTGCTCAACTACGGAATTGAATTGCGTGGGATTGAATTCGATACCATGCTTGAATCCTATGTGTGGAATTCCATCGGCAGTCGTCACAATATGGATGATCTCGCGCAAAATTATCTTGATTATAAAACTGTAACCTTTGAGGAAATCGCCGGTAAAGGTGTTAAGCAACTTACCTTCAATCAACTAAACGTTGAAGATGCAGGCCATTATGCTGCAGAAGATGCCGATATCACGCTGCGCTTACATCAATTTTTCTGGCCGCACCTGGAACAGGTGGCACCGTTAAAATCCGTATTTGAAACTATCGAAATGCCACTGTTGCCCGTGCTCTCCCGCATTGAGCGCAACGGCACTCTGGTTGATGCTAAATTGTTAGGGCAGCAGAGCCTGGAATTGGGTGAGCGATTAACGCAGCTTGAACGCAAAGCCTATGAAATTGCAGGCCAGGAATTTAACTTGAGTTCGCCTAAACAATTGGGGACAATTTTATTTGAGCAGCAAAAATTGCCCGTACTGAAAAAAACACCTACAGGTACGCCGTCTACTGCAGAAGACGTATTGCAGGAATTGGCGTTGGATTATCCGCTACCTAAAGTATTGATGGAATATCGCGGCCTTGCGAAATTAAAATCAACTTATACCGATAAATTACCCCTGGTTATTAACAAGCGCACCGGGCGCATTCATACCAGCTATCACCAAGCGGTAGCGGCGACGGGTCGCTTATCATCGCAGGATCCCAACCTGCAAAATATCCCCATTAAAACCGAAGAAGGCCGCCGTATCCGCCAGGCATTTATTGCGCCGCAAGGTTATAAATTGGTGGCTGCTGACTATTCGCAAATTGAACTGCGAATCATGGCGCACTTATCTGACGATGTTGGGTTACTCAGCGCGTTTGAAAAAGGCTTGGATGTGCACCGTGCGACGGCGGCAGAAGTATTTGGTGTGACGCTGGATTCGGTCTCGTCAGAAATGCGTCGCAGCGCCAAGGCGATTAACTTCGGTTTGATTTACGGCATGTCGGCATTTGGTCTCGCCAAACAATTGCATCTCGGCCGCAATGAAGCGCAGCAATATATTGATCGTTACTTCGAGCGTTACCCCGGTGTGCAACGCTACATGAATAATATCCGTGCGCTTGCACATGAACAGGGCTATGTAGAAACCTTATTTGGCCGCCGTTTATATTTGCCCGAGATCAACGCCAAAAATAAAAATTTGCAGATGGGGGCAGAGCGCACAGCAATTAACGCTCCTATGCAGGGTACTGCTGCGGACATTATTAAAACCGCGATGATTAAAGTACAAGCCTGGTTGGATGCGGTGCAGCTCGATGCAAAAATCATTATGCAAGTACACGATGAATTGGTGTTGGAGGCTGCAGAAGCGCAAATCGAGCAGGTTCGAGCAGGCCTTATCGAGCATATGTCGGGTGCAGCCAGGCTCAAGGTGCCACTGTTAGTGGAGGTGGGTGTCGGTAACAATTGGGATGAGGCGCATTGAGTGGGAACATCGCTGGAAATGGGATGCCATAAGCACAACCTATATGAACCTTATCTTAACGGAGTATTGGTTTGGTCGATTTTCAAGTCCCAATTTGCATAATTTAAAAACTTTAACGCTTTGTTAAATAAAGAGTTTTTTCAATTAACAAAGAATTGTGCAAATTTTTTTAAAATAGTTTGAACTTATTTTGAAAAGGGTGGGTCTCAGTTATGTGTGTTTTACGATCATGAGCTAACTCCTCCCCTAATGGCGTTTAAGCCAGCTGAGCGAAAGATATAGATGCTAAGCAAACCCCGATTTTATCGGGGTTTTTTTTGCCTGCCATTTGGCTAATTAACAGGAGGGATTGTGCAAAAACTGTTGCAGTTACAAAGCTTTACGTTTCTGCATGAACTTTTTTTGGCGGTGTTGAGTCCTATCTACAACGTTGATATATGGCGCTTGATTTTTACCGGCTTACCTTTGTGGTCTTCTCTTGGTCTCTGACCTAGCCCATCTGGCATCACCCCAAGGGTGCCAGTTCTTTCCGATGATTTACCCAAATCATCGGTTTTTTTATTGGGGCGCAGGTTCTTCGTTAACCTGAGCTGGTTCCGGCGCCAACCAGCATTGTAGCTTTGCCTTAAGTTCATCAAGACCGGCATATTTCAATGCGGAAAAACACTGGACGGTGACCAACTCATTGAGCTTGGCCTGTTTTAGTTGTTTCTGTACTGCGAACAGGGCGTTGTTGGCTTGCATGCGGCTCAGCTTGTCAGCCTTGGTGAGCAGGATGTGGATCGGCATATTGCCTCTGATCGCCCAGTCCAACATGGTGGTATCAAATTCTTGCAGTGGATGGCGGATATCCATCAGCAACACCAGCCCTTTCAGGCATTGGCGCTTCTGCAGGTATTCCGATAAATCCCGCTGCCACTTTTCTTTTTGCTCACGCGATACTTTGGCGTAGCCATAGCCCGGCAGATCCACCAATCGCTGGGTGTCGCTTACATTAAAAAAGTTGATCAACTGGGTACGGCCAGGGGTTTTACTGGTGCGCGCCAGCTTTTGGTTGGTCAAGGCATTGATGGCGCTTGATTTGCCCGCGTTGGAGCGGCCGGCAAAGGCAACTTCATAGCCGGTTTCCGGCGGACATTCGCGGATGCTGGGGGCACTCTTGGTAAAATAAGCCTTGGTAAATACGATCTCGGTCAAGATAATAACCCTTCAAAATAGTGTGTTATTAGCGCGTTGGTAATATAATGCCGCCGCTTTTACCGGCCGCCGTGCGCGCCAAAAGCGGGATTACTGCGGAATAGGGGTGGGATTGTAGCTTGTTGACCCGTCATTAAGCGAACCTCAGGCTAATTCTTGCTTATACTCGTTATCTAAAGACGCATGCATAACAATCAGATTCATCGATCAAATCGGATTAGCCAATGAAACATATCGTAAGAAATGCACTTTTATCACTGGGTTTGGTAGCTGTTGCCCAGGGTGCCATCGCTGCAGGGGATGCTGCCGCTGGTGCAACCAAGGCAGCCGTATGCGGCGCTTGCCATGGTGCGGACGGCAATAGCTTGATGGGAACCTTCCCGAAGTTGGCCGGTTTGGGCGAGCGTTACCTGTTGAAACAGATGACTGATATCCAGGAATGGGATCTTGAAAAAGACCCGGTGAAAAAAGCGGTTACCGGCCGTGAAGTACCGGAAATGACGGGCCAGCTTATTGCGTTGACCAAACAAGATCTGGCTGACATAGCCGCGTATTTTGCGGCGCAGACAACCCAGTTATCCGGCTCCAGGAAAATCGAAGTGCAAGTAAACTCCGGTATTAAAGTAGATGGCCTGGAACTGGGTGAGCGTATTTTCCGCGCCGGTAACCCAACTACCAGTGTGCCTGCCTGTACCGGTTGCCACGCGCCGGATGGCAAGGGCAATATCCCCGCGGGCTTCCCACGTTTGAGCGGCCAGCACCCGGAGTATGTAGAGAAGCAATTACGCGCGTTCCGCTCCGGTGATCGCACCAATGACGGCGACCAGGCTATCATGCGCGCTGTAGCTGACAAGCTGAACGATGCTGAAATCGTAGCATTGGCTAACTTCATTGCCGGATTACACTAATAAACGTCGGCAAGCTCGATGTTAAATGAAGAAGAAAAGGCGACCTCGGTCGCCTTTTTTGTATCGCTACTTTACAGATCCTGCTGGGCGCTGGAGAATCCGGCTCCAGATTGGGAACTTGGATGACATTTGCAGGACTAAGCCCGCAGTAATCCAACACATTTCATGATTCACACACATTATCTTTTCACAATAAAAGCACTGAGGAGCGATTTATGCGTATTTTGGTAGCCCTACTGGGTCTGGTTTTTTCCCTGAGCGCCTGTGCCCAGGAGGCGTCAAGCCAATATCTGGAAGGTCAACACTATGTTGTGCTGGAGCAGCCGGTTCGCACTACCGATCCAGGCAAGATCGAAGTGGCTGAAGTGTTCGCCTATTCCTGCCCGCACTGCTTCGATTTTGAACCCCTGCTGCAAGCGTGGGAAAAGAAACAAGGTAAAGATGTATACCTTTCACAAACCCACGCCATGTGGAATCCGCAAATGGAGCCGCTGGTTCGCGGTTACTACACCTCGGTTGCATTGGGCATCAAAGAAAAAACCCACATGGCGATCTTCAACGCTCTGCATTTGGAACACAAGCAAATCAATACTCCAGATCAGTGGGCAGACTTTTTCACCACTTATGGCATTGATAAGGCCAAAGTACTGAGTACCTATAACTCTTTCGGTGTAACCAGCCAGATCAAACAAGCGGAAGCACGTGCCCGTGGATACAAAGTTACCGGTACTCCCGAGATGGTAGTGGAAGGTAAATACCGCGTGAGTTCACGTCTGGCCGGCGGCCATGCAGAAATGCTGAAAGTGGTGGATTTCCTGGTCGCTAAAGTACGTGCTGAGCGCGGTACCAAAGCGCCAGCCCAGTAATCACGTCGTTGTAGATCAAAACAAAACCCGCAGCGGGAAACCGCTGCGGGTTTTGTCGTTTTAGCGATCTGTTATTGGTTTTAGTGGCGCCTGAATTAAAGATGGGTTTTTTGTGTCGGGAAAAGGTGAATTGACGATCACTGGCTATACTCTGGAATACCTTCCCCCTAAGACCCTATCCAGCAGGTTCCAATGTTGTTATGACAGTCAATTCCGGCGATAAAAATAACTGGCGAGAAAAGTACCTCAACGCTCTGGACGAGCAGGAGCAGTTAGAAAAAAAGTTTGCCAGCCAACAGGAATTGCTGCGTAGCGCATTAGTAAGGGTCAGTATTGCCGCCGATGGTCAGGACGAATCCCTCGACCAGATCATGTCCAAGCTGCGTGAAAAACTGCGCAGTGATATCAGTTCAGTCGATATGAGCGGGTTGCTGTCGCAACTTGAAGGCGCGGCCCTGGCCTTTGAGCAGCATCGCGAAGAGAGTGCAAAAGAAGTCCATCAGGCCTTAATGGATACTACCAAGCCGCTGCATAACTTCCGCTTATCGCGCGGCGTTAAAAAAGAACTCAGCGACTATTTGATGCAGTTGCCCCAACGCAGCAAAAAAGTGCGCCTTTATCCTGCGCTCCTGCAGCAGCTGGCCAGTATCCAACAGCAAGCGCTCAGCGAAATCGAACAACCCAAAGCGGGCTTGTTCGATAAAATTCTGGGCGGTAAAACCCCTGCAAAGGTGGAGGTCGACCACGATGAGGTTGAGCCTGCTAATCCTGTTGATAATGAAAGTGTCATCGCCGACTTGCCGCCAATTGCCGAGGCTCGCGCAATCCCTTCGGCCAATTATTTAAATGCTGATTACGCAGCGCAATTACTGGCAGTGCTCAACCAGTTTTTTAACAGTCTTGAAAGCGATATAACTATCAAAACCAAAGTTGATGCCATGCGCCGTAAACTGGAGCAGGGGATCACCATAGATAATTTGATTCCTTTATTGAATGGCGTGCGCGATTTGGTGGTGGAAGCTTATCTCGCCGCTAATCAAGCGTTTGCCACCTATTTGAAAAATGTTAATCAGGAACTCGCCGAGATTTACATGTTGCTTGGCGGTGCGGTAAAAAATACGCAAGATGAACGCGCGGCATCACGCAAATTGCAGGCGGATGTAATGCGCGAAATGAGCGATTTGGAAAATACCGCCGATAGCGCTACCGATATCAATCAGCTCAAAGATACAGTGAAATCGCAGCTCGGCAATATTCGCCAGGTTATCGATCACTATCAACAAACCGATCATGCACAGCAACATTTAGCAGAACAGTTGGCGACGCTCGGCGCAAAAATAAAAACTATGGAAGTGGAGGCGGAAAAAAACCGCACCAGCCTGGAGCGACATCGCCAAAAAGCGTTGCAGGATCCACTCACTGAATTGCCGAATCGCGAAGCTTACAACGAACGTGCGAGCGCAGAAGTCCAACGTTGGCAGCGTTACGGGCGCCCGTTAACGATTGCCATTTTTGATATCGATCACTTCAAACGCATTAACGACAGTTATGGACACCAAGCGGGTGATCGCGTGATTAAAGTAATCGGTCGCTCCATTGCCAAACGCTTGCGCGAAGTCGATTTTTTCTGTCGCTACGGCGGCGAAGAATTTGTGGCACTCATGCCGGAAACTGATAGTGAAACGGCACTGGGTGTATTGGAAAAAGTGCGCGACGCAATTGCCAACGCGGCATTCAATTATAAAGACCAGCCTATGTCGATCACTTTGTCGGTCGGGTTAACAGAATTTAAAATCAATGATGTGCTGGAAACTGCTTTCGAGCGCGCCGATCAAGCACTCTACAACGCAAAATCAATGGGGCGAAACCGCTGCCATTTAGCCCGATAAGCAGTAGTCCGATATGAAGAGGTAAATGATGCTCGTCAACAACAGGATTTCAAAATTTATAGCGCGATTCATAATTACCTATCGATTTTTATTGGCTATCTTTTTCTATTTTGCATTGCCTGGCTACGCCGGACAATTTGCGCTAAATGTTGTTGACTCCCAAGGTAAACCTGTTAAGGATGCGGTGGCCGCAATTGTGCCGGCACAAAAAATAAATTACGCAACGCAACCAACGGCATTTATGGATCAACGCCAAAATATGTTTGTACCGCGAGTATTGGCAATTCGCGTCAATACCCAAGTGCGATTTCCCAATGGTGATGATATTCGCCATCACGTCTATTCGTTTTCTCCCGCGAAAAAATTTGAATTGCGTTTATATCACGGCATGACCGCCGAACCCGTGTTGTTTGATAAGCCGGGCACGGTAGTTCTCGGCTGTAATATTCACGACTCCATGGTAGCGTACATTTATGTTGTCGATACGGATTATTTTGCCGTCGCCGATGAACAGGGAAAAATTAATATTAATGCTCCGGCAGGAAACTACCAATTACAAATTTTCCATCCACAAATGACGGATAATTATCCTGACTCGACCGTCACTTTGGCAGAGACAGCTGCGCTGCAGAAAACAATTACCCTTGATAATTTATCCGCATCATCTTCCAGTAAGCCAGCCGACGAATTTTCCAATTTATTTTAATCAGGTAAAGGCATGCCAAAATTCAGTTACCTGCTAAAACTGCTTGCCTTTTTGATTGGTTTGGTGATTGTGCTTGAAACCATATCCTATCTGGCGACACGTTTGGTGATCAATAAAGCCGTTACCCAAAATGCGCGCGAAGGGCTGTTGGCCGGTGGTGAGTTATTTACCCGAATCATGCAAAAAAATGTAGAGCAGCTCGCGCTCTCGGTAAAAATTCTGACTGAGGATTTTGGTTTTAAAGATGCTGTTGCAACTAACGATGAAAAAACAATTGCCTCCGCATTAATTAACCACTCTGCGCGCGTTAAAGCCGATATAGGTGTGTTAATTACTGCTGATGGAAAGCTGATCGCAAGCGATCATTCTTTCGGCTTACAAATTGCGGAAGAATTTAACGACCTCAAGGCGCAAGCGCAAACACGCGGTCAAGCTTATGACATCATCCTTATCGACGGGCGCGCATATCAGTTTGTAATGTTTACTGTTAAAGCACCGGTGGTGATTGGTCTGGCCGGCATGGGCTTTGAAATAAAACAGGACTTCAGCGCTGATTTGCAACGGCTTACCGGTTTGGAAGTTTCGTTTGTCAGTCACGACGGTAACCGATTCCATTATTTGAGCGGCACACTGGAAAATCAACCTGCCCATCAGTTGATTGCCGAATTGGAGGAAGAAAAAAAGCAGGGTGAAGTATTTTTTTATGATGGTCTTATTTCGCTGGCAGTGCCCGCGGCGCGACAAAACAATCATTTACTCGCCGTTCTACAGGTTCCACTGAATAAAGTACTGGCGCCTTTTTCACATTTAAACGTGCAGCTTTTTTTATTGGCATTGGTATTTTCTGCATTAGCCGGTGTCGCTGCATTATTTTTAGCGCGCAGTGTGACGCGCCCGGTTAGTGTGCTTGCTGATATCGCGCGTCGTATTGCCGGTGGTTTTTATGCGACGCCAATTGCAGTTACCTCTAAAGATGAGTTAGGCGATTTGGCACGTGCGTTTATCAGTATGCAAAAAGCCATCGGTGAACGCGAACAACAAGTTGTCCATCAGTCAGAGCATGATCCGCTTACCGGTCTACCCAATCGCCTGCGCATTTTCCCTGAATTGGAAAGTGCCATATCGCGCTCACGGCCATTAAATCAACAAGTGTATTTATTGGTAATCGATATAAAAAATTTCACGCAAATTAATGACGAATTAAGCCAAGAGATTGGCGACGCGGTACTGCGTGAAGTGGGGCAAAAAATTGGCAGGATATTAACTCATGGCGATGTATTGCGTTTAGGCAGCGATGAGTTCCTGGTTATTTTGATGGCAGAAAATAATGAGACCATCGCTGAACTGACCGGATTAATCCACACTGCATTTAAAACTCCGCTGTTGGTTAGCGGCCTGCAAGTCAGTATTGACGTCAATATCGGTATAGCGAATTACCCAAACGATGCGGATTCTGCTGAATCGCTTTTTCGCCGCGCTAATCTTGCGCTGAATCAAGGGCGTGCCAATGAAAAGCACAGTTGTTGGTATGAACAAGGCTGGGATGAGCAGCATTTGCGGCGCCTGCTCCTGTTCCGCGAGTTTGAAGGCTCGTTAAGCGCGGGCCATATCAGTTTGTATTACCAACCTAAAATTAATTTGGAACAGCCAAATACTCTGGGTGCTGAGGCGTTAGTGCGTTGGTGTCATCCTGAATTAGGCTTCGTCAGTCCTGATGAATTTATCAGTGTGATCGAAAGCTCGGGCCAGATTACGATTTTAACGCGCTGGGTATTAAAAACGGCTATTTCACAATTGCGAAAGTTATTGGACGAAAACATAAAAATTACCTGCTCGGTAAATTTATCGGCATTGGATTTATTAGTGGATGATCTTCCTGCTTACTTGGCTGAATTACTTCAATCCCATAAAGTGCCGGCAAAAAATCTGTATCTGGAAATTACCGAGAGCGCGATTATGCGCGAAGCCGATAAATGCCTTAATAATTTACGCCGCCTGCGCGATTTGGGCTTGACCTTATCGATTGATGATTTTGGTACGGGTTATTCATCGCTCTCGCAATTAAAAAAATTACCGGTATCGGAATTAAAAATTGACAAGTCTTTCATTTTAAATTTGGCGACCAATGCTGATGACCAATTGATTGTGCGTTCAACGATTGATTTAGGCCACACCCTGGGTTTGAGTGTCACTGCAGAGGGGGTGGAATCGGAAGCGATTAGGGATTTACTAAAAAGCTATGGTTGCGATACGGCGCAGGGTTACTTGTATAGCAAGCCATTGCCGGCAAAAGATTTTATTCAGTGGATTCACCAGTATTTAATGGAATTTTCATCATGAAAATTAGCCGTAATTGTGTAGCAATAGTAAGTGTGTTTTCATCTGTTTTTGCTTCCGCTGCGACATTGGATCTGGACAGTGACAGCGCTATTTCGCGCAGCCGATTATTAGCGACAGGTGGTGCCAGCACGCTTGAGGGCGCGGCGGGTGGCGGTATTGTGCCAATGGCAGTACTTTCCGGTTATGGCGCACAGGAGGAACAGAGTGCTGTGGCATTTGCCAGCTATGTGGATACCGGAGATTACCAACTGGAAGTAGCGGGTGCGAGTGTGAGTTGGCGTAACCGCGTTGAATTATCGTTTGCGCAACAAAAATTAACCCATGATTCACTGACTGCCGCGTTAAGTTTACCGACTGATTCAATCAGCCAGCGCATTATTTCTACCAAAGTGCGTGTGCTCGGCGATTTAATTTATACACCTGTACCGCAAATCAGCATTGGTGTGCAGCATAAAAGGAACCTGGATTTTTTAGTGCCGGATGCTGTGGGAGCAAAAAAAGATTCCGGTACGGATATCAATGTAACTGCCACCAAATTAATTTTAGGCGGATTTTTAAATCGCAATTTGTTGCTCAATGCCAATCTGCGTTACACCAATGCCAATCAAACCGGCCTTGTTGGTTTTGGTGGTGATAAAAATAACGATAAAGAATTGTTGCCGGAAGTATCGGCCGGGGTGTTATTAAATCGTCAATGGCTGGTGGGTGCGGAGTATCGCCAGAAACCCAGCAATTTATCTTTTATCAAAGAAGATGATTGGCAAACAATTTTTGTCGGTTGGTTCCCGACCAAACGAATTGCAGTGGTTGCAGCCTACGTTGACTTGGGCGAGGTAGCCACGTTTAAAGACCAGACCGGTTGGTATTTATCGCTACAAGGGAGTTTTTAATAATGATGCAGCACATTGGAAAATTCATTATCGGTATTGTGTTGTGCGGGTTTTTAACCGCATGCGCCAATCAACCCCGCCAACAATCCCTTTACGATGCGCTTGGTCAATATGAAGGCATCACTAAAATTACCCATCAACTCATTCTGGTTATCGCTAAAGACGAACGCATAAAACATCGTTACAAGGGCGCTAATATGCAGCGTTTTAAAAAAGGCTTGTCGGATTATATTTGTGCTGCAGTAGAAGGTCCTTGTGAATATACCGGCGATACTATGCAAATGGTGCACGCCGGGCATAACTACACCAACACCGAATTTAATGCGATTGTGGATGATTTAATTCTGGCGATGGAGCAGTGCGATATTCCGGTTGCTACGCAGAACCGGTTGCTTGCCAAATTAGCACCGACGTATAAAGATGTGGTTTATCAATAATGATTAATCAAGAGCGACTGCTTAACATTATTTAACCTATATCGACAAATTTATTGTGACTCCTTACTGCCACATAGGTTTATGCTTTTATCTGACCTGACTATAAGCGCTGCAATAATGTTGCAGCGCTTGGATAATCGCGTATTCCAATAACATTTTATTCTTATAACAATAGTGGCATTTACCTATGAACAAATCCGCATGTGCGGCGATCATGCTCGCGGCCTCAATGATGTTGGAAACTCTCGCTGTTGCTGATGAACTGGCATTAAACAATCAGGATTATTTCGAAATGCAGGGGCTTAACGTCACTGTGTTTAGCGATATTTATCCCGATGGACATCAAACCGGTGTAACGGTAATCCAGCACGGTAGTCGTGTTGCGGCCAATGGCGATTTGCGGCTGGAAATTTCTCCCGGCCAGTGGTCGCCCATGCCGATGGGTGGAAAGCAGACGGTTGATAAGAAAACACAGACTATTAGCCAGACGCTTTCTTATCCCGACCCCAGCAAAGACCGCAAAGGCTTCAATCCAATTATTTATCCCGACCTGAAATTTTCCTATCAGGTAAATGTGACTGCGTTAAAAAATAATCAATTCAACATCAGCGTCGATCTGGAAAATCCGCTGCCAGCAGATTGGGTGGGAAAAATTGGTTTCAATTTTGAAATTTTCCCTGGCGAATTTTTTGGAAAATCCTGGTTATTAGATGATAAGACGGGAATTTTTCCCCGGCAGCCGAATGGTCCTTTGGTGAATCCGCACGGTGAGTTTTTAACGGCAGCGCTCGCGACCGGAAAAAAATTAATTGTCGCGCCTGACTCCGACAAGCAGCGGATGACAATTGAAAGTAACACCGGCGAGCTGGAATTATGGGACGGTCGTGCTAACCATAACAATGGTTGGTACATAGTACGTGGTGTTATTCCGGCGAATAAAACCAAAGCAGCATTGGAATGGGTAGTGACTCCCCATGTCATTAAAAACTGGATCTACGAACCGGTGATTCAGGTATCGCAAGTGGGATATGGCACGGAGCAGCCCAAACAAGTGGTGATTGAGCAGGACAAGCGCGATACCAAAGCATCGGAAATAAAGATTTATAAATTGTCGGAAAATGGAAAAACTGAAGTAAAAAAAGCCAAGGTAAAGCCATGGGGAAATTTCCTGCGCTACCAATACATGACTTACGATTTTTCGGATATTAAACAACCGGGCATGTATCAAATCAGCTACCGTGATAAAACTTCGCATGCATTCAAGATCGGCGATGATGTTTTATCTCGCCATGCATGGCAGCCTACGCTCGAATATTTTTTGCCGGTGCAAATGTGCCATATGCGCGTCAATGAAAAATATCGTGTTTGGCATGGCTTGGATCATCAGGATGATGCGCTAATGATGCCGCTGAATTTCAACCATATCGACGGCTATATTTCTGACGGCAGCACACGTACCAAATTCAAATCCGGGGAGCGTGTCCCCGGTTTGGATGCGGGTGGCTGGCACGATGCGGGCGATTACGATTTGCGTGTTGAATCGCAGATGGGCACTGTGTGGTTACTTGCCACTATGGTCGAAGAATTTAATTTAAATCACGATGCCACCTTGATTGATCAGGAGAAAAAGCTCGTCGAGATTCATGTCGCCGATGGCAAAAATGATGCGCTGCAACAAATCGAGCACGGTCTGTTAAGTGTACTGGGTGGTTATAAAGCCATGGGGCGTTTGTATCGCGGCATTATCGAACCGACGATTCGCCAATATGTGCTGCTGGGCGATGCTATGGTGCAAACCGATAACTTGCCTTATGACCCATCATTGAACGAGGGTGAAGTAAAGAACGGCAAATCCGGCACACCGGATGATCGCTGGGTGTTTACCGAAGATAATCCCGAGCGCGAACTGGATGCCGCCGCAGGTTTGGCTGCTGCTGCGCGGGTGCTGAAATCCTATAATCCGCAAATGGCCAAAGATGCGCTGGATGCGGCGCAGAGTCTCTACAAAATTGCCGCGCCAAAAACTCAAAAGCAGGACGTGCGTATTTTTGCATTAGCAGAATTAATATTGGCAACAGGTGACAATGTATATCGCAATGAATTGATTAGCCTGCAACAGTATATTGTGAGCGATATCGAAAAAACCGGCTGGGCGATCGGACGTGTTATGCCATCTATCAAGCATGAAAAGTTTGTCAGTGCAATTAACAACGCAGTTGAGGCCTATCAAAAAACTGTACGCGAGCGCGCTAAAACAGAATCACCTTATGGCGTTCCTTATAAACCCAACATCTGGGGGGCAGGTTGGAGCATCCAGGAGTTTGGTGTTAAGCAGTATTTCTTCCATAAATCCTGGCCGCAATTTGCAAGCACCGATTCCTATGTGAATGCGCTTAACTTTATCCTGGGTGTCCACCCAGGTGAAAACACGCAGAGCTTTGCCTCGGGTGTGGGCGCTAATTCGGCGCTGGTTGCTTATGGGGTGAATCGTGCGGATTGGTCTTATATTCCGGGTGGGGTAATTTCCGGTACCGCATTAATTCGTCCCGATTTACCGGAATTAAAAATTTGGCCATTCTTCTGGCAGCAAACTGAATATGTGATGGGTGGCGGTGAGGCTAATTACATGTTTTTGGCGTTGGCAGTGGATAAATTAAATACCGCAAAAGAATAATTTTCGCTCCTCATTTGTTTAGGCGACAAAAGCCAAGTTATTCCGTTTTTTGTCACCTAAGCTCCCGCCTTTTTATTTACGCATTGCATTTCATAAGCCATATTTATTCCTGCTTGGTTATCAAGTTACTGTTTTTTTTTGTAAATGGCATATCGATATCTTTCACTATAATTTTTATCTAATTGAAAAATATGGAAGTTTTGTAAGTGTTTCGAATCTACTCACCGTTGACAACGTTGTCTGTTTGGCAATATGTTGTTTGTCGACAACGTTGTCGGATATTGGTTCCACATTGTTGTTGGGCTTTATCACACTAAAAATAGCAAGGGGAAAGTCATGACGAATACACTAAGAGATGCAATCAGGCTGGTGAATCGCAAGGTCGTGTTGTGCGGTTCAGCGGCAACCCTGGCAATGCTCGCTGCTGGCGTGCAAGCGCAGGATGATATTGAAGAGGTAGTTGTGCAAGGTGTACGGGCTGCACAGGAGAGTGCGATCAACACCAAACGTAATGCCGCGTCTATTGTTGACGGAATATCGTCAGAAGATATCGGTAAGTTGCCTGACGTAACTATTGCAGATTCTCTGCAGCGTATCCCGGGTATTCAGGTTACTCGTACCGCGGGTGAAGGTGGTCCAGTTCAGATTCGTGGCTTGGGTAATGTAGGTTCCTCGTTAAATGGCGAAACGTTCTTAAGTGCGACGACTATTGACCAATCAGCAGCTGACTTTGGTGATCTTCCATCGACATTGTTCTCTGGTGCAGACGTTTATAAATCGCCATTGGCAACTAATACTGCAATCGGCATTTCAGGCACCGTTAATTTGAAAACTCGTCGTCCATTCGATATGGGCGATGGCTGGACCTTCGTTGGTACCGGTGAAGTAGACCAAGGATCAATTAGTAAAGAAGATGACCCAACTTTTACTGGTTTGGTTAACTGGAAAAATGATCGTATTGGTTTCCTGCTTGCCGGTGCAACCACTGAGAAGAATTTGGCCTCTGACTTTAACGGTTATTTCGATACCTCTGAAAATGGTGGTATTGGCGCTACCAATAACAGTCATACTTGGGGTGAAACTCCTCTCGGTGACCCTAATATTCATCATTTGGTCCCGCAAGGCTTTGCTGCATTCCATAAGGCGGAAGAGCGTCAGCGCGATGGCTTGAATGCATCATTCCAAGCTGATTTGGGCGACGGTTTTGAAATTGTTGCAGATTATTTTTATAGTGACCAAGAACGTTGGAATCGCCGTGCAGGGTTTTCACACAATAACCGTTGGCAAACATTTGCTAACTACGCTACTGCAACTGAATACGGTAAAGACAGCTTTACTTATGAAGGAAATGAGTGGCGTTCGGTAACTGCATTCAGTGCAGAGCCTTATCGTTTGCAGTCATTCGCCCAAACAAACTATAACCACGAAAAATCGCAAAACTATAATTTTGAATTAAATTATGACAACGATGGTGCTCTGACCGGTCAAGTCCGGTTGACCCGTGCAGATGCCAATGCTGCGATGCGCCATGGCTACGGTGAAGGCGATATGCTCAGCATCGATACCGGTGAAAATGGTCCTGCTGGCAGTGGTAGAAACTGGGTAGATGGCCCTGGCGGCTTGGTTCCAGCGAGCCAATGTGATACTTCACGCGGTGACTTGGTGGTTGGTGTAAATGGCGGATGTTTTGCTGCTTATTCACCGGGTGCGATTGAAAGCCGTTTCCGCATTGGTTATGACACTGCTGGTTCACACCCAACCTTTAGTGGTTTTGATCAAGTTGTTAATGGTGGGAAAGGTGCTCGCACCGTTGCGCAATACATGGCGGATATCGATACTTATCATATAGGTGCATTCTCTTCAGAAAATAACACTGATCGTGATGCGACTCTGGAAACTTTTAGTACTCGCTGGAATTACGAGTTTGAAGATCAGCCATTCTTAACCAGTGTCGATTTTGGTGCGCGTAATAGTAGTCGCTCAGTGGACAGTAGCCAATTTTCTTACTTCGGTAAACTGAATGGTGGTTGTGCCGCGCAATGGAAAGCAGTAGATCAGTTTGCTGGTTCTACCTCAGCTTGTGATCCCACATTGGCTCAAGGTGAGTTGGTTACCGGTGTTGACCAGGATGGCAGGGCATATAACAACGAATTCGTAAACTATACTTTGTTCAAGCCAACCCGTTTGGATGAGCACAATAAAGTTATCTGGGTTGACGACTTTGGTGGTGTGAAAGGTATTCCTGGTGTGTGGGTAATCGATCCTCATACTTTCGATAACACTCTGGCGTTCCAGGAAAAAGTATTTGGCCCGCAATCCAAAATAATTAATCCTGGCCAGTCCTTTAGTGTGGAGCTGGAAGAGTTCAGTTATTTCCTGCAAGCTAACTTGGCGTACGGTATTGTCAGCGGTAACGTTGGTGTGAAAGTAATCGAGACTGATCTCACTATTATTGCGAATGAAGTTGGCGCTCAGTTGCCGCACTCAGGTACTAACGTTGATACCGGTGATGTAGTAACCAAGCGCTCGTATACAGATTACCTACCTTCTTTGAACTTGGTTGCAGATGTTGCTGAAGATGTGAAGATCCGTTTTGCATACGGTGAAAGCATGATGCCACTCAACCTGTTGCAATGGGGCGGTGGTAAATCTGTAGGGCGTGTATTTAACAACGACTGTAACTGTATGCGTGTTGCTAACGGTAGCTTGTCTGGTAACCCCGATTTGGATCCAATTCGTTCTACCAACTATGATTTATCTGCCGAGTGGTATGTAGGTAGTGCATCTATGTTAAGTGCAGGTCTGTTCAAGATCGAAATCGATAGTTTCATCGAAGACGGTACAGTAATGGTTGATGAGCCAGATTCCGATGGTGTGCGCCGTGGTCCATGGCAATTCACCTCATTGGTGCAAGGTAAAGGTGGTGAAGTTCAAGGTGTGGAGTTAGCTGCAAAAGTTGCGCTTAGTGACATAACTGATGCTCCTGTGCTTAGCAACATGGGCTTCGACCTGAACTACACTTTGTCTGATAGCTCCCAGGAGCGTAAAGGTTTTGGCGGTAAAGAGTTGCCATTCACTAACAACTCTAAAGACACTTACAACGTAGTAGCTTGGTATGAAAACGAAGTAATTTCTGCGCGTGTTGCTTACAACTTCCGCTCTTCACGTTTGATTACGCCGGGCAACCCTGCGACTGCACAGCAATCATTGTATCAAGATGACTATGGTCAAATGGATGTTAATTTGACGTATAACATTAATGACCAATGGGCTGTGTACTTGAACGGTTCTAACGTTCTGGAAGAAATCCAACAAACTTATGTAGAGTTTGAAGATCAAAAAGCCTTCCAAAACATTTATGAAGCTCGTTGGGCATTGGGTGCACGCGTTAAATTCTAAATTTTTTATACAAAATTTTAGTCAGATGAAACTGCGTTAGTGCAAATAAAGCCACGGTAATCAATTACCGTGGCTTTATTCTTTTGCGCATAATAAAGTAAATAATAACGTTATCATCCTCTGGGACAATCCATGAGCGAAAACTATCAAGTCAAATCGATTATTATTGCTGGTGGCGGCACCGCCGGTTGGATGACAGCGGCAAAATTAAGCCAGCATTTTTCCAAAACTGACATCAGCATTACGGTGGTTGAATCCAGTGTAATAGGTACGGTTGGTGTAGGTGAGGCGACAATTCCCACCTTGCGTCGTTTTTATCAGTCGCTGGGTATGGACGATATGGATGTAATACGTAAAACCAACGCCACCATAAAATTAGGTATTGAATTTCAGGATTGGTATAAACCGCAAACATCATTTATTCATCCGTTTGGCTTATTTGGACACGAAGCCAATGGCATTCGCTTCCATCACTACTGGCTCAAATTACAACAAATGGGTGATACCACCGAGCTGGAAAAGTATTCGCTCGGTATTGCGATGGCACGAGCAAACAAATTTACTTTTCCGGCAGAAAATCCGTCATCACCTCTATCTGTTTTTGATTGGGCATTGCATTTTGATGCAGCACTTTTTGCCAAGCTTATGCGTGAGCATGCGTTGGAAAATGGTGTTACTCATATAGATGCGAACATTAGCGCTGTTAACCTAAACCCCGACAATGGTTTTATTGCAAGCCTGATGCTGGATGGGGAGCGGGAAATTGCTGCAGATTTGTTTATTGACTGCACTGGTTTTAGTGGGCTACTAATTTCCGGCACATTAAAAACACCTTACGTTGATTGGAGCAAATGGCTTTTATGTGATCGAGCTATGGCAGTGCAGTCAGAGTTGGTGGGCGATCCGGCAATAAGAACAGTTTCAAAGGCACATTCTGCTGGTTGGCAGTGGCGAATTCCTTTGCAGCACCGCCAGGGCAATGGCCATGTATATGCCAGTCAATTTATTGATGATGAAAAAGCCGAAGAAACTTTATTGCAAAATATTGAAGGAAAAATTTTACACGCACCGCGTAAATTTAAATTTACTGCCGGGCGTCGGGCGCAGGCCTGGAATAAAAATTGTATTGCGATAGGCCTGGCCGCCGGATTTTTAGAGCCGCTGGAAAGTACCAGCATTGCTCTTATCGAGACCGGGATCGAAAAAATTTGTGGATCTTTCCCGGCACCGCATTTCAACCAAGAAAAAATTAACTATTTCAACCAGGTAACGGCGACCGAATGGGAACGCATTCGCGACTTTATTATTTTGCACTACAAGGCAAGTCATCGCGATGACAGTGAATTCTGGCGGTACTGCCGTGCAATGTCGGTGCCGGAACCTCTGCAGCAAAAAATTGATGCCTACCGGGAGCGCGGTGACTTATTACATTATCCATGGGAAATATTCCATCCGGATTCCTGGTTGGCAGTTTACAGTGGATTTGGATTTTATCCCCGGCAGTACAATCAAAATGTGGATCGATTAAACACCGACTATCTGCGGCAGAGTTTAGCCAGTATGAGAAAATCTATTAATGATGCTGTTACTGGATTGCCAACGCACCAGGAGTTTATTAACCAGCATTGCAAAATGCCCATGCAATAAGGCACGCAATTTATGAAACACACGGGAAATCCGCTGGGTTCAATTTGTATTGTTGGCGGTGGCACAGCGGGCTGGATGGCGGCCAGTTTGCTCAGCAATATTTTACATGGCACCGATACTAAAATTACGCTAATAGAATCACCGGATATTGCGACTATCGGCGTAGGTGAGGCGACGGTACCATCATTTATGGCATTTCTCAAAGACGCACGCCTTTCTACCAAAGAATTTATGCAGGCAACTGCGGGTACTATCAAGCTGGGTATTCGTTTTGAAAACTGGTATCAGCAAGAACATCATTTCCTTCACCCGTTTGGAAAAATCGGTCGCAGTATCGACGGCCATGAATTTTATCAAGTCTGGTTGAAAACCCTGGCGGACGGCAATACTACCCGATGGATGGATCATTCACCCGCAGGCATCATGGCAGAGCAACACCGTTTTATGACGGAAGCGCAGCTGGTGAATACTCCGCTTGCCAGTTACGGTTATGCGTTACATTTGGATGCAGCCCACGCTGCGCGTTATTTGCGTGACGTTACACTTGCCCGCGGTGTTGAGCGTATTGAGGGCACAGTTGCCAGCGTGCAGACTGATACACGTCAATTTATCCAATCGGTCCAGCTCACTAACGGCCAAACAATAGCGAGCGATTTTTTTATTGATTGCACTGGCTTTAAAGGTTTATTAATTTCCGAAACGCTCAAAGTGGGTTACGAAAACTGGTCCAATTATCTTCCGTGTAATCGCGCTGTTGCTGCACAGACGGAAAATACCGGCGATCCTTCGCCTTATACCCTCGCCAGCGCGCGTGCAGCAGGGTGGACCTGGCAAATCCCATTGCAACACCGCACCGGTAATGGGTATGTATTTGCAAGCGATTACTGTTCTGATGATGAAGCTATTCAGACATTGATGAATGTGGTTGACGGTAAACTTATCAATGAACCGCGCATTATTCCTTTTGCGAGTGGGATGCGGGAAAAAATTTGGCGCAACAACTGTCTGGCGTTGGGATTATCTTCCGGTTTTATCGAGCCGCTTGAATCCACCGCGATTCATTTGATTTATCGCACCTTGGTGCATTTTATTCGCAACTTCCCCGACCAATATTTTGATTGCCATTTGCAGCAGCAATTTAATCGTGAGATTGCGCGTGATTATGTAGAAATTCGCGATTTTGTGATTTTGCATTATTGCACCACCCAGCGTGAAGACACCGCATTTTGGCGTTGGTGTAAAACGATGGAAATTCCCGATAGCCTGCATGAAAAGATTGAACAATTCCGCCATCGCGGTCAATTGCAGCATCATCCGGAAAATCTTTTTGGGACAGACAGCTGGTATTCAATATTAGAAGGAATGAATATTCGTCCGAAAAAATATCATCCCTTGGCGGATGCATTGGACAGTCAAAAATTAGCGCAGTCCTTAAATCAAGGTGCTAGAGCTATCCGCGATACAGTGTCGCAATTGCCATCGCACGGTGAATTTATTCGACAAAATTGCCCTGCAACATAGATTGTGCCAGTGCAGGTTTCGCTGTTCTCCCTCAGGCATGCCCTAAACCCATCTGTGCGAACTTGTCATGGCGGTCTCAGGGAGAACAGTGAAGTATGCTATGGGTATTATGCTGTTAATAACTAATCAAAATCCGGTGCAACACAATGCCTGCGAATAAATTCCGCGTGGCTGGTTGCATTCTTTCCAGCTTGATCAAGTGCCTGTTTGATTTTTGCTAATTGCACAGCAATATCGGTGTCTTTAAAGTGATCGATACGATTATCAGTACGTTCCGGAATAATTCCAAAACCATTGTAAATACTTAACCAACTGGATTTTTCAAACGCCTCTGGCTCGTGTTGCAATAAATAGCCGCTACTTTTAAATAATTCTATTTTGTGTTCAAGACTGGGTGGAATTTCCATTGCCTGGCAATAGCGCCAGAATTCCGTGTCAGTGCGCTGGGTGAGTTTGTAATGCAACACAATAAAATCGCGAATGCGTTCCATTTCATGTTGATGGCGGCGATTTACTTCGTTAATCATAGCTTGATCAAATGACATATCGGGAAAGAACGTCAGTAAATGTGTAATACCCGTTTGGATCAATGAAATACTGGTGCTTTCCAATGGCTCGATAAATCCCGAGGCCAAGCCCAGTGCATAACAGTTTTTATTCCAGACTTGTTTACGGCGACCTGCTTTGAATGCAAAAGGTTTGGGTGTATTAATGGTTTTTCCACTAATGTGTTGCAATAAAGCTTCTTCTGCTTTTGCTTTGTCCAAAAACCGACTGCAAAAAACATAACCATTACCGGTGCGATGTTGCAGGGGAATTTGCCACATCCAACCTGCATCCAGCGCGGTAACGCGAGTGTAAGGTGTTGGTTCAGTTGTATTCAGCGATTGCACCGCAACGGCTGCATCGCATAACAACCACTGCTGCCAATCTTCATAACCGGTATGCAGGCTCTCTTCAATTAACAAACCTTTAAAGCCGGTGCAGTCAATAAATAGGTCGCCTTCAATAAGCTGGCCATTGTCCAGTAACAGTGATTCAATAAATCCATCAGTTTCGCGCAGGGTTACTTTTTCAATTTTTTGGTCGATGTGTACTACCTCGCGTGAAACGGAAAGCTCACGCAATACTTTTGCATAAAGTGCAGCATCAAAATGGTAAGCGTAGGAATAATCTGCCAATGGGTTGTTGGGGTTTTCCAACGGCTGGGCAAAATTATTGTGTTTGGCCAGCTGTGTGCCAATCGAGTAATCGTGTAAATCTTCGGCCGGATTATTTTTTTTCAGACGATAAAAATAATGCTGGAATTCTACACCGCTGAAATTAATACCGTAATCAGCAAATGGATGAAAAAAACGGTCGCCCGGTTTGCGCCAGTTTTCAAATTGGATACCCAGTTTAAAGCTGGCGCGCGTAGCGCGAATAAACTCCAGCTCATCAAGACCAATAGAATTATTGAATTGCACAATGCTGGGAATGGTAGCTTCTCCTACACCAACAGTGCCAATCGAAGTGGATTCAATCAGTGTAATCTTGATGGGCCTATCCGCTGCAAAGCGCGATAAACTGGCCGCGGCCATCCAACCGGCGGTACCACCACCGACAATGACTATTTTTGAAATAGGTGGGTGCGACATTAGTGAAATCACCTGCTGTGTGTGTTGCTATCATTATGCTGTGGCAGTCATCTTCGTATGTATTTTATTGTTTATAACACACGTGTGTGATTGCCATCATAGCTGATTTTATCGCCAGCAGGTGATGAGGCAGTGGGGCCTCTGATTGATTATTACTATGCGATAATATTGCGTTTGATGAAGTCCAAATGTGTCGGTACTCCTTTTACGGTATTGGCGATACTCGCTGCTATATCGTTCAATTCTTTCTCAACCAGTTGCGCATCAAAATCATCGACAACAGGATGGTAATAGTCGGGTTGGATATTGAAACCGGAAAACATGGCGAGCCAACTGTTGGTACCAAAAAAATCCAGTTCATCAACTTGCGGTTGGCAGGTTTGTTTGAAATGTTCAATGCGCGCTGCAAGCGTGTCCGGAATACTCATCATGCGGCATTCATCCCAAAATGCATGGCCATGGCGTTGGTTGGCGTAGTAATGCAGGATCAGGAAATCGCGTAATTTTTCCTGCCGGATGCGCAAGTTGCTATTAACCGTGTCGACCAGTGTTTGGTTGTACTGGTTATTGGGAAAGTGGTTCAGCAATAACGTCAGGCTCGACTGGATTAAATAAATACTGGTGGATTCAAGTGGCTCCATAAAACCGCTCGCTAACCCCAGACAAAATACATTTTTATTCCACGCCTTTTTGCGCATACCCGTAGTGAAGTGGATAAATGTGGGATCGGCCAGCGCTTCACCTTCAAGATTCGCGCACAATTGTTCGGCAGCAGCTTCATCGGAAATAAAATCGCTGCAATAAACGTAACCATTGCCGACACGATGTTGCAATGGAATGCGCCATTGCCAACCTGCATCCATTGCCAGTGAACGGGTAGCTGAAGCGGGTGCGAGTATGCTGGTGCAAGGCATAGCGACAGCACGATCGCAGCGCAGCCATTGGTCCCAGGGTTCATAGCCGGTTTTGAGTGTCTTTTCGATCAACAGGCCGTTAAAACCGGAGCAATCAAGAAAGAATTCACCTTCGATTTTTTCACCGGTATCCAAGTCCAGTGATTGGATAAAACCGCTATCGGAACATTGATTAACCTGTTGGACATTTGCCTGGATATGTTTTACGCCCAGCTTTTGCGCAACGCCGCTCAAGTAATTGGCAAACAAACCAGCATCAAAATGAAATGCGTAATTAAAGCTCGATAATTCAAGATCATTGTTCGCTTTTGGCAACGCAAATTTATTGTGCCGCGCCATTTGCACGGCGAGACAGTAGGCATCCAATGCTTGCGCTTTATGTTGTGCACGCATTTTGGCCCAATAATGATGGAAGGGAATGCGGGCAATACGTGCACCGTAACTGGCAAATGGATGGATAAATTTTTCTCCGGGTTTGTGCCAGCCATCAAAATCAATGCCGAGTTTGTACGTCGCTTTGGTCGCGCGCATAAAATCGACTTCATTGATATTCAGGTCTTGCAGGAATTCTTTGATATAAGGGACGGTTGCTTCGCCTACACCGATAATACCTATGTCGGAAGATTCGACTAACATAATCCTGGTAACGCCTTGCTTAAATCGATTGGCCAATGCCGCTGCTGCCATCCAACCGGCAGTGCCGCCACCGATAATCACAATTGAGCGAATGCGCGAGTCCGCTGTAGTTGTACCGATCATAATCAAGCCTGCAATAGGTTATTAAAAAACAGTGAAGATAGAGCAAAAAAAGGAGCAGATTTGCATCTGCTCCTTTCCCGTTACTGCGAGTGTAGCGTCAATTAAAACTTGTAGTTAACACCAGCGGTAATACGACGTTCAAAAATGTTATAGGAATCAATAAAATCTTCCCACTGGGTATAAGTGATGTTGTCTTCTTCGGTCAGGTTGTTAACTGCCAGAGTTATCTGTAAGTCTTCAGTGACATTGTAAGAGGCGGTCACATCAACGAATAATGTTTCTTTCAAGTAGCGTGGCATACCTTTGTCCGTGTTGGTTGGATTCCACATCCAGCCAGAGGTTTTGCCCTGGTATTGATCGCCAAGATAGTTGGCTGCAATACGCGCTTCGAATTTATCGTCTTGATACCACAGCACCAGGTTCGCTTGGTCTTCAGCGGTATTGTTGAATGGTGCTACGCTACCATCAGGTAACAATTCGCTTGAAGGACTTTCGGTAGGTGAATAGGTATAGTTGAAAGTAATACCGGTATTGCCGAACAAGCCAGGCAGGAAATCAAAACTTTGTTGGTAGGAGAACTCCCAACCTTTAACCGTTCCGCCTGAGCCATTGGTAACGGTTTGCTCTTCACCACCGCGACGTATTACACCATCACTGTCAGCAAGGGTCGGATTCTTTTCGATTTTTGTGTAGGTGAAACTGTCTACATCAATATTGAAATAACCCAGAGACACAATTGCATTTTCAGTTGGATACCATTCACCGGCAATGTTAAATACATTGGCTGACCATGGCTTCAGATAAGGATTACCATTATTTTGACGCGAGCTTACGCGTTGGAATGGCTCTTTTACCGATTCGCCATTTACTGGATCAGTAACAGTTTCTTCACCGCTCAGGTAAGTAATAGTACCTTGGCCCAAACGATCAAGATCTTGCAACGTCATACGTTTATCAAATGCCAAACGCACTTTGAAATCGTCTGAAATTCCAATGTTCAGGTTCAAACTTGGCAAGAAGTGATTGTAGGTAACATTGGTAACTTTATCGCCGAGGTCCATGTAAGTGGTGTGGTTTGGATCAGTGCCCGCCAAAATCAGCGGATTGAGTTTTTGCGGATCGGTAATATTTTGCGTTACAGTCAGATCGGTTTTTACGTAGCGCACACCGGTATTACCGCTGATGGTGAAGGTATCATTCAGCGCTTTATCAAAATTTGCCTGGAAGTGGAAACTTTGTTTGCTATCGGTAATTGCGTAAGAGCGATCCGGATTGATAAGGCGTTGGCCTTTACCGTACAGCATATCGTTAAACGCAATCGGGTCATTAATTTTGCGCGTGTCGATCATCGGGATATTAACGTTCAACCCTTTTAGCGCATCACCGAAATTGCTCACATTGTTGATGTAACCATTCAGTTTTGAATCGGTAATTTCAATAACGGGCAATGGATCGTAAGTCAAACCTGCAGCAGTACCATTGCTACCGGCCTGGCCAGTTGCATAACCCACTTCGTGATATTTATTCAGCAACTCAACGCCATCTTTAATTACGCCAGATGGAGAAAAGAATGACATGTTGTTGAACTTGGTGGCGCGATCAGAAAAACGATAACCGAAATCAACCGAGGTCAAACCTTCATCGGCAAATTTGAAATTACCATCAAAGCGCAATACATCCGAATCAGCTTCTGCATAGGTACTGTCGATCCATCCTGAGT
Organism: Cellvibrio sp. GW822-FHT04B05; assembly: GCF_058800985.1. NCBI lineage: Bacteria > Pseudomonadati > Pseudomonadota > Gammaproteobacteria > Cellvibrionales > Cellvibrionaceae > Cellvibrio > Cellvibrio sp. GW822-FHT04B05. The sequence continues at coordinate 394,435 of NZ_JBXAMU010000004.1, read as the reverse complement.
GCAAATACCAGGCTTCCGGATTCGCCATTTTGGTAATCATGGTTGGATCCAATTCCGCTAACACGCTATTACTGTTTAATTTCACGTGCATTGGATAAACCAGACCGTCGTTAATTGCACCCGGATTGATATTTACTGGATCGGTAGTTGGCGAACGCTTCACTATCAATGCGTTACTCACTTGCGCAAGGGTGAGGGTGTTGTTGTCGTTATCGGCATGGCCAGATACCCAGCGCACACTACCGGTGAATGCATCACCGTTGTCGTATTTCAATTCCACATTGGAATTGAGCGCAGAACTTTCGCGGTAATCACCCATCACACCCGCACGGAAACCGGACACCATCATGTTCATGTCGGTCGCATAAAAAGGTTGGCCACCGAGGGTGCCATCGCCAGGATTAATAATCGCAGGCTTGCCGGTTTCCAACGTGTATTCATGGAAGCCAGCACGGCCGCCAATTTGGTTGCCCAAATAAATAAATTGACCTGCGGCTTTCTCATCCATATCGGTGTAGAAAATATCCGCGTTCAAGGTAAGCGCATCGCTCACGGCCAAATTGAAGTTGTAGGCCAGACCCAAACGCTCGCGCTCGATTTCGCGCGCAGAAAATTCCGGGCTGTTCCAGCTCATCGGATTGATGAAATCGCCGTTGGTATTGCCATTGCCGTCGAGGTCAGCACAGCTGGTGCTGCAATCCCAGCTTTCGGCAACACGGTCAGCACGCAGGCGGCCCTGGTTTTCAGCGAGAGTAGAATCGCCATAGGAAAATGCCAGCGACATAGCCGCTTTATCATCAAAGTTCCAACCCACCAAACCACTTAATTCCGGATCGGTAGTTTCGGTGATGCTGCCGGTGCTGCCTTGTAAACGCACAGAACCGCTAAAGCCTTCATCCAAATCCAATGAGCGACGGGTCAGAATATCAATGCTACCGCCAATACCGCCTTCCAATTGCGCGGCCGATTGGGATTTGGATACGTTCAAACCGGAAACCAGGCTCGCTGGTACATCGGTAAAGTTAACGCCGTTAGTGGTCATACTCGCCGGCGTCAGGAAATATTCGCCGTTCATGGTGCTTAATACCTGGCCCATGCCGCGAACACTGACCTGGCTACCTTGGCCGCCGCTACGGGCAATCTGGATACCGGTAATACGTTGCAATGAGTCGGAAATGGTGGTGTCGGGCAACTTACCGATATCTTCGGCTGCAACCGAATCAACAATCTGGGCCGAGTTACGTTTGATATCGATCGCTCTCTCCTGAGCGCCGCGAACGCCGCTGACAACGATTTCTTCGACCGCATTTTCTTCCTGCGCATAGGCTCCGGTAGCAATACAGGTTGCAATCATCGTCGACAGCAACGTCTTACTAAAACGTGCAGAACTTCTCATGTGTGCGTCCTCTAGTTTTGACTTTTTATATGAATAAACCCTGCGGAATTCGATTGGCAGGTTCTCAGTCAGAACAGCGGCGCTAAATGGCTATGCCTGACCATCCCGTGAGATGGACAGAATCCTATTTGTAATCGTTTACATTTTCAAACTTTTTGTGAGATAAAAAAGTGCAAAGAAGGATTTTTATCAGTTAAAAAATTGATATTTTTGCGCCAAATTGGGGCGGATTAAATTTGATTATATGCACTATATTGATGATAAATATAGGTTTTTTTGCCATACTATTGAAATAGTCAATATTTTTATGGGCAAGATATGCTCATTTATTGTTCTTATGGAAAAGCGTAAAAAATTTGTAAACGGTTACATTTTGTTACTTAAGGTGACAAAAATATTTCTAACACATCATGTCTTGAAATGCTTGGCGGTGTGAGCCGTGCCTATTTACTGACAGTCAAATTCTCCTTATCTTGCTTTTATTTTGTTATGTTATAACATGTAATTTAAGTGCAAAATAAGCGAGGTTAACAATGAACTTATTGCCGGTAACTGTGCTGTCGGGATTTTTGGGGGCGGGCAAAACGACTTTGCTCAACCATATTTTGAATAATCGCGAACAGCGCCGTGTGGCGGTGATCGTGAATGATATGAGCGAGGTTAATATTGATGCGGCGTTGGTACACAACCAGGTCGAATTGAGTCGCGCCGAAGAAAAGGTGGTGGAGATGAGCAATGGTTGTATCTGCTGCACTTTGCGTGAAGACTTATTAATCGAAGTCACCCGCTTGGCAAAAGAAGGGCGGTTTGATTATCTGGTTATCGAATCGACCGGTATTTCCGAACCATTGCCAATCGCTGAAACCTTCACCTTCGCCGATGAACACGGCGAAAGCCTGTCGCAGATTGCGCGGCTGGATACCATGGTGACGGTCGTCGATGCGGTGAATTTTTTAAATGATTATTACGATGCATTATTGCTGCAAGAAACCGGTGAAAGTTTGGGTGAAGGTGACGAACGCAATGTGGCCGATTTATTAGTTGATCAAATTGAATTTTGTAATGTGTTGTTAATCAGTAAGACGGATTTAATCAATGCGCAACAGCTGGTCGAACTCACGGCGATTTTGCATAGTTTGAATCCTAACGCAGAAATTATTCCGATGATTAAAGGTCAGGTGCCGTTAGAGAAATTACTGAATACTAATAAGTTTGATTTTGAACAGGCGCAACAAGCGCCGGGTTGGCTCAAAGAAATGCGCGGTGAGCATGTGCCGGAAGCGGAAGAATATGGCATCAGCAGTTTTACCTATCGCGCGCGTAAGCCGTTTCATCCGGAAAAAATTTATAACTTTTTTTCCAACCCTAATATCAAAGGAAAACTGTTGCGCTCAAAAGGTTTTTTTTGGTTGGCATCACGTCCGCAGTGGGCAGGGCAGTGGAATCAGGCGGGTGGTATTGCCCAGCACGGCGCGGCGGGAATGTTCTGGAAAGCAATTCCTGAAGATCGCTGGCCGGTTGAACAAGAATATATCGATTCCATTATGGAAAAGTGGCAGGAACCCTTTGGTGATATGCGCCAGGAGTTAGTATTTATCGGCCAGCATCTGGATAAAGAATTGGTGACCACACAATTGGATAATTGCTTGCTGACCGATGATGAATTACTGCGCGGACAGGATTATTGGAACACATTGCACGATCCATTTCCGTTATGGATAGCGAGTGAGGATCATTAAAAAGGTAGGCTGAAAAAATAAAAATCCGGCAATCCATATTATTGGGTTGCCGGTTTTTCTAATGGCGCGTTTTACTAAATTTATTTGTAAACCTGAATCGCTTGTTTAGCCTGGGTGGTCAATTCTGTTTGCAGTTCCGGCTCCAATTGCAATTGTTTTGCCAGTTCTTGCAAGTAAGCGCGTTCCATGAAGTTTTCTTCATCGACAACTAAAATACTGGCCAAATACATTTCTGCCGCTATTTCCTTCGTAGTGGCAACAGCGGCAATTGCGGTTGGATCAAGCGGTTTTTTCAATTCAAGATCAATCCAGGTAAGCAAGTTGCTATCCTGGGTTAATTTACCAATTTCACCATCAATTAATTGGCGCTCGCGCTCATCAACATGACCATCTGCTTTAGCTGCGGCGATCAATGCAATAAGAATTGCGCGGCTGTGTTGCTCGGCTTGTGCTGGCGGAATGCGATCAATTGTCTGTGGCTGCGGAGCAGCGGCTCCTGTTTGTTGTTGCGCTTGCCAGTTGCCGTAGGCTTTGTAAGCAATTGCACCGAGTGCAGCCAAACCGCCGTACGTGAGTACTTTGCCACCCAATTTGCGGCCTTGTTTGCTGCCGAGCAGTAAACCTAACGCGCCACCGCCTAAAGCAGCACCGCCTTTACCCGATAAAAAACCGGTCAAGGCGTCGAGTGGAGAATTATCCGCTGCTTGTTGGTTGTTGGATGCTTGCTGCCAATTGCCGGACTGCGGTGTATTGCCTCCTTTGTTCTGCAGCATATCGGTGCCTGCTTTGAGCAATTGGTTTAATAAATTGGTGGTGTTCATTCCTGCTTTCCTCTGGGCATTTTTCACTGTGTCTGTTCAGATGTCATTCATAGGGTTGGCGTAGTCTAAAAACAACCCGCACGAAGTGTTAATTTTTGTCGGCCAAACATAATTCGCTGTTCCCAGGTTTACAGTCCTTGACAGCACCATCATTTGGGGAATTATCATGAATAAGCAAGTTCGTATTTTTATCAGCATCCTCGTATTAAGCGTTTTTTCACCACTAAGTTCGTTTGCGGCATCCGATATCTTTATAAAAATCAGCGATGAAAAAGGTGAATCCAGAATAGTCCAGTGTCCGGGCAGTAGTTGCGTGGTAAATGATTTACCAGCGGGTAGTTATCAAGTGGAAGTGTGTGATGAAAAAGGTGTGGCAGTGAAATCAGATGTTGCATTGAGCCACTCCATTTCAGGTCCGCGCGACTCAGCCAGTGGATTAGCAACCGGTAAACGTATGCATAAGCCCATGACGATTACCAAAGAATTAGATAAGAGTTCGCCCAAACGGTATGGCTTGATTCTCGCGGATCAAGGTTCACAAGTTGTTATTCAGGCGCAAGACTTTAATTCATCTCGCTCAAACAAGGATTAATAACTTTTAGCAAATTGGATAAGTCGGGATCGTTAATCGGGTGGGCAATAGCTTACCCTTTTCATTTTTAAGGTTTGGATAAGTGTGCCAGTGGTAGTTTCGAGCGGTAGAATACTGCTATCTATTACCACCATATCGAGTGATTATGACATCCGCTACACCTGATTCTGCTGACGAAATAAAACTAATTCCCACTAACATCATCACCGGTTTTCTGGGGGTAGGAAAAACCACGGCGATTACTCACTTGCTTAATACCAAACCGACAGATGAAGTGTGGTCAGTGCTGGTGAATGAGTTTGGTGAGATTGGCATCGATGGCGCTTTGTTAAAAAATACCAACGCCCATGTGCGCGAAGTGCCCGGTGGTTGTATTTGTTGTGTGGCCGGGCTGCCGATGAAGATAGCGTTGAATATGTTAATCGCCAAAACCAAACCGGATCGCATTATTATCGAACCAACGGGCTTGGGACACCCGGAAGAAATTATCAACACACTGACCGGCGAATATTACGCTAGTGTGTTGGATTTGCGCGCGACAATTACTTTGGTCGACCCGCGCAAATTGAGTGATACACGCTATGTCGACAATGCTAATTTCAAAGACCAAATTGCCGTTGCTGATGTATTGATCGCGAATAAAAGTGATCTTTGTGCGGCGGAAGATCAGGCCAAGTTCGATGACCTGGTCACTGGTTTTAATCCACCGAAACAAGCTGCATTTGCGGTACAGCAGGGGCAATTGGAATTGGTTTGGCTGGATTATCCACGTAAAGCCCATACGCTTGGGCATCCGCAATATCACGCGACCCAACGCGACAACCGTTTACGTAATCCTCAACATGAACTTTATAACGCCGCGATCCAATTGCCGGAAGGCCAGGATTTTTTACGTCGTGAAAATCAGGGACAAGGATTCTATTCCTGCGGCTGGATGTTCCAGCCTGCTATCCACTTTGACTTCAACCAACTCTTTGGCTGGATGACCGGCCTGCAGATGGTGCGCGCCAAAGCGGTGATGCACACTGATCAAGGCGTTTATATGTTCAATGCCGAAGATGGTGTATTAAGTGTGAAACCGCTAATGATGGATGATGGGCTGGAACTACTCGACAGCCGTATTGAATTAATTAACGGCGCGGCCATGATGATCGATGAATTGGAAGTTGAACTCTTGCAGTGCCGGATGCCCTAAGGCTAAGGAGTAAGTGAATCCTTATGGTGCAGCGTATCATCAGAAAGAACCAATGTAAGCACTAATGCGACGCAGGAATTCTCACCAACTTAACGGTATTGAGCTAAGGTTAAGGGTAGAGTTATCACCGAAACTTACAAAAACAAAACCTTTCAGGGGTCTAAAAAATGATGCTATTGCTCTCTCTATTGGCGATATGGGTGCTGGTCGCCGTATTAACCTACCACCAGGTAACATTGGTTGTTTCGTCGTGCTTAGTGCTTATCGCCTGGTTGGGCTTGGGTCTGTTGGTCACACCCCATATGTTCTCACTCTGGTTAGTTGTGCCATTGGTCATTATTCTTGTGGTGCTTAATGTGGGTTTTGTACGCCGCGCACTGCTCACCAAACCTGTATTTGCGATGCTGAAAAAATCCATGCCGCCGATCAGCGCCACCGAACGCGACGCTTTGGAAGCAGGCACCACCTGGTGGGAAAAAGAATTGTTCAGCGGTAGCCCGGACTGGAGCGAGTTTGCGCAAATCAGCTTGCCGCAATTGACTGCCGAAGAGCAGTCGTTTCTGGATAACGAAGTCAATGAATTGTGTGAATTGCTGGATGAGTGGGATATCCAGAACAACCGCAAAGATCTTTCGCCCGCGGCATGGCAGTACCTGAAGGATAAGAATTTCTTTGGCCTGATCATTCCCAAAGAATACGGTGGACGCGATTTCAGCCCCCACGCGCAAAGCCGCATTATGAGCAAAATTGCCAGCCGTTCAGGTACCGCCGCAGTGACCGCGATGGTGCCCAACTCCCTTGGCCCAGGTGAGTTATTGGTTAAATACGGGACTGAAGAGCAGCGCCAGCGTTGGTTGCCGGGTTTGGCCGACGGCACGGAAATTCCCTGCTTCGGTTTGACTGGCCCCGAGGCCGGTTCTGATGCAGGCTCAATCCCCGATACCGGTATCGTCTGTAAGGGCCTGCATGAAGGTAAAGAGGTGATTGGTCTCAAACTCACCTTCAGCAAACGCTGGATCACCCTTGCACCGGTTGCGACCGTAGTCGGTTTGGCGTTCAAGGTTTACGACCCTGAGGGCTTGCTTGGTGATGCCAATAAAAAAGAATACGGCATTACCTGTGCGTTGATTCCGGCCAAACATCCTGGTGTGGAAATCGGTCAGCGCCACAATCCCGGCTCGCCGTTTATGAATGGGCCAATTTTCGGTACCGATGTTTTTATCCCCGCCGATTGGATTATCGGTGGTCCGGCAATGGCCGGTAAAGGTTGGCGTATGCTGATCGAATGTCTCGGCGCTGGCCGCGGTGTCTCTCTGCCGGCCTTGTCCACCGCCAGCGGCGAAATGAATTACCGCATGGTGGGTGCTTACGCCAAAATCCGTCGCCAATTCAATATGGAAGTCGGCAAGTTTGAAGGTGTGCAAGAAGCGACGGCAGAGATTGCCGCGAGTGGTTATGCACTTGAAGCCATGCGTCAATTTGTTACCAAAGGTTTGGAAACCGGCGCGCCTTCAGTAATGACCGCAATGGCGAAATACCACGCAACTGAATTGATGCGCAAATCGGTTGAGCATTCAATGGATGTTGTTGGCGGGCGTGCAATCCAGAAAGGTCCGCGTAACTTCCTGGTGGCTTCCTATCATTCAGTGCCGGTGGCAATTACTGTAGAAGGTGCAAATATTTTAACGCGTTCCTTGATGATTTTTGGCCAAGGCGCGATGCGTTGCCATCCATTCCTGTTTGAAGAAATGCTCGCCATGCAATTGGAGGATGGCAATGAAGGCTTGAAAAAATTCGACAAACTTTTTTCCAGGCATCTCGGGCATATTTTCAGTAATTTGTTACGCACCAAATTGTTAGGTGTTGTCGGTGGCCGCTTGAGCAGCATCCCGGCGAACGCAGATGATTTCAGCAAACGCTGGTATCAACGTATCAACTTGTTGAGTGCGTCGCTTGCATCCATGTCGGATATCGCATTGGGTGTGTTAGGTGGAAACTTAAAGCGTCGCGAATTATTGTCGGCGCGTTTGGGGGATGTGCACAGCCAATTGTTCATCGCCAGTTCGATTTTGAAATTCCATTCGGCCCATGCGCGTACCCTTGCAGAAGATGCACACGCTGAATACGCGCTCACTCGTGCGCTCTATATCGCCCAGGAAGCACTGCGCGATTTTGCTGATAACTTCCCGCAAAAATGGCTTGCCAAACTCGTTTGTTTTGCGACTATGCCGTTCGGTTCAATTGTGAATAAACCGGATGACAACTTGATTCGCGAGTTGGGCGATTTGATCATGGAAGAAAATCCCGTGCGCCAATTGCTCGGGCAATATCTCTACGTCAGCCATGATCCACAAGATGCATTTGGTCGCGTAGAAAGCACCTATCAATTGTTGTTGGCATTAGGCCCAGTGTGGAATGCGTTCCTTAAAGCGAAAAACAGCGGAAAAATTTCCGGTGCGACCACCGAGGAATTGGCAAAAGATGCAGCAGCAAAAAATATTATCCAGCCGCACGATGTTGCTCGCGTAGTAGAGTACGATGCACGCCGCTTCGACTGCCTGTTAACCGATGCGTTTGATAAGCTGTAAATACAGCGGTTTTCGGTAGGTAATAAAAAAACCCGCTTTGGCTGGTTTTTTTATTCGGCGATCATCAGTTTTATAAACCATCGTCAAAAAATGAATTTTCATCAATGATTGAATTAGCAGTAGAGAATGCTCCCTCAATATGAGGGAGCATAAATAATTACTCTTTTTTTGCGTTCATTGCATTAATGACCATAACTGCTGGAATCACAATAACACTGGTGATAAACATAAACGCAAGCCAGACAAGAATGGTTGCTTTAATATCTATTAGGATGCGATTCGATAAAACATTATTGGTCACTGGTATATATAGTTGGTCTTTAACACCTGAAGACTCAATGCTGAGCTGCGTATAAAGACGTTCTGAAATTTGGTAAAAACTTACCAGCTTATCGAGAAGAATAGGCATTTCTTTCTTTGTGGACTCAAGATAGGCTTTGTATTCCTCTGTTTTTTGAATGCTGATTGATTTCCTTACCGCTGTAAGAATCTGTTCAGCATCCTGGATGTTCAATTCAACATCTGCAATTTGTCTCATCAAGCTAATCCAATCATTATGCAATTCTTGACGGTATCTTTGCTTATCAGCATCACCAGACAAACTCAGCAGCTTATCAACCAGATCCGAATTAATTTCAGAAATGGCAGCGCTATTTCCTGTTGATACCCCTGTGCTGATGTTTGAGCTTTGTGTATAGGAGTCGTAAATAGTTTTTACAGAAGCTGCTTTTCTATTTAAAGCTGCCAACTGCAGATTTAGCCGTTTAACCCTATCTTGGTAATAATAAATAGTTCTTTGTGCAGAGTCAGTTAGGCCGAGCTCACGGACGGGTGCAACGAGAGCACCTAGCAAATAGTTGTTCATATCCTCTGATGCATAGGTTAGATCCAGAATTTTCATGCCTGTAACTGGATCGGTAATAGATTGCGCTCCTTCAAATTCACTTAATTTGTTGATATTTAATTTCAAGGTTTGAAGCTTTTCTCCAATAATGTCACTAGCGACAATAGGATCTTCGTTTAATATGAGTTCTTTGTTAATTGAGTTCGCAGAAGCCAATTGAACATTAATATTCAATACACCTTTCTGTTTAATGGCGATGTCTGCCCAAATAGAAGGAATATCATTCAATAATCTATTGGCGACCTCCTTTGGCAGTTCCTTTCTGTCAAGGCGCAAAGTAATCAATGCCTCTCCTGAGGTTGCCTGTTCAATATCTTTTTCCATTTGCTTCTGCAATTCACCCAACTGATCGGCCGTCAACCGTTTATCGCCCATCAAAATACCATAACGTTTGACGATTAACGGATATTGTGGTGAGTAAGGCGCAGCAGTTAACGCTGCTTGTAATTCAGAAACACTAATTCCATATTCCTTGATGCTATTACGGTCGTAGGCAATTTTAACAACAGCAGGAGACACGATATCGTTATAGGCAAATTTTGCCCCGTTAGGGAATATCAATTTATGGGCATTAGGGAACATCAGGCGAATTGGTTTGCTATACGCCATTTCCTGGGTCAATAGTGAGATTTGAACAGCTTTAATTCCGCCATAAACTGCTGACACAATAATTAATGCAATTAGCACGTGCTTCCAAGTCGCCAAAGCGGATTTAAAGAGTTTTAACAAATCTATTTCGTCATTGGGTTGTGGTTCATAAATGGATGGCGTGCTCAAGTGAAGCTCCTTTGTAGTGGTCATACTAAAAACACCTATTAATCTGGTTGCGTATTAGACATGGCAAGTAACAAATTGTAAACAGCATGATAAAGGACCCGAAAAGGCCTGCCTTAAGGAATGAAATCCGCTAAAATCGCGCCTCAGACACCAGAATCTATCAAAGGAGTCATGTAGTAATGATTCACAGCCTTTTTGAAGCCCCTCGCAATGTCAAACGCCTGTTGACAATTAGCTATGATCTGATATCCATTTTTACCGCTTTCTATGTGGCTATGTGCCTTAGATTGGGAATGATGGTTCCAAACATCGGAGAAAATGAGCTTTTAATGCTCGCCATGACAAGTGGCATCAGCTTGATTCTATTTATTCGGTTTGGTATGTATCGGGCAATACTTCGTTATCTTTCCGCCCAGGCGATCATTACTGTTGCAATTTGTGTTTGTGTTTCAGGGCTTATTTTAGCGGTTTCGAGCTTCTTTACTTATTCTTCAATACCTCGTTCGGTTCCAATGATTTACACGTTACTTTTGCTGATATTAATCGGTATGCCAAGGATGTTGGTGCGTAGTGTAGTAATGATGCTGAATCAGATAGATGCCGAGGGTAAAGTACCTGTCATTATTTATGGTGCTGGCCACACTGGGCACCAATTGCTTGGGGCATTAGGCGCATCAGTATTTAGTATAAAAGCGTTTATTGATGATAATACTCGTTTGCACAATACAACAGTTGGTGGCGTAAAAGTATATTCCCCCGAAAAGCTGCAATTATTAATTCAGCAATATACTCCCAAGAAATTTTTGCTTGCGTTGGGTAATGCGAATAATGCAAGTAAAGCAAGGGTTTTAAAAACTCTTGAGCCCTTCGCAATTGAAGTTCAAACAATTCCTGCTGTTGCTGATATTTTAAGTGGCAAAACGCGCATAGAAAATATTAAAGATGTAGAGATTGAGGATTTATTGGGACGTGATCCCGTTCAGCCAAATCCAACATTATTAGATGCGTGTATTCGAAACAAATCAGTAATGGTTACAGGTGCAGGCGGATCAATAGGAAGTGAGCTATGTCGTCAAATAATCAAGCATGCCCCCAAAACATTAATTCTCTTTGAGCAAAGTGAATACGGCCTGTATGCCATAGAAAAAGAACTGCAGTCTGAATTATCAAAAACTACACAGCAAATAGAGTTGGTTGCCCTATTAGGTTCAGTACAAAACGAGCAGCGACTCGCCATGACCATGCAGGCTTACGATGTACAAACTGTTTATCATGCTGCTGCATATAAACATGTCCCTTTGGTAGAGCACAATATTGTTGAAGGCGTTAATAACAATGTGATTGGGACTTGGCACTGTGCAGAGGCCGCCATTAAAGCTGGGATTGAATCTTTTGTTTTAATTTCTACAGATAAAGCTGTGCGCCCTACCAATATCATGGGCACCACTAAACGCGTGGCCGAATTAGTGCTTCAGGGTTTGGCTCAGCGACAAACCAAAACCCGTTTTACTATGGTGCGTTTTGGTAATGTATTGGGCTCATCAGGATCTGTAGTTCCATTGTTTCGCCAACAAATAAAAAAGGGCGGCCCAGTTACAGTTACGCACCCGGATATAATCCGTTATTTTATGACAATCCCCGAGGCCGCAGAGTTGGTTATACAAGCTGGATCAATGGGGAAAGGTGGTGATGTATTTGTATTGGATATGGGTGAACCAGTAAAAATTGTTGACTTGGCTAAAAGAATGATTCATTTGTCAGGTTTGGAAATTCGGGATCCAGATCATCCGCACGGTAATATAGAAATTCGCTATACCGGTTTGCGTCCAGGAGAAAAACTTTATGAAGAGTTGCTAATTGGTGATAATGTTAGTGGTACAGATCACGCCCGAATTATGAGGGCTGAAGAATATTCCTTATCTTGGCAGGAAACAGAAGAGCTTTTGCAAAAACTTTCACAGGCTTGTTTAAACTATAATTGTTATCAGTTGAAGGAAGTTTTAGTTGGCGCCCCAGCAGGATACACCCCCTCCGAAACATTAAGTGATTCCGTATGGGTGAAGAAAAATACAGGTTATAAATTAAAGCTCGTATAAGAAGGGAAGTAAATGTTGGCCTTGAGTATTTAATCAACTGGTTAAATAGCGAGATTAAAGATCAACCATGAGGATCTTCTTGGGGCAGCAAAATTTCATATTCAGGTAATTTATTTGTAAAGGTTATGTATTTATTTTTTTGAATGAAGATCCTGATCGGCTAATGTTTAGCAAAGTTGCTTTATGGATATCAAAAAGACGTTCAGCTTATGTTGTCACTGATATACATATTATTAGTGGAAGCATTTGTTAAGTTTCGGATGAAAGAATTCCTACAAATGATCGACGTATAACTCAATAAATATTTTTTCAGTAATAATATCTAGATGTACTGGCATGTAAAGTTTGCGCTTCTGATTTCAAATTGGGATTTTGGAGCTAATTATCAAAATAACCAATAAGTACATAAAATTTTAAGCAGAATTATCTTCGTCGAATTCAGAAAATTATTCTTATTCACATGGTTTTAGTATGGCTCGATAATTAAATAAGGCTGCGTGCGGAAGCATTGATGCGGTAGATATATTTCTAAAAGGATCAATATGATCTCAGTTATAGTTTTAGCAATAATTGCTTGGTGGTCATACTTTCTATTTACTCGTATTCAGGCAGCTTCACATCCAGCATTTTTATTTTCGATCTACTGGTTCATAATGTTGGCTGTGGCCGAGATTTTTTCTGGCCCGCAACTGGGTATTGATTCTGCTGCTATTTATATCCTTGCGGCGGTGCTTGCTTTTAGTGGTCCAGCGATATTATTTAAAAAAGTAGAAATAACTGCTGACAACGGCCTAATAAGTAGGCCAACCTTACTGAGTGCAATATTTATTGTTCTGCAGTTTGCAATAATTATTGGAATCATTTTGCATATCCAAGCGCAAGGCTTATCTATTTTTGCAGCACTAAAGGCCCCTGACAAATTCGGTGGTGACTTTATAAGTCTTCGCTATAGTGGAAAAGTAGTTCCCACATCTTATATTCAAATCGCGATTAGCTTAAACTTTGTCTGTGCTGCAGTTTGCGGGCTTATTGTTGCAAATGATCGACGATATTTGACTCCCACCCTTTTAACTATTACTGCATTCATTCCCTCAATGGCTACAATGTTTCTTTTTGGTGACAAAGGAACACTTCCTCAAAGTATTGCTTTTTATTGTGGCGGACTTTTTGTTGGTTGGATTAACCAGGGTAAGACGACGCTTATGACAAAACGAGCGGCAGTCTTTTTCTCTATTGGATTCTGCGTGCTGGTTCCGATCTTAATCATCGCGATGATTATAAAAGTCGTAGGGAAATTTCAGGTTCCAAATTCTCTGATAGTCGAATATCTCCAGTATTACTTTCGATCCTATGCAGTAGGAAGTATTTATGCTTTTTCTGATTGGTTAAGCTGGTATATCGAGCCGCAAAGTAGTACACATTATATTGAGCAGGGTAAGACTGGAGGGCTATTCACATTTTGGGGGGTGACCAAATATTTACCAACAGAATATCAAATGCCTGCTGGATATTACCTTGAATATTTTGAAGTTCCAGGAGTAGTGCAAACCAACATTTATACAGTCTTTCGCGGTCTTGTCACAGATTTTGGCTTGTTTGGATCGTTATTTTTCCTAAGTATAACCGGTTATCTGTCCGCAGCTGCATATCAGTCAATGGTAAATAAATATTTCGCAGCACTATCTCAAACATTTTATATTCTGCTGGTAGGTACTATCTACGCATCATCGCTCATCAGTCTTTACACTTGGACTAGTCCTTTTGTTGCAGCGGTTTTATTATTCCTGATTCTCTACAAATACTCTTTGAGAAATTTTTAACGAAAAATAAAGTCCTGAGATACCATAAATCTACTCCCTAAATGTAGATGAAGGGTCACCAATTAACATCTGCTTAAGAAAAACTATAAAAGTAATTACCTCTAAATATTGAAAAAAGTAAGCGCATGATATTTTTTGCTATATAGCTGAGATGTTAGGTTACGCGAAATGACTCTTTACTTGCAGCCAAATTTATTTGTTTTTACTGCGGGAGTTTTCTTCTATCAGAAATTTTTCAAGTTCAATAACTAATCTGGATGAATAGATCGATTTAACAGCATCTCCCGATTGTCCCGCAATGATACGATCTGAAATATTGCGATACATTTGAATATGGCCATTCAATCGATTTATAGATTGACGGTTCAAAATTCGATGATGGTTCTCGGATTCATAAGAGCTTGCATTTATGAGGCGAGCAATGATGTTGCCTTGCTTTATTTCGACATATTTGCGTACACTCAAACGTGGACTTCCTGTTTCCGTTATGACCATCGTAAGAACCGCTTCGTTTTCAAGCTCCAATGTAATATTGATGTCTCCATTCCTTGTGCGTTGTATCCAGTACTTATAAGCAAATATATAATTATTTGCGAATAAAAAATGATCGATCCAATGGCATTCGCAGTAGATGATATAGCTCCCACTATTTGGCCAAAGGTACCAATGATTTTTTGGTAGTGGTTCTTCATATACTAAACAATGCATGGATATTGGGTTGTTAACGCTTTTATCAAAATCTGCATCAAGCCAGTTATTGTATAAGCCATACCTTCTGTTAAAGCAGACAAAAAATCGTGAATTGGTTTGCCGGGAAACAATGGATTCAAATGCATTTACTTGCTGAATAGTTGTCGCTATTGGTTTTTCAATGGCTGCATAAGCTCCCTGGGTCAAAGCATCTATAGCAAGTTGAGCGTGCGCATATTAACTAAACATCCCGGATGAGATGTGGTTCGTCCCTCAATGGCTGAGCCACCATGGCGGGACTTATTTTGCGCTACATGTGATGTAACGTTGTCCCCTACACATTATCGGCACCCAGCGTTTTACGGCCTGCCTCCGGTATCTCAACCAATAAATCTTCTGCCGCATCTTGCTCAGTCACCGAAGCAGGATCTGCCGTTTTTACGCCAACCATCAGATAATTTCTGTTTTTATAACGTGATGCACGCCATAACTCAACTTCGCTTCCTTACAAGTTGTAATTATTTTGCTCACACAATTGCCGCTCGCTGAACATGTGTAAAAACCTGCAATAATGAGGTGCGCGATAAATGCTCGGGGGCGATCGATGGCTTGCCGTTCTCTCTGTACATCTTATTAAGAAACTCATCTAGTGACTTCAGTGCCTCATCAACGAGCTTGCCGTATCTCTGATCAATGCGCCTTGGGTATGAAGTCTGCTACTGTTGTGCTGACAAATGATTTTGGTTGGCTTATATTGATCCACGCGTAATCTTATAGGGTTTGTGAATTTTGTCGTCGTCATTATATTTCATGGCACAAATTTGGGCTGTTCCAGCAAGCTGTTGGAAAATGTTTCTATTGTGTTTAGCGCTCCCGCCCTATCAACTCACAACATGAGGATATTTACATGGCCGCTCCACTAGTACAAGCACTACCCTCCGAGCCAAATCCGTTATCCACGTTGTCACAGTTTACAGCTGATGCATTTGCTTTTGCGGCTGCACTCGCTGGATGGACGAACGATATAAACGCCCTTGTTGGCTGGCTTAATGCGAATGTCAATGCAAGAGAAGTGGTTGAAGAGACTGAGACAGATTTTGTTCTTGCTGCCGGGCATTCCGGTTCGTACATAAGAGTGACCAACCCTCTAGCGAAAACTATGACGGTTGAGCCAGATTCGTTAATTCCTCAACCGGATGGAGCAACGTATTTTATTGCTAACAGAGGTCTTGGTGACTTTACAATTCTTGAGGGTATCGGTGTAACCATTAACGGACTTGTGGTGCTTGCCGAAAACGCAACGGCTATTTTGCAACGGATTGCCGAAAACACTTATGATTTAATTGTTATTGGCGGTGATTTTGTAACAGATCTAACCAACCTACAGGATTTCATTGATGGCTTGGAGACTGGGGACTCTCCAGTAAAATTTTCGAACGGTACAGCAACATCACCGTCGATTGTATTTGCTACTGATACTGACACAGGTTTATTTCGGGAGGACTCAAACAGTTTAGGTATCGCAACTGGGGCCATTGAGCGAGTAAACGTCACCGCTACGGGGCGAGTGGGTATCGGTACTGTTGGCGTGCCTGTCGCCGGTGTTTTGCATGTGCAAAATAAAACAGGTGAAAGTTTAGGTATTTTAAGCAGATCATTTTTCGAGGGTTCGACATCAGCTCCGTACACTAACCACGACACATTATTATGCGAAACATACAACAAAACGTTATCTAATAGTGCAAACCGAAGCTGGGCGGCATCTTGCAGTAATGCATATCACGATATACCAGAGGGAGTAGTAGACGGAGGAACTCGCGTCGGTGTTATCGGTTGGGCAGTTTCGGCTAGCGGTCGTCCAGGTTACGAGCATAAAGGTACTTTAGCATATCAAACTGGCGTTTGGGGTTCAGCGGGTTTTCAAAGTCCCGGCACACCCGCCACAGCTGTTATTCTTGACGCTACGGCTGTGAAAGGGGTTGTTTACGCCGATGCGGTGGGCGCGACAATTAAATTTGCAAGAGCAGGTGTTTTTACCAGTGATGGTGTAGATGGTGGTAGCATTATTGAGCAAAATGCAGCTATTTATGCTAGGGCGCAACGAGGCACAGTAAACAATTATTCATTTTTTGGTGAGCAAGGAGAGTTATATAATAAAAATGTTATTTATAGTCCTGAAAAAATATCTGCTGGTACAAAATACTCTCAATCAAACGCATGGTTGACCGCCAGAGCGAAAGGAAATAGTTTTGAGTTCGGCCACCCAACCGGCACCGGGTATG
The DNA here is from genome assembly GCF_058800985.1 of Cellvibrio sp. GW822-FHT04B05. Taxonomy (NCBI): domain Bacteria; kingdom Pseudomonadati; phylum Pseudomonadota; class Gammaproteobacteria; order Cellvibrionales; family Cellvibrionaceae; genus Cellvibrio; species Cellvibrio sp. GW822-FHT04B05. Next base: position 377,535 of record NZ_JBXAMU010000004.1, on the reverse strand, counting down.
GTAGTAATATTGGTTCAACAATTAGTTCAGGTTATCCTTTTATAACATTCTGCGCTGAGTCAGATCCAACGGGCGATACTTTCGCGACTCGCGGTAAAATCGGTAATATTATCTTTAACAATCTTGCAGGCTCAACAATATTCGGAAGATTTACCAATGCTAATGCGGCAGGTCAGTCTGTTACAGAAGATATGCGTCATAGATCGGATGGTAAATTTGCTTTCAACAAAAATGTCATGATTCCAAAAGCGCCCCCAGCAACCGCTACAAGTAGTGGAGAAGTAGGAGAAATCAGCTGGGATAATGATTATTTTTACGTTTGTACAGCTGTCAACACATGGAAAAGAACATTGTTATCGACTTGGTGAGATGTCGAAAAAGGTTGATGCACCATAGTCATTTTATGGTGTACTAGTTGCGATCTGATCTGACACTTCAGCTTGAAAGAAGAGAGTTACCGGTTTTGAATATGGGTGTCGAATCTTAAAACAAAACCACAAAGGTAACTCTCATGCTACATACTAACAATCCCATCATAAAACACAAAGCTGGCCTGCTGAATTTAGCGGAAGAGCTTGGCAATGTATCAAAAGCCTGCAAGGTGATGGGCTTTTCTCGTGACACGTTCTATCGCTATCAAGAGTTAGCGCAAGAAGGCGGGGTTGATGCGCTGATAAGCCGTAGCAGATTCCATAAAACGATACTGCAAGAGTTCTATCAAGTGACGTTCCGCAAAAAACTTTACGCAACATTGGAAGAGCTGCAAAAGGATCTGGACGAATGGATGAAATACTACAACAATGAGCGAACTCATCAGGGCAAGGTTTGCTGTGGTCGCACGCCATTGGAAACTTTGCTGGATGGAAAGAAGGTTTGGGCTGAAAAGAATTTAGCTCAAATCTAAACTGACAGGCACTCGTAAAAACCGGTAACTGTCAGATCAGGTCTGAGCTAGTACACCTTATTGCTGCCGCCACAGGCGCTCAGGGTTAAAGTGATAAATAAAATCCAGAATGATAGTTTCATGTCGAAAGCCCTCTCCGTTTTGATATATAACTCTTGTTGTTCTAATTGCTATCCATTTTTTTGTGCGTCACTTCAAAAGTATGGGATCCAGATCCTATATCATCCACAATGATAAAATCACCATCGGTAATCCCTGTTATTTGTTTACCATCCTGATAAGTTTGATTTTCACCCGGGAACTTAGGTAGATATACTTTGGCAGAGGTGTTGCCTGGAATATTAATAGTTAATATAAATCTGTTATGCGGTTTGTTTTCAAAGGATACATAAATGTCTCCGCGAATAGATGGATGTTTCATGCGTGCATATTTTAAATTGGCGGGTTGCGGTTTAATTCTGATTTTTTTAAAGCCGGGTTCCAGAGGCTCAATACCCATCAGTTTTCTTGCAATGATATTTGCAGGTGCTGCCCCCCATGCATGGTTCCAATCCAGGTTGGTTTTGAATTCGTTATCCCATGCTTCCATGGTAATAGTGGACCCTGCCCGGATCATGTTATACCAGCTACGTTTATCGGTTTTTGTTAAAAGTTGTTTTCCATATGCAGAATCATTCGCATCATATACTGCCTCGAGCAGAAACTGGGCTCCGTAAACACTGCAAGCCATTCCTCGGGAGCGAATAAAGCTAATTATTTTTCCCTTCTCCGAGTCTGGAACTAACCCAAATGCTAATGCAAACATATTGGTATGCAATGAAGAGTGTCGGGTGCCAATGCCATCGAGATAGAGACCAGTGGATGGATTAAAAAATAACTTTCTATATCCTTGTTTTACTAATTCTTGTCTTTGCGAGAAAAAATCATAATCATTTTTCTGGCCCAAAACTTTTGAAATCTCCTTCAATAGCGATATAGCTTTGTAATGATAGGCATTGATAACAGCATTTTTTTCCGAAAAAACAAAGCCATCGGTTTCGCCTATTTTGCTAACTTCACTTGGTTGCGGCCAATCAACCAAATCACCAATCGGCCATTGGGCATTAACCGAAAGCATGAGTGCGTTACTCATATTATCTTTTTTAGTGTTTAATAAACTGTCGCTATCTGCTAAAGAAATGAGGGATTTGTTTTTCAGGTCTGTATAGAAATTTTCAAGCGACTGTTTGTTGCCTGTATAAAGATAATCGTTCCATGCAATCAATATGGATTGCATAATCCACTCTGTTGGCCAAGTCGCCTTCTTTATAAGGAATTCGTGAGAATATCTCGGCAGCCCCAATTCGTTTGAAATACTGTATTGTCCGAGTTGATTTATTAATGTATCCGCTTCGTAAGGAACCCTCTCTCTGTCTCCATCAATATACATACCAGTAAAAGAGGTCGCTTTAATGGAATATTTACTGAGATCCCATACCTGATTTAATACCTCATCCGAGCTTGAAAAATCTGAATCCAGATCATCAAAGGGATAATTTACAGTTTCACGAATAATTTGTTCCTTGTTGATTTGCTCGGGGTAATTCTCTATTTCCACATACCTGAATGGTGTAACTTCACCTATGTGCGCTGGCATAAGAATAGATGACGAACTGACATTAAGCTGATCGGGTTTAATTGTAATGTTATAAGTATTCCAGCCGCGCTTGAGTTTCAAACTATATGAAGAAAAGCGTATGGTTCCTGGCGGGGATTTATTTATGCGTCCCTTAGTTATCGACTCGCCCATATTAACGGTAATGACTTTATTGTTGTCCTTGCTATACAAAGACAATCTAAGACGCCCGAAAGCATCTTTACCGAAATCGGCAAAGAGTATGTTTTCTTTTTTTAGATATTTTATGGTTTCAGGGAAATAATCTGTCTTCTGAAGTGGGTACCTGATTGTGGCATGATCTTTTAGTATTGCACTGGTTTTGAAGTGTTGAGGCGTAGAGAAATCGGATTCATTTCCATAAGCATCCCAAATTTTAACCTTCCATGAATAGATAGAATTTGTTTCAAGTGGGCGGCCCTGGTAATAAATATTGGTAGAGTTGTCGCTCGCTACTTTGCCTGAATCCCAAGCAACCTTATCTCCTTTATTAACTATAACTCGATAAGCTGATTGAAAAGTATTTTCTTTAGAGGAAGATATTTTCCATCCAAAAAAAGGTTTCTTTTGTGAAATTTCAGCAAACTGGAATGACTCATTCCTGCCAGGAGTTTGTTGAATGTTCACATCTGCCAGATAGCCGTTCAAGAAAACAGTATCGGGGTGGAGTAGGAAATTTACATGAAGGCCTTGTACCGTTAATTCATCTTTCGCATTAGCTAAGCTGCTATTCAACGTGAGCACTAAACAGCAACAAATATGAGCGATATATATTTTAGGATTCATGCAAGTTCCTGTTGATAGAGTATATTTTTAGGTATTTTTTTTTGTCGCAGCATTTATTTGGCTAGCGGCTATGAGGCCCGCAGGTATCCAATAGAGAAACCATTTGGCTCCCATTTCCCAGAAAAATATACGACCATCAAATAAGCTACAGACACAGCCGTACAACAGCCACATATACAGGGCGAAGAGATAAGGGCTTCGGTTAAAGGATCGAACTAAAAAATAAACATGCGTGCACAGTAGCGCTAAACCTAGCAAGCCAGTCCTATAGAAAGTATCCAGCCAGGCATTGTGTGCATGATTGAGGACAGTCGCGTCGGGTAGGGCGATGTTTGTATCACGTGCTAAACCTAGGCCAAACAAAAAATGATCGCGACTGCGTGTTACTACTTCCTGCCATATGACAAACCTGCCGCTGTCCCACTCGCCGCGTTCGAGATATCTCTGTAAGTCAAATGTATGGAAGTCCCTCGTGAGTATCGCTATCGCTATAGCAACAATACCAATAATCGCCAATGGAAATAGCCGGCGGAGTTTAGGGCGAAAGATAAATACGGAAATCATTCCTACACATACCAAAGCCAGCATCGCACTACGGCTCCAGGACAACACAAGGCCGATTAAGGCAAGTATCATCAATAAATAAAACATCCACATCCGTTTTGTCGAATTATCATTATTTAGTGCAGAAATAAAAGACAGTAATGCAATAGCGCCGCACATGGCACCAAGCTCGTTAGCATTTCTAAAAACGTTCCATCCATACAGACGTATCTCTGAAGTTGTGTATCCATATACGAAGCCGTAATAATACAAAATACTTATTAAAATAATAATTATGCCAAGTATAATGAAAGCATTGAGGAATTTTTCCGGATTAACCAATCCTGTTTTCACTACCAGGGAGGATCCACACAACCACACCGCAAGTACAACCCATTGAGCAGCAAAAAAAGGGAAATCTGCAGGATTCCCCCATAAAGAACTGAGTGCAGAAAAAAAGCTATAGATGAGTGCTGATAAGGTTAAGCAATTGCCATATTCAGCAAACCCTGGTTTCCTAAGCAGCAACACGATTAGCATGGGAATAAAAAAGGCGATCGCATAAATTCCCTGCAGTCCATCACGCGATGGAGACCATAGAAAAGCAGATACAAAAACAAGTAGGCCGATGGCAGCCCAGGAAAGTAATTTTTTCTCCAGCTTATCGCTAAGTAATGATACAGATCCTGAGGAGTATGGCATAAATTATTTAAATTAATTTCTGTAATTAAGTCGGATATCTCCGAACCACAAGTAGCTATGTGGTTCGAAGAAATTTGAGGGAATGCCAATAGCAGAATCGATTAAGTTAGCGATTTCCAATGCTTTCAAAATAACGTTGAAGATCATGGCATACCTTATTAATTTCCGTATCACTTAAGGTCGGATGAACTAAAAACATTAAGCTATCTTCACCCAATAATTTCGCATTTGTTAAGCGTTGTTTTGGAACCCAATTTGTTCCAACAAACGCTTTTTCCAAATAAACTTCAGAGCAACTACCTTGATAGCATGGAATTCCGAGGCTATTCAGGTCGTTGATGATTTGGTCTCTTGAATACCCTGAAGGAAGATCTTTAGAGTTGACAAAAACATAGCATTTGTAATGTGCGTGGGTAATGTAATCTGCTACGGATGGAACACGTAGGAATGAAAATTGCGCACATACATCCCAAATTCTTTGCGCGTTCTGCGTTCTTTTTGTGGTCCATTCGGCCATTCTTTTCAATTGAATCCTGCCGATAACCGCTTGCATTTCCATCATGCGCCAGTTAGTGCCAAATGTATCGTGCACCCATCTGAAACCGGGCGGATGTTGTTTTTCATAAACGGAGTTCCATGATTTTCCATGATCTTTATATGACCACATGCTGCTCCATAAATTTTTATCGTTAGTGGTAACCATTCCTCCTTCACCGCCTGTGGTCATAATCTTGTCCTGGCAGAAAGACCAAGCTCCTATATGCCCTATGGAGCCTACAGGTCGACCCTTATATTTCGCGCCATGCGCCTGGGCACAATCTTCAATTACATATAATCCATGTTCTTTGGCTAACAACATAATGTCGTCCATCTCGGCAGGAAAGCCCGCCAAATGAACAACAATAATTGCCTTGGTATTTTTTGTTAATACAGCTGCTACGCTTTCAGCAGTGATGTTTTGGCTATTGATATCGACATCAGCAAATATTGGATTAGCCCCTGCTGTAACGATAGAGGAAGCAGATGCGAGGAATGTTCTCGATGTCACTACAACGTCATCACCCGTACCAATATTTAATACCTTCAACGCAACATCTAAAGCGAGAGTGCCATTTGCCAACGCGATGGCATGTTTGGTGTTGCACCATATGGAAAATTCCTTTTCAAATTCTCTGCACTCAGTTCCAGTCCAATAATTTACCTTATTGGAAAGTAAGACATTTGCTACCGCATCTGCCTCTTCTTGAGTGAATGAAGGCCAAGGTGAAAGTGGTGTGTTTAACATTACTCTATCTCTTTTGGTATATATAAAACAGCTTCCCCATCTATGACACATTTATTCTTTACTGTGCATTTGGTGGAGAAGGTCACCTTGCGCGAAGATAAGTCAATTTTGATAATTTCTACATAAGCTTTAACCGTGTCGCCAATATAGACAGGACGTTTGAATTCAAGATTTTGAGAAGCATATACACAGCCTGGTCCGGGAATTTTAGTACCGAAAATGGCAGAAAAAAAACCGGATGAAAGTAATCCATGGGCTATTCTTTTTTTGAAGCGAGATTTTTGAGCATACATCTCGTCCATATGAACGGGATTATTGTCTCCAGAAATCCCTGCATAAGCTTTGATGTCTGCATCTGTAATAGTTTGTGAATATTCACCAGACATTCCTATTTCAAGGGAATCTAAATTTGCCTTTTCAAAATACATTTTATCTTAAGCTCTCACGTGATAGAGGTTTTGCGGGATTACCTATCACAGTAATTCCCGGAGGCACATTTTTGGTTACTACCGCACCCATTCCAACAATAGCCCCCTTTCCTATTATTAAAGGCTTTCCAGGACGTCCCTGTTTAATAATGGCTCCGGTACCTATATATACATCGTCTTCAATGACAACATTTCCATTGCATTTAACACAGGGAGCAAATGTAACCCGCTCACCGATGACACAATCATGCCCGACATAACTATAAAGGTTAGCATGAAAATTTTTTCCAATTTGGATATTGGATGTAAGTGTGACGAAAGGGCACAGAATGGCTCCTGGTTCAATTTGAACCTCATCCAGAATTACTACATTGGAGGCTTTTACAGAAAGTTCTTCTACTCCCGAGTTCTTTAATTTTTCACTCAATGCCCGTCTAGCCTCTATGCTTGCAATTGCAATTGTGCATAGTTTTCTTTGATGTCCATATTTTTGGAATTCTTCAAACGTAATAACTGGAATATTATTTAATTGGTTTGATTCTGGCTGGTCATCGATAAAGACAATATCTGCGCCTTGTCGGGAAAATTGTTCTCTAACCAATGGTGCTACTTCTTTACCAAAACCGCTCGCACCGTAAACGCCGATTAATAAATTACCATTCATTTTTTGATGTTCCTGTGAACTTTGACATTGTTGCTTCATCTGTTTGATTAATTCCTTCTCGAATGAAGACCTTTTTTATGGTAAGAAAAATTATCTTTAAATCCAAAACAATAGATTGATTTTCGACATACCAAACATCCAGTTCAAATTTCTCTTCCCAAGAAATGGCGTTGCGGCCATTTACTTGTGCCCAACCGGTGATGCCAGGTTTGACCAAATGTCTGCGTGACTGTTCTTTTGAATAGAGTGGCAAGTATTCCACCAGCAATGGGCGGGGACCTACTAGACTCATATCTCCCTTGAGCACATTCCATAATCCAGGTAGTTCATCCAAGCTGGTGGCACGCAATATCCGTCCAAATTTCGTTAACCTGATGTAATCTTCCTTCAAGGTTCCATCCGGGTTTTTTTCATCGGTCATGGTTCGGAATTTATACATTTGAAATATTTTCCCATTCAGACCGGGCCTGTTCTGACGAAAAAAAACCGGTGAGCCAAGCTTTATCCTCACTGCAACTATCAAAAGTAAAATAATTACGGACAGGAAAAAGATTGCAGTCAATGAAATAGCTATATCAAAGAATCGTTTACTCATGTGCGGCTCCTATTACCCAATTTACCCAGGAGTCTGCTAGGCTGGTGCGATTAAACTCTGTTTCGGCCAGTTTTCTGGCATTTTTTCCCATATCGGCAAGGGCCTCTTTATCCTGCGCGCATTGCTCCAAGGTATCTGCAAAAATTTGTGCATCATCAGGAGGGATTGCAAAACCACATCCATTCTCGTTAATGATGTGGGCCAGCCAGCCCGGGTAATTGTTAATGACTGGTAAGCCGGCAGAAAGATAATCAAAGAATTTATTGGGCGACGTGCCAAAATAAAACGCCGGTACGTTGGCGAGAGTTTGCAAACCCAAATCTGCGCTGGCCATCAAGCCGGCAAGCTTTGCTTTATTGACCGGTGGGTGAAAAATTACGTTGGTGAGATTTTCCTGCGCAGCGCGTTCCTGTAAACGGGCTTTTATCCCACCTTGCCCAATTAGCACTATTTTTATATCGTTTCGATTGCGTTCTTTAAGGACTTTGGCGGCATTGAGAACGGCGTCCAGCCCATTAGCGATGCCGTGCGTACCAGTATATATCGCCATCAAGTCTGTTGCAGAAACACCGTCTGGTCGCCATTGCTCAAATGAACTGGCAAAAATATCGAGATCACATCCATTCGATACCAGCATAATTTTTTCTCTGCTCATGCCTCTTTTATGTATGCCATCGACAATTCCGGGTGACAAACCTATACATCTGTTTGCTGAGCGGTAAGAGGCCCATTCCAGAAATGACATTGCCTGTAATATGAGTGGATTGGTAATTACACCCATGGCTTTTGGAAGTTCTGGCCACAAGTCCCGAACCTCAAAAACGAATGGTTTACGTTTGATCCAGCGCGCGAAAATACCGGGAATACCCGCAGTGAGTGGTGTTGTCGTTGCAAAAACAATGTCGTATTTATCAAATAAGACAATACCAATACTCCGCAATGCAAAACTGATAAATAGCCAGGTCCGCTTTAGGAAACCATCACTGTTTGAATAAGCTAAATCAAATTCAATAACGTTAATACCATCTACTATGGCTTCTCGTCTGCCTTTAGTAAAGGGCTGGGTTATGCCGGTTTCGCCACCACCATAGCTACCGCACACCATAGTAACTTCGTGTCCGTGGTGCACCAGGCGACGGGCCATTTCGTAGGATCTAATGCCGGCAGAGCCTTTGGGCGTGGAAAAATGCTGATGGAAATATAATATTTTCATGGTCAAAAACAATATTCGCTACGTATAAGACATTCGCCTGTGACAGTAATCTCTGCAACAGGTAATTGCGTTTTTTGTAAATAATAACGTGATTCTTCACCATCATTAAGGTAGTGACGAATGTGAGGGTGATCGCTGGTGACGATCAGGCGATGTTGTCCGTTTGTAAAAGTATTTCCTTCAAGTGCCCAGTTATCGGGTGCCAATCGCCAACGCAAAACAGCTTTTTCTTTAAAACCTTTAACATGGTCCGTCACAATTAATCGATCATTTAATAAAACAATTTCTCGCTGATGATGGGCACCTGCCGAATCTGTATAACTCACTTTAAATGACTGCGATTCTCCTGTGATGGCTATGATGGGTGAGGCTTCGCGGGTTTTCAGCCAATTACCCAACAGAAAGCGACTCAGCCTTGGCATTGGCTCGCGATTATCAAACTGGATGGTGTTGTGGCTTTCGGCTCCACCGAAATAATTGAGAATTTCTACAGCGGTGTTATAGCTATAACTTCCACCGTCTTTCAACAGGTTAAATCCATCGATCCACAAATCCACATGCAAAACATCATTTTGACTTGGCCGGAAACGAAAGCGTGGATAGCGAAGCATCGCAAAGGCTTTTGTATTGCGCACCACACAAATCCCCCCTTTATCAAACAGCGAGCTGTTTTGTATTGCAGCCGTTTGCGGTATTGGAATACCAAGCCATTGCAAGGGTAAATTCCAGTTGCCATCATCAACCCAAGCGGTTGTTTTGTTAAATAGCGCCATGGCAAGCTGAACAGAGGGCCGAAAATCCCGATAGTCAGTATCAGTAAGTGGTAGTAGGCGTGCACCGTCATTTGCGCCAAGGTTGGGGGCATCACCGGTGGTTGCCTGCGTAATCTGGAACAACCAATTCGCTGCTGCAGAAAGTTGTTGGTAAAGGTGTTGGCTGAACACGGGTAAATTGGTTTTCTGCCGCCAAATTTCAGCCATGCTATAAGTGTCGAGCATCAGCCGATGATAATTCGTTGAGTACTGGCTAAATGTACCGTCAGGATCAATTAAATGCCTGGCTCGATTTTCAAGCAATTTTTTTCCTTGGTTGTACCATGCTGCTCCATGGGGATCGCCATTTAACGTTAACCAACTGCCACCGATATATAACGCGGCAGCTTCTGATGTACCGTGATTATTATTTTGTGCAATGGCATAACTCACAGTAGGGGATATACGCTGGAGATGGGCTTTAATTAAATCAATTAAACAAGGTTGTGATTGATGATGTTGATCGAGAAGCAGCGCACTTATCGCTAAATGCATGACTCTGATAGAGGCTTCCTGACCGCATTTCCAATTAGGGCCTTGATAAGGTGAATTGTTATTAACCCAATCGGCAATCCAGTGATTTAATGTTTTAATTGCATTGGCATTACCGGCAAGCGCACTTTGAGAGAATGCTAACGTCCAATCAAAACGCGATGGTTCCCATATTACCTTGATATCTCCAACTGCCTCATTGAAGTCGGGTATTAACCACCATGGCCGATGTGGATCGGAGATTCTGCCGCCCGAGAAAACATTGCAATGCCAATCAGGAGGATTGTCCGAGATAACTTCATGCCAACCAAAGTAGGTTTGTTTTCCCATCCACAAGCTATTGATCGGAAGTGTAGTTTTTTCAGCGCCCTTAAGCTCATTGAAAAAAGAGTCTCCGGTAATTGAAGCCGAAATCCTGCGTACCGGATTAATTCCCAAGCGAACGCCCAATTTATAAAAGAAAACCCTGCCCAGGTTAACCGGGCCCAGGGCAAGGGCTGTTTTGATCTTAATAAATAACATTATTATTGCGCGCGCAATTGTTCGGCAATGTCGATGGAGATTCGTGCCACTTCAAACAATTCGCTGGCGGGAATAGGCGATACTTCACCGGATTCAATAGCCTTGATAAATGCTGCCGCACATGATTTTTGGCCCTTGTCCTGACGCCACAAATTCATTTTGGTAAAATCTGACCAACCAAAACCTTTGAGCTTTCTGAAATTATCGAGTTGAAGAATTTTCCCGGCGGCAAATACTTCGATTCTTTCTTTAGGAAAACTGGCAGCACCATTGGCAAAGTAGTGAATTGTACCAAACGAACCATCGGCAAATTGTAAGGTGATGGATGCTTTATCTTCGGTTATTTCGCCATTGTTAATATCGCCAATTTTTTGGGCCCGGGCAGAAATAATGTCCGAATTTGCCAGATGTCTCATCAGGTCTATGAAGTGACAAGCCTCACCAATAATCCGACCACCGCCAATTTGTGCATCCTGGGTCCAATGGTTTGCCGGAATAGCGCCCGCGTTTACGGTGAAAATAAAAGCTTTGGGTTGTTTTATCGGAGTTAAAAGTTCTTTCATCTTTTTAACATGGGGAGAAAAACGACGATTAAACCCAACCATTAATTTTAGTGATGAGCCATTATCAAGTTGCTTGCGATATTCAACTTCAATATTTTCCAGCTCAGCAGCATTGATCGCTAGAGGTTTTTCAACAAAAACATTTTTTCCAGCTGCCAATGCTTGATTAACAAAGTAAGCATGGCTGTTATGGCGTGTCACTATAGCGATAGTGTTTATACCGCTATCATTGATCATAGCCAGAGAGTCAGTTGTTGCTTCTGAAAATCCAGAAGCGTTTCCGTGTATAACTCCGCTGATCCCATTCGCAGTAGCAATGGTGCGAAGCTGCGCACCTGCTGATTTGAATGCGGGGATTAACATTCTTGATGCATAGTTGCCCGCACCAATAAAACCGATAACGGGCTTTTGCGCACTATAAGTTACATTGGAATTCAGGGTGACAGATTTTTTATGTCTGGTGCTGGAATCGCTTTTGTAAATTAATAATATGCCCAAACTTGACTTATCTGTGCCCAATTGCTGATAGGCATCAGTAGCTTGTTCAAAATCAAAGCGGTGCGTAATTAGTGGTTTTACGTTCAGTTGCCCACTCGCCATCATATCTAAAATGGCTTCAAAGTTACGCTGTTCTGTCCAACGGACAAAACCAAATGGATAGTCCTGCCCTTGCTCTTCATACATTGGATCGTAACGTCCGGGCCCATAGGAACAAGAAACCTGGAAGCTCAATTCTTTTTCATAAAAATCTGCGCGATTTAATTCGAGGCCAGTTACACCAACCAAAATAATACGGCCACGCTTACGGCTCATCCTCGCCGCTTGCGTAACAGGATCACTGGATTTGGTAGATGCAGTAATAATTACGCCATCTACACCATTTCCGCGGCTAAATTTCAAACCTGCCGCGACAGGGTCTTCGCCAGCACCTGGATTACAAACCTCGGCACCAAATGTCCTAGCCAATTCTAATTTTGATTCGTCGTAATCAATTGCGAGCACTCTACAGCCTTGCGCGCGTAACAGTTGCACAGTGAGCAGACCGATAAGACCCACACCGGTTACCACGAAAGATTCACCAAGGGTTGGTGAGGCTAAACGAATGCCTTGTAATCCGATGCTGCCAACGACGGTGAAAGAAGCCTCCTCATCACTGACATTGTCTGGAATAACAGCGCAAAGGTTTTGGTTAACCTTGACTACATCCGCGTGTGCACCATTGGAAACTACACGATCACCCACCTGGAATTTTCCTGCATTGCTGCCAATTTCTTTAATAACACCAGCATTGCAATAACCCAGCGGTATTGGTTGGGAAAGTTTGGATTGAACCGCGTCGATGGTGGTAAGCAGACCATCGGTTTTGACTTTCTCCAATACCATTTTCACTTTTTCCGGTTGCTGGCGCGCCTTGTCAATCAGTGACGCCTTACCAAAATCAACCAGCATTCTTTCTGTGCCAGCCGAAATAAGACTGACTTTCGAATCGATAAGAAGACTGCCCGCTGAAACAGTTGGCGTTGGAGCCTCTACAATATTAGAAGTGCCGTTGGATAGGTTTTGAAGAATCTGTTTCATAGTGGATTGCCGTATAAGATCGAATCGTTACTTCAATGATGAAATGATGGATTGCTTTTCGCTTTTGTTCGGGTAGTTGATCAGCACTGCTTTATATTTGCCTTTAAATACAAACAGGCTGCCTGCGGCTGCGCCGATCACGCCTTCCTGTGCTATCAGGTTTTTAATATCTTCATGTGAGCCCGCACCACCCAGAACGGTTACAGGCATTCCGACTCGGCTTTTGATTTCCTTGACCAAATGCAGGTCATAACCTTTCATACCACCATCATTATCGATGGAATTAATAACTATCTCGCCCGCGCCATGTTTTTCTGCTATTTGGGCGAATTCAATGGGGCATATCTTGGTATTTTTCTTTCCGTTATGTGTCCAGCATTCATATTTGCTACTAAAAAGTTTTTTCGATACATCCAGTACCACGACCACGCTTTGTTTTCCCACTTGTGTTGCAATATCCGTAATAATTTGCGGTGATTCAATCGCTGAAGAACTAAGTGCGATTTTTTCGACGCCCAGGGACAGGATTTTTTTAGCTTGCTCGATAGTTTTTATTCCGCCGCCATAACACAAAGGCATGCGACACTCTGATGCAAGATTTTCAATCAATTGAAAATCAGGGGCTCTATTGTTAGCCGTAGCATCTATATCGATTACGATCAGTTCGTCGGCTTCTTTTTCATTAAATATCCGGACAGCATTTAATGGGTCACCCACGTATTTGGGATCTTTAAATTTAACTGTCTTGACTAGGCCTTTATCCTGAACCAGAAGCACTGGGATTATTCTGGGATATAGCATATTAATTTGCCGCAAAGTTTTTTAGGAAAGTTACACCGTTATGGTGACTTTTTTCCGGATGACATTGAATGCCGTAAATATTTTCTCTATTCACGACACAGCTGTATTCGAAGCCATATTGTGCTGATGCGGCAGAATGCTCTTTGTTGACGCAGTCAAAATAATAGGAGTGCAGAAAATAAAAACGTTTCTCCTCATCCAAATCATCAAACAGGAAACTATTTTTTTGAACGATAATCTGGTTCCAGCCCATGTGTGGTAATGGATTTCTGGTTTTGATGGCGGGATCAGAAAAACTAAATTTCCTGACAGTGCCTTCAATCCAATTGAGTCCGGGCACGGTGCCTTCCTCGCTGGAGTTAGCCATCATCTGCATACCAACACAAATACCAAGCACGGGCACTTTCCTTTCCAATACTGCTTCATCCAGATCCTCACGCAAACCCGATTTGTTAAGCATTCCCATGGCATGATCAAACGCTCCCACACCAGGGAGAATAATTTTTGTTGCCTTATGCAAATCGTCGCACGAGGAAATATAAAAATGGGCAATATTCAAACGGTTATAAACATTTGAAAAAGCTTTTATATTGCCCAAACCATAATTGATAATTCCAATCATCGTTTAATAGCCCTCTCGATACCCAGTAGTTTCATCACTTTTGCACCGATAACAAACATTGCCTCATTATTGTCGTAGTCCTTATACGTTTTGTTTGGTTGGTCAAAATATTTTTGCAGTTCTTCCGGCGTTATACCCAGTTTGGTCGCGACATAAAGAAATTCCTGGCGTGCATCATCTTCACTCATTGCCGGGATATTCAACTTTTTAAGTGCCTCTTCTCTGCTCATTTGACCAGTCAGAATTAGGCTGGAAAATTGTACTTTCCGTGTGTCATAGCCAAATTTCTTGGGTAGCCAGTATCCTTCATAAAAACGTGTGAATCTCGATTCAAAATGTTTTTGCGGATAAGGTTGCCAGCCATATTCCTTTTCAAGAAGCTTCATAGCTTCTTCTTTAATATAAGGAAAATAATTGAGCGGCTTAACAACATTAACTCCGACAATGTAGCGAAGATAAAACTTATGGCGAAGCACACTGCTGAATGGATAAGTTTTCAAGGGAATTGTACCAAACTTTTTGCGTATATCCTTTATTTGGGCCATATCGGTACCATAGTAGAGCCAATCCATTGGATTTCTCACACACTCCGTGGAGAAGTTGCCACCATTTAGAATGTATTTGATTTTATACTTGGCGGCAAAGTTATATAGCGTGGCTATGAAGGCGTGATCCTGAGGTATATCAATATGCGGAACACCAGCTTTAAAAAAAGAGAGCTGAAAGTCCTTCATTTCTTCCCAATTGATGACCTCGGTGTAAAGATCCAGCCCTAATTTTTCAATCATTACGTTGATATTATTTACTGCTATCTGAGAATTCCAGCCACCATCAACATGGAAAACGAGAGGACGTAAGCCTAGTTCCTTTACTATTACGTGAAGTAAGTAAGAGCTGTCTGCGCCACCACTCATTCCGATGATGCAGTCAAAGTCACGATCTTTTCCATCGTGTTTGATTTTCTCTACGATTTTTGCAAGATTATTCTTGCCCAACTCATCTGTATGCCAGTTCGGCAATAGATCACGATCAAAAGATAGACAATGATCACATACTCCGTTTTCATCAAAAACAATCTTGGAGTCGGTAGTGTCCATAACACAACGTTTACAAATTTGAAATGCGCGCATAATTAACCTGTTTTGTTCCAAAGTTTTACATATTTACGGTATTCGCGATGGGCTATTCTGGAAAACTCCCAACGTTTCCGGCCAGGTAATTGGCCTGTTGACGCATGGCAGTAATGCTTGACTTTAATCCTGGGTTCGTAAAACACTTTAAAGCCTTTGTCTTCCAGTTGCTTTGCTAAGAAAAATTCTTCATACATTAAAAATGTAGGAGCCCAAAGTTCATCAAACAATTCAAAAAATTTAGGCGTCAAGATATAACATGCACCATATCCTTGATATATTTCTTGGGCTATTTCATGTTGTTTTTCATCATCCCGATCAGTAAAGCGATGAGTTATTTGGGCAAGTTTTACAATGAGACCTGCGAATAAATAACTTGAATGGTATAGATCATATATAAATTCCCTTATCGGACTTATTGATGAAATAACATGTGGATTCTGGGGTGTACCGTCAAGCATTGTAATATTGGGTGATAATACTGGATACTTGTTCAGTTTCTCAGAGCATTCCAGAAAGTTTTTTTTAAAGTCTGTGGGCACAAGTAAGTCATTATTTCCGATAATCATGTACTTATAATAAAGATGATTTTCTTTTGCCCACTTTATTCCAATATTTAATCCTGGAAAATATCCAATATTAGTTTTATTGAAGATAATGGTTACATTCGGAAATTTTTTCTCGATATTTCGCAAATAATCAGTGTGGGCTCTTTCAGAGGCGTTATCAACTACAACGATATGGCTGTCATGCAGGTCGGACATTCTAATAGAATCTATTAGTTGCTCGGTAAACTGAGAATTATTAAAGTTTGTTACGACAAAGATTATTTCATTCATGATCTGCGTCCGCACGCTTGGTCATCTTCAAGAGATACACCTTTCTGTTTAAATATAAAATCCCTGAGAAAATCAGGAATGTAAAAAAAATGCTATTCCAGATGAAAATACTAATAATGAATGAGGTGTAGTAGAAACTAATCATGACGGAAAAAAAGGAAAGTGAAAAATAAGGCCTTGCACGCCGCAATAAATTTCTAAATGAAAAATTTGTGACAATCCCTAAAACGAACATGAACACTAAGCTTCCACCGATGCCAAAATCTAGTATGAGCCCTCTAAAAAGCGTATATATATTTGTCTGCAAAAAATCTCCGTATTGGAAATACTCATCATATATGCCAGCTGGAACCTCCGTGTTATCACCAAATAGCTTGAACAACGACATAAATGTGTAAAATCCAAGGTAATAGTTGGATTGGGGAACGTAGATGTTAGTGTATGGGCTGCCTACATAAAATGAAAACCAATCTGAAAAGGCATATAAATGAGCAAGTGCATAAGAGGAAAAATAGGAAACGAGCTTTTCGATGATATAGGCAGAATCATAGCCATATAGTCCTCTGGAAAGAAAAGAGGACACTATGGCCGGAAATAATATGATCAAGCCAAGTACGATATTTCTGTTTACTTTTCTGCCACTGATTTTTAAGTTCCCTTCAAAGATTCGATACACTAGAAAGGTAGAATAGAAGAGCACGATACATAAAAATAAAGTGCCTTTTGCTCCTTGAACTACCATGATGATAATGGATGGAGAAATTGCAAGGAGTAATATGAGGTATTTTTTTAAATGACGAATAGCGTTAGAAAATATTAGCCCTCCGAGCATAACCCCAACATAATTGAAGACCGTTCCCATTCTTGATAATAAGGTCGCATTTATTTCATTAGCGTATCTTAATGAGATGTATTGAGAGGATACATCCATTAAATTAAAGATGATATCACGAATGGCGAATCCTTGAGCTATAATGTCGAGGAAAATAATAACCACGACTAAGACTTGTATGAAATAAAATGTTTTCATCAAGAAATTGGTATGAAATTCATGCTTTATGTTCATGTTCACTTTTATCTGGTTCTTTGCGCGTGCAACTTTCCAATTAATAAAATAGGCGGGAATTGAAAATAAGAAAATTGCCAAAAAAATGTAGGCAATCGAAAAAGCATTAATTGGAACTGTATATAGGCCGACTAATGGGAAAAAGGAGTAGCCGAACCAAAAAATGGAAATTAAGCAGCCAGGCACCAACCAGGTTCTGGCGACTTTTGCCAAGAAATACCCATTTGCGAGAATGAACAAGCTAAATACTATTGCAAGAATTTTCTGGAATGAGCCAAAATCTGTATTCATACTTGTTTCCTAAAGTAGATTCGGCTTACCAAAATAAAAAGAAACACTTCCGCAAATATGAAGCTAATAGCTGCACCCCAGACTTCCAGATAAAAAGATAAAATAGTGCAAACGATAAGGTTTGTTATACCAACCAACAGAACGCAAAGAGTAAAATATTTCCTTTTTCCCAAGATATTAAGTCCGACACTACCAAACATAAAATTCGAAATACCAAAGAAAACGGAAGTAGTCATTAGCAGAAAAATTGCTACTAATGGCGTACTTTGCTCTAAAGGAATTATTTGATATGTTTGGTTAATCTGGTTTGCTATGGCAACTGCAATCAACAGCAGACCGAAAATGGCTAGCTGAGGAAAAGTAGAGCGCAATATTATAAGGAATGCGCTCTTATTGGGCTCCAGATAATCTTTGAGCTGCAAAACAACTTTCGAAAAATAAAATTGGCTAAGCGGTCTGCATACTGCTTGCAAGCTTTTTACAAATTTTTCTGCAATGGAATAGCTTGAAATTATGGATGGATCTCTTACCGTCAAGCTTAATATCAAAACGTTCAAGTCCCTGTATAGTAAAACCGACGCGTTACTTAAAAAGATATGAAAGTTGTCTGCAAGGGAGACGCAACACTTGGAAATACTTACTCGCTCTGGTTTTATATGGTACTTGCCAGCTAAATAAATGATTGTGGCAATACTTCCGCAAAGATAGGAAACGCCAATCACCAACGGTGCATAAATTCCTTCGGCAGAAGTTTTAATAAGGAGGAAAGTTGCCAGCAGGGCGATAACACGGCTTGCTATATTAAATATGGCAGGCAAAAAATTATCTTGCACTGCCAAAAAAAAATACGAATTTTGCAATATGTAGCTAAATGGGATTAGCAGCCATGACAATATAAAAAGGAATGTCTCGGTATCGTAAAAGATAAATAGCAATGGAAGCGAAATTAAAGATAGAAAAAACAATAAAAAACGCGCAATAAGGATTTCATTGAAAACAAGGGATAGCTGTTGAAGATTCTGCTGAGTCGCGGCAATGCGTTTGACCCCATCTATTTCGTAACCATATATGATAATGGTCAATATTATTACAGATATTATTTCTGCAATAACGAGCTTTGAAAACAGCTCCGTACCTATAGTGACTAATAAATAAGGAAATAGAATCAATGGCAAAACCGCATTGGATGCCTGAATGCTTATTAGTGATAGTAAATTGAGTTTATCTTTACTGATCAACATGCTTTTATTGATTCTTCCAGATAAGTGCTTTTAACAAGACGTTAATTTAGGTATTACTTTTTCAAGCGCACCTTGCCAGTCAGATAATTTGACATTCCAGGTATTGATTGTGGAATTGCAATCCAGAATGGAATAATTAGGGCGCGTGGCCAAGGTTGGAAATTCTGCGGTTGATATTGGTAAAACAGGAATACTTTTGGGTAAAAATTGAGTAATGGTCGATGCAAACCCATGCCAGTTGGTACTGGTTGCTCCCGCGTAGTGATATATTCCCCATGCGGATTTATGCTGCAATTCATCGCATATCTTCACAATTGCAATGGCTAGATCACCAGCGTAGGTTGGGCAGCCCCATTGGTCAGCGACAATGTTTAAACTGTCACGACTTTGCGTCAGCCGTAAAATCGTTTTAACGAAATTATTACCGTATTCGCTAAATACCCAGGATGTCCTCACAATAATATGCTTTTCCCATAAAGATCTAATCGCTTGCTCTCCAGCAAGTTTGCTTTTCCCATAGACGCTTAACGGGGCTGTTTGATCATCACTTTTATATGGAGAGCTAGCCGTACCGGCAAACACGTAATCTGTTGATATGTGTATTAACGGGATGTCCAACGCTTTGCAAGAATTAGCTAAATGTTTTAGTGAGGTCTCGTTCACTAAAAAAGCGATGTCGCTTTCTTTTTCAGCATTGTCGACAGCGGTATATGCCGCTGTGTTGACAACTACATCAGGACGATAGCTCTGAATGGCATTATCAACCGATGATTCATCAGAAATATCCAACTCACCCTTTGCCGGCGCTAAGAATTCATGACCTGAATATTGCAATGCATCTTGAAGGCATCGGCCAAGCTGGCCATTTCCGCCAGTAATTAAAATCTTCATTTGTTTACCAGATCCTTGAAGAACGGGGCGTTGGCATCTTTTGGGGATAGTAGTACCTTGTCAAGGTCCGGCCAAGTGATATTAATATCAGGGTCATTCCATATGAATGAGCCTTCATCACTTGAGTCGTAGTAATCCGTGCACTTATATTCAAAGTCTGCAATATCTGAAAGCACTACAAAGCCATGCGCGAAACCGGGCGGGACCCAAAATTGAAGTTTGTTTTCTTCAGAAAGAATTATGCCTTCCCATTGGCCGTAGGTAGTGGAGCCAGGGCGAATATCAACGGCAACATCAAAGACTGTTCCGCGAACGACCCTTACCAGTTTTCCTTGTGGTTTATTTTTTTGAAAATGCAGACCACGCAAAACACCTTTGCAAGATCTGGAATAGTTATCCTGAACAAAGGGCAAATTAATCCCGGCCTGTTCCTGATAGCGATGAGATTGGAAAGTTTCCAGGAAAAATCCGCGTTCATCCTGAAATACTTTTGGCTCGATAATTACACAGCCTTGTAATTTGGTATTGGTAACTTTCATTTATAGCCCTCAGCTATTTTAACGAGATACTGTCCATATGCCGTTTTACTGAGTGCTTTTGCGCGCACCATCATTTGTTCGGTATTAATCCAGCCTTGATTAAATGCGATTTCCTCAAGGCATCCCACTTTCAGGCCCTGCCTGTGTTCGATGGTCTGCACAAATTGACCTGCTTCAAGCAAAGAATCATGGGTGCCTGTGTCAAGCCATGCAAAGCCGCGCCCGAGCAGGCTGACATGAAGGTCCCCACGGCTGAGGTAAGCAGCATTTACATCGGTTATTTCCAATTCGCCACGTGCGGATGGTTTGATTTCCCGTGCAATATCCAGGACATCATTGTCGTAGAAGTACAGGCCGGTTACCGCATAATTGGATTTTGGTTTTTGAGGCTTTTCTTCGATACAAAGGGCTTTACCATTTTCATTAAAAGCGATGACACCAAAACGTTCAGGATCCGGAACGTGGTAGCCGAAGATAGTTGCTCCTGCTTCCCGATTGGTCGCGGCAATTAATTTATCGGAAAAATGCTGGCCATAAAAAATGTTATCGCCCAGCACCAGGCTTACATTGTCGTTGCCAACAAAGTCCCTGCCGATAATAAATGCTTGCGCCAATCCATCGGGTGATGGCTGTTCGGTATAACTAATGGATATCCCAAAATCTGAACCATTGCCGAGTAAACGTTTGAAATAAGGTAGGTCTACGGGGGTGGAAATCAAGAGGACTTCCTGTATTCCCGCCAGCATTAATACTGACAGAGGATAATAAATCATAGGCTTGTCATAAATAGGCAGCAATTGCTTCGAGACACCCATAGTAATTGGATGCAACCTGGATCCGGACCCGCCTGCGAGTATTATGCCTTTGTATTTCTTCATAACATTATTTCTTAGGTTGATGCACTAGTTAAGCCAGATTCCTCTGGTATCAATGACGATTTTCTCGGAGACAATTTTTCTATCAATGGCTTTAAATTCTTTGTGATCTACGAGTAACAAAATAATGTCTGCCGTAGCCAGCGCTGCTTCTATCGAAACCAACTCGATATTGTTTGAATATTTTTCCGGAAGCCTTTCAATGTTTGGTTCTACTGCAAAAATGTTTGCAATTTTTTCATTGGCCAACCAGGACGTGATCGCAAGGGCAGGGCTTTCGCGCAGATCGTCAATATTAGGTTTAAAGGTTAAGCCAAGGCATGCGATTGTGACGGGAGTTTTGGGGGCTAATGCCTGAATGGCTTTTTTAACCTTCTCGATAACCCATGCAGGTTTGCTGTCATTAACTATACGGGCGGTTTGGATAAGCTTCGCTTCATCCGGCGTTTCGCTAACAATAAACCAGGGATCTACAGCAATACAGTGACCGCCCACGCCGGGACCTGGTTGCAAGATATTCACCCGCGGATGGCGGTTTGCCAAGCTTATCAGTTCCCATACATTAATATTTAATTTGTCGCAGATAATAGAGAGTTCGTTGGCAAAGGCGATATTAACATCACGGAAACTATTTTCTGTCAGCTTAGCCATTTCTGCAGTGCGTGCATTAGTCACAATGCATTCACCCTGCACAAATGTTTTGTACAGGTTAACTGCTGCCTCTGAGCACTTTGAGGTAATCCCGCCAATCACACGGTCATTCTCAATGAGTTCCTTCATGACGTGACCCGGCAGCACACGCTCGGGGCAATGGGCAACGCGAATGTCGGAACTTTCCCCGTGAGTATGTGGAAATGATAGATCAGTGCGGATTTCAGAGAGCCAGGCTGACATCTTTTCCGTGGTACCAACGGGAGATGTAGATTCGAGGATCACCAGATCCCCTTTTTTAATAACTGGCGCAATAGCTTTACAGGCACTTTCGATGTAAGAGAGGTCCGGCTGGTGATTATCGCCTTTGAAGGGGGTAGGCACGGCTATCAAAAATACTTCTGCCGGCTCAGGTTTGGTGGTAGCCCTTAAGTACCCACTGGTGACGGCGGCATGGACGACAATATCCAGCTCCGGCTCAACAATGTGTATTTCTCCGCGGTTAATTGTATCCACGGCCGATTGATTGACATCCACGCCAATAACATTTTTTTTCCGGGAGGCAAAAATTGCTGCTGTCGGTAAGCCTATATATCCAAGTCCGATTACGGTAATGGTGTTAAACGCCATGGTTACTTACCTCTATTTGTTACCTATTAGTGCAGTTAATATTTTTTCGCATGCAGTGCCATCACCATAAGGATTATGAGATTTGCTCATTTTTTCATATTCGTTTACATCGTCTAACAGCAGTTGAACAGATGTGGTGATTTTTTCAATGGACGTTCCTACCAATTTAACGGTGCCTGCAGTGACAGCTTCCGGGCGCTCAGTGTTTTCCCGCATGACAAGCACGGGCTTGCCAAGTGAAGGTGCTTCTTCCTGGATGCCGCCTGAATCAGTCAGAATGATGTGGGACGCGTTCATCAAATTGACAAACGCAAGGTATTCCAGGGGCTCAATCAAATGAACATTGGTTAAATTATTGAGGAGGCGATTTACTGGCTCCCTGACCATCGGGTTCAGGTGCACTGGATATACGATGTCCACATCAGGATTATTGTTTGCGATTATGGCAAGTGCCTGGCATATCCGTTCAAACCCATCGCCAAAGCTTTCACGTCTATGGCCTGTTACCAAAACGATTTTTCTTTCGGGCTGGAGGAACGGATAAAATTGATTGCACTCCTCCTTTAGTTCCGGTTTTCTTTCAAGCATATCTACTGCAAGAAATAAAGAATCAATGACCGTATTACCCGTAACTGTTATGCGAGCGGAATTGACGTGTTCATCCAGCAGATTTTTTTTCGATGTGTCAGTAGGTGCAAAGTGCCAGTGGGTCAAGACACTGGTCAATCTTCTATTGGCCTCTTCAGGCCAAGGAGAATAGAGGTTGTGCGTCCTGAGTCCGGCTTCAATATGCGCAACCGGAATTTGTTTATAAAATGCAGCGAGACTTGCTGCAAACGTTGTGGCAGTATCTCCATGTACGATTACGACATCAGGTGTAAAGTCTGTTAATACATTATCCATTTGGTTTAATATCAGTGATGTGATACTTGATAATGTTTGGTTGCGACTCATTATGTTGAGATCATATTCAGGAACTATTGAAAACAAACTCAGTACTTGATCGAGCATCTCTCGATGCTGTGCAGTAACGCAAACCTTTGATTCAAACCTTGAATCTTCAGCAAGAGCTTTAACCAAAGGAGCCATTTTTATTGCTTCCGGTCTAGTTCCAAAAACACTTAATACTTTCATTTTATGAATTTACTCATTAATTTATTTAGTATTTTTTTTTACAGTTGATATCCAATCATTATTTAACATGTACCATTCAATCGTTTTGCGAATCCCTGTATCAAAAGTTTCTTTCGGGGTCCAACCAAGTTCGCGCTTGATTTTGGTTGCATCAATAGCATAACGAAGATCATGACCTGGGCGATCTTGCACGAATGTTATTAGTTCTTTATAAGATTTGATGTTTAGATTTGTAGAGGCTACTGGTTTTAACTCGTCCAGAAGCTCACAAATTTTACTCACAACGTCAATATTTTGTTTCTCATTGTGGCCGCCAATATTATATGTTTCTCCAGCATTGCCTTCAGTGACAACTTTATATAATGCCCGAGCGTGGTCTTCGACATATAGCCAATCGCGAATTTGATTTCCCCTGCCATAGATCGGTAAAGGTTTACCTTCCAGTGCATTTAGAATTACTAATGGAATCAACTTTTCAGGAAAGTGAAAAGGGCCATAATTATTGGAGCAGTTGGTAATTAATGTAGGTAAGCCGTAAGTTCTACGCCATGCCCGTACCAGATGATCTGAGCTTGCTTTGCTGGCGGAATAAGGTGAGCTTGGGGCATAAGGTGTAGTTTCGGTGAATAAGTCTTCGGGCCCCTCAAGATCACCGTAGACTTCATCGGTAGAGACGTGGTGAAAGCGGAAAGTTACTTTGCGTTCTTCGGATAGATCTTTCCAATAATGGCGTGCGGCTTCCAGCAGGATATAGGTACCGACGATATTGGTTTCAATAAATGCCGCGGGGCCATCAATTGACCGATCAACATGGCTTTCTGCAGCGAGATGCATAACAGCATCGGGTTGGTATTGCGAAAATACACGATCCAATTCAGCACGATTGCAGATATCAACTTGCTCAAATGTGTAGCGAGGGCTGTCCTCTACATTCTTGAGCGACTCCAAATTGCCGGCATATGTAAGCTTATCAAGGTTAATCACCTTGTCTTCGGTAGCCAAAATAATATGACGGACAACGGCGGAGCCTATGAAGCCTGCGCCACCGGTAACTAAAATATTCATATCAATCCTTCTGATGCAGCATGTTTTTACGATGCTGGTAAGGCGGAGTGGAGGAGGGGGTTTGGGGCGTTGAGCCAACAGGGTGCGGATTCTATCACCATACAAGTGGGCTGGGAACTGGTATGGTGATAGTTTAGTTTTGCGCCGGGTTTTAGGTGTTTACAACCCAATTTATAGTAAAAATGAAAATAATGGCGCAATACTATCTTTAGCGTTAGCGGAAACAACGGGAGGTGATGTGAATGGCCAGGCCATCCTCAGATCAGTATCATTCCATGCAAGGCGTCGTTCGTGATGTTGGAAATAATACTCAGTGGACCTATAAGCACATTCTGCGCAATCCCATAACACGTAAAAGCATGGGCAAACACTCGATTATCCAGAGTTGTCGCTTATTTTCGGCCGATAGTATTATGCCTATCCATTGACCAATAGGTTGGCGATGACCGACGTATATCATAAATCTCTCCGACAATAGCTCGCGTAAGTTTACTTTGACCCATGGGAGTACCTTGATAGTGCACCCGCGTAAGACCCATTTTGGGGATTTGGAATGGTAAACCCGGTTTTCAGATTCAGGCTCTTCATCAGCTCCTTTTTGTTAAAGCTTTTGTAAAAGAACCCGCGTTCATCATTAAATACTTTTGGCTCTAGAATTTTTATCTCGAGAATTGTTGTATCAATGATCTTCATTTGTTTTTACCGGATAAATTTTTGATTGCGCTCTTCCAGTCACTTGGTTCTATTCCAAATGTTGCATCTATCTTTGCGCAATTTAAGCGAGAGATGTAAGGGCGTTTGGCACTGCTGAATAGTCCGCAGTGCTAATGGGAGTTAGATTAGGTGATGGATAGTCTGCAGGGGAATGGGCAAATATTTCCTGTGCAAACTCAAACCAACTGACATAGGGGTGTCCGCAATAATGATAAATCCCCCAGTCCAATTGCCCCATTTTTTGATAATGGCCAATAATCCTTAAAATAGCATCGGCCAAATCGCCCGCATGAGTAGGGCCGCCACACTGATCATTGACCACTGAAATTTCATTGCGCCCGCGTCCAAGGTGCCGCATGGTCTGGAAAAAGTTACTGCCTATTCGCTGAATACCCAGGAGGTTCGCAAAATAAGGTGCTGCGGATTTGCCTGAATGATCTCCGTTTCCCCTATGTACTTGGAGTTGCCATAGATATTCACCGGTGCAGCAGGATCTTCCTCTTTATAGGCATCTTTATTATTTCCAGAAAAATATAATCAGTTGAGATATGAATAATCGCCGCATTTACAGATTTCGCAGCAGTTGGCCGTCTCGCTGGAAGTCAATATAGTGTGATCTGGTCTGTAGTGCTGCAGGAGAATAATGTGGTGCACCCGACAGGATTCGAACCTGTGACCAACGGCTTCGGAAGCCGCTACTCTATCCAGCTGAGCTACGGGTGCTGGAATGGAAACTCATGTTTGAGGGCGGCGATTCTACTGACCTTAACAGTGCCCGTCTAGGTTAACTATTTATGATTCAAATCTATCGCCAAATCGTGAATGCTCAGTTCCTTGGTGATCTGTGTTGAACCGAGGCTTTGGCTCATGGTGCCGAATTGGAAATCGCCAACCATACGCTGCAGGCGCGGCAGGCAGCGTTTTAAATTGGTGTAGTGGCGGAAATTGCTGAACCAGCTGGCATTAGGGACGCGCGGTTGGTCGGGGTCTATTTCCCAGGGATGCAGGTAAAAAATTTGTGGCTTGGTTTGGTTGTGGCTTGCGCGTTCAAATAACCATTTGGACATCGCATAAGGATATTGGCGGAAGTAACCGCCGCCTGCCGCAGGGACTGATTGGCCGAGCACTTTGGCGGTGGTCAATGGAAACTCCAAAAGGCTCGCGCCGTTATTGGTTATGATGCGATAGGGTTCTTCGGGGCTGCCGGGAATACCGTAATTGTCGTGGCGGGTGGGGAAGATGCTGGAATCCCAGGTGAAGCCGAGCTCAGCCAGAATATCTAACGCCCATAAGGATCTGCGGGTGATGGAGTAGCTTGCTGCGCGATAACCGGTGATCTGTGTCTGCGCCAGGTCTTCCAATAGGGTTTTGGATTTAGCTGCCTCCGCGCGGAAAACATCTTGCGTCTGTTTGTAAATAAGTTGGTGGCTGTAGCCGTGCGAAGCAATCTCGTGGCCTTGCGCGCGAATGGTTTTTACCAGTTCCGGATAATGCTCTGCGACCCAGCCCAATATGAAGAAAGTGATTTTGATGTTGGCATCATCAAACAGCTGCAGCAGGCGATTGGTGTTTGCCTCTACGCGCGACGGCCAGTTTTTCCACTCGCCCGGTTTGATTACATTCGCGAAAGCGGCGACGTGATAATAATCTTCAACGTCTACCGTCATGGCGTGGGTAACTGAGCCTTGATTCATATGCAAATTCGTTTGTGTGTAAATAAAACGGCATCATGCGATGCCGTTGTCAGGGGCACGTAAACGCTTAAACCTTGTAGTAGTCACGATACCACTTTACAAAATTTTCAATACCTACTTCCACTGGTGTTGACGGTTTGTAATCCACATCCTCAATCAGTGCGTCCACATTGGCATAGGTATCGGGCACATCGCCCGGCTGCAGTGGCAGCAGGTTTTTTACCGCCTTTTTACCCAGGCAATTTTCGAGTACTTCGATGTAACGGAGCAATTCGACCGGGTTGTTACTGCCGATATTGTAGATGCGATAGGGGCCTTTTGAGGTCGCCGGATCGGGTTTGTCGCCCTGCCAATCGCTATTGGGTTGCGCTACGTTGTCCAGCGTACGGATAACGCCTTCAACAATATCGTCGATATAAGTGAAGTCGCGACGGTGATGTCCATAGTTAAAAACATCGATTGGCTCACCGGCAAGGATTTTTTTGGTGAAAATAAATAACGCCATATCCGGGCGACCCCAGGGGCCATAGACAGTAAAGAAGCGCAGGCCGGTAGTGGGGATATTGAATAAATGGCTGTAGGTGTGTGCCATCAATTCATTGGCTTTTTTGCTCGCTGCGTAAAGGCTGACCGGGTGATCTACATTATTGTGCACCGAGAATGGCATGGCGGTATTCAGGCCATAGACTGAGCTGCTGGATGCATAGACAAGATTGTCGGTGCCGAAATGGCGACAGCCTTCCAGGATATTCAGGAAACCGGTGATATTCGCATCCACATACGCATGGGGATTGATGAGTGAATAGCGCACACCCGCTTGGGCGGCCAAATTGACTACGCGATCCGGTTTATGGGTTTTGAAGACGTTGTCGATAGCGGCTTTGTCTTCAATATTGCAGCGAATATCGGTGAAGCCGCTATTCGGCGTCAGGTGCGCCAAGCGGTCTTTTTTTATCTGTACATCGTAATAATCGTTGAGGTTATCGATACCGATAACTTCGTCGCCGCGCGCTAGCAAACGCTTGGCAAGGGTGGAGCCAATAAATCCCGCAGTGCCGGTTACCAAAACTTTCATGAAAAATCCTTAGTACATTTATATCTATCTGTTGCCGGTGCTGCGTTTAAAGACGCGCATCCACCGCTTCTTTGGGCAGAATATGTTTAACATCAAACAGAACGTGGTTATTTTTGCCATAAGCGCGAATTTCCGCGGCGCCCATTTCACGGAATTTACTGTGGCCAACGCAGAGGATAACGGCATCGTAACTGTTGGCTTTGGGCTCGGCGATCAGCTCCAGGCCATATTCATGCTGCGCTTCCGCCGCATCGGCCCAGGGGTCATACACATGCACATTGGCATTGTAGTTTTTCAACTCGTTAATGATGTCGATCACACGGGTATTGCGCAGGTCCGGGCAGTTTTCTTTAAATGTGAGGCCCATGATCAGGATATTGGAATCCACCACGTGACATTTGCGCTGGGTCATCATTTTTACGACTGACTCGGCGACAAAAGTGCCCATACCATCGTTAATGCGACGTCCTGCCAGAATCACTTCCGGGTTGTAACCAACTTGTTGTGCTTTATGTGTTAAATAATAGGGATCAACACTAATGCAGTGACCGCCCACCAAGCCCGGGCGGAATGGCAGGAAGTTCCATTTGGTACCGGCGGCTTCAAGCACTTCAAGGGTATCAATATCGAGGCGCTTGAAGATCAAGGCCAGTTCGTTGATCAGGGCAATATTGATATCGCGCTGGGTGTTTTCAATCACCTTGGCAGCCTCGGCAACTTTAATACTGCTCGCCTTGTGCGTGCCCACGACCACTATTCTGCGATAGAGCTGATCTACATATTCAGCTACTTCAGGAGTGGAACCGGAAGTAATTTTGGTGATGTTGTGGACGCGATGTTGTTTATCGCCCGGGTTAATTCGCTCGGGGCTGTAACCGGCGAAAAAATCCTTGTTAAACACCAGGCCGGAATGTTTTTCGATGATGGGGACGCAGATTTCTTCGGTGCAACCGGGATAAACGGTAGATTCAAACACGACAATCGCATTTTTGCCAATTACACGGCCCAACAGCGCGGATGCTTTTTCGAGCGGTGTTAAATCCGGTTGCCTGCTTTCATTAATGGGAGTGGGCACGGTGATGATGTAGACATCACAACCTTTGATGTCTGCTTCGCTCGTGGTATAGCGCAAATGTTTTGCTTCACCGAGTTCAGTTGCATCCAATTCGAGCGTGCTATCCACACCGTGGCGCAAGGCGTCAATACGAGACTGGTTAATATCGAAACCGATAGTGTTGATGGTTTTACCAAACTCAACAGCAAGGGGTAGACCTACATAGCCTAGGCCTATAATGCAGAGTGCGGGATTGCTTGCGTACATGGAAATTTCCTTAGCGAACCGTGAATCCAAAGGTCGGCTAAGTTACCACATTTTTTATGTCGATTTGGCATTGGAAAGGATAAAGCTCTGTCATTTACAAGGTGAATTTCCCCGGTTAATGGCCTTGTGACAGAATTACGCCACAAGCGTCGAGCTTTTGTCACAAAACTCGCTATAATGCGCGGCTGTCTTTGCTTTACCAACTCACGCTGCTCAACTTGAAGGAACCGGGTTTGTCTTATATTCGACTCAATAAACACTACATTCATTTGCCTTACCTGTTTCTTGGGATTGCCGAAGCGATCCTGTTGGGGCTAGCTGCGTGGTGGTCCCAGTATTTCGACGGTAATATTGAGGCTAATGATAAAGTGGTTAATTGGGCGCAAATTCTGGTTTTCTCCGGTTTATTGTCCTGCTGTACTTTATCGATGGGCGTATACCTCGCACTTGTGCGTGAAGGCTTTAGCAGCATGGTATTGCGCACGCTGGTGAGTTTCTTTCTCCTTGGCAGTATGGGATTATTTTTGATTGGTGTGTTATTCGGTAAAGCGTTTGTCCCTCAAACATTGATTTTCTGGGGGGTGTTGTTTGCCACCGGCCTGGTTGTGATTGCCCGCTTCATTTTTATGCGGGTGGTTGATACCGGACAGCTAAAACGCCGCGTGGTAATTTATGGCGCGGGCGCGCGGGCGCTGAAACTGCTTGAAGATCTGGAACCGGAGATCAATGTATTGGGGGTTAAGATAGTTGGTTGTATTCCCAGTGCCGATGAAGAGATAAAGGTTGAGCCATCACTTGTGTTGCCTGAGCCCAGCGACTGGCTTGCGTACTCCCGACAGGCTCAGATTTCCGAAATTGTGATTTCCCCTGATGAACGCCGCCGGAGTACAGGCAATGCATTCCCTCTTAACCAATTTTTGGATTGCAAACTGGCTGGAATAGTCTCCAGTGATGCGCTTAGTTTTTGCGAGCGCGAACTCGGTAAGATTGATATAAGTTTGCTGCAACCTAGTTGGATGCTGTTTTCTGATGGGTTCAAATATTCAAAGCGTCGCGTGATGGCAAAGCGCCTGTTTGATTTGATCCTTGCCTCCTTGTTTTTTTTGGTGCTATGGCCCTTTATGCTATTAACCGCACTGGCGGTGCGACTGGATAGCTCTGGGCCAATTCTCTATCATCAGGTCCGCGTGGGCTTGAATGGCAAGCCCTTCCGTATCTATAAGTTTCGTAGTATGCGCCAGGACGCTGAAAAAAATGGTGCAGTTTGGGCCAAGAAAAATGATGCCCGTGTGACCCGCGTTGGCGCCTTCATTCGCAACACCCGTCTTGATGAATTGCCGCAGTTGTATAATGTTTTGGCGGGCCAGATGAGTTTTGTGGGCCCCCGTCCCGAGCGTCCCGAATTTGTCATAGACCTTGCAAAGCAACTGCCTTTCTATGAAACTCGTCACAAAGTGCAACCGGGTTTAATGGGATGGGCACAATTGAAGTATTCCTACGGTGCCTCAGTAGAGGATGCTCGAAATAAGCTTCAGTACGACCTCTATTACACCAAAAATCATAGTTTTTTGATGGACATGTTAATCATGATCCAAACCGTCGAAATCATCCTGTTGGGTAAAGGCGTTCATTAGAGAATTTTTTGCTGGCCTTAGGGCATAAAAAGGAGTCAGATGTGAAGAACATTATTTATCGAGTGGCTGCAATATTTTTTCTTATTATTCTCGGTGGTTGCAGTAGCAGCAAAGTGGGGCAATTACCTCCTGCAACGAACGCTGGCGTACTCAGCGAATATAAAATAGGTGTTGGTGATGCTTTGCAGATTAGTGTCTGGCGCAACCCCGAACTTTCTATTGCAGTCCCGGTAAGGCCGGATGGCAAAATTTCAATGCCATTAGTGGGTGACCTTGCCGCAGCAGATCTTACTTCAACAGAATTATCCGATGTCATAGTAAAAAGCCTTAGCAGTTACGTTAAGAATCCTCAGGTTACTGTCATCGTCGTAAATCCTAGCAGCTCCGATTTCCAGCGCCGGGTGCGCATTACCGGTGCGGTACAAGCCCCGCAGTCAATCCCTTATCGCGAAGGTATGACCGTGCTTGATTTGGTCCTGATTGCTGGTGGTCCGAATGATTTTGCCTCGGCAAATAAGGCAAAGCTTTACCGTAAAGTTGATGGTTCGGTTCAGGTTTACAACATCAAACTGGATGATTTGATTAATAAAGGGGCACTGGAAACCAATTACTCATTGCAACCCTCAGACATAGTTGCTGTTCCTGAACGAGCATTTTAACGTTTGGCTCGCATGCCTTACGTGGCTGCATAGAGAGATTACATGGATAAAGCCTACCTTAAAGATATCTTGATCGCCTTGCGTGCGGAGTTAATTCGTTTTCGCTATTGGTGTGTTGCGCTATTTATTGGCGTTAGTTTTTCGCTTTTGGGGGTTGGGTTAATATGGCCAAAAACCTACACCACCAGTGTTGTGTTAATTGCCGACGTCACCAACATTATCGAACCGCTATTAAAGGGGCAAGCCGAGGTTACTAAAATTGATCGCAGTGAGCAGGCGGGTGAGGTTATCTATACCCGTAATAATATGCTTGCTGCGGCGATAGCCGCTGGAATGATTACCAAGGATATGACCGAGTCTCAACAGGATCGCGTTATTAAGCAGTTGCGAGGTTCTGTATCAATTAAGAAAGAGCGCAATAACAATCACTTTGCTGTGGCCTACAGTGCAGATAATCCCGACAGTTCATTTGAAGTGCTCAATGCAATCGTAAACGTATTTATTGAGGATACTGCGCGCAAGAAGCGAGAGGAAAGTGTTGGTGCATATAATTTTATTGATGCGCAAGTGCAAACGTATCGCAAGCAACTTGAACACGCAGAAGAAAAGCTGAAAGACTTTAACTCAAAAAATACCGATGGTAGTGAGCAGTCGGTCAGCACCCGAATAGCAAGTCTCCGTCAGGAGATTGAAGGGTTAAAAATAAGCATCGAGGAAACCCAGGCGAGAAGCAACTCGATTCAGCAACAATTAGGCACTGAAGGTGAATATCTCCAAGCCAAAGGACAGGTTGATGAGATGAGGCAGCGCCGCACAATATTAAGTGCACAGTTGGAACAGTTGTTGTTGAGTTATCAGGAGGGATATCCAGACATCATTTCACTGCGTGCACAAATTGCAGATCTGGATGCGGGTATTGCGAAAATGCAATCTTCAGGAGAGGTTTTTGGTAATTCAGAGAGGGTCGAAAATCCTTTATATGAAGAATTGAGAAAGCAGCTTTCTGAAGCCGATGTAAATTTGCGTGCGCAAAAACGCAGAATGCAATCATTGGTATCGCTCCAGGATCAGGAATTCGAACGACAAACCAGGATTGCGGGTAATCAAGCGCAATTATCCGAGTTAACCCGTGATTATAACGTTACCAAAAAAGTGTATGAGGAAATGCTTCAGCGCAAAGAGGCTGCACGTCTCTCGATGACACTGGATATTGAAGGGCAGGGTGTTAGTTATCGTATTCAAGAGCCTGCTTCTTTCCCACTCAGGCCCTCAGGTATTGTATTCGCCCATTTCGCCATTTTAGGTCCACTGCTTGGTTTGCTATTTCCTTTGGGCCTTGTTGTTGTTTATGTATTGCTAGATCCACATTTTCGCTCCGCGCGATCATTGCAACGTCAGCTCCCGCCTGATATCGAATTAATAGGTGTTATTCCTCACTACAAGTCGCCTATCGGTGATCGCTTGTTCAGAAAAGATATGGTGCTGATTTTGATTGTATTGACGGTTTCTTTATTGACCTACATTGGCATTGCTGTTTTCTGGCAAATCTTGCAGGGTTAGATGGGTAACGTGACCAGAGTAACTGATATGGATGATACAAAACAAAGCAAGCTAAGCAACTTAATCGCCAATGTTGACGAATTGGTAGAGAGCAGCGGCCAGTTGGTAAAAACTGCTGTGTTAGAGCACAGAAAGCGTGAGCAAATTAAAAACATGATGCTGCCAGTGCTCTGGTCGCAAGATGAGCTCTATGAAAAGAAAGTTGTCTTTACCGGAATGCGCCAGCGGGATGTTCTTAACGCCTATCGTGAAGTAAGGATTCGCTTATTGAAGCGTAGCAAGACGGATAACATTGTTGTGTTAGTTTCATCCGTGGTGGGATTGTCCGAGTCGAGTGATTTTAGTTTTAACCTTGCTGCTACTTTTGCCCTCGACCAGCATAAAACAGCATTGTTTGTTGACTGTAATCCCTATAGCAATGCAACAGAAAAATATGTTGTTACTGATGTAGATGGTGGATTAACTCAATACTTGAATGATTATACCGTTCCTCTAAAAAGAATAATTTACCCGAGCGGTATAGAACGGTTGCGTGTAATCCCTTCAGGGGGATCAAGTGAGTCTGCGGCGGAATTTTTTAACTCAAAACGCATGGAAGTGTTTGTTTCAGAAATTAAGTCACGTTATCCGGATCGTTTTATCGTATTAGATGCTCCCTCTGTACAGCATTCTACGGAGGCTAGAATTTTAGCTCGCTATTGTGATCATGCGTTGCTGGTTGTTCCATTTGGTGCAGCCGTCACTGATGATGTTCTTGCGGCAGTTGATGCCGTCGGCAAAGAAAAGTTTGCGGGGTTTGTGTTCAATAGCTAATCACAAGGACTACCGTAGCATGAAAAAGTCTCGAAATTACAGCAAGAAACTTCTTTTTATCGCGATCATATCGTCGGTCTCTGAAGCTAAAAATTTTAGTGGGCATATTTTTGCTTCGGTCGGAGAGTCAGATAATGCTGGCAAAACGACCACTGATCCGATTAGTGAAAGACAGGAGTCATACGAGATAGGCTTATCGGGCGATTACGATAATACCTATCTGTCAGCCTCTGTAGATTACACCGGTACAGATAACCGTTTTGCAAAAAACTCCCAGCGGGATCAACAATATCTTGAGGGGGAGTCGATGTTGCAGTTGGGTTCGTCAGCTGACCCCGTGGATATACAGTTTAAACATTCGCGTAAAACCCTGCTCAGCTCGCCAGATGAAATTAATATCACTAATAATCAAGATGAACGTGAAATACTGAGCGCAACCCCTCGGGTTAAAAAGCGTATCAGTGATGCCGATCTATTAGTGGGGTCGGTGGAAGTTTCTGATATTAATTTTTTAGAAAGTGATATTAATGATTCGGAGCGGCAAACGGCGATATTAGCCTGGAATCGTAACTCATCCAAAGTCAGTCAGTTTAATGTTCAGCTTCAACGAGCGGATGTCAAATTTCCCAATTCCGAAGACGCGGATTATATCTATACAGCTGCAGTTGCAACCTACGCAACCGAATTGCGAAAATTGCACTACACCTTGGCTTTAGGTTACAACCGCAGTGAGCGGGATGCTCAAGAGTCATTTGGAAAACCAACCTATACCTTGAGTATTGCCTACAATTCTGGACTTAATTCATTGCAGCTAATGGGTAGTCAGGCGATTACCGATTCCTCCTATGGCGGTGGCAATTTACACAGTGTTAATCAAAACCCAACCAGTGATGGATCTTTCAAGGTTGATCAAATTCAGCGCCGAAATGCAGAACTCACATGGACAAATAAATTTCTTTGTAATAAATGTACGATGAACATATCAATTCATCAAAGTAATGATGACTATATCGTTTTGCCGGACGAAATTCGTCAACAAGGTGGGCGATTAGATTTTACATACGATTTTTCTGCACGGTCTTCCCTGTCACTCGGTTACGGAATTGGTGAAAATAAATTCACGGGAACATTGGCTGGCGAAGATTACACGCTTGATTCTGCAATAATTCAGTATCGTTACCTTTTTAATTCAGGTATTTCTTTTCGCTTGTTTGCTGAAGAAGAAAATCGTGAGTCGGATGGTAATGTGAAAACCTATGATGAAACATTTGTTGGTGCATCGGTAGGTTATTATTTTTAGAAAATATTTTCTTGTGGGTTACCTTAAAATTAATTGTACTTGGTAACAAAAAAATGATTTATAACTTTACAACGCTCTTTAAATTTTGGGGTGAGCCCATGAATAATTTTACACGGCTATTTTTGGTGGCCTTAGTCTTCCTGGTTGTTAGCTGCGGCGATAAACAGAAAGAAGTTGAAGGTGAAATGGCTCGCTATAGCGTTTCTGCGAAAACGTATTTAAAACAGGGGCAATTAAAAGCCGCTGTATTAGAAGCGCGGAATATGATTCAGCTTCAACCGGATTCTGCACAAGGCTATTTAGTGCTGGCGAAGATATATAACGAGGTTGGAGCAAGTGGAGTTAACTACAAGTTGCTTGAACCGATTGTTGAAAAGCTTCCTGAAGTCTCTACCGAGTTGGCGCAAGCCTATTTAAATGGGAAAAAATACAGATCCGCTTTAAATATTATTGCCCAACACCCGGCAGAAAGCGCAGAAGACAAGGTGCATCAGGCAAAAATAGCTGCTCTCTCCAGCATATATTTAGGAGAAAAAGCAGAGGCAGAGCAATTTCAAGAAAAACTGAAAGATGCAGGTGGAAGCAATACGGATATTGCACTGGTTTCGGCAACATCAGTGCTGGCGCAAGGACAAACCGAAGTCGCATTAACAATACTTGAAGAAGCACTTAAAAACGACGAAAACAATACTGAATTATTGGTAATGTTGGGAAGCGTTAATCTTTATAGCCGTCAGCTTGAAAAGGCTGAAGCTTACCTTACCAAGGCCATAGGGTTATTGCCTAAAACTGATATTCCCACTAATCAGCGATCAAATGCACTGATTCAATTAACAGAAACATTAATCCAGTTAGGTAGAACCAGCGAAGCTTACACTTATCAGAAGGTAATCGCTGAATCGAATTCTGAAAGTAATGGCGCCCAGCAGCGTTTTAGTGAGGCGATGGAGCTGTATCAGCAAGGAAAATTGGCTGATGCAGAAAATATTCTACATGAATTAAGGGAGCAGTTTCCCAATGATAAAAATACTGCAACATTGTTGGGGATGGTTGAGTTTCAAAAAGGATCTGATGATAAAGCGTCATCACTTTTCGACCAATTTATTGACCCGGAGACAGCAAACCCAACTGTCATTCAAGCTGCCGCCTTGGTTAAGTATCGCAACAACCAAATAGCGGACGCAATTGATCTATTAAAACATGCTGCTGAAAATCAACCAAACAATCCGGCTATTCTTGCAACTTATGGATTGGCATTGCTTGATCAGGATTCGAAAAGTGCAGAGGGGGCAAAGGCGCTTGAAAAAAGTTTGGCGTTAAATCCCAAGCAGCAACGTATTAGAATTGCTCTGGCTAAGCGTTATATGGGGATGGGGCAACCTGAGCAGGCGATAGCCCAGTTACAAAAAGCATATCAAGAGCAACCTCTTGATCTATTGATACAGCAGGCATATTTAAAAAGTTTATTTGAGCATGGTCAGTCTGATCGGGTTAAGGAAGAGGTTGTCAATTTTAAGCAAAAGTTTCCTGATAATCCGCGAGGAAATTTTATTGAAGGCTGGTATAACGTCGAGCAAAAAAATTACGTTGAAGCACAAAAAGCATTCGAGTTAGCTGCCGCCGCAAGAAATAATCCTGAAAAATATTTGGCATACTCAGGATTGGCTCAGGTTTATGAACTACAAAGGCAGCCTCAAAAAGCAATCGCTACATGGCAATTGGCTATTGAGTCCGATCCTAGTGTTACCGCGGCCTACGGGCGTTGGCTAGAGTTGGTAAAACAATTAAATAGACAAGAAGAGGCTTTTGCATTTCTAAATAATTTGGAAAAAAAGACCGATAAATGGCAGCCCTCGTTGCTGTTGGCACAGCTGGAATTACAAAGAAATAATATTGAAAAATCAATACTGCATATTGAACAGGCACTTGAGCGAAGCAATGAAGCAAATAATGTTAAGAAAATAGCTGCTCGTCTTTTTCAAACACAAGGTGTGCTCTTACGAAAAGAAAAAAAATTGGTGGAAGCACGAGTGAGCTTTTTGCGAGCCGTGAAATTATTTCCTGAAAATGCAGATTTCTTAAATAATCTGATAGAGGTTGAATTGGCTGCGAATAATATTGCTGAAGCGCAGAAATTGCTCGATCAATTTATTAAGAATGATGAAAACGAAGCCGAGCGCTTATTTTTACAAGGTAATATTCGCTTGGCCGAAGCTAATGAGGATGAAGCACTCAAACTCTATAGAACGTCATGGGGTATAAAACCGATGGAGGCTGTTGCTGAAAGTATTTATGGTATGTATCAGCGGCAGCAAAAAAGTGAATTGATGGTGTCGTTCGGTAAAGAATGGGCAGAAAAAATACCTGGTAGCTATAGACCGGCTTTGATTAATGCAATTAATGCCCAGCAAAACAATAAATCGGATGAAGCATTAACATGGTATGAGAAAACAGTAGAATTGGCTCCAAAAATGCCAGCTGCTTTAAACAATTTAGCCTGGATGTACTATGAAAGGAAGGATGAGCGTGCATTGGAGTTTGCCAAGCGCGCCTATGATTTAGCGCCGGATAATGCTGCCATCCTGGATACGTATGGATGGATTTTAGTTGAAAGCGGTAAGGTTTCTGCTGGTATTGAATTACTCGAAAAGGCTGCTGCACTGGCCTCTGATAACAAGGAGATACATGACCATCTTAGGGAAGCAAAGTCGCGAGCCAAATAGAATTTGCCAATTACATACAGGTGCTTCTTATCGCTGAAAAAACGCCCTCCAATATCAGGAGGGTTTTTTTTCAGCCGTTAATTTATTAGATCGTCTCGACATAATGCTTCTTTTGGTTACTTGTATATCTCAGAATTGATTGTCCGGGATTATGTAAGTTATTCAGTTGCCTCAATTGAGGATTGTATTTTTGAGAAATTTCTTCAGGTCATTTCCGTGGGTTGATGCTTGGGTAGAAACCTGGGGGCATGATGCACAGATTAAATTGATGGATTTGGGCGGTAGCCATAATCCACTTGAAATGGTCTACACCATTTCGCATCGGCTCAAGGGTATTCTTCCTTTAAAATGCCTTGCTTTGGCGGGTAATGGCTACGCGCAGTTTAGTACACCAAGAGCTGAATATAATAATCTGGACTCCTTGATTGCTATGTCTGGTGGGATTGCCGCATTGGGTAAAGAACTCAAAAAACTGGATTGGAACCAGTTTTCATTAACAGATGTCAGCCATGACTTCGGCCCTATCCAGGAAATTAACCAACTTGCAGATATCAATAAGTGGTATGCCTGCGTAGAAAAAACAGAGCTTGCATACTCAGTGTCATCGAACTGTATTAATGAATATATGGCTTCGCTCGGAAGTAGTACTCGCAATAGCTATTTCAATCGTCGCCATCGCTTGGAGCAAGTAGGTGAGATAGAGCTTGTTAACTTTGCTTATGGTGATGCTGTTAGTTTTTTTGGGGTGCTGAATCAATTTCATATTCCGCGTTGGGGGCGCCCTTGCTATTCACCGGAATCAATTAAGTTTATGTGTGGTTTGGTGGAACGTGTATATTTTGGTGGTGGAGTTCCGATACTTCAAGTCATGCGTGTCAATGGAGAGGCGGTTTCAGTAATTTATGATATCGAATGGGATGGGGTTCGATACAATCTGCAATCTGGCTATAAGGAAAATCGCTTTCCTAAAATTGCTTTAGGCTCAATTCATCTTGGGTATGCAATTGAGGCAGCAATTAAAAAGGGACTTATTTATGATTTTATGGCCGGAATGGGAAAACATAATAACTACAAAAAAAATATTGCCAATCAGGAGATTTTGCTTAGTAGCTTTACAGTAAATAGAGGTCTGACTAAATACCTTTATAAAATATACGGGAAATAGTAGTAAAGCGTCGATCATGCGTTGGATATCTATAAGCAGTCGATGTTGTCTCCATAGTATTAAGATTGATGAAATTTATCTTGAATTTAATGGAATAGTCAACTTAGCCTCGGCAAATCACTATATAGGAATCGGTGTGAGATATGAACGAGAAAGTAATGGTGAGCTTGATTTTTGCTACATACAAGCGAACCAGTTTATTGAGATTGATGTTAAATAGTTTTACAAAACTCAATACGCAGGGTTTTAGTTATCAGATTATTGCCGTCGATAATTGTCCACAGCAGAGTGCAAAATCTATTATCGAATCTTTTATTGGGATTCTTCCAATAAGCTATTTGCATACTGCTGAGCCGGGTAAAAATGCAGCTATTAATTTGGGGCTGGCGCATGCGCAGGGTGATTTGCTGGTGTTCACAGATGATGATATTGAAGCCGAATATAATTGGATATATGCACTGGTAAATGCAGCGCATCGACATCCGGAAATAAATATATTTGGTGGACGCATATTGCCTAAATACCCCCCAAATTTTGAAAGCATCGGGAAAAATATCGATTTCAGTAATGAATTTGTGCGCATGGCTTATGGCGAAGCCGATTGGCATCAGCCTGAGGGGCCCATAGTTGCAGAGCGTATTTGGGGAGCTAACATGGCTATTCGCCAAAGACTATTCAATCAAGGGTTGCAATTTAATCCTCATATCGGCCCGCAGGGAAGTAATTATGTAATGGGGTCTGAAACAGAATTATTGTTACGTGCCTATGAGCGGGGTTATCAGGGTATTTATGTGCCGGATGCATTGGTGCATCATCATGTTCGTGAAGAGCAATTATCACTTAAATGGTTAGCAGCGCGAGCGTATCGTTTGGCGCGTGGTAGAGTACAGATGAGGCCGGCTAACAATGCCAAGTGCCTGGGTGGAGTACCTCGTTATCTATTTAAAAAATACTTAATTCGTAAAGCGCAGACAGTCGTTAACTTTTTTTATAACAAACAAATAAAGTTCTTGCATGTAATTGAGCTAAGTAAAATACGTGGGGAAATTACTCAATATCGCCTTATACAAAAGCAAATTAATAAAAGGCAGAGCGTATGATGAGTGACTGTAATGCACCGCTTTTCAGTATCATCATCCCTGTATTTAATGGCGCTTCCTTAATTAAAGAAACCATTTCTTCGTTACAAGCGCAAACATTGCGTGATTTTGAAATTCTTGTGATGGA
This sequence comes from Cellvibrio sp. GW822-FHT04B05, assembly GCF_058800985.1. Taxonomy (NCBI): domain Bacteria; kingdom Pseudomonadati; phylum Pseudomonadota; class Gammaproteobacteria; order Cellvibrionales; family Cellvibrionaceae; genus Cellvibrio; species Cellvibrio sp. GW822-FHT04B05. Next base: position 337,134 of record NZ_JBXAMU010000004.1, on the reverse strand, counting down.
CGATGGTTCGACGGATGATACGGCTCAAATCGTACAAGAAATATCGGTAACAGATCCTCGTATTAAATTGCATCGACTGGAAAATGGCGGTGCACCTTCTGCTAGAAATAAAGGCTTAAAACTTGCCCGAGGGCATTACCTGGCTGTCAATGATGCAGATGATCTATGGCCTATTGATAGGCTTGCCAATCAATATTCGATGTTGCAAGAAAATGATTCACGGATTGTGATTGGCGGAGTACAGCGCTTTAGTGTCGGTGAAGGAGGTGAAAAAATATGGGGGTACACCACACTTTTGCCACCCAACTCTCTCCAGGGAAGAGAATATGTAGAATTTGTCTTAACGCAACCTGCCAATCATATGGCAATTTTTCATACATTATGCGGGAAAAAAAGTTTGATTGAGCAATATGATGGTTGGGATGGTGCTTTAGGTAGCGCGGAGGATTGGGATTTCTGGTTACGTCTAGCCCAGCATGTGCCCTTTTACCATATAGATAAGGTTATGCTCCATTATCGCAAATATCCCGGCAGCGTAACCAGTAGTGGAGCGAAAACTCGTCCTTTGGAATACCAATTAATTATCGTGCGCAAAATTTCGCGGCTAATGAAATTCGGTTATTGGAAGCAGCGGCACTATGCTAGTTATCGTTTTAAAGAGGCCATAAAAATATATAATTATGAAGGAGAGTTCTTACTTGCTCTGAAGACATTATTATCTGCTTTTTTGTATTCAAATTTAGGAATGCAAAAAGCCTTCTATAGTTTATGCCTGGAGACAGGTAAGGGTCTAGCTCGTTCATTCGTGGGTAGTTACAGAGCGTCATGAGTCAATTCAATTTGTTGTTAAAAGGATCTGCGTTACGCACTATCGAAGCTATAGTCGCTATTGTGGTTGGGTTTATTACATTACCTTTAATGAATAGTCACTTAGGCTCAGAGCTATACGGCTTGTGGGTGTTGATTGGTAGTGTTACTGCAATGATGTATATATTTGATATGGGTTTCGCATCCGCAGTTACGCAAAAAATAGCTTATTCTATAGGTCAGAAAGATCATTTAAGTACTAATCGGGTAATTTCCACTGCGCTTGTAATCTATACCTCCCTTGCGTTGGTAATTGCGGCAGTAGTTCTTATCGCAGCCTTTTTTTACAAACCGGATTTGAAAGGGTTAGTTGAGCCTGAAGAATTTCGTTGGGTATTAATATTATCGGGCTTGGCCATTGCATTTGAATTTCCTGCAAAAGCCTTTGCTGGTTTGGCGCAAGCCCACTTTCGTCATGATTTGGTGGCGATGTATCGAATATTTTTCCGCATTATCTCAACAATAACATTAATTATATTGCTATACATGGGATACAAAATCCTCGCTATAGCAATAATAAATTTAATTTTTTCACTTTTATCAACGCTTGCATTTACGTTGGTGGGGCGTTACGTATATCGACAAATGTCAGTGTCAGTTAATCTGGTTAATCGAAAGGTATTCAATGAATTATTTGGTTATAGTGCCTGGGCGTTTCTAATCGATATTAATCGAGCGTTGAAAAGTCGTATTGATCTATTCTTTATAGGTGCATACATTTCGTTATCAGCAGTAACTACCTATTATGTAGCTATTCGTTTGATTGATTACAGTACAGAGCTTCTGCATAAAATGCTCAGTATTACATTGCCCACATTTACTGCACATCTTGCTGCTGACAATAAGCAAGCATTCCGTGAAGATCTCCTCCTATTTAATCGAATTAATACCTATGCATATGCTTTGGCGTTGATATTTTTTCTTGTTATAGGAAAAAGCATTATTTTTTATTGGTTAGGAAGTGATTTTGATTATGGTGCCGCTTATGTGATTTTGATAATTGTCGCAGTAGGACGGATATCGATTGTTTCTGTTGATGGTTATATTACGAGTCTCTACGCTATAAATATGCACAGAATTATGGTGGCGAGTGGCCTTGCAGAAACAGCATTAACTGCAATTTTATTATATATATTTCTTGCCCAGCTTGGGTATGGCCCTTTGTATGCGGCGATCGCTATCTCTGCACCCATTATTATATTTCGTTTTCTATTCTTGCCATTTCTATGTTCTAAGCCGTTACAGCTGCCGCGTTACGGGCAACTTGTATGGCTTTCTTATCGCCCGCTAACTCTCTTTTTGATATGCGCAGCTATCCACTGGTTGTCCGGTATAAATGACGCTCGATTTAGTTATTTAAAAATTGCCGAGTTATCCATTGTTAGTCTTATATGTTTGATTTTCATTGTGCTTGAGAGTCAGCCACGTGAAAAAGCATTGGCAAAAAAGTTATTACAAAAACTGGTATCACCCGTCATCAGACGGTGGCAGGGAGAAACTAAATGATAAATTCGCAACCGCTGGTTAGCATTGTCATTATCGCTTACAACGAGGAGCGATTTATTGCTGATGCAATAGATAGTGCGTTAAGGCAAACTTATTCTAATATTGAGATCATCGTAGTGGACGATGGCTCCAAAGACTCAACTCTAATTATTGCAAAGAGCTATGCCCCCGGAATTACTGTTTTGAGTCAGGTTAATAGCGGGAATTGCTCGTTTCCACGCAACGCAGGATTAGCTTTAGCGAAGGGAGAATATATTTCCTTTTTGGATGCTGACGATATTTTACTGCCGCAAAAAATTGCCAGGCAAGTCGATTTATTATTGCAGCATCCGGAAGCCGCTTTGATTGTTAACGATTATTGCAATTTCCAAAATTTGGATGAGCAGAAAAACCACTTTTCATCTTGTCCTCGATTAATGGCGGAATTTGAATCTGCATCAAGCAATACTCTAACCCTTTCTGCGGGGGCTGGTGCGGATATCATGTTAGATGAAAACTTTACGATTGCGAGCTCGCCGTTATTTAGAACTTCTGCTGTTAAAGAAGTTGGTGGGTTTTGTACAGAGCTGTATGCTTGTGAGGATTATCACCTTAACTATCGCTTGGCAATTCAGTTTCCAATGCTTGTCAATAATGAGCTTCTGTTTAAGCGTCGTCTGCATGGAACAAATATGTCATCTAATACAATGAAAATGTCAAAATACTATACCTTGAGTCGTTTGATGTTGTTGAATCAGGAAAAGGATGCTGCTCGTAGGGAAAAGTTAAAAACAATAGTAAAAAGACATGCAGCAGGTTTTCTTAAGCGTTGTATTAAATCACGTAATGTTAAGAGTCTATACGGTGCTATTCAAATGAACTTGAAAGCACTAATTGCGTAGTTGAGATCCCGATCGTTGCTATGACAAATCCAGAACAAAAAATACGCTTTGGGATTTTAGATCCTTTACGCTTTTTGGCTGCAATTGCAGTTATTTTTTATCATTATTCAATTTATTTTAATAATGATGGTTTTATTTCAAATATATCCAGATTTGGTTATTTAGGAGTTAACTTCTTTTTTATCTTGAGTGGCTTTGTAATTATGTTCTCTGCTCAAAATCGTGGCGCATTTGAATTTGCATTTGCTCGTGCGCTGCGGATATACCCATCATTTATTTTGTGTCTTATTATTACGGTTGCAACAATTTATTGTATCAATGGAGAGAGGTTTTCTACTGTTGAGATATTGGCAAACATGACTATTATGAATGATTATCTTGGTATTGAGAATATTGACGGGGTTTATTGGACATTGCAGGCTGAATTAAAATTTTATGGTTGTGTGTTTTTACTGTTGCTCACGGGTGCATTTTCTTATTGGCGCTACTGGCTTAGTATTTGGTTATTTTTATCCCTGTTACATCATTTTTTTGGACAGCCATATTTTTTAGGATGGTTTATAAATCCAGCCTATTCTTTTTACTTTATTGGTGGTGTCTGTGCATATTTAATGTATAAGTTTCCTGAAGATATACAAGTAAAACTGATGTTTTTAGTGGCACTGGTTTTTTCATTTCTTGTGGCATATGCACAAACTTCTGATTTCATATTAAATGTTGTGGATAGCACAAGACTGATTTCTTCTATTATAGTGGTCGTTTTTTTTCTGTTTTTTTATCTGATATCGCAAGGTTATTGTGATGTGAGGAAAAGATCATTTTTGGTTTTGCTGGGTGCAATGAGTTATCCGATTTACTTGGTGCATAATAAAGCTGGAAAAGCTATTATTGAATTAATGAGAACGGAAACAACTATTTTTTTTGCAGTTCTTGGTTCGACAGTGATTGTAATGGTTATTTCATATTTTGTAGTAAAATTTGAAAGATATATTAATGGTTTGATAAAGCAGTGAAATTTTATTTTGCAATGAAGTAGAAATAATCACGCTTATTGCTTTTTATAAGTCGTGAATGTATTAAAAAAATCAAACCTAATAAAAGAAGGACATTATTTGCAGGTTCATTGACAGCAATGAATAAAGGTATAACAGAAAAAGCCGTTATGTAATCATTTATTGCTGATTGGCTATATCCTAAAATCTCCACAGATGGCAAAAAGCCGTCACTTCCCTGTCTTCCTAAATAAAATACTTTTGTTTGGCCATCATCGCCAATGAAGCTTGCATTGGCTCTCCACCCTGCGTAGGTGAAGTTATCCAAATATAAGCTCTCGTAATCTGGGACTGTTTCATTGATTCCCATGATTGTTACTATCTCATGAAATGCGATTGATTCTGAGCTAGTTCCTCCCCAGCTGCCTCCAATAAATCCTAACATGGAATCAGGAAATATAGTTGTTAGCAGGTGGGTGACTTCGGTTTGGTTTGCCAAGCGCCATCCATTAAATTCAAATTGATGACTGTTTATCTTATTTTTAGATGCAGCCTCAACAAAACCGATTGGCATAACACCTATATCCAGCCAGGTAAGGCCAGTATTCTTTTCCAGAAATCCATTTTTATCACCGTATTGAAAGATATCTACATTTTTAAGTGATGATATGTCAATTGAATGTGCAGTTGATGCAGTACTTAAAAACGTAGCTAAAAGAAAGGTTTTTAATAGCAGTAAATGTTTGATTTTCATGGCCAGTCCTTAGAATGATTTCTACTCAATGCTATTATTCATTTTTTCTCTTATTTCCGCTGGAACAAAAAATTATACCCAACTCTCTCTATATTCAAATTATGAATCACGGGATATAGAGGGAATTGGGTAAAGCTTATTAGCGCGGCGAATCGATCGGTGGGAGGGGGCATTCTTTGCATAAAAAGCGGTATGTTGTACTCTTGTTATCTTTATCATACAGTCTAATATATGGACTTAATACTTTTGCCAGGTTCAATTGGTGAATTTTAAAAATAACCTTGTCTTTGTTCCAACTTACTATAGGCATAGTGAGATTTATTGTAGATCTCTCTATATCCTCAGCATTGGATAGTTCGATTCTTACGTACGCATTTTTGCCGGTTGCGACATACACATCATCATAGTATGCCTCAAAATTTGAAGTGTCTCCATTTCCGAACCATCCGGGAAATTTCACTCTATCAAAAGATTTGGTGTTATTTAAGGGAAAAATGGGGAGATTTATTTTGCTTGTAATTAGGGGGGCATATTTCTTGCCCGTCATTTGAAATATAATATTTCCAGGCCCGGTTTCTGGTGCTGCACTATTGGTAAGTAAGCCGAAACTCATATAGTTTTTATCATGCCAGTTCCATGCGTCTGCCATCCCAACCCAGCCATAACTCACTGAATTGCCTGCCAGCATAAATGAGCCCTTTCCTGTATGAGTTGGGGCGCATGTATTAAATAATGTTGTGCTTGCTATTCCATCAGGTGTATCGGTAATCCAGGTGAACTTCCAAGAGCTAACATCAGGAAATGTGAAATCTTTATTGGCACCTGCGAAGAATTTACCTTCAGGTACTACGACACTGTAACTAATAAATAAATCTGATTGTTTTTCCGGAAACACAACCTCTATCTGGGCAATTTTTCCCGTACCGGTTCTAGTGGTATCGTGAATTTGAAATGCTTTCCCTCCATCGAACTCGACCACTTTAGGTTGCGCTGGATATGAACTGCTTTTGCTCCATTTCCCTATAAGAGCTTTCTCCAGGTTAACGGGTTGTCCTACGGTTTGGTTATTAAAATCATCAAATAGAACTATGTTAGGTCCCTCTCCAAAACCAGAGCCTTTCATTTCTACTGTGTAATAACCCATTGCATCAGGGGTTTCGGATATGTTGAAGGTCGGCGCTGCGGAAAATGCGAGCTGGGAAAACACCAAACCTATCGAAACGGAAATTAACTTTTTCATGATTGAATCCACTAGGTGGGAAGTAGCTGTTTAATAATAGCTCGAACTTACATCTTATCAAATCTGTTGACGAGTTAAGTTCAATAAAAATGATTTTGGACAATCCCCTCGAGGATGCCAAAAACGTTAATTCACCGGCATTCCGCAAAATTAAATTTTTATGCCTTTTTTAAATATACGGGCTTTTATATAAAATATTATTGAAGGACGTCTTTTATCCATTTCCTTGATTCGCTCATACGATTTATTCGAGATTGGTGAACGAGATCCTTTAAATTCTCTAATTCCAGTAATTCCATCCTTTAAGCCCTTAAAAAAATACTTAATGTAGCCATCTCGCACGCTATAAAACAACATTGCCGCTAATTGAATACTCAATCTCTTTGCTAGCAATCGTTTGTTGTAGTTCCTGTAAGCCAACCATATCAAGTTTCTTGTATCGAAGTAGTATCGCCTCCAGGAGGTTCTACCCTCGATAGCATGGGCATGAATAACAGTAATCTCCGGGGTATAAATAATTTTCTTGTTATCATTTATGATTCTGAAAGCAAGATCCGGCCCTTCGTGGCTGATAAAAAATTTTTCAGGATAGACCCCGACTCTATCAAAAGACGATTTTCTAAAAACTGCAGCCCCCTCTGATATTTCGTAAGTCTCAAATTTTTGGTTAGAGTAATCTTTATCATTGCAGTGGTGGATCCAATTGGTTGTCGTAGCTGTTTTTTCGTCTACAACATGAAAGCAAATACAGTCAACTGATAGATCATTTTCAAATTCCAGCCTTGCTTTTTCCAAGGCTTCTTTATCGATTCCCCAGACATCATCATCAAGAGTAACAATATAGGGACTGGACGCGGCTAATATGCCTTCATTTCTACCTACCGCCCCGTAATTTTTATCCAGGCGAAGCACTTTAACATTATTGTAGTTTTTAGATTCCCGCTCGGCATAATTGTCATCCGAGTTGTTGTCAACAATTATAATTTCTATATTGTCAATTTTTGATAATGATTCAAGTTGCTGTTTAATATATTTTTCTCTGTTATATGTCAGTATGACAATAGAGAAATTTATTTTATCTTCATTCATATCGTTCAATTGTTCCGTTTTGGATTGATTCCATTTGATTGTATTTTTAATAACTTATCGATCGATAAGGTTATGCCCAACGCTACCCACCAATATATTTCGTAGAGATCCATCCCAAAAAGTCCCAGCACTAGTCTTACCAGGATAAATCCGATCGTTGCTTTACTTAAGTTGATTAACAAATCGTTATCAATTGATTTTTCTCGAAGCTCAAGAGTTTGAATATTTTTTCTGTTTTTCGTTAATATTTGTATAACAAATGTTAAAAAAACGATTAGCCCGATAGGGCCTATATTGGTTAGTACTTCCAAATATAAGTTATGTGTATTTTGAGACCTTCCAAATAATTCACTTCTCACTTTTGGGAAAGCTTGCACACCTATTCCCATAGGATATTTAATGAATATCTCAATTGCATCAGACATGATCTCAATTCTTTTTTCGCTGGATCTGCCTTCTTTTTCTTCGCCGGTGAAAATGGATTGGAATCTTTCTTTGTACTCAGTGGGGACAAAATTAATGGTAAGGGTAAATGCAAGCAATGCCATTATTAAAATTTTAAATTTCCCTACCTTTAACTTCATGAAAAAATATATTGCGCCTATTATAACGGCTAGATAACCTGTTCTGGATCCGGTTGTTACGACGATAATTATGCAGGAAATAGTAAGTGCCATTAATGCCAGTCTTAATAAGTTACTTTTTACACACATTAATAAAAAAACTGCATAGGGTAGGCATCCTACCGCAAAACCGCTGAAAGAGTTTGGATGTCCATACATTGCAGTTGAGCCATGCAGTCTCGGAATGCCCTGGTTTTCCCAAACCAGGCTACCGGTATACCAACCATAAAAGCCTTCCTGTCCAATCTTCATCCATGCAAGTAATATAAATGCAACTATTACACGAAGGTCTTCTACCTTTTCTACTGCGGCATAAATGAAAAAAGAGACCAATGCAAACTTTAAAACTCTATCGGAAAATACTGTAATCGATTCAGCTCTATCCATAGAAAAAACGGTATAGATACCAAGAATAAATATAAGTAAAAAGGTAGTTTTTGTTACAGTGTTAAACGCTGACTGGCTGCCTTGGCCGTTAAATAGTTTAAAGATGCAAAAAGCACCTACTATTGCACCATAGGTAAACTGGAATCTGATGGTCTGTAGCTCTGGTATTCGAAAATGCAATTCGAGGTAAAATGCAAAAATGTAGAACCCGACCAAGTAGCTTAGTAGTTGGCCTCGAAATAATGATCTTATTTCATGATTCTTGGTGCCTTTAAGTGATGTATCCATTTGGCTTATCTGTTGGTGGACTAAAGTGGATTCTGCAATAGTTGTTGATAGTACTCATGATGTGCAAGCAAACACTTTTCCCAGCTGTACTGTTGCTCGACTTTGTGACGTGCATCTTGCGCAAGCCTGATTTTAAGATCGCAATTTTCTAAAAGACGCAATATTGCGATGGCAAGGGCTTGGGGGTCGTCAGGAGGAATCAATAAACCGGTGCGCTCGTGCTCAATAAGTTCAGGATTGCCACCAACATCTGTTGCTATTGCAGCAACACCTCTGAACATGTATTCCAGGAGAGCATTACTTAGTCCTTCTGAATCAGAGCAAATAATCCCAATATCCAGTTTTTCCAGATAGCCTGCAACATTACTGACTCTGCCAGCAAAGTATAACTTTTCGAATACGTTCAAATCCCTGGCAAGATCTTCCAGTTCTGTACGCATTTGTCCATCGCCAATAATATGCCAAGTAAGATGTGGATATTTTTGATTGACAATTGCAGCAGCTTTTATGAATAAATCCGTGCGTTTGACGCGCCGAGTCATATTGCCAACAATGCCAATATCAGTGCAGCGTTGGCTATGGTCTATATAAGGCAGAGTATCCACTTCTATTCCATTGCGCAGTACGCGCATCTTATTTTTTTCAAGTGAAAACTGTGTAGCAAAATGATCGCGTACAATATCAGCATTGCAAATAAAACCATTCATACGGTGATAGATTTTTTTTAGTAAAGCCGCCTGCTTTTTGTTGTACCAAAATCCCAAGTCGCGGAAGCAGGCAATGCGCACAGGCGTACGGGCCAGATACGCGGCCGAGCCGGCAAATAGTGTAGAATCCTGAAAAAAAGTTTGTATTATGTTGATCTTTTCTTTTCGTAAAAACAATATCAATTTGAACAGTGCAATTAGGCCTGGGATTGATGCGAGGCTAGGTACGTGCCACGCAAGGTGTTGGCAATTGGCGGGAGTGAGTGCTGGATCTGAAGGGCGAATAGTCAACAAATACGGAGTATATTCTTTGGGATTCAACCGCTCTATTAATCCAATTAATTGAAGCTCTGTGCCGCCGCGCAACAAATTATCAATACAATAAAGCACTTTCACAGGTGGCATGATTACTGTAGGTTCCTGAAATCTAAGTGGGTAAAAGAAGGTTATCGTAAATTGATAAGTAGCGCTTGCTCATAGATTGGCTGGAATAATTTTCTACCATACGTCGATGGACTTCCCGTGCCAATTGGCGTGCTACTGCCGGATCAGATTTCAGGTGGATTATGGCTGCGGCGAGGGCAGAGGGATCTTCTGTCGGGATGATCAAACCCGATATATTATGTTCTACCAGCTTTCCGATATCTCCAACCTTGGTAGTGATGATCGGCTTTTGGGCAGCAGCAGCTTCAAGCAAGCTCATGGGCATCCCTTCGTCAATGGATGGTAGGGCAAATGCATCGCATAATAGGAGCAGTTTATTTATATCGGTGCGAAAACCCATTAATTGTACATAATCAGCTACATCCTCACTGATGATTTGCTCGCGTAGTTCCTCTAAAAGTATTCCTTCCCCAACAATTAATATGCGAACAGCATGGCCTTGTTGTTTTAGAATTGCGGCGGCCTTTATTAGTGTCCATTGTGCTTTTTGTGGACTGAGACGTGCGCTGTTTAATATACAAAAATCGGAGCCATCAAGCTGCAAATCGGTGCGCAGTTGTTGTGCTTCACTTGCAGGAATTTCGAGGTTGGGTAAATCCACTCCATTACGAACAATATCTACCTGTTCCGGACGAAGATTGTTGGCCAATAGAATTGATTTTATTGGATCTGATACCGCTATTACTCTGGGGAACCAGCGGTAGAAAAATTTCTCCAGCGCGATCATTACCCGCATTTTAAACGGACCTTTGGACGGGACAAACCAAAGGTGGCAAGTTGCAATGATTGGAATTTTTTTTAATAACCGGATAACAAATCCAAATACAGATGGTTTATAGCCGTGTGAATGGATAAGGTCTATCTTTGCGGTTTGAATTTGTTTAGCGGCAGCAGGCAAATCATGTAGTAGGCGAGAGTTAGCAATGGGGATTTTAATCGCTTCAATGCCTTGCGCTTGTGCGGCCTCATAAAGAGCACTTTGACTGTTTGGCTTTGCAACTATGCAGCCTACTACGGGCACATAGTGACTGCTGTGTTGCATTTGCTGTGATAAGTTAAGAATGACACGTTCCGCACCATAGACTCCTTCACTCTCGATAAAATGTAAAATACGTTTTTTAGGCGTCATTGTATTTTTCTCACATAAATTTCATAAGGTAGGCCGCCGGTGCCTGCCTTACCGCCAGGTGCATTAGCAGTAGTTACTAACGTAAACTCTTGTTTTACTTTTGCAACTAAGTCTTCGTCTTCCGGTACGCTGTATCCCTGCATAATCAGCATGTATTTAATATCATTAAATCCGATACGATCTTCCAATGTATCAAGTGGCGTGTCATTCAAGCTGTAAAAGTTAAATCCATGCGCTGACTTTACATCCAGCATATCGATTAATTTTAATTGTGCTCGCTCCTCCCACTGCTTGATATGGCGCAATGTAAATGTATCCTCAATATCTATCGCTGTACGCAATCTACGCTCAATGCTGAATTTACGATTTTCAAGACAAGTTGTATTGCAAGGCAGAAATAGGGTGTTATACCCAATAATGTAAATTACCTCTTCCGGTTTTACATTTTTTTGAACCCACTCTTTTAATTCTCCATAGCGAGCATTATCAAATTCCCGGCTTTGTATAAAGCATTGAGTGAAAAGGATAGTGAAAATACTGGCAAGTAATATTGTCGATAGGATTTTATTTTTAATTTGCGATAGTAGATAAACTGTTGCGATAAAAAACAGAGGTAATGCCGGAAGCATCCAATAAGCACGTAGCTGCCGAATACTAAGGAAAAATAGCAAGAATAATAACGCAACAAAAATTGCACTAGCGACAGGTGTCGGAGTATTCTTTTTGTTGCGATGCAAGGCAAGGAATCCAGTATAAAAAACAACTGGTGCAGCTATCCATCCGGTGCCACGAATTGCCGTAATAATTTGATCGCCCCAATGTAACCATGGTGACTGATCATCCTTTATATTAAGTGCGCGTAACTTGGCATATAGCAACGGATCGAATAGGGGTGAGCCGGCGACCACAGCAAATATAAAGATTGAAATTATGCCGAAGGGCAGTGCGCGTTTCAGAGCAAGTATAAAACCCAACTGCCTGATCATATCGAAAATAAAGAATGCTACAAACAACGCGGCGTGTAACTTAAAACCTGTGGCGCATCCCAGTGCGATAGCGGAGATATAGAAAGCCTGCTTTTTTTCACCTGCATTAGATTTATAGTAGTACAGCATTCCCAGGGCAGAAAAAAAAGCAGTCACAGTATCTGGTCTTGCTACGATGTAACACCAAATTGTGTTGTAACTAAGTAAAAACATGCTGGCGGTGATTACGGCTAGCCAGCGAGCACAAGGATGCGCAGAAAAAATATTTCTCGCCAATAGGAATACAACCCAGGCAGTAGAAAAATCTATCGCCAGCATGAGGTAACGATAATTTTTTACAAAGTCGTTTGGATTCTGGGTAAAGGCTCGATAAGCATCAGCTACTAAATTTAGCCCTAGCTGATTTAAATCGCCTTCGGTCGCCAATTGGATGACGTAAGTTCCAATAGAGCTAAGACCTACTATCCAGCTTTCAAAATACATGCGTTGTGGCGGTGCTTCACCAAACCAAACCAGAAAACCTGCCTCATAGAGTGTGTCGTCATCAATTGTGACGTAGGGCGAGCCCGCGTTAAATACACTAAGCTTGAATGCCAAAGAGAGAAGGGCGGCGGCAAGTAAAACGATGTAAGGTAAATAGTAGTTAGACTTTGTATTCACAAAATTAGTATCCATTTGGTTTCACGGAAGTTATCTGCTAGCCGATGTAATGGTGCTGCTGTTCCGCAGGATGGCGACAAATTATCCACTTGAAATAATCAAAATCGGTATGCGACGCAAGTCGTCCAATTAAAAAAAGGTTCTTTTTATTTATTGGCGTATTGCGGGCGAGCAAGCCGTATTGGTATCCGAGAGCTTTTGCCTGCGCTACGACATTGTCATCAATATCTACTAGTCGCCCATTTGGATAGCAAATACCATGGGGAAAAATTCCGAGTTTATCGACAATCATTTGTGCTGAATTGGCAAGTTCGTGTTCAACCTCGCCAAGTGACAGGTTTCTTAAAATCGGGTGCGATACGGTATGGCTGCCTATGTTAAGGCCTTCATGTTGCATCGCGATTAATTGTTGCCATGAAACTGATGTAAATGGGGCTATTGGTTTTTCCGGCAACGTAATATTTGCGGCGCGGGCAAAGGTATGGATAAAATCAATTCGTTTTTGATTTTCCAGAGTTAAACAATAATCTCCTAATAGATGCCAGCTACTGGATAGATGATCTTCTTCCAGTGATATGTTTCCGAATGGCTCCAGGTGGATGTTCTTATTTTGGCAATTAAGAATTGCAAATTTAAGCAAGTCGGGCCATAACCAGAGGTCACCGTTAACGAAACCTGTGGTTATGTAGAGACTTGCGGGTACTTGATATTTTTTTAGAACAGGCCATGCATTTTCATAAAAGTCACAGTGACCATCATCAAATGTCAATGCGATTGAATGCGGTTTTATTGTGTTGTTATTGATTTCATTCATCAGCACATCCATTGTGACTACGCGAAAATGTTTGGCGATGTAGGCAATTTGCTTTTCAAACTCTATTGGTGCCAACCCTGAGATAAATGGTTGGTCAATGATACGGTGGTACATTAATACTTGAGGTGTAAAACGATTGTGCCAACGTAAGATTTTTAATCCACCACTGGCTTCAAGGATGCGAATTATTATTCGTTTGAATATTTGCATGATTAATGTTTGCCAAGCATTAATTTAATTAATGACTTCCAACTGTAGAACTTAAGTGGGTCAAGTATTAATCCGTGCAAAATTTTCTGCAGTGGCATGAAAAATAATTTTTCATTTTTTGCGTAAACGACAGCTTCGCGAACATACATGTCCGCCCAAGCTTTACGCACATATTTTGGATTAAGCTGCGCTCCGTGTTGCGCGACAAATTTATTTAATATGCGTGTTGCATAATCATAGCGTCCGCGATAATTTGTCGACATCTGGCCGGACCAAACCCGATAGATATACGTTCTCTCCGGAGTATAGGCAAACTCCCAATCCAATGAATAGCGCAGCCATAGATCCCAATCGATTCCCATACGAAACTCTTCATCAAACATTCCATTCTTCTCTACGCATGCGCGTCGAATGATGGAAGTCCCAAATGGTACGAAGTTTTCAATCAATAATTGGTTGGTTACATTGCCGGTATGTCGCTTTTCATTGGGTGTTTTAATATAACGATTATTGTGCTCATCAATATTACTAACTTCACTATAGACAATACCCACCTTAGGGTTGCTGAATAGTGGCATCTGTATTTGGAGTTTATTGTCTTCCCAAAGATCATCGGCATCGCAGAACGCGATGAATTCTCCGCTGGCATTTTTAATGCCACAGTTTTTTGCTTTGGGTTGTCCTTGATTCTCGTTTTTTAAATAGATAACACGATCATTATCTTTATAGCGCACCATAACCTCTTGGGTGTTATCGGTTGATCCATCATCTACTACGATAACTTCTATGCGTTCCCAGGCCTGTCTAAGAATGGAGTCAATTGCCTGGTCAATGTATTGCCCCATATTGTAAGTTGCTATAACTACACTTATAAGGGGTTGTGATGATGTTACACCTTGCATATAGAAAACCTGTATTTGCCGGATTTTTCCTGAGGAATTTTTTCAACGTTCCTAATAATAAGTGTTACATCCGCTCCAAACACCTGACCAAATTCTGTAAGCAGTGCATCGTCTGTCATGTGAGTGTATTCAGGTCCTTTAACGCGATTAATGATGATTTCATTTAACGTTTCTTGTATTAGTTGCATCTGTTCAATGCCTGGAATTTTTGTAAGCGTTCGCTCTACCAGGGAAACTCCAGCAACTTGTCCGCCATCTGTTTTTTTAAGGAAGTCTGCTATGCGTCCTTCAAGGCGTTCAAGTATCGGCGTTGTTCTACCGCAACTACATTGGCGTTCACTAAGCACACCTACATCTTCAACCTTGTAGCGTATCAGCGGCATACCAAAGTTATTTAAATCAGTAATGACCAATTTGCCCGGTGTGCCATAGGTAACGGGAATATTATTTTCATCCAGGCATTCAAGAATAATATGAGGGCTATTTATATGCATTCCTTTATGCTCTTCACATTCAACAGCAATTAGTCCCACCTCTTCACAGCCATAGCGGTTACTGACTTTGCACTGAAATGCGTCTTCAATTACTTGCCGTTCATGATCAAGTAGCATCATGGACGTGGCTACTATCCCCACTGGACGTAAATCATAAATTTTGTTTTCAAGTAAATATTTAGCAAAAATATAAATAGAGTGCGAATGTCCAAATATCATATCGGGTGAGAAACGGCGCCAGTGCCCGATAAAGTCATTCATGGTTTGCGGATTCAAATCCATAGTGTCGAGATAAATCATCCGCTCAAGCAAAAAAGATCTGATTTTTTGTTTTAGAGATATTGCCTTCGGAGGATTACCCCAGATTGCAGCAATACGAGCCCCCGGTTTCCATCCGCTGAATGAATCGGCGTAAATTTGTGCCCCATTTCGTAACTTCTGACAGCGCTCATCAAAAAATAAATTCAAGGATACACCTGTTGATCCACCTGTTTTTGCTTTGGGCATTTTATCTGCATCAAAATTGCTGCTAATAAATAGCGACGTGTTTTCGCGAATATCTTTTTTGGTTGTAATTGGAAAACGTTGTAAATCAGCAAGTGTTATTTCTTTGTCAGTATCCAGCCCAATTTTATTAAAAATACTCTTGTACCAACTGCTGGTTTCAGCGGCATGTCTAACCAGGAGATTCAATTTTTTCGTTTGAAGTGATTGCAGATCAGTATGCGACCAGTATTGCTGCTTAAGAAGATTTTTCTGTTCTTTGAGACGAACGCATCCCTCTTTTGCATCCCAAGCAATATAGGTGAGGCGACCAATTAATCGATCAAGTAGTTTCAATCGGTTGTTCCTTGTAAAATTAGGACACGGCTTAAAGCGAGTTGTTCGTATATACCTCAACCTGCACGAGGCTTCCATAGAACAATTTTTTCGCCTTTGACGAATTTTATAAAGGCCATAGCTGAAGCTATATTAATCAGGCAAAAATAGTGTGCCAGGCCGAGTATTCGATTTTGCGTTCCATCATTCAGTGCGACAAAAGCTGCAGAGCCATAGAAAATAACCTGTAGTATAAAAAGAGCACTGTAGAATGTGCCTTCACCCGTTATAAGTCCATTTGATATAAAAACTATGAGCAATGGGATGAATGCGAGATAGCGCAATAACTTATGAGAGGCGAGTTGCAAACTGAATAAACCATATCTGAAAGGATTGAATAGATGTTTCATATCCAGCATGGCCCAGTAAGCTCGTAGTGATACTCTGACGCGCATGCGGAATTCTGATTGCGATGAGCTCAAAGATTCTTCATTGAGCAAAGCCTGTTCGCAATAAACAACTCGTTTCCCTTGGGTAATTACTTTTAGGGGCAAAACAAAATCAGGTAGCTGATCAGCATTCATAGGCTGATACAATTCTTTTCGGATTGCATCAATGCCACCATCGACACCTACGACTGATGACACTTCAGTTTCAAGTGCCCGCATGTAGTTTTCATACTTCATATAGGCACTGCAGCCGTCACCAATCACGCTCCCTTCAGCATTGACATATACCATTTTTCCTGTGACATAACCTACAGAGTCATCCTGAAAGCAATTTATCAAGTGTTGTAATGCGTCTGGATGGTAGTGACTATTAGCATCAGAAAAAACAACTATCTCTCCGTGCACCAACGGCATAGCTAAATTTAAGCCAGATGTTTTTCCCTGTCGTGGAGACTGACGAATGAGTGTGACGCGTGGATCTTGTGCGGCAATGCGTTTAACAAGATCGTCTGTGCCATCTTCAGACTCATCGGAAATAACAATGATTTGTAATAAATCATGTGGGTAATTTTGTTGTAGCTTGTTATTGATTGTTGATTCAATCACTTTGCTTTCATTAAATGCTGGAATTAGCACTGTGATTTTTGGCGTGATCCCGGAAGCAGGAGTCGCTACTTTTGGACGTTTAGGCAAAAATCTGAGCAATATTGGATAGCCTATATAAATATAGATAACTACCAAGCTACTTAACCAAAAAAAAATTTTCACTAATTCTCCTTAGTGTTCGTTGTCAGTGAGTTGCTGCGCGCAGTTAAATTTTCCATTGCTAATTCGCATGTCACATCGGCACATATATTTTGGATTGTGTAAATAGTAAAGGTATTCATTTTCGTGAGCATTGCTGGTATTTGTAAAAGCTTTGCCATCGCATAGCTGGTGGTTGAATAACCTGCGATTTCAAACCATTGAGCTTGGGCAACAATGGTACCGCTATGTTTGTTGCGTAGAATTTGTATTTTTAATTTTCTGTCGTGTGAACTGATAGCTTTTTCCGATTGCAGAGACCAGATTGCATTATCAAATAGCCTTGGTAAGTAGGGTACCAGTTTTTCTCCTTCTGCCGTCCGTTGAAATTGATTGATTTGAATAAAGACTTTTTTATCGTCCACAGCTGTTTCGACTTTGGCGGCATGCGGAGCTTGCACCTTGATCGGCATTTTACTTGCGGATATTGGATGGTGCTCGTGGCCTAAAACATTATTGAGTGTTTGAGGTATTGGCTTAAGGTCTATAAAGAAGTGGAGCAATGGTCCTACGCAAAGGGCGATCAATGGCATAAGTAGCCTGGGAACCCTTATGTGTGGGGTTGGTTGTTGTTCTTTTAAGCCTTTAACTACGGGGGCAAAGTAAATGGCGGGAAATGCAATCAGGGCAAATAAGATCCATCCGAAATATTCGTGATCCGCCATGAGGGAGCTTTGCATTTGGGTCTGGTAACCGACAATAACCAGAATAAAAATTCTTAACCAATTAGTGACCAGTCCAATGCAAGCTGCAATAAGCAGCATCACTGAAAGTTTTTTAAGGGAATAACCGTTTAGATAACTAATAAGATAAGCGATAGCGAGGGAGATTGTGAAATAACGCAGTCCTGAGCAACCATCGGCGATCATGATTTCACCGTCAGGAACAAATATGCTATTGCCATCAATTACGGCTGGAATTGCTATTAAGCGCACCATTTCGCCCACTACGAGGCCACTTAAATTCACTAACGGATTCGTTAATTGATCCCATACTGGAATTGCAAAAGCTGGCAGGAGCAAAAGAAATATATGTTCTCGGGTTGCAGCTACCCCAAAAGCCGCTGCGAATAGGAATATGATAATACCAAGCAGCGATACCTGTTCGACAATATGTAAATTAGTGGCGTTAGTGATGTACCAGATTAAAGAAAATAAAACCAATCCGCCCAGCGATAATGTCCTGATAAGTCGAGAATCTTGACTGGTAGATATGGGCGAAGCCCGCCAGAGGAAAAAACAAAAAATAAAAATAATAATCAGGCCATGGGACTGATTTTCATCCCACTTTGTCCATCGTTCTATCAGTGCATTCACTGTTTCGAAATAGAGTGCGCCTATCAATAATATAAGGCTGATGGGGACTAATTTCAGAAAGCCTCCCATTGGTTTTTTTGTTTGCACAAGGTTAACTTCCATGCTTGGAGCCCAAAGAAAAAACTGGAGGAATGTTACCTGAAGGGCAATATTTTTTATAGGTAAGGTTTGTATGCAAAAAAAAGCCGACATAAAGTCGGCTTTTTCAAGCTTTACTTGCTTTAATCAGGCA
Source organism: Cellvibrio sp. GW822-FHT04B05 (assembly GCF_058800985.1). Classification (NCBI taxonomy): domain Bacteria; kingdom Pseudomonadati; phylum Pseudomonadota; class Gammaproteobacteria; order Cellvibrionales; family Cellvibrionaceae; genus Cellvibrio; species Cellvibrio sp. GW822-FHT04B05. The sequence goes on along the minus strand of NZ_JBXAMU010000004.1, from coordinate 318,541 downwards.
GCATTGCGACGACGCGCAGCACCTAATCCCAATAAGCCCAAGCCCATCAGAAGCAAAGTGCTTGGCTCTGGCACTCTACCAACTGTTACATCATCAATACCCCAGCCATCAGTGCCATTGCTATTGATGAAGTCGAGTACACCATTAACAATATTTAGATCACTGACAACAGTCACATAGCCAACATTGCCGTTGGTATTGAATGCAGGAAGCACCACTTGGGCAGAGGTACCATTGGTAAAATTGAGGGTCAGGGTTGCGCCTTGGTCAGTTGCATCAGAAATATAGAAGCCAAATGCATTAAAGCTGCCGGTCAGCGGTGCGCCAAGCGTCCAGGTTACTAATTTGGCATCGTTGCTGTCCAGCCATAGGTCGGTAGCGCTGGTAGAAAGCGCTTCACGGCCAAATTCACCGGTTTTACGACTTTCAATCATCAGGTCGCCATTATATGGGTTGCCTGCTGCTGCATTTTGTCCTGGAGTTACCAAAGTAAATGTACCTACTGCAGTAACAAATGAGCTTGAGCGGTTTTCCCAATTGTTTTGGTGGCCTGCACCAATGCTCCCGGGGGCTGTGCCGAGGCTGTCAAAAGTTTCGGTAACACTAGGGCCGACTAACGAGGCCAGGAAATTAGCTTCAGCGTTGGGATTCGCGCTAAAGTTAATGGAGATTGAGGCTGCTTGTGAGCCTACCGATGCTAAAGCCAGCATGCTGCCGATAGCAAATGTTTTAAAAATGAATTTCATGACAAATTTCCTTCCATGTGGATTGAGTGGTTAACATAATGCGAAGGGGCATTAGCATTATTTATGCCACATATTAAAAGTCTTTATTTGTCATGTTGTTATATGCGACAAAAGTGGCGCTGAAAATAATATTGTAAACATTATCGACAAGCGGTCCGCCGCATTTTAAGGCATATCTGCTCTATTGTATTAAGGCGACAGCTGAAATAGGAGTGTAACTACTATAAATACCATTGGTGTCGTATACAGCAATCTCGATGATACTATCCAACGGAATCAAGCTTGTGACATAACTGGTGATCGAATTTCCGGTCAGGGTAATGTAGGTATAACTGCTAGTTGAATCTTGCTTGAATCTGATTTCATATCCCCCGATTTCGCCAAGCTCAAGAAAGCGCCCGTTTTCTCTCTGCTTGGGATGTTCCCATGCTATTTTGACCTGATTTTGCTTCGCATCTTTATTTTTGTCTGCGACAGGGCTTGAGCTGGCACTTGATGCAGCTTTGGAGCTGACAGCAGCACTTGAGGTTGAGCTTGACACGGTAGCTGAGCGAGAGCTGGCACTTGACGCGAGTTTCAAACTGGATACTGCGTTTGATGAGGCTTTGGAGCTGAAGTTCGCGCTGGAAATTCTACTTGATGCAGCTTTGGAGCTAACTGCAATGCTTGAAATCGCACTTGATGCGGCTTTGGGGCTGGCATTACTACTGGAGAAGATACTTGATGTAGTTATGGAGCCCGGTGCGATTGCAGGGCCACTTATTATCGCGGTGGAACTTGATATTGAACTGACATTACCAAGTGTGCGCACAGTGAAAGGCGCTGAAGCCCTGGAGCTGTTGCCTGAGTAGTCAACCGCAATAATTGTGTATGTATAAGCGGCATAGGATTGTAAGTTTGTATCGGTGAATAAATAGGCCGGGGAGCTTAATGTGGCGATAAGTTGGCCATTACGTTCAATTTTATAGGTGCTAACGCCGACATTATCTGTAGCGCTATCCCAAGCCAAGGTGATGCTATTTTCGGAGACCTGCTTGAGCAAAAGTTGGGTAGTTGACGGCGGAGTTGAGTCTTTCTCTTGGGTAATAATAGCTTGTAAGGATGATGCGGCCACGCTACTTGGTTGGGTTGCTTGGGAGCTTTGCGCCACTAGGGTGGCCTCGTTGCTGGAGGAGGCTCCGTTATTGATGATGGGGTTTTTAACGTCATCGGTAGTGGGGTCGTTGGAATCTGTACCACCACAGGCAGTGAGTAAGGTGGTGAATACCAATAGCGAAGCCCAGGACGCTAACTTTTTCCCACATTTATACATCTAACGAATACCTGCGCTATAAAAAGTGCGTCTTAACAATTATGGCCAATATGAGCTGGCTATCCCGAATGCTATTTTTAGCATTTGCAGGAGCAAACGGCAGTTTTATAATGATTTTTTGTGAGTTTCGGGATTTGCTATTCACATAGTGTGATATGTGGTTCAACGCACATAGCGGCCCCCATATATCTTTTAGATATATGGGGGAATTTGGTGGTAGCAATTACTCATCAGAGTCAGTGGAGTTAGGAGGGCATTGCTGGGTCATTTCATATTTTTTGATGAGGTCATAAAATGTCGGGCGGGTTACGCCGAGTAATTTAGATGCGGCTGAAATATTGTTATCGGTCATGCTCAGCGCGCGCAAAATGGCGCCTCGCTCTGCTTCCTGCCGTACATGGCGCAAATTCAGCGATAGTTCACCAGCCTCTGCCAATCCTAAGTCCTCGCGCGTGATATGTTTGCCATCGGCCATAATGACGGCGCGTTTTATTTTATTCTCCATTTCCCGGATATTGCCCGGCCAGCCATAGTTTTCAATTGCGGCTATGGCATCGGGTGTGAAACCGGTGACGTTTTGTCCATGTTCTTTGGCGAATTTGAGTTTGAAATGACGTGCCAGTAAGACCTTGTCGCCAAGGCGATTGCGCAGCGGCGGAATCACTACCGTCATCTCGCAAATCCGATAGAACAAGTCTTCGCGGAAGCTGCCTGCCTTTACCATTTCTTCCAGGTTTTTGTTGGTCGCGCAGATCACGCGTACATCAACAGGAATCTCTGATCGTCCACCCACGCGCTCAATAACCCGCTCTTGTAGAAAGCGCAAAAGCTTTGCTTGCAGATTGAGTGGCATATCACCAATTTCGTCGAGAAACAGGGTCCCTTCGTTGGCGGTTTCTACTTTTCCAATGGTCATTTTGTTGGCACCGGTGAAGGCACCTTTTTCATAGCCGAAGAGTTCGCTCTCAATGAGATTCTCTGGCACCGCCGCGCAATTGATGGCGACAAAGCGCTTGGTTTTGCGGGGGCTCAATTGGTGGATTGCGCGTGCCATCACCTCTTTACCGGTGCCGCTTTCACCGAGCAGGGTGCAGGTGACAGTGGTGGGGGATATTTTTTCGAGTTGGCGACAAATCTTGAGTAATTGTGGATCGTTGGTGATTAAGCCTTCCAGCGGTTCTTGCTGCAAGACGCTCAGGCGACGGTTGTAATCTTCCAGTTCATGGATGTGGAAGGCGCGCTGCACAATCAAATCCAGCGTGTTTGGCTCAACCGGTTTTTGGTAAAAATCGTAGGCGCCCATGGCGACCGCGCGCAGTGCATTGTCGCGATCGGTCTTGCCGGTCATGACAATTACTTTGCTATTGGGGGAGATGCGCAGGATATCCTGGATGCATTTGAAGCCTTCATCGACACCGTCTTCATCGGGCGGTAAACCCAGGTCCTGGATAATGACTGAGGCCTCGTGTAGGCGCAATGCGGCTATAGCGTCCTGACGGTTATCTGCGACTATGGTTTCGTATTGATCAAAGTGCCAGCGCAATTGGCTTTGCAGGCCGGCATCATCTTCAACGATGAGCAAAATAGGTTTGGTGATGGTCGACTTACTCATGCGATTGCGCTAATCCTTGTTCAATGGAAGGGTGATGGTAATAGTGGTGCCTTCACCCAGTTCGCTGGCGACGTTCAGTGTGCCGCTCAGCTCACTAATATATTCGCGCGACAGGTAGACGCCAATACCCATGCCTTTGCCGGATTTGGTTGTCTCAAATGGTTTGAATAATCGGGTATGGATGAAGTCCCAATCCATGCCGGAACCGGTGTCTTCAATGGTGATGACCGCCCAGTTATTGTGGATTTGCAGTGTAACATGAACTTGGCCGCTGTCTGGCGTGGCCTCCTGCGCATTTTTGATGAAGTTGGTGATGGTCATCACCAATCGCACTTGATCTGCATTGATAGTGCGATTGGTTGGTTGTATTTCAGCGCTTAATCTAGGGCTACTGCGTTGTTGGCATTCGCTGACGGCTTGATGGATCACTTCCATGATCGATAAACGTTTCACCAGATCGGAATCATCGCGGCGCAATTTTTTCAGCAGGTTATTCATGCGGTCAACCGAGTTGCTGATGGTTTTAATCGCATCTTCAAAAAACGCCGGATTGTCTTTGTGTTTCTCGGCATTGCGCACGACCAGCGCCTGTTGGGCAATCAGGTTATTCAGGTCGTGAATAATAAACGCCACCAGTTTGTTGTAAGTATCAAATTGCCGCCCCTCTACTAATTGTTCTGCCTGTTGATGGCGTTTGAGGTAGCTGGCGATTTGGCGACCCATGGTTTTCAATAAATCCAGATCTTCCCAAGTAAGGGTTTCATCGCCACCGGGTTTGGTCAACGCCATAAACCCCACCAACTCTTCGCCTACGATCAATGGGAACATCAACCAGAGATCAGGGATGTTGTGCGCCCAGTGCGGCAGTAATTCATTGTGTTGGCTGAGCGCTTCGTTGTCGCCACTGTCGGGGATAAACACCCATTCCGCTTCGATGAAGGCGCGGCAAAAAGGGCTATCGACCGGCTCCTCCTGCAGATCGACAAAGTTGGGCAAATTAGCGCGGTAAACGGGTTCGTAGAACCCCTGTTTGCGCAGCCAAATGGCGCCGCTGGGCGCTTTAGTGGTAGAGGCAACCGCAAAAAAGGCGCGCTGGTTGACTTCACTTGCCTCGGCCGGTTGGGCGAGATAATTGATCAGGCGCAGCCATTCATTGCGATAGTCGTATTTGTAGCGAAATAGATGCTTATTGATCAGCACCGATAATTTCATGCGAATGCGGCTGGAGATAAATACGGTCGCAATTAGCAACACCGCGCCGACTAGTAAAAGACTGTAGAAGACGGTGCCCCAGTTACCGCCGTACAGGCGTACGTAGTAACCGCCGAGCGACAGTGCCGTAATTAATATACCGACACCGACCAGCGATGTGGTGTAAAACGCGATAGGCCGGGAGAGATTAAAATTGGCTGGCCGATCATTGCGCTGCCACAACAGCATCCCGCCCAACGCCATAAACAGGCAGGTGGCGATGGAGACAGCCGCGCGCGATTGCCAGAGCATGGGGTCGAGTCCCTTGAAAATCAGTGCGTGAGTAAAGAGGTAGATGTCATAGAGGAAAATCGCCGCGAGATTCATGCACAGCAGTTTGATCTGGCGATCATTTTCAGCGGCATACCGGTAGAGTTGCTCAACACTCACCAGGGCAATGACGGCGAGCCCCAGCGCAAACCATACGGATAATCCCGCCTGGTTCATATTGGGGATAAACAACATGGCGATAGCGAGAGCAGTAATCGGCCAGCCGCCGCTGAACAATAATTGCAAGCTGGCGGGCAATTGCTTGCGCTGGGAATTGCGCTTGAGGCTCAATCCGATGCAAAACACCCAGGCGTTAAAGTGCAAGTATTCAAAAATGATCAGCAAATACAGCGGAATAGAATATTCTGAAAAGGAAAGCGCGATAGCACCCAGATGCAAGGTATGGACTGCGGCCGCGCCGGCAAATAGCCAGGATTTTTGTTTGCGCACCAGTTGGAACAGATAGGTCATCGTTAGCAGGGCAGAAACAACCGCCGCGCTAAAATAGGCAACCAGGGTGACGCTGTTATATTCCATACCTGCCAAAATCCTATAATGGGTATAAGTCTTGGCAATAAGCATAACAGTTGGTCGTGGCAGATCAAATTGCCTGAAGATTCTTGGCTCGACAATTAAATACTGCCATCGCCTGTGTGGGTATTTGCCGCTATAATGCGCCGCCCCGATCGACGCCGATCGACTGAATTTACAATGGGCATGCTGGAGCAGGGCTTCAGCGGCCTGATACAAATGAGGAAAACGCCGTGAGCCACATGAAAAAATTGTTTGGAATCCTGTTAGTTGCCGGCCTGGTTGCTGGATCTGCCGTCGCTAAAGACGACGATGTGCAGGCGCGTATTGCTCCCGTGGGCACTATTTGTCTGCAAGGTGATGAGTGTGCCGCAGCACCCGCGCCTGCGGCGGCGGCCGGGCCAAAGTCAGGTCAGGATGTCTATTCCGGATTCTGCACCACTTGCCACGCTGCCGGTGTAATGGGCGCGCCCAAATACGGCACCGCTGCCGATTGGGCACCGCGTATTGCCAAGGGTAAAGACACGCTTTACACCCACGCGCTCACCGGTTTCAATGCTATGCCAGCCAAAGGTATGTGCGCTGCTTGTACGGATGACGAAATCAAAGCTGCCGTAGATTACATGATTGACCACAGCAAATAATTTGCCCGCTCGATAGCCCGCACACCCAATAAAAAACCCTCGCCATTGCCACAATGGCGAGGGTTTTTTATTGCCGTTTTTTCAAACCTGTCCCGTCCCTGGGGCAGCTAATCCATCCGCGATTAGAAGTTGGCTTTCAGGATCAGTGCGGCGCGGCGGTCGTTTACGAACCAGGAGCGGCCCGCTTCTGCACCTTCACCATCGAGAATCATGATGGTTTTGGTTTGGGTGTTGGCAATGTTAGTCAACTGCAAGCCAAGGGTTACGTTGTCGTTGATATTATAGAACGCCGAGCCGTCGAGGAAACCGGAAGCATCGTTCCACAGCGGATACTTACTGATAACGTCGCGCGTGGTCAGCAGGTATTTGGAGCGCCAGTTATACGCCAGCCGCAACGACCAGTCGTCCTTGTCGTACATCGCGACCAGGTTGAAAGTATCTTTGGATTGGCCTTGCAGTGGTACTTTATCCAAATCGACCCGTGCGCCGGTATCCGTTGGAGTGCCGGCAAAACCATCACTGCTGCTATCGCCACCGTTAGGTACACCATTGGCATCGATATAGGTGTAGTTCACCTGTAAACCCAAGCCGTCCCAAGGTGCGGGCAGCATGTCGTAGAACTGTTGATAGGCAACTTCAAAGCCCTGCATGGTGCCATCGCCACCGTTGCGGGTGCCTTCCAAGTCAACGGTTTGGGTTACGCCGGAAACCGGGTTGGTGAAATCCCGCGCGAAGGTGCCATAGACGAAGAAATTGGAGAGATCCTTATAGAACAGGGTGGTAGTAAGCGAGCCAACGCTGGCGAAATACCACTCCAGCGAGGCATCAAATTGGGTTGATTCCATCGGCTTGAGGCCGGGATTACCCGAGCTGCCGCTCCAACCGGCAACATCTGCACCGGTGATACCGCCACCGGCATCGGGATTTGACGGATCGCGCTCCGGTTGCTCGATATTCACTGCCAGTGGTCGCAGGTTGGCCTGGTTTTTCACCGCTTCCATATCCGGCAGGGCGATGGCTTTGGCAACCGCGAAGCGGGAGATCAAATCATCGGTCAGCTCCACTTTCAGGTTAAAGCTGGGCAGGGTAGCAGAATAAGTGGAGTTGGCGCCTTGCACGGTGAAGGCATTGTTGCCAAAGCCGCGCTCGTCGTTGCTCAGGAAGTTATTGGGATCGCTGATCCATTTCGATTCAGGCAGCGCAAGCAATGCGGTACGTGCAGCAGCCAAATCAGTGTAACCACCCTGATCGAAAAGTGCTTGACTGGCTTGGACGGTCCAGGCTTCTACCGCAGCGCCGTTCAGTGGAAGGCTGATGCCTGCCGGAGCGGCTGAGTCAGGTATCAGATCCGGATACTGCACTGAACCGAGGGCATCGCGCTCCAGGCGCACATAGCGCAAACCCAGGTTACCGCTGAAGCGCAAGGTGTAGTCGTCGGAGCCAAAGTCCACTTTCACATAAGCGGCCTCGTTAGTCTCTTTGGTGACAAACACTTCGGACGGGGTGAAGTAATCCGTGGTGCCGGCGCGTTTGTTCGCCGGGATAAATGAACCGGCGGCGGCCAGCAATTCACGCCCGTTAATGACTTCTTTTACCAGTGATGGCGATGCGTGCAACATGCCGTTACCGGGAATGGCCAGCACGCCGCCGCGGTGGAAATCGCTCCAATCAACTTCGGTATATTGCTGGTCAGATACTTTTTCCAGGTCGGCCCAGTAGATGTCGGACTGCCAGCGCGGCCCCAACGAACCCCAGTTGTAGATCGATGAGCGCACAGTTTGCTCGCGCTCGGCCAAGCGCAAGCCGCCGCTGATGCCGGTGATGAAGTTGTCATCAAGGGTGTGCTTGATATCGATGCGTGTTGCCAGTGAGTCACCTTCGGAGCGCTCGTAGTGATCCATTGCAGCCTGCCAGAAATAGGAGGTCGGATCCTGGAAATAGTTGCTATCGCCCGCAGGATCACCGGAAAACCCGGGGAAGCCAGTCGCGTACACGTCCGGATTGTTGGTGCGAAAGCTATTCCAGGGTTCGATCAAGGTCAGTGACGGAGTACTGCCGCGGGTGTCGTAATCCTGCATCGCATGGGTGGCGAGCATCACGGTCACATCGTCATCATCGGTATTGGCGTCGATGTACTGCAAGTCGAGCGAGTACTCCCAATTATCGTTGGGGGTGAATTTCAGGTTGAACGAGTAGTCGTCCACCAGTGTGCGCGTGCTTTTGTAGCGCGTGTCGGTGGAGAAGATGTGGCCCCATTGGGGAATATTGACCGGATCATCACCCCAGGCGCGCGGGATGCGGTTGGTATTGCCGTCGGCTGCACGCCAGCCGTCGGAGTCAGTGAGGGTGCCCGCAGTAAAAATACCGTTATTATCGAAACTGAATTCAGTGCCCTCTAATGGACGGGTGCGGCGCACGTCCTGCTTTGCGCCTTCGTCATAGTAGCCGCCCTGGTATTTGATGGCATATTCGGTCCAGGATAGCTCGGCGTCGGAGCGCATATATTGGAAGGTGCCGAGCACCGTTTCATCAGCGCTTTTCCATTGTAAGGCTGCTGCGTAACCCTGGCGGTCGCGTTCGTCGGTTTTCATCAGCGCATTGGAACCGTTTGGCATCCACACGTTGCCTTTGCCGTCAGCACCGACAAAACGCTCGGCACCCGCAAGTACCGAAGCGTCGTATTTCACATAAGCATCACTCTGGATGCCGTTAGACATGCCGGTGAGTGATGAATCGGCAATATTGAGCAATACCCCGAATTCCCCTGCATCGGTGTTCCAGCGGTCGCTGTAGAGTGCAGATACCGTGGGCGTCCAGTCTTCGGCCATATCGCCGTAGGAATAATCTGCTGAAATAGCGATGACGCGCGATTCGGAATCAAACGGCTTGCGGGTGCGCAGGCTCACGGTGCCGCCAATCCCGCCTTCGATCATATCGGCGGTCTGGTTTTTGTAGATGTCCACACCGCCCATCAGCTCGGGCGGCACATCCTGGAAGCTCAAGCCGCGGCCGGAGTTGGCGGTAAAGGAATCGCGCCCGTTAAATTCCGAGCGGGTGGCATTCATACCGCGAATCACCGCGCCGGAACCTTCCGTACTGAAGTGGTCAGGGTCATTGGCGGACGCAAAACGCTCGATGGAAACGCCGGGAACCCGCTGCATGGCTTCAAGTACGCTGCGGTCGGGCAGTGAACCAATGTCGGCGGCGGAAATAGAATCGACTACCGTGTCAGCAGTGCGTTTAATTTCTTGCGCGCTTTGCAAGTTGGCGCGCACGCCGGTGACCACGACTTCGTCGACACTACCTTCGGTCTGCGCAACTACTGGCGCTGCCAACGCCATGATGCACAGCGCTAACAGCGAGCGACGGAAAACGGGAGTTATAGTGATCGTGTGTTGTGTTTGTTTATTGTTGTGGGAGTGCATAGCTTGGCCTCGTTGTAATGTTTTTTATTAGGTGTTTCCAATGACTGCTCCTCGTCCTCGTGGCGAGGGCATGAGCGTCATACTCAACATCTCTGGCCGCTATGTCGCACCAGTTTAATCAGCGAGCGCAAACTGGTGACCATGTTGATGAAGCAGCAGGGCACGCCATGGAATGAGGCTTGGTTTGGGTATTAATGTGAACCGGATTGGGTGTACGGGTAACACCCATCGTCTCGCAGCAGAGCTGGGTTAGTGCGTGATAATGTGGAAGTAGTGTGTTGTGGCAGGTGCCAGTTTGCGCAACGCTGGAAAAACTGGTGCACTGCCATGATGGGCTGGCGGATCTAATCAAACAGGTTGAGCAGGTTGGATAAAGTTTCTTCACCTTTTGCCAGATTTTTTTCCGGGCTCTGCTCGCCAAAACCTTCCCACTCGACATCTTCTGACGGCAGCTCATCCAAAAAACGGCTGGGGGTGGTTTCGCTCATTTCGCCAAATTGCTTGCGCTTGCCCGCCAGTGTCATCGACAGGGTTCGTTGCGCGCGGGTGATGCCCACGTAGGTCAGGCGGCGTTCTTCTTCTATATTGTTGTCTTCGATACTGTTGCGGTGTGGCAGCAGCTCCTCTTCCATGCCCACCATAAATACGTGGGGGAACTCCAGCCCTTTGGAGGCATGCAGGGTCATCAGTTGCACCTGATCACTCAGGTCTTCCTCTTCCTGGCGCTCCATCAAATCGCGCAGCACCAGCTTGGCGATGGCATCTTCAATGCGCAACTTTTTATCAATGCCACCAGGGTCGTCTTCATCGTCATTAGCGGTTTTATCGAGGGTCTTTTGCAGGGATTCGACCAGGTAAAACACATTTTCCATGCGTTTTTCGGCTGCTTTGCTGCTCGCCGAGTTCTGGTGCAGCCAACCTTCGTAATCGATATCCGCCAGCATCTCGCGGATTGCATCGACCGGTCTTTCGCCGCCGCAATTGCGTGTGACTTGCTTGATCCAATGCGCAAAACGCTGCAAGCGCTCCAGGTTTTTTTCCGGGATGCGGCTCTGCAATCCCATCTCATCCAGAGCGGCAAATAAACTGATCTCGCGCTCGCTCGCATAGCTGCCAAGTGCCTCAAGGGTACTGGTGCCGATCTGGCGGCGCGGGGTGTTGATAATGCGCAAAAAGGCGTTGTCATCATCCGGATTGACGATCAGGCGCAGGTAAGCCATCACATCCTTGATCTCGGTTTTGGCAAAAAATGACGAGCCACCGCTCATTTTGTAGGGAATCTGGTGATGTTGCAGTTTCATCTCCAGCAGCCGGGCCTGATGGTTACCACGATAAAGCACGGCGAAGTCGCGGAATTTGTATTGCTTCTGCAACCGCTGGGTGATGATTTCGGTCGCTACCCGTTCGGCTTCGGCCTCTTCATTTTTGCAGCGCAGTACGCGGATCGGATCACCCAAGCCCATGTCACTCCACAGCGCTTTGTCGAATTCATGCGGATTGTTGGCGATGAGATGGTTGGCCACGCGCAGGATGCGGCTGGTAGAGCGATAATTTTGCTCCAGCTTGATCACCCGCAAATTCGGATAATCCTGCTTGAGTAAACTCATATTTTCCGGACGTGCGCCGCGCCAGGCATAGATGGACTGGTCGTCATCCCCTACCACTGTCAAAGCGCCACGGTTACCGACAATCAATTGCACCAGCAAGTATTGGCTGGAGTTGGTGTCTTGATATTCATCCACCAATAAATAGCGGATTTTGCGCTGCCAGCGGCCGAGAACCTCGGCGTTGGTTTGGAATAACTCAACCGGGATCAGGATCAAATCATCAAAGTCGACCGCATTGTAGGCGCGCAATGCCTGGTTGTAGCGCTGGTAAATGAGCGAAATAGCTTGCTCGGCCGGACTCTGTGCCATGCTTGAGGCGCGCGCGGGGTTTACCAGATCATTTTTCCAGTTGGAGATTTGATGCTGCACCAGATCGAGATGGTCGTTATCAAGATCACCCTCTTTGAGCATCAATTCCTTGAGGAGTGAGCGGGCGTCTTCAGCGTCGAAAATGGAAAAACCGGGTTTAAACCCCAGGCTTTTATGTTCGCGGCGGATAATATTGAGGCCGAGATTGTGGAAGGTCGATACAGTCAGGCCTTTAGCGGCGCTGCCTTTCACCAGTTTGCTGGCGCGCTCTTTCATCTCGCGCGCTGCTTTATTGGTAAAGGTGAGCGCCGCTATGTGGCGCGCAGGCATATCGCACTGCTCAATGAGGTAGGCGATCTTGCGCGTAATTACACTGGTTTTGCCGCTGCCAGCTCCGGCCAATACCAGACAGGGGCCATCAATATACAGAACGGCTTCTTTTTGGCGCGGATTGAGTTGGGTCACGGTAAACGATGCCTTGCGCAAATAGCGCCTTGAGCGGAGGGCGAGCATTCTAACAAGCTCGTCTGCGCTTGCAATGACGATTTGGCCGCTATAACCACAAGATAAAAGCTGCGGGTTTGTAGGGGTTATTTGTTATATGTCAAAGCGTTTAGTTTGCCGGAGGCGGCTGCTACCATTAGTTATTGATTAGCGGTCTGGGCAATGCCCCGCTATGTGTTAAGGGAAAGAGAACCATGGATCACAAGATAAAAATTCTGTTCATCGACCGTGAGCAAGGCGAATACCTGCTTATTGCCGAAATTCTGTCGCACATTCGCCACGTTGAATATGAACTTGTGTGGTGCGACCAGTTGGATCTCGCGCTGAATAAAATTTTATCCCAGGAATTCGATGTCGCCCTGCTCGACTATTATTGGGGCGATGCCAATGCGCGCGATTTATTAAATGCCGCGCGTGTCCAGGCCTGCCAAACCCCGATTGTGGTCATGACCGATGAAATGGAAACGGAAGTTGACCGCGAAGCCATTCGCGCTGGCGCCGCCGATTATTTAATTAAAGGCCAAATCGATCATTTGCTGTTGGAGCGCGCGTTGCGCTATGCAATTGAACGCAAGCGCACCGAACAACACCTCACCCGACTCGCCCATTACGATCCGCTTACCGATGTGCCCAACCGGATTTTATTTCGCGATCGCCTTGAACACGCAATCCATTTAGCCGAGCGCGACAACGCCAGTTTTACCTTGATGTTTATCGACCTCAACGGCTTCAAACAAGTGAACGATAATTTTGGTCACGATGCGGGCGATGCGATTATCCGTATCTGTGCCGAGCGTTTGAATGCCTGTTTGCGCCGCAGTGATTCGGTTGCGCGTATGGGCGGTGATGAATTTACCTTGCTGCTGCAAAAAATTGCAGTCAATACTGATGTTGCGCATATCGCCGAAAAAGTTATCAAGGCAATCGAACAGCCGGCCGAAATTAACGGCCATGAGGTAGTAGTAGGTTGCAGTATCGGCATCGCCATTTATCCACAAGCCGGCCGCGACGCTGACACCTTACTCAAACATGCTGACATGGCGATGTACAAAGCCAAACAGGATGAAGGCAGCAATTACCGGTTTTTTACCGAGATGATGAATCAGGATGTACGCCGCCAATTGCGGCTTGAATCCGATTTGCGCATGGCATTAAAAAAACAGCAATTTTTATTGCACTATATTCCACGTGTCGATGTCAGTACGGGAAAAGTGATAGCGCTGGAAGCACTGTTGCGCTGGGATAAACCCGACGTCGGCATATTGAATGCCAGCGATTTTATTTCTACCGCAGAAGAGACCGGTATCATTACCGCCTTAGGTTATTGGGTCATTCGCCAGGCGTGCAATGATTTAAAGCTGTTGCAGGAATTTTGGGATGGCCCACTGATGATGGCCATTAATTTATCCATGCGGCAATTCAAGGACGACAATCTGGTGCATGAAATTGCGCGTATTTTTGCCGACAACGATATCCAGCCGGGCGATATTGAATTTGAAATTACTGAAACCGTATTTGCCGACAATATTGAACTGGTTTCCTTGTGTATGCGGCCGCTGTCCTTTTTCGGCATTAATTTTTTACTCGACAGTTTTGGTGCCGGCAATTCATCGCTGCTGCATTTGCAGCGGTTGCCGATCAGCACAGTAAAAATTGATTTGGGTTTCCTGCAAGAATTAAATCGCAGCCACAGCGATAAACGTTTGGTGTCGGCCATGATTGCGCTCGCTCACAACCTGGGTAAATTAGTCGTCGCCGAAGGTGTGGAAACCAAAGAGCAGAAAGAATGGCTCAAAGAAATGGGTTGCGATTTAATGCAGGGCTATTATTTTTCTGCGCCGAAATCTTACATTGAAATATTAAATTGGTTGCAGATGTCGAATGAGCATCAACACCTGAACCTCAATTAATGTTTCTCTCTTGTTTTCAACTTAATTGCCCGTTTGGCGATCAAGAGTTCGATAACTTAATGCTTCACTGATATCCACGGTATTCACATGTTCGCGTTCGGCCATATCGGCAAGTGTGCGCGCCAGTTTTAATACGCGGTGATAAGCGCGGGTTGATAATCCCAATTTGGTAATCGCTTGTTCCAATAACGCTTTATCATTCTGGGCAAGATCACAAAACTGCTCCAATTCCGGCGCACTTAATTGATGATTTGCTTTTCCTTGCCGCGCGATTTGTCGCGCGCGCGCCTGTTCAACGCGTGTGCGAATAACGCTGCTGTTATCTCCCTGGGTTTTATTTTGTAGCTCGCCTTGGCGCAAACTTCTCACCGGTACGTGCATATCGATGCGATCGAGAAGTGGCCCGGAAATTTTATCGCGATAGCGCTTAACCTGATCAGGTGTGCAGCGACAGCGATTTGCATCGCTCCCGTGATATCCACAAGGGCACGGATTCATCGCCGCTACTAATTGAAATCGGGCAGGAAAGCACGCCTGACTGCGCGCCCGTGAAATACGTACTTCGCCGCTTTCGAGTGGTTCTCGTAACACTTCCAAAACCTTGCGCGAAAATTCCGGCAGTTCGTCCAGGAACAACACCCCTGCATGGGATAAGGAAATTTCACCCGGCTTGGGATTGCTGCCTCCTCCCACCAGTGCAATTGCCGATGCGGTGTGGTGCGGCGCGCGAAATGGACGGCGGCGCCAGTGGTATTCCTGCGATTGCGCCGCGACCGAATAAATGGCCGCGACATCCAGCATTTCCCTTTCGCTCAAGCCCGGCAAAATTCCCGGTAAGCGACTGGCCAACATCGTCTTTCCGGTTCCCGGTGGACCATAAAACAGCAGGTTATGACCGCCGCTGGCAGCGATTTCCAGCGCGCGCTTGGCTTGCGATTGGCCTTTTACATCGAGGATATCGAGCGGATCTTGCGTAATTTCGTTGTTATCTTGTTTAACCACCGCTTGCGGCAGTTGTTCGCGTTGGTGCAAGTGGGCGCAAACCTGTAACAGATTCGCTGCACCAAATACGCGCGTGATACTGCTAAACGCTGCCTCGTTGGCGTTGTCGATGCTAATAATCAAGTCACGTTTGGCATCGCCACAGGCAAGGGCAGCGGGAAGCGCCGCACTAATTGAGCGCAATTCGCCGGAGAGCGCGAGTTCACCCAGAAATTCATAGCCCCCCAATTGTTCTAATGGAATCTGCCCGGAAGCAGCCAATATGCCGAGCGCGATGGGCAAATCGTAGCGGCCACCTTCTTTTGGCAAATCTGCCGGGGCGAGGTTTACGGTGATGCGTTGCGCAGGAAATTCCAGATGACTGTTAATCAGTGCGCTACGCACCCGGTCCTTACTTTCTTTTACAGCGGTTTCGGGTAGGCCGACGATGGAGAGACTGGGTAGGCCGTTGGAGATGTGGACTTCAACTGTGACTTGGGGGGCATTGATACCCAATTTGGCGCGCGAGTTTACGATAGCGAGTGACATTTACGATCCTTGTAATTGTTTTTGAACAGTTTTTTGTGATGTTGCGGTTCCTGCTGCAAATTCCTGACTGACTATAAAGCAATCGAGCCATTAAACACAATTGCCATCCCCACCTTAATTCAGGGTTCCAGCCGCGCCAGTGCTTGTTCAAGCGCTTCCAGTTTCTGGCGTGTACGCTGGAGCACAGCCGCTTGAGCGTCGAATTCTTCCCTTGTCACCAAATCCAGGCGCGCGAGCGCGGCTTGCAGGGCGATATGAAGTTCGCGCTTGGGCAGTAATTGGTCGGCATTCGGGAATTGTGTTTGCAATTCGTCCAACAATCGCTGAGCCAGATCTTTCAGCATGGCGTCCTCATTCAGTATTTTGTCCGGTTTTGCAGTTTACCCCTTCCCCCGCCTAGCTGCATCCGCTCCGCTGGCTTTTCCGCACAATTTCATTGTTTGGCAAATCGCATCCAAATGTTGATTTGGATGTCTGTGATCATTATTGGTGCTACAGGTTTGTCATGTTGGTCAAAAATGGTGCGATGGCTGTATGCGAACTTGGATATTTTCCCTTTTTCGCTTCATGAAATAGCTTAACATTTTGATTTTTATGTTTTTTTTGAAATTGGCCTGCTCTGTGCAAAATCCTGCTCGAGTCATTAATGTCGGTCAGGATGGTTGCTTTAGCGGTTTTTTGCGGCATCAACTTTCGCCTGGACAGGCTTTCCGGTGTTTCCCGCACCTTCGGGCGCGGGGATTTTTTTCAGGAGCGTGATGAATGAAATTGGTAACAGCGATCATCAAGCCGTTCAAATTGGATGTGGTGCGTGAAGCCCTCTCCGATATAGGCGTGCACGGTATGACCGTGACCGAAGTAAAAGGTTTTGGTCGTCAGAAAGGCCATTCCGAACTCTACCGTGGGGCAGAGTACGTGGTGGATTTTTTGCCGAAAACCAAAGTAGAGATTGCCGTCTCGGACGCTGAAGCTGATTCAGTGGTCGAGGCCATCAGTAAGGCGGCGAATAGCAGCAAGATTGGTGATGGCAAAATCTTTGTTTCTGATTTGGAGCAGGTGGTGCGTATTCGCACCGGTGAAACCGGCGACCAAGCGTTGTAATTCACTTTAATAAACAGACGGGGAAAAACCAATGGAAGAGAATATTTATCATCTTCAGTACGCACTGGACACCTTTTACTTTCTGGTATGTGGTGCTTTGGTCATGTGGATGGCGGCAGGTTTTGCAATGCTGGAATCCGGTTTGGTGCGCGCCAAGAACACCACTGAAATCCTGGCTAAAAACGTCGGTATGTTTGCTATTGCCTGTATTATGTATCTGGTTTGCGGCTATGCGATCATGTACGGCGGCGAGATCTTTTTGTCCGGTATTGGTGAGATAGATTCAACCAAAGTATTGGAAGATTTTGCCAAACGTGAAGACGGTTTTACCGGTAGCTCTATCTATTCAGGTGCCGCTGACTTCTTCTTCCAGGTGGTATTTGTTGCTACAGCAGTATCTATCACCTCCGGTGCTGTAGCTGAGCGTATGAAGCTCTGGCCGTTTTTATTGTTCACGGTATTTATGACCGGTTTTATCTATCCGATGGAAGGTTCATGGACTTGGGGTGGCAAAGAAGTATTTGGTTTCTTCAATCTGGGCGAATTAGGTTTTAGCGACTTTGCGGGTTCAGGTATTGTGCATTTGGCAGGCGCTTCTGCTGCTCTGGCCGGTGTGCTGCTGCTGGGGGCACGTAAAGGTAAATATGGTCCTAACGGTGAAATAAACGCAATTACCGGTGCCAACCTGCCGCTTGCCACGTTGGGTACTTTCATCCTGTGGATGGGCTGGTTCGGTTTCAATGGTGGTTCTGTATTGAAATTGGGCGATATAAGCAATGCCCATTCTGTTGCAGTGGTATTCCTCAATACCAATGCCGCCGCTGCCGGTGGTTTGATCACTGCAATGATTGTTGCACGTCTGTTGTTTGGTAAAGCAGATTTGACTATGGCGTTGAACGGCGCATTGGCTGGTCTGGTTGCTATTACCGCGGGTCCGGATACACCTACTGCAGTGGGTGCAACCATTATCGGTGCTCTCGGCGGTCTCCTGGTAGTCTTCTCTATCCTCGGATTGGACAAGTTGAAAATTGACGATCCTGTCGGTGCGATCTCTGTTCACGGTAGTGCTGGCATTTTGGGGCTTCTCGCTGTACCGTTCACCAACAGTGATGTTAGCTTCAGCGGTCAGATTGTAGGCGCTCTCACTATCTTTATTTGGGTGTTTGGTGTGAGCCTGATTGTTTGGTACGTGATCAAATTGGTATTTGGTATCCGTGTTACAGAAGAAGAAGAGTTTGAAGGTGTAGACCTTTCCGAGTGCGGTATGGAAGCTTACCCTGAGTTTACTAATACCAAATAATGTGCAATAGCGGCGATTGCTCCCTGGAGTCGATCGCCGTTGCAATTTGATCTGTTATAAAGTTGTTGTTGATCGGTAAAGCTTGGGTGTATCTTTAGCCCTAAGCCGCTGGGCAGGAGCACGACATACTTCCGCCGTTCCGATATCAGCATTCGCAAAACTCCAGCAAAGGATTTAATAATGAAATTGATTACCGCTGTTGTAAAACCATTCAAACTCGACGACGTGCGCACTGCATTGTCAGACGTAGGTGTTCAAGGTATGACCGTAACTGAAGTGAAAGGCTTTGGTCGTCAAAAAGGTCACACCGAACTTTATCGCGGTGCTGAGTATGTTGTGGATTTCCTGCCGAAAGTAAAAATTGAATTGGCGGTTGACGATTCAATGGTTGAGCAGGCAGTAGAAGCAATTACCAAAGCAGCGCAAACTGGCAAAATTGGCGATGGTAAAATTTTCATCGCTCCGCTGGATGAAATTATTCGTATCCGCACCGGTGAAACCGGTTCTGATGCTGTTTAATTAACCGGCTAATTTACAGCCGTAGCAAACGGCTATAGGTAACAAAAAACGTCACTTAGCCAGTGGCGTTTTTTTATGGTAAAAATTCACTGCGTTAATTTGCATCCATAAATAAATTACCGGGTGGGATAAAAAATACGCAAAAGTTTGCTTATTCGCATACTTGCATCTACTAGATGTATGCAGATGCGTAGACGGCCACAGAAAAATTACCGCAACAAATAATGGTAATGTTTTTTTATTATGCTGCCGGATCTGTACTGAGTTCAGGTGAGAAATATCCTGGCAACATAGTTGATATATAAAGACAACCAATGTTAGCCAGGGCACAGATGGCAACGCATTGGGTAAGTAATTCTGCCGTCGCTGTAACTTTTTTTCACGCTTATTATCAGCTCTGGACTTGCATAGGGTTAATAACTAAAATCCGCCGCAATGGCTGGCGGTAAGATAAAAAAAGCCTAAAAATTCATTACCAATTATCATGACGTTTAAAAGAGTCTGCGCTATAAATTAGCCGGAGCTGTCAGCGAAGCGAGCTTAAGCTTCGCCGGGATGAAATACTAAGAACTCACATTGTATAAGTTTCAGGTGACATTATGACTGATGAAGATTCCATTAACGACGAAGAGTTGGACGAGACCAGCGCGGAAGGCGAGGATGATGCCGACGATGGCGATGATGTTGTCGATAGCGACGAAGTAAGTTATGCCAGCCCGGCCGCCAAGGTTGTTGAATCAGAAGCGCTGGAGGATTTCAGCATTGCATCGCGGCAGAAGGCGCGCGATGAACTGGAAAATCAAATTGCGGCATTCCTTGCGCGCGGTGGCAAGATCAACGAGGTGCCGGCGAATGTCACCGCTGATCCACCTAAAAAACCGACGCCTGACTATGGTGGTCGTCCCATCTAAAAGTCGCTTTCCACTATCGGCTCCTTCACGGGGGCCGATTTGTTTTCAGGCGTTTGTCGGATCAAATTGTTTTTCTCTTTAAATCCATAGGCTTAGCTGGGATCATCTGGTTGATTTTTGCGCGGCCGAATGCTGGATTTTTATCTCTTTATTTGAGTAGAATGGCGTGGCTTTTGCGTAGGTTCCACACCCTTACCCAGTGCCAATTTTTACTACAAATGTCCCGACTGCTCATCGCGCGTGACTACTGATCCCTGTCAAGATAACTAGAGGAGCTCTGTCGAGGTGAATGAACCGCGCGCGCTACTAAATCTCAATAATCTGTCCAAGACCTATGGCAGTAATCGAGTTCTCGATAATTTTGATCTCACTATATTTGACGGTGAATTTTTCACTTTGCTGGGCCCGTCGGGTTGCGGCAAAACGACCGTGCTCAGGATGATCGCGGGATTGGAAGATACCGATACCGGCAATATCCGGTTGGATGGCCAGGATATCGGCCAGGTACCCGCTGAAAAGCGTCCCATCAATACTGTTTTCCAAAGTTATGCGCTCTTTCCCCATATGACGGTGTTCGATAATGTCGCCTTTGGTTTGCGCATGAGCGGTGTAGCGAAAGAAGAAATTGCCCCGCGTGTTGCCGAAGCCCTGGAAATGGTGCGCCTTGGTGATTTTGCCCAGCGCAAACCAAGCCAGCTTTCCGGTGGCCAACAACAGCGCGTTGCTATCGCACGCGCGGTGGTTAATCGTCCTAAATTATTATTGCTCGACGAATCCCTCTCCGCGCTCGATTACAAATTGCGCCAGCAAATGCAGATCGAACTCAAGCGCTTGCAGCGCAAACTCGGCATCACCTTTGTGTACGTGACCCACGATCAGGAAGAAGCGCTGTCCATGTCGGATCGCGTAGTGGTCATGAACAAGGGCAAGGTGCAGCAGTTGGGTACGCCGCGTGAAATCTACGAGCAGCCAGCAAATTTATTTGTGGCCAAATTTATTGGCGAGATTAACCAGTTGTCCGGTGAGATTGTCGCGATTGATGGCAACCACGAATACGAAGTGAAAGTGGAAGGTTTGAAGTGGCGCCTGCATGCCGAGCACAACTTCAAGGTGGGCGACAAGGTCAATGTGTTGCTGCGTCCGGAAGATGTGCGTGTGGAATATATCGATGATCCACATCCTGACCAATATCTTGTCGGCACAGTTATCGAGCGCAACTACAAAGGTAAAACACTTGATTCCATGATTCGCCTGCCATCAGGAATTGAAGTGATCGCCAGCGAATTCTTCGATGAAGACGATCCTTCGTTTGACTACAGCCTGAACCAGAAAGTGGCGATCAAGTGGGTGCCGGGCTGGGAAGTGGTGTTGCCCCATGAAGTCTAACGTCGGCCAATTCCGTTTCTGGGCCATCGGACTCGCCAGTGTCTGGCTGACACTGTTTGTGTTTTTCCCCAATTTGCTGGTTTTTTTCACCAGCTTTCTGACACGCGATCCGCAGGCGACTGTCAGTTTGCCCATCAATGTCGACAGCTATGCGCGCACCCTGGACTTGCTGTATTTAAAAGTGTTGTGGGATTCGCTACGCATGTCGCTGCTGGCGATGGTGGTGTGTTTATTGATTGGCTACCCCTTTGCCATGGCGATTGTCAGTTTGCCCAAGCGCTGGCAGCCGGTGATTTTATTTCTGGTGATTTTGCCTTTCTGGACTAACTCGCTGGTGCGCACTTACGCGATCCAGTTTATTTTGGGCAACCAGGGCATCATCAACAAAGCGCTGTTGGGGTTGGGACTTATCGATAAACCCTTGCAACTGCTCTACACCCAATTCGCAGTGATTCTCGGCCTGTGTTACATCCTGCTGCCATTTATGGTGCTCCCGCTTTACTCCGCGCTGGAAAAACTCGATGTCCGTTTGCATCACGCCGCACGCGATTTGGGCGCGGGCCCGCTAAGCCGTTTCTGGCACATTACTGTGCCGCTCACCTCGCCCGGTATTGTCGCTGGTTGTTTAATGGTGCTATTACCGGCGATGGGGATGTTCTACATTTCCGACTTACTCGGCGGGGCCAAGAATCTCCTGCTCGGTAACGTGATTAAAACCCAATTCCTGCACACGCGCGATTGGCCGTTCGGCTCGGCGTTCAGTGTCATTTTGATTGTGTTGCTCGGATTTATGTTGTGGCTCTATTTCCGTGCATCCCGCTTTGTCAGCAAGCAAGGAGGACTCAATGGCTCCGATTTTTAGATGGGGTTTCATGGGGTTAATCCTCACACTGATCTACATTCCCATTTTGGTGCTGGTAGTGAACTCTTTTAATGCATCCCGATACGGCATTAAGTGGGGTGGCTTTACCTTCAAATGGTACGAAAAGTTTTGGAATAACGATGGTTTGATGACGGCAGCCCTGAATTCGCTGACGGTTTCAATTGTTGCGGCCAGCGTCGCTACTGTTATTGGCACACTTGCTGCTGTTGCATTACACCGCTATCAGTTCAAGGGTAAAGCGCTGCTCTCGTCCATGGTGTTTGTGAGTATGCTGACACCGGAAATTGTGATGGCAATTTCGCTGCTGATCGTATTCATGACGCTCGGTATCAAATTGGGATTTGTGTCGCTGGTGATTGGTCACATCACTTTCTGCTTACCGTTTGTGATTGTGGCGGTCTATTCGCGTCTCAAAGGCTTTGATATGAAGATGCTGGAAGCCGCGCGCGATTTGGGTGCGAGCGAGAGCCGTATTTTCTGGAAGATTATCCTGCCGTTGGCATTGCCTGCAGTGTCGGCGGGTTGGTTATTGAGTTTTACCCTGTCATTGGATGACGTGATCGTAAGTGCGTTTGTCACTGGTCCCGGATATGAAATCCTGCCGCTCAAGGTGTATTCCATGGTGCGTGTCGGTGTTTCGCCAGAGGTAAATGCGATTTCGACAATTTTGCTCGTTGTCTCTTTGGTACTGGTTATTATTTCCCAACTTCTCTTACGTGAGGATAAATAAGATGAAAAAATGGTTGGCCTTGGCCGCAGCCTTATTAATCAGTGGATGTTCCGATAAACCTGCAAACCAGGCACCTGGCGAAACTGCCGCAACACCGGCAGCGCAAACACCTGCGGGCCCACAAAAAGTGGTGATCTATAACTGGACCGAATACATCCCTGCCACTGTTCTTGAACAATTCACCAAAGAAACCGGTATCGAAGTTGAATATGCCACTTACGAAAGTAACGAGGCGATGTACGCTAAAATCAAATTAATGGAAGGCAAGGGTTACGATATCGCCGTACCTTCTACTTTCTATGTAGAAAAAATGCGTAAAGAAGGCCTGATCCAACCGATCAAGAAAGACTTGCTGGCTAACTACGGCAATCTTGACGCGAACATGATGAACAAGCCGTATGATCCCAACAACGATTTCAGTGTTCCCTACCTGTGGGGCGCGACTTCAATTGCGATCAATAATAAAGACGTTGATGCCAGCAAAATCACCAAGTGGGCCGATTTGTGGAAACCTGAGTACAAGGGCAAGTTGATGATCATGGACGACGTCCGTGACAACTTCTACGTGGGTCTGCGTGTTGCCGGTTTTCAAAACAACAGTACCAATGAAGAAGAAATCAAAGCGGCTTACGAGAAATTGAAAGCCCTGTGGCCAAGCATCAAAGTGATCAACTCTGACTCACCAAAAACTCCATTGATCCAGGGCAACGTCAGCATTGGCGCTATCTGGAATGGCGAGGCCTATATGGCGCAACAAGAGATGGAAGACCTGCAGTACATCTATCCTGAAGAAGGTGCGGTACTTTGGGTGGATAGCTTTGTCATTCCAAAAGGCGCTGCCAACGTGGAAAATGCGCACAAATTCATTGATTTCATGCTGCGAGCTGAAAGTGCTAAAGCGGCAATCGAAGAATTGGGCTACGCCGCGCCAAACACCGCTGGTATCGCGCTGTTGGACGAAGACCTGCGCACCAACAAAACCGTATTCCCGGCTGCTGAAGATATTGCCAAAGGCAGCTTCCACCAGGATTTGGGCGATACCGTTCTGGTTTACGAAAAATACTGGGAGTTGCTGAAAGCCGGTCAATGATCGCGGAGCGATTTACCAACAAGCCAGCCTTCGGGCTGGCTTTTTTTTGGGCTGCAAATCCTGCGCTGGACAAATCCCCCCGTCCGCATTCCGAGTCAGAGTGTTATCATGGCCGCTATTAAACGAATAGCGTGATTTTTTGCCATGACCTACACCTCGCGCCCCTTGCGCATCGCCACCCGCAAAAGTTTGCTTGCTCTCTGGCAGGCGGAATACGTCAAAGCCGAACTGGAAAAACACCACCCCGGTCTGCAGGTTGAACTGGTTCCGCTCACCAGCCGCGGCGATAAAATTCTCGACGTCCCTCTCGCCAAAGTGGGCGGCAAAGGTCTGTTTGTCAAAGAACTTGAGCAGGCGCTGTTGGCCGACGAAGCGGATATCGCGGTGCACTCGATGAAAGATGTACCCATGGAATTTCCGCAAGGTTTGGGCCTGTCGGTTATTTGTCCGCGTGAAGATGCACGCGATGCGTTTGTCTCTAACCGTTTTGCATCCCTGGATGAATTGCCGCAAGGCGCAATTGTGGGTACTTCCAGTCTGCGTCGCCAATGCCAATTGCTGGCGAGCCGCCCCGATTTACAGATTAAATTTTTGCGTGGCAACGTACAGACGCGCCTGCAGAAGTTGGACGATGGTGAGTACGATGCAATTATTCTTGCCGCCGCTGGTCTGATTCGCCTGGAATTAAAAGATCGTATCCGCACCTACATTACTCCGGAGCAAAGTTTGCCTGCAGGCGGTCAGGGCGCAGTAGGCATCGAATGCAGGCTTGATGATGCGGCGACGATTGAATTGCTTAAACCCCTGCATCATCAAACGACGGCAGAACAAGTATTGGCCGAGCGCGCCATGAACCGTCATTTGCAAGGCGGCTGCCAAGTGCCAATCGCCTGCTATGCGCTTCATCAAGGCGACAATTTATGGCTGCGCGGATTGGTAGGCTCGCCCGACGGCAGCCAAATGTTATTTGATGAAATTACCGGGCCGATTGTCGATGCCGAAAAAATCGGCGTTGAATTGGCCGAGCGGTTACTTGCGGCGGGCGCCGATAAAATCCTCGCCGAGGTTTATGCGGACGCAGAATAACCATGGTTGAAGCGCAGCAATATTGCATTGTAATCACCCGCCCGGAGATGCAGGCAGCGCCTTGGGCTGCGCAATTGGAGTCATTGGGATTTGTCACTGCGCGTTTGAATCTGCTCGCCATTACCGCAGTGGAAGATGAAACCAAAATCCGTGCGATTAAAAATAAAATCCTGGAGTTTGATCACTACCAAAAAGTAATTTTTGTCAGCCAGAATGCAGTTGACTATGGTATAGCCTGGTTAGAAGATTATTGGCCGCAACTGCCGATGGGAATCGATTATTTTGCAGTGGGGGCGACGACGGCAAAAAAATTGGCTGGTTATGGCTTACACGTGCAGGATTTAGCGGTAAGTGAAAGCGGCGGCATGACCAGCGAAGATTTGTTAAGTGCCGGGCATTTGCAAGATGTGGATGGCGAAAAAATCCTGATCTTTCGCGGCTGCGGTGGACGCGGCCATCTGGCAGAAGAATTGCGCAAACGCGGTGCCTGGGTTGATTACTGCGAATTGTATGAGCGCCAGCTACCCGAAGCGGCAAGTGCACAGCTAACGGAAATCATTACTGCTTGTGAAACGCACTCCACAGCGATGATTTTGTGTTTGCACAGCGGTGAGAGTTTGCAGAATCTGCAAATCCTGATCAATAGTCAGGCGTCCTCGCAGCAACAAAAAGCGCGCGCATTGTTCCTATCCGGTTTGTTGTTGGTGCCGAGCCAGCGTCTGGTCACTGCTGCACAAGAGGCTGGATTTAAACGTATCATTTGCGCAGAAAACGCTACCGATAACGCCATGACGGCGGCTTTGTTAAATTATTGTCGCACGCAAGAGTGCATTTCATTACAGGATTAATACCGTGACTGATTTCGATACGAATATTGCATCGCAACCTGCCAGCCCGGCAGCTGCAGTTGAGCCAGTAAAAAAACAAAATGCCAATGTCGGATTGTTGTGGCTATTCGTTATTTTGATTATCACCGCTATTGGTTTTAGCGTTACGTTCTTTTATCAACAAACCAAAAGCC
Source organism: Cellvibrio sp. GW822-FHT04B05 (assembly GCF_058800985.1). Lineage (NCBI taxonomy): Bacteria > Pseudomonadati > Pseudomonadota > Gammaproteobacteria > Cellvibrionales > Cellvibrionaceae > Cellvibrio > Cellvibrio sp. GW822-FHT04B05. Next base: position 292,863 of record NZ_JBXAMU010000004.1, on the reverse strand, counting down.
AGCAGCAACTGATCAATGATTTGCGTACCCAGGTTGAACAGCAAACCCAGGCAGTTGAGACACGCCAACAATTACTTGAGGACACGTTGGACAAAGAATTTGTTGAGCAGCAAGCGGCGATACAAGCAAACCTGAATGATCTGGCCGAACAATTGGATAGCAACAATGCGCGCCTGCTATCGCTGTCGAGCGCTAACCGCGATGAGTGGAAATTACAGGAAGCACAATATTTATTGCGTCTCGCCGATCAACGTATTTTACTGGAGAAGGATAGCCAGAATGCGTTGGCACTTGCACTGTCTGCGGATGATGTATTGCGCGATATAGACCAGGCAGATTTGGTCAGCGTACGTAAATTGTTAGCGGAAGAAATTGCGGTGTTGAAGCTATCGGGTGTAATTGACCGCGAAGGTATTTATTTGCGCTTGTCAGCACTTTCCAATCAAGTTGAAGCAATTCCCTTTATTAAACCCTTAGGCACGCAGGATGATGTTCTGGAGGAAGAAGTTATTCCTGAAGGCGAAACACTCAAGCAAAAAATCACCCGCAGTTTTTATGCGTTGTTGCATAAATTAGGTTCCTACGTGCGTGTACGCGATCACGGCAAAACCATTAATGCAGTATTGCCGCCGGCTGAACAAAAATACTTGCAACAAAATTTGCGCTTGATGCTTGAGCAAGCCCAGGTTGCACTTTTACGCAATGAGGAAGCGATTTATCAGGAAAGTTTGGTAAAAGCGCAAAACTGGATCAATCAGTATTACAGTCTCAACGAAAAAGCATCGGCGGTTCTGGCAGAGTTGCAATCCTTGCAACAAGAAGAAATTTCGCCCGACTTGACCAACTTCAGCAACTCGTCTTTGGCATTAACAGAGTACATTGCCAAGCGTGAGAAAATGGCTGCTGCCCGTCGTGGGGTGCGCTAATGAGACGTCGCCTGATAAAAATCATTCTGTTCCTGCTGTTCACCTGCGTCCTGGTATTTTTGCTGTGGCGTGGCGATGGTTATTTACTGATTGCCTACGGCACTAAAACAATTGAAATGACCTTATGGATCGCGGCATTCGCACTGGTATTGTTGTACCTCGCCGTCTGGTGCATACGCAAATTGCTGCTGGGCGGCGCAGAGATGGCCCGTCGTTTCCGTGAAATATTTTTATTCGGCAGCGTCGAACGCGCGCAGAAGCGTGCCGCGACCGGCATGGTGGATTATCTCACCGGTGATTGGTTGGAAGCGCGCAAAAAATTAGTGCGTACACTGGATAAAATTGAATATCCCCTCGCTAACTATATTGCGGCGGCGCGCAGTAGTTTTGAAATGGGTGACGAGGCAGAAGCCGATAATATCCTGGATAAAGCCCTCACTATCGCCCACAGCGAATTGCCCGTGGCATTAACACGCGCACGTTTGCATGTACAAGCGGGTCGCTACGAAAAAGCGATTGAGATTTTAAAGCCTATCGATATAAAAATGCCGCGTCAGGCTGCGGTGCTGGATTTAATGCATCATATTTATATCGCACAGAAAAATTGGCGCGCGCTGGAGGAGATGTTCCCGGTGATGCGCAAAGCAAAAGTGCTGTCCAATGTTGAATTTACCGCGTTGGAAGTGATGCTCGCCTGCGAAAAAATGAAAGCGTTGGGCGAGCAGAGCAGATCCCTGTTGATTGCCGAGCGTTTGCCGGCTTTGCAGGTATTGTGGAAGTCCTATTCCCGCAGTTTGCAAAAAACACCGGCGGTGATTACTGCCTATGCCCAGGCGCTGGCTGAAAACTATCAGGATCAGGAAGCGGAAGTGATTGCCCGCAGGGCTTTGTCCAACCAGTGGTATGAGCCTTTGGTTAGTCTGTATGGCCGTTTGCAAGTGAAAGAAATCCACGGCCAAATTCGTACCGCGGAAGGTTGGCTTAAAGGTCGGCCGCAAGATCCAGCACTGTTGGTAACCATGGGGCGGTTAATGCTGCGCAACCAGCAATGGGAATTGGCACGCGAGTATTTCCAACGCAGTTTAAATCAGCAAAAAACCGTGGAAGCGACTCTGGAATTGGCGCGGTTGATGGAAAAATTAGGCGATCACAAAAAGAGCGCCGATTATTACCAGCAGAGTTTGCTGCTTGCCGGACACGATAAATAACCCTGCTGCGCGACAGGGGCACACGTGCGAATTTTTTCTCATCAATTATTATCGCTGCGCAACAAATTGAAGCTTGATTTGTTGCGGCAGCGAAAATTCCTATCCCTGTTTTTGCTTGTATTTTTTTGCAGTGCACTCGCGCTGCAATTCTCGCCATTGCCTTCAATACTCACCCAAGCTCCCTACGCCACTTTGTTGCTGGCACGCGATGGCAGTTTATTGGGCGCGAGTATTGCAACAGATCAGCAATGGCGCTTTGCGCCGGTTGAATCCCTGCCGGATAAATACCGAAAAGCGTTGCTGTTATTCGAAGACCGGCATTTTTATCAGCATCCGGGTATAAATCCCCTTGCTATTGCACGCGCGCTACGGGGCAATTTGCGCGATGGAAAAGTCACCAGTGGCGGCAGCACAATTACCATGCAGCTGGCGCGGATGTTGCGTCAGGCAGAATATCTGCAAGCAGATAAAAAACTACCGCCGCGTAACATCAACAGCAAAGTATTGGAAGCGGGTAGTGCGCTGCAACTTGAATGGCGTTTTAGCAAAGATGAAATATTAATTCACTATGCGAGCCACGCGCCTTTCGGTGGCAATATTGTTGGCTTGCGCGCAGCGGCGTGGCGTTATTTTGGCCGGGCACCGGAAGATTTGTCCTGGGCTGAATCGGCATTACTGGCGGTATTGCCTAATAGCCCTGCATTAATTCATCCGGGACGCCAGCGCGATTTGCTTAAACAAAAGCGTGATAAGTTATTAACACGTTTGCACAAAGAGAATTATTTTTCCGATCTGGATTTACAACTCGCGCTGATCGAACCTTTGCCCGAGCGACCACAATCCCTGCCGCAAATTGCGGCGCACTTGTTGGCAACGTTAAAAAAATCCAATCCAACACAGACGGTATTTCATTCTACTGTTGATCCTTATATCCAGCGCACGCTTAACCAAATTGCCGTGCGTCACAGTGTGCGATTGGCCAGTGAAGGTGTGAATAATATCGCCTTGGTGCTCATTGATCATGAACGTATGGAAACACTTGCCTATATTGGCAATCAGGCTTGGCAGCAACAACATCGCTACGCCCCGGATCTTGATATAGTGCAGCGTCCGCGCTCCACCGGCAGTATTTTAAAACCCTTGCTTTACGGTTTAATGCTGCAAGAGGGCCAGCTTGCACCTACCAGTTTAATTGCCGATATCCCCACTCAATTTGGCGGCTACAGCCCAAAAAATTACGACCGCAGTTTTCGCGGCGCAGTACCCGCGCAATTTGCTTTGGCACACTCATTAAATATTCCTGCCGTGCGTATGTTGCGCGATTATGGTATAGGCCGCTTTCAGGAGCAGCTAAAAAAAATGGGCATGACCACATTATTTCGTCCTGCTGATGATTATGGTCTCACGCTTATTTTAGGTGGAGCTGAGGGAACCCTGTGGGATCTGACCGGGATATACGCACAGCTCGCCGCCAGCGCGCGCGATGGTGATATAAACCAAGCTGCACCATCATTGCTGTTACAACAAAAAAAATTACAGAACAAGCCGGTGATTAAACAAGGCGCAGCCTGGTTAACCTTGCAGGCGCTTATCGAAGTAGCACGGCCGGGCAATGATAATTATTGGCGGGATTTTTCCGGCAGCCAAACTATCGCCTGGAAAACCGGTACCAGTTACGGCTTGCGCGATGCTTGGGCGATTGGCAGCAATGCGCGCTATACACTCGGTGTATGGGTAGGTAATGCAGGCGGTGAAGCGGCGAGTTTTATTAGCGGCCAAACCAGTGCTGCACCGATTTTGTTTGATGTGTTTGATGCTTTGCCAAGCGCCAATTGGTTTGCGAAGCCTGCACATGCTTTAAAAACCATTGCAGTTTGTAATGACGATGGTTATCTCGCGGGCGGTCAGTGCGATTCAGTGGATATAGACATTCCCAATACCAGCCATTTCGATAAAGTTACCTCCCATCATCGCAATATCCATCTCGATAGCGCGGAACAATTTCGCGTTCACAGTCGCTGCGAAACTGTCAGCGATATGCGCGCGCGCGCGTGGTTTGTGCTTCCGCCCACGCAAGAATTTTATTGGCGCCAACATCACAGCGAATATAAATCATTGCCGCCCTGGCGAAATGATTGCCTGACGGATTTGCTGCAGGTTGATGAAGACCAGCCGATTGAATTGGTTTATCCCAATGAAGAGAGCCGCATCTATATTCCTATGGATCTGGATGGCAAACGCAGTCGCATTATTTTAAAAGCGATTCACCGCAATGCGGCAGCAGTTTTGTATTGGCATCTTGATGATGTGTTTCTCGGTGAGACCAACGTTTTTCACGAGCGTGAAGCGGCACTTGAACCGGGGCTACACACATTATTGATTATCGATAAACAGGGTTATCGCCTGGAGCGACGTTTCCGGGTTATTGGTAAGGAATAATTCTAATGCTTGCTAAATTCGACCCACTTGATGGCTAAGCGCGTTTGAGCTGAAAGCTATTTTCCGCTTTAATGAACCCATATTTTTCAATGGAACCTTCCCATGCCCAGTTTGAATATCCAAATCGTAATTGCAGCTGTTTTCGGTGTCTTGATTGGCACTTGGGCAAGTGGGCTCGCTGATGATTCGCTAACAAAAGATTATTTGCTCTACGGCACTGGCATAGTGGGCAGTTTTTTTATCGATTTGTTAAAGATGGTGTTGATACCGCTGGTCTTTACTTCAATCGTGGTTGGCGTCGCTAATTTACAAGCGCATCGACAGGCAAATAAAGTGTGGAAATATACGCTGGTATTTTTTGTCTGTTCCACGTCATTGGCAATGATCCTCGCGCTGGTTGCCAGCAATATTGTTAAACCCGGCGCGGGTTTGCATCTGTCCATGTTTGCCGATGCCATGGAAAATTTTTCAGCCAGGCAAATGACGCCGGCTGATTTTTTTGCGCAATTCCTGCATAGCCTTTTCCAGAATCCCTTTAGTGCTCTGGCAGAAGGCAATATTTTATCAGTAGTGGTATTTGCTTTGTTTTTGGGTATCGCTCTGGTGATGGGAGGCAGCCGCTCACAAAATGTATTAATAGTCTTGCAAGAGTTCCTGGATTTAATCATGCGCATCGTGGGCTGGATTATGTATATTGCTCCTTTGGGTATTTTGGCACTGTTGATTAAATTGGTTGCTACGCAAAATTCCGAATTGTTAGGGACATTGAGTGTATTTATCGCATTAGTATTTATCACCACGATTATTCACGGTGCGATAGTGTTGCCAGCGATTTTGTATGCGATTACCAAGCGATCGCCGCTATGGTTTTGGCGCGGCGCGCGCGAAGCCTTGATTACCGCATTTGCTACCAGCTCAAGTTCCGCAACACTGCCGATTACGCTGCGCTGCACAGAAGACAATTTAAAAGTGCGCAAAGAAATTGCCGGTTTTGTGGTGCCTATGGGCGCGACCATTAACATGGACGGTACTGCGCTCTACGAAGCCGCCGCTGCGTTATTTATTGCCAATCTGGTCGGTATTGATTTATCTGTGGGCCAACAACTGATTGTGTTTTTCATGGCGATGATCGCCTCTATGGGAGCACCAGGAATTCCCAGTGCAGGTATGGTAACTATGATTATGGTGTTGCAATCAGTAGGGTTACCAGCTGAAGCCATTGCGATTCTTTTGCCGATTGACCGTGTGCTGGACACTATTCGCACCGCCGTGAATGTGCAGGGCGATATGATTGGTAGTGTGATCGTTGATAAGCTGGTGGGAGATGACGATGTGGAGCCAAGACCAGTTAATACCTAACAGTGCGAGTGCCGCCGTGGGCGCCACTTTTAATTCGCTCTTGGGCAAATACCTCCTATACTGCGATCCTGGATTTTCTTCTCCTTCCTGGAGCAGCGCGTGGACTCTTCCCCCCCTTTAATATCGCTTACCGACAAGCGTGCGTTTCGGCGTGCGGTGATTTTTTTGTCGCTGCCGGTTGCAGCGCAAATGCTATTGCAATCCATGCTCGGGATGGCCGATGTCATTATGGTGGGCGATCTGGGTTCGACCGCAATTGCAGCGGTAGGGCTTGCGGCGAAAATTCATTTTCTGTTGCTGGTACTTATGAGCGGCCTGGCAACCGGCTGCAGTATTTTGATTGCGCAATATAGCGGTGCTAAAGATTTCCGCAGTTGCCAGCAAACATTGGCGGTGACTTTATTTGTTGGCACATTGGTGATGTTGCCGCTCACGCTTGCCTTCGGTTTTGCCTCCAACATCTGGGTTAGCTGGATTAACCCTGACCCTGAAGTGACAAAACTGGCTGCGCAATTTTTGATTATCACTGCGCCGGTTTTATTGTTGACCCAATGGATTGTCATTTACGAAGCCTCGTTGCGCGCATTGGGTAGCACGACCATGCCATTGATCGCCGGAGTAGTAGCGGCAATCATTAATATCATCATTAACTATGCATTGATTAACGGTAATTGGGGTTTTCCTGCGTTGGGTGTGGCGGGGGCAGCTTGGGGAACATTGATCGCACGTGTTTTTCAATTGCTGATTATTGTTGGTTGGATTTACGGGAAAAAACACGGTTTTGGTTTAAGTATTGCGCAAATGACAAATGGTTTGGATAAAATCCAGATCCATCGTTACCTCGCATTTTCCCTGCCACTAGTGGCCAACTATGCGATTTGGGCGCTGGGCAATTCTACTTATCATCTGGTTACTGGTTATGCCGGCACCGAAGCGCTCGCGGTAATGGGCGTGATAGTGCCGATTGAAAGTGCGTTCTTTGCATTATTCGTTGGCCTTGCCAATGCTTCGGCGGTATTGATTGGCCGTGAGTTGGGTGCGGGCAACAATGATACGGCTTGGTACCTGCACCAATTTTTTGATCGCATTACCTTTATTTTATTGATCCTGTTTTGTTCTGCCCTGTGGTTTGCACGGCCTTGGGTGTTGATGATATTCGACCAACTGGATGCAAAATCCACTGACCTTTTATTTAATACCATCGGCGTGTTTTGTTTGTTGGTGTGGGTAAAAGTTATCAATATGATGCGGATTATCGGTGTGTTGCGCGCCGGTGGCGATAATCGTTTTACCTTGGTTACCGATACCATTGTTATGTGGGTATTCGGTTTACCGATTTATATTGCCGTGGTATTTTTAACCAAATTATCATTTGTCTATATTTATGCGCTGATGTTTCTTGAGGATGTCTTAAAGTTTCTTCCGGTTATCCGCCGCATCGGCAGCCACAAGTGGATGAACAATCTGACAAGACGGTAAACACAATAATTATCCGGTAAACGGGAATAAAGGAGCCATGCTTTTGCAATCATGGATTTTTGCGTTAATCCAATTTTTCCCATTACCGGCCTTCGCAAATGTCGCCATTCTGACCAGGCCTAAAAATGCATAGAGTAAGTGTTATTGATGCATGGATTCTGTTAGGCATTTGTTGTGCCGGCCAGCGCGGGGATGGGTATTACACCGCAATCATTTCCTCGTTGCCTGATATTGATCGGCCACTGCCAACCCATGCTGAATTTTTGGCGGCCTATAATAAATTCCTCTACATCCGTTTTATTGTTGCCAATGATGATTACACAGAAATTTCTGTTGCGGCAAAGCAGCTTGTTGAAACTGTGAAAAACTCGCTTTCAGGGGATGACAGTGATAGGAAGTGGGTCGATGGGATTTATGAGAGATTATCGGGTTATAAATTAAAGAGTATGTGTACCAGGCAGGTATGGACTGAAGATCAGTATATTGCTGCTACCACTTTTAAAAAGGAAGGGCCAAATCCATGCTAATAAAAATAGATGATTTGAGTTCGCCACAGGTTGCCCAATTACTAAATGAACATCTACAGGATATGTATTCGATATCGCCACCGGAAAGCGTGCATGCACTTGATCTGGATAAATTGCGCCAACCAGAAATTACCTTTTGGACGGTATGGGATGGTGAGAACCTGGCCGGTTGCGGTGCGATAAAACAGTTAGCTGCAGATCATGCAGAAATTAAATCCATGCGCACCGCCAATGCCTACCGCGGTAAAGGCGTTGCGGTAAAAATCATGGAGCATATTATGGCTGTGGCGAACGAGCGAAATTATCAGAGATTAAGCTTGGAAACCGGGCCGCAAGATTTTTTTACCCCTGCACGTAAACTTTACGAGCGGTTCGGTTTTGAATATTGCGGACCATTTGGCGATTATGGCGAAGACCCTTACAGCACGTTTATGACAAAACCCTTGCGTTAATGAATAAATAAGGCTGTGCAAATTTGTACGGTTTTACTGTTTTGGTACGGCGAAATTTAGCGCTCCGCCAAACAATATCCTTTTACCTCTTCAGCTGGCATTGGCCGCGCCCAATAATAACCTTGTGCTTGTGTGCAGCCGAGGCTGCGCAATAGTGCGGCGGTATTTACATCCTCCACACCTTCAGCGATGGTTTTTAAGCCCAGGCTGGTGGCCATTTGAATGATCGCGCGCACAATTGCAGCATCGCCAGCATGGTCATCCATTTTACGTACGAATGATTGGTCGATTTTAAGCGCTTCTACTTCAAATTTTTTCAGGTAACCGAGATTGGAATAACCTGTTCCAAAATCATCAATTGATAAATGCACGCCTTCACTGCGCAAATGCGCAAGAGTGGTCGCAAGGCGATCGCTATCTTCAATTAATAGGGATTCAGTGAGTTCCAATTCCAAAAATTGTGGTGGCAAGCCGCTCGCTGCAAGCGCCCCTAACACAATCGCATCGATATTGCCGCGTTTGAATTGGATCGAAGAAATATTAACGGCGACCGCAAATTGCAAAATGCCTTCATCATACCAACGCTTGGCTTGTTCGCAGGCTTCACAAATGACCCATTCACCCAACTGGATAATAAGTCCCGACGATTCTGCGAGTGGAATAAACGTCGTCGGTGGAATAAATCCCTGCTCCGGATGGTTCCAGCGCAGTAATGCTTCCAAGCCGCACACCTGATTGGTTTGTAAATCTATTTTAGGTTGGTAGTGCAGGCTGAATTGATTGTCTTGCAAAGCTTTGCGCATACCGGAAATTAAACTGATATGTTCAAGCATATTGTGGCTGATGGTCGGATTAAAAAAGCGGAAGCTGTTACGCCCGGAATCTTTGGAATGATACATAGCGATGTCAGCTTTTTTAATCAGCGTATCAAGGTCTTCACCATCTTGCGGTGCAAGCGCAATGCCAATCGAACAAGTACAAAAAATTTCAATATTGCGATAGAGATAATTTTCTGACACTAACTGCAGTATTTCCAAACTGGTTTTGGATATTTCGTCGGTAGAACTGACATTGGGCATAAATACAATAAATTCATCACCGCCGTAACGACAGACAAGGTCAACTTTTTTTGTGTAACTCAATAATCGTAACGCTACCTCTTTTAGAATCTGGTCGCCTGCTTGATGACCGAGAGAATCATTAATCGGTTTTAGGTTATCCAGATCGATAAAAATAAGTCCCAATAATTGTTGTTGTGACTGGGCTTGCTGGAAAATTCTATCGAAATTATTTTGTGCCATGATCCGATTGGGTAAGCCGGTGAGCGGATCGTGCATTGCCATATGCTCAATATGGCTTTTGGCACTTTTAACGCGTTCATTTTCCCGTGCGAGTTCATCCAGCGCTGTACGATAATCGTGCGCCAACATCCATACGGCAAAACCAATGACCACCAGGATGACAACAGTAATAGTTCCAGTGGCGAGGTTAATTGGCGCTATCCTATTTTGATAAATGCCCGCTTCGTTGACATAGGCAATGAGCAGTAATACCGCAACCATAATAGATAGCAAAAAAACTAACAGGCGTTTATTGCCGAGCATGGCTGCAAAAATCATGACGCCGCAGTAACCCAGCAATGAGCTGTCGCGAGTGCCGCTGCCAACCCAAGCCAGGTGTGAGAGCATAAACGTGAGCGAAACTAAAAAAATTGCGGCACCGGTAACCGGGTGTTTTTTATAGATTGCCCAATCGACGGTAAATAAAAAAACGCCGGTAACGAGCATTACGATGGCATCGTTGTAATGCCCTGCGCTGATCGTAATAATACTGACCAGCAAAAGCGCGACCTGGGTGATGCGCAAGATCTGGACCAGGCGTTTTATTTTCTGTTTACTGAAATCCTCATGATAGGTCAGGAGCGGAGGTTTGCCTGGTGGTTGATTGGCCGGGGATTGGTTGAGATTCTGATTGAGCACGCTAACACCCTGGAGTTGGTAAGTCTGGCTAACCTGCGGGAATTATTCGTATCTCCATAAGTTTGGTCTTGCCCAAAAAAGTGTGTCCGAGGTCATATTTATGTATAGCTGATTTATATCGGACTGCTACAGATTTGAATGGAATTATCCGGACATTTTATCTCTAAACATAAAGAAAACTGCACCTAAAAGGCATAAGCCGGCCCAGAGGTAATCCAACTTGAGCGGCTCCTTCATATAAAACACGGCAAAGGGAACAAATACACTCAGGGTAATAACTTCTTGCAAGATTTTTAATTGGCCAACACTCATAACGGTATAACCAATGCGGTTGGCCGGTACTTGCAATAGATATTCAAATAACGCGATACCCCAGCTAATTAATGCTGCAATAATCCACGGCTTGTGGTTAAGTTCTTTTAAATGCGCATACCATGCAAATGTCATGAAAATATTACTGCAGAACAATAAACCGATTGCAATGAATGAAGGATGCATAAAAGGTTATCCAATTATGGTTGGTGTGGTGTTTGGTCCAGTTTCTTTCCGACAAAATAGGAGCTGGCAATACTCAGCATCCAGCTTGCCAATAAAATCCATTTGCCATGTTCCCAATACGGCGAGGTAAACAGTGCACTGTGCAGCGTGCTCCACATATGGGATATATCCAGCGCAAAATTTCCTCGCGCTGCTTCGGCGGCCATTTGCTCATTTAATTGCAATGCAACGGTAAGCAGGTTTTTAAAGAGCATCATAATAATAATTAATGCGGGCAGTGCAAAAATACAACCGCGTATATAACTGCGTAAAAAAAACAGGCCGGCACCTGGAAAAACAGTGGCTGATAAAATTGCTGCACGTTTAGCCTTGCTTAAACTTTCTGATGGCTTGTTGGTATTATTCATAAAAGATCTGCTCGCTATTTTTCTGCAACCAATTGTTCAAGGCGATAAAAACCGGCGCCATTTTCCGTTAATGTGTCTACCAACCACGGCAAGGTTTCTTCCATTGCTGCCCAGAGCGTCCAGGGTGGATTGATCACGATCATGCCGCTGGATGTCATACCGTGTTCAAGGCTATCGGGTTGCAGTCCGAATTCCATCAATTGAATATTTTTAATTCCGGATTTTTTCAAGGCCAATTCCATTTCATCAATGCGTTGACGCAATACTACGGGGTACCAAATTGCGTAAGTACCGGTAGAAAAACGTTTGTGCGCTTGAATTATTTGTTTGACTACATGCTGGTAATCATTTTTTACTTCGTAGGATGGATCGATCAATACCAGTGCGCGGCGATCCGGCGGCGGTAGCAGTGCTTGCAAGCCGGCAAAGCCATCTTCATTTTCCACACGAACGCGTTTATCGTCGCGCATACAATCGCGCAGAAATTGAAAATCAGTGGGATGCAGTTCGTGCAAAAACAAGCGGTCAATCGGGCGCATTAATGTCTGCGCAAGAAGCGGTGAACCAGGATAGAGTTGTAAGGCACCGCCGCCATTGACGGTACGAACCTGTTCGACAAAACGGGCAATGGCTGCTGGTTGTTGCTGGTTGGTCCAAAGCTGGCTGATGCCCGAATCAAATTCGCGATTTTTTTGTGCTTGCGGTCCGCTTAGTTTGTATACGCCTGCACCGGCATGGGTGTCGATTATACGAAGCGGCTTATCTTTCCGGGTCATGTATTCAAGCACGTGCGCTAATACAGTATGTTTAAGTACATCGGCGAAATTGCCGGCGTGAAAGCCATGGCGATAGCTGAGCATAACGGGATTCCAACAAGCGACGTGAGTAAAGTGCAGGCACCGCTATGTGCGCTACACAACAAAGGACTGAATTATAACGGTCCGGAGGAACAATTACTCGAACAAGATTGTCACAAAATTAGTCTTTTAGCCGCGTGGTTTAGCAGTTAAAGTAGTAGTCGACCCCAATCCATAATGAAGATGCCTGAATTGCTGACACCAGCCTCTACCTTTGCATACGTATTTGCGTTGTTGTTCGCGCTGGCAGCTGTGCCCATAGTGGCGGCAGAGCCTGAGATTAAAATCGAAGGCGGAACGAAAAGCCTGCGCGAAAATATTCGTCAACACCTTACCCTCGCTGATGAAAGTTGTAAAACGCCGCTGTGGCGTTTGCACGCGTTATTAGGCGATGCCGAAAATGAAATTACCCAGGCAGCCCAGGCATTAGGTTTTTACCAACTTGAGTACGTCCCCAAACTGGTCAATGATAAAGATTGTTGGGGGCTGGAGTTAAAACTCACCCCCGGTGCTCCGGTGTTAGTCACCGAGTTGCGTATCGAGATTAACGGCGAAGGCCGTGACGATGATATTTTCCAACCGCTTTATGACAAACCCGGTATCACTTTAGGAAAACGATTAAATCACGGTGCATACGAAAGATTAAAAACGCGCTTTAGCACCTTGGCTTCCATCCATGGTTATTTCGACGCAGAATTTGAGTATTCGCAAATCACGGTTAATGTTGCTGAAAAATCGGCCATTATAGCGCTCGTCTACAATACCGGCCCGCGTTATCGCATCGGCGAAATTAATTTGCAGCACAATATTCTGGATGGGAACTTCTTACGGCGCTACCTGAATATTTCAAAAGGTGATTTCTATGATTCAGATAAATTGCTTGAATTAAAAACCTTATATAACACAAGCAATTATTTTTCAGTGGCGAGCATTTCACCTGAAATTCATTCGCTAAAAGATAACGAAGTGCCAATCAATATCCAATTGGAAGCGCGTAAGCGCCGCGAATACTCCATCGGTGCGGGTATTGATACTGACACCGGCCCAAGGATTTTGTTGGGGTTTGATGATCGATATGTTAACGACCGCGGGCATTCCATTGCAGCCGATCTCAATACTGCGGAAAAGAAAACCACTGCATTGCTAGTTTACACCGTACCTATGCGCCGACCCGCCTATGAATTTTTGCGCATCTACACCGGTTACGAAAAAGAAATCACCGAGACTACGCGCAGTTATAAAAATACTTACGGTACCAGCTATACTTATTATCAGGACAATAAATGGTTGCAAACCTATGCATTGGATTACCAACAGGAAGATTCCTTTATTGGCGCTGAACCTGAAAACAGCACTGATTTGATTATTCCCTCTGTTGCTGTCACCCGTACCAAAACGGATGGCGCACCCTATCCGTTGTCCGGTTGGACATTGTTGGCAAAATTGTCCGGTTCACCGCAAAGTTTAGGCTCGGATTTCAGCTATTTACAATTTTATGCCCGTGCAAAATATGTAAAGGGATTTTCATTTGGAAGAATTTTATTGCGCTCTGAAATAGGCACAACCCAGCTTGATGATTTCAGTGCATTACCTGCCTCAGTGCGTTTTTTTGCCGGTGGTGACTCCAGTGTCCGTGGCTATGATTATAAATCACTTGGCCCAACAGAAAAAATCCCCGATAAAGACGGTGTACTTAAGGATGTAGTGGTTGGCGGTAACAATTTGTTAGTCAACAGTATTGAATACGATTATTTATTTAAAGATACCAAGTGGGCTGCTGCGGTTTTTTTTGATGCAGGCAATGCGGCTGATGATTCGCGTATTGAAGTGAAGCGAGGAGCGGGAGTGGGTGCCCGTTGGATCTCGCCTATAGGTCCTATTCGGCTTGATGTAGCCAAGGCGCTGGATGGTGATGAAGGTTGGCGTTTACATATCACCATGGGGCCTGATTTATAATTTGCATTGATATCGACAATATCAATAACTGTTTTAGTGGTTAATGCGGCGGTCATACACACTGATGTTACGCAAAATTCGCAATATTTTTTTTAGCCTGCTGGCTACGTTTATTATTCTGCTCGCCAGCCTGAGCGCACTAGTGGAGACCGAAACCGGTAGTCACTGGGTTGTTGCTCGTCTCGCTGCTTTTGCCGGTGTGAGTTTGGGAGAACTTTCCGGTAATCTGCGCACTGGTCTTGATGTAACCTTTATCGATTATCACGATGGCACCCAGCATTATCGTGCCGAGGAAGTTTCATTTCGTTGGCGACCTGCGGCTTTGCTTTACAGCACCTTGGCGATCCAATCGCTGGCTGCAAAAAATATTCTGGTGCAATTACCACCTTCTGCACCGACACCGGTTCCTGTTGAACCCTTTAACCAATGGCCTTATTTAGGCTTGCCGGTAGCAATCCAGCTTGATCAGCTGCAACTAACCAATATTAAATTCGTGCAAGGTGAAACCCGGCTCTCATGGAATAAATTGAGTGGCTCATTGAGCCATGGTCAACTTAAATTACGCTACAACAATCTCGCGTTGGTAAATGATGATTATTCGGTGAATTTAACCGGCACCAGCGATCTCGCCTTCCCCTATAAAACGAGCGCCAATTTGCAATGGCAGTGGCAGGCGCCTGCACCGGTATCATCACAATCGCAAACCTCATCGCAAACACCTGGCTCGACTGCGACAACTACACCAACTGTGGCGCCAGTTGGGGAATTACCGCCGCTGGTTTATGCGGGCGTCACTTCAATCGAAGGTGGTCTGCTTGATGTGAGACTCAATAATAAAATCAATTCGCCGGTGGTGCTGGAAGCCGATGCAAAAGTGCAGTTGGTAAATGATAAAAAGCAATTGCAGACAGTACCGCTGATGACCCTCGCAGCGAATTGGAAACAGCAAACCTTACCGGCAGCCTGGTGGATTCCGGCGCAACCTTCACCTGTTACCAGCGGAAAATTAACGGCATCAGGAAGCTGGCGGAATTACAAAGTGCAATTGGCAGGTGATATCCATTTACCCAATACCCCGGCGTTGGCTATTAATACCGTTGCAGGGGGAGATTTGGAACAAATCCGCATTGATGAGTTGCTTATCAAAGAGCTATTACCGGTGCCTGCCCCTGAGGCACTTGCTGCGACTAATTCATCAACCGGTATTGATGCCGTAGCGAATGTGGATAAGCTGATTGCCGATGCCGTTACAAATGCAGAGGAGTTGCCAGCCGAGCTAATGACCAGCGATGCGGGGCTCACGCTGAAAGGCAGTGTACGTTGGCTGCCGAGCCTACAATGGCAAATCGATGCAGATGCCAAGCGCCTTGATTTGGGCAGTTTGATAGAAAATTGGCCCAGTGATCTTAATGCTACTTTTTCTACGAGTGGTGAACTTGCTGATGATTTGTGGAATGTAGAGTTAAATAATTTACATATTGCAGGCGAATTGCGCGGCGTTAATGTACAAGGCGATGGTAGCCTAAAGTTTGATGGTAAAAATGTCAGTTCAGATTCTTTGCATTTAATTTTTGGTGCAAACCAATTGCAGGTAAATGGTTCCATGGGCGAAGCTTTTAATCTGGACTGGAATCTCAGTGCGCCTATCCTGCAACAGCTGGATGATCGGATTGCGGGTAGTGTGGTTAGTAAAGGGCAGTTGCGTGGTAATTGGGAAAAGCCACGTATGAGTGCCACAGCCACAGCAGAAAAATTTAAATGGGCCAGTTATAGCGTCGATAAACTGGAGTTATCCCTTTCACCCCAGGGAGCCTTAGCAAATGTAAATGGTTCTGCGGCGAACAGTGCCGCAACAAAAAGTTCGGCGGAGCAATCAGAAGATCCAGCGGAAGAGACTGAATTATCAATAACACAAGCGCAAAACAAACAGTTACCAGCATCGTTGCAGCAAGAACCACAATCGCCAATTGCAGTGCCGGAAATTTCAACAGTGATTGCCGATGCCTTGCGCAATGAATATTACGACCTGGCATTTTCCGCCAGCCAACTGCGCATTGGTGAAAATAATTTTTCTACTATTCAGGTAAATGGATCAGGTTCACTCAATAAACACCAATTGCAATCGACGGTAAGAAGCACAACCTATGGCCGTGCAGATATTAAAGTCGCGGGTGGTTTTGATGGAACCGAGTGGCAAGGAACCCTAGAGCAGTTGGCGGTTAAATTAAAAAAAGTACCGCGCTGGTGGTTGAAATCCAGCAAGCCTATCCGTGTTAATGGCAGCGCTGTTGTACTCGGCGACCAATGTTTGACGACACGTTCAAATTTGACCGCAGCAGTGGAGCGTTCGGAATTGGTTGAGCGCGAGCAAGTAGTCAATGACTGGATGCCAAATCAGTCGCGGGTTACGAATACTTACGATTGGTTAGTTTCTGCTGCGCCGTTGCAAGCGAGCGGTATTGAGCGATATGCGTTACCGCAATTATGCATTCATGGCGATTGGGCGAGTGCCAACGGAGCAAAAGTTAATGTGCGTCTGGATTCAGTGCCGCTGCGTCAATTTCTCTCGCTATTTAAAACAGAGGTATATTTTGCGGGTGTAATGGATGGTTCATTAAATCTCACCAGCAAAACCTTTGCATTAAATGACACTGAAATGAATGCCAATATCAGTACCCGCAACGCAGAGTTACGTTACCAATATGCAGGTGGCATTACCGAGGTATATGCCTGGCGTGATTTTGCAGTGCGCGCTGATTTGAAAAAGGCACAATTAAATGCAGTAGCTGGAATGGAATGGGTTGGTTATGGAAAGCTGGATGCAACAACGCATTTGGATTTGGCACAGCAAAAAATTGTTGATGGAAAAGTGCAGGCACGTTTTTCCAGCCTGGCCCCGCTTGAAACACTGCTGACCTTTGCCAATGATGTAAAAGGGGATTTTCGTGCAGACTTAACCGCGGGCGGCAGTTTTTCCCAACCCTATGTGCTGGGTGAAATCAGTTTGCGCAATGGTGTGGCAAATCTGCCCGGGTTGGGTTTGGATCTCACTAACATTGATATACAAATTAATTCCACTCAAGCGGGCAATATCAGTTTGGTTAGCCAGCTGCAATCAGGCAAAGGCCGCCTTTCGTTGGTGGGTGATTTAAATCAATTTGGCACGCCCGATTGGACAGTGCAGGGTTTTATAAACGGCTCGGATTTTCAGGTCGTCGCTTTACAGCAATTAAACGCGACCCTCAGTCCTGATATTAAAATTACCGCTAATCGCGAGGCGGTCTCTCTCTCTGGTGACGCAGTAATTCCATGGGCGCGCGCCGATATTAAACGGCTACCGGAGTCGGCCACGCAGGTATCGAGAGATGCGATTATTGTCGATGAAAATTTTGCACAGAGTAAATCCAGTATCCCCATCACGTTATTTACCAATTTGAATATGTCATTGGGGGATGATGTTCGCTTCCAGGGCTTTGGTTTAAACAGTAAGCTATCGGGTAAAGTAAATTTGCTCAAAGAAGCCCAGCGACCATTTTTCACCAGCGGTTATGTCAGTGTGGTTGATGGAAACTATAAAGCTTATGGGCAGACACTCACTATCGAACGCGGTCGTTTGATTTTTCAGGGACCTTACGAAAACCCTGGTCTGGATATTCGTGCATCGCGCATCATAAAAGGTGAAGAAGATATTCAAGTTGGTTTGGAAATTGGCGGCACTTTGCAGCGCCCGATTGCAGATGTTTTTTCATTGCCTCCGAAGTCGGAGAGCCAGGCGATGATGATGCTGATTACGGGTAAGCCGGCAAATGAAGTAACCAAAGCGGATGCCTCTATGCTATTGGGTGCAATGAGTGGCCTTGGGATGGATTCCAAAGGCTCGATTACTACTGAAATAACACAGTTTTTTCATCTCGATGAATTGGAAATAAAATCCGATGAAGGTATCAATCAAAGTCAATTGTGGATTGGGAAATACCTTACGCCAAAATTGTTGGTGCGCTATGTGGTCGGTATTTTTGATCGCGCCTTCAGTTTGGGAATGGAATATCAGCTCTCACAGCATTTGCGTTTGGAGGCTGAATCAGGTGAAACCCAAAGCGTAGATATTATTTACAAAATTGAACGCTAGTCGATGTTACTTGTGTGTCGGGTAAAATAGCGTTAATTCCCGCCGATTGTGTTTTTATTTAATTATGCTAGAACTGAGATAATTAATAAAAATGCATGAGGCTTTGGTATGAAATTTCCGCATTATTATTTGAAGGTATTTTTATTCCCGTTATTTATTTTCATTAGTGCAAATACATTGGCCGACAATGCCTGGCAAAATGCCAGCGGTTGGTGGAATGCAACTGATATTCCCGCTTTCGATAAAAGCAAAATTATCCATCAGCTTTCATTGGTAAAAGTACAGGGTAATAAATTTGTCGATGGCTCCGGTAAGGTGATTGTCTTTCGCGGGGTTAATATTGCTGATCCCGATAAAATCAACCGCGATAAACATTTCGATAAAGCGCATTTTGAGGTAATCAAAGCCTGGGGTGCAAATGTAGTGCGCATACCGGTGCATCCATCCGCCTGGCGTAAAAATGGCAAGCAAGCTTATTTGGCGATGCTTGACCAAGCAGTGATTTGGGCTAACGAATTGGGTATGTACGTTATTATTGACTGGCATTCGATTGGCAACCTGAAATCACACATGTTCCAAAACAATTCCTACTACACCGACCGCGGAGAAACCAATGATTTCTGGCGCACGGTTGCCGAACGCTATGTGGGTGTTAACGCCGTTGCCTTTTATGAAATTTTTAACGAGCCGACCGTATTCAACGGTCGCCTGGGAATTATGAGTTGGGCAGAGTGGAAAGTGATTAACGAAGAAATCATTACCGTAATTCAGGCGCACAATCCCAACGTTATTTCGTTGGTGGCCGGTTTTAATTGGGCTTACGATTTAACACCGGTAGCAGCGGCACCTATCGAGCGTGACAATGTTGCCTATGTGAGTCATCCATATCCGATGAAAGTCGGTGCGCCTTACGAAAAAAATTGGGAGCGCGATTTTGGTTTTATCGCCGATAAGTATCCGGTGTTTGCTACAGAAATCGGCTACCAATTGGCAACGGATAAAGGTGCACATATCCCGGTAATTGATGATGGCAAATACGGCAAGCGCATTACCGATTACTTTGGTAGTAAAGGTATTAGCTGGGTGGCGTGGGTGTTTGATCCGGATTGGTCACCGCAAATGTTTACCGACTACAAGACCTATGAGCCAACGATGCAAGGTAAGCATTTCCGTGAAGTGATGCTGCGCGAAAATAAAAAATGATTTTTGTATAAGCTTCTGCTGTATACCAGCACACATTACTATTGTGTGCTGCGTCCTGATTTAATATTTTGTCGCTTAATGCGATTGTTTTCCAACTGCGAGAGCGTAGACTCGCCCGACTTGTTGCTGCTCCGGCAATAATCCTAATAAAAATAGTTAGCGTTCGGTATGGTGTATTTCTTTCCCGGTCTTGTTGGTCCAATACCTCTTTACGTTTTTATGAGCAGTAGTTTTCGGTCGAAAATTACGGCTTATTAAATTTTAATGAGGGTTCTGGTTATGCGTATAAAAATGATTGTGCCGGGTCTTTTGTTGACTGTGTTCGCTTTCAGCGCAATGAATGATGCTTCTGCTTGTGCAGGTTCCTGTCCAATACCCTAAGCGCTTCGTCGTCCGTAGCGCATTGCTTCTGCCCGATCCGCGAGGATTGGGCAGTTTTTTGCGTGTCAAAATAATTGAAGCGTTGTTGCTAGTAAGCAAAGGGAGGTGGTTTTTGGCATTGGTCTTCGTCGGGTAAATAGGGCGATCTCAGACAAAATATTTTGCGCTGGCGCAAATTAAGTTGCGCGATATCGGCTGCGTGATGTTGGCGGAACAGGCGATCAAATTCGCCGTTTTGTTGCAGCTTTTGCAAGCCTGATTTCACTCGCTCTGCGAGTTCCGGAAATTGTTTGCTGACATGCAAGTAAATAGGGTAGTTGTAATAAATCAGGATGTTGGGTTCCACCGCTAAAAATGGGAATTTGGTTTTCTGGTCGCGCCAGGTGTACATGACCTCATCGGAACCCAATGGCAGGCATTCATAGCGTTTGGCGGCGAGCATCTCAAACAATGCCTCGAAGGTGGGTGCCTGCTTGGGATTGAGATCGTTGTATTTGTAGATCTCGATATCGGCCCAGTTGAGCCCTTGGGCGATATGCAATTGTTTGAGCGATTGCAGCTTTTCGGTATCGGGAAAGTTGGCCGGATTGATCAGGCAAACACGGTAGCCGAGCAGCCCGCGCAATATATCGACCGGGATGCTGATGACATCGGCACGCGCAATCACTGTTCCCGGCGATGCCCACAGCAGGTTGAGGATTTTACCTTCGCTGATCAGCAGGGCCTGGCGCTTGGCGCTGGGCTCTTCGCCAAAGGGGGCGAGGGTATAGTCGCCATATTCAGCACGAGTCACCTCCAGAATACGGGCAATCAATTCGAATTTATAGGCGTGGCGTGCGTCCTTGAGGCCGCGATCATAATAGCGTACGACCATCGGCGTCGTGCCGGTTACGGCATTCGCATTTGCCAGCGGTTTTCCTGCGGTGCAGAATCCGCTAACAAGCAGTGCCGCCAGCGCGGCGATGAGCCGAATAGAGTGGGTCATGGTGGACATGCAACGCTTCCATTGTTGTATCGACTTTCATTTTAGAAGATAGACGCAATTTGTCATGTTTATCCCGAGGTTCGTTTTTTGATGGCCATAAGTCCTATGGGGATAGTAAAGGGCGAACCAAAAGTAAGATTTATCTGTAAGGTTCACCTTTGCGCTGCCTAAAGTGAGACACGCCCAGTTTGTTTTTTGGCGCCAACATGGGACGACCGAAACGAAATACAGGTAGAGGATGGCAACACTGGAGCACAATATCCCCGGTCTCAGGGCGATCCACCAACAGGACTCTAAGAACAATAACATTGATGTAACAGCATGCTCCCCGAGACGATTGGGCTCCCGGTTCAATAATCAATAACAATCATCGGGTCATTATTATGAAAAGATTTAACAGAGTCCTGCTGTTGCTGGGCGCGCTTGGTTTTGCCCATGCCAGCCACGCTGCAATTCTCAATTATGGTGCGGGTAACATCAGCGACACCATTAATACTGCCGGTTGGAAATGTACTGTCGACCACGGCAACTGGATCCACAATGCCGGTGTAGTTAAACCCGGTGTCAGCAGTTGTAACCCCATAGGTACACCGACCCCCATCTATCCGCAAGTAGTGGCGCCGGCGAGCACCAAGCCGACTATGACTCACCGCTGGTGGGGTTCAATTTCCTTTATGGGCGAGATGAAAATCAACGCTCCAACAGATTCCGGCTACATCACTCCCGATCCAATCACCGCGCGGATTACCGAGCGCGGTGTGCGTATCCTGGGGATTCCCGGCGGCTTGCGCACCGCCACTAACGAGACTATTTATGCGATTCCCGATCCCTTTAGTGAAGTGTTTGATGGTATCGCGGTAGGCAACTCTTCCTATTCAAATCTTGAAGCCTTCCTGAAAGATTACAGTGACGGCTCGGTCACTGTGCAGTGGAAAAGTGGCGCTACAGCGGTAATGGAAGCGACCTTCGTGCACGGCTCACCTTACGTGTACTTCACTGCATTGCAAGGCAACCTGGTGGTACGCACCAAGTCTGCCGACGGCGGTGAGAAAGGGGTTTTTCATCAAAGTGGCAATAACCTGGGCGTTTGGACTGACGTGGCGGGCAACCGCAATGCGTTCCTGATCGTCGGCCACGATGCGACTACCTTCAGCGGCGTTAACACCAACAGTATCGGCGTTAACAACAGCACCAAGCGCATGACCGTTGCCTGGTTGCCACAGTTGACCGGCACTCCTTCTGCCGCGATGATCTCGGCATTTGCCCAATACGCTACCCAGCGCGTAGACAAAGTAAATATCAACTACGCGGTTGATCGCGCGACCAACAAGGTGACCGTCAGCCACCAGTACCAATTCAATGGTGCTAACGTCACCACCATGGCTGGCCTGTTACCGCTGCACTGGAAAAATTCTACCCAGGGCGTGACCAGCTATAAAGTGCGCTCTGCCCGTGGTGTGACCAAGTTTGCGACCACCAGCAATTTCAGTTACACCATTCCTTATGTGGGCGTGTTGCCTTACTTCCCGGAAAACATCGGTGATTACAACGCAACCCAATTGCGTGCGCTGGTAACCGAGTTTGTAAACCAGGGCACTGCCAACTGGAATAGTGCGACCGACACTTACTGGGCCGGTAAAAACTATGGCAAAGTGGCCGAGCTTGCTGCGATTGCCCGTTCCATCGGCATGGCCACCGAAGCGAACCAAATGATTGCCTGGCTCAAAGCCGAATTGCAGGATTGGTTCCGCGCCAATACTACCGGTGCGTTGGATAAGACCAAATATTTCGCCTACGACAATAACTGGAACACCTTGCTGGGCTTTGATGAGTCTTTCGGCGCGCAACAACAGTTGAACGACCACCACTTCCACTACGGTTATTTCGTTCGCGCAGCAGCGGAAATCTGCCGTGTTGACGCCGGCTGGTGTGGGTCTACCCAATACGGTCCGATGGTTGAATTGCTGATCCGCGACTACGCTGCCGGCCGCGACGACACCATGTTTCCCTATCTGCGCAATTTCGATCCGGCTTACGGTTTCTCCTGGGCATCAGGCCATGCGAACTTCGCGCTGGGTAACAATAACGAATCGACTTCCGAAGCGGCTAACGCTTATGGCGCGATCATCCTGTACGGCATGATCACCGGCAACAATGCCCTGACCGAGCGCGGTATGTACCTGCATGCGTCGTCAACGGCTGCCTACTGGGAATACTGGAACAACATCGACCGTTACAAAGGTTTGGGTGGCGATTACGACAACTTCACCTCGACTTACACCAAGCCAACCACCTCGATCATCTGGGGCAACGGTCATGTGTTCTCTACCTGGTTCAGCGGTGCTTATGCGCATATCCTCGGTATTCAAGGCTTGCCACTGAGCCCGTTGGTATTGCACATCGGCCAGCATCCGGCGTACCTGACTAACTATGTAACCCTGGGCTTGAGCGAATCGTCGAACGGCAAGCCGTCCGGTCTCCCGAATGGTCAATGGCGCGATGTCTGGTGGAATATCTGGTCGATGACCAATGGCCAGGCGGCGGTGGATGATATGTTGGCTTACGGCCTGAACAACTTGATCCCTGAAGAGGGTGAGACCAAGGCCCATACCTATCACTGGGTATATACCTTGAAGCAATTGGGTCATCTGGCAACCGGTACCGGCGCCTTGACTGCCAATCATCCGGCGGCAGTAGCCTTTAACAAGAATGGTGTGTTGACTTACATCGCCTACAATTTCGGTTGCTCGGCAATCACCGTGGCTTACTCTGACGGTACTAACTTCTCTGTACCTGCCAAAGGCTATGCTTTGAAGCGCACTGGCCAGTCAGTGGTATCCAGCGGTGCGGGATGTGGCGCTACCAGCTCTGCACCAAGTTCAGCAGCACCGAGTAGTGTGGCATCGTCTTCCAAGTCATCGGTAGCACCAAGCTCTGTTGCCAGTTCAGTTGCGGCTACGCCTTACGGCCACACTGTGCTGACCAGCACCAGCGTGCGCTTCCATGCGAACAATGCAGCCTGGGCAGATATCCACTACACCATTAATGGTGGCGCGCAGCAAAATATCCGCATGACCCACAATGCCGATAACTCCAATACCTTCACAGTGAACAGCATTCCAGCCGGTGCGACGGTGCGTTACTTCTTCACTATCGCCCAGGGCGCAGGCGCCATTGATACTGCCTGGGTGCAATTCGGCTGCTGCTCCGGTGGTACCTCAAGTGCACCAGCGGCAAGTAGCACGCCCGCTGCAAGCAGCTCTGCTCCGGCCTTCAGCCAGTTGGTACAAGCTGAGGCCTTCACCGCAATGAATGGTGTACAGACTGAAGCAACTACCGATACCGGTGGCGGCCAGAATGTGTCTTACATTGATGCCGGAGATTGGATGGCTTACGCCAACATCACTATCCCGACTACAGGCAGTTATCGCATTGAATATCGCGTAGCCAGCCCATCGGGTTCAACCCTGTCATCTGACCTGAATGCCGGTGCAGTACAGTTGGGTAATGTAGTTATCCCGGCCACTGGCGGCTGGCAAAATTGGGTTACTGTTAACCAAACTGTAACCTTGACTGCTGGCACTCATAGCTTCGGAATTTACGCACAACAAGGTGGTTGGAACATCAACTGGTTCCGTATTACCAAGCTTTGATCGAGTACTAATAAAAGCCTCGAGTTCATTTAACCCCTATCAGAGCATGTTCTGGTAGGGGTTTTTTATTTGTACCACTTTTTTCCATGGGTAGAAATTACCCATCGGAAGTAACACAAAAAATTGCGTTAACTCACTGATTATTATAATAAAAGTGGTATCCCACTAGCTGTTGTGAAAAGTGACATGCGTCAGATTTGGGTAATTTTGAAGGTGGGACGACACCTTCGGCGTCAATTGTGATGATGACCTCGCTAGAAAAGCGGTTTTGGCCTATGGTTTTTAGAAGTGCTTAATACAGCACTTGGAGGAATAAAGGTCATTACATAATTTCATACCAATAAATAAATGGAGAACTCCATGAATAAGACACTAACAACAAAGCAGTCTATAGGCTTTAAGAAAAAGTTGATTGCTACGGCGGTTGCCTCTGCTCTTTTCGGCGTGAGTGGTATGGCAGTTGCGCAAGACGATAGCGTAGAGGAAGTAGTAGTAACCGGTATCAAGGCAGCTCAACAATCTGCTGTTACCACCAAACGTGAAGCGACTGCAATTGTCGATGGTATTTCTGCTGAAGATATCGGTAAGTTACCAGACGTTACCATTGCTGACTCGTTGCAACGTATCTCCGGTATTCAGGTGCAACGCGATGCAGGTGAAGGTACCCGTGCAAACATTCGTGGCTTGCCGCAAGTAATAACGCTGTTAAATGGCGAACAATATCTCAGCGCAGGTAACCTCGCTGGCGCCCAACCAACATTGAACGACGTTCCTTCACAGTTGATGAAAGGCGTTGACGTTTACAAATCAACTGATGTGACCAATGCTCTGTCGGGTATCACCGGTACCATCGATTTGAAAACCCGTCGCCCGATGGAGTTTGATGAAGGTTTCACCGCTGCAATCAATGGTGAAGTATCAACTGGTGATTACACCAAAGAAACTGATCCTGCTGTTAACGGCCTGATCAATTGGCGCAATGACAAAGTCGGCATCATGATCGCCGGCGTAGAAAGCGAAGCTAACCTGGGTAACAACTATTCAGGTACTGCGGGCGGCTTGTTTGGTAATAACGATTGGGGTGGCGCAGCGCCAACTAACTTTATTGCACCGCATGGTTATGAGAGTTTCAATCGCGTGGTTGAGCGTAACCGTACCGGTTTGAATGCCGCTTTTGAATTGGAGTTGGGCGAGGGTTTCACTTTCGTTGCGGAAGGTTTTTATACCAAGTTGGAAGAGCATGACCGCAAAGTGGGTCTGAACATCTCCAACCGTTGGGGGACGTTGGATTGGCTAACCCCAAGTTCATCCATAGATACCGGTGTTGCAGGTACTAATGATCGCAATTGGTTGGCTGTTGATGAATATAATGTAAATGCGCTGTGGGTGAACTCATTTACCGTTAACAGAACTACCGAGTCATTTTCACAAAACTTTAATTTGGAATTGAACTACGACAACGGCGGCAACTTTACCGGTCAGTTCCGCGCGATTCGTGGGAATGCAAACCGTTTAAGTATCAATGGCCAGTCACAAGGCGATTTGAGCAGCTGGCGCGCAGATGGCCCGGACAATGCAGATGGCCGTTTCACGCTGTTCCGTAATCCTGCAGACCGCACTCGCGGTACCTTCTACCCGGCAGAGATCGCTGCTCGTTATGCGAACACTAACGGATACAGCAATGGTCTGGTTGGTGATAAAGGTGGGCGTTTCGTAGAACCCAACCCAAATGGTTACAACGGTATTCCACAGCTGACCTATAACATTGCTGGTAGCTCTCCAGTATGGGGTGGTTTTGATAACCCCGTAGGTACCGGCAAAACATTGCGTGAATACATGGCGGATAAGGATGCCTATGCGATTGGTGCCTTCTCATCTGAAGGTAATAATGAATCATCCGCGGATCTGGATGTATTCAGTGCATCAGGTAAATATGCTTTTGATGAATCCTTATTCGGATTTGTCACCAGTGTTGATCTGGGCGTGCGAAACAGCAGTCGTACAGTAAATATTGAACAGTTCCATATGTTCTCCGCATTTTACCCTGGCGCTGATGCCTGGACTGTCGATGACGATGGCGTAGTTGTTCGTACCGGTGCTGTGAACACGGCGGGTTGTCAGGCGCAATGGAAAGCAATTGACGTAGCAATGGACCAAAGCCAATGTAAAGCGGGCGAATTGGTAAATGGTGTATTCCAGCCTTACACCGTGAATGCACCAACCAAAATCGATACCTATAACAATGCTATCTGGGTAGATGATTACGGCTCAGTGACTAAAGGTCTGCCAGGTGTTTGGGCAGCTGATCCACGTGATTACGATGATGCTGTCGCTTTCCACAAGAAAGTATTCGGTCAAGCCAACCGTCAAATCGTTCCTGGTCAAACTTATGATGTAACCCTGGATGAAACCAGTTACACCCTGGGTGCGAATTTTGAAGCAGGTCCGGTAACCGGTAGCTTGGGTGCAAAAATTATCCAAACCAACATGTTGGTAAAACAAAACCTGACTGGCGAAACACTGAACTATGGTGATACCAACGTAGATGAAGGTGATACTGTTACTACCCGTAAGTACACTGACGTGCTGCCTGTGTTGAACCTGAGCTATAACGTGAATGATCAATTGAAATTCCGTTTTGGTGCCAGCGAAACCATGACGCCTTTGGATCTGGGTAACTACGGTGGTGGTTTGAAAATTAACACTGCTGATAATGCTGAGTTAGGCATTCGTGTTGTAACCAGTGCTGACTCCAGCGGTAACCCGGGTCTTAACCCATGGCGTGCAACTAACATTGACGCATCTGCTGAATATTACTTCGGTGACGCCAGCATGGCATACCTCGGTATATTCAAAGTGGATATTGATAGCTTTGTAACCAATGGGAAAAGCCGCGGTAGCTTCCCTGACCAGGATGGCGTTATTCGTCGCGAAGTTGATGTGAACCAGCCAATTCAAGGTAAAGGCGGTACCATTGAAGGTATGGAAGTAGGTGTTAAATATGCATTCAGTGAAATTGCTGACGGATTCTTCGGTAATTTCGGTGTGGATGCTAACTACACTTACTCACCAAGCGAGCAAGAAGGTGAAGACTTGAGTGGTAATAAATTACCGTTCAACGACAACTCTGAAAACCAATTCAACTTGATCGGTTGGTATCAAGACGACAAGTTGCAAGCGCGTATCGCTTATAACTATCGTGATGACCGTTTGGTTGGTGGTGCAACCGGGAACTTGTTGCAATATCAAAAAGCAACTGCCTATGTGGATGCCAACATCAGCTACGATATCCTCGATAACGTGACCATTTACGTGAATGGCTCCAACATTACCGGCGAAATCGAAGACTATTATATTGACTTCTCTAACGGTGATACCCAGTACTTGTCACAAAACGAATTTGAGCCGCGTTACACTATCGGTGTGCGTGCCAAGTTCTAATAGCTGCAACATGTAAAAAAGTGTTGTAGTGTTAATAAAACCGCCGAAAGTTTTTGTAAGGCTTTCGGCGGTTTTTTTATAGCGCGTTCATTATAATTTTAATAAACAGCACCGAAAAAAATGGACTTTCCATTTTCCAAAACCATAATGATTAATCTGTCCAAAAACCTCTATTAAGTTGTTGCAATTATGCAGATCCAGCGTATTGAAAAAATAATCATCGTAGGTGGCGGCACTGCTGGCTGGATGACTGCTGCTAATTTGCAGCATCATTTCAAAGAGCAAGTCAAAATCATCCTTATTGAATCATCTGAAATTGGTACTATCGGAGTGGGGGAGGCAACTATCCCGACAATTCGCCACTTCTATCGACAGTTGGGTATGACCGATACACAGGTCATTCAAGCAACGCAGGCGACTTGTAAATTAGGCATTCAATTTAATGATTGGTATAAACCCGGATCTTCTTTTATCCATCCATTTGGTTTATTTGGTCAAGATCTGCGTGGCATAGGCTTCCATCATTTTTGGTTAAAGCTAAAACAAAAAAATCGTGTAACTGACCTTCAGGATTACTCGCTCGGTGTTAATCTGGCGAAGCATAATAAATTTACCCTCCCTTCACCTAATCCGTCTTCTACGCTTTCCGTTTTTGATTGGGCACTGCATTTTGATGCAGCTTTGTTTGCAAAGCATTTGCGTGAATTTGCTGTTGGTCAAGGTGTTGAACGCATTGATGCAAAAATCAGTCAAGTGAAATTGCGTGAAGCTGATGGATTTATTGAGTCAGTGCAATTGGAATCTGGTGAATCTGTAAAAGGTGATTTGTTTATTGATTGTTCCGGTTTTCGCGGGTTATTGATTGAGGAAGCTTTGCAAACAGGTTATGAAGATTGGAGCCAATGGCTGCTATGTGACCGGGCATTTGCCGTACAAACACAATCCGTTGGAGAGCCAACATCTTACACTAAAGTGACTGCTCGCCAAGCCGGCTGGCAGTGGCGCATTCCGCTACAACATCGTACGGGCAATGGTCATGTTTTTAGTAGTCGTTTTATAGCAGATGATGAAGCAAAAAAAATATTGATCCAGAACCTGGATGGCGAACCACTGCAGGAACCGCGCAAAATTTCATTTACTCCCGGGCGTAGAAAAAAAGCCTGGAATAAGAATTGTATAGCAGTGGGATTATCCTCTGGTTTCTTGGAGCCATTGGAGAGTACTAGTATCGCGCTAATCGAAACAGCCATCGAAAAAATAAAGCAATTGTTTCCGGATAAAGCGTTTAATCCACATCTTATTAATGAATTTAATACCGTTACCGCTGAAGAATATGAGCGCGTTCGGGATTTTATTATTCTGCATTACAAGGCCAGTGAACGAAAAGACACCGACTTTTGGCAGTACTGCAACCAAATGGATATTCCTGATAGTCTTCAATACAAAATAGATTTATACCGCAGTCGGGGATATTTGGTGCGTTATCGTTGGGAAATGTTTGGCAATGCAAGTTGGCTGGCGATTTATGATGGTTTCAATGTACAGCCTGAAACTTATGATCCAGCGGTAGATGCCTTTAGTGAAGATTATCTGGAAAAAAACTTGAATGAAATGAAACTGGCTATTCAAAAAGCCGTGCTGGATTCTCCATCGCACGGAGATTTTTTAGCGCGATATTGCTCTGTCTCTACAAGTGCTAAACCCGTCAGGATTTAATTGCTTTCGGACTTAAATTGTTTATGTAATAACGAAAATTATTCTTTTGGTATGTGTTATGGATCCGTTGAAAAAAATTGTAATAGTGGGGGGCGGTTCGGCCGGGTGGATTGCAGCTGCTGTGCTATCGCATCAATTGCATCCAAGCGTATGCAATGTAGAGCTGGTCGAGTCTGAAGAGATTGGAACGATTGGTGTGGGCGAATCCACTATTCCACCTTTTATTGCGTTGATTCGTAATTTAGGAATTGATGAGGCGCATTTTATTAGTCAGACGCAAGCCAGTTTTAAATTGGGTATCTCGTTCGCCGATTGGAAACGGAAAGGTGAATCCTATTTTCATCCTTTCGGTGTTATAGGTAAGCGATTTGATTTGCACGAATTTTATCAATGCTGGTTGAAATCAACACACAATGGCAGTCCATATGAGTTAATGGATTTTTCGCCGACCAATATTATGGCTAAACATAATCGTTTTTTTCTTCCTGAAAAGGCGCAGCAAACGCCCATTGGTGGCGGTGCTTATGCATTGCATATCGATGCTAAATTAGCCGCAGATTATTTTCGTCGCTTTGCTGAATCGCGTGGAATTACCCGGACTGAAGGTTTGGTTAATCAGGTTGTGCAAGATGAGCGCGGGTTTATCCAAAAGCTTGTATTAACGGATGGGCGTGAAATAGAAGGTGATTTTTTTATTGATTGTACAGGTTTCCGTGCTTTGTTGATCGAAAAAACCCTCGGTGTTGGTTTGCGCGATTGGAGCAACTATTTGCCATGCGACCGTGCGGTTGTAACTCAGACTGAAAATTTGGGTGCTACCAAGCCTTATACACGTGCTGCAGCGCAAGATGCCGGGTGGATTTGGCACATTCCATTGCAGCATCGTTCGGGCCGTGGTTATGTTTATTCCAGTCAATTTTGCAGTGATGAAGAAGCCCGTAAAACGCTGTTAAATAATCTTGATGGGGAAATGTTAATCGAGCCAAGGGTAATTCCATTTCGTACCGGGGTACGTGAAGAAATTTGGAAGAACAATTGTATGTCGTTGGGATTGGCATCCGGCTTTATCGAACCGTTAGAATCTACCGCCATACATTTAGTTACCCGCGGACTGGATTTCTTTCTGCGATTTTTTCCTGATCGCGAGTGTGCTCCTTCTCACATCAAAGAATACAATCGCCGAATGGTTGCAGATTATGAGGAGATCCGCGATTTTATCGTACTTCACTACGCGACTACCGAGCGTGAAGACACACCTTTTTGGCGCTGGTATAAAAATATAGAGCTTCCAGTATCTCTTCAGGAGCGAATTGATTTATTCAAGGAGCATGGTGTGCTGCGCGATGGTAATGAGGAGCTTTTCCGCAGTCCAAGTTGGCATGCTGTATATGAAGGAATGGGGATACGTCCGAAAAAGTATTGCCCGAGAGTCGACAACCTGGATTATCCGGCAGTAGAAATCACTTTGAAGCAAGCAGTTGATATGATTGAGGACGTTGTCCGGAAACTGCCAACACATGATGAGTTTTTGCGGGAATTCTGTCCGGCTCCGAAAATAGAATTTAAAAAAATGGTTGGTCAGCAGGTTACCGGCTAATACATAAGACAGGACACAATATTGTCCTGGATAAAAAAGCGGTGCTGATGCACCGCTTTTTTATTGCATTTTAAATAAATCAAAGGCAAGTATATTTCAGCCGTGGATAAGAGTGTTGATCCAAAGGCGTAACACTGTGTTTGCATTGTGGCTGGGGGCCACAAAATGCAGGGTTAAAAGTAGGATAAGGTGTTGGGCTGGTTTGAATAATTTGATATTCGCCAGTGTAACAAGGGTTAGCTACTGATGATGCTACGGATGAGCTTGCCGGCGGTGTATTGACTGCAACAATGTTGGTATTGCAGTTTGCAGGGTAGTAGTTGCCCTGTGTTGTGCTGGTGTTTTGGTAGCCACTCGCGACACTTACTGTTCCACAGGTACGATAGCCCCAGCTATTGTCGTAAGTGTCTGTGCGTGATGCTGCTACAGCATTGCTGCTAGTCCGGCAAATGTAAGAGGTATAAGAATAGTTGCCACTGGTATATCCATACACGGAATTCCATGTGCACACAGAGGTCTGGGCACTCGCGTTAATTGATACACCACCTAAAAACATAAGGCCGAAACCAGCTAATAGTTTAGAAAATTTCATAACAACTCCAGTTGATTTAAATTTATAGTTCGTGTGAAACCACTCGCTCCTGCGCGCGTTCACGGCGATAGCTGTAATATCGCTACTGCTAAATGCAGTGAATAAAGCATCCTGCCCTATTAATTATTGAGGTCGCCACGCCTTTATTGGATAAATGAAAGGGATAGACGAGCCCAAATAATTTGGAGAATGGTAGTTAATTAAACGTGAAGCTGTTTTCGTTGTTGCTGATATAGAGCTTGCTGGTGCCACTGCTTTCATCAGTCGCTATCATGATTGAAACCGGTTGTCCGCTATCAGCCAAAACATTGCTCATTTTTTGAAGTAATTGATTGGATTGTTCGATGTTGGAAATGCCGATAGTGATTTCGCATTGGCTAGTGCGGCATTGAGTATTACGCAGTGCGATATCGCGCAGCTCTTCTTTATTGCTGAAAAGCTGGCGGTAATGATTTTCTTGTTGATCCGCCCAGACAGGATCGCGATTTTCCTCTTCAAAGCGATGCAGCAGTTCTTTATTTAAATCGAAATTGCGATTGGCATTGTGTGATTGCATTATCCAGTTAACAACATCTGTTGCTTTACGCTGCTGCTTTTCCATTTCCAACGTCTGCAAACGATTGAGTATGTCTTTCCCGTCCTCGTTGATGCTATTTGCGATGGGAGCGATAGTTTGCTGGAGAGATGAAGAATTGTCTGATTGTGCTTGTAGACGATTTTTTAAAAGGTTATTTTCCGCCTGTAGTAAATGGATTTGTTGTTGTAATTGCGCAATGAAACTAGCGTTATCACTAATGCTTATGGGGGATGGAGTTGGGTTTTTGGCTATTATATTATTACTCTGGCTGTCGAATGATTGACCTACCCAAATTCCACCTATTGCTGCCGTTATAGCAATTAAAATAATTTTATGATGTTGCGCCATGGTTCGTTTCCCTGGAATAAAAATTCATTAGCACTTGGTTGCAGGCCAAGCTAGATCTACCCTAGCTAAAATTTTTAATTCAGGCTGTCCCACTTTTGCCATACAACCAAGATGGGATGGGGTGATTACCTAATCTGTGCTCCATTTATCAATTTGATTGGTGCGGTAAACCGATTCTTACCTATCAAAATAATGAGAGCGATTACCGCCCTCTTAATGCTGGCATCACTGGGTGGCGCATAAAATAGTTCGGAGAAAATTGCCGCTGCTTTACCCAATGGCTGGTCACCCACAAGGGTGTTTAGATGCTCCCTGTATGTCAGGTTGAATTGATTATGTTGTTACAATTTCCATCTTGCTAATCCTATATCGTACTGGTTCGAGATAAACCTGCTGTGAAATATATTCCCATTTTCCTCAAACCCTGTTCGGCTGAGCTCACAGTGTGAGTATTTACCCGAACCTGAGCGTTGCAGTTTTACTGGCTGTCAAAGTGAATCGCCCCATCTTCCGTTGATAGCGGAAAGTGGGACGACATGTTTTTGAATGAGGTGCCATTATTAATTCGCAACTCAAGTGCTGTGCCCGTGGTTGAGCCGCATGCGAGTTATTGTTGATGCGATGAATTTTTCATCAACAAATGAACCCTTGGGTGATGTCAGGTCCCCATGGGTGTTAGCAAGTTTGGCTAGGTACATATATGCCATCCTATCTTTTCTTGTTAGCTCTCCTTGCTTGGCCCCCGCGTTCTTCCTCAAGTAGAAAGCGGGGGCTTTTTTGCATAAGGGTTCTTACTTCTAATTTTGGTTTAAATCAGCCCGCAATCCTGACTGAGAAAACAACAAACGCTTACAACAACATTCTTTTTTGGCGAGGTAATTTATGCCTAATCTTTATAAGCCGGGCGCATTAGCGGCCTGCAGTTTAGTGGTTTTGGCCGCGCTCAGCGGTTGTGATAAAAAATCTAATGAGGCAACTGCTACTGCTGATACCGGCACTGCAACAACCGATTCGCTGTGGCCAAGGGTGCAGAGTGCGGTTAAAAAAGATCCGGCTATTGAAGCAAAAATTACCGAGCTGTTGGGTAAATTGACCCTGGAGCAAAAAGTGGGACAACTTATCCAGCCCGAATTGCGTCTGGTAACCCCTGCTGATGTCACCGAGTATTCGCTCGGTTCGATTTTGAATGGTGGCGGTTCATTCCCCGGTGAAAACAAACACGCCAAGGTAGAAGAGTGGATAGCGCTGGCCGATGCGTTTTACAACGCATCCATGAGCACCGAAGGTGGCCGTATTCCTATCCCCGTTATGTGGGGAACCGATGCAGTTCACGGGCACAACAATATTATCGGCGCGACCCTGTTTCCGCACAACATCGGCCTGGGCGCAACGCGCAATCCTGAATTGATTCGTCAAATCGGCGCCGCTACCGCAGCGGAGATCGCAGTAACCGGTATCGACTGGAGTTTTGCACCGACGCTTGCTGTTGTGCGCGATGACCGTTGGGGCCGTACCTACGAATCCTATTCAGAAGATCCTGCCGTGGTAAAAGCCTACGGCGGCAAAATGGTGGAAGGCCTGCAAGGTGTTGCCGGTAAAGATCTGCTTAGCGAAAGACATGTTATCGCCACTGCAAAACACTTCCTGGCTGACGGCGGTACCTTGGGCGGACAAGATCGCGGCGATGCAGCAATCAGTGAAGAAGAGTTGGTAAAAATCCACAACGCCGGTTACGAAACTGCGCTGGCGGCAGGCGCACAAACGGTGATGGCTTCGTTTAGCAGCTGGCAAGACGTGAAAATGCATGGCAACAAATATTTGCTGACCGATCAATTGAAAAACCAAATGGGCTTTGATGGTTTGGTTGTCGGCGATTGGAATGGTCACGCATTTGTATCCGGGTGTACGCCTGTGAGTTGTCCGCAATCGATCAATGCTGGCCTGGATATTTTCATGGCTCCGGATCCGTCCTGGAAAGAGTTGTATCACAACACTCTGGCACAAGTGAAAAGTGGCGAGATTCCACAAGCGCGTTTGGACGATGCGGTATCGCGTATCCTGCGGGTGAAATTGCGTGCAGGTCTGTTTGATAAAGGTGCGCCGTCTACCCGTGAATTGGCTGGAAAGCGCGAAGTGATTGGTTCGGCTGAGCATCGTGCAATCGCTCGTCAAGCGGTGCGTGAATCCGTTGTGTTATTGAAAAATAATCAGCAGACATTGCCGGTAAATGCCAAAAGCAAAATTCTGGTTGCCGGTGATGGTGCCGACAATATCGGTAAACAATCCGGTGGTTGGAGTATCACTTGGCAGGGCACGGGTAATACCAACGCCGATTTCCCCGGTGGTTCTTCAATTTATCAAGGTATTGCCGATGCAGCAAAAGCAGCGGGTGGTTCAGTTGAGCTGAGTGAGAGCGGTAGCTACAAAACTAAACCTGATGTTGCCTTTGTGGTTTTTGGTGAAGATCCTTACGCGGAAATGCAAGGCGATATCGGTAGCCTGATTTATAAAAATGAAACCAATCTCGCGCTGCTGAAAAAATTAAAAGCTGACGGTATTAAAGTAGTTTCATTATTTATCACTGGCCGTCCACTCTGGGCTAACAATTTTATCAATGCATCCGATGCATTCGCTGTTGTCTGGTTACCCGGTTCAGAAGGTGTAGGTGTTGCCGACGTAGTGCTGAGCAAAGCAGACGGTTCGGTGAATTTTGATGTGAAAGGTAAATTGCCATTCTCCTGGCCATCCTCACCAGCGCAATCGCCATTGAATGTGGGCGATGCCGATTACAAACCACAATTCGCTTACGATTTTGGCCTTACTTACAACGATAAAGTTGAAACCGCAGAGCTGGATGAAACTGCAGCGACAATTGCCGCGGCCAATACTCCGGACAGCACACCTATTTTCAATCAACGCGTAATTAATCCCTGGATGTTGGTGTTGCTTGACCATGTCAACAACATGTTGCCCGTGACTACCAGTCGCGGTGAGTTGGGCGCAGTGGTTGTTTCGTCGGAAGACAAACAAGTACAGGAAGACACTCGTCGCTTGCAATTCAATGGTTCTGCCAAAGCAACAGTGTCATTGGGATCAACTACCCGTACTGATTTCAGTTCCTACGCTGAAAGTAAAGGCGCACTGGTATTTGATGTAAAAGTGAATGCAAAACCGAGCGGAGACGTTAGCTTGGGTATGTATTGCGGCAGCGATTGTGTCGGTGAAATTCCGGTAACAAAAGAATTGAATGCAGCTCCAGTGGGCGAGTGGACCAGCGTGAGTGTTGCATTGGATTGTTTTGCGAAAAAACGTGTGAAGTTAGATATGGTTCTCGCACCGTTTATGCTCAGCACCGCCGGTAGCCTGGATATTTCTATCTATAACGTACGTATCGAAAAAAATGCAACGGCACCTGCCTGCGCAGAATAATGTGTGATCCTGAACCGGCGTAGCCTTCGCTGCGCCGGCTATGTTTTAAATAACTACTACAGCTCTTTTCAAAAGATAAAAATATTTTAGTGTTAACTGCGTTACTACAATCCAGGGTATTTCAACAATAACAATAGAGGTAATTATGAAAAATCACGAGCGAAGCTTTACTCCCGTCTTAACCCGACTCTGCGTCGGTCTGGCATTGGTTGGTCTGGTAGGTTGTGGCGGTTCAGGTGGCGGGGGCAATAAAAGCTCTTCATCTGCCTCTGTCGCACCATCATCAGTTGCAGCCTCGATAGCGCCATCATCCATTGCTGCGAGCAGTTCATCTGCACCGGCCACTCCCGAGTGGAAGTTGGTTTGGAGTGATGAATTCGATGGAACAGCCATTGATACCAGTAAGTGGGGATTTGAAAAAAATTGCTGGGGCGGTGGCAATGAAGAACAGCAGTGCTACACAGATCGTCCGGTTAACTCTTATGTTAGCGATGGTGTATTGACTATCGTTGCTCAACGCGAAAATTTCACAGGTTCCGATTCGGCTGAAGGTGAAGGTACCGGCACCAAAACTTTGCCATACACCTCTGCGCGTTTGCGTACTAAGAATATCCAGGAGTGGACATTCGGTCGCTTTGAGATTCGCGCAAAATTGCCGTTTGGTCAAGGTACCTGGCCTGCAATTTGGATGTTGCCAACTGACTCGCCTTATGGCACTTGGGCATCCAGTGGTGAGATCGATATTATGGAGGCCGTCAATTTAAAAGTAGTAACTGATGGTAGCGCTCCAGAAGCTCATGTACATGGTACCTTGCATTACGGTCGCAATTGGCCGGGCAATGTCAATGCAGGTGCGGCTTATACATTACCTAATAATGCTAACCCGGCTGATGATTTCCATACCTATGCGGTGGAATGGGAAGAAGGTGAAATTCGCTGGTATGTTGATGACGTACATTTCGCTACACAGCGCGATACTGGTTGGTATGGACAGTATATGCAGGATGGAAAATTAACTGATGCACCGGTAGGCGCGCCGTTTGATCGTCATTCCAAATTTCATTTGTTGCTGAATCTTGCGGTTGGTGGAAACTGGGCAGGCAATGTTAATAACACCGGTGTGGATGAATCCGTATTCCCACAAAAAATGTTAGTGGATTTTGTGCGTGTTTATGAGTGCACTGGTTCACCGTTAACAGGTAAAGGTTGTGCGACTATTGGCGAAAATGCTGAACAGGTTCCAGGCCATCGACGTCCGGGAATTGGCAAAGTAGATTTTTCCGGCCCTCCATTATTGGTTATGTACGGCGATGAAGTTACTGACGGCCTATTTATTAATTCTTATAACCCCGACAAAATTGTCAGCTATTCAGAAGTGGCAGAAGCGGGCCGTGGAAATGTATTGAATGTTGTAAAAAACGGCGCGAATGGCAATTTGTATCTTGAGGTTGACGGTGACCCAACTGATTTGACTAATTGGTCGGGTGACAGTGAATTAATTTTTGATGTTAAAGTAAACAGCAAAGCTGATGGTGCAAAACTGCTGGTGAAAATCGATAGCGGTTGGCCAAATGTTAGTGATGTGGAAGTGCCTGTTGCTGAGAATGGAGTGTGGAAAGAATTCCGTATTTCCCTCACAGATCTTAAGAATAACGGCAACTCCATGAATGGTGGCAACGGCAGGGCTAATCTCGCATTAATCAAAAATACATTTGTGATTGATTCTACTGGCGCAATTGATGTTTCGTTCGACAATATCCGTATTGAGGGTGAAGCTAGCACCGGTGCTGATGTGTTTGCA
Source organism: Cellvibrio sp. GW822-FHT04B05 (assembly GCF_058800985.1). NCBI lineage: Bacteria > Pseudomonadati > Pseudomonadota > Gammaproteobacteria > Cellvibrionales > Cellvibrionaceae > Cellvibrio > Cellvibrio sp. GW822-FHT04B05. The sequence continues at coordinate 254,924 of NZ_JBXAMU010000004.1, read as the reverse complement.
CCCTTGCCATTGTTCACTGTATACGGCGACAGCATTGGTTCCGGTTTGCAAATACAAACATACACCACCGGTGCGAACCAAATTGCGGTGTCACAAGTTGCGGAAGCGGGTCGTGGCCAAGTATTTAGTGTGGTAAAAACTGGCGCTACTGGTAATGTATCTTTCAATATAATCGATGCACCAACCACGTTGAATCACTGGATTGCTACGGGTAAATTAAAATTTGACCTTAAGGTAAATAGCAAAGCTGCTGGTGCGACTTTGTTAGTAAAAGTGGATAGTGGTTGGCCAAATTTAAGCGATGTGAGTGTGCCACTGCCAGCCGATGGTGTTTGGGGATCTTTCAGTATTGGCGTTGCTGATCTGATGAGTAATCGCAACTCGATTGATCCCTCCGGTATTGCCAATATCAATTCCATTACCAATATTTTTGTAATAGAGCCTTCCAACTCAATGGACGTGGTGTTCGACAATATTCGACTCGAAGTAGAATAAAAAATCTTAAACTAAGGTTGTTGCTGTACTTTAAGGCCGGGATTTTCCCGGCTTTTTATTATTGGTTATCTATTTATTAAGCTGACAAGATGTTTTTATATGGGGCTCCGATGACGATACCGAAATCGAATATATTTGTCAGGATTTATTAAAAAATAGCAAATCAGTCGTACTAACGTCGGAACAAATTCACGCCGGTGGCTCAAGCATATTTATCGATAAATCCTTAACTATGAAGAACAAGTTATTTGGATAGCCGAGCAAGCATGTAACAATGGCCACAGGGGCAGCATCCAGCGGCCATATATTATTTGTAAAAGGCTTATATCTCGCGCAAAAATTATTCCCAATAACGGTATAGATACATTTGAAAATATGGTGAAAACCGGTGTTGGCATTGTTGATTTGACAATGGTTTAATTGCTTGTATCTTGAGTGTTAAGTATTAAATTTCTATATGTTTCCGAATAAAAAGGATGCTCCTTATAGAGCATCCTTTTTATTTGGTGTTACGTTAAGTTTTTATCGTTGTTGTTGTGAAATTAGAAATCTGCTCTTACACCCAGACTGATACGGCGCCCAGAAAATTCATACATCGTCGGAAATGCAGGATCAATGGTGTAGCCACTGGTTGCTTCATCGGTGATATTAATGCCTTCCAGCATCACTTTAATGTTATCGGTCACTTGATAACCCAAAGACAAATCGGTTTGGCCGTAAGCATCTCGGTACACCGGATACATATCGCTGGCGATGGATTCCACATACTTGTCTTTATAGTTATACGAAATACGCGCGTCGAACTTTTTGTTTTCGTAGTAAGCAGTCAAGTTATAGGTCCTATCCGCCAAACCTTCCGGTGGAGTTGGAATCCCCAAATCTGATTCACCGGTGAGTGAATTATCCAGCATAGTGAAGTTGGCATTGATACCAAAACCTTCCAATGATTCATGCAACATACTTAGCGGGAATTGCGCAATTAATTCCACACCGGATACATCGTAAGCACCATCGGCATTTACTTTTTGATAGATTTCAAAATCGTACACACCATCGATGGTGCCGTTAGCATTGTATTTGGTTACATCTTTAACGACACCGGTAAGCGATTCACGTACAACACCTTCAATTTTCTTCTCGAAGTAAGATGCAGCAAAAAGTGCACCTTCACTTACATACCACTCCAAACCTAATTCCCATTGATCCGCATAGGTTGGTTTGAGATCCGGATTGCCATCACGATATTTAAATTCACTGATGCTAACTGTGCGTTTGTAGGCAATGTCGCCCAATGCCGGGCGGATTAATGTCTGTGATGCACCTGCACGTAACAACAGATTCTCAGTTAATTCCATGCTTGCATTTAGGCTTGGCAATACATCGCTGTAATTACCTTTCTTGGAAATGGGGGTAGGCGTATAACCGGTAGTGCCATTAGGATTTTGAATTTGATGATAACCAAAGGACAGTACGTCTGTATCCACTGACCGCACACCGGCGTTGATCATTACCGGCTTGTTAGCGATGTCGAATTTGAAATCAGTCATCGCATACAAACTTAATACTTCTTCATCGACGCGATAATATTCGCTATCAGCAAAATCGACTTTGAATTCCTGATAACGGAAAGTGTTGCGCGCATAGCTGTTGGAGATTTGCGACCACTGCGGGCTGTTAGATGATTGCGACAAATATTTCCCGCCGGGAACCAAATCAGAAATTAACGTCAATTCGCTGTCTTGCAGGGTGCGCACATTACGCCATATAGTGCTGTCTTTGCCCGGACCTCTGACAATATTAGTACCGCGATAGCGCTCTTTGGATTTATCAGTGTAACGCGCACCAAATTGCACTTGATCCAGGGCTGGCAGGAAATTTAATTCCATCGGTTTGATAAAATCCAATTGCGCTGCATATTTGTCATCCTGGATTTCTTCCAGATTCACTTCATAAGAGTCGAACAAATATTTTTCCGGAGAGTTGTACATATCGAAACTTTTCGGATTGGCACTGACCAAAGTTTCGCCACCATTTTTGGTGTAGCGGCTGCGCGAAGGCGCGTAAGCAACGTGTTTCAAATTACTGGTGTCCGAGGTCTTTTCTGCGCCAGAGTAACCGACAAGGCCTTCAATAATCCAGTCACCGATTTTCCAATCCATATTCAAACTGTATTGGGTGTAATCAGTTTTATGTATGTTTTCTTTGCTCAGGAATTCGTGTTGCGTATCGGCATAAGATACATCGGTCAAGACTACAATGCCGTGCTTGGCCAAGGTGGTGCTGTCATAAGCGTGAACCGTTTCGAGAGCACTGATACTGGAGGCAGTGTAAGCCGCCGCATCATATTCGTCTTCGGTGTTATCGTATCCGCCGAGCATCGCATCAAAAGTCAGGCTAAAGGTACTGCCTGGTTTGTATTGGAAAGCAGCGGTTGCGCCCCACTTATCCTGTTCATTTAAATAAGAGCGGTTGCCGATCTTGTCATGGAACACAACCCGGTTGGTTTGTTCTTTATCCATTGGATTGGTGATTACTGCACCGGTATCGCGTTCTAATACAGCAATGGTTTGATCCGCTTGCCATTTTGACGAGCCGGTTTTTTCAGTCCAGCGTGATAGCGGACGGAAATTAATACCGGAATTTGAATCTGTTCTGTTGCTGCGTTCTGCCATCGACAATGACACTAGCGCACCAAAATTACCAAAGGTATTGCTTGCCAGCAGTGAGACTTTTGGATCAATTTCTTCTGAAATAGAATTGTGTGCACCTTCAGCTGATATCACAAACTTTGCATCGTTATAGTCAAATGGACGTGCGGTTGTCATCAACACTGAACCGGCAATACCGCCTTCTTCGTCAGCCGCGGTTGGCGATTTTTGTACTGTAACGCTCTGGATAATTTCAGACGCAAAAATATCGAATTCTACATCGCGACCGCCACTGCCTGATGCAGTTGACAGGTTATTGATGGAAACGTAGGTGAAATCACTTGGCAGACTGCGCACATTAACTTTGCTACCCAAACCTTTGTTGCGTTCGATGGTCACACCGGGCATACGCTGTAATGCTTCAGCAAGGTTTTGTTCGGGGAAGTCGGCAATATCAGTTGCAACGATAGAATCCGAGAAGCCTATTGTATTACGTTTAATATCAATGGCTTTTTCCAGGCTTTTTGAATAACTGCCGGTTACAACGATTTCTTCGAGTTGGTCAGCACTTTGTGCAGTACCCTGTAATGAAATTGTGCCCAAGGTTGCGCCGATGATAATGCTCCCAATCGCTTGGCTCAAATTATTTCTACTTAATGTAGCAGATGTTTTTTTAATTGCTCTCAACTTCTATTCCTCTCATTTATTACAGTTAGAAAAACAACGGTCAACCATTTCTAGCTCTCATAAAAAAGAGAAAAATCCATCTTTATTTCCCGGTAAGGGAATTAGAAACGCCACGGCAAGGTAATAGGCACGTGTTTCATTTTTATTTCCGTTTACATTTCTTATATTAAAAAATGTTAATTTTATATATATTTATCGCCGTTAAATTGCATTCGAATCGGTTAAAAATGCTGTAATGCTTTGTGTCATAAAAATGTAGCCGCAGTGTCATAAACTGCGCTATCACAATTTTGTGATCCTGTAGATGTAAAACGACATACTTTATTATGCTATGAAAAATATTTACTCCCTGCTATTGATTGCTTTACTTATTTTTGTATTTGGCCTTAATAAAAAATCTACTCATCCTCAGGAACAATCATCAGGCATCAGCATCGCCTTTATGCCTGATATTCACTTTCACGATGTCTATGGACAGTTCAGTGATGGTACATTTGAAGGATTACCAACACACACAGCGGAGGGAGAACAGCAGGCAAGTATTCGTTCCATGCGTGCGCAATTGCATTCCACCCGATTATTTAACGAGAATTATTTTGTCTTGCTCGCTGCGCTGGATGATATTGTCAAGCGAGGTATAAAATATGTTGCGCTTCCCGGTGACTTTAGTGATGACGGGCAGCCGTTGCATATGCGTGGGTTAAAAACTATTCTGGATAAATACCATCATGAACACGGCATTGAGTTCTTTGTTGCACCGGGAAATCATGACCCAACCAAGCCAGTTTCACGTCCGGCAGGCAAAGCAGATTTCTTAGGGAAGGGCGGAAAAGAACAACCCGTTTTTAGTACGCAACATCCTGCTTGTCTCGAAAAAAATAGTGGTGCCGTACAACAATACCCGGTGATCTGTTCAGATGATATGCAAGAATTAGGTTACCAACCGATAATGGATTTTCTCGGAGAGCATGGTTTTTATCCTAAAGAAAGTTACCGCTATTTTGAAACACCCTATAGCGATTACACGCATTCGAATTATCAACATTCAACTGCATTGCAGCAGACGCAGTTTGACAAACGACAATATGAAATTTGCCATCAGGGTGCGGGCGGAAAATATAAACAACCAAATTATGGTGATTGTTATCAAGTAGCCGATACCAGTTATCTGGTTGAACCTACTCCTGGACTTTGGTTGTTAGCGATTGATGCCAATGTTTACCAACCTAAAAAAAACAGCAGCGGCAACCCGCTGGATGCAGAGAATTTTATCGGTTCCAGCAACGCGGGTTACAATAAGGTCATCAGCCATAAAACACATTTGCTCGAATGGATCGCTGATGTGGTCAAGCGCGCACAAGCGCAACACAAAGCCCTGATTGCATTTTCCCATTTTCCAATGCAGGATTTTTATGATGGAGCCTCTGCTGACATAGCACAGCTAATGGGTGAGGAAAGTTTTCAGCTCGGCCGCAACCCCGCAACCCATACCAGCAAAATGCTCGCCGATACCGGGCTAAAAATCCACGTCGCCGGACACATGCATATTAATGATACCGGCGTTTATCGCGGCGATAATGGCAAAGTGCTATTTAATATCCAGGCACCTTCGCTTGCCGCTTATGTTCCTGCATACAAAATATTAACAACCAAAACGGATCAGCAGATTGAAGTTGAAACAGTCGTATTGGATGAGGTGGCGCGTTTCGACGAACTCTTTCCACACTATCGCGCTGAATGGAATTATTTACATAGTATTCAGGCTCCGGATATTTGGAACAGGGATATTCTGCAAGCAAAAAATTATCATCACTTTACCGAATGGCATTTACGCGAACTCGCACGCTTGCGTTTTTTGCCGCAGGAGTGGCCTGCTGATATTCGCGAATTGCTGATGACTATGAATGGCGAACAGATGCTGGTGCTATCGCAATTGGATGCGGATATTGGCTTTGATGAGGTCAGTGCAATTCTCAATAATAAAAACCAGAACGAAGTAGTGCGCACGGCTTGGATAAAAGCGACCCAACAGGCTGAGTTAATGACGCGCGAACAAAAACTAACATTAAGCAGCTTTGCCTCCTGGACTGGGCAGGATTTAAGCGTAGATTTTTATCGTCTATGGAATGCCGATCAGTTGGCGTTAAAGGATATTGACCCGCAACGGTTTGTGCATTATCAACTCATTGCACAGCAATTTTCGTCGCCGGCCATTAATGATGAAACCAATAACACGCGCCAGCCTTATCATGAAAAGCTGGGTAAGCTGTTAACCATTTTGTTGCAGTTTTCCGGTGATGCACCGAGTGATCATTTTTTGCTGGAGTTGGATAAGGGGGAGATTCGCTCGCTGCCTTGATCTATTGCGGAGTTGTACATTGTTTTGATTGCATCGGTATTGCACCGATGCAATCGGGATAAATTATCAAGCCACTTTGGTTTCTTTATGCAAATGTTGCTTGCGGTATTCGGTGGGCGACATGCCAACCAAACGATTAAAGAATCGATGGAAGGCAGATTTACTATTAAAGCCTGCATGCAGTAATACATCCATCACTGTCATATCCGCATGTTGGGCATCGCCCAGCAATCGTTTCGCTTCTTCCACACGGTAGCTGTTCATAAATTCAAAAAAGTTGGTGCCGTAGTGTTTGTTGATCACTGCGGACACTTCTTTGACCGGCAGGTTAATGCGTTTGGAAAACTCATCGATGTTGAGGTTTTGTTTGAGGAATAATTTTTGTACCTCCATACCCAACTGCACTTTTTGGATGGCCGAGTCAGTCAGTTTTTCATCGCTTTTATCTTTGGCAACTTCCGGTTTAGTGGTGAGCAATTTGTGGGTGTGTACCACGCTGTTAATAAACAGTGCGTTGATCAGGATAAAGACGATGTAATTTTCGGTGATGCCAAACAAATCGGAAACTTGCGGCAAACCGAGCGCAACCGTGTTCGCCACTACATGGACCAGAATGGAAAAACTCCAGGTAAACAAAAAGCCGAGGCTTAACATATTTAACCAGGTTGGTTCAGTCGGCGAGAAGTTTGAGTATTGGTTGTGCAAACCTATGCGGTACAAGCGCACACGGTTGACTGCGGCCAAGGCATAAAAGAACGGCATGATTTTAATAAAGTGCCACACGCTATTGGCGAGTTGACGTTCGGTTTCAGTTTGCCCGATTGTTTTAAAGCGCAAACCAGAGCTGTCGATTTGAAATACCAACAACCATGCAACAGCGAGAACGATTGGGGCGAGATGCAACAAATGCCGTCGTGTGAATTGAAATGCATCTTCAGTGAGCGAAATAACATAAAACAACAGCATCGGCCCTTTTAATAGCTGGGCGACGACCAGAAAATACGGCAGCATTGTTTCATCAAACAAATTAAACAAAGTGACATCATCATTCCACAGCACCATGATGCACGCGGAACTAATCGCAATGGATAACAGGAACACGCTCAGCAGGCGATTGGCAAGTTGGTTTTTGACTGGGAGTATCGCTTGGAAAATCACCAGCAGGATACACTCGGCGACTGTCATAAACAGAATCACATCGTGTATGTTGAAAATGTGTTTTTGCATTGTGGTCAAACCCTGGTTGTCATTGTTATGTGTTTTTAGGTCTGGATTGGCCGAGTCAAGTCGATTAGCCTGTGTCGGCGGTCTGGATTATAGTGGATGCATTGCCTTGTGTCGCATCAATGTGAATTTGCAGCATTCTACCGGTCGTCTGGCATAGCTTCTGTGTGTTGATAGACGGACACGGCTGATCCGGTTACATTTCTCTCATTACCCTGTGGACTCTTTTGTTTTTATGCCCCCAGTTGCCTCCGACCAGCGCTTTAATCATAGCCATAGTGAAGCATTGTTTCAGCAAATGCCGAATTTACATTTTTCTATTGAGCGGGACAGTGCATGGGCATTGGGTGATACGGCGCAGACCTACCTCGATTTCTACGGGATCAATTTTGCCAAAACCCGACCGGGCGTCGCGCATGGTTTCGGCGCAGTGGAGACCAGCGGTTTCCACATCGCCACCCACTATTGGCTACCGGAAAAGCCCAAGGGTACGCTGGTTATCGTCCATGGCTATTACGACCATGTGGGACTTTACGGCAATGCGATTGAATTTGGCCTCGCCCAGGGCTTTGCGGTACTCGCCTTCGATTTGCCCGGTCACGGTTTGAGCACCGGCGAACGGGTAGCGATTAATTCATTTGATCAATACGCCGATGTGCTGGACGTTCTGTTAACCCACGCGCAGCAATTATTGCCATTGCCCTGGTTTGCTATGGGACAGAGCACCGGCGGTGCGGTATTGTTGAATCATTTATGGCGCTATGAAGTGAAGCGCGCCGCGCCGCGACTGGCGCGTATCGCACTCTGTGCGCCGCTGATCCTGCCAAAAGGTTGGGGGTCGGGGCGTTTTGTGTATGCGCTGGTGCACCGTTTTATCCAGCGCATGCCCCGTAAACACTCGCGCAATTCCCATAATCCCGACTTTCTCCGCTTTGTCGATGAGCAAGATTGTTTACAATCGCCCTGGCTTTCGGTGCGTTGGGTGGGGGCGATGAAGGTCTGGAACCGGGAATTCCGCGGTTTTACCCCACTCGATAGACCGGTATTGGTTTTGCAGGGAACTGAAGACCAAACTGTCGCATGGCGCTATAACCTCAAGCAGCTTGCGCGGAAATTGCCCCGTGCGCGGCTCTATTATATTGAGGGTGCCGGCCATCAACTGGTGAACGAGAGCGATGAGTATCGCCAGCAAGTATTCGCAAAATTGCAGGATTATTTTTGTAAACTGCCCTAGACCTTTTTCAATACTCTTTTCAAATTACTCTTAAACGAAGGAAATACCGTGGAACTTATACAATTGGCCATCAGTTTTATCTTGCATGTCGATCAGCATCTGACCGAGTTGTTTAACCAATATGGATTATGGATTTACGGCATTTTGTTCCTGATTATTTTTTGCGAGACCGGCTTGGTCGTCACCCCATTCCTGCCCGGCGATTCGCTGTTGTTTGCCACCGGTGCGCTGGTAGTGGGCACGACGTTGGATGTAAACCTGATGGCACTGGTGGTAATCAGCGCGGCGATTCTGGGTAATACGGTGAATTACACCATCGGGCACTTCTTCGGTGAACGGCTGTTCCGCAACCCCAAGTCCAAAATATTCCGCCGCGATTATCTTGACCGCGCCCACGCGTTTTATGAAAAACATGGCGGTAAAACCATCGTGATGACCCGTTTTGTCCCCATCTTCCGCACCTTTGCGCCATTCGCCGCGGGTATGAGCAGCATGGGCTACAAGCGTTTTATGATGTACAACATATTGGGCGCAGTACTCTGGGTTGGCATTTTCCTCTACGCCGGTTACTGGTTTGGCAACCTGCCAGTGGTGCGTAAAAACTTTACCTTGCTGATTTTGGGGATTCTGGTGTTGTCGGTATTGCCGATTGTGTTTGAAGCCTGGAAGGCACGCAAAGCCAGCAAAGCGAGTTCAGTTGTCTGAAGCAATTGCAGTGACTGAAACAAAAACGCCGCGTTGATGAACGCGGCGTTTTTTTGGAGTGGCAAATCGACTAGAACAGCACGCGGCAGCGAATCGTCCCTTCGATATTTTTCAATTGCTCAAGTGCAACTTCATCGTACGGCGAGTTGATGTCCACTACCACATAGCCAACCTTGTCGTTGGTTTGCAGGTATTGTGAGGCGATATTGATCTGGTTATCGGAGAAAATCCTGTTAATTTGCGACAGCACGCCCGGTACGTTTGCGTGTACGTGCAGCAAGCGATGCGCATCCGGGTGACCGGGCAGGGCGACTTCAGGGAAGTTAACCGAGCTGGTGGTGGTGCCGTTATCAGAATACTTGATCAGTTTTTCCGCCACTTCCAAACCGATATTGGCCTGGGCTTCCATGGTGGAACCGCCAATGTGCGGAGTGAGGATCACATTGTCCAAACCGCGCAATGGGCTGATGAATTCTTCGCCGTTGGCTTTGGGTTCCTCCGGGAATACGTCAATCGCTGCACCGGCTACGGCACCGGATTTAATCGCATCGGCCAGGGCATCAATATCCACTACTGTGCCGCGTGAGGCATTAATCAAAATTGCACCGGGTTTCAACAGGCTGATTTCGCGTGCGCCAATCATCATTTGGGTCGACTGGTTTTCTGGTACATGCAAGCTGACGATGTCAGAGGTTGCGAGTAAATCATCCAGCAAGCGCACTTGGCTGGCATTGCCCAGCGGCAGCTTGGTGATTACATCAAAAAACTGCACTTTCATGCCCAGGGATTCAGCGAGCACACTGGTTTGGCTGCCAATCGAACCGTAACCGATCAGGCCGAGGGTTTTGCCGCGGATCTCGTAGGAGCCTACTGCCGATTTATCCCAGCCACCGCGATGGCAAACGAAGTTTTTCTGCGGAATATTGCGCAGCAGCAAAATCGCTTCGGCGATTACCAGCTCGGCGACCGAACGGGTATTTGAGTAAGGTGCGTTAAATACAGCAACACCGTGTTCCTGCGCCGCTTTCAGATCCACTTGATTGGTGCCGATGCAGAAGCAGCCAGCGGCGATCAACTTGGGTGCATTTTCAAATACGCGGCGGGTCAGTTGGGTACGTGAACGCAGGCCGACAAAATGGGCATCCTGGATGCGCTCGATCAACTCATCTTCACCCAGCGCGGTTTTCAGGTAATCGATATTGGTGTAACCCTGCTCGTGCAAAGTATCGACCGCTGACTGGTGAACACCTTCCAGCAGTAAAAACTTGATCTTGCTTTTGTCTAACGAGGTCTTGCTCATGGGGACAACTCCTGAAGTGTGAAAACGGTGCAGCGGCGTCTCCGGGAGCAAAGGCATCAAACGGGAGACAGAGGGGGCCGACCTCTATCACTAAAAAAGACGGCGAGGGCTGAAAAAGTGGCGCGCATCATACCACAGGCGCGCGCGGGAAAAGCAGCCACTATAAGCGTGACAGCGATGTTATTTTACCTTGGCAGCTAAAGGCGTCGCTTTGTTGGCTGAGTGGTTTTACCCAGGCTTATAGTCATATTTTATATTACGCAGGGGGCGACAAGTCCTTATAATGGCGCTGCCGATTGTCTGTTTTGGATGATCACAGCTATTTGAGGTTTAAGGTTTGTCATCGTCTTCAGTTGTATCGAACGAAGCACCTTCTTCAGCATTTTATATCGCGCTCCTGGCCATAGGTTTGGGCAGTTTTGCGATCGGTGTTGGCGAATTCATCTCCATGGGGCTGTTGCCCGAAATATCCTCCTCCCTCTCCATCAGTATCCCCCAGGCCGGTCATGCCATTAGCGCCTACGCGCTGGGTGTGGTGATAGGCGCCCCCCTGCTGGCCATTCTCAGCACAGGCCGCTCGCGTACACGCATGTTGGTGGTGATGATGGGGCTTTACGCGGTCGCCAATACTGCCAGCGCCCTAGCGCCTAACTACGAGTCGCTGCTGGTCTTGCGCCTGCTGAGCGGGTTCCCCCACGGCACCTTTTTCGGTATTGCCTCGCTTGTCGCTGCATCGCTTGCACCCGTTCACATGCGTGCCCGCGCCGTGGCTTATGTGATGCTGGGGTTGTCGGTGGCGACCCTTGTCGGCGTGCCGATAGCTACCGGCCTCGGTCAATGGTTGGGTTGGCGCGCGGCATTTATTCTGGTGGGATTGATTGCACTGGCATCGGCCATTTGTGTCGCCAGGTTTGTCCCTAAAGAAGGGCCGCAAGAGGGCGTGCGTATCGCCCATGAGTTGTCGATGTTCACCAATCGCCAGGTGTGGATTACCCTGGGCATCGGCGCTATCGGTTTTGGCGGCCTGTTTTCGATCTTCTCCTACGTCAAACCGACCTTGATGAGCCTCGCCGGTTTAACCGAAATGGGGGTGCCGTTTGTATTGGCACTCTTTGGTGCGGGCATGGTGGTGGGCAATATCGTCGGCTCGCGTATGGCGGACCGCGATTTACTCGGGACGATTAAGCGCTGCCTGATCTGGTCGATGGTGGTCTGTGCCTTTTTTGCACTCACCGCTGCGCATCTGCTGCTCGCCTGTTTTGCCGTATTCTGTGTGGGTACCGTGGTGGTAATCGGCCCGGCAGTGCAAATCCGGTTGATGGATGTCGCGGGCAAAGCCCAAACCATGGCGGCGGCGATGAACCACTCGGCATTCAATTTTGCCAACGCGGCGGGTGCATTTTTGGGCGGTATCGCGATTGATGCCGGTTTTGGTTTTGCTTCGACTGGTTGGGTTGGCGTGCTGCTGTCAGCGGGCGGACTGGCAATGTTCTACTGGATGATCGCTGATGCCAGACGTGCAGCATCAACCGCGAAAAGCGCAGCGGAATTGTCGTCCTGATCAAACCGAACGCGCGGCTGGTTTGCCGCGCGCGCTTTACAAGCTTTTTTTGTCCACACTTTATTTCTGTCCAAAGACGGCTCCGATAATCTGGCTGCCCCGTCCGACGGGGTCTTTGCGGATCAACTGCTCTTCCACGGCGACCTGTCTAAACAATCCATTCAGTGCCTGATTCAAGACATGTTGCTCCAGATCCAGATCAGGTTTGTTGGCGACGGGCAGCATTTTGTAAGTGCTTAGCAACTGCTGGTACTGGTTGTAGAAGCCGATTTGTTGCAGGTTTTGCTGGATGATCGGCAAGTAGCGCTGGCGCAAACTGGCCTCGGTTTGGGCGCGGAAATAATCAGTAGCGGCGGTGTTGTTGCCGCGCACGATTCCCAGCGCATCGGTGACACTCATGTTGCGCACGGCAGCGACAAATATGGTTTTGGCTTCGACTGCCGCTTTTTCGGCACCCTGGTTCATCAATGCTTCGACTTTATCCAACTGGCCACCCAAGCCCAACTGCCGCAATTTGCCTGCGAGGGGTTGAACATCGGCTGGCAGGACAATGCGATACAGCGCGCTATTGGCGTAACCGCCGGTCGCCGACAAGCTGGTCGCCGCGCGATTGCTGCCCAGCTCCAACGCCTCTTTGATACCGCGTACCAGTTGCGCCTGATTATTGTAGCCACTAGCACTTGCTACATTGGCACCGGTTTCGGCGATCTGCGGCAGGGTCGCATTGCATGCCACCAAGCTCAGCGGCAGCGCAAGCAGGCAACTGGAAATAAGGAAGTTTTTAGTCGATTTCATCAGCAATGATCCTTAGGGTTGTTGGCTCGGAATAAGCCCGGTCAGTTGAATTCTATATTGTCCATTATCGTCGATGTAGCGCCAGCGCACGTCCAGATCCAGCAGTTTCATGCCGTAAATTCGCTCGGATTCGGGCTGCTGGTATTGCGGGCGCGGATCCTGTTGCAGGATCTGGGTAATCAATCCGGCGAGGTCGGTGCCGGTTTGTTTCCAGTAGTCTACGCAGGCTGCCATCAAGGGCGCGGGGATATCCACACCGAGCAATTCCGGCGGTGCGGCAGCGAATTGGTTTTCCGCGCCGAGCACACAATCGACGTAGGGCAGGTAAGGTTTGATATCCAATACCGGCGTGCCCTCTAATAGATCCACCCCGCTGATCTGCACCAGCAATTTTCCCTCGCGCTCGATGAGCCCCTCGAACTGCACCACAGACAAGCCAATCGGAGCGGGTCGGGTAGGCGAGCGAGTGGCAAATACGCCGAGGCTTTTGTTGCCACCCAAACGCGGCGGTTTCACCTTGGATTTCCACTCATTGCGTTTGTTGGCGTACTTATTTGCGTGGAACACAAACTGAACCCAAATGTGTGTGCAACCCTCCAGACCCTCGAACGCATTGCGGTCATCGTAGGGCGGCAGCAGTTCGATGTCGGCGCGTGCCAATGGCGCGAGGCCCGGTTGGCGGGGGATACCGAATTTCTCCTTGAAGCAGGAGTGCACTATGCCGATGGCGGGGAAATTGAAATCCATAAGTAGTTGCTGCACCAGGTGCTATCAGGAGAGGTGGGCGCAAGGCTAGGCAAAAGTCGGGCACAGCTCAACAGTTTTTTACCTTGGGTGATGCCACAATCAGGTGCTTCAACTGGTAGTATCCTTTACCTGAAACCGATTACATCTGGCTGTGCTTAACCATACTAATAATGATCTTTGATTCTCAGGAGTTCTTTATGCTGTTATCCCGTCTGATTTTCCGTCCGGTTGCGGCGCTGCTGGTGGTGAGTGGTTTATTGCTCGGTTGCGATAACCAGGCCCTCGCACCAATGGCCACACCGGGCAAAACAATCACTGTTGCCGATTCGGCTGCTAATCATCATGCACACAAGTCGATCGATAAATTTGCCTCGCCCGAAACCCTCGCGCTCTACAACAACCTCGCCGGTTTGCGTGGCAAGCACATGCTGTTTGGGCATCAGGACAGTCTGGCCTATGGTGTTAATTGGGAGGGGGATCCGGATCGCTCCGATGTGCGCGATGTGACCGGCTCCAACCCCGCACTCTACGGCTGGGAATTGGGCGGCTTGGAATTGGGACACGAGAAAAATCTTGACGGTGTTAACTTCAAGCAAATGCAGGAATGGATCAAAGCTGGTTACCGCCGCGGTGGTGTCATCACCATCAGTTGGCATATGTACAGCCCGGTGTCAGGCGGCAACTCCTGGGATAAAACCCCGACCGTACATGACACCATTCCCGGCGGCGCCAGGCACGACATCCTGAAAGCCTATCTTGATACTTTTGTCGCCTTCAACGAAGGTCTGGCCGTGACCGATGCCGCGGGCAACAAAAAATATATCCCGATCATTTTCCGCCCCTGGCATGAACACAACGGCGATTGGTTCTGGTGGGGAAAAGGTAATGCCAGCGAGCAGGATTACATCACACTCTGGCAGTTCACCGTTAAATACCTGCGCGATGAAAAAGGCCTGCACAACCTGATTTACGCCTACTCGCCCGACCGCAGCCGCATCGACCTGGGGAAATTTGAGAGCGACTATTTCTACGCTTACCCCGGCGATGAATATGTTGATGTGATTGGTCTTGATAACTACTGGGATATTGGCCACAACTCCAATACTGCCTCAGCCGATGAACAAAAATCCGGCTTTGTCGCCGCGCTCAAAGGTATTGTGAAAATCGCACAGGTACGCAACAAAATCGCCGCGCTGACCGAAACGGGTAACAACCGCCTGACCATTCCCAATTTCTGGACCGAGCGCATTCTTAATCCAATCCTCGCCGGCGAGGAAGCGCAGCAGATTACTTACATGATGGTCTGGCGCAACGCCAACAGCACACGCGAAAAATCCGAACAGTTTTTTGCCCCTTACACCGGCCAGACAACTGCAGAGGATTTCAAAACGTTTTTCTCGCATCCCTTTGTTTTGTTTGAGAGTGAATTGCCCAAACTTTACCAATAGTTGAATGGCCGGATCTGACCTGAAAAAGCCGTCTATGTAGACGGCTTTTTTATGGTTTTCAAGTAGTTATCAAGTCGTTGTCAAATCGCAAAATGCGCGATCCGGGTTTCCAGATCTTTGGTGGTGTCATCCAATCTGCGGGCAATCTGCTCTGACTTGCGTGCATCCTGATTCAAACTATCGATCAGGTTGACGACTTGAATGATGTTTTTGTTGATCTCTTCTGCCGTGTAACTCTGCTCTTCGGCAGCGGTGGCGATCTGCATATTCATGCCCAAAATAGCGGTGATCGATTGAGTAATCTGGTTAATCGATTGCCCCGCCTGACCGGCCATTTCCAATGTTGCACCAGTTTTTCCCTGGCTGGTTTTCATCGCATTCATAGCGTTGGCCGCGCCTTTTTGTACCGCTTCAATGATCTGTTGGATCTCGGCGGTGGAATCCTGGGTGCGTTTAGCAAGTGAACGAACTTCATCTGCAACCACCGCAAATCCGCGCCCTTGTTCGCCCGCTCGCGCTGCTTCAATCGCCGCATTGAGCGCGAGCAAATTGGTCTGCTCGGCTACGTTTTTGATTACATCAAGTACACCGCCGATGCGGTTGGTATCGGCCTCAAGTTGTGTCATGGCGGTACCGACATGGTTAACCTCGTTACTCAACTGATTAATTGCATCGAGGGTGTTGTCCATGATCTTTAACCCCTGATGCGCATTGCGATCAGCATGTTGTGCGGCATCGGCGGCGCCACCGGCATTGCTGGCGACTTCTTGCACAGTAGCGGTCATTTCAGTAATCGCGGCCGACACCTGATCGGTCGAGTGATGCGCTTGATCGGTATAGCGCGCAACGGCCGAGGCGCTTTGGCTGATCTGGCTCGATGCTTCGGCCAGCTTGCTCATGGAGTTGTGCACAGTGGTAACCACCTGCACAATACTTTGCTGCACTTGCTGGATATTCGCGCCCAGTTTGCCTAGCTCACCTTGATCGGAGAAGTGCAGTTTCTCGCGGAAGTTGCCGCTCGCCAGTAGGGCGAGATGATCATTGATCCTGGATAGCGGAGTGATCAGGCTTTTGCGCAGAATCACCAGCACCAGAAACACCACCAGCACGCCACCGAGCAGGATCAGCGCGCTTGCCCAGAAAGATACCGTCTCACTCGCGGCCATATCGGTTGCCGTTTCAGTTGCGACGCGCGCACTGATCAGCTGCGCAGACTCCTCCAGCAACTTGCTCGGTTCACGGTCGATGCCGGTCACTGCAACATCGCCTGCGGCCGGGTCGAAGCCGCTCGCTTTGAAATCTTCCAAACCGGTTTGATAGCGGCTAAAAGCCGTTTGGTGGGCGGCTAAAAACGCTTCGACTTTCGCGCGGCTATCGCCCTGCAGATCATCTTTCAAGTGCGCGCCTTGCTGTTGGATATCGCGGTGCAGGGTTTCAAATTGTCCCCAGTACTGCGCCAGTTTTTGTGAGTCTTTCCCGCGCAAGAGTACGTTCTTCCATTCCTGTACCTGGGTTTTGAACTGGTAGTTCATGTTGTTGATGCTGCGTTCTTGCGCGACCGACACGGCAATCAAACGGTTGTAATCGGCGATAGTGTTACTAAGCAGGGAGATGGCGATGCCACTGATCATCACAAACAGCACAATCCCGGCGCCTACTGCAACAAGCAAGCGCGCCTGGATGCTAGAAAAGGAAAACATAGAGATAATCTCGAAAAACCCGGAAGTGGGCTTTTCGAGTATAGGAAAGATGCGAATCAGTGCACGGTTAATTGGCTGTTTTTTACGCAAATCTAGCGGGGATAAAGTGTCTTAACACCATCATTGGTGCCGAGCAACAATACGTCTGCGCCTTTTGCGGCGAACAAACCATTGGTCACCACGCCGGTGATTTGGTTGATGCTGGTTTCCAAGCCGACCGGATCGATAATTTGCAAGTTGTATACATCGATGATCACATTGCCGTTGTCGGTGACAACACCGTCGCGATATACCGGAGTGCCGCCCATTTTGACCAGTTCGCGGGCGACATAGGAGCGCGCCATGGGAATGACTTCAACCGGCAGTGGAAATTTGCCCAGCACATCCACCCATTTGCTTTCGTCGGCGATACAGATGAATTCTTTCGATACGGCGCGCACGATTTTCTCGCGCGTCAATGCTGCGCCGCCCCCTTTGATCAAGTGCAAGTAAGCATTGCTCTCGTCGGCGCCGTCCACATACACGACTAATTCACTCACGGAATTGCAGTCGAGTACATCAATGCCGAGTTTTTTAAGGCGCGCGGCCGAGGCATCGGAGCTGGCAACAGCACCGGCAAACCGATGTTTGATCTCACCCAAAAAGTCGATAAAGAAATTGGCGGTCGAACCGGTACCGACGCCGATGATGGCATCGTTAAATAATTTGGGGGTGATGTAGCCAATCGCCGCCCGGGCAACCGCTTGTTTGAGTTCGTCTTGGGTCATAGTGAGTTGTCCGGTCATGGTGGGCGAGCCTCGCGCAGCATAACCGGTTTGCAGTTTGAGGCACGCCGTAAACCTTGCCTGGGGGCTCGGCTTCGACATCTATGTCTCAGACAGTCTCAAACAGCAAACCGGTCATGCCGGGCTATGTGCGTAGATCAGGTAAAAAAGTGCTCGCATTATACGGATTTTCGCCGTGCCAGCAGCGGCTAAATTGTTTACACTGCGGCGACTTTTTCATTCCCTCCACGCAAGAACTGACATGCCTGAATCTTACATAAAACGTATTCTCAACGCCCGCATCTATGATCTGGCCATCGAAACCCCGCTCGACAGTGCGCGTTTGTTATCGCAGCGCACGGGCAACAATGTGTTGCTCAAGCGCGAAGATTTGCAACCGGTGTTCTCTTTCAAGTTACGCGGCGCTTATAACAAGCTGCAGCAACTGACCGAAGAAGAGCGCACGCGCGGAGTGATTTGCGCATCGGCAGGCAATCACGCGCAGGGCATGGCGTTGGGCTCGCAGCATTTGGGAATCAAGGCCACTATCGTAATGCCGCGCACCACGCCGGCAATTAAAGTTGATGCGGTACGCGCACGTGGAGCCAAAGTGGTTTTGCATGGCGATAGCTATGACGAAGCTTCATCTCACGCAAAAAAATTGATGGAAGAAAAAGGGCTTACCTATATCCATCCGTTTGATGACCCGGATGTGATCGCCGGGCAGGGCACAGTGGCGATGGAAATCCTGCGCCAGTATCCCGGCAAAATCGATGCAATATTTGTCCCGGTTGGCGGCGGTGGTTTGGCTGCCGGTATTGCTGCCTACGTAAAATATTTGCGTCCGGAAATCAAAATAATCGCGGTTGAATCGGAAGAATCTGCCTGTTTCCAGGCGGCGTTTGAAAAGAAAAAACGCGTAATTTTGCCGCAAGTCGGCATCTTTGCCGATGGCATAGCCGTAGCACAAATTGGTGAGGAAACCTTCCGTATATTGCGCAAGACGGTTGATGAGTGCGTGACCGTGAGCACCGATGAAATCTGTGCTGGCATCAAGGATATTTTTGAGGATACCCGTTCAATCGCCGAACCAGCCGGTGCAACCAGCGTTGCCGGCCTGAAAAAATATGCAGCGGAAAAAGGCATCACCGGCCAAACCCTGATTGCTATCGACAGCGGTGCCAATATCAATTTTGATCGCCTGCACTACATCAGTGAGCGCACCGAAATCGGCGAACAGCGCGAAGCCATTTTGGCGGTGACCATTCCCGAGCGTCCGGGGGCATATAAAGAATTCTGCAAGGCGCTGGGCAAACGTAATATCACTGAGTTTAATTATCGCTACGCGGATGCGACCGCGGCGAAGATTTTTGTCGGCGTGCAAGTAGCGGCCGGAGGTAACGACCGCACTGATTTGGTGAACGAATTAAAAACCCAGAGTTACGATTTGGTCGATATGACTGAAAACGAGCTGGCGAAATTGCACATCCGCCATCTTGTCGGCGGCCATGCACCGCAATTGGCCGATGAAGTCCTCTATCGCTTTGAGTTCCCCGAGCGCCCCGGCGCCTTGATGACCTTCTTAACCAAGCTGGCCGGCCGCTGGAATATTTCGCTGTTCCATTACCGCAACCACGGTTCGGCATCAGCGCGGGTATTGGTCGGCATGCAAGTGCCGAAAAAAGACTACGCCGAACTGAAGGCATTCCTGAACGAACTGAATTATCCCTACTGGGATGAAACCAAAAACGAGGCGGCCCAGTTCTTTTTGGGCTGATTTTCGGTGGCGGTTTGATGATTACAGGGCGCCTTGGGCGCCCTTTTTTTGCAGCTCCACACAGCAATTTATCCAACCCTGTCTATTCTTGCTTCTAACTACCTCCATCATTGATGGAGTCTTCAAGGGTTAATTTATGTTCAGAAACTGGCACATCGGGATTTTTGGTGTAATCTGGACAACGTTGTCAGAGAAATATTGCGCCACATAATCAAACGAGTCCTATCCATCAAGAAGGCGGGAGCATTAATAATGAAATTTGCAGGTCGACATTTATTCGCGCGCTTTAGCGCATTGACACTGGCGGTGAGCCTTGCTCACAGCGCCCTGGCAGCGGGCCTGTCACAGCAACAACTTGGCGAGTTTGCTGATAAAGCCCAATTGCGTTTTGCCGTGGTCAATAATTTTGCCCCCAAGCCCGAGTTGCAATTAACCCTGAAAAACGACTCCAGTATTGCGTTGCCGGCAGGCAAGAGCGATTGGCGGATTTACTTCCATTCGGTGCGCAAGCTGGAATCCGCACCGGAAGGCTTGACCCTGCGCCATGTGCAGGGCGATTTGCATGAGCTGGCGCCGACCGCCGGTTTCAAAGGTCTCGCCGCAGGAGCGAGCCTCCAGGTTCCCTACACCGCCAGCGCCAGTATGGTGAGTTACACCGATTTTATGCCGCGCGCATTTATCACCCAGGCAGGGCTGAATCCCGTGGTGTTTGCCAATACCGATACTGAAAATGTGAAGGATTTTGTCGAGCCTTTCACCAAGCCGGAGCAGCTATTGCGCTCCGGCGGTTCGAATCCGGACCTCTACGCGATTGCCACTGCCGCAAGCCGCTATCAGGATAACCTTGCGGTAAATCAGGCATCGACCAAGCTGGATGCCAGCCCGAAAATCATCCCGACTCCGCTTGAAGTGACCTATCGCAAAGGTAAGGTAACACTCGATAGCAGCTGGCAGATCCGTCACGCCGGTAGCTTAACAAGCGAAGCAAAATATTTTGCCGATCAATTGAAAGCGGCCGGTATCACTGTGAGTGCAGCAGCTGACCATCAGGCGGCAACTGGCAAAGTAATTGAAGTGAAAGTAGATGCTTCCATCGCCAAAACCGAAGCCTATAACCTCACCATTGCGGCCGATAAAATCACCATCGCCGGCAGCGACAACGCCGGTGCTTTCTACGGTATCCAAAGTGTGCTGAGCTTGTTGCCTGCGCAAGCGGCCAGCAGCCACACGCTACCGCAGCTCACCGCCAGTGATGCACCGCGTTACAGCTGGCGCGGCATGCATTACGACATGGGCCGTAACTTTCACGGCAAAGATGTAACACTGCGTCTGATTGAGCAGATGGCGCGTTACAAGCTCAACAAATTGCACCTGCATTTGACTGAAGATGAAGGCTGGCGGTTGGAAATCCCGGGCTTACCGGAGTTGACTGATGTCGGTGCCCATCGCTGTTTTGATCTCACCGAGCAAAGCTGTTTGCTGACCCAATTGGGTACTGGCCCGCATAAATCCGGTTCCGGCAATGGCTACTACTCGACGGCTGATTTTATTGAGATCCTGAAATTCGCCGGCGCCCGCCATATCGATGTAATCCCTGAAATTGATATGCCTGGTCACGCTCGCGCTGCAGTTAAATCGATGGAAGCGCGCTATCAAAAATTGCTGAAAGCCGGCCAAAAAGCCGAAGCCGAGCAGTATTTGTTATCTGATCCACAGGACAAATCCCAATACATCACCGTGCAAAGTTACACCGATAACTCGATCAACGTATGCTTGCCATCTACCTATGCGTTTGTCGATAAAGTGGTGTACGAACTGCAACAAATGTATCGCAAAGCCGGTACAAAGCTCGTGACCTTCCATATGGGTGGCGATGAAACCGGCGCGGGTTCCTGGACTGCATCGCCTGCATGTAATGCACTCTTCGCCAAAGGTGAGCAAGGTGTTGCTGGCCCGGCGGATTTGAAACCTTACTTTGTAAGCAAGGTGGCGGCACTTACTGCGATGCGTGGTTTGGATTTGGCAGGGTGGGAAGACGGCTTGATGTACGACGCTACCAATACGTTTAACCGCAGCCAATTTGCCAACAAACATGTACTCGCCAATGCCTGGGATAACATCTGGGAATGGGGTGTTGCCGACCGTGCTTATCGTTTGGCAAACGCCGGTTATGAGCCGATTTTATCACTCGCAACCCATTTGTATTTCGATCACCCATATGAAGCTAACCCGGAAGAGCGGGGTTACTACTGGGCAACCCGCTACAGTGACACCGCAAAAGTATTTGGTTTTATGCCGGATAATCTCTACGCGAATGCTGATAAAACCCGCATGGGCGCACCGATTGACAATCTGGAAGCGCTGGTGGGTCGTGCACTGCCGAAGCTGGAAAAGCCGGAAAACCTGCGCGGTATGCAAGGTCAGGTATGGACTGAAACTATCCGTACCGGTGCGCAAATGGAACAGATGATTTATCCACGTTTGGTTCCATTGGCAGAGCGCGCCTGGCACAAAGCCGCATGGGAAGGCGATAAGCCGGACGCGGGCGCTCGCAATACCGAATGGGCGGCATTTGCGCAGCAGTTGAGTGCGAAAGAGTTGCCGAAGCTCGCAGCACTGGGCGGTGATTTCTATCTGCCGCCACCCGGTGCGGTTATCCGGAACGGCAAGCTGCTGGCGAATGCTGCATTGCCCGGACTGGCAATTGAATTCAGTGTCGATAACGGCGCGAATTGGAATGTCTATACTGGTGAACAAGCCGTTAGCACATCAAACGTGTTATTACGTACTCGTTTAGGTAAATCTGCCAGCCGTATAACAGCAACGGGTAACTGATCCCGGGCTGCGCAAGGATGCGCAGCTACCGATTTCCCCCGCGTTAACAACGAAAAATTCCTGCTGTTTTTCTCCATCACTTAAAAAAGCCAAAAAATCCTGCACAAAACTGCTCTTTTGTGCGACTGCGAACAGATTTTTGTAAAATTTATAATAACGCGTGTTTCATATTTACAAATCATTGCCTATTATTTATTCACACCACAGCTTGATGCTATTTGTGGTTGACGTTAATGATGTTGTTTTTTCAAAAATAATATTGCGCAAGGTTACAACCATGAAAGTTGATGTCCTCTCCGTCGTGTTTTTTTTGTTTTGCCTGGGAGTGTTGGTAACCCTGTTGGATGTAGGTGCTTTAGTATCATTTGCAGAGGCCGCAGTAGAGACGACCGCTGAATAAAGTAACAGGAGCGTAAACGGAATTTTCGACAATGACTCCCGCTTCGGCGGGAGTTGTTTTTTTGTGCGGCAGGATTTTGCTTCGCCTCAACCGTTGGTCAAGATAATTTCCCGGTCAGTGGCGATGGCAAAAAGCGGAATATCCCAACTGGCAGTCGTTAATGATTCCACTTCCTGGCAGGTGTGCGCCAAGCCAATCAGCACTGGTTTTCCCGGTTTTTTCTTTTGTTTAAAGGCGAACGTAGTATCGTAAAAACCACCGCCCATTCCCAAACGAGCACCGTTGCGATCAAATCCCACCAAGGGCATCAACACAACATCAATGAGTTGCGCTGGCAATTTGTGATAGTTGCGAAAGTCCGGCTCGGGAATTCCAAAGCGATTTTTGGTCAGCACTGCATCAGGTTTGTATTCGATAAACCACAATTCCCGGCTTTTGCCAGGTCGCAATACGGGTAGATAGCAGTGTTTTTCCATCTTCCATAATTGTTGGGCAATGGGAGCCGGATCTATTTCGCCGTCATTGGCGATATACAGGGCAACATTGCGCGAACGCATAAATTGCGGCACCTGCATCAATTGGCGCAGCAATAAACGTGAAGCCTGGGTTTGCTGGGTCGGGTTAAGTGCACGGCGACGCGCGCGCAGCTCATGGCGCAAACTGGTTTTTGTCCGGGCGAGATTATCGGCGGGTGGATTATTGCCAAACGGAGAATCAAGCGAATCGGCCATAAATAGCCTTAACAAAGAAAGCGGGAAGAGAAATAAGAGACCCCGAAATGCCGCTACCAAGCTGGCCTTGAACCCATAGGTTCAAGGAGGTAGCACCTGTGGTTTTTAAGGCTTTCCGTCAGGCGGACATGCACACCAAACACAACGAGACACCACCAATTTTGTGGAAATCGGCTCAAGGACTTGTCGGTTTGCAAACATTCCAGGGCGTAGCGTCAGTATAACCCGAGGTTACCAGGCTTTCGCAAATGAAATTATGATTGGGTTATATAACCGTTTAGTAATTAATAGTCTTAAACGGGGCTGGTAAAAAGGGTGGAATTGCGCTCGTGATTATTGATTGGGCAGTTTATCCGTTATGCAAACCATAAAAGTGACAGCGCCCGCAGGAAGCGGGCGCAATTTGTAGTGAGGCTGTTGGTTAGCCCAGGTTGGACAAGCTGCGATCCAGCTTTTCGTTCAGGCGCAATAAATCAGCTTGGCTTGCTGCTCCACCGGTATTTGCGCCGGCATTTTTAGCCTGCAGTAATTCGTGGCTCAGGTTGAGTGCCGCCATCACCGCAATACGCTCCAGCCCAATCACGGCGCCGGTGCCGCGAATAGCTTTCATACGCTCATCAAGCAATTGGGCGGATTCAACCAGTGCCTGGCGCTCTTCGCGCGGGCAGGCTACTTGATATTCTTTATCGAGGATTTTTACAAAAACAGTTTCGTTGCTCATTGATGCCTCGATTACTCAGCGTCCAGGTTACGTAGGTGGGTGATCATGGCTTCCACGCGGCTGCGGGCCAAATCATTCTTCTCGATCAAGCGCACACGCTCGCGTTGCCACTCGCTTTCGCGGGTTTTGAGTTCGGCGTTTTCTTGCTGCAAGCGGTTGCATAGCAGGATTAACTTATCCAGCTTGGTTTCAAGGGCGAGTAACAGATCGTCGGACATGATAATAGAGAACCAGTAAATAGCGCGAGTCGCCCACTATATTGCGCACTCGGCGGGTGGTCAATCACGCACTCCAAGTTAATGTGAATTCGAGAAGTCGGTTGTTATCAAATGATAAACAAACAGGTTTTACTTGAGCTGCATCAACCTTCTAAAACGCTATATAAAAGTTTGCAGAGCCGCAAAGGCCAATCGTGATAGCATTCGCCCATTGCGATGAGAGACAACTATGAACGATACAAATTCCCCTGAACAACTGCTCAACCCCCTGAATTTCGACGATCTTGCCAACCTGTTGGCACCCCTCGGTACCCTTAATAGTCCCTCTGAACTGCACGGTTTGCTGTGCGGCAAATTAGCCGGTGGCGCGCAGCTCACAGAAATTAGCTGGCTGTTAGAGGCGGTTGAATTCCTCGATTTTATCGCCGCGCCGGACGAGCAAGTACGTGTTGCCCTGAGCCGCCTCTATCACACGACCTGCGATCAGTTGCGCGGCCAGTTTAGTTTGAAACTCATGTTGCCTGACGATGACAATACGCTCAATGAACGTGTGCGCGCCCTGAGCGAATGGTGCCACGGTTTCCTCACTGGTTTCGGCAGCGTCGATCACCAGGGCAAGCGCGTGATCAATGAAGAGTTTGAAGAAATGCTGCAGGATTTGGCGAACATTGTGCAGATCCAGGCCGATGAAGAAGACGATGAGCCAAGCGCGGAATCGGATTACATGGAAGTCACCGAATATGTGCGTGTCGTCGTCAACTCGTTGTATTTTGAATTTTCAGCCGAACATGCCGAGGGATTAAACCCTGCCAGCATAGCGCCAGCGTCTAATCAATTGCATTAATTGTTTGCGAGTGCCCTTATGAGAATTTCCAAAACTGAATTTGCCCGCCGCCGCAAAACGTTGATGGCGCATATGGAGCCAAACTCCATCGCCATAGTGCCCGCCGCACCTGAGCGCAACCGCAGCCGCGATACCGAATACCACTATCGCCAAAACAGCGACTTTTTATATTTATCCGGTTTTGAAGAACCGCAAGCGGTGCTGGTGTTAATTCCCGGCCGTGAGCACGGTGAATATGTATTGTTCGTGCGCGAGCGCAATCGCGAGCGGGAAATTTGGGATGGTTATCGTGCAGGGCCCGAAGGCGCTTGCAGCGAATTTGAAGCGGACGATGCATTTCCCATTGATGATATCGACGATATTTTACCGGGCTTGTTGGAAGGCAAGCAGCGCGTCTATTACGCCATGGGCAAAGACAGCGAATTTGATAAGCACGTGATGGATTGGGTCAATACCATCCGCGCCAAAGTGCGCTCCGGTGCAACGCCACCGGGTGAGTTTCTCGATTTAAGCCACTTCCTGAACGATATGCGTTTATTTAAAAGCGCGGCAGAATTGCGTGTGATGAAAGAAGCCGGCGAAATTTCTGCACGCGCTCATGTTCGTGCAATGAAGGCGAGTAAAGCGGGCGTGATGGAGTATCAACTCGAAGCCGAAATCCTGCACGAATTCCAAATGAGCGGCGCGCGTTTTCCCGCGTATAACACCATTGTCGGCGGCGGAAAAAACGGCTGCATTTTGCATTACATTGAAAATTCCGCCCCGCTAAAAAATGGTGACCTGGTATTGATCGATGCCGGATGCGAATTGGATTATTACGCGGCTGATATTACCCGCACCTTTCCTGTCAACGGAAAATTTTCTCCCGAGCAAAAGGCGCTTTACGAAATTTGTCTGCAAGCCCAGCTTGATGCAATCGCCGAGTGTAAGCCGGGCAAGCATTGGAATGATCCCCACGAAGCAACTGTGCGGGTAATCACCGAAGGCTTGGTAGAAATTGGTTTGCTGGAAGGCGAGGTGAGCGAATTAATTAAAAGCGAAGCCTACAAAGAATTTTATATGCATCGCGCCGGACACTGGTTAGGTATGGATGTACATGATGTCGGCGATTACAAAGTCGGCGGTGAATGGCGTGTGCTCGAACCGGGAATGGTGATGACAGTGGAGCCGGGTATCTATGTCGCACCTGATAACGAGCGCGTCGCCAAAAAATGGCGCGGCATCGGCATTCGTATTGAGGATGATGTAGTGATCACCAAAGATGGCAATGAAGTGCTCACCAGAGATGTACCCAAAACTGTTGCTGAAATTGAAGCCTTGATGGCAGTGTAAATACTTTCTCGTTCCCAAGCTCTGCTTGGGAACAGTTAACTCAGGTCAAGATCATGACCCAAATCCTCGAATTTGATATCGCCATCATCGGCGGCGGCATGGTGGGTACAAGTCTCGCCAGTTTGCTTGCCGCCAGCCAACCGCAATTGCGGATCGCATTGCTTGAAGCACAGCCATTTGCACAAGCCGATGAAATTCATTTTCAACCCGCTTTTGATGCGCGCTCTACCGCTCTCTCTTACGGCACTGCAGCTATTTTGCGCGAGCTGGGATTGTGGCAATTATTGCAGCAACATATTACGCCGATTGCGCAAGTGCATGTATCGGATCGCGGACATTTTCCCGGCGGCGTTATTGATGCAAAAGAAAATAATCTCGCTGCCGTAGGTTATGTGGTTGAAAATATCTGGCTGGGAAAAGTGCTGCTGGCGCATGTGCAAACGCAGCACAATATCCAGTGCTTCGCTCCTGCAACAGTCTTACGTTTAACACCGCAACAAGATTCTGCATTGCTCGGTGTTAAAACCGATGCACAAGAGTGGTTGATAAAAACATCGCTTGCAGTAATTGCCGACGGTGGCGATTCGCCACTGCGTAATGCATTAGGTATCGGCACTCAGGTGCGCAACTATGGGCAGACTGCGATTATCACCAATGTAGAATTTTCCGAGCCGCACAAGGGTGTTGCTTACGAGCGCTTTACTGCCGATGGCCCTATCGCACTTTTACCTTTAGGTGAATCCAGCAATGCGCAGCAATCAGCATTGGTCTGGACGCTGCCAACGGCGCAGGCCGATGAATTGTTTGCGCTGAGTGATGCAGATTTCCTCGCGCAGTTACAAGAGCAATTTGGTTTTCGCGTAGGGCGATTTAATCGCGTTGCCAAACGTTATGCTTACCCGTTGCAATTGGTCTTGGCGGAAGAACAGATCCGCTCGCATCTGGTGCTGTTAGGTAATGCTGCACACTTCTTGCATCCGGTTGCCGGACAAGGTTTCAATTTGGCGTTGCGCGATTGTGCCTGTTTGGTGGAAACCCTGCGTCAGGCGATTACAGGAAATAGGTCGCCTGGCGATGTGGCGGTGTTGCAGAATTATCTCGGCAAACAAAAATTCGATCAACAAATTACCATCGAATTTAGCGATAAATTGGTCCGTTTGTTCTCCAGTGATCAATTGCCATTGATCGCCATGCGTCATCTCGGCTTATTAAGTCTCGAATCGATTCCCCTGATTAAAAACCAGTTTATCGCGCAGACGATGGGCACTGCCGGTCGCCAGTTCCGCTGGTTATTGGATGAATCTGCTGACGACAAGACAGCAAATGAAAATTGTGCATCCGTTGATAAAAATAAACATGTCGAGCAGCAAGATAATCCTGATTACGATGTGATTATTGTCGGCGCCGGTTTGGTGGGAGCATCACTTGCCTGCGCTATTGCACAAACAGAAGCTGCACGCGATCTGCGAATTGCTGTCATTGAAGCAAATATCGATACACAACATTTTAGCGGCGAACATTTTGATCCGCGTGTTGTTGCCCTTACCCATGCATCGCAACAATTATTAACTGATATTGGCTGTTGGAGCGATATTGTTGCGCAGCGTGTCTGTGCCTACCGCGAAATGAAAGTGTGGGATGGCGAGGGTACTGCGGCAATTGAATTTGATTGCGCCGATGTACAACAAAACCATCTCGGTCATATTGTTGAAAACTCGGTGATCGTGAATCAATTGCGTGCGCGTATGGCGCAGCATAAAAATATTTTTCTGATCCAACCGGTCGCTGTTGTGCACGTCATTCCCGCGCAGGCCGAATTTCCCCGTGTGCGCGTACAGTTATCCGATGGTAAAGAAATTACTGCACTGCTGTTAATTGCGGCCGATGGCGCACAGTCCAAAGTACGTGAGCTTGCCGAATTTTCTACGCGCGAATGGGATTACGGCCAGCAGGCAATCATCACTACCGTACGCACAGAACGACCACATCAATTTACCGCGTGGCAACGGTTTATGCACACTGGGCCGTTGGCTTTTTTACCGCTGCAAAACAGCGGTGATGTACACCACTGTTCTATTGTCTGGTCAGCCGATGAAACTTTGGCTGCGGAATTAATAGCACTTGATGATGCAGCATTTTGCGCGCGCCTGGGTGACGCATTTGAACTGCGCTTGGGGCGAGTCCTGGCATGTGACAAACGTGTTGCGATTCCCTTGCGACAGCGCCATGCAACTACTTATATCCAACCCGGTATCGCGTTGGTGGGGGACGCCGCCCACAACATTCATCCGCTCGCCGGGCAAGGTGTTAATTTGGGACTGTTGGACGTTATCGCTCTCGCGCAGGAAGTTGAGCGAGCCCTTGTTCGCGGTATTCCGCTTGCAGATTATTCGATATTACGCCGCTACCAACGCCAGCGGCTCGCCGGTAATTTGGGAATGATGTCGGCAATGGAAGGGTTTAAGCGCATGTTTGGCAGTCGTTCGCTTGCCGTAAATTGGCTGTGCAATACTGGCATGCGCCAACTAAACTCGGTATCGGCGCTTAAAAAAATTATCATCAATACAGCGTTGGGCGTGTCCTGACCTGTGCATGTGAGATAAATCTATGGAATTGGATTCAGTATTCACCATCGCTCCGTTTGATTGGGCATCCATTGGTACTGCATTGCTGTGCGGCAGTATTATCGGTATCGAACGCCAGTTGCGCGGCAAACCGGTTGGCATTCGCACTTCATCCCTGATTACCCTCGGCACCTATATTTTTATTGCTGCATCGCTTTATGTCTCGGGGCATTTGGCGGGGCCGGAAAAAGTCGTAACTGATCCGTCGCGTATTATTGGCCAGGTGATTACCGGGATCGGATTTTTAGGTGCGGGTGTAATGTTAGCGCGCGATGGTTTTGTTCTCGGTGTTACCTCAGCGGCAACCATCTGGATGCTGGCTTCAATCGGCGTCGTGATTGCTATAGGGTACAACCTGGTGGCGATAAAATTATCGTTGGTCGTTATTCTTGTATTGGTAGGTGTGGACTTTCTGGAAGATTATTCCCAGGCATTCACGCGCGGTGTACATAAAAAATATCAGAACTGGCGTGGCAAAAATAAATCCAGTTCAGATTAAATGGTGTAGAAAAGTAACATTTCTGAAGAGATATTTATGTCGAAACTGCGTATTGTTGCAAACATATTAAATGTCCTCTTATTAATTGTTTTGGTGGGGGCAGTTGTCGGCTTTATCTCATTCCTGAATGTGTACGGATTATTTTTGGCGTGTGTAACCGCCATAATTGCCTGGAGTGTTTTTAAACATTGGCGTTGGGGTTATTTTGCAGCCGCTGCATGGGGGCTTGCGTGCTATCAATTAGCAAAACAAGGTTATGAATTTCAAAGCATTAAGCGCCACGCAATGATAATTGGTTTTATGGTAGTTC
Source organism: Cellvibrio sp. GW822-FHT04B05 (assembly GCF_058800985.1). NCBI lineage: Bacteria > Pseudomonadati > Pseudomonadota > Gammaproteobacteria > Cellvibrionales > Cellvibrionaceae > Cellvibrio > Cellvibrio sp. GW822-FHT04B05. Next base: position 224,966 of record NZ_JBXAMU010000004.1, on the reverse strand, counting down.
CTGTTGCACTGTTTTTGCACGAGATATTGGGTAAAGCTGCTGCAAAATCTGCACAAAATAATGGCAGAGAAAGCGATAACGACCCCAAAATGCCCGATTAAATGTGTGCCTCTTACACAGCATTACAAAAAGTGTCGATATTCTCTAAATTCACTGATAACTGCTTGACTCCGCAAGGTCTAGTGTTTTAATTTTGAACCGCTACAGATTGAGATCCGCCCCAAGACTAGACTTTTGTAAGACAACCGATTGCTTGCTCAAGACACTTGGACGTACCACGACCTGAGCAATAGCTTTATTACAGGCTATTTCACTCTGGCTTTTAGTAAAGTCGGTTTTTTTGTTCGGTCAGCTACGCTGACGTTTTAGATGCAAGATGAGGAAACTATGTCAGATCTAGTCTCTGGTGTTGTTAAATGGTTCAACGATGACAAGGGTTATGGTTTTATTGAGCGTGAAGGTGGTGCAGATGTTTTTGTACACTTCCGTGCAATTAACGGCAACGGCCGTAAAACCTTGAAAGAAGGTCAGAAAGTGACTTTCGAAGTTACCCAAGGTCAAAAGGGTCCGCAAGCAGAAAACGTAACTCCACTCTAATGTGAGTGGGTTCCGAAAAGGGTGATTGAGCAATCAATCGCCCTTTGCTGTTTTAAGGGCTCTGGTTGTGGGAGACTCTGCTGCGAAGATTTGTTGTGAAGAAAGTAGCGCTGAGTTTTTCTATTGCGACCGACCGCTCCATCATCCCGCCATCGCTTACGCGATATGGATTTTTTTGTTTTTTTCGCTGGCCTCTCCTCATGTTCGATCTGCAGTCTGTCTTCTGGCTAGCCCTCATTGCCACCGCCGTTGTTTATTGGCGCGGTGCATTACTCGTTAAAGAGCGCGCATTTGTTGCAGCGCAAAAACGTTGCGCTGAAATGGAAGTTCAATTGCTCGATGAAAGCATTTACTTGCGTCGATTGTGGTTTAAACGCAATGAACTGGGAAGATTATCCCTGTGGCGTGCGTTTTATTTTGAATTTACCGTGTCAGGTGCAGATCGTTATTTCGGTCGCGTCATTATGCTGGGCTCGCGCATCACTCAAGTCGAGTTAGATCCTCATCGTGTACATTAATATTTAATCCGCATTGTTAAAGTTAACCATTATGCCCATCACCTACAGTACCGATGCATCCCTGGATGTAGCGCAAGTTATCGATTTATATAATCGCTCCACTTTGGGGGAGCGCCGTCCGGTTGACAAGCCAGATGTATTTAAAGGCATGATTAATAACGCCAGTATTTTAATAACCGCATGGGATGAAAATAAATTGGTGGGTATTGCCCGCTCACTCAGCGATTTTACTTACGTCACTTATCTTGCAGATTTGGCCGTCGATGAAAATTATCAGCAGCAGGGAATTGGCAAGGAGCTTATCGAACTGACGCAAGCGCAAAGTGCGCCTGATTGCATGATGGTATTGCTCGCTGCCCCCAAAGCCAATGACTATTATCCCAAACTGGGATTTATCCATAATCCACGCGCGTGGATGTTAAAAAGTAATTACTAGGGATTATGCGATGAGTGAACAATATCTTGCGGAAAAAATTGGCGGATGGAAAACCAGGGATTCAGCAGTGGTTTATGAAAATCCGTGGATTAAAGTGTCCCATGAAAAAGTGATTACACCCAAAGGTACCGACGGTATTTATGGTGTAGTACATTTTAAAAATACTGCAATTGGTGTAGTGCCTATTGATAATGAAGGTAACACCTGGTTAGTAAAACAAAGCCGTTACACCCTCAATCAGTACACATGGGAAATTCCCGAAGGCGGTTGCCCACAAGGTGAAAGTCCGCTCAATGCAGCCAAAAGGGAATTGGAAGAAGAGGTTGGCTTGCAGGCTAATAATTGGCAAGAGTTAATGACGATGCATTTGTCCAACTCTGTCACTGACGAATGCTGCGTAGTATTTGTTGCACGCGATTTATTTGCCGGGCAACAGCAATTGGAAGCAACGGAGGATATCGAATATCAAAAACTCCCATTGCGCGAAGCGATAGAAATGGTAAAGCGTGGCGAAATTACTGATGGTATTTCAGTTGCTGCTTTGTTGCGTGTAGCGCTGGATTTATAGGATAAAATAAATAAAGAAACACCGCATGCGGCGTTTCTCTTGGATGGTTATACCTTTGGTTGTAATTTAGTCTTTAATGTTCGGGATAAAATGGAATCCAACAGCGATACGGTTCCATGCATTAATTGCCACGATTACTGCAGTCAAATTTACTATTTCCTCTTCACTGAATTGTTCGCGGATTTTTGCAAAGTCATCATCGTGAATATTATTAGTGGCCAGTAATGTCAGTTTTTCCGCCCAATTAAGTGCAGCAACTTCGCGTGCTGAAAACACCGGCACTTCTTTCCATGATGGTAATACATCCAGGCGTGCTTGTTTCTCACCCTCTTTACGCGCTTCGTTCGAATGCATGTGTTGGCAAAAAGCACAGCCATTGATTTGCGATACACGTAGTTTGATTAAGTGAATCAGTGAATGCTCAATTTTTTGCGCAGCGGCATCACCTAGCTCGATCAGGGATTTGGCCAATGCAGGTTGCAGTTTGTAAACTTGTTGGTAGGCAATACGTTCTTTCATGATGGGCTCCTGGATGGTTGTTGGAGCCATAATGCCGTGCGACGTTTAATCCGGATTGTATTTTTGCGACATCTTTCAGGACATATACACAAGCCTAATCAGGTTGTCTGATGGATCCTTTTTGTGCGCGCTTCCTGTCGCGATATTGTCCCGGCGTTTGCTGGTTGATTTTATGGAATTGTCGATTGAAGTGGGCTTGGTCATAAAATCCGGCTTCATAAGCAATATCTACCAGCGGGCGCTCCGGACTGAGGCCAATCAACTGCCGGGCCCTTCTAATGCGCTGCAATTGTTTGACGTACACCATCGTCAATCCAACCTCTTGCCGGAAGCGCCGTTCCAATTGCCGTCGGCTCATATTGACCTCTGCACTCATGGTTTCTATTGAATCCAATGAGCCAGGCAAGCGCGGTAGTAAATGCTGGATAGGACCGGATTCCGCCAAGTGTTGTGCTGCTTGTTGCAGCAACCAGTCATCAATCAAACTAATACGTTTGACGACGCTGGCTGCTTCACTCAAGCCTTCGCGTACATCGAGCAATTGTTGATTATTTAAATCCGTATCCAGATCATTAGTACTGTGAACGTTGCCAACTAATGCCGCCATATCCAGACCGAATAATTGAAACGCACCGCCAGGATGAAAGCGTATGCCGAGCAAATCTACACTGCCTTGAAACTCCATAGTATGAAGCTTGTGGAATGCATTAAAGCTGACATCGGGCAGCTGATTAGGGATAAAACGGAAATTGATATTAGTGCCGCCATCAGGATAAAGCTTTTCGACAAAGCCTTGCTCCGGGATGCGCGGCTGTCGTGCGACCCAATAGCGTTGCACCCAGGTTTGTAAATAGGGATGTGGCATAAAACTGCGAAAACCCAAATGCCCCAACATATCGACTGCCGGTCCGATGGGATAAGTAGGGGTGATCAGATTGCGCATTTGCTGTTTCTGTAAATTAATCCTGCTGATTGGGTTTCCACAGGCTACGTACCCAGTTTAGCCAACCATTATTGCTCAGCATATATTTATCCAATTGATCCTGATTATAAAAATAATGTTCCGGATCATTAAATAATAATTCCCGCTTCAACATGCGTCGGTTGGGGTTTATCGTTTTGATAATGCGTGCCGGGTTGCCAGCAGCAACAGAATTAGGCGGAATGCTTTTGGTTACAACAGAGCCAGCACCTATAACGGAGTTTTCACCAATAGTGACGCCTTTGGTTACGATGACCCGCTCTCCGAGCCATACATTATTTTCAATCATGACCGGCTTGGTGCAGCGAAACGGGCGGATGCGATTATAAATCCCATGCCAATCGCTATCGCTGATGATGACATTCGCAGCGAACATACAATTGTTGCCAATACGGATGGATTTCCCCGCAGAAATTCGTACACCTGGCGAGATCAAACAATAATCGCCGATAACAATTTCTGCCTCAGCTTGTTTGCTGGGCCAGGTGGTAAAGCGAACACAATTATCACTGGAGCAAATAATCTGCGCGTATTTCCCCAAGTGAATATTGCACCCGAAAATAACCAGGCTGCGCGGATGGGCGATTTCAGGCGTAGTTCCCAAACTATCAAATTGCGGTGCAATAAAACGAGCTACATACCAACGGTTAATGGCTTTATAGAGTCGCTTGATAAAATAGGGAGTGCTGCTGCGCCGCATGAGTGGGTTCGTATCTGATAACATTAGGACAATGATTATGAGCGAGAATAGTTATGCTGCCAATCGATATAGATTCAGTAAAAGGTTTTTTGGATAAAGATGAAGGTGCGGCATTGTACGATCACACGTTGGCAGTTGCTGCACTCGGCCCTGTGGTGGAAATTGGCAGCTACTGCGGCAAGTCTACCGTGTATCTCGGCAGTGCTTGCAAGAAGGTGGGCAGTGTTTTATATGCAATCGATCATCATCGCGGTTCAGAGGAGCACCAATTAGGCGAGGAGTATCATGATCCTGCGCTTTACGATAAACAATTTGAAAAGATGGACAGCTTTCGCGAATTTCGCCATACACTTGCGCGCGCCGATCTGGAAGATTGTGTCGTGCCGGTGGTGGCAGCATCGCATTTGGCAGCGCGCTATTGGTCGACTCCGTTGAGTCTGGTATTTATTGATGGCGGGCATAGTATGGAGGCGGCCTTAACCGATTATCGCGCCTGGGCGTCGCATGTGGTGCGCGGTGGATGGTTGGCAATTCACGATGTATTTCCCAATCCCGCCGATGGTGGCCGCCCGCCGTTTGAAATTTGGCAATTGGCGCAGGCTTCCGGTTTATTTGAAGCCATGCCATTAATTAAAACCCTGGGATTGCTACGGCGGTTATAAATCGATTAATTATTTTATAACCCAGATAAAAGCAATGCCGCCGCGATAGACATCATTGGTTTTCACCAGAGAACTTTTATTAAAATCGGTGCCGCTGATATTATCGTAGCGAATAAAAAATGAGAGGCGGGTTTTGATGCCGTTGTGATCAAAGCTGCGACCTAAGGCTACCAGGTTATTCCAGCCGCTATAACCGCCACTGGCATCAAAGTAACTGCGCGACTCGGTAACATATTTTTCATTCACGCTGTAATAATAATCATGGTAAGCGTCATTTGCGTAGCTAACACCAGCGCGATATGAAAATATCCATTCATCCAGTTTTGTGCGATACACCAGTTGTGGTTGGAATACTGAGCCAATATAGCCGGACTCATCGGCGTCTATCGCAAAAACAGCACGCCAGGGAATGTGTAATTGCCAGCCGCGCGAAAAATCCTGGCCAGTTAAATTGATATTGAATGAAGGACCGAACTCTATAGTGGAACCCAATTCCGGCATGCCTTCGCGCAATTCGCTTTTGTCTGAATCTGGTGTAATAGCAGCGCTGGCGCTCAAAGTGAATTCGTATTTGTCAGTGCGCAAAAAATTACCGCGAATACCTTCGCGATCCGAACGAATCACTTTTCCGCGATAAACAATGTAAGGAATAGGGCTGATAAAACTGCGATATTCATCGGAACCGCGATAATCCGGCCCGGCCACTGCACCAACCCCCAATCCTAGCTCCCACTTTTTATTGGTCTCTTCTTCTTGCGCATTCACAACAGTTGCTACAGTCAGCAGTGATGTCACCATTGCTGTAGCTTTCAATGTAACAACAAGCGTATACAAACGATGTAATTTCATAATAAATGATCTAATCCCATGGGTTGTCCAGCCATTATCAATGGGCGACTTGCACGGATTTTACTGGTATTCTGCCGCAATTATCCACGTAATTATTTATTTATCGAGACGCTTGTGACTGCCACTGCTTTTTCCACATTACCACTCAGCGACGCCATGCTCGCCAACCTTGAATCACTCGGTTATAACGAGATGACACCTATTCAAGCGCAAAGTTTGCCATTGGTGTTGCAGGGACAAGATATTATTGCCCAGGCAAAAACGGGCAGCGGCAAAACCGCCGCATTCGGCATTGCGTTGTTGGAGAAATTAAATGTGCGCTTTTTTGGAATACAGGCATTGGTGCTGTGCCCTACGCGCGAATTGGCAGACCAGGTTGCCAAAGAAATTCGCCGCCTTGCGCGCTTAACGCCCAATGTAAAAGTCTTAACCCTTTGCGGCGGAGTTTCTATTGGTCCACAAATCGGCTCGCTTGAGCGCGGTGCACATATTGTGGTGGGTACTCCCGGCCGGATTGTTGATCATATTGCGAAAGGTACATTGAAGCTTGATAGCGTGAACCAACTTGTTTTAGATGAAGCAGATCGTATGTTGGAAATGGGCTTTGCGGATGATATCGATACAGTGCTCGCCGCCTGCAATGCAGAGCGTCAGACGCTATTATTTTCAGCAACTTATCCTGATGACATAAAAAAAATCAGCGCCCGTTGCCAGCGTGATCCCGAAATGGTGAGTGTGGAATCCATTCATACTGAAACAAATATCGAGCAACATTTTTATGAGTTGCGCGCGGAAGATGAAACATACCCTGCAGTGTTACAAGTGCTCTGCCATTTTCAACCGGAAACATCTATCGCTTTTTGTAACACCAAAGTGGCCTGCGATGAATTGCTGGATTACTTGCGTGATCAAGGCGTCAATGCATTAGCGCTGCACGGTGATCTGGAGCAAAAAGAACGTGATCAAGTATTGGTACGCTTTGCCAATAAAAGTTGTTCTGTATTAATTGCCACGGATGTTGCTGCACGCGGAATTGATATTAAAGGTTTGGATGCAGTTATTAATGTGGATCTGGCGCGTGATAGCGAAGTGCATGTGCATCGTATTGGTCGTACCGGTCGCGCAGGCGAATCGGGTTTGGCGTTGAATCTGGTTGTACAAAAAGAGGTGCATAAAATTAATCGCCTCGAAGATTATATGAAACAATCCATCACGCTTGAGTCTTTACCGCAGGACGATAAGAAAAATCTGCCGGAACCGACCATGGTTACATTAAATATTGATGGTGGTAAAAAAGATAAATTACGCCCGGGTGATATTATTGGTGCGCTTACCAAAGATGCCGGTCTCCCTTTCGAAAAAATTGGCAAGATTGATATGTTTGATTTCACCGCGTATGTAGCAGTAGATAAAAGCATCGCGCGAGCGGCGTTAAAACAGTTGTCCGATGGAAAATTAAAAGGACGTAAATTTCGTGCAAGAAAACTTTAATAGCGCTGGCAACGACAAAAAAGCTAACACCTGCAATATGCAAAAATAAGTAAATTAATGCAGGTGCTTTTATCCTTATGAATTATTTTTACCGCCGCTCATAGAATGGGATAAATACCGGAATCCGTCTGGTGTCAATCAATACGACAAAAAAATAATGAATGGAAGGGCGAACCATGGCCATAGCTGCAGTTGTTATTGCAATCCTTATATTGGTGGTATTGATCACCGGTTTAAAACTTAATCCCTTTCTTGCATTTTTAGTCTCTGCCATATCGGCAGCGATTATGTTGGGCATTCCTCTCGATCAAATCCCCGGCACTATTGAAGCGGGAATTGGCGGGATGCTTGGCTCTTTGGCAATTATCCTATGCCTTGGTGCCATGTTCGGAAAGCTCGTGGCAGAGTCGGGCGCGGCGCAGCAAATCAGTCGCAGTTTGATGAGCTGGTGCGGGCCAAAATATATTACCTGGGCATTAATGCTCACCGGTTTTATTGTAGGTATTCCGCTATTTTACAATGTGGGTTTTGTGTTGTTGGTTCCTCTGGTCTTTTCGGTAATGTACCAAACCAAATTACCGGCGGTGTATTTAGGTATTCCATTGCTGGCTGCGCTCTCTGTCACTCACGGTTTTCTTCCTCCGCATCCATCACCTGTTGCGCTAATCCCGCAATTCGGCGCGAGCATGGGCACCACATTATTTTACGGGCTGCTGGTAGCAATCCCTACCATGATTATTGCGGGACCTGTTTTTTCGTCGACTTTAAAATCAATTAAAAGCATTCCGCTTGCAACGTTCAAACCTACAGATTTACCGGAAAGTGATTTACCTGGTATTGCTAATAGTTTTGTTACCGCCCTGTTGCCGGTGATGTTAATTGCGCTCAGCAGCATCGCAATTTATTGCATGCCCAGTGCAATTGCCGAAGCTCCCTCCGCGAAATTTTTAAGTAATTCGATGATAGTGCTGATGATTGCGCTCGCTATTGCAACGGTTACTTTAGGTCTGAAACGCGATATGAGTATCAGCCGCGTGATGAATATTTATAGCGATGCCATTAAAGATATCGCCGTTATATTGCTGATTGTTGCGGGCGCGGGCGCACTTAAACAAGTGATGGTGGTCAGCGGAGTCAGTGAACAGCTGGCGTACTCATTGAAAAATATTGCACTTAACCCCTTGGTGTTGGCATGGTTGATTGCAACCGTTATTCGCATTGCACTGGGCTCGGCAACCGTTGCGGGATTAACAGCCGCCGGAATCGTTGCACCGATTATTCCGCTGACCGGCGCAGATCCAAATTTAATGGTGCTGGCAATTGGTGCCGGTAGTTTGATGTGTTCCCACGTCAATGATTCAGGCTTTTGGATGTATAAGGAATATTTTAATTTGAGTTTGAAAGATACATTTAAATCCTGGTCGCTAATGGAGACCATTGTGGGTGTGGTGGGATTATCAGGAGTATTGGTGCTGGATATTTTTGTCTAGTAAACGCCGCCTCAGGTGAAGCGGCTTGTATGACAAGGGATTAACTTGCATGAGCAAGCTTGCGAGATTTCAATAGTTTATCGACTCTTCCAACTAAAAAAATACACAGAATAAAAATCCCTATGGCGATGTAACCGAGCCAATCAAAATGTTGCAGCGGGCTGTGGGCATCCTGCTGCACAATTACCAATCCTGCTACAAAAGCACCTACGCCACCGGCTGTTTGTTGTAGTGAGCTGGATATCGACATATAAGCTCCGCGGTCTTCTGGTTCGGCAACCATTGAGTTGAGTGCCATAGCAGGCGTCATGCGGCTGAGGATGCAAGCAAATAACAGGACGTTAACAATTATCACTAGCCAGAGCGGTGTTGCCGATAAATTGGTATAGACAAATACCATTACCACTGCACCGAACGAGCCGATAGTAAAGAGCGTAAAGCGATCATAACGATCAGAAAATTTTCCCATTAATGGCATCATCACTAATGACAGTAATCCGGTACTTAAATAAATCAACGGCAATTGTTCTGCGGTGATATGTACATTGTTAATTAAAAAGGGTGCGGTGAAAGGCATTATCATAAAACCACCGATTGCCAAAAACATGACTGCAGCAAATCCTTTTTGATAGTCAGTATTGGATAACACCTTCAAAAAATGCGCAAAAGGATTTTTATCATGCTGCTCCGCTAAATGTGCAGTCACTGGCTTCAGGATCAAGCCGATGGCGAACAGAATGCCCAACGCTAAAATAACAATGACGATGAAGCTGGCTTCCCAGCCCAAATGAGTTGCGATATAAATGCTGAGCGGAATCCCCACAACCTGGCTGACGCCAAAACCCATTTGCACTACGCCCATTGCGCGGCCACGCTGTTGCGGTGCAAATATATCAATCACCAGCGTAAATAACGCTGCGCTGGCAACGCCGGCAAAAATTCCTGTCACAATTCGGGCTAGCATCAATTGCACATAGTTATGGCTGAGTGCACACGCCAGCGTGCCGATAACAAAACCGCTGAAAAACCAAACGAGTAATTTCTTGCGATCAAATTTATCCATAAAGCCCGCTGCCACTATGCCGGCGATAGCAGCGCTGAATGCATACGCGGAAACTACCAACCCAAATTCAGTAGTGCCGATGGATAGCGATTTCATCAAGATATCGCCGATGGGGGAAATGATCATAAAATCCAGGATTATGCTGAACTGGATAAAGGCGAGTAAAAGTAAAACACGCTTTTGATAAGCGCTAAAGGGCTGGGACGTAATTTGATTCATAAATGGCTCAGAATACTATCGATCTATAAAGAGCATTCTGCTGGCGCAGACTGATAGTGAAGGGTGAGGTTACCAAGCGTAATCTGCCAACAGCGCCAGAGCATTATACTCTGGCATGACAGCATTAATGCAATACATTGCCGCCCAATAACTTGCGCACTTCATCGGCGGCAAAATAATAGTGCTGGTTGCAGAACTGGCAATCAATATCGATGCTGCCCTGCTCAATCAATAATGCTTCAACATCTTCCTTTCCAATCGAAAGTAGCGCGCTTGCACTGCGTTCACGCGAACAGCTGCAGGCAAAGCGCAATGTTTTTGGTTCGAACAAACGCAATGGATGTTCGTTAAACAGGCGATAGAGAAGCGTGGGGTGATCCAACTCCAATAGTTCTTCATTTTTTACCGTGTCTGCCAAGGTGGTAATGGTTTCCCATTTATCGCGGTTATCTTCTTCATTGGTAATTAATTGTTGTGGCAGTGCCTGGATTAAAAACCCGGTAACACTATCTTGATCGGCTGCAAACCACATTTTAGTGGCCAGCTGCTCTGATTGTTCGAAGTAATGCTCAAGGCAACCGGCGAGATTTTCTGCATCCATCGGCACTATGCCCTGGTGACGTTCAATTGTGCCGCTGAAGTTTTCGCTGCGTTGCGGTTCAATGGTAATTACCAATACACCGTTGCCAAGTAATTGTTGCAGATTGCCATTAAGAGCGTGGTCTTCACTGAGTTCAACCTCGTTATTCAAGCGCACAATACCGCGCAGGTTATTGTGATGATTACATTCGGCCATGATGGTTGAAATTGCACCGTCACCGCGTGCCTGTAAAATAATTTTCCCATCGAATTTTAATGTGCTGGACAACAATCCCACCGCAGCAAGAAACTCACCCAGCAAGCGATGAATAGCTGGCTGTTGTGGATTGTGGCTGAGGACTTCGCGGTAGCTATCACTCAGGGTAACTATTTCGCCGCGAATATCGCAGTCATCAAATAAAAAGCGGTGCAGTAAGTCTTTGCTTGGCATTTTTGATCTCTTGATAATTCATGCTAAATAAATCTTTAGTGGTGCACTAAAGATTTATTGTTAATCTGTATCGCCCAATAAATTAATCCGCTGGAAGCGATGGATATGGCGGCGTTCTTTTTTGCTCGGACGGTGGTCGCTGATAATGTAATTACCTAACCCGGCTTTGCGCTCAGCACTGCGCTTTTCGCGCAGGGTTTTACTCTCTTCCGTTTCTTCGTACAACAGGGCCGCTTCCGGTGCGCCACGGCGTTGGGCTGAAAGTGCTTTAATAACGACTGTTTTTTCGTCCCAATCCTGACGGATCGTCAGTTCCAAACCAATCACTGCTTCTTTGCTTGGTTTTACGCGCTGTCCATCGCAATGGATTTTTCCGCCGTCGATGGCCTGCTTGGCGAGCATACGGGTTTTATAAAAACGTGCAGCCCACAGCCATTTGTCGATGCGGATTTTATCGTCGTCATCGTCGAGTTCAATTTTTTGTTTACTCATACATTAATGTGCCGATGGCATAATTTCATCAAAGTTATGGATCGCCGGGTATTGTTCCATGCGCCGCTCTATTTGGCTGTCAGGTTGATGGATGCCCAATAAATATTTAATGCCAAAGGTTTTGGCTGAATCTAGAATGCGTACCGTATCATCAATAAAAAGGGTGCGCGCCGGATCAAATTGTTCGCGTGCTTGCAGCTCCTGCCAGAATTTTTGCGATTCTTTCGGTTCTTTAAATTCATGTGAGGACACAATCACATCCAGCCATTGATCGATCCGGGTAATCTGCATTTTGAGTGACAAGCTTTGCGGGTGCGCGTTGGTGACCAGCAACACTTTTTTCCCCTGCGCGCGCAAACGCTGCAAAAATTCGCCGGCATGGGGACGAATCCGGATTTTGTGTTTTACTTCTTCTTTCAGGCTCGATATATCGACATCCAGTGCCTTGGACCAGAATTCCAGGCAGTACCATTGCAACGTACCTTCGTACTGGCGGATATCACTGCTCAATTTTTGATGTGCGGCTGCGATATCGACATTGTGGATTTGCGCGTAGCGCTGGGGCAGGTGATCCAGCCAAAAATAATTATCGAAATGCAGATCCAACAAGGTACCATCCATATCCAGCATGACAGTATCTATTAAGTCCCAATTGATCATAAAATTGTCTCTACCACTTTCTGCGAACTGCATTTATACGACCTATGCCTACCAAGCCCAGTATTTTGAAGCGCGCGACAGTAGCGCGCAGCCGCCTGTTCCGTGCCGATGAAATCCACCTGCGTTTCAGCAACGGTGAAGAGCGCACCTACGAGAAGCTCTGTTCCGGCGGGCCGGGGGCGGTGCTCATTGTACCCTTGCTCGACGACAATACGGTGCTTTTGGTGCGTGAATATGGGGCCGGAATTGAGGATTACCACCTCGCCCTGCCTAAAGGTGCAATCGACCAAGGCGAAGCCCTGCTGGACGCCGCCAACCGTGAATTAAAGGAGGAAGTGGGCTATGGCGCCCGTAAGTTGCAGTTCCTCAAAAAGATCAGCTTGTCTCCTTCTTATATGGAGCATGGCATCAATGTGGTAGTTGCCTGGGCTCTCTACCCCGAGCGACTGGTTGGCGATGAGCCTGAACCTATCGAAGTTGTGCCTTATCCCTTATCCGACCTGATGCAACTGATTAGCCGCGCCGATGTGTGCGAAGGGCGCAGTATTGCGGCCTTGTTTATGGTGCGTGAATGGCTGGCCGGCAATTTTACGGCATCCGCGCCGGTGCTGGATTTATCCCTGGATCGCGAGGCCAGGCATGACTAATCCCCATCCCATCAGCCCTGAACTCATTGAGCAATTGGTCGATCTCAGTCGGCGCGCGGGCGCGGCGATTATGGCGATTTACAGCAATAGAGACACCTATCACATTGAACACAAGAGCGATGACTCGCCGCTTACCGCTGCGGATCTTGCCGCTCACCGGGTGATTAGCGCCGGTCTTCCGGGATTGTTGCCGCTGCCGATTATTTCGGAAGAAGGTGAGCTGCCCGAGTTTGCCGATCGTCATCTATGGGAAAACTATTGGTTAGTTGATCCGCTCGACGGCACCAAAGAATTTATCGCGGGCAATGGCGAGTTCACGGTGAATATTGCGTTGGTGCAGCGTGGGCAGCCATTAATAGGTGTTGTCCATGTACCAGCGAGCGATGTTACTTACCTCGGCGTGTTGGATGCGCGCGAACAAAGCAGCATCGGCGCCTTCAAATATACGCAGGGCACGAATCGCCAGCCGATCGCGGTGCGCAACCTGACTGAGCGCAGTGCGCGTCGACAAGCTTTTACTGTGCTGCTCAGCCATCGCCACGGCACGCAAGCCACGGTTGATTTGATGGCGGCAGTCACGCGCAATTGGCCGGGATCTATCGAGACCACCAATACCGGTAGTTCACTCAAGTTTTGTGTGATCGCAGAAGGGCGTGCTGATTTTTACCCGCGCCTTGCACCTACCTCGGAGTGGGATACTGCCGCTGCACAGGCAGTACTCGAAGCAGCCGGTGGACGTGTGGTATGCGCTACACCCGAATTGCAATCGCTGGTGTACAACGCCAGCGACGATATCCTTAATCCACACTTTTATGCATTGGGCGACAAAAATTTTGCGTGGGATAAACTCTTATTCGCTGATGCATTGCTGAAATAGATTAACCCCGCTGCACTGAATGAATGAGACGGCAATCCTGTCGGTTTTATAACCAAAATTTCATACTTCCGATAAGAAAATAGTCTAAGTTCAGGGTGGTCATTCGTTGGTCATCTGGGCTAGTCTTCAGTTGAGAGGCCAGAATTAATCGCCAAGCGTATTATTGGCTGACCATGCTGGAAAATTTTGCAGGTTCTATTCTTAGGGAGTGTTATTGATGAGAAGAGAAAGTAAAAACCTAAAAGCCGATTTCAACACCAGTCGTTCGGATTTATTGCGCGATAAACTTTTACGCGAAATTTCCGACTATGAGCGCCAGCTCGCCGAGTTGAAATTAAATGGCGCGCAAGTAAATTTCACCATGATCCAGACCTACAAAGAATTAATTAATGCGCGTCAAGCTATGCTCAAACGCTTGCCGGTACATTATTAACCCGAATTCACGCGGAGCGACTGTGACCTTTTGGGAAGAGCGTAAAGCGTGGATCAAAAAATTCTTGTGGTAAACATTCTGTCGGCAAAAAAAGGGCTGCGGCCAATTGGGATTGAGCAAAATCATGCATCAGTTCTTCATTGGCGGCGGCCTTTATTTTTTTTGTGCTGTCTGTTCGCGTCGAAAAATTATTGATTGCTGTGGATTGTTTATTAGCGCGTGAGGGCGTGCGCCGCTGTTGATGTTGCAGCCAGTGATCAGCATCGGTAAATGGCATTGGGCGATGGATAAAATATCCCTGCACCTGGTCGCATCCCAATTCACGCAAGCTGCCAATCTGTTCAAATTCCTCTGCGCCTTCTGCGACGACTGCCAAACCCAGTGCATGGGCAATAGATACAATTCCTTTGGTGATATCCCAATCCACTTTATTGCCCGGTAAGTCAGCGACAAATGAGCGGTCAATTTTAATAATATCCAGCGGCAGACGTTTGATATACGTCAGCGATGCGTAGCCAGTACCAAAATCATCTACCGCCATGCGCGCACCCAAATCGCGGCAACGCAACATAATGCGTTTGGCACGCTCAAGGTCTTCCAGCATCGCGGTTTCAGTAATTTCGATAATTAATGATTCGCCAAATCCCTGCTGCTGTTCGCAGAGATTTTGCAATTCCAACAGAAATGATGGATGTAAAAAGTGGCGCGGTGAGATATTGATATGGATATCGGGTGTGAGCGAATTTTTATTCCACAGTTGCATCTGTCGCGCAGCTTCGTGCAATACCCAATTCCCCAAGCGAAACTCCAGATCGCCGCGTGCAGTTTCAAATGCCTGGATGATGGGGCCAGCGCTGACCACCTCGCCATCGGGTTTACACCAGCGCAACAATGCTTCAAATCCCACCACCGATAAATCATGCAGCTGGCAAATAGGTTGGTACCACAGTTGCAACTCATTGCGATCCAATGCGCCTTCGACATCGACTACCGAAATTAACCGGTCTTGCAGCTGTTCAGTTCTAACCGAAGCACGCTGGAATTTGTCGCCGCCCTGGCTTTTGGCGATATACATAGCCGCGTCAGCTTTGCGCAACAAATTAATTTCATCGACGCCGTCTTGCGGTGCCAGTACAACGCCGATGCTGCCACTTAAACGTCCGCGCTTGCGGCCGATACCGTAGGGCACACGCAGTGCCTGCAAAAATCGGTTGGCGAGAATATCGATATGGGATTCATCACACTCGGCAACAATTAAAAATTCGTCGCCGCCCAACCGACCGATTTGATCGCCCTTGCGCACCACATCGGATAATCGTTGGGCGACATCGCGCAATAAAATATCCCCGGTTTCATGGCCCCAGTGATCATTGGCGGATTTAAGGCCATCGATATCAATAAAAAATAACGCAAAGTTGCGATTGTAGCGATGCAGCTTTTCCAGGCTGTCGTCGAGACAATTCAAAATGCCCCGGCGGTTCAGTAATTTTGTCAGTGGATCAATAGTGGCAAGTGCACGCAGTTGCGTTTCCAATTTCTCACGATGGCAAGCAACCGCAATTTGACTCGCAATGCGCTCTGCCAGTGTGAGTAATTGCGGAGAGATATCGGCAACCGATTGTGTATGCGTAAACCAGGAGGAGGCGAGCACACCAAATACTTTATCGGAAGAAATAAGCGGGATCACCAGATTGGATTGCAACCCGGCATCGACCAATTGCGGCATGGCATCGGGGGCGATAGGGTAGTTGCGTGTAAAAATACTGGTTTTGCTGTTGAGTACGCGCCCGGAAATTCCTGTCGCCGCCGAAAAGCGAAAGCCTTTAAATGCGTTGAGCAAATGCTGTTGTTCGCCTTCGAATAATTTGTACTCAAAAGTTTGGGTTTCTTCATCAAGCAAAATCAATGCGGTGCCGTCGGCGCCCAATAAATTGCGCACGGCTGCTGCAGCCTTCTTGAAGAAAATTTGAAAATCCGGTTCGAGAGTTAACGCATCCATGGCGGCCAATAGTGAAGGCACCGCTGTTTGTAACAGTAAAGAATGATTCATGGAGACGTGCTCACAAGTACATCAAAACACCTTGATAAGGCATGGCTTTGGAGAGGTGCAATTAGCTTGCCATGAGCATTTACCTTTGTATTTCTTAATAAACGAACTGCATCTTGTGGTTTTACAGACCAAAACCCACAAAAGATTCGCGTTTTACCAGAGAAATAAAATAAGGAATCACCAAATTGCAGCAGGCAATCGTGCTTGTGCATAGTGCTGGTGCAATAATTTGCGTCGGTTGCACCAAAGCATGGTTTGTTTCATTATATATAGCCGTATACATCGGGCATCGATTTATCTATCCAGGCGGGATTGCTATGAACATAGTTTTTAAAACACGGACCGCATTTGGCTGTATGTTGCTATTGCTGCAAGTATTAATTACCGGCAGCGCGCAGGCGGGGGATGTGCGTGTATCGGCGGCGGCCAGTCTTACCGATGTAATGACCGAACTCAGTCGAGCTTACGAAAAAGCCCATACTAATGTGGTGATCAAAACGTCTTTCGCAGGTTCGTCCACATTAGCCAAACAGATTGAGAACGGCGCTCCGGCAGATATTTTTATTTCCGCCGATAAAGATTGGGCTGATTATCTGGCGCAGCGCAATTTATTAAATAAAAATACCCGTGTGGATTTATTGCTCAACGAATTGGTATTAATTGCTCCGCTCGGCCGTGCTCCATCTATTACTATTGCACCCGATGTGGATCTGCTTGCCAGTTTCAGCGGCAAATTATGCACCGGTGATACCGCATCTGTTCCGGTGGGTAAATATGCCAGGCAGGCATTGACTCATTATGGTTGGTGGTCAGGGATTCAGCCGCGGCTTGTAGGCACAGAAGATGTGCGCACTGCGTTGGCATTTGTAGAGCGCGGTGAATGTGCATTAGGGATAGTGTACAAAACCGATGCCCAAATGAGTAAAAAAGTGAGCGTAGTTGCTACATTTCCGGCAGAAAGTCATTTACCCATCGTGTATCCCGGCGGCTTGACCAAAAGTGCGACCGCAGAAGCGCGGGCATTTTGGCAGTTTTTGCAATCGCCTGTGGCCGCCGATGTTTTTGTTCGTTATGGATTCAGGCTTGCACAATAAATATGTAGCGTTTGAAATCTCATGATTCTGACTGAATCTGAATGGCAAGTGCTCTTGTTGTCTGCGCAGGTGGGCATTTGTGCAACGCTTGTGTGTGCAATTCCTGGCGTTTTTTTTGGTTGGCTGCTCGCGCGCAAAGAGTTCTTTGCCAAGCCGGCATTGGAAGCCGTTTTATTTATGCCGATGGTATTGCCACCCACGGTGCCGGGTTATTTATTACTGGTAGTATTTGGTTCGCAGGGTGTTGCGGGGCAATGGTTGAAAGAAAATTTCGGTATTGAATTGGCTTTTAATTGGAAGGGCGCAGTTCTGGCTGCGGCGATTATTGCCTTTCCGTTGATGGTGCAAGCGGCAAAATTGTCGGTGCAAATGATTGATCGTCGTCTTGAATCGGCGGCGAGCACTCTTGGTTCAAGTCCGTTTAAAGTATGGTATAGCGTGACCTTGCCATTAATGTTGCCGGGCATTTTAATTGGCTGCATTATGGTGTTCAGTCGTTCGCTCGGCGAATTCGGCGCGACTATTACCTTTGTCGGCAATATCGCGGGTGAAACCCGCACCTTGCCGTTAGCGATATATTCTGCAACACATCAAATCGATGGCGATGCTATGGCAATGCGTTTGATAGGTATTTGTCTCGCACTCGCGTTCTTCTCGCTCTTCTTGAATAATCTGCTTACTCGTCGCGCTGAAAAATGGCTGGGAGTTCGCCGTGCTTGAGTTGGATTTCGAATTCAGGCGTGCGGAATTTTCATTGTCGGCCAAGCAAATTTTTGATGCGCCAATCACTGGCGTGCTAGGTGCATCGGGCAGCGGCAAGAGTACTTTGCTGGCGTTGATCGCCGGATTATTAAAGCCGCAGCAAGGTTCGATAAAACTGAATGGCCAATTAATGTTTGACAGCAGTAAAAAAGTAGTGCTGCCGCCGCACAAACGTCATATAGGTTTAGTCTTTCAGGATGGACAATTGTTGCCGCATTTATCGGTGCGTAAAAATTTGCTGTATGGCTACAATAATATCAATGCGATGCAGCGGCGCTTTCATGTGGATGCCATTATTGATTTACTGGAGATTGGCCATTTACTTGAACGTCGCCCCGGCAGTTTATCGGGTGGAGAAAAACAGCGCGTCGCGCTCGGGCGTGCGGTGTTATATTCGCCGGAATTATTATTGTTGGATGAGCCGCTGTCAGCATTGGATGAACGCTTGAAACAGCAAATATTGCCGTTCTTCTTGCGTATCTATGATGAGTGCAAAATTCCGATGCTATACGTTACACACGCGCTGAGTGAGCTGGAGTTTTTGACTGCGCATTATTTTCGTGTGCAGGATGGAAAGTTGCAGTCTGCCGAATAAATTTTTATTAATTCGGTGGAACTGGCTTTTTGCGCAGCAGCGGTTTAAATTCCGGAAAATGTTTTTCACCCAATGCGCAGATATCATGTTGTAATTGTTGGTAGCGTGCCAACACATCGATACCCAGTGGTGTCAGGCGCGTTCCCCCACCATGGGTTCCCCCGGTTGCCGTTTCAACTAAAGGTTGATTAAAACAGCGGTTCATGGCATCAACCAATAGCCATGCACGACGATAACTCATCCCCAAATGTTTACCAGCGGCCGAGATCGAGCCCGTCGCTTCAATCGAGGCTAACAAATCGGCTTTGCCCGGGCCAAACGCAATCTCATCATCCAACATCAAGCGTGCCTGGATTTTAATTCGCGCACCGGTTAATTTTTTCTCACTAGTGTCAGTCATAGGGATTTATTTGATGCTGAGTTGGCCAACAAAGTTACAGGGGCTATGGCGACTATCCAATTGTTCTTTGATAATTTTTTCCCATGCTGTTGTGCAAGCGCCGGTTGAACCGGGCAAACAAAAAATCAGGGTGCGATTGGAAAAGCCGGCAGTTGCGCGCGATTGAATAGTCGATGTGCCGATTTCATCGTAAGACACTTGGCGAAACAGCTCACCAAAACCGACAACAGTTTTATCAAATAAAGGTGTGACTGCTTCAACGGTTGAATCGCGTCCGGCAAAACCGGTGCCGCCGGTGATTAACACCACTTGCGCTTGCTTATCGATAATCCAATTGGAAAGCACGGCGCGAATTTGGTAAATATCATCGATTACCAGATTGCGGTCATGCAATTTGTGGCCTGCGGCGATTAATAAATCCTGCAGTTTTTGGCCGGAAGTATCGGTATCCGGTTTGCGTGTGTCAGAGACGGTAAGCACGCAAATATTCAAGGGTTCAAATTCTTTTTGGGATGACATTGTTATTTATTCCTGTGTTAGTCCTCTCCCAGCTACGCGCCCTGCCTGTCAGGGGGGAAGCTACTACTCCTTATTAAGCGGGGCGTGAAGCCGGGGAGGGGCAGGGGAGGGATTATTAGTGGGATTAACCGCCCGTCATATTCATAAACCGTACAATTTGCGGTTCATCATTTAAATCAAAAGTATGTTTTTCCGGTTTGTATTGCATGGCTTCGATAATGCGTGTGCGTACTTCTGCCTGGGGATTTTCGCTTGTACGCAATGCCTCACGCAAATCCACGCTGTTCTCATGTCCTAAGCATAATAGTAAACGGCCGGTCGCGGTGACGCGGACGCGGTTACAGCTGCTGCAAAAATTATTGGAATGGGGCGAAATAAAACCGATGCGTGAATCGTACCCGCTTGCTCGCCAATAACGGGCAGGACCGGCGTTGATTTCGCTTTTAGCGCTATTGATCATCGGCAGTAGCGGATATTGCTTGTGAATGCGGCTGTGCAATTCATCGCTGCTAACAAACTCTGCCGCGCGTCCGTGTTCATCAATGCGCCCCAGCGGCATTTCTTCTATAAAACTGATATCCAATCCTTCATCCAACGCAAATCGCACCAATGCCGGGACTTCATCGGCATTGTAGTGTTTGAGTGCGACACAGTTTAATTTGATGTGTTTAAAACCGGCCGCCTGTGCGGCTTTGATACCTTGCAACACCTGGTTGATATCGCCGACGCGGGTGAGTTGGCGGAAGCGCGCGGGATTGAGGCTGTCGAGGCTGATATTAATGCGCTCTACGCCTGCATCTTTAATCGCCCGCGCGTACCGGGATAGGTGGGTGCCATTGGTGGTGAGACAAAGCTCTTTTAGTCCGGACAACTGCCCCAGGCGTTCCAATAAGTCGATGATGTTGCGCCTTATCAATGGCTCTCCGCCGGTAATGCGTAGCTTGGTAATACCCAAACCGACAAAGGTTTCGCCCAGGGTCGCCAGTTCTTCAATGCTAAGTACCTCGGCGCGCGGCAGGAAAGCCATATCTTCCGTCATACAATAAATGCAACGCAAGTCACAGCGGTCAGTGACTGACAGGCGCACGTAATTGATGGTTCGGCCAAAGCTATCGATCAACATATAGTAGAAAGATGTTCCTGAGTGGGGCAGCCACTCTAGCGATGCTGCGCTGGTGGCTCAAGGTGTTTCGAGTTTCTCTCGTCCTCTATCCTTAGCAAGCTTGCGGCCATTCTTAACAGAGAATTGAGCGGGGATGGGCGAAGCTGGCTTGAAGTGCTGATCCAAAATGGTGATTTCCTGGATTTTATACCTCTATTGGCGGGATGCTGAATACTTTTAGCTGATGCTGCCGATATCATTGTTCGGTTAATTACTTAAAGATCGGCAAAAATTAGCATAAATGTATTTTTATGGTGCTCAATGCACCATTATTTTGTTTTTAATTGGTGCATTTTGGCAAGATTATCAAAATCATTTTTGCTGCCAATTGGTGCGCATTTGCACCATTAGAATTCATAAATTCCTGTTTGATCTTATTGCGATAAATTGCCTGACAGCAAGATTGATGCAAGCGGTTATTTTAAGTTTATGAAATATAAAGAAAAATATTTTTTCGATTAAAAAAATCGATATGGCATTGCGATTGCAGTTACCCCTTTGTAAATAAATCGCGGGTGATGCCATGAACAATTTCTTCAAAACCAACGTCGAAGCCCTTCCTTCCGCCATGCTAAAGCAGCGTGGTGATACCAATGAGCGCGCAAAAAAATCATGTGTGGGTAAAGTTTGGTTGGTCGGCGCAGGTCCTGGCGATGCAGAGTTGTTAACCGTAAAAGCGCTACGTGCAATCAATAGCGCCGATATTATTTTTTACGATTACCTTGTCAGCGCTGATATACGCGCACTCTTTCCCAAAAATGTTCCTGCACATTACGTTGGTAAAGCGAAAAACCAGCACAGCATTGCGCAGGACGATCTCAATCAATTATTGGTCAAGCAAGCGCACTTGGGTCTGACTGTGTGCCGCATTAAAGGTGGCGATCCATTTGTTTTTGGCCGCGGCAGCGAAGAATTATTGGAGCTGCGCACTGCCGGTATTGAGGCAGAAGTGATTCCGGGTATTACCTCGGCGTCCGGTTGCAGCACTTATGCCGATATCCCTTTGACTCATCGTGGTTTATCACAGGGCTGCACTTTTGTTACCGGCCACGCTGAAAAAAGTCTGGATGTGAATTGGAATGCGCTGGCGCAACTGAATCATACCCTGGTGTTTTATATGGGCCTGACTCGTGCCGATGAAATCGCCGCAAAATTATTAGCCGGTGGTTTGGCTGCAAATACGCCGGTGGCGATTATCGAAAACGGCTGCCGTAAAAACCAGCGCGACATTATTTCCACTCTGCAAGAATTTTCTGGGGCCGTGGTTCGTGAACAAGTGCAATCACCCGCATTAATTATTGTAGGTGAGGTAGTGCGCATGAAAGAAAAACTGCAAATGCAGGTGCAGCTACATGCGAGCGAAGCAGAATATTTGTTGGCATAAGTAATTGTGCTTCATCAAAAATGAGTTAATACAAAAAATTTTACGACCGTGAGGCAGTTATGAAGAAGCGTATTGTTGTAGTCGGAAACGGCATGGTAGGGCACAAATTTATCGACAATCTGGTGAATCATGCCGATGCTGAGCAATATCAAATAATTACCTTTTCGGAAGAGCCGCGTCTTGCCTATGACCGCGTGCAGCTCTCCAAATATTTTTCCGGAGCAACTGCCGAGGATCTGGCATTAACGACAGCCGATTATTATAACGAAAAATCCGTCGAATTTATTTTGAAAGATAAAGTGATTGATCTGGATTTTGATAATAAAGAAGTGATTACCGCATCCGGTCGCCGCGAAGCTTACGATAAATTAATTCTTGCAACAGGTTCATTTCCGTTTGTTCCTCCTATTCCCGGCAATAATGGCGAGCACTGCCTTGTGTATCGCACTATTGAAGATCTGGAGGCAATTACCCACTCGGCTACCCAAAGTAAAATTGGCGTGGTTATCGGTGGTGGTCTGCTTGGATTGGAGGCTGCAGCTGCCTTAAAAGCTGCAGGCCTTGAAACCCATGTGGTGGAATTTGCGCCGCGGTTGATGGCAGTGCAATTGGATGAAGGCGGCGGAAAATTATTGCGCCGCAAGATTGAAGGTATAGGCGTAAAAGTCCATACGCAAAAAGCGACGAATGAAATCGTTGCCGGTACCGATGCGCGTTACCGCATGAATTTTGCAGATGGCAGTTATCTTGAAACCGATATGATTTTGTTTTCTGCCGGTATTCGCCCGCAGGATGAGCTCGCGCGCAAATGCGGTATTCAATTAGGCGAGCGCGGCGGTATTGCGGTTGATAACAATTGCCAGACTAATATGAAAGATGTTTATGCCATTGGTGAGTGTGCGCTCTGGAACAATCGCATTTACGGTTTGGTCGCGCCCGGTTATCAAATGGCAAAAGTGGCGGTATCCCATATTACGGGTGGCAATGACCAATTTATGGGTGCTGATATGAGCACCAAATTAAAATTGCTCGGTGTCGATGTGGCCTCTATCGGGGATGCACATGGCACTACACCCGGTTCATTGAGTTATACCTACAGCAACGATGTGGATGAAGTTTACAAGCGCATGATTGTATCGGCGGACAATAAAAAATTGTTGGGTGCGGTGTTGGTGGGTGATGTTGAAGCCTACGGTACATTGCAGCAAATGTGTGTGAATGGCATGGATTTGCCCGATGATCCGAATTGCCTGATTCTGCCCAATGTTGATGGTGGCAGCATGGCAATCGGTGTAGATGCGCTGCCGGAAACTGCAATGATTTGCTCTTGTTACGATGTCAGCAAAGGTGCCATTTGCTGCTCGGTACAAAATGGCGCGCGTACTATGGGCGACATTAAAGCCATCACCAAAGCCTCAACCGGCTGTGGTGGTTGTACGGCATTAACCAAACAAGTAATGGACTCCGAGTTGAAAAAACTGGGTGTAGAAGTCAGCAACCATATGTGCGAACACTTCCCCCATTCCCGGCAGGAATTGGCTGATATCATTCGCATTAAAAAGATAAAAACATTTGATGATTTGTTGGATAGCCATGGCAATGGTGGGTTGGGTTGTGAAATTTGTAAGCCGGCGGTGGGGTCAATTCTCGCCAGTTTTTGGAATGAATTTGTGTTGGACAAAACACACATCGGCCTGCAAGACACCAATGATATTTTTCTCGGTAATATGCAAAAAGATGGCACTTACTCGATAGTGCCGCGTGTTGCAGGTGGTGAAATTACACCGGATAAATTAATTGTGTTGGGCCAGGTTGCCAAACAATACAATCTCTACACCAAAATCACCGGCGGCCAGCGGATCGATTTATTTGGGGCGCAATTGCATCAACTGCCTGCAATCTGGAAAGTGTTGGTTGATGCCGGGTTCGAAACCGGTCACGCCTACGGTAAATCATTGCGCACTGTGAAATCCTGCGTGGGCAGTACCTGGTGTCGTTACGGTGTATTGGATTCTGTCGGTATGGCGATTACGCTGGAAAATCGCTACAAAGGTGTGCGTGCGCCGCACAAAATTAAATTTGGTGTGTCGGGTTGCACGCGTGAATGTGCAGAGGCGCAATCCAAAGATTTTGGCGTAATTGCTACTGAAACCGGTTGGAGTTTATATGTGTGTGGCAATGGTGGTATGCGTCCGCGTCACGCCGATTTATTTGCCACCGGCCTGGATGACGTTACCTTAATTAAATATATCGACCGCGTAATGATGTTCTACATTCGTACCGGTGATCGTTTACAACGCACCTCGGTGTGGATGGAAAATATGGAAGGCGGCCTGGATTACCTGAGAAAAGTGGTGATCGACGATAAGTTATCGATTTGCGCGGAGCTGGAAGAGCAAATGGCTTACAACATCAGCCAATACCAATGTGAATGGAAAACGACAGTTGAAAGCGATGAATTACAAAAACGCTTCAAACATTTCATCAACACCAATGCAACCGATGACAACCTTGCTTATGTGATCGAGCGCGAACAAATTCGCCCGGCAACGGCGTTAGAGCGCAATAATAAAAGTATTCAGTTTGTTGAGTTGGTCGATTAATTAAATAACCCCGCCCTAATCCTCCCGGCTACGCGCCCCGTTAAAGGGGGGATGGATAATTCTCGGCAACAGCCGGAAGAGGTTAGAAAGGGGTAAAACTCTATTTTTAGCGAGAAAATATCATGAGCGAAAAACCCTGGATCAGTGTGTGTGAAATCGATGATTTGTTACCCGACACCGGTGTGTGTGCATTGGTGAATAGCAAGCAAGTGGCTATCTTCCGTTCGCGTCGGTTAAACGAAGTATTTGCGGTATCGAATTACGATCCCGTCGGAGCGGCCAATGTATTGTCCCGTGGCATTATCGGCTCGATAGGTGATGAAGTGGTGGTTGCATCGCCGTTGTATAAAGAGCACTACAATCTGCGCACAGGTGAATGCCTGGAAAAACCCGAATATATGGTCACGGTTTATCCGGTGCGTATTGATGATGGTTTGGTGCAAGTGCAGGCGTAAATTTTTTAAGTTATTTCTGTGGCAGGCAATCCTGTGGCAGGCATTCCTGTGGCAGGCATCGTGTGTCAGCTGTGCATGCTTTACCCTTCTTCTTCGACTGCTTCATGAGTCGGTTTAATGGGCAACCCGCCGGTTGCCCTTTTTTATGGAGTTGTTTTTGAGAGAGTTGTTGTGAAGGGATTGATTAGCGAACTGTGTCGGTGCTTTGTTGTTTATGCCGATACATCTTCTGGTCGGCGATTTTGGTTAGCTCCAGCGGATCGGCGCCGTCTTGCGGATAAAATGCAGTCCCAATACTGCAGCCAATTTGGATCGGATACTCTTCGATTAAAAATATTTGCGAGAGCGCGTACTGGATTTTTTCGCTCACAATTTTAGCGTGATGGATATCATCCATTTGATGCAAGAGAATAACAAACTCATCGCCACCGATACGCGCTACTGTGTCAGAGGTGCGCACACAGGCGAGCAACCGTTGCGCGACCTGTTTTAATAATTCATCGCCCAGCGCATGGCCGTAGCGGTCGTTAACCGGTTTGAATTTATCAAGGTCGAGCAACATTACCGCAAGTACGCGCTGGTGGCGTTTGCAGTAACTCAATGCCTGCTGCAAACGGTCGGCAAATAATGCGCGGTTGGGTAATCCGGTGAGGCTGTCGTGTTGCGCCATGTAGCGAATTTTTTCTTCGCTTTTTTTGCGCTCGGTTACGTCGCGGCTCACACCAACGATACCGATAAATTTACCTTCAGCGTCATAAATGCCCGAGGTTCTGGTTTCGGCGCACACGATCGAGCCATCTTTGCAAATATGTTCCAATTCTGCCGCAAAATCCGGAAAGGGTTCGTTAGCTTTAACGGCAGCGAGTGTCCTGCCAACGGCTTCCTGTACTTTCGCCACTGATTCCGGCGTGAGCGTTTGCTCCAGTGTTTGTTCCATGGCTTCAGCGGCAGTGAAACCGCGCAATTTTTCTACCGACGGACTGACATAGGTAAAGCGGCCATTGAGATCCATAGTCCAGATAACATCTTGCGCGTTATCGGCCAATAACCGATGACGCTCTTCGCTCGCGCGCAATGCTTCCAATGAGAGTTTGCGCTCAATCGCGATCTCCGCGAGGTAGGCAGATTCTTCGATCAGTCGTATATCATCAACCGTAGGTTCGGAAACTTGTCTTTGATAAATCCCGAATGTGCCCAGCACCTGTCCATGCCGATTGACGATGGGTTCAGACCAGCAGGAGGCGAGACCGGCTTTGGCGGCCAACTCTTTTAATCCGATCCAGGAGGGATCTTTCTGGATGTCGCTAACCACAATCCGGTTTCCGGTTACCACTGCGGAGCCGCAGGAACCAATTGCCTGATCAGCAGGCAAACCATCAATGGCATCTTTGTATAAAGCCGGCAAGTTTGGTGCGGCGGCGACTTTGAGGCGATTGGTGTGGCGATCCACCAGCGAAATGCTGCAGATCATTTCCGGCCGGATATGCTCCACGCCGACAATAATTTCGAGTAATACCTCTTCAAGCGGATCATCGGCGGCGATTTGTGCCAAGACTCGATTGTGGCCGCGCTGCCACACGTCGGCCCGGCGCATCAGCCGCACCATGTTGCGCAATTTCAGGTTGACGCGATTGATGTGCACGGCGGCAGCGATGACAACGATCACGCCAAATAACGCCGCCAGGGCAATATAGAGACTATTCACCTGGAACTCCCGCCATCAATTGTTGGTATCGGGCGTGGCGCACATTTTCAAGCTGCGCGCCATGTCGGTAGGTATAACCTTTTATGTCGTCAAAAGTGTGTTTTTTACAAAAAAAGTTTGAATGGCTTTCATTAAACGGCGCGTTTGCGCTGCTTATCGCAACGACTTTCGCCATTGTTTGTAGTTTGTCCCCTGGTATTACCTGAATAGAGGATTTTATTATCATTCAGCGATCTCCATGATCTTAAGGGCTGCGCGCCTCAGTTTATCATGGTCAATTTTGACCTCGCCCTGAGTGTAGCCGGTGAATGCTGGATCTAGCGGATATTCAATTACGAGGCTGAGCCAATTGATGGATGTGTTTTCTGCAATTAAGGTGCCGTTTGTGGCGCCTTAGTGCAGAAATATCACAGGAAAGGGATAAATGGGGCGACGCAAGGTTGAGGTTGATAACTGCGTCACTTATACCGGGTCAGCGAGCGCATTGGATGAGCGCAATATCGCGTAGCAGTGACAATGTCAGTGACATTATTGTGCGTCCAACGAAAAACCCGTATTAATAACCGTTGGATTAGCGTCGCCAATTACACATTGTGACAATTTTATTCGATGCTGCTGACATAATTCGCCGGTGCTTGATCTTACCCTGCGGGAAGGTTTCACAATAAAGCTTGCTTTACCCCAAGCAGGCTGAAGATTAAAAAATCCCCACAAGGGAAGGAGTTTATATGTGTACACATCGGAACAACGAGCGTTTGGTAAAAGAATTTTTGCACGCTGCGCATATCACCCAGCATAAAGATTTGGACAGTTTTGTTGCACCACAGGTTAAGTGTTGGGGCTTTCCTGAATTTAATCCCGGCAACTGCGATGAATACCAGGGGTTTTTTAATTACCTGGCCGATGTATTTGAATCGCACGTTTTTACTATTGAGCAACTGCTTGCCGCTGATTCGCAAGTGCTGGTTCGCTTTCGCATTCAAGGAAAACACCACGAAGAATTTATGGGCTTACCTGCCTCCGGTGGCGAATTGGAATTTACCGCAACCGCGTTATTCCGTTTGGATGGGGAAAAAATTAGCGAAGTCTGGATGTACAACAAACATATTGTGTTGCAGACCCCTAAAGGCTACCGCTATACCAGCAGTTCTTCCACTTATCCGACCCGGAAAATCGCGCGTGCGATTGCCTGTTAGTGTCCTGCTTTGTGCAAACTCATTTGCACTTTTGCGAGTGAGTTTGCATTTCCCTTCTGCGCACTAAAAAATTGCAAACCTGCCAATAACCTTTCTGTTGCAAGGTTATCAATCAAATATTGATTCCTATCGCCTGCGATAAGAAAACTGTAAAAAAATCCGATTATTTTTTCCTGCTTTGGCGCCGTGCTCTGCTTTTTAATCCGTTTGATACTGTTTCTAAACTGGCGAGCTGTGAACCGCATTCACTTCTGCATCGACATTAAGCCGGAAAATAGTATTCGTTGATCTCTGATGCATAACAATAACGTCCAATAATGCCGCATCCGTTTTTAACAAAAGGCGTGCGCGCCTGAAACAGCTTCCTGCGCAATACAATTTGGGTGTGGATCTGTTTCACGGTTTTTGCAGTTTGCCAGGATAGTGATGACGAGCCAGGGCGGATAGCGTGCCCGCGCAAAAGCCACCACAACAATAACGATCAGCATGATGCAAGAGTGATAGTTTCACAGAGTCCGGCGCAAGGAATTTTGCCTTGTCGAATAAGATCGAATAAACGAGTGCCAGAGAGAAATTATTGCTAACGATAAGGATGCGAAGACCAACGTCTGCCGCAGTAAAAGCCCAGTGATTGGGCTTTTACTGATTGCTCTTCCCCATTGCTGTTCCTTCCGATTGATCTGTTCCCTCCCGCGATTGGCCATTTCATTGTGTTTATCTTTGGGGCAATTTGCCGGTTTTGTGGTCGAAAATCCCTGCTGCTGATCCGGCTGTCACCGCTTGCCGTGTTTGGCAAAGGGCTCAATAGGGCTGGGCAGCCTAACAAGATGCTATTGCAGCGCGGGCGCATCTTGTAGAATTCACCGCTAGCGCTAATGGGCGGTCGGGCTTTCCCGCTCCGCACCCTCATCATTCCCGAGACCCCATCCATGAAGAAACCCTTGGCCCTAATCGCACTCGCCACCCTGAGCATGAGTGCTTTCGCCGATATACTCGCCGTATTCCGTGAAGAGGATGGCAGTACCAAGTGGCAATACGTAGCCAACACCAGCGCCAGCGTGTTGATCCTGACCTTGTTGGTCGTGCTGGTTTTTTTGATCCGAGCCCATTTGCGCTCCATGCGCTCCAATCGCGCCCTGACGGAAATAAAAGCCACACTTGAAGATCGGGTTGCACACCGCACCGCCGTATTGCAGGAAACAACCGGGCAATTACAAGAGCGTGAAGCCTATATCGCCAGCATCGTGAATTCCATGCCGGTGATGCTTATCGGTTTGGACCAGCAATTAAACATCACCCAGTGGAACCATAAAGCCGAAGAAATTACCGGCCGTCCATTGAAAGATGTTATCGGCAAAAATTTGTGGGAGGCATATTCCGCTATCACACTCACCCGGGAGCAGGTGAAAGCGGTATTGGTTGCGGGCGAAACGCTTACCCTCAAACACGCGCAGCGCGGTCAATACAGTTTTGATATCACGCTCTATCCGCTTACTACTCACAAAGACACAGGCATTGTTATTTTGATTTCTGATGTGACCAAACAGGTCAATGCGGAAAATAAATTGGCCGAGCGCGATAAAGTGTCGGCGATGGGTGAATTGGCATCGGCCATGGCGTACGATATCAGCTTGCCAATGCAAACCATTTTGTCGCGAGTGACTCGTGCACGACAAGAAATTGAAGCGGCAGAGCTTGAGTTGGGCGATGTAAGAGACTTTTTATTGCAAGAAGTGGAAACCGTGCGTCTCAGTGCCCATCAGGCAACCGCGATCGCGCAAAACTTGTTGGATCTCGCCAGTAGTCATCGCGATACCAAACAACTCGCCGATGTGCCGCCGATTATGGATCGCAGTATTACGCTTGCCACCGATCTGTTTACCGATGCTGATAGCCTCGCGTTTAAACATATTAATATCCGCCGCAACTACGCATCGCCCCTGCCACAAATTCCCTGTTTCCCTACCGAACTTGAGCAAGTATTTATTCGCTTGATGCGGAATTCTTTCTACGCACTCAATTCCAAAACCTGGGATGACAACAATAAGCCCTGGATCAATATTGAAATTGGCGAGTTCTACGATTCGCTCTGGATTAAAATAGAACACAACGGAAAATGTTTAAGCGCGACTGAACAGTTAGATATTTTCCAACCTTTCTTCGCCATCACCAATCACGAATCCACCTGCCCGGTAGAGCAGCGCTTGTCGTATTCCTATTTTATTATCACCGAACATCACCACGGTCAAATGGCCGTTACCTCGGATGAACAACACGGTACTTGTTTTAATATTCAGTTGGCGTTGAGTTAGGTTTTATTGCGATAACGTCAAAAAAGCTGCTGACATAACGTGTCAGCGGCTTTTTTTATAATGGGGTTTTATTGCGGAGAATTACCCAGTGAGTGATACCGATAAAAGTCCGTTAATGAAAGATGGTTTGGGGCCAAAAGCGATCAAGCGTATTGGCAGTAGTATTGCGCTGGTGGTGCCGGGTTTTAATGCGCGGGCGTTTCAGAAAGATGCTGAGCGCGGACTTGATGAGCTTGAATTAAAGGCGCGCGTGCATCATCTGATTGCGGTATTGCATCGCCACTACGATTTGCCTTTTAAAAAACTCAGCAAGTATTTGCAGGATCTTCCCGAGGTGTGGGATAGGGGCAGTGCGGTGGATAATAAAGCCGGTTTTGCCGCCTGGCCGTTAATTGATTACATCGCTGCCCATGGTTTGCAGCATCCTGAAGAAGCGCTGCAAACGCTGGAAAAATTAACGCCATTATTCAGCGCTGAATTTGCGGTGCGCCCTTTTATCCAACAGCATACTGATATCACCTACGCAAAATTATTGGAGTGGTGTCAACACGACTCCGAACATGTGCGCAGGCTTGCCTCTGAAGGTTCGCGCCCGCGGCTGCCGTGGGGGATGCGCTTGCCGCAATTTATTAAAAATCCTGAACCACTTGCCGCGATTTTAGAGAAATTAAAAGTGGATGAGAGCCTATATGTACGTCGCTCTGTGGCAAATAACCTTAACGATATCAGTAAAGATAATGCTGACTGGATGATTAAGTTGTGTAGCAATTGGTTGGGAGATGCACACCAACATTCGGACTGGATTGTAAAATATGCGCTGCGCAGCCTGATTAAAGCCGGCGATGTACGAGTATTTCCATTGCTGGGATATGCGGCTGCGCCGGATGTTGCGGCAAGTGAAATCAAGCTGGATAAGAAGCGCATCGCCATGGGTGATGCTATTAGTTTTTCGTGTGTGATTACGGCTGGCGACCAGACGCAGAGTTTGGTAGTAGATTACGTTGTTTATTTTATGAAAGCCAATGGCAAGTTGGCACCCAAGGTGTTTAAATTAAAAAATATTATGCTGGCTGCGAATGAATCGGTAGTGATTGAAAAGAGCTATTCGTTTAAACCCATTACCACTCGTCGTTACTATGCAGGCACACATCAATTGGCAATTCAGGTAAATGGAAAAGAAATGGCGCGCGCGGATTTTAAGTTGGTTGACCAGTTTTAGTTGCCATTGCAAAAAATCCAATTGCCTGCCGATATGGTATCGACAGGCACTAGAAGCTCCTTATTGTACGCGGCGCCAGTGTTCTTCGATTAATGTCCCATCTTCCATACCCTTGTGAATCCACAGGTCTTTCTTCACCACGCCATTAAAGTGATAGGTTTTTCCCATCAGGCGCGCTTCAGAAGTGGCATCAATGGTTTCTTTATAATCCTCGCCCTTAAAAGTATAAGTGCCGGATGCTGCTACGGTAAATTTTCCCGCTTTATCCCACGTAATAAACGCAAAATGTTTTTCCGAAAGGATTTTACGTGATAGCGTACTTTTGTCTTTGATCTCACCGACCATTTCGCCTTTTTGGTTTTTGTAAATAGCGTATTCCAGCTCCCAGGTTCCGGCCAGACGGGTATCTGCCATTGCCCATTGGCTCAGTACCAGTGTCGCTATTGCCATTAACGTCAGGATTTTTTTCATTATTGGATACCTCGGATATGTTTTAGTTGATAATTATATTGCCCGTAGAGAGGGCGGTGAGATTATGCATGAGTTATAAAAGGATAGTGTGGGACTAAACAAAAATTAATAATCCAACATACAGGTTATGTTGAGGTAGGAATTGCCAGTTTACAAGGCAGCGAGCGCGGCGTTAAGTTTGTTTTCCAGTTCGGATTTAAGTTGTAAGTAGTGGCCAAGTTGTACACCGGTCTGCTGTGCCAGCGTTTCGTGGCACAGCGAGAGATCAAGATCAGTGATGTAGCACGGGTAACGTTCAGCGTGCTGGCGACGCCGGACAATGTAACTTGCTACTTCCTTGAATAATTCATCACCGTAAGCAAGTGCCGAAAATTCTTGCTCGTTGCAGAAAATGGTAAAGCGTAATTCCTGCTCGCTATCCATTTCGGCGATAGCCTTAATATTAATAAAATGCAGTTGGCTTAAATCACTGTGTAATTGCCGACGTTGGGCGATGCCCTGCTGTTGTTTGATATTACCTGTTATTTCATAAATGACAATATCTTTTGCGTCAGGCAATGTGGCTTGGTAATCACCATCCAACAATTGGCGTTGCAAGGCCGCAGTGATAAAGTTTACCAGCGGACGCAATAGTGTCTGTTGGTTGTGATATTGCGCACGAGTGCTAAAGACCGAGCCTTTTTCATCGACAATGGTAATAAATGCCTGACCTTCATCAAGTTGATAAAATAGATAAATCCCGCGTTGCTTTACGTACTCACCAATAATGCGCAAGGATTTATCGCGCAAACCATAGCGATCAATAACGATAGGGCTGAAATCAGTTTGTGCTTGTGCAAGTTTATCGAGCAGCTTTTGGTAACTTTTAAATCGCTGGATCTGTAACTGCTGTTGGAAAAATTGCAAGAGCAAATACTCATCACCCATTTCCAAAATATAACGGCTAGTGCGCGGGTGTGTGCCCGAGTAATAGCAGCTGATCAGGTCACGCCATAATTCAGTTAATCGCTGGGTAATGTTTGCACCTTGCCCACTGCTAAAGCAACGCACACTTAATTCCGGCAGGCTAACGTGTTTGCCGGGAGCGAACAGACGAAAATAATGCAGCAGGCAATTAATCAGCGCGTCGTTAGGGTAATGGCGACAAATCAATTCACCCCAGGAATTAATTTGTATTACATCGGCATTGATTATCAGGTTTTCGCGCAAGCCACTGTAACCTAAAGCATCGCGCTGGCTACTCAACATCTGCATACCTTTTTTGTGTAGGTCTGCTTGAGGTTCAACGCCAGTATTAACGATAATCAAGATACGTTCGATACTTGCGGGGCGAGTAAATTGCTGGTGCTCAATGGTCAGTGGCACGGGTAGCCATTGCTGCAAGGATTGGACGAGTTGTTGCTTTTGGTTGGCAGTGAGTATAAATTGTTTTCCGACCACATCGATTTTGGTGTGGCTTTCCATAATTTCATTGGCGTGACACCAGAGTAATAATTCCAGTAATCCACGTGCGCGCTTGATCGGTTCAACTTCAATATTGCGCAAGGCTAAATCATGTTGACTGCCGCGCAGTACCTGCCAGCTATCGCCGAGATCATTTTGCTCGCGAATAAAACACAGTGCATCTTCACTTAAATCACGCGAGATGCCGGGGTTGATCCATTCAATTTTTCCCGCTTTGCGTTCAAAAGCCGCATGCAATTTACGCCCGAGCACCGTAAGTTCATCGCTGCTGATAGCCGCGTTTTTATGCTGAGTCCTGCTTAATTCACTCAATAGGCGATAGCTCTGGTTGAGCTCATTGACCAATAGCGCACGTTCAGTAATGACGTGGGGCGCTTTCCAATAGGCGCGATTGTCGAGCATATGGAGCTGGTGCGAAGACCACTGCCACTCTTTTACCAGTTGCTCCAATAATGTTCGCTGCCAGGATTTATGCGATTGACGGTTAGTGCGCGATAAAGATTTATTGACTTTGAAATACAAGCAACGTCTGACCAAATCCAGGCGCTGCAATTGATTGTGCTTTTGCAAATATTGTTCAATACGGCGATATACCATTATGTAAGGATCGAGCGCATCAGCATCCGGTGTTTGCGCATAAATTGCGCGCTTTAAACTGAGCGCGAGGGGTTCACTGTTGGCGAAAATGGTGCCAGCAAGCGGCTCATTGTAATTGTTGGGAGCGGTATTATTTTCTTCGGCAGTTGAATCCGGCATTTCGGCACTGGCATACACCTCCAGTAATAATAATTTCAATACGGATTTGTAAGGCGATTCAATAGCTTTATACAGCTGCCAGATACCGGCACCAATAAATTCATTGGCAGGAATTTCGGGTAAACCACCAAAGTCAATTACATCGTCGCTTTTTAAAAAGCGCTTGCTTAATAATTGCTCGCGGTAATTGGCATAGTCATCTTCGCGCGATGCGGGAATAAACCACCAGAGCGGGATTTTTCCGGCTAGCCATAAAGCGGTGCGGTAAAATTCATCCAGCAATAAATAATGTTGTGCTGAGCCACTCGCCTCACTGCTGAATGACTGCACCCGCTGGGCTGAAAATTCATCGCTGCGCATTAAAAAGAAATGCACTTCCAAATGAATGTGTTGCGCTGCCCATTGGGTAATCAGATGGCATTTTCGTTCCAGCTCTGGTAACAGCAGATTTTCCTCGGGAATGCTGTGGCACACCCATACATCCAGATCGCTGGAATCACTCTGCGCAATAGTGCCCACGCTGCCCATAATAAACAGCGCATCGATTGCCGCGTGTTTTTCGTTGAGGTCACGGTTGAATTGAAAGCTGCGCGCTACAATTTTAGCTAGCCGCAACTCTTCATTGTTGGGTATGTATTGGTAAACGCCGACGGGAGTGCTGTGGGAAATATAACCCGGTAGCATCGGGTGGTTAACATGGAATAACAGCGGCAACAAATGCAAAAATTGTTGCTGGCGTTCAGGTAGCGCAGCACAGGTGCGCTGGTGGCGTACCTGGTTTAAATCCAGAAATCGCTGTTTGAGTTGATTAAGTAATTTTCGATCAACGCCTTCATCGATATCGTGAATGTCTATTGGGCGTGAATACATAGGCGTTGTTACGGATTGTCGTTAGTGACTTTTTTCTTGCGTAAAATATCCGCGAGGGTGCTGTAGAGTAATTCAGGATTAACCGGTTTGGATAAGTAGCCATTCATGCCGGCCGCGAGGCAGCGTTCACGGTCGCCGCGCATCGCCTGCGCAGTTACGGCGACAATAGGAATATTTTGTTGCAGGTTATTGGAGCGCAATTGCCCGGCACGAATGCGCTGGGTTGCCTCTATGCCATCCATTTCCGGCATTTCCAAATCCATCAAAATAGCATCAAAAGGCTCACTGGCGCTTTCCAGTAATTGCAAGGCTTCAATACCATTGACGGCAATGACGGTATCGATTTTTTTCTTCTTGAGAATGCCGCGGATGACTTGTTGGTTGACGATATTATCTTCCGCAATCAACACCCTGGCGTTTTCCAGTAATTCCTGAATATCGCCGGGCGTAATAATTTCCGGACTAAGCTCCTGCAATAATTGCTCGCGGCCAATCGCTTGGCTGATCGCATCAAACAAGCGCGATTCGCTTACCGGTTTGCTTAAAAATTCATCCACTAAAATAGCATTGGGATCCGCGCTGGAAATTTCGTCGCGATGATAAGCAGAGATTAAAAATACACGCGGTTTTTGTTTGAGGGTGCGATCTGATTTGATCAGGCCAGTGAGCTGCAAGCCATTCATATTAGGCATGCGATAATCGAGCAATACAAAATGATAAGGCTGGCCTAAATTATCAGCTTGCCGGATGCGTTCCAAGGCACTGATAGGATTATCAATTTCATCCACTTGCAAATGGATGCTGCGCGCGGTGCTGGCAATAATCGTACGCGCAATGGTGTTGTCATCCACAATCAGAGTGCGGATAGCATTTAAATCGCGCGGTTGGTTGATCAGTGTTTTTTCGCCCAGGTGACTGTGCTCAAAAGATGCAGTGAAAGTCACTTTGCAACCTTGGTTGAGCGCTGATTCAATAGTGAATTCGCCCTGCATTAAATGCACGAGATGGCTGCAGATACCCAACCCGTAGGTATTTTTTTCTGTTTCCGGTGTGTGTTTATTAAATACTAACCGCTCTTTAATGTGCGCCAGTTTTTCTTTGGTCATGCCCAAGCCGGAATCTTCAACGGTAAATTGCAGCATCACTTGCTTGGCACTTTGGCCTTGGCGGGCGACACGCACTACCACCTGATCGGTGTTGGAATATTGAAACGCATTGCTGATCAGATGACCGAGGATCTGGCTCAAGCGCGATGCGTCGCCACGCAAAAAGCGCGGCACATCAGGTTTAATGTCGTACACAATATCCACTGTTCGATGCAGCGCGCTAATTTCAAACAGGCGCGATAATTTTTCAAATAGTTGGTCGAGGTCAAAATGTGCGAATTCAAGGATTACCCGACCTGCTTCGATTTTGGAGAAGTCGAGCAGTTGGTTAATAATCTGCAGGAGTGAATCGGCGGCGGAATTAATGCTGCTGAGATAACTTTGTTGCTGCTCATCCAATTGCGTGTCATGCATTAAATAACCAATACCAATAATTGCATTCATCGGTGTACGAATTTCGTGGCTGATGCGTGCAAGAAATTCACTTTTGGTTTTATTGGCGAGATCAGCTTGCGCTTTGGCACTGAGCAATTCTTCACGCGAGCTCATAAAATCGGTGATGTCGGTATTCACACCAACGCAGCGCATGCAGCGGCCTTGATTATCCGGCTCAAAAAATTTCGCTTTGGAGTGTACCCAAATTGTCTGGCCATCGCGGTGCAGCATGCGAAATTGTAATTGCAGGGATTCGCGATTGTTATCAATCGCTGCCTGATATTCGCTGAACATATTGTCCACGTCATCCGGGTGGACAAAATAATCGCGCAAGGTGTCGAGGTTACCGGGCAGGTCTTCGTAATCGTAACCGAGCATGCGCAAATAACTGCGGCTGAAATAAATTTTGCCAGTGTGTAAATTCCAGTCCCACAAACCGTCGTTGGTCGCTTCCATCGCATATTGGTAGCGGGTATCGCGGTCGCCCATCACACGTAATTGCTCGTGCTGATGCATAAAGCGGAACAGCCAGCCGAGTAAACTGGTGAGCGCTTTAATATCTTGCGGATGCCAGGTGCGCGGATTGTTGCGGTGTAAGGTCATGAAGCCGCGCAGTTGATTGTGCTCGCACAGCGGAATAATCAGCGTGTTGAAAATAGCGTGTTCGCGCAGGCTTTTGGTGGCGTCCGCCATATCGTGGTCGGCGGCGCTGAGCATCAATGCATTGGCATCGCGCAGCTGGCGGAAATAACTGGATTCGGGTTTGAGCAGATACTGGAACCACTCCGGATCTTGCAAATGCAGGCGGGTGTTTTCATCCAGATCGCCCGCACACCACTGGTTGAGCAGGTTGGTCGTGGCAGCATTGGCATCCCAATTCCACAGGCCGATTTCCCGTAGCGCCAGCAAATTGCCGATTTGCATGAGTACTTGCTGGATACTTTTGACGTGCTGTTGTTTGACCAGAAATTTCAGGGTTTCCATCACCCAGATTTCGTCGAAGAGGGGGCCTTCTTGATTGACGCTGCCTTTCGGGGTTGGTGCTTCTTCGCCGTCCGGTTGTTCGCCCAGTGCTGATTGTTGCAGTCGGTTGACGGCGTGTTTGGTTTGCAAGGCATGTTTTAACGAGACGAGTTCATCCTCCAGCAGCTGAATTTTTGCTGCCAGTTCTTCTTCAGATTCTCCTGAATGCAATGATTTTTTCCCCATCGTCGCGTTATGCCTTGGTTTTTGGCTTTACAAAAAAATGGACTGCCAGTTTAAAAGGCTAGTCGATTTCGATGCGAATACCAGCAATAGCGCAAAAAATGTAGTTTTTGGTGCCAGCAACCGACGAACGTAAAAAAAGGCCACATCCTGTTTCAGGATACGGCCTTTTTCGGTTTGCAGATGTGCGCTTAATTACGGCTTTCGAGGCTCGCCTTGGCACGTACAACTGCCGCTTTTACTTGCGCCGGCGCAGTGCCGCCGATGTGGTTACGGGCAGCGACTGAACCTTCCAGCGTCAATACGGCAAACACATCGTGCTCGATGACGGTAGAGAATTGTTGCAGCTCGGCCAGGCTCATTTCGGACAAATCTTTGCCGGTTTGCACGCCGTGGGCGACTGACTTACCGACAATCTCATGCGCATCGCGGAAAGGTACGCCGCGACGGACGAGGTAGTCCGCCAAATCGGTGGCGGTAGAGAAGCCGCGTTTGGCGGCTTCGTACATCTTTTCTTTACGCGGTTGGATAGCGGGAACCATATCAGCGAAGGCGCGCAGGCAATCTTTTACGGTATCGATTGCATCAAAAACCGGTTCTTTGTCTTCCTGATTGTCCTTGTTGTAGGCCAATGGCTGGGATTTCATCAGCGTCAATAAGGCGGTCAAATGGCCGTAAACACGGCCGGTCTTACCGCGCACCAGTTCGGGTACGTCGGGGTTTTTCTTTTGCGGCATGATCGAGGAACCGGTGCAGAAACGATCCGGCAAATCGATAAAGCTGAATTGCGATGAGGTCCACAGCACCAGCTCTTCGCTCGCACGCGACAAGTGCATCATCAGGATACTGGCAAACGCGGCGAATTCGATGGCGAAGTCACGGTCGCTCACGGAGTCGAGCGAGTTTTCGGTCGGTGCATCAAAACCCAGCAATTGTGCGGTATAGGCGCGGTCGATGGGGTAGGTGGTGCCGGCGAGTGCAGCGGCGCCGAGGGGCGATTGGTTGACGCGCTTGCGGCAATCCTGCAGGCGGCCGAAATCGCGTTGCAGCATTTCAAACCAGGCTAATAAATGATGGCCAAAGGTCACTGGCTGTGCCGTTTGTAAATGGGTGAATCCGGGCATGATGGTGTCGGCATTGGCTTCGGCCACTTGCAGCAAACCTTGTTGCAAGCGGGTCAGTTCTTTTGCGATAGCATCGATTTCGTCGCGCAAATAAAGGCGGATATCGGTGGCGACTTGATCGTTGCGCGAGCGTCCGGTATGCAGTTTTTTGCCGGTGATGCCGATACGCTGGGTGAGCAGCGCTTCAATGTTCATGTGCACATCTTCCAGGCTCACTGACCAGGTAAATTTACCGGCAACGATTTCCGCACGAAT
Source organism: Cellvibrio sp. GW822-FHT04B05 (assembly GCF_058800985.1). Classification (NCBI taxonomy): domain Bacteria; kingdom Pseudomonadati; phylum Pseudomonadota; class Gammaproteobacteria; order Cellvibrionales; family Cellvibrionaceae; genus Cellvibrio; species Cellvibrio sp. GW822-FHT04B05. The sequence goes on along the minus strand of NZ_JBXAMU010000004.1, from coordinate 185,590 downwards.
TTCTTCCAAACCGGTAATAATCTGGTCGCGCTCGGCCTCGGTGAGCACACCGACTTTGGCGAGCATGGTGGCGTGGGCAATAGAACCGTTGATATCGTGGTGGTAAAGGCGGTAATCAAAACCAATGGAGGCGGTAAAACGCTCGACAAAGGCGTCGGTGGCTTCGCTGAAGCGGCCGCCCCAGGGTTTGATGGGCTGATCGTTTTGGCTCATGAGCATGTGTCCACAATCTTGAAAGAATGAAGGAGGCGACGGGTGCGTTTAGGCTACCATTCACCTTGGCACCCAAGGTAGTCAGGGTGCCGGGGCCGCGCATTATAGCTCAATGCCTCTTTAAAAGACCTATTAATGGAAGCCGCTGCAACAATGAAAGCGCCAGATAACGAGACCAGCATTCAGCCCACGCCCAAGGCCTCTATGGGTATTAAGGGAAAGGCGGCGCGCCCGGTGCCGGTTGAACCGGCTACGCCGTTTTTGCCGGATTTGTGCAGCAGCCAGGCGGTGTTCCTGTTGGTGTTGGTCGCGGAGTTGTTGGCAGTCTTGCTGACGATCAGCGCTTCGTCCGGCTTGCAGCATTTTAATTGGGACAAGCTCGCACTGATTTCCGTGCAGGTGCAATGGATTGTGGTGTTCAGTGCAATCGCACTGTGTCGCCTGCGGTTTTGGCTGGGGCGACAAGATCATGTGCGCGCCGGCTGTGTCAGTTACGCGCTGGTGTTGGCGATAACGCTGGTGCTGTGTATCGCCGGCCAATGGATTATTTATGGTGCGAGCGGCCTCGCCTTTGTGGGCGATCAGCAGTTCAGTTTCGATGGTTGGCTGCTGCTTAACAACATGGCGGTTGCGGCGATCTTGTCGGGTATTTTGCTGCGCTATCTCTATTTGCAGCAACAATTGCGCAACCAGCAGCAAGCGGAAATGCAGGCGCGTATCCAGGCGTTGCAATCGCGTATCCGGCCGCACTTTTTATTTAACAGTATGAATTCCATTGCGAGCCTGATCAGCACCGAACCGGAAACGGCAGAGCGGGTAGTGGAGGATCTATCGGAATTATTCCGTGCAAGCCTTGCCGAGCCGACGCTGATTCCGTTGGAGCGCGAGCTGAGTTTATGCAAACACTATCTGGATATTGAATGTTTGCGTTTGGGGCGGCGTTTGCAATTGGACTGGCAAATGGGCAGCTATAATCCACAGCTGAAAATTCCCAGTTTGATGTTGCAGCCGCTGGTGGAAAACGCCATCTTTCACGGCATCGAACCTTTGCCCAAGGGCGGGACGATTACGGTCAAAGTTTCACAGAACGATAAGCAGTTAAGTATCGTGATTAGCAATCCGTATTTGTTGGCGAAAAAAAATCCGCGCAATGGCGAACAGGCGCAGCGCCATAATCGCATGGCGTTGGATAATATCCGCCGCCGCCTTACCGCCCATTTTGGCACGGCGGCGCGTTTATCCAGCAGCGCAGAGAACGGTGTATTCACCACCTATATTTTTTGTCCCTTAACCGTGTGATCACAATAAAATCAACAAATTGAGACAATAACAATGGATATTTTAATTGTTGACGATGAAGCGCTTGCGCGACAACGCCTGGTGCGGATGGTGGAAAAAATCGCAGGATTTTGTGTCATCGCCGAAGCAGATAATGCCGAGGATGCGCTGGTTGCTATCACTCAACATGATCCGGATATAGTGCTGCTTGATATCCGCATGCCCGGTCGCGATGGTTTGAATCTCGCGCAGGATATTGCCGAACTGGAAGACGCGCCCGCCGTTATTTTTTGCACCGCGTTTGATCAATACGCGCTGGATGCATTTGGCACTAACGCTGTCGGTTATTTGCTAAAACCGGTGAAGGCCGAGCAGTTATTGCAAGTGCTGGAGAAAGCGCAAAAGCTCAATAAAATCCAGCGGGTAGCCGCGCAAAAAACGACTGAACCCAAAGTCGAAAACCAGCGCACCCATATCACCGCAAAAACCCGTCGCGGCGTTGAATTAATTCCGCTCGATGATGTGCGTTATTTTCTCGCCGATCACAAATACGTGACGGTTTATCATCGCAACGGCGAACATTTGCTCGACGAGACGTTAAAAGAATTGGAAGAAGAATTTGGTGCGCGCTTTGTGCGTGTGCATCGCAATTCGCTGGTGTCGGTTAAACATATTGAAGCACTGGAGCGCACTGCCCAAGGGCAATATCAAATACGTTTGGCGGATACCGAATTGCGTCCGGTGATCAGTCGGCGCCATGTAAGTGATCTAAAAGAATTATTAAAAATGATGTAACCAATTGTTATCACGCTTTAAAAAATGCCCTCCATGTATGTTAATGGCGGGCATTTTTTTGTGCTGGAGTTTACTGTTGGTCGGGCAGAAAAATCAGCGGCAAGTTACCGTTGGCGTTTCCACGCTGCTGCCGTTGGTATTGCCTTGAAAACCGAACTCAATCGTTTGCCCTGCACCGATATTGCCATTCCAACTGATGTTGGTTGCGGTGTATGGATTGCTGCCACTGAGCGTTGCATTCCATGAACTGGTGATGCGGTTGCTGCCGGAATAACTCCAACTTGCCGTCCAGCCGGATTTTGCGCTGGTGCCGGTATTGGTCACACGGATTGCACCGGTAAAACCTGCACCCCACGAATTGCTCACTACATAGGTACAACTTACGCCGCCGCCGGTCGCTTGGCTGCTGGATGATCGGCTGGATGCAGGCACCGAACTTGAGGCGGGAATTGAACTGGGCGCAATGCTACTTCTGCTACTGGATGCCGGAGTCGAGCTTGGTGCGGTGCTGGATGCAGCACTACCTTCGATCCCCCAAGGTGCTGGCAATGCGGCGCAACTGGTGCGGCCAACGCAGCTTTGCTGGTTCTCCCAACCCCAGCCACTATTGCTGGTGACGCAAATTGGGTAGCGGTTGCCATACCAATTACAGGTGCCGCCATTTGCGACTGAAGAACTGCCAGGTGCTATTGATGAAGAACTGCGTGCAATCGATGAAGATGAAACCGAACTTGGCGCAACACTGGAGCGCACACTGCTTGCATTACCACTGAAATTGGTCGCCAGTTTGGATGTGGCTTTAATGCCGTTGGCGCTGTTGATCAGGAAGTTGCCCCAGGTACTTAGCGAACTGGCATTCCAATTGTTGACTATATCGAGCGGCACACAGCAGCTGCCATTACCCGACCAGCTCCAGCCCAGATAACCAATCCCCTGATCCTGTGCATATTGCAAAATTGCTTCTTCCGCCACGTTACTGCCGTTATGCTCGGCCCCGAATTCGCCGACGATAATCGCCAGGCCGCGGGTTTGGAAACTGCTCAAATAGCCCTGCACAATGCTGGCGTTGTTGTAGACCTCGTACATGTGTACCGAAAACAAGACGTTTTTCAGGCTGTCGGCGGCGAGGATGCCGGGCGCATTGTCGCGCATCGCGTTCTGCCAATCCTGTCCCCAGTTGGCGGCATCGACCATTAACATATGGGTCAGGCCGCCAGCACGTAATGCGCGTATCGCGGTGATGTGGTCGGCGGTATACGTTGCTGCCGAGGTGCTATTGCCAAAGGGTTCGTTGGCGATATTCACGATTACATAATCTTCCTGGCCGGTGATGGCCGCTTTGATATCGCTGCTCAACCAATATTCGGTCGCGCGGCTAATATGGGTAGCGGCGGCGCTTTCACCGTAGCCAGTGGAGTCGTGCACTTCAAGCACGCATACCAGTTTGTTAGCCTTACATTGGTTGATCACGTTGGTCACATCGGCGCCGTTATTGCGCGACCACTGGGTGCCGTTACTCAACACGACGCGCACCGAGTTAGCGCCGGTCGCAGCTATATCGCGCAGCGATTGGGCCAGGCGGTCGGCATACCAGGTGTGCGCGTGGTTCACACCGCGAAATACAAACGCGTTGCCATTGGGGTCAAGTACTTGCGTGCCGCTGACAGTCCAGCCAGCGAATGCCGGAGCGACCATAGCTGAGGTAATCAAGGCTAAAGCCGTTTTTTTCAGTAGCGAGTTTTTAGATGTCATCAGGTTTTTCATAGAGGTTCCTTTTGGCAGCAATGGCTCTGCTGATGCGAGCAAATGACTGCAATCAAACGTTATTGTTATCAAACTGCATCGGCTGCAGATGCAGTTCGGCTCGGGAAAATATCCATCTCTAATGTTGGATTTGTAGTACTGGTAATTGCACTGCGATTGTGTTTGGCGCGATTACAAACATCAGCTGCCCCTGTAGCGATTCTCTGGAGAGGAAGAATCTGTCGTTATTATCGGGGTGATATAGTGCAAGTATTTGTAATCGGTTACATGGTAATCCTCTTCAGTCGCAAATAACAAGCATTCAAACCGGGAGGGATAGTGTGCTGGTGCACAAATGTGAAATCAGGGTTGATTCATATCGTCATGCGTTTGGGTTTATCAATTGTGCAATCGCGCGATCCCAATAAGGCGGCGAACCAAAATCTTCACGTAAATGCGCGATAAATAATTGCGCTTTCGTTGCGTGTGAGCGGCCGGGCAGGCGCACGGCATGAATTGCAGGTTGCACGCGGACGGGAATCGCCGGTGCATCGGGAAATAATGCAATCAGTTTTCCGGCAATAATCAAATCACTCACCAGCCAACTGGCGAGATGAACAATACCTATGCCTTCGACCCCGGCTTGGAGTAACGAATTAATATCGTTGGTGCGGAAATTTCCGCGCACGGGTAGAGCGGCGTCGCGATTTAATCCAGCAAAGGTCCATAGACCGCACACGGTCGAGACACCGGTGGCGAGTGAAAGGCAATTGTGTTGCTCTACATCATGCAGAGTCGCAGGGTAGCCATGGCGAGCGAGGTAATCCGGGCTGGCGCAGACTATCCTCCGGAAGGGTGCCAAATGAGTCGCCACCAAATCGCTGTCCGGCAAAATTCCGACACGGATAGCAACATCGGTGCGCTGCGACGATAAATCCACAACGCCATCGCTTGCGTGCAATTCAATTTCCATCAGTGGATAGCGTTTGAGGAATCGCGCAACAGCAGGTGCGACATGCAAACGCGAAAATGACGCTGGTGCGGTAATGGTAAGCAATCCCTGGGGTTCGGCATTTAAATCGGCCATGGCATTTTTGGCTTCATCCATCTCCAATAAAATCGCGTTAGCGCGCGGCAAAAATTGCTCGCCCGCATCTGTCAGCGCAATTAAGCGTGATGAGCGCAGGAATAATTTAAAGCCCAATTCCTCTTCCAGCGCATCGATCTTGCGCGAGATCGACGAGGCGGCGACGCCTTCTTTGCGCGCAACTTCCGAGAGGTTTCCGCTAGTCGCAACAGCGAGAAAAATACGTATGGCATCGAGCATGGGGTGATCCAGTTGGTTGCGTAATTTGCAAAGATGGTTTGCATTTTTGATTATTGTTCGGATTTTTGCAACGAAATAGACTTTCCTCACTGCCAACAACCGGGTATTTCAGCCCAGAGGAAATTATGTCTATCGTTAAAAAAGCATTCCGCACCAGTCTTGTCCTGCTCGCATTTGCCAGCGGATTAACCAATGTTGCGGCCATGGCTGCAGCGCCCATGGCAAAAACATCGGCACCCGGTTATTTCCGGATGATGTTGGGTGAATTTGAAATCACCGCGCTGAATGATGGCACTATCGATTTGCCGGTGGACAAATTACTCACCCAGCCAGAAGCAAAAACCCATGCTGCGCTTGCGCAGGCCTATCTAAAAGCGCCATTGGAAACGTCAGTGAATGCCTTCCTGATCAACACCGGTAATAAACTGATCTTGATCGATGCTGGCACGGGCAGTTTATTCGGACCAACCCTGGGTAAATTGATCGCCAATTTAAAAGCCTCGGGTTACACGCCGGCGCAAATCGACGATATCTATCTCACCCACCTGCATGCCGATCATATCGGTGGATTAATTGCTAACAATGCCTTGGCATTTCCCAATGCCATTGTGCATGCCGATAAAAAAGACACAGACTTCTGGCTCAACCAAAAGGGTCTGGATAGCGCGCCCGCCGATCAAAAAGACGGCTACAAAAACGCAATAGCGTCGTTAAGCCCCTATGTTGCAGTGAAAAAATTTATTCCCTTTAACGGCAATACAACGATTGCCGCTGGAATAACTTCCTATGCCACATACGGTCATACCGCTGGCCATACGATTTATAAAGTAGAAAGTCAGGGAGAAAAATTATGGGTGATCGGCGATTTGATTCATGTGAATGCTGTTCAGTTGGAGCATCCGGAAGTGACCATCGCATTTGATAGCGACCAGAAACAAGCGGCCGCAGAGCGCGGGAAAATATTTACCGATGGCGCAAAACAAGGTGTGCTGTTTGCCGCTTCGCATATCCAATTTCCGGGCATTGGTCACTTGCGCAAAGAAGCTAAAGCTTACGAATGGATTCCGGTAAATTTTACGCAAATTCGTTAATTCGATTGCATTTTTTTGAGAATGTTTTTCAGCGAGAAATATTACGAAAGTAATAGCGGCAGTGATTCGCATAACGTGAATCGCTGCCTTATGTTATTTGCCAGGAATCAAAATCGATTGATCGGTAAGCCTTTGTAATACGATCTGCCCAGTTTTCAATTCCCACTTGATTGATTAAGCCATCTTGCCTGATTTCAATCATGGCGCTGGGTAATCCGCGTGATTCGCCATGGGTGGGAATGCTGTAATCAAACGCATCTTCAATCGGGTAGGGTTGATTAAATCCTACCGTGATATCGTGCTCTTGTGTGAGGGCATTGTATAAACGTTGTGCGAAGCGGCTATCACTTTTATGTGATACACCAATATGCCAGGGTCGTTGCTGGTTAAAAAGAAACGGCGTAAAACTGTGTATGCTCAGAAAAATAATCGGACGTTTCGGATTTGCATGCAAACGTCCATCTAATACATTATTAATGGCTTGGTGGTAGGGAGTGAATAATTGTTCAATACGCCGGGCACGTTCCTGCACGGATAAATGTTGATTGCCGGGAATTATTACTCCCGCACTTTGCTCAGGGATTAATTCGCTACTCACAAGCGGTCGGTTGCAGTCAATAACCAGGCGGGAATACCCACTTGTTATTAATGGCGCGTCGAGATTTTTTGCCAGTAACCGCGCTACTTCAACTGCCCCCGGATCCCACCCGATATGATCAGTTAATTGTGCATCGGTTAATCCCAATTTTTCCAGGCATGCAGGAACGCGATTGGAGGCGTGGTCGCACACCAGCACCAAATTGCTGATCCCCTGCTCATTGAATATTTCAAACGGAGCAGCTTCGGTGGGTAATAACAATGGTGATGACGGCTGATTGTTTTTCATAGGTTCAATTTTTTACTTCGTCAGTCCAAACTTTAAAACTTTTTAACGTATTTGGCCCAAAGGCGTTGGTGATAGGAACATCGGTAGCATCGCGGCCACGTGCAATCAGAATATGACCGATGCGAGGGATATTATTGCGTGCATCAAAGGTATGCCATTGCCCATCGAGATAAGCTTCAAACCACGCAGAAAAATCCATTGGGTTAGGGGAAACGGGTACGCCTATATCACCCAAATAACCGGTGCAATAACGGGCTGGAATATTCATGCAGCGACAAAAGGTAATCGCCAAATGCGTAAAGTCGCGGCACACACCGACTTTTTCATTATAGGCTTCGAGTGCGGTTTTAGTAGAGCGAGCGTACTGGTAACCGAATTGAATATGGTTGTGCACAAAATCGCAGATGGCTTGTACGCGCTGCCAACCTGGCGGTGTATTGCTAAACAGGTTCCATGTAGTTTCTGATAAACGATCCGTTTCGCAATAACGGCTACCCAGCAAAAATACGAGCGTATCTGAGGGTAAGTTTTCTACCGCATGTTGCTGCGCATTGATATAAACAGGATCAGGCAAGCCGGTATCCTTGATGAGTGCATCTGTTGCAATACGAAACTCACCGGGTGGTGCGACAATGCGGCTGCACCAGTTGCCGAAATCATCGCGATAGGTCGTGACCGGTACGGGTGGATTAGTGACGATATGGTCGGGAGCGAGAATATCGGACGCACGGGTATGGTGCAGATTTAAGGTGAGCAACATCGGTGTTGGTTGTGGGCATTCGTAAATTAGCTCGTAACCCAAGCGGATATGCATACTTAACTTCCTCAAATAATTTTTGTGAGCGGACGTGTCAGATAGCCTCTTTTGGACATTGGTTGTCTGTTCGTCGGCGCGCATACAAAAATGCAGTGGAAGGGTTTTTTGGGAGGACATCAGTTGCATCCATTTGAATGCAACTGATGATGATCTTGCGGAAAGCAAACGCCGCTACATTAACTTTTTTTGAATAATAACGTCACGCGGTTAGATTCGCCAATCGCCCGGTATTCTTCATTTTTCGCTGGCGATGCTTTTTTGTTTTCCTCTGCGCCCATGTTTGGCGGTAAACGCCATACAGTCTCATTATCTTGTGGATCGTCTTTCGGATTTTTATTGATATCGCTTTCACCCACAAATACAAAACCGGCGGCGGTCATCGCACTGATCAATGCCGAACGTTTTAAATAACCGCGGCTACCGGTAGCCCATGCATCTGGTTTATCTTCCGCGATGGCGTGTTGCACAATACCCACCACACCATTGGGTTTAAGTACACGATGCGTTTCGGCGAGCGCTTGCTTCAAATAATTGCCCTTGGCATCAAAGTTCGCGAGATTATGCAGTGCACGGATAAATAACACCGCGTCCACTTTGCCGGTTAATTCGGCGGGCAAGTCTGCAAAGGTATAAGCCTCAGCCGATGCACCCTCGGGGCCGCCCCAGGTTTTTGCATCGGCAGTAAATTCCGCTGGCCAACTCTTACGCTTGGCAATAAATTCTGCATTTGCCCAGCCAAACTCCGGCCACATCTGCAGGCTGTAATCCGCTCCGATCAAACGACCTTTAGGGCCTAAATAGGGTAGCAATATTTTGGAGTACCAGCCTTCGCCTGGTAATGCTTCCACCACTGTATCGCCCGGTTTAATGCCGAAGAATTCGAGTGTTTCTACTGGATGGCGTGCCACATAGCGAGCCTGGTGCTCAGCGGGCATGCTTTGGGTGATGGCGACCAATTTCTTTTTGTCGGCATCGGTTAAGGTGGCAGTACCCGTGTGATCGACCACACCGGTACAGCTTTGCAAGAGTAGTGCGGCGCCGAGTACGAAAAGTTTGTTCATGCTTATTTTCCTTTGAGGTTCGGGGTATATAACAATAAAGCCTGATGTGATGGAATTGCTAACAGAATTTATCTATTTACCCTTATTAACACAGGCTGCCAAATTGCTTTCATGACAAAAGGCAACTGACGTGATGTGATTGCCTTTCTAAAATATTTTCCAATACCACTCACCTCAATCAATTGCGGAAGACGCAAAAACCTGACGATTATTCTTCCAGCGACTGGCTGATGATTTGCTCAATCTGATATTGGATATCAGCAAGCGAGCGTATATCCTCAGCCAGTTTTGCATGAGCCATCACATTGGTATTGAAATCCCAACGAAATTCTTTTTCAGCTATTGCGCTTGGGTGTTCATCTACAGGTGCAGCGATAGGCGCGGTGAGTTGTCGTTCCAGCGAACCATTGTGTTGGCGCAGCTCATCCAATAATGTAGGCGTTATTGCCAGTCGATCACATCCAGCCAACGCCTGGATTTGTGCGATATTATTAAAGCCGGTGCCTATAATACGAATGGGATAACCGAAATATTTATAGTATTGATAAATAGATTTGAGTGTGGCTACACCGGGATCGTTAGTGCCTGAATAGTCTACTCCCGGCTCATTTTTTTTATACCAATCGCTCGTCGTGCCAACGGGAATTGCAATCTGGAATACTTCCCCTGCCGCACAAGCTTGCGCCTGAATAAAGCTGTATACCGATCCAACGCTGCACTGTATTTGCTCGCGCTTTAATTGATGTGCTGCCTGAACACCCTCCCACGTGGCGGGGATTTTAATCAGGATACGCGACGGATCTATACGAGCATTGCGATAGGAATCTACCAATTCCCGCGCTTTACCAATAATGCCGTCGCTATCAAATGATAGGTTTGCATCAATATCTATCGCGATGCGCCCGGAGATATTTTTTAAAATATCCAATCCGATATTGGTGATCAGTTTATTAATAATTACCTGTTTATAGTTTTGGCCCCAGCGGTCATCTTTTGCTAACTCTATCGCTTCTTTAATCAGATGCGCGTTGCTTGGTTCACGAATCGCAGTCAGCACTTTCGCCGAGTCAATGTTCACGTCAGTGGACGAAAATTTCTTGATAGCATCGATGTCGATACTATCTGTCACGATTGGACTCATCGCCCTTATTTGTTCAAGCTGATTTGGCATTAGTGGTTCTCGTTATAGCATTTATGTTGTCCCGGATATGCATGAACAACATCCAGGTCGCCGGTTTTTTTTGCACTGCAAAACAAACCCGCACTGTTTCAAAACCCGTGAGGAAGCACCATTACCTGTTGTTACATTGGCTATAGATCTTTCTATGCGTAAGCTTTCGGGCTTTGATGTTTCTCCCTGCCTTGATAAGGGAATTTTTTGTGAGTTGAAAGACGATAATTACTTTAAACTCGTTAAGGTGCTTTCGGACGCGATTGAGTGGTCGCATGAGCAAGATTTTAGTAATGATACATTGTTTTTACTGAGTGTTGCCTTTGAGTCTTAGGCCTTTTTCTTTTCATATTTCCCCTCATAAAATCAGCAGCCAATAAAAAACCCGCCGGAGCGGGTTTTGTTTATTTCAATTTCCGTGTGAATGTTAGTACACCAATGTCTGCAACGCATGTGCAGGGATGGTGACTTTGGTTTCCTGGTTGCCGATGTAGATACGGTAGTTAACGGCGGTATCGCTGCTATTCATTACTACCGTGGCAAGTTTATTATCAGCATTGATAAAGGAAGTGGTTTGCAACACGCTGCGGCTGGATACGGCGCTTACGCGTTTTGCATCGGGACGGATGAATTTGGAGAAGTGGCCGAGGTAATAGTAGCTCGGGGTGTAAATCAATTCACCGTTATTTTCGTGGATAGGTGCGAAGCAGAAGTTACCGACATGGTTGGGGCCGCCGGTGTTGTCGAGCAAGATATTCCAGTCGGTCCAGGCTACCGCGCCGGAATTGAAATCGTTAATCAATGAATCGCCATAACGCTCGGCGTTTGGCCAGTAGTGATAGCGCTCGGCATTGAATTTTTCTACGGTGGCTTCAGTGAGCAGTAAATTTACATTGGGATAGGCTTTGGCAACTTCAGCCACATTGCCGTACAGCGGTTTTGCACCGGTCCAGGTCTCGTACCAGTGGAAGCCAACACCCCAGACATATTTTGCGGCATCAGGATCGCCCAGGATGGTATTGACGCGATGTACGATCAAATCGCGGTTGTGGTCCCAGACGATAATTTTTTTATCGCCCAAGCCTTCTTTTTGCATTACCGGGCCGAGATGATTTTTCAAGAAATCGCGCTCATCTTCCGCTGTGAAAATCATCGATTCCCAGGTTTGTTTTGCCATAGGTTCGTTTTGGATGGTGATACCCCAAATCGGGATACCTTCTTTTTCGTAGGCTTTAATAAATTTGGTGTAATAGGTGGCCCAGGTGTTGTTGTATTCAGGCAATAATTTTCCACCTTGTAACATCTGGTTGGTGTCTTTCATAAACGCAGGCGCGCTCCAGGGGCTTGCGTAGGTGGTAATTTTTCCACCGGCAGCTTTGATAGCTGCTTTCAGCATCGGCAGGCGATATTTTCTATCGTGATCGATGCTGAATGTTTTCAATTCTTTATCGCCTTCTTTAATGTAGGTGTAGCTGCCGCTGCTGAAGTCGGAACTGTGGATGGTGGTGCGCAGCAGGCTGTAGCCGATGCCTTTTTCTTTGTCGTAATAGGCTTTTAAAAATTCCGCTTTTTTCTTGCTGTTTAATTTGGCAAAGGTTTCGGCGCTCGCATCGGTGATGGCGCCACCGATCCCCAAAAAGGTTTGATAGGTTTTTTCCGGATTTACGTAAATCGCGATGTCGGTTTCCGGATTTTGTTGCGCGCGCGTAAGCGTAAGCGTATCGGTGAGGCTCAAGCGTTGGTTGGTATCTTTTGCGGTGGTATAAACACTCAGTGTTTTTGTGTTGGCAGCGTCGTCGGCCGCATGCAGGCCAAGGCTGGGGCTCGCAATCGCGAGCGCGATCAAGAGTTTTTTCAGGTGCTTATTCTTCACTGGTGCATTCATAAATATGTTCTCTGGTTTTTGGGTAAAGTTTTAAATTGGATGCCCGCACCTGCGGGCATCCAATTTGGGTGTTACTGCTTTTTAATTTCAATCCAGTTGAGATTCCATTCCTTGCCGACGGAGCGTAAGCGCAACGTGTGGTTGCCCGCACTCAACGCAAATACCGCACTGGTTTTGGTGACGTAGGTTTGCCAGCCACCCGTTGCTGCAACGGTTTGGGTATCGACCACGACATCATCAATCAATGCTTCAAAACCGGTGCTGCCCGGTTGGGTGGCAAGACGGTAATCGATGGTGTAATTACCGGCGGTTTCCGCTTTGATTTTGAACTCGATGTAATCACCCGCATCGAAGTGACCCACGTTGAGGCCACCACCGGTATCGCCGGTAGTTTCGGTCTGGATGCCGCTCATCGCAGTGAACTTCTCTGCTTCGATTTTTGCTGGCACCGCAACATACAGCAGCTGGGTGTTGGCCGGTGTGCTGGTATAGCCTTCGGCGATGGCATTTTTCGCGGCCACTGAGTAGTAGTAGGTTTCGTCTTCACTCAGGCCCGTATCGGCAAATTGAGTGATGGTGAGACCTTCCGCTACCAGCGTGCCTTTCGCACCGGCACTGGTCGCACGATAGACGTTGTAAGTAATGCCGGTACCGGTAACCGCGGTCCAGGTCAGTGCAACATTGCTACCGGTTTGGACCAGGGCGACGTTGGCTGGGCGCGCCGGATAATCGAACACGTCGTTGTGTTCATCGGTTACCAGCCACTTGGCCAGACCGGTGTGCACGTCATAACCCACTTCGCCGTAGCTCTTGAATAGAGCTTCAATCGCTTCAACCGGTGCAGTGGTGAAATCCACTTTGCCGGCGTTATCGACCACATCTTTCCCGGCAACCGGTGCGTCTTCGATCAAATAGATCTCCGCCCAGGTATTTACGCTGCTATTGCCTTTGAATACACCGCTAAAGTTGTAGGTCTGGCCGCCTTTCAGGGTAACTTGCTGGTAGATAGCACCGTTGATTTCACCATCGACCCCGGCAGGACGGGTGATATGCAGTACCGGGCCGCTGCTACCGGTTGGCGCTTTACTGGCATCAGTGCTGTTGTAGTTGTAATTGAGCGAGCCGCTGATGCTCAGTTCAGACCAGCCGCCGCTTGCGCCGAAGTTACTATTAGCGAGCAGCTCTTCGTCGGTGGTGGCGTTTTTCAGGCTGATGCTATCGAAAGTCACATCCGGATTAGCGCCGCCGTTAGCGCCGGTCTTGACTACCAGGTAGTAAGTCTTGTCGCCGGTGCCGCCCGCGGTAATGGTCGTGGCTTTTTTGGCGCAGGCATTGGCGAAGGTGGAATCCCAGTTGTTGCAATCCCAGGTACTGGCTTTGGTAATCAGGCCGACACCGGTATCCAGGTTGGTATTGATCTCATTGGTCACCATGCCCCAGGTACCGCGGCCTTGGCCGCCCGCCACGCTCACAAGCTTGTAGGACCAACTGGTCGATGCCCAGCCGTAGGAGGCGAAGATGTCATAAGTCGCCGCACCGATTTTTCCGCCCAGTTCATTTTCACCTGCGCCCGCACCTTGCCAGGGCTGGAATTCGCCCATCAGCATTGGAGTTTTAAGCGCGGTCAGGCGGGTGTTCCAATCGCATACGCCAGCAGTGCCGGTTTGGCCGCACTTGAGCCAATCGCGGTGGATGTCATAGTGGGTGTCGCTCGGGCGATCACCAAACAGGCCGGGATAGGGGTGAAGTTGGAAGGCGACATTGGTCTTGCCGGTCGCGGCCGGATCGCCGTACACATCAATACTGCCGTAGTGGCTGTGGAGCATGATGATGTGTTTATCATCGATCTTGCGGATGGTGTCGTACAGCTCATTGACGCGCACCGCCATATCTTCAGCGGTTGAACCCCATGGCTCATTGAGTGGGTCATAGGCGGCAACAACAGGTTCATCTTTGTACCGTGTGGCGATTTGTTCCCACAGCCACTTGGTGCGATCCTGGTATTCGGTATCGGTCCAGTACTTGTTTTGGCCGGAGCAACCGGTGTGGTCATTAGGCGTTTGGCCGCCAATGGCGCCGTGTAAATCAAGGATTACATAAATGCCGCGTTTTTTTGCTTCGGCAATGGTCCAGTCAATGTAATGCCATGCATCGGCACGCAGGGTTCGAGGATTTTTTTCGTCCTCGATCACGCTCCACAAAATGGGCAGGCGTACGACATTAAATCCGAACGCCTTTAACTGGTCCCAGTCGCGCTCTTTGATCCAGTTGTCGCGGAATAATTTGATCAGGCGCTCTTTTTCGTCATAGCCGAAGCGTTCGGTGAGTTTGGCCTCGAGGGTGCATTGGTCGTGTACACCATTGCCGCCCTGGCCCATCATCCAGAACTCTTGTACTAACCAGTTACCGAGATTGGTGCCTTTGAGCAGGATGGGCGTACCGCTGGCTTTCACCCATTTGGTGCCATCGGTTTTGAGCATGGTGATGCCTTCATCCGGCGCGACACTACTGCTTGAGGCGCTTGCAGACGATGGTGCTATCGAGGCGACAGATGAGCTTGCCGGAGTGCTGCTGGATGATTTGCCGCCACCACCACCTCCGCCACAGGCAACAAGGCCGATGATGCAGGTGCTGAGCAAGCTGGTTTTCAAGTTGATAAACGGGATTTTGCTGATGGAATTAGTCATAGCGGATTCTCTATTTATTGTTGGTACTTATTGTGTGAGGCTGTTTGTATAAGACTTAACGTCCTTTGCCGCGAGAATCCTGAATGAGTTAACAAAGGCTAGCGCCCGTTTAAATTTACTCGAACTGGCTCAGTTTAGGTTCGACCTAAACTGGGAGTCTGAATTGATCGAACGCCGTACAAAAAAGCCCCGTGCAGGCACGGGGCGCAAGAGGCTACAAGAAAAGGCTTTGGTAACTGACATCAAACATTGTTACCTCCGCTATGACTGACTTTTCTTGAACCCAGGGAGAACCCCAAAAATGGGGTTGGAAAACAATAAGGTCTCATTGATTAAAAGTTATAGTTGGCGCGGATGCCGTAAAAACGCGGCATCGATACAGGCCCTTTAATCAAGCCATCGCCACCGCTCGCCCAATAGAAATCTACTTCGTCAGTCGCGTTGTTGACGAAGGCTTCCAGGTTCCAGTGATCGTCCGGAGCCACGTACTTGATTCCCAAATTGACGTAAGTCACCGCCGGGCGGGTATCGCTAAAGGCTTCCGGGGTATCAGTTACAAACTTCTCGATGTGTTTATCCACATTGAAGTAGCTGTAGTAACTGTCATCGCGCCAGTTCACGCCCACCCAGGGCTGTATCAGCGCGCCGCCGCCCAGGTTGAAATCGTGGCTGTAATTGACGTTGATCGAGAACTTGGGCGATGAGGGCAACTCATTGCCTTTGAGGTTGGCGCGGATCAGGGTATTAGTCGGATCAACTGACGCCGCCTGGTCGATTTGGTAGAGGTCAGTCGCGGCGAACGCCCACTGTTGTACAAAATCGCTCACGATTTCCGTATCCAGCCAAGTGAAGTGGCCACGTACACGGTCATTGCCGGTCATCGCCCAGTCGAATTCGAATTCGAGGCCTTTGATCTCCGCTTTGCCGATGTTGTCGGTCACGGTTGAATAAGCGGCGTTGCTGGTGATATTGCCGGTTTCAACACCGGTTTGCGGATCTTTCTCTTTGGCGTAAGTTACGAACAGCGGCTTGACGTTGCTCACCTGCATATCCGTATATTCGCTGTAGAAGAAGGTGGCGGTCAGGCGCAACGATTTGTCAAACAGATCGGATTTGATACCGGTTTCCCAAGTCACCACTTCCTCTTCGTCATAGGTCAACTGCCAGCGTTTTTCGATGATCGCGTCGCCGTTTTCATCCAGCACGTAATCAGCGGTGAGCGGGTCCTGTTTGGTTTGCACGATCACATCGCCGATGCCGCCGCCTTTATTGCCGTTGGCGACATAACCGAACACCATGGTGTCTTCGCTAATGTCGTAGTCCAAACCGAGGCGATAATTCTGGTAATCCCACTTGCCGTGGTTGTCGTTACTGGCATTGGTGCGATAGATATTGGCGTTGGTGAAATAATGTTGGGGCAGCAAGTTAAAGGCGCCGTGATCCCACGCCGGGAAGCAGCGGCCGCCATTGGCGGATGCATCCGCTTCGTTCGGGTGCCAATCCCAGCATTGCGCACCGCGTCCGCCCACGTCTTCTTTCATATCTTCGGTGTAGCGATAGCCGACTGTCAGCGCCAAATCATCAGTCAGGTCATAAGTACCTTGGGCAAAAGCCGCTTTGGATTCGAGGGTGCGGTCGGGCTGGTTCCAGTATTCGCCAAACATCATCGAGTGGGTCATGCCACCCTGCATGTTGTTGTTCTCTTCAAAGTAGAAGAGGCCAGTGATCCACTGCAATTTGCTCTCGCCAGTGGATTGCAGTTGCAACTCGTGGGACTGGGATTTAAAGGTCGCCTTGTTGAAGAACATGGACATATCCCAATCGGTAATACCGCGATCCAGGTCTGAACGCTGGGATTGCACTTGCTTTGCCCAACCGGCGTTGTACACGACCGCCAAGTCGTTGCTGAAATCCCAACGCACGTTGGAGCGCAGGTTTTCGATGGTTTGGTCGAGCATACCGGGCACGTTCACCATCAAGGTGTATTCATCGGCACCTGGGCCATAGACGTTCTCACAGCCTTGCAATGGCGCAGGTGTGTCGCCGTCCATCATCGTAGTTTTAGCGGCTTTGCTGCAATCGATGCTGTCGCTGCTACCGGCGCCATCGTTCTGGAAGCGCTCATACGCCAACTGCCAGGAGAAATCATCGTTTGGCATCCAGAGTGCGGCGATACGGAAGGCGTGCTGGTTGGAATTGTTGTAGAACGTGCTTGGGTCGGCTTTCACCACATCTTGCGCGGCGCCCCACCAGCGTTTGGTCTGCACGCGGGTGCGGTCATCGGCAGTGCCGGAATAGGCGGGCGCACGTTTGGCGTAATCAGGCAGGAAGCGTCTGTCCCACTGGTTGGGATCATAATAGCCATCAAGGTAAGAATCGCGCTCTTCAGTCATAAACGAAGCGCGCAGGGCAAAGGTATCGGTCACCGGGATATTCACCATGCCGCGCACCTGCTCATGGTTCCAGCGACCCAGTTCCACACCCAGGCTCGCATCAACATTCTCAACATCCGGGCGTTTGCTGATGATGTTGATATTGCCCACAGTGGAGTTGCGGCCGAACAAAGTACCCTGCGGCCCCCGTTGCGCTTCAATGCGCTCAACGTCAAACATCAATGCCATAGCGCCTTGCGGGCGCGGTGAGTAGATGCCATCCAAATGCAGGCCGACTGCCGGATCGCCCAATTCAGTGTTGTTGGTAGAGCGCACGCCACGCATGGAAATTACCGGTGCCGAGCGCGCGGAATCGAGGGTGATATCCATGTTAGGCACCATCTTCGACAGGTCTTTTACATTGGCGATACCTTCGCGGTCCAAATCGTTTTGGGTAAACACGGTGATGGCGATGGGGGTTTCCATCAAATTGGTTTCACGTTTGGTCGCGGTGACGATCACTTCCTCAAGCTTGCCGGCGCCTTCATTAATGGCCTCTTGCGCATGAACATTCAGGACCAAGCTGGCGTTAATCAAACCTATGGCTAACGCCAGGGGCGCACGCAAATTGCGTACTATACGAAGGTGGTTGGGGGTGTGTTTCATGATAATAGTCTCGTGGCTTGCTTGTTATTTATCGTTAGTTTTTCTCATCGGCACACATGCCATGGCATCCGTGCTGAAGTTATTTAACTGCGATGAATAAGGCGCCGCGTCCGGTCACATGCAACCGAACCAAAAAGTTTAACTAAACGCCAGTTTTGTTGGTGGAAATGAGGCGAACGCCAAGAAATCTCAACAAATACAAATGGATAAAATATTTGGTGGATGTCGGCTGTTGATGGGGTAACAAACATAGAGAGGTAAAAATGTTGGCCTGGAGCCTTGCCAGGTTTGTTTGTACGCATGCGGATTCGATCAAACGAACGGGGAGAGGAAAAAAGATAAGCCTCAAAAAAAGATACCAAGGCAATTCCTATGAGATTTTATTGCCCTGATAGTTACCAAGCCTTGTCCAATCCTTTCTGGCTGCCTATAGTGGGTTCGTTTTAATTAATCATGGAGTTTTTATGAACGCGCAGCAATTAATTGCAGAAGCAAATGAACTACCGTTGGAAGATCGAGCTTTAGTGGCGGATTTCTTGTTGCACAGCCTTAATGCATCTTCTGTTGACCTTGATCAGCAGTGGCTCGAAACAGCACAGCACCGGTTGGATGAACTGAAATCCGGCAAAGTAATGACTGTATCTGCACAGGATGTCTTCGCTAAAATCTGGAATCGTTTTGATAAATGATTCCAGAATTCCATCCGGACGCAGAAGCAGAGTTTGTTGCTGCTATCGATTATTACGAAGCCTATGAGCCGGGTTTAGGGTTTGCTTTTGCTCTGGAGGCAAATTTGGCTTTGGAGCGCGCAATCAAATATCCTAAGGCTTGGTCTTCATTAAATACAACCTTTCGCCGCACCTTACTGCGCCGCTTCCCCTTTGGAATTATCTACATGGTTGATAAAGACAGGTTGTTAGTGGTTGCCGTGATGAACCTCCATCGCGAACCGGGATACTGGCAAAACCGCACTGAATAATCTACGTACCCTTTTTACTTCCATCTGATTCGGGTCGATGTCTACCGCTCGATAGCTTTCTGACGATTAAGTGGTACAAATCAAACTTAATTTCTACTCAAATGCGAAAACCATGCCCTTGCATGGTGCACTTCAGATAGTTGTAACCATCTCACACTCCAAACTCTTGATAAATGTGACGATTTGACACAAATTTAATTAAATATTTGTGAATATCTTTGCATTTCTGATTTTTCATTTAGAATAAAAGATATAAGAACAGGAGAAAAAATTATGAAAAAAATAATCTCAAGCAATGAACTCTTCAAAATCTTCCTCGTAGAAAAATACGATCCCGAACATCAAACAGTAACATCGTATTACGAACTCTTTGAAGGTGGTCACCGTCCGGTGGAGACTTTTGAATCCCTCGCTAAAGCAGAACAAACCATGCTGCAAAAAACCGAATTCTGGAAACAGCTGATTAAAAAAATACCTTTGTATTTTGAGGGGCGCTTTATCGCGTGATTTCCGTTGGGTATTGTTACTCAACAAATCCATACTCAATGTAACAGAGAGCTCGGCTTCGGTCGAGCCGACGTTCAGTCTTATCGTTCGCCTCAGTCGTTTGTTAAAGTTTTACTTTATTAACCACCAGATATTTTGGTTGTATAAATAGTTTTGCATTTTGGGCATTCATAGCTAATAAAAGTAGTTTCTTGAGGCCCTCTTTGACATTTGACATTGCATTTTGCGCACCATCTAGCCCTCCAGAGAGGAACCAGAAATACGAGAAAGATGGCGCTCGCAATTAAATATATGATGGGGCTTTCATTCTTCAAATAGGAATCTGCTGCTTTCGTCAAAAATGCAATAATCCCTGCATAAAAAAACCAGTCATCTCTTGCAGTGAATGTTACTTTCATTCATTACTCACTATTTAATGCTGAGCACAGGTGCAGTTTGTAAATCGTAACTTTGTGGATTACTTTTGTGCAGCAAAACCACAAAGGCGCGACTTACAAACTGTCCAAAACACGAAGTGTGCGAACCTGGCGCGATTGTTAAATTTTAATTTACGCTGACTGCGGCCAGAACAATCAATATTTGAAACGACCAATGATACTGTCGCACCAGTTCCGGCAAGTAGCCAAATAGTGTGCTTGTCAATGTTTGGGCTTGTATAAAGCCTCAGGCAATATTACGTCCTATCACTGGGAGTGCAATATGTTGCTAGGTAGTGATGAATAAATGTAACAAAAACAAAAAAGCCGATACATCGCTGTATCGGCAAAAGGTTTCATGGTTACACGAGGGTTAACCACGAAGGCTGGAGAACACTTGGATAAAATTTTAAAAGGGCCGGCAGCATTACTGTATCGGCCAAAGCTTTATAGGCACCGGGCCGCGCAAGCTAACAGGGAGCCAGCCGCCCGCACCGGTCTATTGCTTGGTGAGTTGCCACCAGTTGATATTCCAGCCACCTTTTCTTACGAAGATCGCCAGGTCTTGCTGACCTGCTTGCAAGTTAACGGTGATGCTCACTGTCTGCCAGTTTTGCCAGCCGCCGGTGTTGGGCACAGTCACTACGCCCAAGTCGTTGCCGCTGCGGCTAAGCACCAAAATGCCGCCGGTGTAAGGTGAGGCCACGCGCACTTGTAAAGTGTAATTGCCAGCGGTCGGGATGTTGATTGGATAGCTCATCCAATCGTTGTCATCGGTGCTGCCCGCGTTAAAGCCGCCGCCGGTATCGGTGGTGGTTTCCATACGGATGCCGCTGTGATCTTTAAACATCTCTGCTTCGATGCGTTGACCGACTTGTGCTTTCCAGTTCATCCAGTAGGCGATGCTTTCATTGCGCACCAGCGGTTGGGTGGAGAATTGGCGGAACCAGGTTTCGATTTGCGCCGTGCTGGCGTTGCTCACGTTGATGCCGCTCATGCCGCCGCCATTGCTGGAGTTGGTGACCATGCCCCAGTTCCAGCTGTTAGTGTCGCCATTGGAGCCGCCGGATGAAGTGGTTTTCCACGCCCAGTTGGTCGCTGCCCAGCCATAACTGTTGTAGATGTCGTAGGTTTTGCGGGTCATCTGGCCGCCGTAGCTGCCGAGCAAGGTCCAGGGTTGGAATTCGCCGACGAGGAACGGCAGTTGCAGGCCGGTAATCTTGTTGCGCCAGTCGCAGCTTTCGCCGGTGCCTGCAGGGTTGGTGGCAGTACTGTTACAGTGCAGCCAGTTTGCATGCATGTTGGCTTGACCGGCGCCGTAGGCGGCGGTGTCATTCCAGCCCCAAAGACCTGGGTAGAAGTGCATCCAGGTGGAGACATTGGTCAGGCCACGGCTGTTCGGATTGCCGTACGCATCGATACCGGAATTGTGGCCGGGCAACAGGATAATGTGATTGGCATCTTTCGCGCGCACTACGTTAAACAGCTCGTAAGAGCGGCTGGCGAGGGTGGTCGCATTGGTGCCCCAGGGCTCGTTCAGCAGGTCATAAGCGGCGATGGCCGAGCGACCGTTGTAGCGTTGGGCGATCATGTCCCACAGCCACTTGGTGCGATCCCAATAGTTGGCGTTAGTCCAAAGCTGGGCTGCGCCGATACAGCCATCGTGTTGCTCCGACGCCGCCGCTTGTCCGCCAACTGCGCCATGCAGATCGAGGATAGTGTACATACCGCGTTTTTCCGCCTCATCAATTGCCCAATCCAGGTACTGCCAGGCATCGGCGCGCAGGTTGTAGGGGTTATACTCGTCTTCGATCAGGCTATAGAGGAAGGGTATGCGCACCACATTCATGCCCATCGCCTTCATCATGTCAAAGTCGCGGGTGGTGATGTAGTTGCTGCGGAATACTTTCATCAAGCGCTCTTTTTCCGCATTGCCGAAGCGTTGTGACAGGACGGATTCGAGGGTGCACTGATCGTTAATCGTGCCGCCGCTGTGGGACATAATCCCGCCCATCATCCAGAATTCCTGGATCAACCAGTTGCCGAGGTTGGTGCCGCGCAGATCCACGCGCTGGTTGTTGGTTGCATTCACCCATAGGTGGCCGCTCTGCTTGATCGCGGGTAAGCGCGCCCAGCTAACTGAACTGGATGAACTTGAACTGGAAGATGACACAGCAGTGATACGGAACCAGTTGAGGTTAAAACCACCGGCTGGAACGGCAATACCAAAACTGCGGGTGCCCGCACTCAGGTTCACCCGATGTTTGATGGTGGTCCAGGTTTGCCAGCCACCGGTACCGGGCACTGCAATGGTGCCGTACACCGTCGCACCACCGGCTTCTTCCAGGCGAATAGTGCCGCCGCCGCTTTGGCTGGCGACACGATATTCCACATCATAGGCGCCAGTGGTTGGGATGCTGACGGTATTATTGCTGTAGGCCATCCAGTCATTGGCATCGATCCAACCGACATTCTGGCCACCGCCGACATCGCTGGTGGCTTCTACCTGCACACCGTTCATATGACTGTAGGCTTCGGCTTGTATGGTGGCCGGCAAGCTGGCCTGGCTAAAACCGGGTTGACTTAATAGTGCGCCGCCGAGGCAAAACGCAAGTGCTGACCATTTGCCGGGCAAATGGGCCTTAAGATAGGTATTAATAGAAAGGGAGGGCATATTCATAGTTGAGTACCTGTAAACGTTATTGTTATTTCTCACAGAGTACGAAAACCTGGTTCCGGGTTACTGCATTCCTTGTTGTTATACGCGGGTTAGGTATGTGCGCTGGGTTTCGTGAAGGGGAGATTAGGCGGGTGATGCAAACACTGTCGTTCGAGAGCAAAAGTGGTACGTGAAAAAATCACGAGGCGAACGGGTTCGAGAACGGGAAAAATGCTCGTACGCGATTTTTTCTGGCTCGGGAGATTTATCTTCTATAGTATCCGGTGACAAAATCAGGGCGCGATCAACCACCACAACAGTTGCGCACAATAAGAAAACATCGGGAAACCTCTATGAACTTTGTCACATTCAACTTCCATGACGTAATACTGCTGATGACGGCCATACTCTGCTGTTTATTTGCACTATTACTGATCGCCACTAATCCACCTAAAAACACCAGCAACTATATTCTTGCCGCCTTTTTGATCGCCCATGCTTTTATTCCCCTCCATGAGTTGATTCTTTGGGGCGCTGAATTCAAATTGCATGTGCGTGAAAATGTGCCAGGTATTTATTTTATCGGCGGCTTTGCCTATTACCTGGACGCTGTGTTGCTCTACTTCTATGTGAAGTCACTGGTGTTCCGCGACTTCCATTTCCGCTCCAAAGATTACCTGCATCTGATACCGTTGGGCCTGTTTGCGCTGTTCATGATGTTGGGTTTCTACCGCTACCCGTTACCGATCCGTCTGGATTGGATCAACACCGAATACTTTGTCTATAGCAGTGGCTACATCACCGCGGAATTCCTGTGCAAAACCCTGCGCGTGGCTTATTGCGCTGCCGCGCTGATGTTGATCTTCAAGTACAAAGACATCCTTAAAACTACCCACTCCAATATCGAAAAGGTGGATATTCTCTGGCTGAAAATCCTGGTAGTCGGCTTTATGGTGATCACCCTGATGCATGAAATGCTTGCCTTGGCCAAAGTGATTGGTTACATCACCGGTTACGATTTCCAACATCCCGATCCAAAAGGCAATGTCATTGAATACATCGGCCTGAGCGGCAACTACGCGCTGTTTTTCCTGGTATGTATTTTGGTCTTTACCAGCATGCGCTACTTCAGTAATTTTGAAGCGGTGAGGCAAAAGGAAAGTAAAGAGCCATCTAAAAAATCAACCCAGGAAAAACTGCTCAACCCTGAATACGCCGAAAAAATCGACGGCATTATGCGCACGCAAAAAACCTATCTCAATCCGGAACTGACACTCGATATGCTTGCTGAAACACTGTCAATCCCAGCGAAAGATTTATCGATGATTATCAACCGTCATTTCAACCTCAATTTTTATGAATTCATTAATGGCTATCGCATTGAAGAGGCGAAAAAACGTCTGCTTGAGCCTGCAAACAAAGACAAAACCATCACCGATATTTATCTGGAAGTCGGCTTCAACAGTAAATCGGTCTTCAATACATTTTTCAAAAAACTGGTAGGGAAAACACCATCGGAATATCGCCAACAACCTGCGGATGTTGCACCGTCAACCTGATTTAATGTTGCTATTAATTTCCCTATTGATCATTACAAGAGAAGCGCACACCCATGACCATGCACAAACAATACACTCGAACGCGACAATTAAAACCATTCTCAGTGGCCTGCGCATTAATGAGCGCACCACTGGTAAGTTTGCCGGTGGTGGCTGCCGATACTCCCGCAGTAGAAGAAGTAATAATCACCGCCTCCAAGCGCAATCAAAGCCTGCAGGATTTTGCTGGTGCGGCGAGTGTGATCACCCATTTTGCCGGTATTAAAAATATCGGTGATATCGCTACCCAGGTTCCGGGTTTCTCGATTGTCGATGCAGGCCCGCGCAATCCCACCGGTTTGGTAATCCGCGGTTTGCGTATGGATGAAGTGGGCGCGAATGATTTGGGTGGCGACGGTTCGATGGTATCCAGTTATGTCGATAACATTCCGCTGCAAGGTTATTTCGCCCCACCCGGTTTTAGTCTGAAAGATTTGCAACAAGCAGAAGTTGTGCGCGGGCCTCAAGGCACGCTTTATGGTAATTCATCCATTGGTGGATTAATTCGCTACGTCACCGCTAAGCCGGATTTAACAAAAACCTCAGTTCGCGTTGGTGCAGAAATTGCGCAAACCGATCACAGCGATGATTTGAATTACGATACCGATTTGGTCGTGAACACACCGTTGATTGATAACACCCTCGGTCTGCGCTTGATGCTCGGCAAAACCGAAAACGCCGGTTTTATCGACAATAATTATTTGCTTACGGGCCCTGCAAAGGACATCAACGATGATCAAACCAAACAAGCCCGCGTAAGTTTACTTTGGCAACCCGCAGATAATTTCTCGCTGAATACCATGTATCACTACCAAAAAATTAATGTAAGTGATCGCCAAGCGACAAACGAAAGTTTTACCGAAGATAAATATGCTGCATCAAGCCGCTATCTGCAGCCGATGAATGGCGAGTTACAATTAGCGAGCATCGATGCAACTTATGAAATGGAATGGGCAACGCTTACAACAAGTTTGAATCGCTACGACTACCAACATGGAGAACGCGCTGACCAAACGGATTTTCTAGCAACGTTATATGGTCCTTATTACACCGACTACGAAGATTTTTCGGCGTATACAACAACAGATTTTTCCGTTGTTAAAGACAGTCTTGAAGTGCGACTGGTTTCATCGGAAGAGCAGCGGTTGCGCTGGTTGGTTGGCGGCTTCTACAGTCGCGACGATCTTGATTTGTCCAATGCGGATTATGTCCCGGGTTTTGCAGCATTCTCGGGTGAGTCGGATCGCCCCAATGATTTGGACTATTCATCTACGCAAACTGAAATACTTGACGAATATGCTGTGTACGCTGAGATCGAATACGATATAACTGAAAAATGGGAAGCCAGTTTAGGTGCACGCTATTTCCGTTATGACGATGATCTGGATGTGTGCCTCACTCTTTATGGTGATGCTCGATACGATTACTGTGAGTTGGGTGACGATGTCAGTAGCGACACGCTAGGTACATTTAATACACGCTATAAATTTTCCGAACAGCACACGCTGTATTTCGTTCTGTCCGAAGGTTATCGCCGTGGAGGTGCCAACCTGGCACCATTGCAAACCGTGGACGGCCGGTTTTACCAACCGGACTCAGCCGTCAATGCCGAGCTTGGTTTGCGCAGCAATTGGTTTGCCGATAAGTTCCAGCTGAATGCCGCACTGTTTAATGTCGATTGGGATAAGTTGCAAATACAGGCAACCTCCGATAGCGGTTTTCCAATTTATGTAAATGCAGGAGAAGCGCGTTCTCGAGGTGTTGAGCTGGACTTGTCTGCCCAGCTCAGTAGTGCAATCACATTGCGCACCGCTTATTCATATTCCGATGCAGAAATTACCGAAGCGGTCACTTTCAGCGAAATAAGCGGAACAAATGCCTATGATGGCGACCAATTGCCTGGTGCACCGCGTACACACTGGAGCCTCTCATTGGATTACGCCGAATCCTTTGCGTCAGCAGATGTGGATGCAAGCATAGGTGTTAATCGCTTTGGTGAAATCTACACAGCGCTCAATCCTGATTTTTACAACTATCAAAAGCTGGATAGTTTTACTACTGCCAACGCGCGAATTGGTGTAACACTCAGTAATTGGCGCTTGGGTGTCTTCATCGCTAATATTGAAAACACCCGCGGCATCACTGGAAAGCGCAGCGATGAAATGCATGGTGAGCAGGGACAGTTTGAATACATTACTCGTCCACGCACCATCGGGATGTCGGTGACATACCAATATTAGTGATGGTATGAAAACAAACTAATTGTCATATCTTTATGGGCAGTATTTTATTTTCTGGACTATGCTTGTTTGGCGTTATTTTTCAGCCGCCCGCTAGGAAGCGGGCGGCACACAATCAAAAGCCGTTATTTTTGATGTGTCGATCATCTAGGGATTTCACACACTTTATATACAGGAAATACTAAAGATGGCAGCAGACAAGAAAAAAGTGGAAAAGAAAACAGCAGAGAAAAAAACTACGAAAAAGGTAGTTGCTGCAAAAGAACCAGTGAAAAAGGGCAAGAAAAAACTGGCAGCAACAGATCTAACAGTATCTGTGCCCAGAGGTGGCCAGGTTATTAAATATTTTAATTTGACTCCTGCATTGCCAACCGATTCCGGTCGTGGTGATTGGTTGTTCACTGAGCCGGGTTCTACTCAGGATATCTCTAATTTAACTGTTGGTTTCCAGTTAAATCCATCACCATTAGAGCGTGAGCTTGAACGCGCAATTCTTGTTGTAACCATCGTTCAAAACGAGTCAGCACATGGCACTTGGCGTTTTGCACTAGGTGGCGTGGCAACAGACCATGGTGATGAAGATCCAAACAACGATGTAGTAGTGGATATTATCGACAATGGTTTTACTTTGATTGCCTACGTGCAAGTATTGGAAAACTCTGCCGAATATATTCCATTCGGGTTTGTTGCTTCATTTACTGAAAATGATACTGGTGTTGTTTCTATTTATGAGTCGCAAGATCCGGGGGTTATTCCTATCAGACCAATTGGTCCTTGATTGGAATTTAGTGGGGGGAGCATCTATTGGTCTCCCCGTGTTGCCTCATTAGCTCATCAAAAGCTTGTTCTTTACATAATTCATCAAACCACGCAAATTTAAACCACATTGGATGCATGCCATTTGATAATGTCTTTTCAACATTAAAAATGGCAGATGTCTTGTTTTTGGCAAGTGTATGAACAAGTGCTGCGGTA
The DNA here is from genome assembly GCF_058800985.1 of Cellvibrio sp. GW822-FHT04B05. Classification (NCBI taxonomy): domain Bacteria; kingdom Pseudomonadati; phylum Pseudomonadota; class Gammaproteobacteria; order Cellvibrionales; family Cellvibrionaceae; genus Cellvibrio; species Cellvibrio sp. GW822-FHT04B05. The sequence goes on along the minus strand of NZ_JBXAMU010000004.1, from coordinate 158,224 downwards.
TACATTGTTTCAATATTTTGAGGGTCGCTTGCTTGCAGCTCTTCAAGTGCTTTCAATGCTTCTGGGAATTTGTCGATGTGCGCATAAGCTTGAGATAAAGTGCGTAAATTGCTATCAGTTCTTTCTTCTTTTACTGTTTGGAAGATCGTTTCTTCGTAAACTTTATGTGACTCTTGTTTATTATTTGCTAGATTTTTGGCATCAGCTTTGTTCAGTAATATTGTGTTAACTTTTGGTGCTATTTCTGATGCACGGGTAAATAACTCATCTGCCCGATTGTATTTTTCAAGAAGAAGATAACAAAGACCTAGATTGGTCAGGTTTGTTATATCATTTTGATTTGTCGCTAAGGCAATTTCAAATGCTTTGCTGGCATCTTCTATTTTTCCTGCAAAAAGTAGAATTAACCCATACAATCCGTTGCCCTTATGTTGGATTGGAGATAGTTTGAGTGCCTCCTCCACGTATTTCTTGGCAGAGGTTGTGTTCCCGGAATACCAATAAGCATTGGCAAGATTAATAAGATTGTTGGCCGTTGTCTTTGATATAACAGCCTTTTTATATAGTTTTGTAGCAGATTTGTAGTCATTTTTATACATCATTATGTGAGCGTATAGTTCATTTACTGTTGAGTCACTGGCATTTAATGCTCTAATTTTTTCTGCTGTGATCTCTGCCTCAGTAGTTCTGTTTTGCGCTAACTGTAAACTATATAGATTGTATAGTTGCTCCACAGTTTTGGTGGGCTGCAATGAGTTATTTATGTTTTTTTCGAGTTTATCTAGATATTTTTTTTGCTTTGATTCATGAAAAAGATCTAGTGCAATTTCTCTATAAATTGATTGTGCAAGTGACAGTCCTTTTGTAGATTGATCTAAATTATCAATATCTATAAGCAGTTTTTCTGATGCCCCCTGATTCCTTAGCTGATGAGCTACTTCTATTAGTAACTGATAGTCAGAGGGACTTATGTTGTCTAGTTTCGAAATACTTTTTTGATTATAAAGCTGACCTAAATGAGATGCGACTATTTGAGCAGTGGATAGATAGCTGTCTGTCAAAATATCAACAGTCTTTGTCCCCTCTACTCTTAGCCTATTTTCTGATTTTCCATCTTCTGGCACTAGCCGTGTTATAGCAATTGTGCAAGTTTCAATTTTGCACTGGATCTTAGTTGTGATTAATTCGTCTGCAGCTGTAGCCTTGCGCACCGTTTCATTGTTCCCATTTACATCTGCAATTTCCTCACGCGGAATCAGATAATATCCATCCAGCTGAATCACACTTTGCTGAATTGCGTCATACACCGCTCCCTTTACCAATTCCTGCTGCGACTCCTGCATACCCTCCGCCGTCAACTTCGGTGGAATCACCGCAACATACTTCGGTGGTTTTGGCTGTAATTGCCAAACCGCAACAGCGGCGAGGATCAGCGCGCTGAATAAACCAATACTCACACTGATTTTATTGTCAGCCAGATAATTTTTGATCGGCAACCAGCGCGATTTTTTCGGTGCTGTATTTACAGGAGCGAAGCGTGTTTCGAATGTGAGATGGTCTTGCGTTCTGCTTGCGCTGTAGATGCCAGTGTTTTTTGCGTTCGCCTGGTTTGCCGCGCTGCCATTCGGGATAAGCGCTTGGGTATCATCGCTGACAAAATCATTAGCCAGTTGCAGGTGGCTGAGTTTTTCCAGTTGCGCGGCAACCCAGTGAGTATTATCCGGGCGTTTGTCCGGATCTTTGCTGAGCAGCTGGCCGAGCAGGTCGTTAATCTCAGGCGGCAAATTGGGATTGTGTTTACTAGGGGCAATCGGCGGATGGGAAATAATCCGCTGCATTAATTGCAGTTTATTGTTGGTGTCGCCAAACGGATGGGCGCCGCACAATAATTGATAGGCGAGTATGCCGAAGGAAAATAAATCGCTTTTAAAATCAAGCGGCTCGCCCATCGCCTGTTCGGGCGACATGGAGCAATAGCTGCCGGCAACGTGATCGGTCAGGGTTGCATTAAAGTCTTGCGATTTAGCGATGCCCAAATCAGTAATTTTGGCGACTTTGCGCCGGTTGATCAGGATATTCTCGGCTTTTAAATCGCGGTGAATAATTCCTGCATCGTGCGCAACGGCGAGGCCCTGCGCAATTTCTGTTAACCAGCGCATGCGCTGGGCAAATGTGACTATGTGTTCGCGCAGATGCAATTGCAGGTTTTGCCCATCCACCAATTCCATCACCAGCGCGACCTGTTCGGGTGCTTCGATAAAATCGTAGATCTGCACAATATTCGGGTGATTCAATTTCGCCAGCAGCAGCGCTTCGCGTTTAAAGCGTTCCACGTAATGCGCTTCAAATAATTCGGTGCGTAAACATTTTATGGCGACTTGACGATCCAGCTTGGTATCGAGGGCACGATGCACCAATCCCATCCCGCCGCGCCCGATACAGTCGAGCAGCTCGTAGTGCCCGATACGGATTGGCTCCGCGGGCACTGCGTCGGTGGTTGGGGTAGTGGAATTATTCATTCAACGCTCAGCAGGGTTTGAGCGGCGAGGCGATGGTGAGTTTTTCGCCTTTGAATATTTTAAATTTCTCGCAGCCAAAACGGATTTTTCCGCCGCGTCTTTCCAGCAGGCATTGCTGGCCAAGGGCGTCGGGCAGGGCATCGACCAATTGTTTACGCGCGCGGAAAATCTGGATGTTCATGTGGGTGTTGTCCAGTCCCAACTCTGCTGCGAGTTGATCGGCGTAAACCCAGCCCTGGCTTTTATTATCGAGTCCACGGTCTGCGTCTTCGGCGCGGTGGCGCGCGAGCTGTAGCAGCAGATAGTGATGGCTGCGCACAGCGAGATCGAGCGTCTGTTGATGATGCAGTTCAAGCTGGGTGGTCTCTTCATCCAGGCTCATATTAAAAATAAATTCGTAATCATTAATATGGCGAGAGGATTTTGCTTCGGTCGGGCCGTAAACCTGCGCGCGTACAAATTGCCAATGGGTATTATTGAATTGCACCAGGTCGCCGTCGTTCAACTCAGGCTGTTCGTGATCGCCTTGATGTAATGCCTCTTGATGCCATTGCTGGGTCTGTTCGTTGTAAAAGAGCGCGAGTTCGGGGGTATTTGCATCGGGTAAGAGGTGATAGCGCGAGAGGTAAATCGGCTCGAAGTTGGCGAGATTCTTCTCCAGTGGCCAGAGCATGTCGGCCGGTGGTGTCAGGTCGATCACCTTGAAGCCGGGATCAGCTTGTTCAGCTAAGCGGATGTCATCATTCAGGCTGAGGTCGCGCACATCGCCCTGCCCAAGCGCAATGCCATTGACCCAGGTGCCGTTTAGGCCGAGATTTTTAATCCGCCAGTGGCTGCCATTCCATTCGATGGCGGCGTGCAATTTGGAGACGTAGGGTTTATCGATGTGGGTGTCCACACTCGCAGCGAGTCTGCCAAAGGTGTGATGAGGGGCGAGAGGAAAATAGTTCTCTGCAGCGACATCCAGCAAATAAGCCATAAGGTTTCCGCGTAAAAAGTAAGTAGCTCAAGTGGTAGCGGCGCTGATTCTTTAGCTCCTTTGTATGAATGCTATCCGTTACCGATGTTTTCTGTAATTGAGTGTAATAGGCAATATCTTATAAGGCCTATAGATTGCCACAAGATGCACCGGTTTTCCCACCTATTGTCCGCATGAATGACGAGAATATCGCTATGATTGCCTTGTTTCAGGCCGCTATCACCCCTAAACCGCTTGCCCGCGCTATTCACAAGTTTAGTCAGTCGGCGACCGCCAAGTGGGTGCCGGTCAATAAAAGTTTTATTACGCTCACCAAAATTATTCTGCGCTCTGCCGTTGAGCGGCTCAATCTTGCACACGCGGCGATCACGTTGCGCTGTGTGACGCATCAAGGTTATCGCCATTTGATATTGGTGAGTGACGCGCAGGATTTGCACATGGCTGCAACCGGTCAGGTGGAAGAGTTTATTATTTCCACACAAGAGGCGAACACCACTCCGTTTGAAGATTTTGTTGCTGAAACTGCATTTAGCTTGCCGCTGAATTTTAAACAGCCGCAGGGACAAGTGCAGCGTTTGGGTTATCTTGTGGTGCAGGTAGGTCCTGGAGTAGCGACTCCTGACGTAGCGACGCCCGGAGCGGCAATTAAACGCGAGCAGTTGACGAAAGATCTGGCGCTGGTTGCCGATGAAATTGTACGCACAATTGGCCGTTATCAAACCCGCTATCGCGCAATTCATATTTATGGCGACCAAAGTTATTGGATCGGCAATAGCAAAGCATTGCGCCAATTGGATCAACGGATTGATCAGTTGGCCAAAGGGAACAATCCGGTGTTAATTCGCGCGGACAAAGGCGCGGGTAAAGTGATTGCCGCGCGCAGCCTGCACTGTTTGTCACGCGCGGATACCGCACCGTTTATCGAGTCGGATTGTAATGAATGGGAAGAGGGAAGTGCAGCGACTATTTTGCAATCGCTGCGCACCTACACCAATGGCGGGACATTATTTGTCCGCAATATCGATTCGCTCTCGCCCGAAAGTTTCCAGTGCCTGCGCAATTTCTGGTTGCAGGTCGCTTCTGCGCGTTTCGATGGCAGCGAGAGCGTGCGTTTGATCCTGAGTGTGAGCGAGTACCACTACGAAATTCCCGCGCCCCAGGCGCAGTGGCTGGCGCAATGTGCGCGCGAATTATGTTTACCTGATCTCGCTGGCCGCCGCGATGACATCCGCGATCTCGCGCAGTTTTATATCCGCGAATTTGCCCTCGGTGCTGGATTCGATTTAACCGAAGAGGCCTGGCGGTTGCTGGAATCTGCCGACTGGCCGGGCAATGTCGAGCAATTAAAAACAGTGATCCAAAAGCTCGCATTAATTGCCAATGATGCTTTGGTTTCTGCTGATGAACTGCAGGCAGTGTTGCAGTAATTCGGCACGCGCAGGCCTTCTCCGCTGTAACGCCCTCTTATCGTCCGCTAAATTCCCTGGTTTTTCTGGTAACCTGCATCCCTTTCGCGCATGCGGGTGCAGGGTTATACTGCCCCGTCTTTAATCCCGACCCCGGCTGAAATTGCGGGGGTGTTATCGGATATCTGGTTATGAAAACTGCAGTTGTATTGATATTGCTCTGTCTTGGTCTTGGTGCCTGCGGCCAGAAGGGTCCGCTTTATCTGCCCCAGCCTGCAAAACCCCAGCCGGAGAAAACAGAAGCTCCACAACCCCGGCAGCCTGAGCAAGCCCGGGAAACTACGCCTGCTAATCCGGCCGAGTAATCCAAAACAATCCGTCCTACCGCTTTTTGATCGAGATTTTTTATGCAGCATTTCATTGAACGCAATGGTGAACTCTACGTTGAAGATACCCCGCTGAGCGCCGTTGCCGGACGCTTTGGCACCCCCTGTTATGTCTACAGCCGCGCGGCTTTTACGCAGCAGTATTTATCCTACGCGCAGGCGCTGGGTTCACATCCGGGCATGATTTGCTATGCGATCAAAGCCAATTCTAATCTGGCGATTTTAAATATGCTCGCCAAACTGGGAGCCGGTTTCGATATCGTTTCCGGTGGTGAGTTGGAACGGGTGTTGTTCGCCGGCGGACAGCCATCGCGTATTGTTTTCTCCGGTGTCGGTAAAAGTGCGGAAGAAATCGCGCGCGCATTGGATGTCGGTATTTTCTGCTTTAACGTAGAGTCAGAAGCGGAACTGGAACTGCTGGCGCAAATCGCGGCAGAAAAAGGCAAAGTAGCCAGCGTGTCGCTACGGGTAAATCCCGATGTGGATGCGAATACCCATCCCTACATTTCTACCGGGTTGAAAGAAAATAAATTCGGTATCGCGATTGAACGCGCTCCGGCGGTATATGCGCGCGCTGCGCAATTGCCGAGCCTCGCGATTAAAGGCCTCGATTGCCATATCGGTTCGCAGCTCACCCAGCTCACACCGTTTTTGGATGCGCTCGACCGCTTGTTAATTCTGGTCGATGAATTGGCGAGCAATGGCATTCATATTTCGCACCTGGATTTGGGGGGCGGTTTGGGTGTTACCTATCGCAACGAAACGCCGCCGCCAGTGGCCGACTACATGGCCGCAATCAAAGCCAAATTAGGCGCTCGCAAATTAGCGTTGATGTTTGAACCCGGCCGTTCAATTTCGGCAAACTCCGGTGTGCTGCTCACCAAAGTCATGTTTTTGAAACCGACCGGGCACAAAAACTTTGCGGTGATCGATGCGGCGATGAACGATAACATCCGTCCATCGCTGTATCAGGCGTGGCAAGACATTCGCCCGGTAAAACCGCGCGTAGCGGAAACTCGTCAGTGGGATTTGGTCGGCCCGATTTGCGAGACCGGCGATTTCCTCGGCAAAGATCGCGCCTTGGCAATTGAACCGGGTGATTTACTGGCAGTAATGTCCGCGGGCGCCTATGGTTTCAGTATGAGTTCCAACTACAACACCCGCGGCCGTGCCGCCGAGGTGGTAGTGGATGGCGATCAAATGCATTTGGCGCGCGCGCGCGAAACTTTTGAAGATATGATCCGCGGCGAGGCCCTTTTACCAGAGTAAAGGGTGGCCAGAAAAATGTTGCCGGAATAGATCACCGGAATAATTGGAAGAAAAGATGCGCTTACGTTTTAGCAAAATGCATGGTTTGGGCAATGACTTCGTCGTGATCGATGGGGTCAGCCAAAGCGTGCGTTTAACTCCGGAAAAAATCCGCTATATCGCTGACCGTAATTTTGGTGTGGGTTGCGACCAGATTTTATTGGTAGAAACCCCGGATGCACCCGACGTGGATTTCCGCTACCGCATTTTTAATTGCGATGGCAGCGAAGTGGAAAATTGCGGCAACGGTGCGCGCTGTTTTGCGGTATTTGTGCGCGAACGCAAACTCACCGGCAAAAGCATTATCAAAGTGCAAACTGCTGGCGGCCTGATTGAATTGCGGGTGCAGCAAGACGAACAAGTGAGTGTCGATATGGGCGCGCCGCGTTTGCAACCTGCACAGGTTCCGTTTGTTGCCGATGCGCAAGCGGTGACCTATCCATTTGAAGTTGCAGGTACTGCTTACGATATTTCGGCAGTGTCCATGGGCAACCCCCATGGTGTGCTGGTGGTCGATGATGTCAAAACGGCGCCGGTTGCAGAGCTGGGTCCGTTGATTGAACGTCATGTGCGTTTTCCGGCGCGAGTGAATGCCGGGTTTATGCAAATCGTATCGCGCAATGAAATTAATTTGCGTGTATTCGAGCGCGGTGTTGGTGAAACACTCGCCTGCGGTACCGGTGCCTGCGGTGCAGTCGTTGCTGGCCGCTTGCGCGGTCTGCTCGATGAAAAAGTAAAAGTAAATTTACCCGGTGGCAGTTTGCACATCGAGTGGCCGGGCGAAGGTCAGGCAGTGATCATGACGGGGCCAGCAGTTACCGTCTTCCATGGGCAAATAAAAATATAACGTTATGAACGAAAAAGTCGCGACTCTTGCAGATCCACTGGAACCGGAACAAATCGAAGCCTGGTTGCGCGAGCACCCGGATTTTTTTGAACAGCACCAGGACTTGTTAGCAGAAATAACCCTGCCGCATGAGTCGGGTTCTGCGGTATCGCTAGTAGAGCGACAAGTCGCCATTTTGCGCGAGCGCAATATGGATATGCGCCATCGTTTAAGCAAGTTGCTCGATAACGCGCGCGATAATGATAAGTTATTCGATAAAAGTAAACGTCTGGTGTTAAGCCTGATTGAGGGACAAGACATGGGCGATATTATCGATGCCCTGCATTACAGTTTTGATAAAGATTTTAATATCCATTTCACCAGCGTCATTCTCTTTGGCAATGCGGAAAAAATTCCCAGCAGCCAGGCGCGTATTGTGACTATTGCCGAAGCGCGCGAGCACGTCGGTCCGCTGCTAAAAAACAGCCGTGCGGTGTGCGGTACCCTCGGCGCCAAGGAAATGCAATTTATTTTTGGCGAGCACGCCGGTGAAATCGGCTCGGTTGCCACAGTGCCGCTCATTCACGGCAGTGTGTTCGGTTTGCTCAGCATCGGCAACCGCGACCCACACTATTATCGCTCCAGTATGGGCACCTTGTTTTTAAGTTATATTGCTGAAGTGCTCAACCGTTTACTGCCAAAATATTTGCCGCGCTAACTCTTGACACCTTCTGGGGGCCGCCCCGCGGAGATTTATGAACGACCTTTCTCCACCGGCTATTCCCTTGCCCTTCGCCGAACAACTCACTGCGTTCTATACCTATATGCGCAGTGAGCGGCAACTATCGATTCACACGCAAACCAATTACGCGCGCGACCTGGAAAAATTCCAGATTTTTTGCGCTGCTAAATCCATCAATGAATTACATCTGTTAGGCGCTAACCATATCCGCATGGCAGTTGCACAATTACATCGCGAGGGCTTGGGTGGAAAAAGTTTGCAACGCTGGTTGTCATCACTGCGCAGTTTTTTCCAGTTTTGTATCCGGCGCGGCTGGCTTAAAAATAATATTGCCGATGGTATTTCTGCGCCCAAATCGCCCAAGGCATTACCCAAAACATTGGATGCCGACCAAGCTGCACAATTTGTGCAAGTCGAAGGCGATGATTTTATTAACAAGCGCGACCGCGCCTTAGTGGAATTAATATATTCATCCGGTTTGCGTCTGGCGGAAGCGGTGAGTTTAAATCTTGTCGATATTGACTGGGGTGATGCCATGCTCACCGTCACCGGTAAAGGCCGAAAAACCCGCACACTCCCCATCGGTTCCCACGCCATCAAAGCGCTCACCGATTGGCTGGAGGCGCGCAAGCTCTACACGCAAAATGATGAACACGCATTGTTTACCACCCAGCGCGGCCAACGTATCAGTCATCGCGCTGTGCAAATGCGCCTGCAACAACTCAGCATAAAACAAGGTATGGACAACCCCGTCCATCCCCATATGCTCCGCCACTCCTTCGCCAGCCACATGCTCGAATCCAGCGGCGATTTACGTCTCGTACAAGAACTCCTCGGTCATGCCAATATCTCCACCACCCAGGTTTATACCCACCTCGATTTCCAGCATCTTGCAAAAGTTTATGATAAGGCGCATCCAAGGGCGGGGAGGAAGACGGATGGGGAAGATGATGTGTAGTAGACGACTGCTCGAATTTGCAAATACTAATCAGGGTCCGTTTCATGAGTAACACTGTTTTCAAAAGCCTAATTATTGTATTTGCGCTAGCTATTTTTTCAGTGCCTGCATTTTCATTTAACATTGAAGATAAAAAGCCATTGCCAATTCATTACAGTGGCAGAGTAGTTATTGGTGAATTGGATAATAAACCTACATACACTTATTCATGGCCTGGTGTTTATTTTGAAGCGGCTTTTATAGGCACAGAAGTCGATTTAAAATTAAATGACAGCAATAACATATTAAATATTATTGTTGATGGGCAGGCACCTATCGTGATTACAAAACCAGGTAAGAAAACTTATTCCATTAACAACTTGACTGAAGGCAAACACCGCATTCGCCTTGAAAAGCGCACCGAAACACAATATGGCACTGGGACTTTTGAAGGCTTTTTTATTCCAGATTATAGCCAGGCAATTACATTGGAAAAACCGAAGCGTAGCATGGAGTTCATTGGTGATTCAGCCGCTATTGGTTATGGTATTAGATCACCCAAACGTGAGTGCAGCGACGAAGAGGTTTTTTCTTTTACTGATACGCAAATAACCTATGCAGCACTTACTGCAAAAGCTTTTAATGTTGACTATCAAATTAATGCATTATCAGGTTTTGGTGTGGTTCGTAACTATAATGGTGGAATACCGGAGCAAACATTCCTCTCGCTTTACCCTTACAGCCTTAATGACAAGGGGGCGCTCTACCAAAGTAATTGGTCGCCCAATATTATTGTTATCGGTTTGGGGGGGAATGATTTTGCCACGCCTTTAAATCCTGATGAGAAGTGGAAAACACGCGAAGCATTGCAAGATGACTATGTGGAAAATTATAAAAACTTTGTTTTGAGTTTACGAAAAAAACATCCTAAATCGCACTTTATATTGCTTTCATACGCTGTGGTCGGTGACGAATTGGAAGGCCAAATTGCACGTGTGATTAAAGAACTGAAACAAAAAGGTGTGCGCAATATCGGCTTAGTCACTACAAAGCCTGTAGAACTTTCAGCATGCCATTGGCACCCTTCAAAAATAGACCACAAAAATGCAGCTGAAATTTTAATAAATTACATTGAAGCCAATCCTGAGCTATGGAATTAATTAAAAAACAAATATTTCAACATTGCTGGTGTTTTTATTGAATTGCATGGTGACCTCCGTCACCCGGTTGCTCCAACCAACTCAATTTTAATCTGCTTGCCAAGCGCCTGCGCGGCGCTGGCAAATGTAGTTAACCTCAGGCTGGTGTCATTTTCATCCAATAACCTATCCAGCGATGAATGGCTGGTGTTCATTCGTTTTGCCATGCTGGTTTTGGTGAGGTGTTGTAACTCCATTTCATTTTGGATTTGCCGTGCAAGAACACGTTTAACGGTAATTGCAGTTGTTGAATCCAGCATGTTTTCCTCTGCCAGAAAATCTTCAAAGTTACTGCTGGTATGAGGGTTTGCTGATGTTTTCATAAGCGGGTTTCCGTTCCAATCAAGTGGCTTATTTTTAAGCAAGTTTACTATCGCCTATACGCATGTAAAGGTTGGCGATCCCTTATAAACTGCTAGTATTCCCCTATCTACCCATTAACCGCGTCCCCAATAATTGAGATGTGAGTCCTGCGTTTATGTTGAATTTTTCCGGAATCCCCGCCGAATTACATGCCCCCGCCCAGCGTTATTGGGAGCAATTTGAAGTTGCCATCCAGAGTCAAAACCTTCCGCATCCGCGCGATTTGTTGCCACCAACGGTCATGGCTGATGAATTTTTCCGCCAATTGACGCGTGCGTTTGTGGCGAGTGAGTTTATTGCCAAGACGGTAGCACAGCGGCCACAGTATTTAATTGAGTTGGTGCAATCCGGTGCGCTATTTGAGGTGCAGGTGGATGCGCATTTGGAGACGTTTGCGGCGGCGGTAAATGCGTGTAATACCGATGCGGAGTTAGATGCATGTTTGCGGCGTCGGCGGCAGATGGCGATGATCCGTATTATCTGGCGCGACCTGAACCGGGTGGCGGATATGCGTGAGGTGACGGCAGAGTTGTCGCGTTTTGCGGATAACTCCATCCACCTTGCAGCGGAGTTTCACTATCGCGCACTGGAAAAAATGTACGGTGCGCCGATCGGCCGCGAATCGGGTTTGGCGCAGCCGTTTATGGTGTTAGGGATGGGGAAACTGGGTGCGGGGGAGTTGAATATCTCATCGGATATCGACCTGATTTTTACGTTTCCGGAAGGCGGCGAAACCAGGCACGCGAACCGTGCGATCAGTAACCAGGAATTTTTTATCAAGCTGGGACAAAAGCTGATTAAAAGTTTGGATAGTGTAACTGTCGATGGTTTTGTTTTTCGCGTGGATATGCGTTTGCGCCCGCACGGCCAAAGCGGTGCGTTGGCGATGAGTTTTGTGGGCATGGAGGATTATTACCAAACACAGGGGCGCGAGTGGGAGCGCTACGCGATGATCAAGGCGCGTACGGTGGCGATGGCGGGCGGAGAAGGGCAAATTGCCGCGCGCAAATTGCTCGGGCAAATGTTGCAGCCGTTTACTTATCGCCAATATATCGATTTCAGCGCGATTGAATCCTTGCGCGAAATGAAAGGGTTGATTGCGCGGCAGGTGCAGCGCAAGGGGATGAATCTGGATGTGAAATTGGGCGAGGGTGGTATCCGCGAAGTGGAATTTGTGGTGCAGGTTTTCCAATTGATTCGCGGTGGCCGCGACGTGCGTTTGCGCAAGCGCAAAGTACCGGTGCTTTTGCCATTTTTGGAACAGGAAAATTATTTACCGCCGGGCGCGGGTTCCGCATTACTTGAAGCTTATATTTTTCTGCGCAATACCGAGCATGCAATTCAAGGCTATCAGGATAAACAGACCCAATCCCTGCCGGTTGATCCGATCGGCCAATTGCGCCTTGCGTGGGTGATGGGATTTGAAAATTGGGACAGTTTTTTTGCGACCTTGAGTGCGTATCGTCAACGGGTGAATACTGAATTTAAATCGGTGATCGCTGCGCCTGATGAAGAGGACACTGTCGACCAAAAAGTCCTGGCCTTTTGGATGGGGTTGTGGGAGGGAAGTCTTCACGGCGAAGATGCAATCCAGGCGTTGAATGCGCGCAATATTGAAGGGCCGGAAGCGCTGCTGAAAAATCTGGCCGATTTGCGCGAAGGGCGTGCAGTACGCTCGATGCAAGCCAGTGGCCGCACGCGCCTCGATGCGTTTATTCCGCGCTTGTTGCAGGTGATTGTGCACGAGGCGTTCGGTCCTAAATTGCCGATTACCATCGCCGAAACTTTTTCAAGAGTCGTGCCGCTGATTGAAGCTGTCGTACGTCGCAGTGCCTATTTGGTGTTGCTGGTGGAGAACCCGACGGCAGTCCAACAATTGGTCAAGCTCTGTGCGGCCAGCCCCTGGATCGCCGATCAGCTTGCGCAATATCCCGTGTTGCTGGATGAATTGTTAACGCCGGAAAGTCTTTATGCTCCGCCCGATAAAGATTCGTTGCGCGATGAATTGCGTCGCGATGTGTTGCGCTTGAATTGGGATGATCTCGAAGGCCATATGGAAGCCCTGCGCTATTTCCGCTCGGCGCATGCGTTGCGGGTGGCGGCGAGTGAAGTGACCGGTGCATTGCCGCTGATGAAGGTGAGCGACTACCTGACTTACATTGCTGAGGTGGTGCTGGAACATGTGCTGAATTTGGGCTGGGAACATATGGTCGAACGCCATGGCCGTCCGCGTCGCAGCGATGGGTCGGTCGATACTGCGCCGGATTTTGTGATTGTCGGCTACGGCAAGTTGGGCGGGATTGAATTGGGCCACGGCTCGGATCTGGATCTGGTGTTCATCCACAATACCGATTCCAATCTGCAGACCGACGGTGAGCGCTCCATCGACAACACTACGTTTTACACTCGCCTCGGCCAGCGCATTATCCATGTACTCAATACTTATACCCCCTCCGGCAAACTTTACGAAGTAGATATGCGCCTGCGTCCGTCCGGCAACTCGGGGTTGTTGGTGTCATCACTCACGGCGTTTGAGAAATACCAGGCCAATGAAGCCTGGACCTGGGAGCATCAGGCGCTGGTGCGCGCACGGGTGGTTGCGGGTGACGCGGCGCTCGGCGAACTGTTTGAACAGGTACGCCAGCGCATCCTCACGCGGGAGCGGGATCCTGATAAGTTACGTGCGGATGTGAGCGAAATGCGCCGCAAAATGCGCGAGCAGTTAGGAAGCGAGGGGAAATCCAAACCAAACCATCTAAACAGCCCGAAAACACCGGTGTTATTTAATTTGAAACAGGATTCCGGTGGTATCGTGGATATTGAATTTATGGTTCAATACGCGGCTTTGGCTTGGGCTGCAAAAGCGCCCGGGATCATCCGGTACACGGACAACATTCGCATACTCGGATCACTGGAAGAGGCAGGCTTACTCGATGCCCAGTCCGTGGCCCACCTGATCGCGGCTTACAAAGCATACCGATCCACCGGGCACCGCCTCGCGCTACAGCGTCAGGAGGCGGTACTAGAAGGCGACAATCACTTCCTGACCGAACGCGCGCAAGTCACAGCCCTGTGGCGGCAGCTAATCGATCACGACTGATTCTATCGCCCCGAATACTGAGTGTTGCGCGGCTGTGGCCGCGCCTGACAATCCCCCGAACACACAGAATTTTTTCTAACATACAGAATTTTGGAGTTGCTATGTCTTTTGCCGATCGCGACGGCGTTATATGGCTCGATGGTGAACTCATTCCCTGGCGCGATGCCAAGGTTCACGTATTAACCCACACTTTGCATTACGGCATGGGCGTGTTTGAAGGCGTGCGCGCTTACAACAGCGCAAGTATGGGTACCAGCATTTTCCGTCTGCAAGAACACACTGATCGCCTGTTCCGCTCTGCGCACATCATGCGTATGAAAATGCCTTTCACCAAAGAGGTGGTGAATGAAGCGCACAAAATGGTGGTGCGTGAAAATGGGTTGGCAGAAGCCTACCTGCGCCCGATGGCGTTTTACGGTTCTGAAGGCATGGGGCTGCGTGCTGACAATCTCAAAGTGCATGTGATGGTTGCTGCCTGGCACTGGCCATCGTATATGTCACCGGAAGCGCGCGATCAAGGTATCCGCATCCGCACCTCAAGCTACACCCGCCACCACGTGAATATTTCCATGTGTAAAGCGAAAGCCAACGGTCACTACATCAACTCGCTGTTAGCACTGCAAGAAGCATTGGACAGTGGTTGTGAAGAAGCGTTGTTGCTCGATGCAGAAGGTTATGTTGCAGAAGGCAGCGGTGAGAATTTCTTTTTGGTGCGCGATGGCATTATCTACACGCCGGAACTGACTTCTTGTCTCGACGGCATCACCCGCAACACTATTTTCCAATTGGCGGCAGATTGCGGTTATACCATTAAGGAAAAACGCATCACCCGCGATGAGGTGTATATCGCCGACGAAGCATTCTTTACTGGTACGGCAGCAGAAGTGTTGCCGATCCGCGAATTGGATGGCCGCCAAATTGGCGAAGGCCGTCGCGGGCCGATTACTACCCGTTTGCAAGATTTGTATTTCAAATCTGTGCGTGGCGAATTGCCCGGGCATACCAACTGGTTGGCACCGGTTGTGAAATAACAACCAGCGTGACAATCGCCATAACGGAGCCGACAGGCTCCGTTATCGTTTTGAAGTTGGGGTTTTTTATATGAATGTGGTTGCGGTTAGTGTTCAACTTTTATAAAAGAACTCTCTCCTATACATTGAATAGTCGCTTATGAGTGAACTCTTGCCTGTAAATCAAAAGGATTTTCCTGCCGAGCTGAAAAAAATCCAAAAAATTTTGGTAATTGGCCCTGCATGGATTGGCGATATGATGATGGCGCAAACCCTGTTTAAATTACTCAAGCTACGCAATCCAAACGTACAAATTGATGTGCTGGCCTCTGGCTGGACGCGTCAATTATTGGCCTGCATAGCGGAAGTAACTGACGTTATCGATATGCCGCTCGGTCACGGTGCTTTTGGTTTGCGCGAACGGCGCGCGCTGGGAAAATCCCTCGCCGACCAGGGTTACGATCAAGCGATTGTGTTACCCAATTCTTTTAAATCCGCTTTCATTCCATTCTTCGCCAATATTCCATTGCGCACCGGTTGGCGCGGCGAGATGCGTTACGGATTGTTAAATGATGTGCGCATACTGAATAAAAAACGCTATCCATTAATGGTGCAGCGCTACGCTGCACTGGCGCTGCCAAAAGACGCGGAGCCGTTAACAGAATTTCCCTATCCGCAATTACATGTCGATAAATCCCGGCGTCCACAATTATTAACAAAGTTTGCATTGCAGTTGAATCGCCCACTATTGATACTTTGCCCCGGTGCAGAATACGGCCCGGCCAAGCGCTGGCCAGAACATTATTTTGCAGAAGTGGTCGATGAAAAAATTCGTGCAGGTTGGCAAGTCTGGTTAATGGGATCTGCTAAAGATCAACAAGTGACTGAGGCGATCTGTAATTTATTGGTGCATGATGAGCGCAAATATTGTCACAACCTTGCAGGTAGTACCAATCTTGCTGAGGCAATTGAATTAATGGCCTGCGCTGATGTGGTGTTGAGTAATGATTCAGGTTTAATGCATATTGCTGCGGCATTGCAAAAACCACTTGCCGTCATTTACGGATCAACCTCGCCCGAGCATACACCACCACTAGGCAAACAAGTCAGGATTATCAGTAAAGCAATCGAATGTGCCCCCTGTTTTGAACGTGAATGTCCAAAAGTACATCACAAATGTCTGCGTGAATTAATGCCGCAGCAAGTATTGCAAGCGCTCGAGACGCTCATCCCTCAGTCCGCAATAATTTCAGTGGAAGCTCATGGATGAAATTAGCCTTCGTTATTTTTCGTTATTTCCCTTTTGGCGGATTGCAGCGCGACATGCTGGCAATCGCGCAGGCAGCGCAGCAACTTGGTCACAGCGTCAGTATTTTTTGCGAAAGTTGGCAAGGTGAAAAAATATCCGGCATTGATGTTGTTGAAATCAAAGGCTCGGGAGTTTTTAATATTGCCGGTGTTAAAAATTTTGTCGCTGCATTTCAGCAACAGTTCCGGCGAAATGAATTTGATTTACTGGTCGGCTTTAACAAAATGCCAGGGTTGGATGCCTATTTTGCCGGCGATACCTGTTTTGCGCACAAAGCCTACAGCGGGCGCAACTGGTTGTATCGATTGGCTCCGCGTTCGCGTCTGTATCTTGCTTATGAGCGCGCAGTATTTTCAGAAACAAGTGATACACAGGTTCTTTCGCTGGTAACTACTGAGCAAAAACAATTTGTGCGGTATTACGCTACTCCCGCTGCGCGTTTCCATCCTTTGCCGCCAGGAATTTCAGCTGTACATCTCGCATGTAAAGATCCACAGGCAGCGCGAATTGCATTGCGCAATGAATTGGGTTGTTCGCTCGATACCAAAATAATATTGTGTTTAGGGTCCGGCTATAAAACCAAAGGCGTTGATATCAGTATTAATGCGTTTGCTGAATTAAAGAAAATTACTACTGATAACATTGTGTTGGTGATTGTGGGCAATGACGATCCATCCCGTTATCGCCAACAAGCGCTGCAAGCTGGTTTGGAGCAGTGCGTGTTTTTTCTTGGGCCGCGCAGTCCGGTAGGTGATTTGTTGCATGCAGTGGATATCCTGCTGCATCCGGCGCGCAGAGAACTCGCCGGTAATGTGATATTGGAAGCAATGCTGTGTGGCTGCCCGGTAGTGGCAACGTACCATTGCGGTTATGCGCATTACATTAGAGAGCAGCAAATGGGTGAAGTGATTCATGCCAATGCAACACCTCTATCAATTGCCATCCAGATTAAAAATTTATTCGCAGTTGATGCTGGCGTGTTTCATAAGCGCGGTGAAAGTTTTTCGCAAACCGGCGATGTTTTTTCTCGTCCGGTAATTGCGGTTGCAGCGTTGGAAAAGATTGCCAACAGTAAAAAGTTATCCCCAAAAAGTGGGGGCCAAATTCAGGCGCGTGATGATCAACTGCTGATTGTACGCGATGAGTTGGCCGATGCATGGAAAGAACAAGATATTTTCTCTGTGATGGAATCTATGCAGGGAAAAATCGCGCGCGAAATGAAAGATCGCCAGACCCTGCGTTTTGAAATTGATGGACAGGGCTACTATCGCAAATGGCATCGCGGAGTGGGCTGGAAGGAAATTATCAAAAATTACCTGCAATTGCGTTCGCCGGTATTGGGGGCGACTGACGAGTGGAATGCCCTCAATAAGTTGCAGGCGCTTGGGATACCGAGTCTACTTCCCGTTGCCTATGGCGTGCGAGGAATTAATCCCGCGCGGCAGCAGTCTTTTATCGTCACGCGCGAATTGACCGATGTAATGCAGTTGGATCATTTTTTTGAGCAGCATTCAGTTGATGTTAAGGCGAAACATCGCATTCTGGAGAGTGTTGCACTGATTGCCCGCGAACTGCATGCAGCGGGTATCAATCATCGCGATTTTTACTTTTGTCATTTTATGCTGAAGACATCATTTTTGAGCGATACCACTGTAAACCCCGACATTTATCTGGTGGACTTGCACCGCGCGCAGCTGCGACCAAAAGTACCAGTGCGATGGTTGGTTAAAGATTTGGGCGGTTTATTATTTTCTACGCTCAATTTGGGATTTACCCAGCGCGATTATTTTCGCTTCATCACGATTTATTTTGCACAAGACTTGCGCTGCATTTTTGCAAGCCGAAAAGATTTATTGGAAGGTGTAATCGCACGCGCAAGGAAAACCTATCATCGCGATTTTGGCCATGACCCACAACTGCCGGGGCAAAGAAATTAACTATGTTCACGCAGTTTATTTGATAGTGATAGATAAATGCTAAATAGTTGTTGAGGCTCAGCCGCTTTACGCGCGGCTACTCTTTCCCGCCCGGCAACTCCATCGTCATCGGCAACATAAATTTTATTGGATATTCCATGAACCCTGAACAAAATAAATCCACTGCTATTGGTGATACCTCTGCATGGTCGGTCTACAAACGGTTATTGGGCTATGTTAAACCTTTTAGTGGATTATTTTTTATCAGCTTTTTGGGCTTTGGTCTTTACGCCTATTCGAATACTTTGTTTGTCAGCATTCTCGAGAATTTAATCAACGTAATTGCTGCCGATGATCCTGCCAATCGCTACCTTGTGCCGTTGCAAGTGTTGGGTGCGACCTTGTTGCGCAGTATCGGTGCATTTGTTGGTGTGTATTTAATGTCGCGTGTCGCCTTCAATGTGATTCACAGCCTGCGTGTAGAGGTATTCAATCATATGACGCGTTTACCTAACTCTACCTTTGATGAAAAAAATTCCGGCCATTTAATTTCCATTATTACTTACAACATCAATGGCGTTACCGCTGCGGCAACTGACGCAATAAAAATTTCACTGCGTGAAGGTTTAACGGTCATCGCATTATTTGGAATGTTGATTTACATGGATCCGGTATTAACCATGGTGTTTATTTTAATCGCTCCTTTGATTGCATTGATTGTGGGTACTGTGGGGAAACGCTTGCGTCGCTTGAGCAATAAAGTGCAAACCAGTGTGGGTGATTTAACCCAGGTAACCGGGGAGATGATTAATGGTTTTCGTGTGATGCGCAGCTTTGGCGGCGAGGAATATGAAAAAGAACGCTTTGCTGCGGCGAGCAAAAAGAACTATCAACAGAACATGAAAATTGTGGTGACCGCAGCTGCAAATACACCGTTGATTCAATTGATTGTTGCGTTAGCAATGGCGGGGCTTATTTTTGTAGCGTTAACCTTCATGGAGATCAAAGACCCGGCAAAATTTGTCGCTTATATGACGGCAGTTGCCGCGATCCTTCCTTCCATGCGTCGTTTGGGTGAAGTTGCTCCAACAATTTTGAAAGGTGTTGCAGCAGCCGATAGCGTATTTGCATTACTGGATTCAGCAACTGAGGAAGATAAAGGAACCTATAAAATCGAGCGCGTGAAGGGTGAAATTGATTTTAAAAATGTAACGTTTTGTTATGCAAACCAACCAAAACCTGCATTAAATAAAATTAACTTACGCGTCACCTCCGGGGAAGTTGTTGCACTTGTCGGCCGGTCCGGAAGTGGCAAATCCACGCTAATTAGCCTTCTGAGCCGTTTTCATGATGCAACTGAGGGTGAAGTCCTGATTGATGGTGTGCCAATTCGCGAATACCAGCTCGATAATTTACGCGCTCAAAGTGCATTAGTGAACCAACAAGTCACCTTGTTTAACGATACTGTTGCGGGCAATATTGCTTACGGCAGTTTGCAAACGCGTGATATAGATGCCATCCGCCGTGCTGCTGATGCAGCTTATGCAACCCAATTCATTGAGCAATTGCCCGATGGCTTCGACACTATGATCGGTGAATCGGGCACGCGCTTATCGGGCGGGCAACGGCAGCGTTTAGCGATTGCTCGGGCGCTATTGAAAGATGCGCCGATCCTGATTCTCGATGAGGCGACATCTGCACTCGATAACGAATCAGAACATTTTATTCAGGCCGCTTTGGATAAAGTAATGCAGGGACGTACTACATTTGTGGTCGCGCATCGCTTGTCTACAATTGAGAAGGCCGACCGGATTATTGTGATGGATCACGGGGAGATAGTAGAGCAGGGAACCCATGCGCAGTTGCTGGTCCAGAATGGTCATTACGCCCGGCTTCATGCGCGGCACTTTAATGATGAGGATGATGTTACAGGTGAGGCATCCTAGATGTATAGGCTGTATGGGTTAGCCCATCAGTGGTATTGGAACGCGGTGTTAATGGATTTTTGTTATCAGGATTAATTATGTATTTGACTATGCCTTTTTTTGAACGTGCTCATGTGTTGGTTGTTGGCGATATTATGTTGGATCGCTATTGGCATGGGACAAGTTCGCGTATTTCTCCCGAGGCGCCTGTGCCGGTGGTGAACATTGGCCAAACGGAAGATCGTCTTGGTGGAGCAGGGAATGTTGCATTGAATATGGCTGCACTTGGCAGTGCAGTGTCATTAGTTGGCGTTATTGGCAACGATGAGGCTGGTGATATTCTGCGGTCGAGTTTAATGGCGGCGAATATTCACACCGATTTACAGGTTTCAACCAGTAAACCGACGATTACCAAGCTGCGTATTATCAGCCGTCACCAACAATTGCTGCGCATGGATTTTGAAGAGAAATTTGATGCGGCTGATATCGACGAAATTGAAAGTAAAACCAAAGGTTTGATTCATCAGGCCAACGCGCTGATTCTTTCTGATTATTCCAAAGGCAGTCTGCCTGATTGCCAGGCATTGATTCAGATTGCACGCGACGTGGGTATCCCGGTATTGGTTGATCCCAAGGGCAATTGCTTTTCACGTTATCGCGGTGCCACGATACTTACGCCTAATTTTAGTGAGTTTGAGACGATAGTCGGTAAATGTGTCGATGAGCAAGATCTGGTGGATAAAGGTTCTGCATTGATGCAGGAGCTTGATCTGCAAGCCTTGCTGATCACTCGTGGAGAGCATGGTATGACGCTGTTGCGCCCCGGTGAGCCGGAACTGCATTTACCTGCGCGTGGCCGTGAAGTATTTGATGTGACCGGCGCCGGTGATACGGTGATCGCCACCTTGGCGGCGGCGCTTGCTACGGGGCAACCTCTGCCTGAAGCGACTGCCCTGGCCAACCTTGCGGCGGGCATAGTGGTGGGTAAACTCGGTACGGCAACTATCAGTGCACCGGAATTGCGCCGGGCGATTATCGCCGAGCAAGGAGCCGAACGCGGTGTGGTTACTGAAGAACAATTGTTATTGGCTCTCGAAGATGCGCGCGCTAGTGGTGAGCGGATTGTGTTTACTAACGGTTGTTTCGATATTATTCATGCGGGACATGTGGGTTATCTTGAGGAGGCGCGTAAACAAGGTGATCGATTGGTGCTGGCAGTTAATTCCGATGCCTCTGTCACGCGCTTGAAAGGTAAAGGACGGCCCATAAACCCGGTTGATCGGCGTATGGCAGTATTGGCAGGACTTGAGGCCGTGGATTGGGTGGTCTCATTTGAAGAGGACACGCCTGAACGTCTGCTGCGTCGGGTTAAGCCGGATGTATTGGTCAAAGGCGGCGACTACAGTGAAGACCAGGTTGTCGGTCACAAAATTGTTAAAGCCTACAACGGCTCTGTTAAAGTGCTTAGCTTCTACGACAATTGTTCAACCACCGCGATAGTGAACAAAATTTTGCGCCAGTAATTTATTTTGACGCGCAATAAAAAGCCCCGCCAACAGTGTTGCTGGCGGGGCTTTTTATTGCGGCGGGAGTCCAGTATTTAAGCAGCTAACTCCAAAATTTCGCGCGATGCCTCCGGTGTAATCGCACCGTGTTCGCCGAGCGCGAGCAACTCGTGTTTCACCAGCATATCTACTAACTTGGGGATGGATTCACGACCGACACCGTAACCACTCAATGTGGTAGGTGTACCCATTTGCTCGAAGAAGCCGCGCGTTGCAGCGATGGCCGCATCAATCAATGCATCTTCATCAGTGTGATTCAAATTCCAGACGCGACGGCCGTATTGCAATAATTTTCCGCGCTTCTTATCACGTTGGTGTTGCATCACTGCAGGTAAAACTACCGCGAGGGTTTGGGCGTGATCAAGACCATGCATAGCGGTCAGTTCGTGGCCGATCATATGGGTTGCCCAATCTTGTGGAACGCCGACGCCAATCAAACCATTGAGTGCCATGGTCGCTGCCCACATCACATTGGCGCGCACCGTATAGTTGGTTGGTTCGTTGAGCGAGCGAGGGGCTTCTTCAATCAAGGTCATCAACAACCCTTCGGCGAATCGATCCTGTACCTTGGCATCAACCGGATACGTCAGGTACTGCTCCATGATATGTACAAATGCATCTACAGCACCGTTGGCGATTTGGCGCGGCGGCAAACTGTAGGTAGTGGTGGGGTCGAGGATTGCAAATTGCGGATAAACCAGCGGGCTGCCAAACGACAATTTTTCCCGGGTCGCCGCTTTGGTGATGACCGAGTTGCCGTTGCTCTCGGTACCGGTGGCGGGCAAGGTGAGCACACAGCCAATCGGTAGGGCGCTATAGAAGGGTTGGTGCTTGGCCATAATATCCCAGGGCTCGCCATCAAAATTCACTGCCGCTGCAATTAATTTGGTGCCGTCAATCACGCTGCCGCCACCAACGGGCAACAGGAAATCGATCTTTTCTTTTTTGATCAACTCCACCGCTTTCATCAAGGTTTCGTAATGGGGATTGGGTTCGATGCCGCTGAACTCAAACCAGGTCTTGCCTTCAAGTGCCTTGGCGACTTGCTCGTAAACGCCGTTCTTTTTGATCGAGCCACCGCCGTAGGTCACCAAAATGCGTGCATCGGCCGGCACCAGATTGGCGAGTTCTTTAATCTGGCCTTCACCAAAGACAATTTTGGTGGGATTGGAAAAAGTAAAATTTTGCATGAGCGATTCTCCGAATGTGGTACACAATTGCATTTACGGATGGGCAATAAAAATATCGCCCGCTTCAATGCTGTAATTGATTGGGATAAGTGCGCGCCCGCTGCAAGGGCCGGCAACACATTTGCCTGTTTTGATAACAAAGAGCGCGCCGTGATTGGCGCACTGGATCATGCTGCCACTATCATCGAGGAATTGATTCTCCACCCATTCGAGCGGAATACCCAGATGTGGGCAACTGTTGCGATAGAGATAAATTTTACCCAGTTGTTTTACCGCAAAGAGCTTGTGTTCGCCCAAGGCAAAACCCTTACTGCCACCTTCGGGGATGTCGGCAAGGGCACAAAGGCGCTGTTTATCCTCCACGTTGGCCATCGGGCAATCTGCCACTTACCTGGGCGCTGCGAGACGAATAATCCGGGTCACCAGCTTGCCGTCGCGCACTACGCTGATATCGACTTTTTGGCCCGGTTTGTAGTTCTCCAGCGCGCTGAGTAATTGATCGTCATTAGTCACCGGACGGTCACCAATAGCGACAATAACATCGCCCAGGGTGATTTGCCCCCATGCATTGCGCTTGGCACCTTGCAATCCGATTTCAGCAGCTGGCGAGTTGGGTTCGACACGCAGGATGGGCACACCTTCAAGGCCGATTTGCTGCGCCCACTGATCGGGTGCAACTGCAATGCCAAGCACAGGACGCACCAGGCGGCCATGGGCAATCAACTCCGGCACAACTTCTTTTACTGTATTCACCGGGATCGCAAAACCAATTCCCGCACTTGCACCGCTCGGACTGTAGATCATAGTGTTAACACCGATCAACTTACCTTCCGAGTTCAGCAGCGGGCCGCCCGAATTGCCGGGATTGATCGCCGCATCGGTTTGGATCACATTGGTAATTTTGCGCTGGTTGGGAGAGATGATCTCGCGTCCCAATGCGCTGACTACGCCGGTAGTAAGGGTTGCATCCAATCCGAATGGATTGCCGATCGCCAGCACTTTGCGGCCGACCCGCAAATCGCCCGAGTCACCCAGCGGCAAAGCATTCAACTTGGCTTTGCTGGCATCGATTTTCAGTACCGCAAGATCGCGCTCCGGTGCCAAGCCGACCACAGTTGCGGGCCAGTTGGATTGGTCTTGCAGGGTGATCGTAATCTGTCGCGCACCTTCCACTACATGGAAGTTGGTGACGATATAGCCTTTGTCATTCCACACAAAACCGGTACCCGAGCCGCGCGGTACGGTTACCAGATCGAAGGAGTAGGGATCGCGGGCGAGTTGTTGATTGGTGACGAACACTACACTGGGACGTGCAGCTTCAAACACTTCCACACTGTTGCGTTCGTCATCAGTTGAGAAAGCCTGGACAGTCGCGCTCAGGGCGCCGGTGCCAGTCACAAACATAAGTATTAACCAGCGCCAGAGCCTCATTATCGATCTCCGCGCAAATTAAGCGTTGTCACGCAAAGCCTGGATACGCGCTTCCAGCGGCGGGTGGCTGGCAAACAGGTTGCGTACACCACCGCTAATACCAAAGGCGCGCATGCTGCTTGGCAGAGGACTTTCCACTCCTGCGTTCATTTCGGCCTGCAAGCGTTGCAGGGCACGGATCATTGCGCCGCGGTCAGCCAGGGTCGCACCGGCGTGGTCAGCGCGGTATTCGCGATAACGGGAGAAGGCCGCCACGATCATTGAGGCTAAAATTCCCAACACGACTTCGGCCACCATTGTCGCGATCATAAAACCAAATCCACGGCCGCTTTCATTCTTGAGCAATACACGGTCGACAAAGTCGCCGATGATGCGTGCGAAGAACAT
The DNA here is from genome assembly GCF_058800985.1 of Cellvibrio sp. GW822-FHT04B05. Classification (NCBI taxonomy): domain Bacteria; kingdom Pseudomonadati; phylum Pseudomonadota; class Gammaproteobacteria; order Cellvibrionales; family Cellvibrionaceae; genus Cellvibrio; species Cellvibrio sp. GW822-FHT04B05. The sequence continues at coordinate 133,726 of NZ_JBXAMU010000004.1, read as the reverse complement.
CACGAAGGTGTTTACCACGCCCTGGATCAAGCTCAGGGTAATCATATCGCCATTGGCGACATGGCCGATTTCGTGGGCCAATACTGCTTCCACCTCATCGCGTTCAAAACGTTGCAACAGGCCGAGGCTTACTGCGACCAGCGCAGCATTGCGGTTCCAGCCGGTGGCGAAGGCGTTGGATTCCTGTGCTGCGAACACACCAATTTCCGGGGTTTTAATACCGGCTTTTTGCGACAGTTTGGTAACTGTATCAACCAGCCACTGCTCATCGGCATTGCGCGGTTGTTCGATCAACTGCACGCCCATGCTGCGTTTGGCCATCCACTTGGACAAAAACAGGGAAATAAATGAGCCGACAAAACCGAATACGGCACAGAAGACGAGCATGCTTGATAAATCCAAACCTGCTGCCGTGCGATAATTGCCGACACCAAGCAGGCTCAGCACTACACCTGCCACCAACATGACCGCGAGGTTAGTTAACAAAAACAAGCCTATGCGTAACACGATAATATCTCCCATGAGTTAATTAGTTCGTTGCTTTAAGTGCAACGCCACGGGCATATATGAGTGCTACCCAAGCGAATTTCAATTGTGCCCGGGTTAAGAAAGGAAAATGAAAAATGGGGGGCTAAAAAGGGCGGGAAGAAAAGTGGCCGCCTTATGGGGCGGCCCAAGCAACCGTGTTAGCCGAGAGACTTTCGGAGAGGAAAGACCCTAGGGGTGAGAAGAGACAGTAATCGACTTGCAGGGCGACTATTGAATCCACTCGACTGCTGTACGGGAGATGCTGTGCAGCAGTGAGTTAACAGTAATCGTTCTCATTTTCATCGTCAAGTGTTTTTGAGAAAAATTCTTATTTAGTTTGCCTGCGATGATTTTAATTGCAGCAATTGATTGTTGAGCTGGTTGATTTTAGCTGCCATCTCTTCAATCAGGCCGAGGCAAATTTGCGGCTGGTGCTCGATGAGTGCAATGAACTCTTCTTTGCGCACCGCCAATACGGTGCAATCGCTGGTGGCAACTACCGAGGCAATGCGTGTTTGGCGAGTAAATACGGCAAGCGCGCCGAAAATTTCATTGGCGTGTATCTCGCCCACTTTTACGCCATCACAGACGGCATCGGCCGAGCCTTCCAGTAAGGTATAAACCCGGTCGGCAACGTCGCCCTGATTGATGATGGTATCGCCAGTCTGGAAATGCAGGAATCCGGCGGAAGGTTGGAATTCGGTGCGCAGTTCCTGGGTTAATGCCTGTTCATAATAGCTGATATTACAGAGCAGGAAATAAGCCCAGTTGCGCTGGGATTTAAGGTCGTTATTAGCCTGTTCAACCAATGCGTCGCGATCATAGGTCACTACAGTGATCGGAGTTTTACAGCTGAATTGCCCCTGGGGGAGGTTGAGCGAGCGGGGCAGGCCGAGCAAGTCGCCTTCGGAGAAGTGCATCACCAGTTTGTTGTGCAGGTAGTAATCAACCTGGCCTTCGATAATCAGCAGTACACGCGTAGGGGCGATGTCGGCAAAAATATCGCTATTTGCCTCTATGACAAATGGCTCATCAGCGGGTACGACTTGTGCGCATAAAAGCTCGGTGAGTCCACGCAACCTGGCTGCGAGCTCAGACATAAGGTCAGATTGTTTGGTAGGAAGATGCATATACCCCTCGGTTACAAAAAAGCGCTAATAAGGCGCTTTTAGTGTAGCCTGTGTCGGGGAAAAATCTGCGTTTAAAACCCCAGTCTGTTAACCGATTGAGATTTTGTGCGCATTTTCATGCCGTCGCCTGATTGAAGTTCCCCTGGTCCGGCATTTCAGCTTCGCTGACCAGTCGGGCTTTTAAATCAGGGGGGATATCGTTCCAATGTACATCCATCAACGCACCCTGCAAGGCGTAGAGCATGACTTTGGAAACATTGATATCGCGGGCCCGTATACGGCGATATGCCTCAACGGCGCCAGTGCGTTTGAGATCGGCGTAGGTATTGATCCCTATAGCGCGAAGGATATTAACCGATGCCATTCCAAGATTCTTTAATTGCAATAACTCACTATGACAGGCAGTCATACAGTGCAATCTCCATTTATTATTATCGGATGTTGTGTTTTAAATTTCCGTTTACAGCGCAGCCTTATCTTACATACTTGCATGTCTTGTGCAATTGTTTTCTGGCGACTGCGGCACAAATCGCGATCAATGGTGTATTTAAAGCAACCCAATGGCGCAATATTTTGCAAAAAGTTTCATCTATAAATCCAGCTTGACAAGGTTGCTGCATGATTGATTGGACTGAAAATTTGTTGCTCGGGTTGGATGAGCGCGAACTGGTGGAAATGCCGTCGCTGTCATGCCGGGTTCATCAACAGTTGGTTAAACCACTGGCGTTTTTACAGCAGCGTGCCGCCAGTGCCGGATTTATTTTGAAAGTGGCGAGCAGCTATCGCAGTTTTGAACGGCAATTGTTGATTTGGAATAACAAGGCGCGGGGCCTGCGTCCGGTATTGAATGATGCCGGGGTTGCGATTGATATCAATCTGTTATCCGAGCGCGATAAAGTATTTGCCATCCTGCGCTGGTCTGCCTTGCCCGGTGCGTCGCGCCACCATTGGGGTACCGATATCGATGTATACGACGGCTCGCGCATTAATGCTGAATATCAATTGCAGTTAACCGTTGAGGAAACACAAGGTGATGGCCCTTTTGCTGAATTGCATCGCTGGTTGGGCGATGAGTTGGTATTGGGCTCCAGCGATTTTTATCGTCCCTATACACAGGATCGCGGTGGCATAGCGCCCGAGCCATGGCATTTGAGTTATGCGCCGCTGGCGAAAGGGTTTGCACAGCAATTGACTGTGCAGTTGTTACGTCAGCAACTTGAGCAAACCGAGTTGGAATTAAAGCAAGCGGTACTGGAAAACCTCGATGAAATCTACCAGCGTTTTATTTGTGTTGAATAGTGAGCCTAAGGAATAATTTTTGAAAAATCCTGCATTAGCCACTCCGGTTTCCGCCAAAGCGATCCGCTCATGGATGCTATTTGATTGGGCTGCGCAGCCGTTTTTTACGGTGGTCGTTACCTTTATTTTCGGCCCCTATTTTGTATCGCGCCTCGCGGATGATCCGGTTGCTGGCCAGGCGGCCTGGGGTTATACCGTGACGATTGCCGGTGTTGTTATCGCGTTGCTGGCTCCTGTGTTGGGCGCGATTGCCGATGCAACCGGCGCGCGCAAGCGCTGGATCGCATTTTTCGCCAGTATCAAAATTGTTGCACTGCTGTTGCTCTGGTTCGCTGCACCCGGTTCAGCGTTATGGCTGCCAATGTTGTGCATTATTGTGGCGATGATTGCGGCAGAATTTTCAATTGTATTTAATGATTCGATGATGCCGCGCTTGATTCCGCAAGCGGAGATTGGCCGCATTTCCAACTTCGCCTGGGGTTTGGGTTATCTCGGCGGGTTAGTGGTGTTATTCAGCGTACTGTTGTTGCTGGCAGGCAATCCTGCGACCGGAAAAACCTTGCTGGGTATCGCCCCCCTATTTGGTTTGGATGCAGTGCAAGGCGAAGATGCGCGCATCACCGGCCCCTATGCCGCGCTCTGGTATTTGTTATTTATTTTGCCGATGTTTTTATTTACCCCGGATACCAACACAGGTATTCCGCTCGCAAAAGCCGTGAAAGAAAGCATTGGCGAATTAAAAAATACCTTGGGTGAATTGGTTCGTCGTCGCGGTATTTTACGCTTTTTAATTGCGCGTATGACTTACCAGGATGGTGTAAATGGCCTGCTTGCATTGGGCGGCACATTTGCAGCGGGCATGTTTGGCTGGCAGACAATCGAGATGGGAATTTACGGCATTTTACTATTGGTTGTCGCTATCGGCGGTTGCATTTATGCCGGGCGACTGGATGCACGCATGGGATCAAAAACCGTCGTATTACTTAGTCTTGGCTGTTTGATTATCGCTACTGTCGGCATTATTTCTACCGGCCCCGGCTACAGTTTATTTGGCTTGGTGCAATTGTCGGTGGAAGATACCGGCGGATTATTTGCGACACCGGCAGAAAAATTTTACATCGGCTTCGGTTTATTAATTGGTTTGGCCTTTGGCCCGGTGCAAGCGTCATCGCGTTCTTATTTGGCGCGTAGTGTCAGTATAGATGAAGCCGGTCGCTACTTTGGTTTGTATGCACTCTCCGGTCGCGCCACTGCATTTTTGGCTCCCATGGCAGTCGCGAGTTTAACGCTCTATACCGATTCGGCGCGTATCGGCATGGCGGCGTTGATTGTATTTTTAGTGTTGGGTTTTGCGATTTTATTGAAGGCGCCTTATCCGGCGTCGTCTTCCAATGTATCCAACTGAATTCAAGTGATATTGCAGAGGTAGTCATTAAGTATGTTAATTATTTTTGATTGTGATGGTGTGTTGGTCGATAGCGAAATTATTTCTGCACAAGTATCGAGTGATTGTTTACAAGATCTAGGTGTGACTTTAGGTGCGGACTATATTCTGGAAACCTATCGCGGAAAATCAGTAGCTGATTGTATCCGTATGATCACCGAAGAATTATCGCAATTGGAATCCTGGAGAGGCTATTCTGACGCAGAAAGGGCCGAGCAGGGTGCGCAATTCTGGCGTCATGTGCAATTGCAAACCCTGGTGGTGTGCGAGCAACAGCTTGAGCCGGTAAAAGGAGTGATGGCGGTATTGGATTATTTGCGCGATCACAATATTCCATTCTGTGTTGCCTCCAATGGCAAGCATGAAAAGATGCGCATGACCCTGGCTAAAACCGGCATCATTTCCTATGTGCAGGGACGAGTGTTTAGCTTTGAAGATGTCACGCGCGGCAAGCCTGCGCCGGATTTATTTTTGCATGCAGCAAAAACGTTAAATGTACCTGCAGCGCAGACAGTTGTAGTGGAAGATTCGCTTACCGGTATCCAGGCGGCTGTGGCAGCGGGTATGCGTCCGCTGGGTTATTGTCCGCCTAATAACGACGGCAGCGATAATATTTTATTGCCGCAAATGCATGCGTTGGGTGCAGAAGTATTTTTCTCGATGGATGAATTAATTCCGTTAATTTTAAAGCCCTGATTGTTATGTCCAATTCACCAACATCAGTACATATGACAGCTTCGCTGGATGTGTGGCAGGAAATTCGCGCAGAGGCAAAGCAGGCAAGTGCAGACGAACCTGTGCTGGCCAGTTTTTATCACGCTGCGATTTTAAACCATGCTTCTTTTCCGGCGGCGATCAGTTTTCATCTGGCCAATAAATTGGATAGCCAGACCTTGCCGGCCATGATGTTGCGTGAAGTATTTGAGCAAGCCATGCGCGCCGATGCGAATATTGAACTTGCGATGCGCGCCGATATTCGCGCGCATCGCGAACGCGATCCGGCGTGTAATAAATACTGCATGCCATTTTTATTTTTCAAAGGCTATCACGCGCTGCAATCCTGGCGCGTTGCGCACTGGTTGTGGCAACAGGGGCGCAATCCGCTCGCGCTCTATTTCCAGCACCAGATTTCGCAAGCATTTGATGTCGACATTCATCCCGGTGCACAAATCGGTAGCGGCATTATGATCGACCATGCAACCGGTGTGGTGATTGGTGAAACCACAGTGATTGAGGATGATGTGTCCATGCTGCACAGTGTAACGCTGGGCGGTAGCGGCTGCGTAAAAACCGATCGTCACCCCAAGATTCGTCGCGGTGTATTAATTGGTGTGGGCGCAAAAATATTAGGGAATATCGAGATAGGTGAGGGCGCAAAAATTGGTGCGGGTAGTGTCGTACTGGATGCGGTTGCACCTCATACGACTGTGGCGGGAGTTCCGGCGAAACCGGTAGGGCGTCCCAAAGGATACGCCCCGGCATTGGATATGGATCACCACCTCAACGAAGATGGCGATGCTAATTAATCAAGTAATTCAGGTCAGGCGCTACGTTGATCGGTGATGGACGTGGTTTCATCATCGCAACCATCGAGCAGCCATTTAAGCACCGACTCACGGCTTTTGAGCATGGATTGGTAATGTTCAATGAGCATGGTGTTAGGGCGCGGATGCACCTTCATGGCGTTGATACGGTCAGTCAGAAATGCAATATCCTGTTCTACTTTGATGCGCGCATTGCCGTGAGCACTGAGTGTACCGTCCACTACTAACCGATTGTCTTGCAGTTTCTTTTGGATAAAAGGCAACATAGTTCGACCACTCCCTCGCAGTGTAGGCATTCAGTATGGTCGTGGCTTCGGCTGCCTGCCAGTACGGATTAAGACTGATTGGTTACATTGTGTGCGCTGTTTATCGCTCTTGCGTGTACAAACGCCGCCGAGCCAGCATTTGGAGGCGTGAGTGCTACCATTTAAGTGATGCATTTTTATCGACAGGATTTTTGGATTTATGAGCGCTCCCGAGTTCGACATTATTTTCCGCGGCGATATTGTTTTCGGCCACCAGTTGGTCGATGTCAAACTGAAGCTGCAACAGCTGTTTAAAGCGGATGCTGCCAAAATCGATGCGTTGTTTACCGGCCGTCCGGTACCGCTCAAGCGCAACCTTGATGAAGCTACTGCCAATAAATATCGCGATGCGCTGGTCAAAGCCGGGGCGATGGTTGAAGTCTGCCCCACCGACGCTAGCCCTGCCAATGCTGCACCCAAGCCGGCTCCTGTACGGCGGGTAGTTGAGGCTGCGACTCCCGTTTGGACTCTGGCACCGCTCGGGGCGGATTTACTTCCGGCGCGTGAACGTCCGGCACAACCGACACCGGTACAGGTCGATATCTCCGGTTTGAGTTTGCGACCGGCGGAGGGAAATCTGTTGGATAGCAGCGAAGCCCATGAAGAGATAGTCGCCCAGGTAGTTGCGCCCGACTTGGGCCTGGCTGCTGTTGGGGCTGATCTCATCAATGCCGATGAAAAGCTCGAATTGCCATTGGTCGAGATTGAATTCGAAGATTGGGAAATTGCTGCAGCGGGCAGCGATTTGCTGACTGAAGATGAGCGCCAGCTTGTATTGCCAGCAGTCGTCGAGGTGGGCGATTTTGGTTTGGCGCCAGCAGGCAGCGACTTGGGGCAGCTGAAGTCGAATGTCAAACCGGTGAGCCCGGATATCAGTGGCCTGCGTCTGGCGGATTCCGGCAACTAACATCTACCATAAAAAAACGCGCATCCGGACAACGGGATGCGCGTTTTTTTATGGTAGATAGACTGGCGCCTATGCCACACCAAGCGCTGGGCATTGCCGTCGTGCATATCATTGAAAGTGGCACTGAGATACCTGCAACGGCAAGACTGATACTGTGAACTGCGTCGGTTTTTAATTGGCTCTTGTGGCACTTTCCTCCTAAACTCCCTTCTAAACCAAGTATCGGGGCGCCGCGGTGTCCTGCTTTGCATCAAAAGGACGCTGAGAGGTATTGTTATGAAACTTGCGGTAAAAATTCTCGGAGCCTTTATCGGGCTGCTTATTGTCTTGGTGTTAGCCTTTGTTTTTCTGGTGGATGCCAATAAATTCAAACCACGTATTGAAGCGATTGCCAGGGATCAAGGAATTGCACTGCAAATTAACGGCGACCTCGGCTGGAACTTATGGCCCAGTTTGGGGGTGGCGGTAAACGCGGTGCGCGTCGCCGCACTGGAGACACCCGACCAGTCTATCGCCGAACTCAAACAAGCGAGTTTGATGCTGGCATTAATGCCGCTGTTTTTCGGCGAATTCAAAGTGGATCACATCGCAGTGGATGGCGCCAACGTCTCGCTCAGTGTTGATGCGGCGGGTAAGGGCAACTGGGAGGCGTTGATCAAGCAAGATAAAACCGCTCCGCAACCGGCACCAGCAACCGACGCCAATTTAAAACTGGATATCCAGAACATCAGCCTGACCAGTTCAAAGGTTACTTACACGGATGCGCAATCCGGCCAGAAAGTTGAACTGCGCGATTTAAATGTATCGATGAGCGATGTCAACTTGCGCTCAACTCCCTTCCCGATGGAATTGTCGTTTGTCGCGGAGCTAACCCCCACTGGTGGCGATAAATTGGAAGTGCAGGGCAAGGTAAGCAACAACCTCAGCGTTGATAGTGCTTTCAGCAATATCAAGTTGGATGACGGCAAATTGAAGCTGGACATCAAGGGTAAAGAATCCGCTACGCTGGATCTTGCTTATTCGCTCGCACTCACCGATTTGCAAAATAATCTCGCCTACCAGGGGCAATTAAAACTTGCCGAAACCAATGCGCGTAAATTGCTCGCGGCCTTGGGCACATCATTGGATACCGCCGATAAAAATGCGCTCAGCAAAGTCGCGTTTTCATCGAGCATCGACGGCAGTGCAACAAAAGTGAAATTGGATAATCTGCAATTAGCCCTGGACAGCACTTCATTTAAAGGCAGTATTGCAGTCACTGATTTCAGTACCAGCGCGCTCCAGGTGGTGTTGGATGGCGATACCATTAACGTCGATAATTATTTGCCACCGCCGACAGAAACGCCTGCGCCTGCTGCTGCCGTGAATACACCGGTTACACCACCTGCAAAATCCCCGGCCGACGATACCGAGCTTCCTATCGAATTGCTGCGCAGCTTTAACATCAACGCAAAATTATCGCTGCAAAAAATGACGATCAATAAAATTGATCTGGAAAATGTCGTGCTAAAAGTGCTCGCCAAAAATGGCATGATCGAGCCGGAACTGAGCGCTAAAGCTTACTCGGGCACGATTATCGCAAAGGGCCAACTGGATGCACGCGGCTCACAATCACAGTTGCAATTTGATGCGGGCGTTACCGGCTTGGAATTGGAGCCGCTATTAAAAGATCAGGAAATGGATTCGAAATTTGGTTTGAAAGGTGCGGTGCAATTGCGGGCGTTGGGGTCGGCGCAAGGCAACAGCGTCAATCAACTATTCAAATCATTGCGCAGCAATGCTAATTTCTCTGGTGCACAGGTGCAGGTATCGCCTATCAATCTGGAGGAGCAGTTTTGTAAGTTAGTTAACCTGGTAAATCAATCAGAAGCACCCACTCAAAAATGGAATGCTTACACGGAAATGAGTGAGTTGTCTGGCAGCGTAAAAATTCGCGATCAAATTGTCACCATTGATACGTTCAAAGCTGGCGTAGAAAAATTGCAATTGGGTTCAACGGGTAAAATAAATCTCGCAACCGATGAATACGATATCTTCCTGCCCTTGAAATTACTGAAAGACAAAACTGACACAGTTACCGCCGAGCAAGTTGCAGTGACCACCAGTAATGGTGGCTGCAGCATTGGCAGCCAATACTGGCTGGAGCGCGGCTTGGAGTTGCTGCGCTGCCGCGGTTCGTTTGACGAAATCAATCCCCTTAAAGATTGCCGACCCGACAGCACCTTATTGCGTGAGCTAACCAAAGATTACGCCGTCTATAAACTTAAAGAAAAACACGGTGTAAAATACGAAGAGAAAAAAGAGGAGCTGAAAGAGAAAGTCGATAAAGAGAAGAATCGCCTCCTCGATAAATTACAGCAGCGTTTAACTAAAGACGCAGGATCATCTGCCGCCGCTGTTACACCTGCAGCAGAAACAGCAACCAGTGCTGCCGAAACCGAAGCAGCAAGTGAATCTTCAGCGGCACAATAAAATATTGACGATAACCATTAGCAGTTGAATAGGCGTGCACTTAATGAAAGGGATGAAAAAATTGCGCGGTTTTATCTGAGTAATGCAGTAGCTAAAGAAATAGTCTCACGCGTGTTAGACCATAGCGGCACGCGTGAGCTTGAGCAAAAATCTTAAGCGGCAGAGCGATTTTCAAAATTAGCTTGTTGAAATGAAATAAATTCATCAAGTGCTTCGTACCAGCCTTCCCACCATTCGACGTGATATTGTTTTCTCTCTTCCGGCGTTGCATTTTTTATCCAGCAAGCCAAACCTGCGTCCAGCGTCGGTGCATTAATGCCAACAGTTTTGGCCCACTTTCCCAGTTCTTTTGGTGTCATCATTGGATACCTTCTTGTTCTCGTGTTGATGTCAATTTGAAACAGTTGTTTGTTTCCTGACTGTCCTTAAGCAATCGATATGCCATGTTTTTGAAGTGCTATTTTTTCGTGGTGTTGTGGCAGGAAATCCCGTGTAGGCTTGGGCTTGATTACATGCCAAATAGGTCGCGAAAGCAGCGGATTTTCAGGTTTTGATCAGCATTACCGTGAGCGATATTCCATGGGAAATTTCTTATTCACGTCAATTTAATCCAGGCTCACTATGATGATAGTGAGTGGTTTGATTCCCCCATGCCAATCCGGAATTGGCAAAACGGTTTGTAAAAATCTCTCGCGTCAGTATTTGGCGGGCATTCGTTGCTTGCAGATAGTTTCCCTCCGGCCTGTTAGAATCCGCGCCTGTCTATTTATTGGTTTTTAGCGTGAGTTTGTTATGGCCTCTTCTTTTTCCTCGCCGGTGCTTAAATGGTTTGACAAGCATGGGCGCAAACATTTGCCCTGGCAGCAGGACATCAGCGCCTATCGCGTTTGGCTGTCAGAAATTATGTTGCAGCAAACCCAGGTCACTACTGTAATTCCCTATTTCGAGCGTTTTATTGCGCGCTTCCCGACAGTTGAATCCCTTGCGGCGGCGCCAATTGATGAAGTTCTGCATTTGTGGACCGGCTTGGGCTACTACGCCCGTGCGCGCAATTTACACAAGTGCGCGAAAGCAGTGGTGAGCCAATACGGCGGCGAGTTTCCTGCAACAGTCACTGAACTCGCTGAGCTTCCTGGAATAGGTCGCTCCACGGCCGGGGCAATAGTCAGTATCGCGTTCCAGAAGCGCGCCGCCATTTTGGATGGCAACGTCAAGCGCGTGCTTGCCCGCTACCACGCCGTTGACGGCTGGCCAGGGCAGTTGGACGTTGCCAACCAGTTGTGGGAAATCGCCGAGGCCTACACGCCTAAAGCCCGCGCCAATCATTACACCCAGGCGATGATGGATATGGGCGCTACGCTCTGCACGCGCAGCAAGCCCAAATGCGACCAATGCCCGATACACATAGGCTGCGTTGCCTTTGCCCAAGGGAATCCCCAAGCCTATCCCGGTAAAAAGCCGAAGAAGGCATTGCCGGAAAAATCGGTGCAATTATTAATGCTGCGCAATCCGGCGGGTGACCTGTTATTGCAGCAGCGTCCGACGCAGGGCATTTGGGGCGGATTGTGGAGCTTCCCCGAACTGGATATCGAACGCAATGCGCGGGAATATGTTGAGGATCACTACGGCAAAATCGTCGAGCTGGAAGAGTGGAATAGTTATCGCCACACTTTTAGCCACTATCATTTGGATATCACGCCGGTGCTAATCCAACTGGCCAAAAGCCCGCGTGCTATCGGTGAAGCCGCCACGCACTGGTACAATCCCCATCAACCCGATGCGTTGGGGCTTGCAGCGCCGGTAAAAAAATTATTGGAAAAACTCGCGCAGCTCGATCCGCGTGTGAATCAAACTCCAGCTAAACCAAAAACCGCAGCCCTGCGCAAAACCTGATCAATAAAGTAAGTGAGAAACAAACATGACCCGCATGGTTTTTTGCCGCAAATACAAACAAGAATTGGAAGGCTTGGACATGCCGCCCTATCCTGGTGCCAAAGGACAGGACCTCTATGCCAACGTCTCTAAAAAGGCCTGGCAGGAGTGGATGGCGCACCAGACAATGCTCATCAATGAAAAGCGCCTGAACGTAATGGACATGGGCACCAAAGTGTATTTGACCGAGCAGATGACCAAATTTTTATCCGACGACAGCTATGATGAAGCCGAAGGTTTTGTGCCGCCTGCTAAAACTGAGTAACGGCACTCCTTATCTTATCTCCTTGTTATCTCAGTTGATTAAATGTCGTGGCTTGATGATGGACGTTACTGCTGGCGGTGGCTTCCATCATTGCAACAAAAATGAATCGCGCAAATTGATTCCAAGCCCTCCCGATTGACGCTCGTTTATCGGTTACAGTTTTGTTTAGGCGCGATATAAGTACGGCACTTCAATTCACATCGGTGTAGTATTGCAAAAAATAACAATTTTTTGCTGATAATCGCCGGGATTTGCTCATGACCAACGAAACGCTAGTAAATTCAGCCATTGTGGAAGCAGAGCACTTTGGGCTCTTTGTGGCGGGTGTGATGGATTATGCGATCTACATACTCTCACCAAGTGGAATTGTAAGTAGCTGGAATGCTGGTGCTGCGCGCTTTAAAGGCTATACGGCCAGCGAAATTATTGGTCAGCATTTCTCCCGTTTTTACACTGAAGCTGATAACGCATCCGGCTTGCCTGCCCGCGCGTTAAAAACTGCGTTGGAAGAGGGTAAGTTCGAGGATGAGGGGCTGCGCGTGCGCAAAGACGGCACGCAGTTTTGGGCGCATGTGGTTATTGATCCGATAAAAAATCCGCAGGGTGACATTATCGGATTCGCAAAAATCACCCGTGATATTACCGAGCGCCGCGAAGCCGCCGCTGCGCTGGAAAAAGCCAAAGAGTCACTGTTCCAGACGCAAAAGATTGAATCGCTCGGGCGACTCACGGGCGGTGTCGCCCACGATTTCAATAACCTGCTCAGCGTCATTGCAAATGGAATAGAAATCCTGCGCCTGACGGCGACCAATCCCGCGCATTTAAAAATTCTGGATAGTATGGAAGGCGCAACGACCCGCGGTGCGAATCTTACCCAGCAGTTATTGAGTTTTGCTCGCCAGCAACCGCTAAAACAAGAGCCTCATAATCTGAATCATGTCATCAGTTCATTCGAAAGTGTTTTGCGTCGCGCGCTAAAAAGCACAGTAAAATTTGAATTTAAGTTGGCGCAGTCGTTGCCCCAGGCAATGGTTGATGCAACGCGGCTTGAAGTGGCGCTACTTAATCTGGTGGTAAATGCCAGCGATGCGATAACGGATCGCGGTGTGGTGACCCTGCAGACACGTGTAGTCGACCTGCAGGCCAGTGAAGTGGACGAGCTTGCAGCTGGCCGTTACGTATGTCTTTCCGTGAGCGATACCGGGGAGGGAATCGCCCCCGAGCAATTGCATCGCGTAGTAGAACCTTTTTTCACCACCAAACCCATTGGTAAAGGCACGGGCTTGGGCTTGAGCCAGGTTTTCGGTTTAATGCAGCAATCCAAAGGTGGTATGTCGATCCACTCAACTCTTGGCGAAGGTACTGAGGTGTGTTTATATTTACCGGTATTGGCCGCAGATGACTCAGTACAGGTGCAGTTACAAAAAAATAACAAAGTATTAGTGGTGGATGATCAACCTGAAGTACTTGATACCGCCTCGGAATTATTCCGCGCACTTGGGTATGATGTGTTGGCCGCGAACAACGGCCGCGATGCAGTGGAAATATTGCAGCGCAATGCGGATTTGCAATTGTTATTCAGCGACATTGTTATGCCCGGCATGAGCGGCTTGGAGTTGGCCAATACCGCATTGGAGATGATTCCTGAAATACAAATAATTTTGGCGACGGGTTACACCGCTGAAATGGTAGAAAAGCAGCAAGAATATTCTTCAAGGTTTACGATTATTTCCAAACCCTACAAAATTTCTGAAATCGTGCAACGGTTGCAGGCCCAATAACTATAACCGCAATCATTATCTAATTTTCTTTCTAATTAACTTCTAGTTCAAGCGTGACAGGCTGTTGCGCTAAGTGCTCATGCGAACAGATAAACAGGCTCGCTACTTCTACCATCAGAAAAAATAGTCTGATAGGTGGCTATATGAAAATCACCCCGCGTACAGGGCAGGCTCCAGAGAAATTGGACCGTGCCGGGTTTCATCGTGAATTCCAAAAATCATTTGTCGATCCGACTTTTATTGCAGTAAAAGATGCTCTGGCCGAAGTTGAAGAAGTTGCCTGGAAAAACTATCACGAAAGTGGTCACAAAGCGCCGCTAACTGAAAAGGCCGGTCTGGAATTTTTCGATCCTGATTACGATCTTTCAAGTGAATGGAAAGCGACGCGTAAACGTCTTGATGCAGCTGAAGAAAAACAAAAAGATAAAAACACCCCATCGCGTGTTTTATTAATCTGCGCCTCAGCACGCAATGATGGTACTTGCCCGGGTGAAATTTCCAAAACCTGGCGGCTTAGCCTGCTTGCGCAAGAGGAATTAACCAAAGCTGATATAGAAGTTGATTTGCTTGACTTGAGTTTGTTGACATCTGACTACGATAAACATATTCATCCGTGCAAAGCATGCGTCTCAACTGCAATGCCTTTGTGTCATTGGCCGTGCAGTTGTTATCCCAATCATGCGCAGCGGCAAACCAATGACTGGATGGCAGAGATTTATGAGAAGTGGGTTGCGGCTCATGGCGTTATCATTTTGACTCCTGTCTATTGGTATCAAACACCCAGCGTTCTGAAGTTAATGATTGACCGGTTGGTGTGCGCCGACGGTGGAAATCCTGATCCGACTACGACGCAAGGAAAAGATGCGGTTAAGGCAAAAGAAATTGAACTGGCAGGATGGGATTATCCAAAACATCTCGCCGGTCGCACTTACGGTTTGGTGGTACATGGTGATGTCGCAGGAATTGAAGGTGTAAGGCACGGGCTTTCTGATTGGCTGGATTGGATGGGACTAATTGATGCAGGCGTTAAGTCGCGTTTGGATCGCTACATTGGCTATTACGAATCCTACGCTGAAAGCCATCAAACTTTAGATAAGGATGTCGCGCTGCAACAAGAGGTGCGCAATGTTGCCATTGCTGTTGCCAATTCAGTTACACAATTGCGTGCAGGAACATTATCAACGCCTGATGCGAGCGTAAAAGCGGCGCGAGTAAAATAAGTTGCCAAAATATTATTTTGAGTGATTTTGTTGTGCAACTAAATTACCCAGTTTTTTCTCAAGCACATCCAGTGAAACAGGTTTGGTAAGGTGATCACTAAACCCTGCTGCCAGTGCTTTACGGATATCTTCACTTTGGCCGTACCCTGAAATAGCAACAATGATAATGTCTTTATTTCCTGCGCGAATTGTCTTTGCAACTTTGTAACCGTCGATGTCAGGCAAACCGATATCCAACAGAATTGCATCGAATTTTTGTGTCTCCAGAATAACCAATGCATCAGCCCCGCGATAAGTAACCGTGGTGTCGTGCCCTACTGTGTTCAACAGCATCGCCAGCGAATTGGTTGCATCCTCGTTATCATCGATTAACAGTAACTTTAATGGCGGCAGTATCGTGCTTGAATATTGCGTTATGTTTGATTCCTGGTGGGCCACAATCGGAATTCGAATTGAAAACGTTGCGCCTTTACCTAATCCCGGACTTTGTGCCGTAATAGTGCCGCCGTGCATTTGAAGGATAGTTTTCACCACCGACAATCCAATTCCCAATCCGCCTTGGCTGCGGTCGATTGAATTATCAACTTGTGTAAACAGATCGAATATTTTTTCCAGCATTTTCGCTTCTATACCAATACCGGTATCGGTAATATCGATAACGGCCTGATCAATATCCAGATACAAATGTATTTGTATTTTTCCGCCTTCTTCAGTGTATTTGGTTGCATTGACGATAAGATTGGTTAAGCTCTGGGCAATACGCGCGAAATCACCATTGATTAACAAAAATGTTTCATTGCAATCGTAAACAAGGCGGATTTTTTTATCCAATACACTGGCAGCGGTAGATTCAACTGCAAATTTAATTGCCTGGTCGAGCAATACCGGCCCCATTTGCAATTCCATTCGTCCTTGGGAAATTCGCGATACTTCCAACAAATCATCAATCAACCGGGTTAATTGCACGACCTGTCGTTTAATAAGATCGCCGAGAGAATGCGACATGGAACCGTATTGCGTTGTTTGGGTTAAGAGTTCACTGGCATTGCGAATAGGGGCAAGCGGATTGCGCAGTTCATGCGCAAGCATTGCCAGGAATTCATCTTTGCGGCGATCTTGTTCTTCAAGTGATCGCTGTAAAACAATGCGATCAGTAACGTCATAACCGTTGGCAAAAATTCCAGTCACTTTGCCTTCGCCATTGATTATTGGCTGCAACACAAAATCGAGAAAAAGATTTCGCTCAATATTATCGCTGTCCCTGAATGTTACCGGTGTGGCAAGACCGACGTGGGATTGGCCGCTAGCGTATATGTAGTCCAGCAACTCACCGAAACCTTGCTCGTATACTTCTGGTGCTACATCGCGTAGGGTTCGGTTAATCAACTCTTTTCGGCCGATCAAATCGTAGTAACGCGCATTTGCATATTCGTATACATGATCGCTGCCTTTGTATACGCACATAAAGGCGGGAGCGCTGGCAAAGAGTTCCCGCCAGCGCGCTTCTGATTCGCGATGTTGTTGTCGCTCGTGAATGTCATGTGTTGTTTCGAGGAGTATGACTAAAACGCCACCCACTTCATTGGGTGCAGTTTCATCGTAGATGGGATCGTAACTATAGGTCCAGTAGGCCTCTTCAAGTTGGCCATTGCGGGTGATGGGAATCAAATGGTTTTTATTCCAGATACTTCCTTCGCCGCGCATCACTTTATCGATTCCCGGAGCGATAGTCGTCCATATTTCTTCCCAGCAGCTTTTTCCTTTCTGGCCCAACGCGCTGGGGTGGCGCTCCAAGCCGATTGATGGGCGATATTGATCGTTGTAAAACTGGATTAAATCCGGTCCCCACCAAATGAACATCGGATGCCCTGATGACAGCATAAGTCTGATAGTCGTTTTAAGCCCTTGCGGCCACTGGGAGGGATTTCCCAGTGAGCTGTTATCCCAATCGTACTCACGAATGCGTTGCCCCATTTCCCCGCCACCGGATAAAAATTTTTGGGCATGCGCATTACTAGTCATGTATCAACCTTAAAAAACACTGGAGTTGAGGCTGTCGTTTGGATTGCTATATTTGGATTGCTGTAAACGAATCACCGCGAGAGTACTGATGTACATTTATAGCCTAAAAATATTTAAGCCCCAAGCGTGAGGTAATTATTCTTGTGGTGATTTCTACGTGAATAATCCCTGAGTATTGGTGTTAAACTTTTTGAAGTGTTATTGCAGGGGCGTTGGCATGTGATTGGTAAGTTACATATTTAACCAGAGCAGTTTTGGCTTATGCACAAAACCGGGGAGATGCGATTCGGACGAGGAATAGGAAAACAGTCAGTGCTGCTTGGCGAGATTAAATGTAGTTCCATCATTTTTAATAAGCCGTGAACCGTTTAACCGTCCGACTATTTGCGATTGGCTTATAAAACGATTTTGGTCATCGACGAATCCTACACAGGTACTGGTAGCGTATTCATACAAGCGGCCATCCAGAAAATAACCAATGGAGTTGCCATCTACTGTGTACACATCTAAACGTTCACCGGTCTTCATATCACATCCTCAACTAATTCAATTAGCAAGTCGGTTACCTACGACAAGTTTAAAGTAAGCACCACCAATTAAAACCCAAATCAGAATGGTTGCCCCTAAAGCAACATTAAACATTTCTTCCTGGTTCATCACTTCAAGCATCTTGATACTCCCATTTGCAAATACTTCCATAATTTTGAAATTAAGACATTTGTATTGAGCTAAATGTTTATTAAGGCGACTAAATTGCTGATTTTTCACACCTTAATCGACTGTCTTAATGATTTTGCATAGATCGCGCCAACTTTTACGATGTTTTCTCGCGATTACCGGTAAGAAGATCTTTTTGTTTAAAGGCTATATGGAAAATGCGGCGATATTATTTGTTTATTAACATATCTTTATAAAAACTATCAGTGGAGCATTTTCCTTCCAATGTCGCCGATGGCGGGCAAATCAGTAGGATTCGGCCTGATGACAGGAGCAATAGAGTATGTTTGGCATCGCACTGAACATTTAAAGGTATGAATCGATACTGTATCCCGAGAGGTTCTTTGGCATAAGTTATTTTATGACTCGTGATCGAAGAAACATAAATCCTTATTGCAATACTTTTTTGCGAAACGTTCCAGGAGGAATGCATGAAAAAACAACACATCACTGCCGAGGTTGCTTTGGTAAAAAAAGCAACATTAACCACATCAATGCGCTACAACCGTCTTGCACAAGCGATCGGTCTGGCTGCAGCTTTTACCAGTCCATTGGCATTTTCTCAAGCTGGCGAAACCGCTCCAGGCGGTTTTGATTTCCGTGCAGAGCCACCGCATTGGTATATCGGCGGAAACTATGGCCGTACAGCAGAGAGTGTCGACAACGGTGAAATCGCCAATACTATTATTGGTGGCGGCTTGACCTCTATTGATGAAGATGAGACAGATCGCGGCTACAAGTTGTTTGTCGGCTACCAATTCAATCAGTATTTTGCGTTGGAAGCTGGTTATGCCGACCTGGGTGATTTCACTTACGAAGTTGCTCGTGCTCCCGGCGCAGGCACATTGAATGCCGAGACCAACTACAAGGGTTATAACATTGATGTAGTAGGTACCTGGCCGTTGACTCCACGTTTGTCTGCGTTTGGTCGTGTGGGTGCATTCCGCTACGAGACAGAGCAAAATTTTGTTGGTACCCAAAGCTTGGCTGCAGCCTTGAGCCGTGACGATAAAGATACTGGCTATAAATTTGGTGCCGGTTTGGAATATTCATTCACTGAGCGTTTGTCAGCGCGTATCGAAACTGAACGTTATCGCATTGAAGACATGGTCGGTGATCATGGCAGCGTAAACCTTTACTCAGTCGGTTTGGTTTACCGTTTTGGTGATCGTCGTCCAGCGCCACCGCCACCAAAATTGCCAGACCCGGTTGTTGCACAGCAGGATTATTGCAGCAAGTTGGATATCCAATTTGAAATCAATCGCGCTGAAATTCCTCGTGCGGAATCCGAGCGATTGTATGCAGCAGGTGCTTTCCTGAAAAAATATCCGGATACCAAAGCAGTTATTAAAGGCTATACCGATAGCGTCGGTAGTGACCAATCGAATATTGCACTTTCCCAACGTCGTGCCGACAGTGTGCTGCAATATTTGGTAGGTCAACAGATTGATGCCTCGCGTATTTCAACAATTGCACGCGGTGAAGCAGATCCTGTAGCCCCTAATGATACTGACGCTGGTAAACGTCAGAACCGTCGAATTAATACTACTATCGACTGTGTGAAAGATGTTGCTGGTCTGTCATTGCCGGAAACTCGCATCACTGTCGCTGCGTTGGTTGAGTTCGATGCGAACAGTACAAAAGTAAATGAGCAGTACCATGCGGATTTGGAGAAAGCGGCAAATTACCTGCGCGATAATCCAAATGTAACTGCCCACGTGGAAGGTCATGCGGCTGATCTTACTTCTACTGCAAAAGCCCAACAAATATCCGAGCGCCGCGCTGCCAACGTGGTGGATTATCTGGTGGAAAAATTCGGTATTGATCGCTCGCGCCTGACAGCGGAAGGTTTTGGTAAAACCCGCCGTGTTGCTTACAACACCACTGAGGAAGGCAAGCAACAAAACCGTCGTGTAAATATCGTGCTGAGTTATCCACGATAATCCAGGTATTGATGGATCGACACCAATCACCGGCAGGGAGTGCCGGTGATTAGTTTAATAACAATCTTCTGCGCTTTTTTATTGCTACGCCCCTATATTTAATCCCCGATTTTTGCTTCCTTCTGATTAAGCTATTATCCTGTTTAGCTATTGTTACAGTTGATCTAAATAGGTGATGTATTGTGTTTAGCCTATATCTTTCTGAAAATAAACTTATCGGGAGTTATTTTTTGAAGCTGCAAGAAAATAAAAATTCAATTTCGCTCTACGCCAAAACAGGCACTGGCCCTATGGATCCCAATAATGTTGATGGGGCATTTGAAGGGTGGTATGTCGGTTATTTAAAAGACACCAATGGTAAAACAACTGTGGTATTTGCAATCTATATAGAGGCTGAAAGCTTTGCTGCGTTAAAAGATTATCGTAAAGAACTGACGTTGAAGCTATTGGCGGATTTGGGACTGTGGAGTAAATAGTGCTAAGACGTTATTTCTATATCGGAACCTGGTTTAGGAAATACTTTTAGGAGAGAGTTTTATGAAACCACGTATCACTGTAATTACACTAGGCGTTGATGATTTGGAAAAGGCTGTCGATTTTTACCAGCAAGGTCTTGGACTTCATACCGACGGTATTGTCGGCAAAGAATTTGAATATGGTGCGGTGGCCTTTTTTGAATTGCAGTCAGGTTTAAAGCTGGCAGTCTGGCCACGCAACAGTATTGCTCATGACACCGGTATTTCTGTATCACCATCAAGTTCAACAGAATTTACACTCGGCTATAACGTAATTTCAAAAGCGGAAGTTGATGCGGTAATGAAACAGGCTAAAGCTGCGGGCGCCACTATAATTAAGCCCGCTCAGGATACTTTCTGGGGCGGCTATTCCGGTTATTTCCAGGATTTGGATAAACACTTGTGGGAAGTTGTGTGGAATCCACAACTTCTGCCTGCGGATGAGTAGCAAACCGTTCAAACCTATGCTGCCATATCTCTTAATCTTTTCGCGGCAATCCCATGCCGTGCCATCACATCATTGATATCCATATCTACCATTTCACCTTGTTTCACTTTCCATTTGCCGCCGACCATTACAAAGTCGGCTTTGTGGGCGCCGCATAAAATTAATGCGGCGAGTGGGTCACCGTAGCCGGAGAAGCGGGCTTCATTTAGGTTGAATAATGCGAGGTCAGCTTGTTGGCCGATGGCGAATTCGCCGAGCTCGGGGCGGTGTAATAATGTTGCGCTGCCGGTGGTGGCGAGTTGCAGTGCATCGAGATGGGTGAAATTCGCGGAGCCGTAGCGCAATTTTTGTAGCAGCACGGCTTGACGAACTTCCTGGATCATATTGGAGCTGTCATTGGATGCGGAGCCATCGACACCCAATCCGACCGGTGCGCCCGCCTTTTGTAAATCCCGTGTGTGACACATGCCCGAGGCGAGCAGCATGTTAGAGGTAGGGCAGTGGCACACGCCGACGCAGGCGCGGCCGAGGCGCGCTATTTCTTCATCGTTAAAATGAATGCCGTGTGCGAGCCAGACGCGGTTGTTCAACCAACCTACATCATCCAGATAATCCACCGGGCGCATACCAAATTGTTTCAGGCAGAAATTGTTTTCATCTTCGGTTTCTCCGAGATGGGTATGCAGCAATACATTTTTTTGTTGCGCGAGCACTGCCGTTGCGCGCATTAAATCCGGTGTGACGGAAAAGGGTGAGCAGGGCGCTAGCGCGATTTGGCAAAACGAATCTGCGCTGGTGTCGTGATAGCGATTAATTAATCGTTCGCTTTCACTCAGGATTTTTTCATCACTTTCTACTACCGAATCAGGTGGTAACCCACCTTTGGATTGACCGAGGCTCATGGAGCCGCGCGTTAAGGTGACGCGATTGCCGATAGTTTTTGCAGCGGCGACTTGTGCATCAATCGCGTGCGGCATAATACTGCTGAATACGTAATGGTGATCGGCGGCAGCGGTACAACCGGACAGCAATAATTCGCTCAGTGCTAATTGGGTTGAAGCGAAAATCGCCTCGTCATTTAAGTTCGACCACACGGGGTAGAGTGCTTGCAGCCAGGGAAATAATTCCTTGTTGAGTGCACCCGGTAGTGCGCGCGTAAGCGTTTGGTAAAAATGATGATGGCAATTAATCAAGCCTGGAATAAGTATGTGGCTAGAGGCATCAAAACTGCTTTGGTATTCACTGGTGGGTGTTTGGCCGGCGGTAACCAGTTCAATAATTTTGTTGCCCTGAATCACCAGGCCATTACTGGCATCCTGTGCATTTCCGGTACAGCAGGCGAGGGGATTTTTAATCCAGATGGCAGTGCTGCTCGCACTGTCCGATGAAAGAATTGTCATGCGTGTTAATCACTTGGTTGGTATTGCGTTTTAATTTGCTGTGGCCGGTGGTTTTAGTCCGCAGCCTTTTAAAATCATCTGGCTTAAAAAATCGGAAATATCTTTGATCATGTCGGGCTCATATTCAGCGCGATTCATGACGGTTAATATTTTTACATCGAAATCTGCGTAGTGTTGCGTCGATGACCAGATCAGGAAAATCAAATGCATGGGGTCAACTTTATCCATGCGACCCAGCTCAATCCACTGTTCAATAATCTGCGCTTTGCGACGGACAAATTGGCGCATCTCGGTGCGGATGTAGCCTTTTAAATGCGGAGCGCCCTGAATCATTTCCATCGCATAGAGTTTGGATGCCCGTGGATGGGTGTAGGACAGTTCGACTTTTTTGCGGATAAATAAATCCAGCACTACGGCAGGATCATCATCGACGGTGATTTCACCGAGCAGGTCATTCCACAGGGTAATAATGTTATCGAGCACTGCGACGTACAAATTGGTTTTGCTTTTAAAATAGTAATGCACATTGGCTTTGGGAATGCCTGCGCGATCGGCGATATTCTGGATGCTCGCACCGCGAAAACCATTGTGGACAAATTCTTCTTCCGCTGCGTTGATAATATTGGTGAGATTGCGGTCGCGGATTTTCCCCGGTTTGTATTTCCCCGTGGGCGTTTCAGTCGGATTAAAATCCGGTGCTGCTTCTGCTTTTTTCGTCACCATATTTTTCACCGCCGGGCTTTTATTGGTTGATCGGGTAGTGCCGGTTTTTTTTGCGGTATTGGATGTCGTTTTGTTTGCGGTTTTCCCCGCTGGATTTTTTGCTACTGCAGTGGCTGTTGCAGTGTCGGCGATTGGTGTTTTTACAGCTGTGGTCTTAGTTGCCATTGTTATTGTTTCTCGCTTGTATTGTACGGCCGCATGCATTCAATGTGATGCCTGTTCCTTGATGTTGCGGCCGTGTTGTCAGTGCTATTAGGGGATGTTAGCGGGGGATGGTCCCGTCAATACCTTTTACGTACCAATTTTGTTGATGTAATTCTTCGTCGCTCAGGGTTTTGCCTTCCGCAACTTTCAATGTGCCTGCCTGATCATAAACAGGGCCTTGGTAGACAGCGCGTTTGCCTGAAACCAGTTCCATTTTATACGCATCTACTTTGGCGACAACCTCTTTTGGCACTATCGGATTGATCGGCGAGAGCGCAACCACATTTTCTTTCAGGCCATGCCAAATCGCTTCCGGTTTCCAGGTGCCCGCCAATACCGCTTTGATTTTTGCGCTATAGATGCTCTCCCAATGTTGGGTAGATGACGTCAAATGGGTTTTCGGGCCGTAGGCGCTCATATCGGAATTAAAACCAACAGAATAAATACCCTTGGCTTCTGCTGCTTGAATGACCGCGGCGGAATCGGTGTGCATGGTAAGGACATCAACACCTTGCAACACCAAACTCTCCGCGGCTTCACGCTCTTTGGCAGGATCGTGCCAGGTGTTGACCCACACCACTTTCATTTTGATATTCGGGTTCATCGCTTGCGCGCCGAGCATAAAGGAGTTGATGCCGCGAATCACTTCCGGGATCGGGAAGGCGCCGACATAACCGATCACTTCTTTTTTACTCATCGCACCGGCGACCATGCCGGCGAGGTAGCGACCTTCGTAATCGCGCGCTTGATAATTGCCGACGTTGGCGGCGGTTTTATAACCGGTCGCGTGTTCGAATTTTACTTTAGGAAACATTTTCGCCACTTTGATAGTGGGATTCATATAGCCGAACGAGGTGGTGAAAATTAAATCGTAGCCGCGCGATGCCATATTGCGGATTACCCGCTCGGCATCTGCACCTTCGGCCACGCTTTCCACAAAGGTGGTTTCGATTTTATCGCCCAATTCTTTTTGCACAATTTTGCGCGCTTCGTCGTGTTGGTAAGTCCAACCGGCATCGCCAATCGGGCTGACGTAAACAAAGCCGACTTTTAACGGCGCGGCAAAAACACTGGCGCTCATGCTGAGCAGCGAGGCGGCGGCTACACCCATCAAGCGATGCAGATTTTTTTTGTTAACGATGTTGGATATAAACAAAGCCATGATGTTTCCTCTCGGTAGAAATTGGTTTTACGCAAATTTGCTTTTGTGGTTCGTAGTTTATTTCGGCGGATGATAGGGCTGGCCGAGTGAGCGCGGCGCAAACAAGCCCTGGTTTTTCTGGCGATACATCATCATCACCAGCACTAGAATCGTGACGACATAAGGCAGCATCGCGAGCAGGTTGGGCGAAATTTCGTAGCCGTAACCTTGCAACAGCAAATGCAAAATACTGGCGAAGCCAAACAGCCAGGCACCGAGCAAAATCCGCTCGGTGCGCCAACTGGCAAATACCACCAGCGCCAATGCGATCCAACCGCGACCGGCAGCAATACCTTCCGACCACATGGGTGTGTAGGCGAGCGATAAATAGGCGCCGGCCAGGCCCGCCATCGCACCGCCGAACATCACCGCGCAGTAGCGCACTCGCATGACTTTGTAACCCAGCGCGTGGGCGACATCGGGGTTTTCGCCCACGGCGCGAATAATTAATCCCAAACGGGTGTAGCGCATCACTACAAATACGGCGGCAAATAAAATAAAGGAGAGATAGACGAGGGAATCCTGCGCAAACAATGCTTTGCCGATCAGCGGAATATCGCTCAATAACGGAATTGCCACCGGCGCAAAACCGTTCACGGTTTGTCCCACATAAGCGGCGCCGAGGAAGGCACTCAGGCCGGTGCCGAAAATGGTGAGTGCCAAGCCGGTCGCGACCTGGTTGGAAATTAACGTGAGCGCGATAAACGCAAACACCAGCGAAACCATCACGCCCGCGAGCGCAGCGGCGAGTACGCCGAGGCCGAGGTTGCCCCCCGCGTAAGCAGCGATAAATCCGCAGGCGGCACCCACCAGAATCATGCCTTCCTGACCGAGGTTCAGTACGCCGGCGCGCTCTGACATCATCGCGCCCAGCGCCACCAACAGCAGCGGCGTGCCGGTACGCACCATGGCGAAGAGAATATTTTCAATCAAACTACTATCTATAAAACTAATGTCCATAAAACTGACCTAATGTGCGGCATCAACAGTGGAGACGAGTGGGCTTTTGGGTTGCGAGCGTGGCGCTCCTTTTGGTCCCGGTATTAGCCGATAGCTGATAAGCAGGTCGCAGGCGAGCAGGTAAAACAACAGCATTCCCTGGAATAATCCGGTAATGGATTTCGGCAAGCCCTGATCTATCTGCGCCATCTCACCGCCGAGGTAAGTAAGCCCTAACAAGCAACTGGCAAGCAGGATGCCGAGCGGATGCATGCGTCCCATAAATACCACGATGATGGCGGCGTAACCGTAGCCGAGCGACAGGGTGGGAATCAGTTGGCCAACGGGGCCGTTGATCTCGGAAATAGCTGCTATTCCTGCCATGGCGCCGCTAAATAACAGCAGCAACCAGATCAGGCTTTTACCCTTGAATCCGGCAAAGCGCGCGGCGTTGTGGTTCTCGCCCATCACCCGCAATTGAAAGCCGAGCAGGGTGCGGGTGAGCACTACCCAAATGACAACCAGCATAAACAGCGCGATAAACAGTGCGATGCTCACGCGGTAATCTTCAAACAGCACCGGCAATAAGGTCTGGCTGGCAAAGAGTGCCGACTCGGGGAAGTTGAGCCCGTCCGGATCTTTAAGCGGGCCGTGCACTGCCCACAGCAGCAGATTTACCGCGATGTAATTGAGCATGATGGTGGTGAGGATTTCGTTGGCGTTGAAGCGCGTCAGTAACAGCGCGGCAATGCCTGCCCAGGCGAGACCGGCAAAAGCGCCGCTGGCGATAATCGTCGGCAGTACCCAGAAGCCTTCACTATCGGCCAATTGCAAGGTCACGGCACCGCCGATCAACGCGCCGAAAACGAATTGCCCTTCCGCGCCTATGTTCCAGATTTTGGCTTTGAAGCAGAGCGTCAAACCAATCGCGCAGAGCAATAAAGGTGTGACTTTTACCGCGAGTTCGGAGAGGCCGTAAAGATCGCTGACCGGTGCGATAAAAAAGGTGTAGAGGCTGGCGAGCGGTGGTCGCCCCAGCAATGCAAACAACAGCGCGCCGGAAATAAGCGTGAGTAAAAGCGCGAGCAACGGCGACAAATACACCATCGCGCGTGAGTCGTGCAGGCGTTTCTCAATGTGCATGGGCCACCTCTGCAGCGTTTGTAGTCAGGCTGCTGCCAAATTCGCCGGTCATCCATTGGCCAAGTTGGCCTAACGGAACATCTGCTTTTGGCAGCAGCGGTGATAAGCGCCCACCGCACAATGCCCCCAGGCGATCAGCCAATAAATACAGTTCATCCAGATCTTCGCTGATCACCAAAATCGCCGCGCCCTGGTCGCGCAATGTAATCAGCTCCTGATGGATCAAATTGGCTGCGCCGACATCAACGCCCCAGGTGGGATGAAAGCACACCAGCACTTTCGGGTTTTGCAGAATCTCGCGGCCGATAATAAATTTTTGCAGGTTGCCGCCGGACAGGCTTTTGGCGCTGGCCTCGACGCCGGTCGCTTTGACTTTAAAGCGCGCGATAATCTCAGTTGCGCGCGCGCGGATCTCCGGCCAATTGAGCCAACCGAATTTGCCGGTTTGGTTGATGTAGCTGGTGAGCAGATTGTTTTCAGTAAGGCTCATATTGCCGAGTGCGCCGCGCCCGATGCGATCGGCCGGCACAACCGCCAAGCCCAAATTGCGTCGCTGCTGAACGCCGGTCGCGCCTATATCTTTGCCATGAAAAATCAGGGTGCCGCTGTCGCTGCCGAGTTCGCCGTTAATCAAATCCACCAATTCGTCTTGCCCATTACCCGCAACACCGGCAAGGCCGAGGATTTCGCCCGCGTGTAATTTCAATTCAATATCTTGCAGGTTGATCGCAAATGCATCGCGTGGTTTGACGTTGATATGGTCGAGTGACAACAGGCATTCACCGGCCTTGCCTGCCGGCATTGATTCTTGCAATTCCAATTCATCGCCGAGCATCAAACGCGCCATTTGGCCGGGGCTGGTTTCGCTCGGAATACAGGTGCCGGTTACCTTGCCGCCGCGCAGTATGGTGGCCTTGTCGCAGAGTGCATTTACTTCGTGCAATTTGTGCGAGATAAACAAAATGCTGCACCCTTTGCGTGCAAGTTTTTTTAGCACTTCAATTAGCTGTGCAACTTCAGGTGGCGTGAGTACGGCAGTGGGTTCATCGAGAATTAACAGTTGGATGTCTTGCAACAGGCAGCGAATAATTTCCACGCGCTGCTGCTCACCGACCGAAAGGCTGTGTACGAGGCGGTCAGGATTTATCGCGAGGCCGTATTCATCGCCTACCGCAATAATGCGCTCGCGCAATCGCTCCAGCGTGCCGTACTCCGCCGGGGTTAAATAAAGCGCGATGTTTTCGGTTACGGTCAGGGTTTCAAATAACGAGAAGTGTTGGAACACCATGCCCATGCCGAGCTGCCGGGCATGCGCCGGGCCGTTGATGCTGACCTCTTTATCGTTCCACTGCATTTGCCCGGCATCGGGTTTGACCACGCCATAAATCATTTTCATCAAGGTGCTTTTACCTGCGCCGTTTTCGCCCAGCAACGCATGGATTTCGCCGGGCGCCACCTGCAGGCTCACCGCATCGTTGGCGATGCAACCGGGATAAACCTTGGTTAGGGAAAGCAGTTCAAGGCGCATTGCCTTCTTTTCTGACATACACCGTCGCTCTTATAAAATTCAGGTTCTTCGCGTAAACCTGACTAACCGGACAAAAAGATATTCTGGCTTGAGCAATTTGTATGCCATTGCCCATGCAAACACTGCTTGGGCAAAAAACTGATAAAAAATTGTCTATTTGGCCAGACTTTTGCTTTGACGGTATCAGTGAAAAGCTGTTTGCCGAAATCAGCTATAACCAATAGAGGCTATTAGTGGGCATTTTGGAGGAAAGCCTGTGCAGCTGCAGCAGAATACCCTCTGATCGTTGAAGCTGGAGTTTTCGCTTTAAAAAACCTGCCTATATGGATGGTTTTTTAAAAAAGTGGGTGCCTGATGCATCTTTGGTGGGCAATGGTGATGAATCTGCCAGCAATCGCAGCAGAATCCTGTCTGGCAGCAACATCCTGCTGGCAACCGGATCAAAAGCTCGATTAGCAATTTCCCAGTGAACATTGCACGCGCGTCTGGCGGCAGGTGGAACTGACTTGATGCTGGATGTGACCAGGCAATACAAAAAACTGCCGCCGTTGATTGACCTCAACCGCATTGCCAGTCTCAACGCGGACGAGCATGTGAGCATCGGAAAGCAGCTGAAATCTTGTGTGAATAGCGGTGCCGTATGTTAAGTATTGGATTAAAAAATGACGTTAAGCGAATTTAATCAACTGCCTTCTGCCGATGCCATAGCGGCACTGTACGGTTGCTGCCATTGCCGATCCTGGGCAAAACACCTTGCCGAACGACGCCCATTTTCCAGCCTGGAAAAACTGCTGACAACTGCCAACTGCTTTTGGAATGGTGTAGATGAGCCGGAAATGCTTGAAGCATTTTCCGGCCATGCGCGCATTGGTGATATTGAGTTGTTGCGCTCGCGTTATGCCGGTCGTGCAACCCGGGAGCAAGGGCAGGTATTGCAGGCAAGCGAAGAAGTGATTCAGTCGTTATATCGCCTCAATAAAGAATATGAAGAGCAAAACGGATTTATCTTTATTGTGTGTGCCAGCGGAAAATCGGCTGACGATATGTTGCGCTTGTTACAAGCGAGGATAAATAACCCGCGCGCCCAGGAATTACAAAATGGCGCGCGCGAACACGGCGAAATTACCCGCCTCAGAATTGCAAAACTAATTGATGCCCACTGACAGGCTACGGAAAAATTCAATGAAACGAGCAGCGATTACCACCCATATTTTAAATCTTGATAACGGCAAGCCGGCGGCCAATGTGCACGTAGCTTTACTTTATTCCGATGCCGGAGTGCCAGTTGCCCGCGCGCTGACAGATACGGATGGCCGCATCATGCAGTGGGATAATGAATTTGAATTGCGTGAAGGCAGTTACCAATTGCACTTCGCTATCGGTGACTGGTATGCGCAACAGGGGCGAAGCAGTTTTTATCCCGAAGTGAAAATTAATTTTCAGATCGTGAATTTGCATGAGCACTACCATGTTCCGCTACTGCTAAATGCCCATGGTTATTCCACTTATCGTGGCAGCTAACTGCAATTAAGTCACAGTCAGTTAAGTAGTCAAAGACAAATGTATTTTTATCGATTCTGTTTTATTGAGTGTTAAGGCTGGTTATGAGTCCTTCCGGTGTGAGCGTATTCCGCGCGCGAATTTTACATTTTACTGATGTGCCCAATCCGCTCACGGGTACTGGTGTTGAATATTTTCCCGATGGCGTGCTTTTAGTCGAGCATGGCCTTGTCAAAGCTGTAGGCAGTGCGGAAGATATGGCGCGGCAAGGATTGGATTTATTACAGTGTCGGCATTTTCCCGAACATCTGTTGATGCCGGGGTTTATCGATAGCCATATCCACTATCCGCAAACCAGTGTAATTGCTTCCTATGGTGAACAATTATTGGATTGGCTCAATAATTTTACCTTTCCTACCGAACTGCAATTTTCCGATCCTGATTTTGCCGCCGTTGCTGCGCAAGAGTTTCTGAAATTCCTGCTGCAAAATGGCACCACGAGTGCGATGGTTTACACCACTGTGTTTGCCCAATCTACCCATGCTTTTTTTTCCGCTGCCGAAAAAATGAACCTGCGTATGATCGCCGGTAAAGTCATGATGGATCGCAATGCCCCCGCCGGATTATTGGATACGCCGGAAAGCAGCGATGTGGATTGTCGTGAATTGATTGAGACCTGGCACAACACCAAGCGCATGCATTACGCTTTGACTCCACGGTTTGCACCAACCAGTTCACCGGCACAATTGGCAGTTACCGGGAAATTGTATCGCGATTACCCCGGCCTTTATTTACAAACCCATCTCTCCGAAAACAAGCAGGAAATTGCGTGGATAAAAACACTTTATCCCGCTGCGCGCGATTATCTCGATGTTTACGATCATTACGGATTGCTTGGGCCGCGCAGTGTATTTGGCCACGGCATTCATTTAAGCGATAACGAAGTTGCCCGTTTGGCACAGACACAATCGGGCATTGCTTTTTGCCCGACATCCAATTTATTTCTCGGTAGCGGCCTGCTGGATATGGCGCGCTTGGAGGGCGCCGGCATTCCTGTAAGCCTCGCTACTGATGTCGGTGGTGGTACCAGCTTTTCGCAATTACGCACCCTTGCCGAGGCCTACAAAGTATTACAACTACAAGGGCAAAATTTGCATCCGTTAAAAGGGTTTTATATGGCCACATTGGGTAATGCACGTGCGCTGCAATTGGATAATTGCATTGGCAATTTTGCGAAGGGCAAAGAAGCGGATTTTATTCTTATCAACCTGGGTGCAACCCCATTACAAGCGCTGCGTCAAGCAACTGCAAAAGAATTGCAGGAAGAATTGTTTGCCTTGATGACCTTGGGAGATGAACAAAATATCGCTCGCACTTACATCATGGGCAAGCTGGTATTCCGCCGCGCCGATAATGCGAAAGGAGAGCTGGTATGGGTGGATTAGTGTTTGATGGCGTGTTGTTGGAGTGGCTCAATCTCGCTTTTCGCTGGTTTCATGTTGTCGCCGCTATCGCGTGGATTGGTGCATCATTTTATTTTATCTGGTTGGATTTAAGTTTGCGCGAACCGCCGCAATGGAAAGCAGATAAAGGCATAAAGGGCGATTTGTGGGCAATCCACGGTGGCGGTATTTATGAGGTGGGTAAATACCATCTGCGTCCGCAAGACATGCCGCAAAAATTGCACTGGTTCAAATGGGAGGCCTACAGCACCTGGTTAAGCGGTACCGGGTTATTAATTTTAATGTACTACCTGCAAGCGCAAACCTATTTGGTGGGACATAACACCTGGATACAATCTCCCGGTTGGGCAGTCTTGGCGAGCATCGCTTTTATTTTCGGTGGTCAACTGATATATGAATTGTTATTGCGTACACTGCTGGTAAAGCACGGTTTACTTATCGCTGCCGCGTTATTAGTCGTTATTGCATTCGCCAGTTATTTTGCGCATCAATTATTTTCGCCACGTGCTGCTTATCTGCATGTAGGCGCAATGATTGCGACCTGGATGGCCGGTAATGTGTTTTGGGGTATTATGCCGGCACAGCGAAAATTTATTGCTGCAGTAAGCGCGAACGAACCGCCAGATACGAATGCCATGGCGTTTGCAAAACTGCGTTCAACACACAACAACTATTTAACCCTGCCGGTTATTTTTTGCATGATCAGCAACCACTATTCATTTTTGTATGGCCATGCGTATTCATGGTTGGCATTACTGGCAATTGGCTTGTGTCTGGTCTGGGGGCGTCACTTCTTCAATCTAAAGCATCTTGGTGTGGTAAGGCCGGGGATCCTATTCAGCAGTTTTGCAGGCTTTGTGCTTATTGCCATTCTGATGTCTGTTTCTGCTCCTGGTAAATCAGTTGCGGCAATTAAGGTTGATCCTGCTTCAGCCGCGGCACACGTAGATGATGAAGCAAAAATTACCCAATTGATTCAAGTTCACTGTGCGAATTGTCATTCTATCGTCCCGACCCAAACCGGCTTTACTGCCGCACCCGCCGGATTACTGATCGATTCCACTGCACACCTTAAAGCGCAGAAGGTGCGTGCACTGCCTGCATTGCAATCAGGCTATATGCCGCTTGGAAACTTCCATCACATGACCGATGTTGAGCGCAAGGCCCTGATTGATTGGCTCAATATGCAATAACTTTTTTGTAAGAAATTTTAAGGCGGAAAAATATGGCTGCTTATGTCATCGTCGATATAGAAGTACACCATTCGGACAACTATAAAACCTATCTCGCGCAAATTACTCCCACGGTTTTTGCTTGTGGTGGGCGCTACCTTGTGCGTGGTGCACAAGCGCAGGTTATTAGCGGTGATTGGCAACCCAAACGTTTAGTGGTAATGGAGTTCCCTGATATTATTGTCGCCAACCATTGGGCAACTTGTACCGAGTATGCACCTATACATGCGCTACGTAACGCCAATGCCAGTGCGAATATGATTATTGTCGAAGGAAGTGTGGATTTTGTTGGTTAGACGATTTAATTTCTAAAAATTAAATCGCAGCATGATATTTATATAGACTTTTAGCGTATCAACGGATTGCTATTATGAAATGGGATTATTGTGTATTGAATTGTGTCTCATTTAAGGCTAAAAAACGTCTGTATGTATGATGCCTAGCATTTCCTTGCGCTGAAGATTGTTATTATTCTGGTTCTGCATTAATCCGAACAGGGTTACCAACATGAATATATCAATCGCATCCAGGACATTAATTTTTGTCAGTGTACTTTTAATTTTAACGGGTTGTGGCGGTGGAGGCGGCGGTTCAGATACACCGGCAAGTCGCTCATCAGCGCCAACCAGTGTGACGCAAAGTAGCTTATCCAATAGCAGTATCACGTCTTCAGCTCCCTCGTCTTCCACTGCATCGACAGTTGTGCTCCCCGCGCCGCAAAATGTTACGGTCACGCCTGCCAATGGTTCGGTAACCTTGAGCTGGAATCCGGTGAGCGGTGCGACGGGTTACAACATTTATTTTGCCTCTGAAGCCAATATTATTACTGCAAATATCGCCAGCTTCGATGACGGCACCCGGATACAAAATGCCACATCGCCCCACGTGATTAATTCATTGCGCAATAACGATACTTATTATTTTGTCGTGACCGCCTTCAACGACAATGGTGAAAGTATTGCAAGCACAGAAGTGATTGGGATTCCTGCGGCGATCGATCTTGCACGGCAACCGACTGCGCAGGAAGTGCTGGTAGTGGAGTTAATTAACCGCGCACGTAAAAATCCGGAGGCTGAGGCTGCACGCTATGGTATAGGGTTGAATGACGGTATTACCGGTACACCGATTACCGTCACACCTAAACAGCCACTCGCACACAATTTATTGCTGATTGATGCCGCGCGTAAACATTCACAGTGGATGTTGGATGTGGATATTTTTTCGCATACGGGCGTTAACAACAGCACGCCGACCGAGCGTATGGCGGCGGCGGGTTATGTATTCTCCGGCAGTTGGACCAGTGGTGAAAATATTGCTTGGGGCGGTACAACGGCATCGTCGATCAACCTCACTAATTATGCGTTGAGCCATCACGAAGGTTTATTTAAATCACCAGGGCATCGTGTCAATATTCTGGGCGCTAATTTCCGTGAGCTGGGTGTCGGGCAAAAGCAGGGATATTTTTTATCGAACGGCACTAACTATTTATCTTCAATGCTAACCGAAAATTTTGCCCGTTCGGGTTCCAGCTATTATTTGACCGGTGTCGTGTATAACGATGCAAACAATAACGGCTTCTACGATGTAGGCGAAGGATTAAATGGAATTAATATCAGTTTCAACGGCAAGTCCTACCCTGTATATACTACGGGTGCCTATTCAATTCCGGTAAGCAATGGCACTTATAACCTTGCGATCACAGGGGCTTCACTCGGCTCTGCGGTTTATCATACGGTACAAATTAATAATGCCAATACCAAGCTGGATGTTATTAAATCAGGTAATACGTTTGAGGTTATTACATGGTGATAGTTGTGTTGCTGCAATAGGTCATTGACTGCTCGCAACCGGATAGTGGTATTTATGCCAGTGCCGCGCAATTTCATCGCGACGACAAATCCATATATCCTGATGCCGCAAAATATATTGGATAAATCGTTCCAGCGATTGAATGCGACCGGGGCGGCCGATAATGCGGCAGTGCAAGCCAATGTTCAGCATCTTGGGCGCAATTTCGCCTTCGGCATAGAGTGCGTCAAAACTATCTTTAAGATAAATAAAAAATTGGTCGCCGCAATTAAAACCTTGTGGTGCCGCAAAACGCATATCGTTAGTGTCGAGGGTGTAGGGAATAATTAAATGCGGTTTGCCATTAGTAAGCATGGGATAATCCTGCGTCCAATAAGGCAAATCATCGGCGTAAGAATCGGAATCATATAAAAATCCGCCTTGCTCCAATACCAATGCGCGGGTGTTCGGGCTATCACGTCCTGTGTACCAACCGAGCGGCCGCGAACCGGTAACCTGTGTGTGGATTTCTATTGCGGTGCGAATATGTTCGCGCTCGACTGCCTCCGGCATACCTTGGTGATCGATCCAGCGATAGCCGTGGCTCGCAATTTCCCAATTGGATTCGAGCATCGCAGCTACTGCGGCGGGATTGCGCTTCAGTGCCATAGCCACACCGTACACAGTGACCGGTAAATGGTATTTATTGAATAATCGATGTAAGCGCCAGAAACCCGAACGGCTACCGTATTCATAGAGCGATTCCATACTCATATGTCGCGCTTCAAATGCGCGTGCACCAATTATTTCCGATAAAAAAGTTTCCGATGCGGCATCACCATGTAATACACAATTCTCGCCACCCTCTTCATAATTCATTACAAATTGCACAGCAATACGCGCACCGCCCGGCCAATTGGCGTTGGGCGGATTGGAACCGTAGCCAATTAAGTCACGGGGATAAGAATCGCGTGGGTAACGGGAATTGTCGCTATCGCTCATGGGAGTACCGCTCAAAGAAAGGAGCCTGATAAAACTGTAATTAATAGCTGGAGTTTGTCAAAGGCTTATCAAATTCTGTGCCATTGTTCAGGCTTAACATCTGCCGCGCTATTGCGATAAAAGCCGCAATATTAACGGGCAAAAATGAAATGCTTGCACCAGATTAAAACAAATCCCGTCCATTTGGACAGGATATTATTTGTGCGTATCCAGCAGTGGCGCGGAATCTTGCGACTGGTATTACTATTGCATCTTCCCTTGCTGTCTTGCTTCTCCCTCTCTATCTATTGTATTGCCTTCCAGAGATTTTATTTATGCTTTTTTCAACCTTGCTTTCCGCTGGGCGCGGAGCCGCGCTTGCTGCTTTTTTTTCCTTGGGTTCACTGAGTGTGGGTGCTGCCGCTGCAACGCCCAATGATTGGTTTGAGGAATTTAAAAAAACCGCCAGCGATACCGAGTTGTATACCTTTTTATATGCAATGCCCAAAGGCGGCGATTTGCATAATCACATCAGCGGTGCGGTAATGTCCGGGTGGTGGTACGACCTGGCGCTGGCGCAAAACAACTATGGCTATCGTTTTTATACCAAAGTACGCATTAATAATTGTCGCGATTTTGGCAACAACGAATTTGCCCGTCGTCCTTATTTAATGTTGTTTAACAATTTGATGGAATCGACTTACAACCAATTACCGGAATGTGAGAAGGCGGAATATAAACGCCTTGAAGATCTGGATGAAAAAGAAAAAGCGGGTTGGCTTAACAGCGTGACCTTGAACCACGACCATGAAGGACGGGAGGAGTTTTTCCAAACTCACTGGCAACGCCTGGATCAATTGCTTTACAGCCCTTACCTGATTGCCGAAATTTTGTATAAAAATATGGCAGCATTCGGTGATGAAGGGATGATTTATCTGGAGACCATGCTGGAGGCGGGTGGTTATTTCAAACCGGACGGCACAGCAATTAGTGAAGATGATGCGATAGTGATTTTTCGCAAACGCCTTGCGCAAGCCGATGCTAAAGCAACCGGTGTGACAGTGCGTTTCCAGGAATCAATTTTGCGTTTTGTTCCCGGTGCAGAAGATCAATTGCGGGCTTCCTTCGCTGTAGTATCCCGCCATCGCGATTTGTATGTAGCAGTCAATATGGTGGGGCGTGAGGATAATGATAAAGGTTATCCATTGCGCTTTACTAAAACCCTGCGCGAGCTGCGCCAAAAATATAATAATGTGCGCTTGTCCGTGCATGCAGGTGAAGTGGATGAGCCCAATCATCACATCCGCGATACCTTGATGCTCGGCGCTGATCGCATCGGCCATGGTGTTAATTTAATTACCGATCAGCAATTGCTGCGCGAAATGCGTCATGGACCCTACCTGGTTGAAATCAATTTAATTTCCAACTTATTGCTCGAATATGTCAGCGAGTATTCGCAGCATCCTTTCCCTGAATATCTGCGTTTGGGAATTCCGGTCGCGCTCTCTACTGATGACCGCGGCATGTGGGATTCCAACTTGACCGATGAATTTTTTGTCGCTGTGAAAGAATTTAATTTGTCATGGGATGAATTAAAACTGCTGAGTAGGAATTCATTGCAATACAGTTTTGTTGAAGATGATGTGAAAGCAAGCTTATTAAAAACCTATAACGCGCGTATTCAAAAATTTCAGGATTCGTTTGCGAAAAATGGTATCGATAGCTTGAAAAAAACCAAACCTGTTTCTTACGGCTTCACCTGTAAGCGCTATTCATTGTGCAATTTTAAATAAGCGGGCGGGGTGCGACATATTGGTTCAAGTGTGCGTGCATGGCGCATTATTTTGCATCAAGAATGGCGCGCCTCCTCCCTTATTTCAAGCCACTCAAGTCCTTATTTTTTCAATTTGTAATCATTTGAACTGAATTTTAAATTAAATAACTAATTGAAAAAGAAGGAAATTAATATATTTATATCAAAAATATAACCAATTAGACAGGAAATGGCATGGCGCTTGCAATTTCCGGGGCAGCTGTCCTGATACCTATTATTAGACACCCTTGGAGTGCACTTGCTATGACCGTACACAATTGCTTTACCCGAAATAAACTTGCATTGGTAATTAGCTTCGCGTGTTCAGTGCTGGTGCCGTCGGCGCTGGCAGCTGAAGAAACTGCGAGCACTACGAAGAACGCCGCTGGCGTTGAAGAAATGCTGGTAACTGCGGACAAAATGGGCTTGATGACTAAAGTCGGTAAATCTGCTTTTGGTTTTAATAAAACTATCGAAGAAACGCCGCGCAGCCTCAGTACTGTTAGCTCTGAAATGATGGAGAGCTACAACATTAGCGATATTGATGACCTGGTATTGGTTTCTCCCGGTGCATTCACCCAATCATTTTTTGGTGTTGCCGGCTCGCTCGATGTGCGTGGTACTCCGGGTGAAGTTTATTTCCGTGGTATGCGCCGTGTGAATAACCCCGGTAACTACCCAACTCCGATTGGTGCATCGGATCGTATCGATATTGTACGTGGCCCGGCATCACCTATTTACGGTCCATCAAAAATCGGCGGTTACCTCAATTTCGAACCCAAGTCAGCGCGCGCTGAATCAGGCCAGTATCTCAATAAAGCAGAAGGACAATTTTCTCTAACTCGCGGTAGCTGGGATAAGAATATTGTTACCGCTGAAGTGGGTGGCCCAGCAAAAATCGGTGAAAAAGATCTTGGTTTCTACGTTTATGCTGAAACCGAAAATTCCGGCAGCTATTACGAAAACTCAGCTACCGACCAAAATATTTTGCAAGCTGCTTTCAATATGGAATTGTCACCGTCAACACGTATTGAATTCGGTGGTATGTACCATGAATTTGATGGTAACCAGGTTGCCGGCTGGAACCGTTTGACGCAAGACTTGATTGACCACGGCACCTACATCACCGGTTCGCCAACTTCAATTGATACCAACGGCGATGGTGCTAACTCGCCTGACGAATTTGATGCGTGGATTGGAACTCAAACCAGCAACTTCTTTGTTCCAGGCGCGGCTGCTACTGATGCAGATATGAACCCGGCATGGGCGCTACAAAATGTAGGTACCACAAAATTAGATGGCAGCCAGACACTGGTTGCACCTGATGACAAATTGGTTACTACGGTTACCACCTTGTATTTTGATGCAATTCACGATGTTTCAGATATATTCACTATCACCAATAAAATGTTTTACGAAAGCTTGGAAAACATTAACGAAAATGCCTACGGCTTTTCCCAGTTCGTAGATAGTTACGCTGTTGAAGATCAAGTGATTTTTGCATTCGAGGCGCAGCATGCAGATTGGTTGAAAGCTAACTACCAGGTATCACCGAGTATCCGTTACACCAATTTTAAACAAGGCGATGATTTTGATTATGAAGTTTATGATCGTCGCGATTTGAGCAAGCCGTCATCCGGTTTGGATAAAAAACTGCTCGCAACCCGCACCGATTCTGATTATTCAAACTACCTGGTGGGTGAATACACTGATTATGGTCTGGGTGTTTTGGCTGACTTTACCATCGCTGAAAATATCGGTTTGTTATTGGGTGGCCGCTACGACGTTATCGATATGGAATCCACTTCGGTCGGTAGTAAACTTCATAATCAGGCACCTGACTTTACTGCGAAAGATACTGATGAAGGTGGCTCATGGACCGCAAGTTTGTCTTATAAAACCCCTATAGGTTTTATCCCTTATGTAACTCGCTCAACCCAGTCCACCATTATCATGGGTCAAGGTTCTGAAATTTCTCCAGGTCTTATACAGAATGCGGACGGTACAAAAGCAGGCAATGCAATTGCTGATTCCGATTTGAAAGAGGCAGGTGTCAAGGGCAACTTCTTTGATAACCGCTTGTATTTCTCGGCTGCGTACTTTAACCAAACCCGTACTAATTTCAGTGCGCAAGATCAGGTGAGTAACAGCACCACAGAGAGTGAAGGTTACGAGTTGGAAGGTCGCTTGTTGATCACTGAAGACTTCACTGTCACTGCGGCATTGACGCATTTGGAAATCACTAACCTGACTGCTTTGAACGGCGGCACGCAATTTGGTTTCCTCGGTGCGGGTGATTTGCCAAATGTTTCAGATCCATCGCTATATTATGGTTATGTAATGAAAGGCCTGACCCTGGTGGGTAATGAAGAAGATGCTAAAAAATCGGGTATCCCGGAAAACATGGTGAGTGTGACTGGTGCATACAACTTTGGTGATGGTTATACCTTCACGGCCAGTGCTGTTCATGCTGATTCGACTTACTCCGGTTTTTCCAAAGCAATTAAATTGCCATCTTACACCTTGTTTAACGCTGGTATTTCCTACAATACCGACACTTGGGGTGTCAGCTTGCAAGGTAAAAACCTGACGAACGAGCGCTACTTCCGGGCGAACTTCCCGGATTTGTTTGGTAGCACAATTGTTCTTCCGGAATTGCCGCGCAGCTTTGTCGGTAAGGTGACCTTCAAGTTCTAGGATTGTTGCGATCCGGTTTTTTTACTTGGCCGTTGCGAATCAATTGTTAATTGAATAAATCAGAGGATTTTTCCCCAATGCAAAAATGTAAACCGGGTTTACTGTCTGTTGCACTGCTATCGTTAATGTCGGCAGGTTTAATGACAGCTTGTGAAAAACCTGTAACGGAAACTGTTGCAACCAAACCTGAAGCCAAGGTGCAATCACCTGCGCCGATTAAAGTGAAATTTGTAGTTGTCACTATGTTTGAAATTGGTGAAGACATGGGTGATAAAGCCGGCGAATTCCAGTTGTGGAAAGAGCGCCAGAAGCTCGATACCAAATTTGAGTTTCCCAATTCCTATCACGATATTTATATGAACATGGAAACCGGTGTGATGGGGATTGTCACCGGTATTGGCACTGCGCATTCCACTGCGGCTACTATGGCATTGGGTATGGACCCGCGTTTTGATTTCACTGATGCTTATTGGCTGGTTGCGGGCATTGCGGGTATAGATCCGGAAGATGCATCAATCGGTTCTGCTGCCTGGGCTGAATATCTGGTGGATGGCGATTTGGCGCATGAGATTGATGCGCGCGAAATCCCCAAAGATTGGGAGACCGGCTATTTTGCCCGCTACACATCAAAACCTTACGATCCGAAAAAACCGGCTCCAACCGGTGAAATGTTGCGTGTGAATCCCGAGTTGACGGAGTGGGCATTTCAATTGACTAAAGATATTGAATTGCCGGATATCGAAAGCCTTGAAGCGACGCGCAAGCTTTACGTGAATCATCCCAATGCGCAGCGAAAACCGTTTGTATTGAAAGGCGACCAACTTGCCGCTATGACTTTCTGGCACGGCGAAATTATGAATACCTGGGCGAACAAGTGGACCGATTATTGGACCGAAGGCAAAGGTGAATTTGTGACATCGGCAATGGAAGATACCGGTACTTATTTGTCGCTGAGTTATTTGCACAATATCGGCAAGGTGGATAAAAACCGCGTGATGGTTTTGCGCACCGGCAGCAATTACACCATGCCACCACCGGGTGTTACTGCGGTAGAAAATCTCCTTGCTGAAAATGAAGGCTATGCTGGATTAGATGCTTCGTTGGAATCGGCGTACATTGTCGGTACGGCGGTGATGGATAAAATCCTCGGCAACTGGGACGTCTACAAAGATAAGGTTCCTACTCCGGCGGATTTGAAATAGATTCTGTGTGCGGCTTCTCAGAGAGAATGCCCGCACCCCTGTACGGTTAACTCCGGCTTTTTCGTTTTTCAAAGGTTTTTTTACATGTCGCTCGATCAGCGCGTCTTCGCATGGCGCGGTCACTATTCCAACTCGCACGCAGGCTCTGGCAGTCTCGCCGGATTGCGACTGGGAGTTAAAGATTTATTCCACATCGCCGGTTTACCTACCGCCGCAGGAAATCCTGACTGGCTGGCCAGTCACCCGATACCTGAAAAAACATCACCGGTAGTGGCGCAATTACTTAGCGCCGGTGCTGCACTGATTGGTAAAACCCAGACCGACGAGCTTGCCTACAGCCTCAACGGTTTAAACATCCACTACGGCGCGCCGATCAATCCACGTGATGCGGAGCGTTTGCCCGGCGGATCATCGAGCGGCTCCGCCGTCGCCGTCGCCGCAGGTGATATTGATATCGGTTTGGGCACCGATACCGGCGGCTCGATCCGTGTGCCTGCCAGCTACAACGGCCTGTTCGGGATCCGCACCAGTCACGGCTTGATCAGCAGCGAGCAGATGGTGCCGCTCGCGCCGCTGTTCGATACCGTCGGCTGGCTCACGCGCGATGCCAAAACCCTCGCGCAGGTGGGTGAAGTATTATTGCCTGATCACCTCCCGCGCCAGTTCGAACATAAATCACTGCGTATCGCGCTCTTGTTGCCATTGCAAAACGGCGCCCTTTGGACGCCCGCGCACCAAGCCTGGCTGAAACAGCAACCGCTATTACACGGATTTAAACCGGTATTACTTAGTAGCGATTGGCTGAATCGCGCCAGCCAGTGCTTCCGCACCTTGCAAGGGCGGTCGATATGGCAAACCCATGGCGAGTGGATCAACAGCCACAAGCCCAGGTTTGCGCCGGATATCCACGCCCGTTTCCAATGGTGCGCCGCCTTGACCGAGGTCGATCAAGCCGTCGCTGAAGCCGAGCGCGAACGCTTGCAGGCGGATATTGGGAACTGGTTTGCCGATGTTGATTTAATCCTGCTGCCGACCACACCCGGTGCCGCACCGCTACTCGGCGCCGCGCCCCATTGGATGGAAACCTATCGCAGCCAATTGATGGGCCTGACCGCGCCCGCTAGCCTCGCCGGATTGCCGCAAATCCATTTGCCGGTGTTGATCGACGAGGGCGCGCCTTGCGGCGTATCCCTGCTCGGCAAACGCGCTAGCGACAAAGCACTGCTGCAATTGGCAATTGATTTATGCGCAGATAATGTGTGTGGAGGCACTTCATGAAGTCGCACGCGATTGCCTTTAGCGCGCCCCATGCGCAAGCCGCTGAAATCGGCCTGGACGTATTGCGCGAAGGTCGCAGTGCGGTAGATGCGATGATTGCCGCCGCTGCCGCTATCACCGTGTTTTATCCGCATATGAATAGCCTTGCGGGCGACGGCTTCTGGTTGATCCATAAACCCGGTGCCGAGCCATTGGCGATAGATGCCTGCGGTTGCGCGGCGGATTTGGCGAGTATCGATTGGTACAAGGCGCAAGGTTTTGCGCAGATTCCCGGTCGCGGGCCCCT
Source organism: Cellvibrio sp. GW822-FHT04B05 (assembly GCF_058800985.1). Lineage (NCBI taxonomy): Bacteria > Pseudomonadati > Pseudomonadota > Gammaproteobacteria > Cellvibrionales > Cellvibrionaceae > Cellvibrio > Cellvibrio sp. GW822-FHT04B05. The sequence continues at coordinate 91,876 of NZ_JBXAMU010000004.1, read as the reverse complement.
CGCCACTGTAACCATGGGCGGCACGCTTGCCGGTTGGCAGAGTGCGCGCAGTATCACAGCCAGTACAACGCCACTCAGCCGTCTGCTTGCCCCGGCAATTGCCCTGGCGCGTGGCGGCATCACCGTTACCAACAGCCTCGCTGCCGCCAGTTGCAAAGTGGAGCAGGAGTTGGTGGGGCAAGCGGAATATCGACGGGTATTTATGCCCGAAGGCCGCCCGTTAAAAGAGGGCGAAATCCTGACCAATAGCGATTTGGCGACAACCTTGACCTGGCTGGTCAACCACGGGTTGGAGTCGGCTTATCGCGGTGAATTGGCGGAACATATCGCGTCTGAATTAGAGCAGCAAGGCAGCCCACTGCGTCTTACCGATTTACAACGCTATCATGCCCAAGTGGTAAAGCCCTTGTCGGTGCGTACGCGTTTTGGCCGGTGTTATAACCTGTCAGCGCCTACGCAAGGTGTGGCATCCCTATTGATCCTGGCGATTTACGACCGCTTGTACCAAACCACTTGGAGCGAAGCTGAGCGCGTGCATGGCTTGATCGAAGCCACCAAGCTCGCCTTCCTGGTACGCGATCGCGAAGTCGCTGATCCGCGCCGGTTGAGCGAACGTTGGCCTGATTTGCTGAGCGACGTATATATCGACCAGCTCGCCGCCGTTATTACCAGTCAGGCATTACCTTGGCCGCAAGTTGCCGAACCGGGCGATACCGTGTGGATGGGCTGCGTGGATAGCCAGGGCACTATGGTCAGTTTTATCCAAAGTATTTATTGGGAATTCGGTTCGGGTGTCGTTGTTCCCGGCACCGGCCTCGTGTGGAATAACCGCGGCGTGGGTTTCAGTCTCGATCCACACCATCGCAATGCCCTGGCGCCGGGATACAAACCTTTCCACACCCTCAATCCCGCGCTGAGCGTGTTAAACGATGGTCGCCGCATCAGTTACGGCACCATGGGTGGCGAGGGCCAACCGCAAACCCAGGCCGCGTTGCTGACCCGCTATTTGTACGACGGCTTGCCATTAGGTGAAGCGATCAGTCGCGGGCGCTGGCTGCTTGGCCGCACGTGGGGCGATAACAATCACGATTTGAAAATGGAGCAGGATTTGGTCGATAAGCTGGGTGAAAGCCTGCGCGCGCGCGGACATAGCATCAAAACGGTTGCGTCACACAGCGAGATGATGGGACACGCCGGAGCAGTCGTCAGCCACAGCGATGGCAACGCCATTGCTGCCAGCGATCCGCGCAGCGACGGTGCAGGTTTGGTCGCCGCAGTGGAGCAGGTGCAATGAATGAATTCCTGACCCAGTGGGCGCCGACCATGCTTGCGATGGTAATCACCGGCGCATTTGCCGGAATCCTCGCCGGTTTGCTCGGTGTTGGCGGCGGCATAGTGATTGTGCCAGTGCTTTATTTTGTCCTGCAGACCTTTGGTGTTAGCCCTGCGACGGCGATGATGGTTGCCACCGGCACCTCACTATTGGTGATTGTACCGACCAGTCTTTCGTCAATGCGCGCGCATCACAAACGCGGCAATGTGGATTGGGCGCTCATCAAACGCTGGTGGCCGTTTATGGTGGTCGGCGTTATTGCCGGCAGTGCATTTGCATTGCATGCGAAAGGCGACGTCACCAGCGCAATTTTCGGTGTGGTCGCATTATTGGTTGCCGCCAATATGTTGTTCCGCGCAAAAGCCGCACCCATCGCCCAACAATTGCCGGGTATGGCGGGGCAGGGCGCAATGGCGGGAGGTATTGGTTTTTTCTCGGTGATGATGGGGGTAGGTGGAGGTACTATCGGTGTGCCGCTATTAAATGCCTGTAATTATCCGGCGCATCGCGCGGTAGGCACGGCATCATTTTTCGGTTTATTAATTTCCGTTCCCGGTGCGACCGCAATGCTGCTGGCGAAAACACCCGTCGATGCACCGGAAGGCATGATCGGCATGGTGAGCTTGCCGGGTTTTGCGTTAATTGTTCCGCTTACCGTGCTGCTTGCGCCCGTAGGTGCCTGGATTGGATCTAAACTGGATTCAGTGATGTTAAAACGCGTGTTTGCGATTTTTCTGTGCCTTAGCGGCGCGCGTATGTTGATGCAAGTATTAACGTGAAGTTGAAATTTTTTTACACGATGTGTTTGTGTTTTGTGTGTAGTCGTTAGAAGCCGTTAGGCGTTGTCAGGAGCCGTTAATGTCAGATCAGTACAGCGTTAGTCCCGCGCTACTGCGCCCCTTCTCGCCACCGCCGCGCTTGCTGATGGGGCCGGGGCCAATCACCGCTGATCCGCGTGTACTGCGCGCTATGTCGGCGCAACTCGTCGGTCAATATGATCCGGTGATGACGCAATGCATGAACGAAACCATGGCCTTGTATCGCGGCGTTTTCAAAACCGACAACCAATGGACGCTGCTAATCGACGGGACTTCGCGCGCGGGCATTGAAGCCGTATTGATTTCACTGCTGGAACCGGGCGATAAAATTCTAGTACCGGTGTTTGGTCGCTTCGGCCATTTGCTGTGCGAGATCGCCGAGCGCTGTGGTGCTGAGGTACATCAAATTCACAAAGAGTGGGGCGAAGTGTTTACGCCCGATGAAATCGAAACTGCGATTAAGAAAATCCACCCCAAAGTATTGGCGATAGTGCAGGGCGATACCTCCACTACCATGCTGCAACCACTTGAACATCTCGGTGAAATTTGTGTGCGTCACGGTGTGTTATTTTATTCCGATGCCACTGCATCCATTGGCGGCAATCCATTTGAAACCGATGCATGGCAATTGGATGCCGTGTCGGTCGGCCTGCAAAAATGTCTGTGTGGCCCTTCAGGCAGCGCGCCGGTCAGCTTGAGTGAAAAAGCGGTTGCCGCGATTCGCAAACGCCGCCATATCGAAGCAGGAATTCGCACCGCCAATCATGTAGAAGGTAGCGGCCGTCGTATTGCCTCCAATTATTTTGATTTGGGCATGATCATGGATTACTGGGGCGAAGAGCGCCTCAACCATCATACCGAAGCCACCACCATGTTGTACGGCGCACGCGAATGTGCACGCATTTTGTTGGAAGAAGGTGTGGAGAATGTCATCGAGCGTCATCGTATTCACGGCAAAGCCATGGCACAAGGTCTGGCGGCGATGAATTTAAAATTATTCGGCGACCAATCGCAAAAAATGCACAACGTCGTCGGCGTTTATATTCCCGAAGGTGTAGTAGGTGATACCGTGCGCGGCAGCATGCTCAATGATTTCGGAATTGAAATCGGAACCTCCTTTGGCCCGCTGCACGGAAAAATCTGGCGCATCGGCACCATGGGTTACAACGCACGTAAAGATGCCGTGCTGCAAACACTGATTGCGTTTGAAGCGGTACTGCGTCGCGCCGGTCATTCACAAACCGCCAATGCCGGTGTGGATACTGCGATGAATATTTATGCGCAAGAAGGTTATTAATTATTGTAGATGCCCGCGTTCGCAGGTATGAAGAAAATATATTTTGATTGCGTCTCTTGCTCTGTGAAGGAGAATAAAAATGATCCCATCCGTCATCACCCCGGATTTTTCCGGGCTACCAAAGCTTGAAGAACTTGCCTCGCGCGAATTTTTGGCTGGCCTGCCAAAAGCAGAATTGCACATGCATCTCGACGGCGCCATCTCACCCGCGATGATGTTTGCACTCGGGCAGCGCAACCAAGTGAGCTTGCCATACAGCAGTGTGGAAGAAATCGAGGCAGCTTACGAATTTACCAATCTGCAAAGCTTTCTGGATTTGCTTTACCAAGGTGCATCGGTACTCAAGTATGAACAGGATTTTTATGATTTAACCCGCGATTATTTTGTAAAATGTAAGGAAGATAATATCCTGCACACCGAATTATCGTTTGATCCGCAAAGCCATACCGAGCGCGGTATTCCATTTACTACAGTGATTGGCGGAATTTTGCGTGCAATGGATGATGCAAAAAGAGAGTGGGGCATCAGCTCAAAATTAGTGATGGATTTTTTGCGTCACCTGAGTGCTGACAGTGCGATGAAAACCCTGGAAGAATCCCTGCCTTGGAAAGATAAAATTATCGCCGTCGGTTTGGATAGCTCCGAAGTCGGTAATCCACCTGGAAAATTCACTGAAGTTTTTGCCCGCGCCCGCGCCGAAGGTTATCGCGTTGTTGCCCACGCTGGAGAGGAAGGTCCGCCCAGTTATATTTGGGAAGCGATTGATTTATTAAAAGTGGAACGCATCGACCACGGTGTGCGCTCGGATGAAGATCCACAGCTCATGGAATATCTGCGCGAAAAGCAAATCCCCCTCACTGTGTGCCCACTTTCCAATGTGCGTTTATGCGTGTTTGATAAAATGGCTGACCACAATTTATTTACCTTAATGGATGCCGGTTTGCGCGTAATGATCAATTCTGATGATCCCACTTATTTTGGTGGTTATCTCAACGATAATTATTTTGCCCTTGCGGACGCTTTTCCGCTGACCCGCAAACAGGCGTTGTTGCTCGCGCATAATAGTTTTACTTCGAGTTTTATCACCGAAGCTGAAAAGCAAGAATTTATTGATCAGCTAAAAAATTACGCAAGAAAATTTCATTAACTGAACGTCGTACAGCCCAATATGAAACAAGGGTGGAGTAAGGTACTCGGAAGACCGTATACGGTATGGATGCCGTATTCGAGCCTACATGGGTGTAGTGCACATTAAGCAAAGCATGCTTTGCGTGCACGAAACGACCGCAATTTATTGCGGACCGGCTCCATAGCGTATTCACGGCGAGTCTCAGAGAGAGTTGCACCACCCGCAACGCCCCAATCTACGTCGAGAAAAAACCTTGAACGAAACCAGCTCCGAAGCACTAGCAAAAAAAGTCATGCACTGGTGCGAACAACTCGCCGCCATCAGCTCGAACCCTGAAAACATCAGCCGCTTTTATTTAACTCCCGAACACAAACGCTGCAACGAATTGGTTGCGCAATGGATGCAAGAAGCCGGCATGGAAACCTGGGTAGACGCAGCAGCCAATCTCTGCGGTCATTACGACGCACAAGACGCCTGTGCAAAAACATTAATACTTGCCTCGCATTTGGACTCGATCCCAAACGCCGGAGCTTACGACGGTATCCTCGGCGTATTAATTGCGATTGCCGCAGTAGAACAACTTTATCAAAGCAATATTGCACTGCCTTATGCGATAGAGATTATTGGTTTTGGCGATGAAGAAGGCTCACGTTTTGGCAGCACTCTTTTAGGTAGCCGCGCAGTTGCCGGTACCTGGAACCCTGATTGGTGGACATTAAAAGATCGCGCTGGAATTAGTTTGAAACAAGCCTTTATCGATTTTGGTTTGACACCGGAAAATATTCACAATGCCGCACGAGAACTCGACGATATTCTCGCCTACCTTGAAGTACATATTGAGCAAGGCCCGGTATTGGAAGATGAAAATCTCGCACTCGGTATTGTCACCGCCATCGCCGGTGCACGCCGTTTTGCCATCGCCATTCAAGGCTGCGCCGGTCATGCTGGCACAGTGCCGATGGCAATGCGCAAAGATGCGTTGGTCGGTGCTGCACTCGGTATTGCGTTAGTAGAAAATATTGCTAAAGAATTTAATGTTGTTGCCACCGTTGGCCAAATCGAATGCGGCCCCGGCGCAGTGAATGTGATTCCCGGCCATGCCAAATTTACCATTGATATCCGCTCAGGCAATGACCAATTGCGCGATCAGGTATTCGAAAAAATCCAGCATGAATTAGACCTCATCTGTACTAGCCGAAACCTCAGTGCAACATGGAACGAAATTCATAATGCCTCAGCGGTGGTGTGTGCTGATTGGATACAAGCATTACAGGCATCAGTATTGTGCGATATGAATTTAAAGCCTTATAAATTAATGAGCGGTGCCGGTCATGATGCGATGGCGATGGCAGATATTTGCGATGTCGCTATGTATTTTGTGCGCTGCAAAGGTGGCGTGAGCCACCATCCCGATGAGTCGGTCACGGTGGAAGATGTTGCTTTGGCTATTGATGCCCTTGGTAATACACTACAAAAACTTGCTCAATAAAATAATATTGGATGGTCGCTATGGATAAACATTTTATTACCGCGAATGAACTCTTGCTCGATTCATTCAAGCTGGGTGAACAAATCTATCAGCGCGGCTTTCGTCCGCATTTTATCGTCGGCGTATGGCGCGGTGGTTCCCCGGTTGGAATTGCAGTGCAGGAATATTTGGAATATATGGGCATCTCCACTGACCATATTGCGATCCGCACCTCCTCTTACTATGGCATCGATAAGCAAAGTAAAGATATCCGTGTGCATGGTTTGGATTACATAATTAAAAATGTAGATGCGGATCAGGAATTATTGATTGTCGATGATGTATTCGATTCGGGTCGCTCGATTCAAGCCATCATTGATGAAATAAAACGTAAATCCCGTCGCAATACTCCGAATGTCATTAAGGTTGCCTGCCCCTGGTATAAACCCTCGCGCAACGTTACCGATTTAAAGCCGGACTTTTATGTGCATGCAACTGACCGTTGGTTAGTGTTCCCACACGAGTTATGCGGATTGACACCACAAGAAATTTTGCAAGGCAAAGGTAGCGAAATTGCCGATACCATTGCGCGTGCAAGCGACAGTAGCAAATTTACAGAATAAACGTCCGGATACCCGAGAAAGCACTGCCCACTAAATTCAACATACGTTACCTCCGATAATAGCTTTTCAGGATTGGTTAGTTATTAATGGTTTGCCTGGCTTAATGAATGGTCCTGTATATAAGCACCAAGCTTGGTTAAATAGGCCATTTTTTCCGCATCGGGTAGCCATGAGGCACGAAACGCATTGCCTACCAGTGTGGAAATTTCTTCGGGAGTGAAATTGCCTTCGCGTTGCAGTTCAAGCAGATTTTCATTGAGGTACGCACGGAAGTAGGCTGGGTCGTCAGAATTAATAGTGGCGAGCATGCTTTTTTCGAGCATGGTACGAATTTCTTTGGATGTCAGCGACTGAACCACAAATCGGTTGGATACCGGACACACGGTCAAACCCAAACCTTTGGCTTTGATGGCTTCGCAGAGCGCATCGCTTTCCAGCGAGTTGACACCGTGGTCAATGCGGTCTACTACGATATCGTCCAGGCATTGGCCGATATGCAATAAAGTATTTTGTTGGTTTACATCGCAGTGCATGGTGAGTTTTAAACCCATTTTCCGCGCTTTCTTAAATACTTCAGCAAATTTAACGGGCGGATTATTTTTTTCATCCGAGTCTAAACCAACGCCCACTAACCAAGCGCGATAAGGTTCGGCCATCAACAAATGTTCCATGGCAGATTCCGCGCTCATATCGCGTAAGAAACACATAATGAGTTGGCTTTTGATGCCGAGTTTTGCTTCGGCATCTTGCTGTGCAGCGCGAATGCCGTGCAAGATTGCGCCAAATTCCACGCCGCGACTGGTATGTGCTTGCGGGTCAAAAAATAATTCGGCGTAAATGGTATTTTGGCTGTACGCCTTGCTCAGATAATTCCAGGTGAGATGGTAAAAATCCGCTTCATCGCGCAACACTTTCATCGCATCATAATAAATGTTCAGGAATGAAGGCAGGTCATAAAAATCGTAAGCGGCGATTAATTCTTCCGGTGTCTCGTAACCTAATTCAATATTATTTTTGCGCGCGAGTGCGAAGCTCAACTCCGGCTCCAGTGTTCCTTCCAAATGCACGTGTAATTCTGCCTTGGGCATATTTTCGATAAAGGCTTGCATAAGTGGCTCCACAGAAATGGTTAATGCAATCGTCTGTGGGCTTATTGCAAATCCCGTTCCTGATCAATCAAATTCATTAAGTTAGCTGACTGATGAGACAGGAAATTAAATTCGTGACCGATTTGGCCTTTATCAATGCACCAGGTTGTTTCGTACGAACCCGGTATTGCGCAAATAGCGGTCATTTTTTACTGAGGCGTTGCTGATGATAGAGCTGTTCAAATACGAAAATATAAAGGCTGGTTACCCGGGATTAATCGTGTCGTTCTTTATTTAAACGGAGCTTGGTTTACGCCCACGGATAAGCACCTTGCGCACAAATTAACCATTGATAAAAAAGGACTTTTTTTGCTTTCCGGTATTGACTCAAAAAGCCCAAGCGGGTTTAATACGCGCCTCTTGCAGTGCAGCCTCCGGATTGCACTTGACGCAAGCGACACGCCCAGATAGCTCAGTCGGTAGAGCAGTGGATTGAAAATCCTCGTGTCCCTGGTTCGATTCCGGGTCTGGGCACCATATTAAAACCCGAAGTTCGCCAGAACTTCGGGTTTTTTATTGCCCACGCATTTGTTATGCACCATTGTCTGACGCAAAGCATCAGGAAGAGTCTTTAGGATGGATGGTAATCAAACTCCCAATTTACAGCGCATCCCGGCGCTTGATACTGCGCGCGGCATCGCCGTTCTGGGCGTGCTGCTTATCAATATGTTTTCATTTGCGCTGCCGGAAGTAGTGCGCGCTAATCCTATGATGATGACAGCGGCCAGCAGTCTGGATGAAGTGATCTGGTATTTGCTTCATATCTTTGCCGATACCAAATTTATCACCATGCTTACGCTGGTGTTTGGCGCCAGCTTGTGGTTTTTCGGGACCCATAAAGGTAATGGCGATCCGGAGTTTGCGAATAGGCTGCAATGGCGCCGCAGTATGTGGTTGATGGTGTTTGGTTTGTTGCACGGCTATTTATTGTGGGATGGGGATGTGCTGTTTACCTACGCGATCTGTGCTTTGATTGCGTGGCATTGGCGCCTTTGGGGTGATGGCTTGTTATTGAAAATAAGTGCTGCGCTTTTAGTGATTGGCGGCCTGCCGGTGTTGTTAATCGCGGCTGTTTTCCCCGAGGCAATAAGCGAGTGGATGGCTGATCAATCTGCTGACGATATTGCCAGGGAGATTATCCATTACCAACAGGGTTGGTGGGCCATCGCCCCGGCCCGTATTCGCGCTGCAATTGATATGCAGTTGGGCGTAATTGTGTCCGGCTGGCCATCGCTGGCGGTGATGTTGGTGGGGATTGTGCTGGCGCGGCGCGGATTTTTAACCTTGCGTGTGAGTGCGGAGGATTATCGCAAACTGATTGCCATCACTTTGGTGCCGGGATTATCGCTGGTGGCGTTTGGATTGGGAAAAAGCATCCAGCGTGATTTTGCTGCAGATTATATTTATACCTACGGCTACGAGTTCCATTTTTGGGGCAGTACGTTGATGGGTATCGCGTATTTGCTGTTGGTTATGCAGTGGTGCCGTGCAGGCAGCGGTTTATTCATGCGGCGAATTTTGGCGACGGTCGGGCGCATGGCGCTAAGTATTTACATTATGCAGTCACTAATCAGCACCTGGCTCTTTTATGGTTACGGCCTTGGTTGGTTCGGTCAATTATCGCTCGCGCAAATAATGGTAGTGGTTGGGTGCATCTGGTTGTTCCAATGCATATTTGCCTGTTGGTGGCTGAGCCGTTTTCATTATGGGCCGCTTGAGTGGCTGTGGCGTAGTCTGGTGTATCAAGATTCTCCATTATGGCGACGTTAAAGCCGCTGTTTTGATGCGATAATAGTGAACGTAATTTTAATTTCAGGGCATTAGTATGACCAACAACGATATTCTCCGCCGTCTGCGTTTTATTTTTGATTTCGGTGATTCGCAAATGATGGCCCTGTTTGCATCGGCAGGATTTACTGCATCGCGCGAGCAGGTGAGTAATTGGTTGAAGACAGATGACAAACCTGATTTCAAACCGCTGCGCGATGTTGAGCTGGCCTATTTTCTCAATGGCCTGATTAACAAAAAACGTGGCAAACGCGAAGGTGAGCAACCGGCGGCGGAGAAGGTGTTAAATAACAACATCATCTTGCGCAAATTAAAAATCGCGTTGGATTATAAAGACGAGCAAATCCTTGAGGTGATGACGCTGGCCGAATTTCCCCTGGGCAAGCATGAGTTAAGTGCCTTCTTTCGCAAACCGGGGCATAACAATTATCGTGAATGTCAAACGCAAGTACTGCGCAATTTTTTAAGAGGATTACAGGTGCAACTACGTGGCAAAACCCACGATGACGAACCGGTTGAACCTTAGTTATTCATTTCTACTGGCCTAATGTCCGTTAGGACACAGACCCGCTATCTGACCGCATTTATCCTTCATTTCCACTAGCCATGAGTGATGAAGTGAAGGAATGATGCGATGCCAGAAGGTCCTTCAATTGTTATCTTAAGAGAGTTAACTGAAAACTTTAGCGGAAAGAGAATTTTACGCGCTGAGGGCAATAGCAAAATCGATATTGCACGCTTGGTCGGTCAACAAATTAAATCAATACGAAGTTGGGGTAAGCACTTCTTAATTGAGTTTTCAGGCTTTTCAATACGTATACATTTTTTAATGTTTGGCAGCTACCGAATTAATGAGCGTAAAGACGCAGCACCCCGCTTAAGTTTGCAATTCGACCATCATCATGAGCTTAATTTTTATTCTTGTTCCGTAAAGTATATCGAAGGTGCTTTGGAAGAAAGTTATGACTGGCGTACAGATGTAATGTCTGATGTATGGGCACCAGACATTGCATTAAAAAAACTGCGCGCAATGCCAAATAACTTAGCCTGTGATGCATTACTTGATCAGGATATCTTTGCCGGTGTTGGTAATATTATAAAAAATGAAGTCTTGTTTCGGATTCGCGTTCATCCATTATCAACTATAGGTGCATTACCTGCAGCAAAGCTCAGGGACTTGGTTAAACAGGCGCGCCAGTATAGTTTTGAATTTCTCGAATGGAAAAAAGAATACGTATTACGGGAGCATTGGCTTGCCCATAATAAACGTGAATGTCCTCGCTGTCAGATCCCTTATACCAAAGCCTATCTCGGTAAAACCCATCGGCGAAGTTTTTTTTGCGAAGGCTGCCAAAAAAAGTATGGTTAATGTTGCGCTTCTTATATGGTTTTAGTTCTAAGTAGAACTTGTTTTGATTGCTATCTCTTCCGTGCGGCTGGATTTGGGTGAATTATACTTTACCAGGAACAGGGCAATTGATGGATTAATCTATGCGGACTTATATTCGACATCCCACTTCTATTCCTATCCAGGTCTGCGCTGATGGCGACGAAGATTCCCGCGTGCGGGTACGCAACCTGAGTGCCGGTGGTTTGTGTTTTATCACCGACCAGCCGGTAAAAGTTGGCACCATTGTCGAGTTTGATATCCCGGTTACCAAGCCGGATTATCACGGGCGTGGAGTCATCGTATGGCGCCGCGAGCAGGCGGCAAAAAAATACGAAGTAGGTGTACGTTTTACCAGCGATGATGAATATTTCCGCACGCGCATGGTAGAGCAGGTGTGCCAGATTGAAGATTACCGCCAGCGGCTGGCGTTAAAGGGCAGGCAACTCAGCAGTGAAGAGGCGGCGATAGAGTGGATTGAACGCTACTCGGCAGATTTTGATAATGTTGCGCAGCATTAAATGTGCAGGATGTACAAAAAAACCGGCTTGCGCCGGTTTTTTGTATTTCTAAAAGATTATTCATCGTGTTTTTGATGAAACGGCGCTAACCAGCAAACAATAAAGGAAGGAATGGTCGCAACCATTACAAAAATAAAATAATTAATATAACCCATCATTTCTTGAAGATGACCGCTGATTGCACCGGTAAACATCATGCACAATCCCATCAAACCAGTGCCAAAAGCGTAATGCGTCGTGGTGTATTTGCCCGGTGCAAGTTGTTGCATTAAGTAGATCATGAAGCCCACAGAACCGAATCCGAAGAAGAATTTTTCGATGGCCACACCGGCGGTGATAACTAAAGGATCTGTCGGCAAATAAATAGCCATGATCAAAAAGGTGACATTAGGGATATTGATGGCACAGCATAATATAAATAAGGTTTTTTTCAGGCCGCGCCGTGCAACAAATATTCCGCCCAGCAGTGATCCCAGAACAACAGCTAAAAGGCCGTAAGTTCCGTAAATGATTCCCAGCTGTTCATTGCTTAATGCTAGGCCGCCTTGAGCGGTAGGGTCTACCATAAAAAACGGACCGATTTTTTCGAGGAAGCCAATGCTTAAGCGAAATAGAAATGCGAAGGCAATCATTAGCCATATATCTTTCTTTTGAAAGAGCGTAACAAACGAGTCCCATAAAATTGAGAATGCTTCTTTCGCGGAGTTTGGTGTATTTTCTGCGCGTGCACCGTCCGGCATTACGCGCATGTGCCAAAAGGCCGTGATGATGGTAATTCCGGCGACGAGGAAGAAAATCACTCGCCATGCATCAATCCACTCCGGGCCAAACACATTAGGGTCATAGTTAAAAAATTCGGTGTGTAATTTTCCGCTCAGATATACCAATCCGCCCATAGCGACGATGGGACCGATATTCCAGCTCAGGCTTTGTACACCGCAATATAATGATTGGGCTTTGCTATTCAGTGAGGTTACGTATACGCCATCGGAAGCAATGTCTTGCGTGGCGCCGATAAAAGACAGCAAGAAAAATATTGCCATAAGGAGGAGCATGTAATTGGGTAGGCTCATTACTAATGCAACACCGAGAAACCCAAGCCCAACTGTTAGCTGTGCGCAAAGCACAAAGAATTTTTTGGTTTTGTACATTTCCACAAAGGGAGCAAATAACGGCTTTATCGTATACGCGAGAATCAGGTAGCTGGCGTACTCTGCAGCAGTACCATTATCCAGGCCAAGATTCTTAAACATAATGGCGCTGACACTGGTCAGGGTCATATAGGTGAGCGCCATCGTAAAATAACCGGATGGCACCCAAAGCAGGGGATGTTTTATCGTAGGGGCAGCGCTCGTAGCAGAAGCGGAATTCAGGGCAGAGTCAGAACTCATGGTAAGTACCTGTGTTTTTTCTTGCTGTTGTTTTTTGTGATAACGGCGGCCTGCTTGTGTTTTTGTTTCAGGCATTTGGTGCGTTACTCACTGCCACTGGTTTTATTCTGTTCGGCGTAATCCTGGCCTCTATTTTTTTTTACTGCTTGCACTGCACCGCTTGTGAAACCGGAACCATTCGTGGAATGGTTCCGGTGATCTCTCTCACCTGATCAAGCGGTTGATACTGCTTTTTCGGTTTTACTTTTTTGTGCTTTGCCAGCACTATTTCTTGTACTTTTTCAGTACTGTTTTTTTGCCGTCGATGCAGCTTTTTAAATTACTTGCCAGTCTTGTAAGTTTCAGCCGCTTTCAGGATTTCTGCACGCGCTTCTTCCAAATCACCCCAGCCAGCGACTTTTACCCACTTGCCTTTTTCCAGGTCTTTGTAGTGTTCGAAGAAGTGTTCGATTTGTTTCAGGGTAATTTCCGGCAAATCGCTCAGGGTTTTTACATTGCTGTAAATGGTGGTGAGCTTATCGTGCGGAACGGCAACGATTTTTGCATCTTCGCCCGCTTCGTCAGTCATCTTCAATACGCCCAGTGGACGGCAGCGAATAACTGAACCGGCTTGTACTGGTTGTGGGAATACCACCAATACGTCAGCTGCATCGCCATCACCGCACAGGGTATTAGGGATGTAACCGTAGTTGCATGGGTAGTACATGGCGGTGCTAACCAAACGGTCAACAAACAGCGAATTGCTGTCTTTGTCGATCTCGTATTTGATACCGGAATTCATCGGGATTTCGATAACTACGTTAAAGTCGTCGGGCAGGCTTTTGCCGGCAGGGACAAGTTCAAAACTCATGGTGTGTTCCTGGGGTCTATGGTTGAAGGTAATTGGTTATGAATTACAGTTATTGACTATTAATTAATAGAGCTGATAGGCGGCGGATTCTACCACAACAAAAAGACTGCGATAGCAGCGACTGCCGCTGTCGCCAGGATCAGCGCTAGCCAGGCTTTGCGGCGATTCTGGTGCAAATTCGGTTCGATACGATTACCCGGTGATGTAGGGCGCGTTTTCCAGCGTTTGGGTTCACTGCTGGGGAGTTTGCGCTCAACGGGTTTGCTCAGTTCGTCGATAGGTTTGCGGATGCGGGTTTTGTTGTCTTCGATATCGGGGGCAACGATGCGGAACGTGTATACGTCCAGGCGCAGGCGGTCGCCATTGTTGGCGGTGGTGTTATCAACGCGCAATTCATTTAGAAAAGTGCCATTGGCCGAACCTAAATCCTTAATGCGGAGATGGTTACCTTCAATGCTGATTTCGGTGTGGCGGCGCGACAAATGGGTTCCGGGGATAACAATATCGCACTGGTTGCCGCGCCCGATAACCATGCTGTGCTCAGGTGATAAGATAAAATGCTTGCCCGCCAACCAGCTGCTGTCCGAGACGAGGCGCCAGGGAGCGACATAGGCGTCTTTGGATTTATCGGGCAGGCTGCGGGGGTCGAGAACGATAATTTCAGTGTTGCCGAGTTTGATAATATCGCCTGGCAGGATTTCTTTTTGAGTGACACGTTGGCCATTAATAAAACAGCCGCTGCTGCTGTTATGGTCTTTGAGAAAATATTTAGTGTTTTCCTGGACGACCTTGGCGTGCAGTGGATCTATGCCTTCTTCATCAATAACCAGATGGTTGTCGGCTGCCCTGCCTATCGAGAAGAGCTTCTCAACTACCCACACAGGCGGGCGTCGATTGTCCTTAAAATGAAGTTTGAGCATGGCAGATTCCGTATTTTTGTCGTCTAAAACGTTATTTATGCAACTATCTACCCTGAATTTGCCTATTTTTGGCGCCGATCCTGTGATCTTAATGACCTTATCATCGAATTCTATTAACTCATAATCCAAAGGGCAATCATATGGCCGATATTACCGGGCAATCGTCTCAATCAACACCCATGCCGGAACTTCCACAGGTAAAGAATAAGGTGGTAATCCACTACTGCAACATGTGCCGCTGGATGCTCCGTTCGGCTTGGTTGGCGCAGGAGTTATTGAGTACATTTGATGGCGAATTGGATGAGGTTGCCTTACATCCGGGTACTGGTGGAGTTTTTCATGTTTGGCTTAATGGGGAATTGATCTGGGACAGGGTTGGCGATGGCGGTTTCCCTGAAGCCAAGGAACTAAAGCAACGCGTGCGCGATCTACTTTGCCCGGAACGCTCGCTTGGCCACAGCGATGGCCATAACAAAGCGGACTGACTTTTGTAACAAATCGTTTCTGAACAGGTTAGTTATTGGCCTTTTTACTGTTTTAAGTGGGGGTGGCTGGCATAATGGCGCCTGTCCTCCCGTCCCGGGTTATTGACGGCAATCTTGGGTTGATAAAGGTTGTTGCCCAGGGAACATTCACCAACCGGATTTATTCATGCAGCTACTTTCTCCGTTCTATCGTTTGCTTGACAAATTCTACCGCGCTGTCGTTATCAACCGTCCCTTCCTGATGCTCGCCTTTCTGGGCTTATTGACTGTCCTGGCGATGCTCGCCATGAAAAATATGAAGCTGGATGCGTCCTCCGATTCGCTCACCCTTGAGCACGACACCTCTATCGATTACTACCGTGAAATTTCCAAACGCTACCAAAACGGCGATTTCCTGGTGCTGACCTACACGCCCAAGGTCGATATGTTTTCTGACGAATCGATTGACCTGCTTAAACAGCTGACCGACGAGTTGGAAAAAGTCGATGGTGTGGCCAGCGTTTTCTCCATGATTGATGTTCCCCTGCTATACAGCCCGATGCGCCCGCTGGCTGAGCAAAAAGCCTCGACCCGCACCTTGCTGACACCGGGTGTAGATCGTGCGATGGCCAAGCAGGAGTTTTTAACCAGCCCGATTTATCGCAAAATGTTGCTCAGCACCGATAGCAAAACCTCGGCGATCCTGCTCAATCTTAAAGTCAATAATGAATACATTGAAATGGCGCGTCATCGCGATGCGTTACGTTTAAAGCGTGATACCACCGGCTTAACCGCAGAAGAAACCAAAGAGCTGGAAAAAGTCGCTGCTGATTTCCTTGCGTATCGTACCGAGGCTGCGGTAAGGGATGCTGAGCGCGTAGAAATTGTGCGCGGCATTGTGGCGCGCTACGAAGACAAGGCTGAAATTTTTCTCGGCGGTGTAAGCATGATCACCACTGATATGATCACCTATATCAAAAGCGATTTGGTGGTGTTCGGTGGGGCGTTGATTATATTCATCATTGCAATGCTCGCCTTTTTATTCCGCGAATGGCGCTTTGTTATTTTGCCGCTGTCCGCTTGCCTTATGTCGGTCGTGTTGATGCTCGGCTGGCTCAGTTGGATTGATTGGCGGATGACCGTGATCTCGTCCAACTTTGTGGCCTTGTTATTGATCCTCGTGTTTGCATTTACGATTTATCTCGTCGCGCGCTATCGTGAAATCCAGGCGCAATCACCTGAGCTCGAGCAGTCAGAACTGGTGATGGCGGCAGTGCGGGCGATGGTCGTTCCCTGTTTGTATTCGGCACTTACCGCGATAGTGGCATTTATGTCGCTGGTGGATAGCGGCATTCGTCCGGTAATTGATTTTGGTTGGATGATGACGATTGGATTGGTAGTTGGATTCTTCCTCACTTTCCTTGTTGTACCTGCCGGATTGATGGCGTTGCCAAAAGGCCAACCAAGAATCAGCGCAACCAGTTCATTGCCGATTGCCGGCCAATTTTCACGTTTTACGGAACATCACGGCAGTAAAATTATTGTGGTGGCACTCTTGTTGATTGGATTCAGCGTTTGGGGTGTTAGCAAACTGGAAGTTGAAAACCGCTTTGTTGATTACTTCAAAAGTGATAGTGAAATCCATAAGGGCTTGAGCGTAATTGATCGCCAGTTGGGCGGTACCGTGACACTCGATATTATTCTGGATGCGGAAAAGAATGATGTAAACGTTGTGGCCTCGGGCGCGGCGGAAAGCAGTGAGCCGATAGAAGTAGATGGTGAAGTATTACCGGATGATCCATTTGCCGCCGCTCCGGCTGTTGATAACAGTGAGGCTGCTGCGGGTGAAGAAGATCCTTTTGGGGAATATGATGATGCTTTTGCCGATGACTCTGCTACGGCTAACGCAGAGCCAAGTTACTGGTTTAGTATTGCCGGTCTTGATCAAGTCAAGCAAGTGCACAATTATCTTGAGTCATTACCCGAAGTAGGTAAGGTGCAATCGCTGGCAACGGTTTATCAATTGGCGCATGACATCAACAAAGACAAATTGAATGACTTTGAATTGAATGTGCTGCGCAACATGTTGTCTACCGACATCACCAACTTCCTTATCAAGCCTTATCTGGTGGATGAAAAGCAGCAAACCCGCATTACCTTGCGCGTGATTGAAACTACACCGGATTTAAAGCGCGCGGAATTGGTTGAGCGTATTCGCGCACATATTATTAACGAGATAGGTTTGCAACCGGAGCAGGTACATTTCACCGGCATGTTGATTCTGTACAACAATATGTTGCAGAGTTTATTTGACTCGCAAATTGCCACTATCGGTTTGGTATTTACTTCCATTATGGTGATGATGCTGTTGTTATTCCGCTCGCTCAGCATTGCTTTTACCGCAATCCTGCCAAATATTCTGGCAGCGGGTGTGGTGCTCGGCGCAATGGGTGTAGTGGGAATTCCACTGGATATGATGACGACGACTATCGCAGCGATTGTCGTGGGGGTCGGGGTAGACCAGTCGATCCAATATATTTATCGCTACCGCGATGAATTTAAAGTGGATCACAATTACATCGCCGCAATGCATCGTTCCCATGTGTCTATCGGCAGTGCGATGTACTACACCTCGGTAACCATTGTGGTCGGCTTTTCGATCCTGGTGTTGTCGCAATTTATTCCGACAATTTACTTTGGTGTGCTAACCGCCTTCGCGATGTTTATGGCGGTGGTGGGTTCATTGACTTTACTGCCGAAATTGATTTTATTACTTAAACCTTTTGGGCCAGAAACAAAACCGGTTTGATAAAAGCACAGCAATTTCTCGCAATAAAAAAGGACGCATTCGGCGTCCTTTTTTCGATCCTACGTTTATTGAATATTGATGCTCTTGATTAAAATTTTATCTTTAATTGATGTGTCTGTTGGTGCTTTGGAAATCTGCAGCCCCAAGGTGTCTGTGCCTGTTACGGCATTCCCGCTTGTTACCGTCTCGGTAATAACAAAGTCAGTGCCGGCTGTTACACCTCCCGCAGCGGAAAGTGTTCTATAGCCGCCACCTGCCCCACCATATTTATAGGTACCGCTCGCAACGCCCCAATTAATTTGCAGAATGGCAGTAGCATCAGTTACGTATGACTGTGGAATAGAAAGCGTGTAACTGATTTTTGTGCCCACGGCGATATTAGTTGGCACAGGTAAGGTATAGCGCGCTTCGTATTTGTAATTGGTGGCGGTATTGGCTGACCAATCTACCGGAACCAGATTAATACCGGAACCGGTCGCTGCGTTAAGTTCAATTTGCATCTGGTTAGGGCTACCTCCACCGTTGACTGCCCAACCGGTCACGCTGGTAAATGTATAGGTGGTGCCCGCTTGTGAGGAGGCAGAAGAAGATGCTGCTGAGGACGCCAAGGCACTTGACGGCGCAGAACTGCTGATGGATGAACTCGATTCAACAGAGTTCGCAGCGGAACTAATAACAGACGAACTTGACTCGGCGGAACTGCTGGCCGGGATCGATGAGCTTGCCACCACAATGATCGAACTTTCAGAAGAGCTGCCTGCGGGTGCAACCGAAGAATTGTTTGCTGTGCTGGATACCTCGGCTGCTGAACTTGCCGGCATTGACGAGTCTCCTACCGCCGAGCTTGGTGCCACAGAACCGGGTGCAATACTTGATGCTGCTACAGATGATGCCGGGACAATGGAGCTCAGTGCGGCAGAAGAGTTGTTGGTAGATTTTTTGTTGTCACTACCACCGCAAGCGACCAGCGACGCAGATACGAGAATAATGAGAGGAATATTTTTTAGCATTTTTAAACTCCTGGGATAGGGTAGCCACCAGTGCACGTGGGTTACACGGGCAGCGCGTTCTTGTTTGTGTTAATTGCTGCCACAGGTGCAAGGGCCTGAATTGCAACCATCCGATTTTTTTATTGGTTTATCAAAGTTTGGAGGTCGCACACTTGTATGCTTGCAGCTAAATCAACATAGCATACAAATGTTCATTTTGACCATAAGGTGGAAATATTTTTTCACCAGGAGTATTGGGCTGCAAGAGATAGCGGGAGGTTGGTGTGATAATGTCGGAACGAATGGGCGCACCAGCGTCGCTGACACCAATGCGCCTGTTTACTTGAGGAACTCTACCAATCCATTAGCGATTTTAATTGCGGCGCTAAATCTTTCGCCATGGCCACATGTTGCTCCCTGGTAGGATGTACATCGCTCGCATCACCGGGATAATGAGTTGATGTTACCTGATGCACGCGCGAGTCGTTTACGCGCGAAATCGCCTCGCGGATGTAATCAATCAAGGCTGCTTTTTTCTCACTGTGCAATATCGCCCCTTCCGTTAACGCAATATGTGCATGGGGGTGATTAGCCAGCAATTTATTAATGAGTTTCACATAAGCTGTGACATAGGTTTCGCGCTCGGGAATACCTGGGCTGAAATCATTGGTACCAATCGCACTGACAATTAAATCCGGTTGGTATTGCTTGTGATCCCATTGGTATGTGGAATTGTTGTCACCCACGGCGTACTCATAAAAATCCGTTAAGTTGGCATCATCGGTTTTGCCATTCCAACTGCGAATCAATCCGCGTCCGCCCCAACACACCAGGTTCACTTGTGCATTAAGCGCCTTTGCGGTGAGCATGCCGTAAGATTCGCGCGCGTTCCACCAGCGTGTATTTTTTTCCTCGCCAGCAATGCGATCAATTGCTTCACCACAGGTGACTGAATCACCCAGCACCAGTATTTTGCGTTTTGGTAATTTGGGTGCAGCGAAAAAGCCTCCACTTGTTACTGAAAACTCCTTGAGCGTTACATTGCCATGCCAATTCTCCGAGCGATGCACAATCTCTACGCGATGTTTGGCAGCGTTAGAAAAATTAAATAACTCGATCTCGGTGGATTGTTGCGGAACTTTGATTGTTTGCGGGGAGCCGCCATCGACAATCACATCAATCCAGGAATTGCCTGTGCTGCTTTGCAAGTTGGCACTCAGTTTTGTGCCTTCTACTTCAGTAATAAACGTAACACCGGGAAAGCCAAAGGTTTGGCTTTTGTCATCGTTGGTATGCGTGCGGCCCATGCGCGTAATTAAACTGTCACTGGCGGCGATATGAGTGGTTGTAGGCGGTGGTGGTGCAGTGGTGCAAGCGCTAAGATTTAACATGATGGCGGTCAATAATGTGCAAGTAGATAATAATCTGTTCATGGGTGTTTATCCCTCCAGCAAAACAAAAAGCGCAATCTGTATTGCGCTTTCAGGGAAATAATCAGGGTTTTAGTAATGCCTCAATATCGGGTGTCATTGCATTGGCCCAAATCTCATAACCTTTCGGGGTTGGATGCAAAAAGTCTTTCATGATGTCTGGTGAAATGCTGCCATCTTTTGCCAGCAATAAGGGGCCGTAATCTTTAAAGAAAATAGTTTTGTTGTTGCCGAGTTTACCAATGATTTTATTTAACTGGTTAACTTTGGCGCGATTGGGGGATTTTGCATCCTGATCAAACGGAAATACGGCGTTCAATAAAATTTTGCTGTCAGGCCAAGCCAGTTGCAATTGCTGCACTACGCGTGTCACGCCATCAGCTGCTTGTTCAGGTGATTCCTGCAATCCACCTACGTTGTTCACGCCAATTAACAATACAATTAATTTGGGTTGTAAATTTCCCACTGCGCCGTGTTGCAAGCGCCAGAGTACATTGCCGGTGTTATCGCCGCCGATACCAAAGTTGGCGGCGTTAAGGGGTTGGAAATTTTTCTCCCATATTTGCCAATCCCAACCGGCAGTAATCGAATCGCCAACAAACAATACATCGACTTGATCATATTGGGCGACCAGCACATCTTCAGCGTGCATTTTGTCCCAGGTGGCGACTGACATCCACGGATATTCAATGTTACGTTTTGTTGGCGTGATGCCGTTAGGCGGGATGGGCAATAAAGCGCTGCTTAATTGGCAGGCAGCGGCAAGGACGATGCCGGAACAAAAGCGAACCAGGTGTTTGTGGTGCAAAATCATTGTAATTATTCCTGCTCAATAGTGATTGGAAAATTACTGCCGCACTGTTTATGGCTTATAGCCTATAACGATGTGACAGAACTGTATTGCAGGCCGTATGTTTTTTATTGCATGCACATAAGTGTGCTTATTGTTAATTTTTCAGGCTTAACCTTTCGTTTTGTACATTCAAACTTTGTACTCCCGCGATATTTAAAATCAAATCGAGTAGCTCATCCCAGGGTTCGGCATTGCGCATGCCTTTTACCGCTTTGTCGATGCCGTTGGCTTTGCGCAATAGCTGCTGCAGTTGTGCGGGTTTTAGTCGGCGCAGTGCCGTTTGTATCAACGGCTGGCGTTTGTCCCACACGCCGGCTTGCTTGGCGGCCCATTCGAAATGTTTGCCTTGTGCAACCGCTTGCGAGATTTGGATGAGTGCACGGATCTCGCGTGTCACCGCCCAGAGAACATTAATCGGTTCGGTGCCTTCGGTTTTTAAACCTTGCAGTGTGCGCACTGCCGCACGTGCGTCGCCGTGCAGGGCTTTGTCGGTGAGGCCGAAGACATCGTAGCGTGCGCTGTCGGCGACAACGGAAGCCATTAATTCATAGCTGATACGGTTGTCGTGGGCGAGCAGTTTTAATTTTTCAATTTCCTGTGCGGCGGCGAGTAAATTGCCTTCAATACGCGAGGCGAGCAAATCAATCGCATCGCTCTCGGCTTGCAAGCCGGATTGTTGCAGGCGCACACCGATCCAGCGTGGCAATTGTGCCGGAGTGACTGGCCAGATTTGGATGTGCTGGCCGGCATCTTCAATCGCTTTAAACCACTTGCTTTTTTGCGTAGCGCCGTCGAGTTTTTCGGTGACGATTAATAACAAATTATCGGGAGCTGGTGATTGCGCATATTCTTGCAGCACTTTGCCACCTTTGTCACCCGGTTTACCCGTGGGCATACGCAATTCGATAATTTTTTTCTCGGCGAAAAGCGAAAGACTGTTGGCGGCAGCGAGTAATTGCCCCCAATCAAAACCGGTGTCGGCATGATACAACTCGCGCTCGCTGAAACCGTTTTTGCGTGCGGCGGCACGAATCTGGTCGCAACATTCCTGGATCAATAATGGTTCATCACCCGACACCAGATAAATTTGCGTCAGCGATTTGGTGAGGGCGGCGGCTAATTGTTCGGCGCGGAGCTTGGGCATTTTATTGCACTGCAGCCGGTGCAGGTTTTGCGCTGAGGTTTTTTACGCGGCGCAAAATAGTTTGTGCGAGTTCGCGACGCATTTCACGCAGCACCAGCTCTTCTTCCTGCGCAGCGCTGTTGGCGTTGTTGACATTGTAATTGTAAGTGCGCGAAACACGTGCGCTGGTGTCGAGCGGGGTAATAACCACACCGGCATGGCTGATGCGGTAATCGACGCGCAGGATAAGTTCATACGCGCTGGTCAATGCGTCGCTGCCGACACCAGCGGTGCGCTTATCCACTATTTCACGGTCGAGGCTGAGGGTGAAACTGTTGGGTGATTCAGTTATCTCATTGATCTTGTAGGCCTGCAGCGATTGGCGTAGCGCATTCACCAGTGGGCTGTAGTTGTCTTTGGTGGTAATTACTAAATCCAACGGGGTGGTCATGGCGAGTTTGTCGTCACCGCCGGCGGTGCCACGCAAGTGCCAGCCGCAGGCGGAGAGTGTAAGAAGTAAAACGCTGACGATAATTTTTTTCATAACACTCTCAATGCTGATTTATCTCGTTCCCAAACTCTGCTTTAAAAGCCACATGCGCAGATGAATGAAACGTGGTGGTGTGCTCTCGCAATGCCGATGAATAAAGTATCGTTATTAGCGAGATATACACTCCCAAGCGATGCTTGGGAGCGAGGAATAACCATTAATTGGCAACAATATTTACCAGCTTGTTAGGAATCACAATAACTTTGCGTACGGTGATGCCTTCAAGGAAGCGCTGCACATTTTCCTGTTCGAGTGCGTCGGCTTCGAGCTGTTCTTTCGGCGCATCAATTGCGACATCCAATTTGCCACGCAGTTTCCCATTCACTTGAATAACCACTTCAACAGTTGAACGAGTCAATGCGCTTTCATCGAGTGTCGGCCATTTCTCATTGAGCGGAATGCTCTTGTGGCCGAGCGCTTGCCAGAGTGAATGGCTGATATGCGGCACGATTGGTGCGAGCAACAAAATCGCCGCTTCCAGCGCTTCGCGTTCAACAGCTAATCCGAGTGGATTGGCACGGTCGGCGAGTTTGCTGGTTTCGTTGAGCAATTCCATGGTCGCGGCAATTGCGGTGTTAAAGGTTTGGCGACGGCCGTAGTCATCGCTGACTTTCTGGATAGTCTCGTGCGTTTTTCTACGCAAATCTTTTTGCGCTTGGGGTAAATCGGCGACTACCAATTTGCCCGGCGTACCGGCGTTAATGTGGCTTTCAACGGCTTTCCACAAACGACGCAGGAAGCGATTGGCACCTTCCACTCCGGAGTCGCTCCATTCCATGCTCTGTTCCGGTGGAGCGGCAAACATGGAGAAGAGACGGACGGTATCGGCGCCGTATTGGTTGATCAACTCTTCCGGGTCAACGGTATTGCCCTTGGACTTGCTCATCTTGGTGCCGTCTTTCAGCACCATGCCCTGGCAGAGCAGGCGCTCGAAGGGTTCGTCGCAGCTCACCAGGCCTTCGTCGCGCATCAATTTGTGGAAGAAGCGCGAGTAGAGCAAATGGAGGATGGCGTGTTCGATGCCACCTACGTATTGATCCACCGGCAGCCAGTAATCAGCTGCGGCTTTGTCGAGCATGCCACCTTCAAAGTTCGGGCAGGTATAGCGCGCGTAGTACCAACTGGATTCCATAAAGGTATCGAAAGTATCGGTTTCGCGTTCAACCGCTTTGCCATCCAACTCGGCTTTACGCCACTCGGGATCGGCTTTGATCGGCGAGTGAACGCCGTTCATCACGACATCTTCCGGCAGCAACACGGGAAGTTTGTGTGCGGGTACGGGAATTTCACCGCCGTCTGGCAGGTTGAACATGGGGATAGGTGCACCCCAGTAACGCTGGCGGGATACACCCCAGTCGCGCAGACGGTAGTTGGTTTTGACCTGGCCTTTGTGGGCCATTTCCAGGGTGCTGGCGATAGCATCAAAGGCGGCGTTGAAATCCAGGCCGTCGTACTCCCCGGAATTGACCAGCACACCTTTTTCGGTAAAGGCGGCTTTGGCCAGATCAATCGCTTCGCCATTCTGCGGTGCGATAACCTGGGAGATCGCAAGATTATACTTTTGCGCAAATTCATAATCGCGCTGGTCGTGCGCCGGCACTGCCATCACTGCGCCTGAGCCGTAATCCATCAACACATAGTTGGCGATCCACACTGAAACCGGCTCGCCGGTAATCGGGTGCAGGGCTTTGATGCCGGTGTCGATGCCGCGTTTTTCCATGGTCGCCATATCGGCTTCCGCGACTGATTGCACCTTGCATTCAGCGATAAATTGTGCGAGAGCCGGATTCTTCCCCGCCAACAATTTGGATATTGGATGCTCGGCCGCGAGGCTCACGTAAGTTACGCCCATGATGGTATCGGGGCGGGTGGTGTAGATATCAAAGCCGGTGAATTCGCCTACCGGTGAAGCCAAATCAAAATGCATTTCCAGGCCGCGACTTTTGCCGATCCAGTTGCGCTGCATGGTTTTGACTTGCTCTGGCCAGTTGGGCAGCTTGTCCAGATCGCTCAACAATTCTTCAGCGTAAGCGGTGATTTTGATAAACCACTGCGGAATCTCTTTGCGTTCAACCAAGGCGCCCGAACGCCAGCCGCGTCCGTCGATTACCTGCTCATTGGCGAGTACAGTGTGATCTACCGGGTCCCAGTTCACTGTCGCCATGCGCTTGTAAACCAGCCCTTTTTCGTAAAGACGGGTAAAGAACCACTGCTCCCATTTGTAGTATTCGGGTTTGCAGGTGGTCAGTTCGCGCGACCAATCGAAGCCAAAACCAAGTTGTTTCAACTGGCTGCGCATATGGTCGGTGTTGGAGTAAGTCCATGCTGCTGGCGCTGTCTGGCGTTGCAATGCGGCGTTTTCCGCGGGCAGGCCGAAAGCGTCCCAACCCATTGGATGCAATACGTTTTTACCCTGCATGCGCTGGTAACGGGCGATCACATCGGTGATGGTGTAGTTGCGCACGTGCCCCATGTGTAGCTTGCCGCTCGGATAGGGAAACATCGCCAGGCAATAGAACTTTTCTTTGCTGCGATCCTCAATAACCTTGAAGCTTTGATGTTCTTCCCAGTACTGTTGGGCTTGGGCTTCAACTTCGGCGGGAGTGTATTGATCTTGCATGGGGCGCTCTTGCATTGATTGTACGGCCTATACTTAGGTTGGATTTTTACCAAATGGAGTGGTGAAAGGCGGTGATTATAGAGGCTGTACCGCCTGCTGGGTACAACTATATCGATTGATTTATCTCGATTATTACGTGTTTCAGAACGTGTTCCTTAGATCCCTTTACGGCGAGCTGCTCAGGAGAATTTGCCATGAAACCTACCAATAATTCCAATTCAAAACCGCTCGATAATCCCTATCACACCCACCAAATCAACTTGCCTCTCAACCCGGATGAAACCAGCGCGCTCGGAACCTTGCGCGGTGGAATCGAGCATGAGGTAGAGGATCTGGTCAAGCTCGAACTGACCGCGGAGCAGATGGTGGGCGATGAGGTTCGCCTTGCGCGCGAATATGTAGCTGAAGATACCGGCCATTTCTGGCATGACATCAAGCAAGGGTTCATCGATTGGGAGTTGGCGACCAGCCAGTTGCTGCTGAGCGCTGCCGATCCTACCCGCGTTGAGTGGCAGGAAAACCAATGGTGGGGTGATGAAGAATCGCAGTTGCGGCACTAGGTTGCCATAGCCGTTGCCGGGCTACATTTATCAGATAAGTTTGCTAAGCTCGCTCGTCTGACCTTTTATATAAAAAACTGAAGGGTTATATAAAAACTAACGAGCGAGAATCGCCATGCCTTTTATATTGCGTCACACAGTTTGTGTGCTTGCTTTGCTTTTATCCTGCTTGCCTGTTCCCGGAGTTGCCGATCCCGTGTCTAAACTACTACCTGTTGACCCTATTTATCTCTGGGCTGACAAGCCATTGGTGTCGCCTGATCGCGAGCATATAAAAGACCAGCGTGTGTACGCGGTGGATAACCCCGCAATGATTCCCTATTGGCCGGCGGCTGAAAAAGCCAATGGCACAGCGGTAGTGGTTTTCCCGGGCGGTGGTTACGTGCGTCTGGCGATTGACCACGAGGGGCACGATATCGCCAAGTGGTTTGTCGAGCGTGGGGTTGCGGCTTTTGTGGTTAAGTATCGGATGCAGGAGCACGGTTTTCCCGCGCCCTTGCTGGATGGCCTGCGCGCTGTGCGCCTGGTGCGCAAAAATGCGCAACACTGGGGAATTGATCCCGCCAAAATCGGTGTTATCGGTTTCTCGGCCGGTGGCCATTTGGCGGCAAGTATCGCCACTCGCTCTGACTTCAGTTTTACCCTGGATGACCCGCTGGGCGCTATCAGCCCCCGCCCGGATTTTGCGATCCTGGGTTACCCGGTTATCGCCCTTTATGGCCCTGATGCACATGCGGGATCGCGCAAAGCGCTGTTGGGTGAAAATCCCGATCCCCAACTCGTGCATGACAACTCCTTACAATTCCAGGTCAAGGCGAATGTGCCACCGGTGTTTATGTTTCATGGAGTTGGGGATCAGGCGGTGTCCGTCGGTAATAGCCTCGCGTTTTTTAACGAAGTGCAAAAACACAACAAACAATCTGAATTACATATTTATCAAACCGGCATTCATGGCGTGGGGATGATTCAGGGGCAGGGCACTGTTTCGAGTTGGCCGCAAGCACTTGAGTTGTGGTTGCAGGCGGGACATTGGCTTAATCTGTAATGTACCTATAATTACAGGTTGCGTCCTGTTGGACATTTGGCATACAATCGCCGCCCCTGAAAACCGGTATACGACGCTAGTCCCAAATGCCATGGCATATCGCCAAGCTACTTCGTGTCGTCCAAGCCCAAGTAATTGGGTAAAAAGTTTGGAGCAAGTAAATGAGTGCATACGCAATTTTTGAAAGCGGTGGCAAGCAACATCGCGTAGTTGTGGGCGAAACCCTCAAACTCGAAAAAATCGATTTCACCACTGGTGGCGTTGTTGAATTCAACAAAGTGTACCTGGTTGCCAACGGCGCAGACGTCAAGATTGGCGCCCCTGTTGTTGAAGGTGCAACTGTCACTGCTGAAGTGGTTGCTCATGGCCGTGCCGACAAAGTGAAGATCATCAAATTCCGTCGTCGTAAGCACCACATGAAGCGTCAAGGTCATCGTCAGTGGTTCACTGAAGTGAAAATCACTGGTATTAACGGTTAATTGAGGAGGCTAGAAAATGGCTCACAAGAAAGGGGTAGGTAGTTCCCGTAACGGTCGTGATTCAGAAGCGAAACGCCTTGGTGTTAAAGCCTACGGCGGCGAATTGATTTCTGGTGGCAGCATTATTGTTCGTCAACGCGGAACCAAATTCCACGCTGGCGTAAACGTAGGTCTGGGTAAAGACCATACTCTGTTCGCGAAAGTGGACGGTACCGTTAAGTTCGAAATTAAAGGCGCTTTTGGCCGTCAATACGTAAGCATCATTCCTGCTGCTTAATATTGCGCTAAAAAAATAGCCAAGCTTACTGTTTGCAGTGGGCAAATGAAGAACAATAAAAAAGCCCTGTCGTTCACGATAGGGCTTTTTTATATTCAGGATGGCATTTCGCGTGAGTCTTCGCCCGAGTGTTTCGCCTGAAGTGAATATGCAGTAGTTATTGTTTTTTAATTAAGTTTCTTTTTTAGTCCTTCTGGAGTGCGCTGTGAAATTTGTTGATGAAGCCCCAATTCATGTCGAAGCCGGTAAGGGTGGCAACGGATTCATGAGCTTCCGGCGGGAAAAATTTATTTCCAAAGGCGGCCCCGATGGTGGCGACGGCGGCGATGGCGGCAGTGTTTTTCTGGTGGCCGACGAAAACCTCAACACCTTGATCGACTATCGTTTTGTTCCCACCTATCGCGCGGAAAATGGCGAGAAAGGTGGCAGTAAAGATTGCACCGGCGCTAAAGGTGCAGATTTATTTTTACCGGTTCCAGTGGGTACCACAGTTATCGATATCGATACCGAAGAGGTTTTCGGTGATCTGACTGAGCACGGCCAAAAATTAAAAGTGGCGCAGGGTGGTTTCCACGGTTTGGGGAATACCCGTTTTAAAACCAGTACCAACCGCACCCCACGCAAAACCTCTCCGGGTACGGAAGGTGAAATGCGTAACCTCAAGCTTGAATTAAAAGTATTGGCTGATGTCGGTATGCTCGGTTTGCCTAATGCGGGTAAATCCAGTTTCATTCGCGCCGTCAGCTCGGCTAAACCGAAAGTGGCCGATTATCCATTTACCACGCTGGTGCCGAACCTGGGTGTGGTAAAAGTGCAGCAGCACCGCAGTTTTGTTATCGCCGATATTCCCGGCCTGATTGAAGGTGCGGCAGAAGGCGCGGGATTAGGGGTGCGTTTCCTCAAGCATTTAACCCGTTGCCGTGTGCTTATGCATATGGTCGATATGGCGCCGGTAGATGATTCCAATCCTGCCGACAATGTGCGTATCATCGCCAACGAATTGGAAAAATTCAGCCCGACTTTGGCCAAACGTGACCGTTGGTTATTGTTGAATAAAATTGATTTGTTGCCGCCCGATGAAGTCGAAGCACGTTGCCAGGCAGTGATTGATGACCTGGGTTGGACTGGTCCCGTATTCCGCATTTCGGCATTGAATCGCGATGGCACTATGCCACTGGCTGGTAAAGCGATGGCTTTGCTGGAAGAAATTTGGGAAGAAGAAAAATCCAATCCGGAAGTGCGCGAGCGCGAGCTGGAACTGCAAAATCAAATGGCACAGGAAGCGCGTGAGC
Organism: Cellvibrio sp. GW822-FHT04B05; assembly: GCF_058800985.1. Lineage (NCBI taxonomy): Bacteria > Pseudomonadati > Pseudomonadota > Gammaproteobacteria > Cellvibrionales > Cellvibrionaceae > Cellvibrio > Cellvibrio sp. GW822-FHT04B05. The sequence continues at coordinate 62,712 of NZ_JBXAMU010000004.1, read as the reverse complement.
GTATTGAAGAGTTACGTGAAAGGGCACGCGAAGCGCGCCGTGCACGCGGCGATGCTGAAGATGATAATTTCAATGAAGAAGATTACGACGTTGAAGTTATTTACGTTAATCATTAATTGCTGCTGATCAGTTTCAGCTGCAAAATAGTGTAACCTTACGCCCGGGCTCCGCTCCGGGCGTGTTGCATTAAGAGGCGGGCGTTTTATATTCATAAATCGATTATTTAAAAATTTCATTTATTTATTCTTGAGCGCATCCTATTCATGAGCAAAAGAGACATTATTCCCCACGCTAAACGTTGGGTAGTAAAAATTGGCAGCGCACTCTTAACCAATGATGGTAAAGGCCTGGATGCTGAGGCGATTGCCGGTTGGGTCAAACAAATGGCCGAACTGCGTTTGCGCGGTATCGAATTAGTGCTGGTATCTTCCGGTGCGGTCGCCGCGGGTATGCGTCGTCTGGGTTGGGTTACTCGTCCGACTGAAATCCACCAGTTGCAAGCTGCTGCTGCCGTCGGTCAAATGAGTTTGATCCAAACCTACGAAGTGGAATTCCAACGCTATGGTTTGCTCACGGCGCAAGTATTACTCGATCACGACGACCTCTCTTCACGTCAGCGCTATTTAAATGCGCGTTCCACGCTAAAAACCCTGATCAGTTTTAATGTGGTGCCGGTGATTAACGAGAACGATACCGTTACTACCGAAGAAATCCGTTTTGGCGATAACGATACGCTCGGCGCATTGGTTGCCAATTTACTTGAAGCCGATTTGCTGGTGATTCTCACCGACCAAAAAGGTATGTATGACAGCGATCCGCGCTCGAATCCTGATGCGCAATTGCTGGGTGAAATTGCTGCCGATGATCCTCGCCTCGAACAAATGGCGGGCGGCACTGGCGGTGCTCTGGGTCGTGGCGGAATGATTACCAAAGTGCGTGCTGCCCGTGTTGCGGCGCGTTCGGGCGCCGATACGGTTATCGTCGGTGGCCGCATCGATAATGCATTACTGCGCATTGCCGCGGGCGAAAATCTTGGTACTTTTTTGTGGGCCGAACAGCAACCACAAGCGGCGCGCAAGCGCTGGATCTCTGGCCAATTGCAAACTCGTGGCACTATCGTTTTAGATGAGGGTGCAGCGCGCGTTGTGCGCGAACAAGGCAAAAGTATTTTGCCCGTCGGTGTAAAAGAAGTGCGCGGCGATTTCACCCGCGGTGATATGGTGATTTGTGAAGACTTGGATGGCAAGGAAATCGCACGGGGTTTGATTAACTACCACGCTGACGAGGCGCGCAAAATTATCGGTAAACCCAGTAGCCAAATCGCCGATATTTTAGGTTACCAGGACGATAACGAATTAATCCATCGCGATAATTTGGTGTTGAGTTAATTACCTGCATTGTGTAATGAAAAATAAAAAAGCCCGCGTTAAAAACGCGGGCTTTTTTATTTCTGCAGGTATTAATATTGGCGTTGCGTCGATTTTGCACGCAACATGGCGATAGCAAAGATACCCACTAGCAACAGTACTACACTGGATGGCTCAGGTACAGATACAGCACCTGTGGCTACCTGGATTCCATTGATGTGATCGGCGACCACATTATCGCCATAAGCGTCGCCCAATGAATTGGCGACCAGCGAAAAATTGCCGGTGCCAATTGCAATGGTGTTTAGCAGTACACTGAACAACGTGAATTCGCCAGCTTGTAATAGATCCAAATCCAAAGCGTCATCAAAAGACAATTCCAATAAATTCAACCAACCGGCACCACTGGTTATATCTTGCAAACTGCCAAAACCAGCAAGGTCCAATTGGTTGCCTTTTGCGGAGTCGCCCCAGCTAACGCTGTTGACGCTAAATAAACTGCTATCGAACAGGAAGTTAACATCGTAAACACCGAGAGATGGTGCACTCGCATCATTCAGCCCGCTGATGCGTACGGCTACTTCAAGGCTGTCACCAACATTTACTACTGATTTGTTAGCAACGAGATCAATGCTGATTGCATAGGTATCTACGGAAAATAACAGTGCCAGCGATACCAAAACTTTTCTTAACTGCTTCATAAATTTCTCCTGAAAACCACATTAAATTGTTAGTTGGTTGCACAGCCGGGGCGTGTGCATTGCAAAGTCAGTGCGCGTGCATCGTTGGCATTGATAACGCCATCACCATTCACATCGCGTTGATCAAATGCCGTTGGAGTAATGCCCAGTGCGTTGGCGACCAGTTGTACATCGTGTTTATCCACATCGCCGTCACCATCCAGATCCAGTACCAATTTCAATGAAACTAATAATGGGTCGTGGTCGGATGAGCGATAAGCATCAGGCGAATAGAAATTAAGAATTTGTGCGACCGATTTAAATTCGGTGTTGTAATCCAAACTAATCGGTTCATCGGCGTTGATATGCCAGTCAGCCGCGAATAACACTTGTGGCGTTAACGCAGGGCTTGCGAGGCCGTGATCCAGATAACCTGCCTGGCCGTCAAATACGTAAGAGTAAGTTGCATCGCCGCCGAATTTATTAATAAGGTCGGTGTAACCGGCGTTAAGAATTTGTGCGATAGGATTTTCTTTAGCGTACGCATTTAAATCGCCGATGATTAAATAATCGCGATCATTTACCCCGGTTGGATCGGTATTTAACCAATTGACCAGTGCGGCAGCTGCCTTGGTGCGGGTGATATTGCAATTGCCTTGGCCGTCGCCAATATCCGGATCGCCGATATCATTACAATCCGAACCTTTGGATTTGAAATGGTTGACGACTGCGGTCGCAATTGCACGATTGCTGTTAACACGGAAACTTTGCGCCAGTGCCGGGCGGTTTTTGGTATCGATAAATTGTGAATCGACGCTTGAGTCCAAAATAGCGGTTTTGCCGATTGCGGTTGCTTTGTCACTGCGATAAATAAAACCTACAGCAATTTCATCGGTGCCAATTTTATTCACACCCGGGTTGATATATTTCCATGCGGTGGCGCCAGTCGCGGTATTTAATGCAGTGGCTAATTCAGCGATGGCACTGTTGCTACCATAACCATCATTTTCAATTTCAATTACGCCGATGATATCCGCATCCAAACCGACCAGTGCGCTGACAATCTTGGTTTTCTGCCGCGCAAATTCTGCTGCGGTATTCGCGCCGCGTGCCGTAGGAAAGCCGCCGCCAGTGCCGTTACCATTAAAGAAATTGAGAACATTGAAGCTGGCAATTTTTAAATTTGCTGCCGAATCTGCAACCGGAGCCAATGGGCGTGGATTGCTGTTAATAAATTCCGGAGCGATGGTGGGTAGAATGCGGTAGATACCGAAATCATAAGTGATGACACCGCGCAAATTGGCAACCGTATCGCCACTGCGCAAGGTGTTTTCAGCAGACAATCCCGGAGCAGGAAATATTACCGGATCAGGGTTTTGAATGTTGCTCGCATCGTCCAGCATTAATTTATTCAAATTATTTTGTGCTTGCAGTGCATTGGCCGCAGCGCCAGGTTCCGCAACATTGGTTGGCTGTTGCAAGCGCCCATTGGCAAGCAATACTTGTCCGTAGCGACCGAGTTGATAGGTCTCGTTCACCGTCAGTGTCTGCGCAATCGCGACCGACATTCCTTCGATCGCCTCAAAGGCATCGAGCGAAGTCACTGGCAGTGAAATAGTTGCGGGTATCGGCAGGGTTTGGTTGCTCGCACACACAGTTACGCTGGTGTTGTTGAGTTGGGTTAACTGGAAAGTTTCTGCAACTGTCCCGCGCACGCGCACGCGATCACCTACGGCAACCGGTGTAGTGCTGGCGATATAAATGCCTTCAGAGGTCAAAGGATTATTGTCGCTGTGGCTATCGGCGTCTTGCACAAAAAAGCCGCCGAGTTGATTGGCATTCTGGAAATCAGCAACCACTATGGCCTCAATGCTGATACTGTTACCCACTAACGGACTGCTCGCACCTGCGCCCTGAATTTGCGCGATGCGTGTTGCCGTTTCACCACATTGGCCGCTGCCATTATTGCCGCCGTCATCACCGCCACCGCCATTGCTGCTGCCTTGGTATATGCCCAGGTGATCGAAGGTGTCCTGTGCATAACCTTCCCATTCGATACTCGGGTCAAAACTGTCGCTTGGGTTGGTATCACCGCCGGTGATGGATGTTTTGCGGCGCAAAGTATTGTCTGCCGTGCTGGTAAAACCTGTACCCCACTCAATGCCCGGGTCTACACCAACCTGGCCGATGCTGTCCAAAATGGTATTGCCATTTTTCAACACAATCGCATCGTTGCCATTGAACCAACCGGAGCTATTGGTTTGGTTGGCCTTGGTCAAAATAGTCGCGTTCGCACTGCCGTGCGCAAGCACAAACACGCCATTTGCCGGAATGTTGCCGGTGAGGTTGATGGTCAATCCCGCGCTGTTGCTGCCGTTAAAATACATCTCGACTTTGTAGCCGCTCAAATTAATCGCGCTGGCGCTGCTGTTATAGATTTCCAGCGCTTTGTTATTGCTACTGCCTTCAATGTATTCGGAAAAATACAGGTTGGCGGCGGCGGGCATGGCACTGAAGCAGGTAATAGCAATCGCCAGCAGCAGTGGTTGAGATGTGTATTTCATAAAGGGCTCCCTTGATACCTGGTAGTTTATTGATCTCGGAACGCAGCATAGGTGGGCTTTGTTACGGCGCTGTGGCGGGATTTAGACGGTTTGATGATGTTTTGATGAATACAAGCTCGCAATGGTTAATAAATTGGCTATAGCGAATCGTTCTACAAGGAAATGTAAAGATGGGGAACTTCGCCGGCGTGAGGGCAGTCCGAATTCCTCATCCTTTTTATTGGGCCATTGCTTGATAGGGTTAATTAACTTGAAACGATAACGCTGTGATCTGTACTGTCTGCATCTGTGTAGACAAAGACGCTGTATGGAGGTTTTTTTTCATGAACACCAGAAACGATCTTTTGCTCGATAAGATTGAATTCCGCACTCCCCTCGCCACTGATGGCGATGCACTCAAAGATCTGTTGGCCACTACACCCGTCCTCGACGGCAACTCTGTGCAATGTACGCTCCTGCAATGCGGTCATTTCGCCAGGACCTCAGTGGCTGCCTTTCTGCAAAATCGCCTGGTCGGGTTTGTGTCTGCTTATTATCCGCCTAACGAACAGGGTACTTTATTTGTGTGGCAGGTAGTGGTTGCCCAATCCCTGCGCGATCTCGGATTGGGCAAAAAAATGTTGCATTGGCTAATTGCCCAACCGGCCTGTGAGCAGGCGACCACACTGGTCACTGCCATCGGTATTAAGAATTCAGTCTCCTGGTCCATGTTTGATAGTTTTGCGCGTGATATAGGCGCGCTGCCGATCAAATCTTTCGTTACCCCATTAACCGATAAACAACAAACTACTCCCGACGAATACCTGTTGCGTATTTCCCCTTTACCCAATCGCATCGAGCAAATGGCGGGCAGTCCACTGGAAGGCCTCAAAGCCAGCGGTTCACATATTTCCGCTATGCGCCGCTGGTTGGATTAATCCTCTTCTGATGCGGCGCCAGATTGAATATCCGGCCGCACCCCTGCGACAATTTGTCACTGTGCGTGGCGTGTGAAATCGCCTAAAGTCCCACCTCAAAATGAGATAAAAATTGTGAGGGGCAGGGCAAGTGAGACGCATCAAACTGACATTAATTGTTGCGATGGCAAACCTGGGCTTGGTGGGCGTGGCGAGCGCCCATGACGAAGTCCTCGGGCATGGCAAAAAACCTAAAGTTGAAGAAGTCACTGTCTGGGGTGAGGCGCGCGATAGCTCGCAGTCCGGCTACACCAATCCCACCAGTGTGCTGACGCAGGAAGATATCGTCAGCATCAACGCTACTACCACCGAAGATATCGTTAAGTACGAGCCGAGTATCGTGATTCGCAAGCGTTACATTGGCGATTCCAACGGCACGCTCGGCCTGCGTGGTTCCAACATGTTTGCCACAGCGCGCTCGATGGTATTTGCCGACGGTGTGCCGCTACATTATTTATTGCAAACGCGCTGGAGCGGAGCGCCGCGCTGGACCATGGTGAGCGCGAGTGAAATTGCGCAAGTGGAGATTCTCTACGGGCCTTTCTCGGCCGAATATAGCGGCAATTCCATGGGCGGTGTGGTGTTGATCGAAACTGCAATTCCGCAAGAGCGTGAAGTGCATGTGGATCTGGATTATTTCTCACAAGATTTTAATGCCTACGGTTTTGATGACCGCTTGAGTGGCTACAAAACTTTTGTTTCCTATGGCGATAAATTTGGCGATCTCAGTGTTTATCTTTCTTACAACCATTTAGAAAACGACAGCCAACCGCAATCCTATTATTTTGATGCGCGTACTCCCGCAGCCAATGCAATTCCGGTAAGCGGTGCGGTGGTTGATAAAGATGTATTCGGCAAGCCCGGATATTATTTTGGCGATACCGGCGTCGAGCAAGCGACTACCGATAATTTCAAATTAAAACTCGGTTACGATTTTGAAAACTGGTCGACTTTATTAAATCTCGCTTATGAAGATCGCACTACGCTGCGCGATTCTCCCAATAGTTATATCCGCAATGCAGCGGGCGAAACATTATGGTCAGGTAATTTTAACCAGGACGGCATGGGTATGAACGTGGCTGCCAATCGACTGGGGGTAAGTGATCTTGAGCGCCGCAGTTTATCCACCGGTTTCCGCGTTAAAGGTAACCTCACCGACAGCACCCGCTTTGAAGCGAACATCAGCGACTTCCGTATTTTGGAAGATAACAGCCGCGCATCCAGCCATTCATTGCAAGATCCTTTATTTAAAGGACGCGGACAAACGACGGATTACGAAGATACCGGTTGGCAAACACTGGAAGGAAAGTTTGTGTTTTCCGATCTGGGTGTAAAAGGTTTGGAGTTAATTACCGGTGCGCGCTATGAAGCCTATGAATTAAATATGGATGTATTTAATTCAGCTGATTGGACAAAAGGTGATAACGCTGGCTTCACCAGTCGCAGCGGTGGTGAAACCAATATCAGCGCCGCGTTTGTGCAAATGAATTGGAATATTGATGCGCGCTGGGATCTGGCACTCGGTGGCCGCTATGAGCGCTGGGAAAGTCACGACGGTTATTTCAATAAAGATCTTCCATCTACGCCTGAGTTTGATTTGGTTGATGTACCGCAAGCATCCAGTAATCAATTCTCGCCCAAGTTTTCGCTCGGCTATGTTCCTGCACAAGATTGGTTGGTGCGCTACTCGCTCGCAAAAGCTTATCGCTTTCCGGTAGTGGAAGAACTGTTTATGCAAAGCCAATCCTATTCCACTGTTGTGGAGGCAAAGCCGGATCTCAAACCGGAAAATGGTTTGCACCACAACCTGATGTTGGAAAAGCAATTTACGACTGGCTATATGCGCGTCAATTTATTTACTGAAACAATTCAGGATGCTATCGAATCCCAATCCAATTTATTGCCTGGCGGTGGATCAATAACCACTTTCTCTGCTATCGATGAAGTGAAAACCGACGGTGTTGAATTAATTGTGAATCGCTACGGTGTGCTAGTGCCGGAACTGGATATCCGCTTCAATGTTGCTTACACCAAATCCATTATTGAGGATAACAGCACGGCAGAAGGTGCTAATCCGGCTAACAGTATCGAGGGTAATGACTACCCGCGTATGCCGCGCTGGCGCAGCAATTTAATGACGACTTATCACATGAGTGATCGTTGGGATATCAGTGCGAATGTGCAATATGCGGATAAAAGTTTTGGCCGCTTGGATAATACCGATACCGCAGAAAGTGTGATGGGCGCGCAGGACAGTTACACCCGACTCGGTGTTAAAACAACCTACGATATTAACGATCAAATTGAAGTAGGTTTTGGAATTGATAATGTCACTGATGAAGTCAGTTATGTGGCACACCCATGGCCGGGTAGAACTATGTACCTAAGCTTTTCTTACGATATGTAACTTGCACTGGGTGAGAAAAAAATAATGGCCGATAATCCCTACAACCAAAAAGCCCTGTATCGCACTATCTGGCGCTGGCATTTTTATGCCGGACTTTTTTCTATTCCGTTTGTCATTCTGCTCGCGTTAACCGGGGCGATTTATTTATTCAAACCTTATTACGAGCAATGGCAAGAAAGCCAATTCCATCAGCTGCCAGTGAGTGGTGAGCGATTATCAGCAAACGAGCAAATCCGGGCGGCACTGGATGCCGTGCCCGATGGAAAATTCCTCAGCTATCGCTTACCGCAAGCGACGGATGAATCGGTATTGGTCAATGTACAAGCGCAGGAAAATTGGCAAGTATTTGTAAATCCCTACAGCGGTGAAATTGCGGGCAAGCAGGAAAGCAGTGCGCAGTTGATGAATATCGTCAAAACCATTCATGGCGAATTATTACTGGGCAATATTGGCTCGATATTGGTAGAGCTCGCTGCCTGCTGGGCAATTGTATTAATTGTTACCGGTTTGTACTTGTGGTGGCCGCGTAATGCGCAGGGTATGGCAGGAATTATTTATCCGCGCCTGCGCGATGGCAGCCGCACCTTTTGGCGAGATATTCATGCGGTTACCGGCATCTGGATTTCTGCATTTGCGTTATTTTTATTGGTGACTGGATTACCTTGGGCGCTGGTATGGGGTGGCGCGTTAAAAGAAGTGCGCAGTTTTGAATTGGCGCCAGTGCAGCAGGATTGGACCCAGAGCCGTGCGCAGGAACATCAACATTGGCGCGCACAGGCGAGCGATGTTTTTGATCTCACGCCGGAAATTTTAACCAGTGCTGAAGAATTGAAACTGGCTGCACCGGTGGAATTAAGCATCGCCAATAGTCATCACAACAGTTGGAAAGCCTCATCGCAAAATTCCAATCGTCCGCAGCGTGCAGATGTGTGGATCAGCAGTGATGGCAGTATCGAAAAACGCAGCGGTTTCGCAGAGAAGAAATTATTAGATCGCGCCATTGGTGTTGGAATAGCTGCGCACGAGGGTTATTTATTTGGTTGGTTTAATCTGGTGTTGGGTGTGCTCACTTGCGCGGGCTTAATCCTAATCAGTGTTAGCGGTTTTATTTTGTGGCGTAAACGCAAACCACAATCGACATTGGGCGCACCGCCGGCAATGCCGGCGCGGATTGGTTTTACGGTAGTTGCGATAACCATAGGCCTGGCGTTGTTTTTACCGTTGCTGGCGATTTCGCTGGTTGCATTATTGGCAATTGAATTTTTGCTGCTGCGCCGTGTGGATGGTATTAGCCAGTGGTTGGGTTTAAGTAAATAAAAGCCTGTTGTAATTATTGTTTGGTTAACAAGCCTGGCCACAATTGTTCCCATGTTTTCCAGTTGTGTTTCTCGCATCAAGTGCCGGTTTGATAATATCGGGCGCAACCGCTTGATAATGGTGCGTGCCTGTTAATATTTAAAATGCGCATTCGCCGCAATCCCATCCATATTGGGATATGGATGTTGAATCGTGTCGACAAACGCCATCAATTCACCAGCTCCCCTGGCAATAAGTATATAAGCAAATAGTATTTTCCCGCTGAAACAAGCTTCAGTTAGGATCAGGAAATTTAAGGCGGGACATTTAGAGTGGGATACCTGGTGGGAGTAAATGATGAGTGCTGATCAGCTTGAAATTATTGCCCATTTGTTTGGGGCGCTCATTGCAGGCGGTGTTGTCGGACTGGAGCGCAGCTATCATGGACGGCCTGCGGGATTTCGCACGCATACTCTCGTATGTCTTGCATCCAGTTTGTTAATGATGATTACCTACTATCAATGGAAGTGGTTGCCTGCTGTACCACCGGATACAGTGCGCGCCGATCCAACCAGAATGGCGCAGGGGATTATGACCGGCATTGGTTTTCTCGGTGCGGGTGTTATTTTCAAGGAAGGTTTGAGTGTTCGCGGGCTGACTACGGCGGCATCGATTTGGATTACTGCGGCAATTGGTATTCTCATCGGCGTTGGTTTTTATTTTCCGGCGATTATCGCCACCATTATGACGGTTAGTGTGTTGTCGCTATTTCGCATCATAGAAGCGAAATTACCCGGCCAATATTACGTGCACCATCAAATCAGTTTTGATCGTGATCGGGTGATGACTGAAAAAGAATTAATTGCACTTTTGCAGCAGCAGGGATTTAGTGTGGCTAATACAAGTTATCGCGTGACGGAAGAAAACCACTTTGAATACCGCATGGTAATCAGGACTGCAGATCTCAATAATGTCTCCCGACTTTCTGATCTGTGGCGAACGCAAGACAATGTACGCGAGTTTCGCATATCGCCTACCGGTGATTAGCGCTGCTTCATCCGAAAACTCTACCGGCTTTTCCCACACTGCCAATACCTCGCAACCTTTCGCACTAAAAATTTCATAACTACTTGATGCCGGGTTTACTGGAAAAGTACCGGGACCGATAGTGGTCGTTCTGGTTGTTCTGCTACAAGATTTCCCAGTGAAAACCTTATAACCATGACCAACAAGATTAGTCGTGTTGGTTTACAAGGGTTTAGTGCTCGCCTACCATGCGTGACAGGCCTGGTATCAGATCGACCAGTTGGTCGAAACCAATTATTGAGAGCTAATAATGAATTCTATTCCCGAAGCCACTATGAATTTTGGCGATGTCGCCCATGCAATCCAACTCGCACTTGCGCCGGTGTTTTTGCTGACTGGTATTGCTGGTTTGCTGAATGTAATGGCGAGTCGCTTGGCGCGAATCATTGATCGTGGGCGCAGCCTTACCGAGCAGGGGCTTCCGCAACATTTTCAAAATCCGGAAACTCTCCATAAAGAACTAAATCGTCTTGAGCGCCGCCGCCATTACGCCAGCTCGGCAATTACTGCCTGTACTTGCTCGGCATTATTGGTGTGTATGGTTGTTGCGGTGATCTTTTTACAGGTGTTATTGCAAGTAGAACTCAAGTGGATAATTAGTGCATTGTTCACCGCATCAACCTTGACCTTGATTGTTGGGCTTGGCTACTTCTTGCGTGAAGTTCATCTTGCTACGCGCACAGTGCGCATCCAGGTAATTGCGCGCGCTAAGTAAATTAATAATATTTCAACTGCGTCGCCTTGCCGTGGAATACGCGATAGGCGAAGAAGGTATAGCCGAGAATAGTGGGCAGCACGACAATCACGCCGTACAAAATAAACATCAGCGATTCCGGCGCGCTGGCGGCTTGCCATATATCCAATCTGTTTGGTACGACATAAGGGTAAAAGCTATAAGCCAAGCCGATAAAACTTAACAGGAAAATCATTGCAGCTGAAGCGAAAGGAATCCAGCAGCCAAAATCATTAGTGTAAGGCGCGCGGCGTAAGTAGCGGTCGGCAATAAAAAACAATACAAAACAAAATACCGGGATTACCCACAACACCATCACCAGCGGTGAGCCAAACCATTTATCAAAAATGGTGCGGCTGACTAATGGATTGACGATAGATACTGCGATAATTCCCAATAACATCAACCATGCGCAGCGACGCGCCCACCACACTGAACGCTTTTGTAATTCACCTTCGGTTTTCATTACCAACCATGCTGCGCCGATAAAGGTATAACCGGCGGTGACGCAAATCGCACTGAGCGCGGCAAACAAATGCGAGGCCACTGTGTCTTCAAAACCCATCACGAACAGGCCGAGCATATAACCCTGTGCCAAAGTGGCGAGCAATGAGCCAACTTGAAATGCGCGGTCCCACAATTCTTTATGATCTTCCGGTGCTTTAGCGCGGAAGTCGAAGGCAACACCACGCAATATCAAACCTGCGAGCATCACGGTTACCGGCAAATACAAATTCAATAAAATCATGCTGTGTGCGAGGGGAAAAGCAATCAATAAAATACCTATGCCCAGCACTAACCAGGTTTCGTTCGCGTCCCAAAATGGACCGATACTGGCGATCATGGTATCGCGCTGCTCTTCGGAATCTTTGGGTAATAAAATTCCGACACCGAGATCGTAGCCATCGAGAATGGCATAAATAAACAGGGCAAGTCCCATCAAGCCAATAAAAATAACAGGGAGCCAAAATGCTTCACCGGACAAAGTGCTGATATCGGTCATGATGTTTTCCTCACAGATTTTTTTCGACCAGTTTTTCTTGCAGTGTGTCAACATGTTCAGGTCGATCCACCAGCACAGATTTTCTTGCCATCACAAACAGTGTGCGGATATAGGCAATTAGCAACACGACATAGAGTGTTAAATAAATCGCGAGTGATGTGCCAACGTTGGTCGCCGGTGTACTGGTAACTGCATCCGCCGTTTTCAATATGTCGGTTACTAACCAGGGCTGGCGGCCGATCTCAGTGACATACCATCCTGAAAGCGTGGCAATCCAACCGGAGAATGTCATGCCGACAAATACTTTGAGCATTAATGGTGATATTTCTTTGTGGCGATAAATTTGCCAGCAGCCGACCCAGGATACCAACAACATCAACATCCCCATCCCCACCATAATACGGAAGCCATAAAATAAAGGTGTAACCGGTGGATGTGCATTGGGAAATTCATTCAAACCTTTGATTTCACCATCAGTGGTATGCGTCAAGATAATGCTCGCCATATTGGGAATTTGGATTGCGTATTTGTTGCTCCGGGTTTCTTCATCCGGGATTGCAAATAGCAACAGCGGAACATTTTTTTCGGTATGCCAGACCGCTTCCATCGCGGCAATTTTTGCGGGCTGATGATGCAATGTGTTGAGGCCGTGCATATCACCCAGAAATATTTGTAAGGGAATTAACAGTGCCGCAGCGGTAATAGCATTTTTGAGTGTGAGTCTTGGTGCGGGTTTGTGATCACCTTTTAAAATACGGTAGGCGGAAATCCCTGCAATTAAAAATGCAGCAGTTAAACCTGATGCAGTCAGCATATGTGCAAGGCGATAGGGCATGGATGGATTAAAAATAATTGCCCACCAATCCAGCGGAAACGCTTTCATGGTGTCGCCGATCTGACGCATTTCAAAACCAGTGGGTGTTTGCATCCAGGAGTTGAGTGCAATAATCCAGAAGGCCGACATGCTGGTACCGAATGCCACCAGGAAAGTCGCGAGCGTGTGAATACGATTGGATACTTTGTTAATGCCGAATAACATAATGCCTAGAAATGTGGCTTCTAAAAAAAATGCCGTTAGTACTTCGTAGCCAAGCAATGGTCCTGCAATATTGCCCACTGTTTCCATATAGCCCGGCCAGTTAGTGCCGAATTGGAAACTCATGGTGATGCCACTGACCACACCCAATGCAAACGTCAGCGCAAATACTTTCACCCAGAAACGATAAGCACGCATCCAGACATCATCGCCGCTGCGGTTGTAACGCACTTTGAAATAAAATAAAAACCAGCAAAGTGCGATTGAAATAGAGGGAAATAAAATATGAAAGGAAATATTGGCAGCAAACTGGATGCGGGAGAGTATGAGTGTTTCGAGCATAAAAGTACCTCGATAAAAATGGAGCAATCCTTTTGATAAGCGTCAGCCGGAGATGTTCTCCGTAGAAATTTAGTGCGTTTGCACTATTGTCATGTTGGGATAGGTTACTTTGTAGTTTCTTTTTTACCGGAACCCAACAATCGATCTTTCATATCCAGTACTTTGCCGATGCTGCTGCCGAGTTTGAGCAGCTTGCCCAAATTGGCAGAATCGAGGCGCTGGATTTCCTGCGTCCACAGGGTAATCATCTCAATCAGCTCGTGCATTTCGCGCATCCGTTCTTGCGCATATTCCTCGTCGGCGTTGGCCGGCGTTTCAATCAGCAAGTTGCGCAAAGTAGAGAGCGTGGGGTCAATTTCCCGTTTGCGGCGCTGTTCAATTAGGATTTTGGCGATATCCCATACATCGCCCGGTGCCGAATAGAACTCGCGGCGTTCCCCTTGGCGATGCTGCAGCTTGACCAGTTCCCAGGACATCAGCTCTTTAAGCCCCATGCTCACGTTGGAGCGCGATATGCCCAGTGCCTCAGTAATGTCATCCGCGCACAGCGGTTCTTTGCTTAATACCAGCAGGGCATACATTTGCCCTACTGTGCGGTTTATTCCCCAGCGACTGCCCATTTCGCCGAAATGAAGGACGCAAGACTGGATCATTGGAGTCAGTTTTTCGGCCATGCTGTACTTCCTGAATTTTCAGTATTTACTGAAATTACAGAATTATTTGATCTGCGTCAAGCAATTTGCCTGTTTGTCAGGCATTGCGGCACGGTTTATTTGAGCATGTAAAAAGGTGATTTTATGTTTGCTTGCGCACCGAGGCAGGGCATTTTTCTGGTTATTGTGAACTCGTTGAATGCCGTTTCCAATCTGATATGAAGGTTATGTGCTAGGTTCGACGCGGTATTTGCTGGAGGGAAATATTTGTTGTGACTCAATAGATAACTCCCATATTGAACTTAATTCATAGAGAGATAATCATCATGAACAAAGATCAAGTGAAAGGCTCAGTGAAGCAGGCTGCCGGTAAAGTGCAGCAAAAAACTGGCGAGGCTATTGGCAGTGAAAAACACCAAGCTAAAGGCATCGCAAAACAAGTTGAAGGTAAGGTCCAAAAAGGGGTTGGTGATTTGAAAGACAATCACAAGTAACCCACTGCTTAAAGTGAAGGAAAACCTGGACATTCTGACGCAATGGATTGCGTTAATCCCGCTAAACTTTCTGCTCTATATTCTTTCGCTCGTATGAAATCTGCTTATTCTGTAATTCAAATCTGAATCTTATTTCCCTATTTTCTCTTTCCATTCGGTGCTATCAATTATTCAATCTACTATACGACCGCACGTTAATTTCTATTTCTGTAGTTAACTTTTATGCCGACATTGGGATTTATTATTGGAAGGACAGAGGGTTATCCCGCATAATTTGCTGAATACCGGGTTTTCCTTTGAGTTTCCGAATGCAAAGTCCGCACTGACAGATATATGCGGATGAATAATGAGTACAGTTATGGCTAATGATGGTTCCAGTCCAGATGTAGAAAATTTCTTAACTGATTGCCAGCAAGCATTTGCAGGACATTTCCTGCAGCGTTTGGTGTTATCTAAATATAAAGGCGCTGATACTGAATTGACCCGCGTCACGATTCGCCCGGTGCAAATTAAAGAACAAACGTTGCTGTCGTTTTTATATGAGTATCGTACGAATCACGTGACTAAAAATCTTGCAATTGACAATGCTATACCACAACTGCAACAGTGGTTGGGAAGTGATTTTTATAATGCCCATATGATTACTGATGAGTGGGAAACTCAATTGAGTTTTAGTAAAAAGGGAAAAGTACTGATTAATAAAAACCGTAATAGGAACCCAGTGCGCGCAACGGAAAAGCAAACAGCATCGCCGGAGCTTGTACATAATCGCAATAAGCTGCGCTATATAGAACAAAATCGACCTTATTTGCGTGAGCTGGGCATCACTGATGCTAATGGTCAAATTATCCCTGCTATGTCGCGTAAGTGGAAACAGATCAATAAATTTATCGAAGTACTCTCAGCGGCTATCCATCACACCGGGCTTGATCAACGCAGTGAGTTGCATATTGCTGATTTTGGCTCAGGTAAAGCCTATTTAACCTTTGCGGTGCATGATTATGTAGCGATGAACCTGGGTGTGAAAACACAGGTGACCGGGGTGGAGTTGCGGCAGGGATTGGTTAATTTATGTAACCAGACTGCGCAGAAATTATCACTGGCGGGAATTAAATTCGAGCAGGGCGATGTACAACATTTTTCTGCACAGGGCATCAATATTATGATTGCCTTGCATGCATGCGATATCGCGACTGACTATGCACTCAATATGGGAGTTCGCACCGGGGCAGAGATCATTATGTGCTCACCCTGTTGCCACAAACAAATCCGTCCACAATTAAAAAGCCCTGCGTTACTTGCACCGGTATTGCAGCATGGCATTCATTTAGGCCAGGAAGCAGAGATGATTACCGATGGCCTGCGTGCATTGCTACTGGAAGCCTATGGCTATGATACACAGGTATTTGAATTTATCTCGCTCGAACATACCAGCAAAAATAAAATGATCCTCGCACAAAAACGTAAAAAGCCGCGCGATAATACTGAAGTCTTACAGCAAATCGCAGCAATCAAGGAATTTTACGGGATTCAGGAGCATTGCCTAGAAAGTCTGTTGCAGGCAGCGCCGGTTTAATTTTCTTGCATAAATAAAAAAGCCCCTGTTGTGCGAATAATCGGGGCTTTTATTTTACTGGTTTTGATTATTTCAAATTCATACAACTTGCGTAATAGCTGACGGTTGCCGGCCAATCTGAAAATACACCAATCACACCGGCGTCTTTCGCCAGCACATGCAATACATTCATCATGTCACCGTCATTATTCAGCGCGGGAGTGATGGTTTGATAATACCAACCGCCACCATTTTTTAACGGACCTGCGCGCTCGAATGACCAGGTAATTATTTTCAATCCGGCTTTTTTAGCATTGGCTGCATAATCTGATGCGATGACTTTGTTGTTTTTGTCCAGCGCAACAAGTGCCCAAAGCGGTGGAGCGACAATTCTGAAACCTTCATCGGCGTACATTTGCAAATCAGCCGCAGTTGGTAAATCGGCGATGCTATTGGCATCATCCAAAAATACGGCTTGTTTGCCAAATTCAGGCTCTTTGCTGATCCAGTAGCGCACATCCTGGATATCAAATGATTGCGGCCACACATCGCGTGCTTTAACGCCTGCTTTGCGATATTCATCAATCATTTGTTGTGCATACATGGCTTGCGTATAAGTGCCATTAAAAGGCATAGCCACGCTGGCTGATTTAAGTTCGGGAGTCATTTTTACGCCGAGTTTTTTAAATAATTGAATACTTTCGGCATGAGTCAGTAATGTGCCTTTATCGGCGTATAAGTCGGTGCGCCATGCAGGAGTGCCTTGTAAGTATTCCGCAGCGGTGGTTGCCTTGGGATTAAATGCATCCATTTTTCCTTGCAGGGTTTTAAATTCGGCGAGTGTGATATCGCTGGTGCAGCAATTTGCACTGGCCGCTTTACCGCTCACCGGATCAAAAGGGGAAAAATTCTGGCTGCATTTACTTGCTAAGGATGAGGTAAGAATATTAGTCGTAGTGTGCAGATCGCATTGCGAATGGCGACAGACGAGTTGTTTATCCTTAGTGAAAGTGACATCGCATTCCAAAATACCTGCGCCCATTTTAGCAGCGGCTTCATAAGACTCTTTGGTGTGTTCAGGAAATTGCAGCGGTGCACCGCGATGGCCAATTGAAAAATTGGTTTTTTTAATTGGATCATTTATGCAGCTCTGCAATTTCTTTTTTAACGCTCCTTCGTCCATGTCATTGATTAAATAAAACGGGCGCGGCCCTAACTGGATACTTGGATTCTTATTATCATATTTGTACCACTGCTCATCCCTGTCGCCGTGGGCGCAGGCGGTAAACGGAATAACAAATATCAACACTAAAGCACTGGTCAGTAAATGGATTGTGCGCAACATGGAAACCTCCTTTTGTAAGTTGGATTGGTCTATAGCGATACAACCCTAGCGAGCGAATATGAAGGTAATTTGCTGATTTTATGACAGCTCTGCGATGGGTGGTGGTTTTGTGTCCTGTTTCGCATTCGTTGGAGTGTCATGAAATACCAGGATTCCGGATTTACGGTAGGTTTGGTGTGACTTCATTGTATGTCGTTTTAAAAATGTTGACTTATTTATTAATGCTCTTGTCGCTCAACTACTTGCCAGCACAAATTGGTGAAGCAAAACCGGTTGCCGATGCATTGGTGAAACAGCTGTGTGAAATCACTGAAAGGTCTGTAGCAGCCGCAAGTTATTATTTTAGTCATCTGCAACAGTTTTGAAATGCGATGGGTGGTTGATCCGGAAAAAGCCTCATGTTCGCGTACCGAGGATAGCAATTTGCTGGTGGTCGGTGGCTTGCCCGTTACCTGTAATCTGACCTTGCCAGTTGCCTGTATTGCTAAAGCGGCGGCGTGTACATCGGGCGTAGGCTTCCAATACAGTAAATACAGTGGCAGGCCAGAGATTAAAGAATCGCTGATGACTGGGCGTATTCAGGCGGCTTACATACTGGCACTGCTGGTGATGGATTTACAGAAATTGCGCGACGATCTTTTGCGTGAACTGGGGATTGAGTGTTAATAAAAAAGCCGGCGTTTGCCGGCTTCTCTTTTTCGGGCAATATACCCTGCAAAAATGATTGTGTTATTCATTAAATGAATAGGGATCGAACCAGAGTGATTTATCATCCAGCGGCGTTTTTTCCGGAAGTCCCGGATTTTCCAGGCGGATTAATGTCCGGTTTTTCAAATTGGCTTTGGTGATTACATCTTTAACAGTGGGATCATTCATAAAGTATTCGTTAAAGCTGCCATCTTCGATCGCAATGCGTAAACCTCGCTCAATCTTTTTGGCCAATTCCGGCTTGTTTTTGCTCACAAAAAAATAAAAAGGATTGGTGTAGGAAATAAGGAGATTTTTTTCCACATCCAGGGCAAGATCGGGATAGCGTTGCATTTCCCCCCAGGGTTCATGTACGCCGCGTGGATAGGCATCAAAACGGCCACCGTCGAGCATGTGAAAAAGCCCTTCGTACTTTAATACCTTTACTACATTCAGTTTATTGGCTTCCAACACGTGGGTATCGGCCCAGAAGCGCCCTTGGCCAAGTGAAACCTTGCGCAGATCCTCCAGGGTTTTTATGTTGTCGAATTTATTCTGGGTGCCCTTCCTGATCATCAATACGCGATACCCCAACAGGCCGCGATACATCGGAATGCGGATTGGAAGCAGTCGCTCTTCAAGGTTTTTGGTTGATGCATACCAGACGACATCCAGCTCATTATCAATCAGCATTTGTACCATGCGCTCTTCGCTCGCATTAGGTACGGCTTCCTGCCACTCATAGTTGCCGGGAACTTTGCTCAGGGCAAGCTTCAACAAGCCTTTGGAATAGGTTTCAATGCCGTTATTGCCCTGCACTAAACGTAATGGTTCTGCATGAACGTAAAGGGATGTTGAAAACAGGTAGGTGAACAGACTTGCGATGAGCCATTTGCGATAGTGAAAGAGCCAACCGAATTGAGCCATTATTTTATTTTCCTCTGCTCGTTAGTGGAATTCCCTAATCCTAGTTTATTTTGGTGCAATTGCATGGAAGTTTTAATATCGAAGAGCGATAAAAAACCACTGCACCCGTTGAGGTTCCATAAGGAAGAGGTGCAGTGGCGAAAGCAGCTTATCGCCTTCACCTACCGTGGCTGACAGTAGGGGAGGGATAAGTGATTGGAAGCAGGTGCATCACCAAATGCCAGAAAAACTGCTGGGGAGTAGTCTTACTGTTATTCGCGCAACGCACCTAAACACGTACAAACCGCTGAGTGGTGATTCAGTTGTTTGTATTGTTAATGGCCGTGTGGGCAGCCATTAACGGCACCGGCGAGTGTGGGCTAACCGGTGCTTACAGCAATCGCCGCTACCTAGTTGTCCTTGTCCGTGGTGGTGGCTGTTTTACTGTTCAGGGTTACAGGCTTTTCATAGGTAAAAGGCTGTAATAATTCATCAGGCTTGCCCTTGCAGGCTTTAGCCAGTAATTCACGACGCTGGGCAAGCAAAATACCAATGGCTTCGCTGTACTGCTCATCAATACCGGGAATATTTTCTTCAATTAGTTGGGTGATATTGGCGGCAAGCTCCAGGTATTTATCGTGCTCTTCTGCGACTTTTTTATCTTCAAACATACTGCCATCCCGATCACATAGCCAAACGGCGATTACTGCCATTGTGTAAATCCTCAAAGTTGTTACTGTTTTTATGTACAGTATAGGTCGGTGAGAAACTTGTCAACCGTTGTGTTGTAAGGTGGGGTATAAGAGGTCGGTACATCATTAGCCGTTAAAAATTCACGCCTGCCCCCAGCACATAGCTGCTGTCTTTAATGCTGCCTAATGAATGTTTGGTTTTGTCGTAGTTATATTTAAACGACAGATGAATATAGTGTGTGAGGTAATAGCGCAGACCTGCACTGCTATTGACGATGTAGTCCACATAATCCAGATAAACATGGGATATTTGCAGGTCGGCAAACGTCTCCAATTTACGATCGAACCAATATTGCTGATAGTCGAGTTTACTGCCCCAGCCATCCACTTCTGTATCAAGTGATCCGCTACGTAGCCAGAGATGGTTGTAGGCGATAATGAGATCCAGCTTGTCCTCGCTTTCACCCCAAAGGCGATAGCCTGGTCCTACACCAACATAAGAATAACGGTTGTGCGTATTACCGCCCTCTTCGCGATAAGTCGAGTCGGTACGCAGCAGCCAGTGTTCATTAAATAAATAGTCGAGTGTGTAATTGTATTCCTCGGTGTCCTCCGAGACTTTGTGGTGTTCCTTATCGCGGTCTACTTCACCTTTAAGTTTGTGGCGCCAGCGCATGGACTCCAGGCTTAGTTCGGTATTGATGTGCAATTTTTCTTTGCGTTGCTCATCGTTATCGACATCCAGTGTGGTCTCCAGCAAGCCGGATTTTTTCCAGTGCGCCTGTGGCGGCGTTAATTTCAGATCGTGGATCGCAATATTTTTTCCATCGACTTTTACGTAGCCTTGTTTGTCACTCTGCTGGATGCGTATTGAATGTGGCTTCAGGTTAATTTGCCAATGTTGTTTTGCATCGGTATGAAAACTTTGGATTGCGTTGCTATCCAGCGAAATTGTTCCCGCATAGGTGGTATTGATTTTCAGCTTGCTATCGGAAACGTCGGTGATATTGCCGCTGATGCGGTCACCGTTGCGCAATAGCACTTCATCCGCCTGCGCAATTGTACAGGCGGTGAAGATTCCGGTCAGACAGATACTGCGGATTATGGTGTTGGCGTTTCGGATTTTTTGCACACCAGCTCTGGGGTATTTTCGCCGAGAATAACTTTTGCTTCGCCTTGATGTTCCCAGAATGAAGTGCCCGCACCTTCGTATTTGCTGCCGCTGGCGGCGGGAACCGACTGCAACTCAATCGCCGAATTATCGCGCTCCAGTACGACGATGCCGGGTTCAGTTGCATAAAAAGTGGCGATCAACAGTAATTGCGGGTTATCGCTACAGGTAAAAGTGATGGGGCCGACTTTGCTGGTTGCCTGATGGTAGTCATGCAAAGCCTGCGGGCTAACTTTGGTAAACGGACGCAATTTTGTGTAGTCAACCGTGTCGTCGCAACTGTTGTCCGTTTCGCAATCGTTCACGCCGTTATTATCGGTGTCCCAGGTGGGATGCAGTCGCACCACCGGTATGGCGGTACTGCTGGAACTTGCAGCATCAACCGAAGGCGTAGAGCTGACGACATTTACCGGCTCGGGGGTTTTAGGGTCGCAAGCGGTAAGTAAAACCGCTAAGCCGCCGAGGGTGATGAGGCGCCAATGTGAATTAAAGTGCATGGTATTCTCCTTATAGCGGACAAGTGTTGTATGTGAGTATATCAGCCGTGGATAATGCCGCATCTTTTTGCCCGCGCAGGATCCATCCGTGTCTGAGTTACCTTCTTCTCCATCTGAAAAACCGGCTCGGCCAAAAAGCCTGCTGCGTTCCAGTCTGCTTACCGGCTCAATGACTATGACCTCGCGGGTGTTGGGTTTGATCCGCGATATTGTGCTGGCGAGCGTTTTAGGTGCGGGTGGGGCGATGGATGCCTTCAGTGTCGCGCAGAAAATCCCTAATTTCTTCCGTCGCTTGTTTGCCGAAGGTGCCTTTTCGCAGGCATTTATTCCGGTGCTGTCCGAGTATCGCGAAAAGGGTTCCCACGCGGCAGTAAAGGAGCTGGTCGATAAAGTCGCCGGTTGCCTCGGCTCTATACTGGTATTGGTGACCCTTGTGGGCGTGATCGGCGCGGCGGGTGTTTCGATCGTTTTCGCACCTGGCTATTTATCCGATCCCGCCAAGTTTGATTTGCTGACCGAACTGGTACGCATTACCTTTCCCTACTTGATGCTGATTTCCCTCACCGGTTTTGCCGGTGCCATCCTCAATAGTTACGACCGCTTTGCCATCCCCGCGATTACCCCGGTTTTCCTCAATGTCTTTATGATCGCCGGCGCGCTGTTGATAACGGATTTTTTCCCCAGCCCCGCTCACGCGTTGGCTTGGAGTATTGTCGTTGCCGGTATTTTTTCGCTGCTGTTCCAATTGCCTTTCTTGCGCCAAATCCATTTATTGCCCTCGCCAAAGCTGGATTGGTCGCATCCCGGCGTAAAGCGTATTTTGGTGTTGATGACACCGGCGCTGTTTGGGGTTTCGGTGAGCCAGCTCAATCTATTGCTGGATACGATCATCGCCACCCAGTTAGGCGATGGCGCGGTGAGCTGGTTGTTCTATTCCGATCGCTTGGTGGAGCTGCCCCTGGGAGTCTTTGGTGTGGCGATTGCGACGGTGATTATGCCGGGCCTGTCGCGCTTGAGTGCGGCGCAATCAGGCGAAAAATTTAGCCAGATGCTGGATTGGGCGATCCGCTTTGTAGTGTTGATCGCGTTGCCGGCCACGCTCGCCCTGGTGATCCTTGCGGAACCTATCCTGTTCACGCTCTTCTATCACGGCGAGATGAAGTTGTCTGACATCCTTATGTCTACTTATAGCTTGAAAGGCTATGCGCTGGGATTATTCGCTTTTATGCTGATCAAAATCCTGGTGCCGGGCTATTTTGCACGGCAGGATATGAAAGCGCCGGTGCGCATCGGGATTATCGCCATAGGCGCCAATATCGTGATGAAGCCGATAGTGGTTATCCCGATGGTGATGCTATGGGGGCTGGGGCATGTCGGCCTGGCATTGACCACGGCGCTGGCCGCTTACGTCAACGCTTATCTGCTTTATCGCGGTCTGCGTCGCCAGCAAATTTATATTCCGGCGAGCAACTGGCCGAGCCTGTGGCTGCGTTACGGCACGGCCAATCTGGCGCTGGTTGCCGCGCTTTTGGGCTTCCTGTACTTCTGGAGTGACTGGCATGATTACGGGGTTATCGAGAGAGTTATCCGCTTGACGATCGTCTGCGTGGCGGGGCTGAGTATCTATGTGTTGATGTTGCTGGCAGTTGGTGTCCGTTTGCGCGATTTCCGCGCGCATCATCAGGGGCACTAAAAGCCGCTTTCATCCTGTATACTTCACGCCTCTTTTTTGGTCGATCTTGGGTTATATCGAGTGCAGGCGCCGGAAACACTACCTTCGCAGACGCGGTCGTTTATTCGCGGGTTATACAACCTGCGTGCATGGCATAAGGGCTGCGTGGCCACCATTGGTTCGTTTGATGGTGCTCATCTTGGGCACCAGGCTGTTCTCCGTCAGTTGATCGCTGTCGCACAGCAGCATCAGTTACCTGCGGTAGCGATAGTGTTTGAACCCCAGCCGCACGAGTTTTTCTCCGGCGACAAAGCCCCCGCGCGCCTGATGCGCCTGCGCGAAAAAGTGCAGGCATTATTGGCTGCGGGCGTGAACCGTGTGTTATGCCTGCAGTTCAACCATGAGCTGCGCAATTTGTCGGCCGATGCGTTCATCGAGAAAGTATTGGTGAATGGCTTGGGTATCAAGCATTTGGTGGTCGGCGATGACTTCCGTTTCGGTTGCGATCGCCGGGGTGATTTCTTCCTGTTGCAGCAAGCGGGCGCCAGGTTCGGATTCGACGTTTCAGACAGCGTCACCCTCAGCGTCGACGGTGAGCGCGTCAGCAGTACGCGCATCCGCCAGTTATTGGAAGCCGGTGATTTTACCGGGGCTGAAAAACTGCTGGGGCATCCCTATACCATCAATGGCCGCGTCGCTTACGGTAAACAGCTGGGGCGCCAGTTGGGTGTGCCAACCGCCAACCTGCACTTGCGTCGCTATCGTTCGCCTCTGCATGGGGTATTTGCGGTTACCGCAAAATTCCGCGATGGCAGCGTCCATCAGGGCGTGGCTAATATCGGTGTGCGCCCGACAGTGAATGGAGTGAGCAAGCCGTTGCTGGAAGTGCATCTGTTTGATTTCTCACGCATGGTTTACGGTGAAATGATTGACGTATCGTTTCACAAGAAATTGCGTGACGAAAAAAAATTTGCATCACTCAATGAGTTGCGTGCGCAATTGCACAGCGATATCGAGCAAGGTAAGGCATTTTTTACTGCGGCGAACAATATCGCACCTAATTAGTCCCTTGCCCGATGTATCAGGAGGCTGTTGCCTGAGAGGGCGCTTAACCTGACCGTGAGAAAGGATTGAGATATGAGCAGCACCTGGCAACAAATCAGTTCGACAGTGGTGGCGGAGTTTTCCGATCTCAAGGATGTAGGCGAATTGACCACTGTCATCGTCCGTCTGTTTATGGCTGCATTATTGGGTGGCATCCTGGGTTTTGAGCGCGAGCAACGCGGCAAAGCGGCGGGAATCAAAACCCATATGTTGGTGGCGATTGGCTCGGCATTATTTGTGTTAATTCCGCTGCAAGCCGGAATTTCAGATGCAGAAATGAGCCGCGTAATGCAGGGAATTATTACCGGTATCGGTTTTCTCGGTGCCGGTGCAATTTTAAAAGGGCATGATGAAAAAGACCTCAAAGGCCTGACGACTGCCGCCGGTATTTGGGTAACCTCTGCAATTGGTGTTGCGGCCGGGTTAGGGCGGGAATCCCTGGCAATAGTGTGTACCTTTTTGGCATTGGTTATTTTGATCGTCATGCCCAAGGTAATTGGTGTACTTGAAGGCAAAAGTGAAACCAGAGACGAGCCCAAAGAGAAGCAATAATATTTGGCAATTTATCGCCAATTCATATTCAAACATTTGTTAACAAGTTGACCGTGAATCATGACCGATTACAAAGCAACACTGAATCTGCCGACTACCGGTTTCGCGATGAAAGCGAACCTCGCCCAGCGCGAGCCGGATATGCTCAAGCAATGGCAAACGAGTGATCTCTACCAACAAATTCGTGCCGCGCGCGCGGGTCGCGAACAGTTTATTTTGCATGATGGCCCTCCGTACGCAAACGGTGATATCCATATCGGTCACGCGGTTAACAAAATCCTTAAGGACATTATCGTCAAGAGCAAAACCCTGAGTGGTTTTGATGCTCCCTATGTGCCCGGCTGGGACTGTCACGGTCTACCGATTGAACACAATGTCGAGAAAAAAATCGGCAAAGCCGGCGATAAGGTTGATGTAAAAACCTTCCGCAACAAATGTCGCGAATACGCTGCCAAACAAGTTGAAGGTCAAAAGGCTGACTTTATCCGTTTGGGCGTTTTCGGTGAGTGGGATAATCCGTATCTCACCATGGATTACAAATTCGAAGCCGACATCATCCGCGCGCTTGGAAAAATCGCCGACAATGGCCATTTGCACAAAGGCTTCAAGCCGGTGTATTGGAGCGTGGTCGGCGGCTCAGCACTGGCTGAAGCGGAAGTGGAATATCAGGATAAAACCTCTTTCTCCATCGACGTGAAATTTGCGTTTGTCGATCAAGCTGCAGTTGAAAAAACTATTGCAGAATTGAGTGGCAGCGGAAAAATTTCGCTGGTGATTTGGACTACGACACCCTGGACATTACCGGCAAACCAGGCGGTCTCGGCCAATGCAGAAGTCGATTATGCATTGGTTCAAGTTGGCAACGAGCGTCTGTTGGTTGCTGAAACATTGATTGGCAGTGTGCTTGCGCGTGCAAAAATCGAGAGCCACGACATCGTCGGCCGTGTAAAAGGCGCAGCGCTGGAAAACTTGCTGTTACAACATCCTTTCTATGTCCGTCAGGTTCCGGTAATTCTTGGTGATCACGTGACTACCGATGCTGGTACCGGTTTTGTTCACACTGCCCCTGATCACGGTGCCGACGACTTTAATGTCGGCGTGAAATACGGCATAGGTACGCTGAACTATATCGATGATCACGGCACCTATCGCCCGAACGTAGCAATCTTTGCTGGCGACCACGTATACAAAGTGGATGAAAAAGTCGTTGCATTGTTAATCGAAAAAAATGCATTGCTCGCGCAAGGTAAAATCACGCACAGTTTTCCACATTGCTGGCGCACTAAAACCCCACTGATTTTCCGTGCGACACCGCAATGGTTTGTGAGCATGAGTAAAAACAATTTGCGCGATCAGGTTGCGCAAGCGGTAGAATCAGTTGAATGGGTGCCGGATTGGGGCAAGGCGCGTATTGATGCTATGCTCGCAACTTCACCCGATTGGTGTATTTCCCGTCAGCGTACCTGGGGTGTCCCCATCGCGCTATTTGTAAACAAAGAAACGCAAGAATTGCATCCGGAAACCGCGCGTTTAATTGAAGCGGTTGCGCAAAAAGTAGAGCAGGGCGGAATGGATGCCTGGTTTGAATTGGATGCCGCAGAATTGCTCGGCGCTGCTGCTGCCGATAAATATCAAAAAGTCACCGATACTTTGGACGTGTGGTTTGATTCCGGTGTGACCCACTACGCGGTACTCGCGCAGCGCACCGGTTTACGTTTCCCTGCCGATTTGTATCTGGAAGGTTCGGACCAGCACCGCGGTTGGTTCCAGTCATCACTGAAAACCTCCATGGCAATGCACGCTGTTCCGCCATATAAAACTGTATTGACTCACGGTTTTGTGGTGGACGCACAGGGTCGCAAAATGTCCAAGTCAATTGGCAATGTAATCCCGCCGCAAAAAGTCATGAACGATTTGGGGGCAGATGTTTTGCGTCTGTGGGTCGCTGCGACTGATTTCAGTACCGAGATGAGTGTGTCGGAAGAAATTCTGAAACGCACTGCCGATTCATATCGCCGCATCCGTAACACCGCCCGTTTTATTTTGTCGAATCTCACTGGTTTTAATCCGGTAACAGACGCTGTGCCGGTGGAAAACATGCTGCAGTTGGATCGCTGGATTGTCGGCCGTACGGCGCAATTGCAGCAGGAAATTATCGCTGCCTATGACAACTACCAACTGCACTTGATTTACCAAAAACTGCACAACTTCTGCGTTGTGGAGCTGGGCAGTTTCTATCTCGATATTATTAAAGATCGCCAATACACCGTAAAAGCCGACGCAATTGCACGCCGTTCTGCACAGACTGCATTGCAATATGTCATCGAAGCGATGGTGCGTTGGATTGCGCCAATTTTGAGTTTCACTGCCGATGAAATCTGGAAAGAAATTGCCGGCGAGCGCGAAACCAATGTATTTGTTGCCGAATGGTATCAATTGCCAACCATGCCAGCAGATTCATTTGCTGACAGCTACTGGGAACTCATTGCCCAGGTTAAAGATGCCGTGAACAAAGTGATGGAAGCGAAACGTACCGCTGGTGAAGTGGGCGGATCATTAGGTGCAGAAGTCATTCTTTATTGCGATGAAAAATTGCAGGGCGAATTGAGCAGGCTGGCGAATGAGTTGCGTTTTGTGTTGATTACGTCAACCGCAGAAATCCGACCGCTGGGTGAAGCGCAAGGTGCAGTGACAACTGATATTGCCGGCTTGCAAGTGGCGGTGAAAAAATCCGAACACGCGAAATGTGAACGCTGCTGGCATCACCGTGCCGATGTGGGAGCAAAGCCTGCGCATCCAACAATCTGTGTGCGCTGTGTAGAAAATGTGGATGGCGCCGGTGAAACTCGCCAATTCGCGTAATTACTTTCGTTGGGGCGCTGCTTGCTGCGCCCTGTCTTTGTAAAATTTTTTGTTAGGCATTTAGTGGGCGCAGCAAGCGGCGCCCCTACGGTGTTGTGAATAATCAATCATGGTGAAGCGAAAATAATGGCAGACAAAATCTACCAAAAGCCTTGGCTCTGGTATCTCGTTGCACTAGTGATAGTGGCACTGGATCAGGCGAGCAAGCACGCAATAGAAGCAGCATTTGAATACGGCGAGACTAAAGTGTTTACGTCTTTTTTCAATTTCACACTGGCTTACAACTCTGGTGCTGCGTTTAGTTTTCTCGCTGAAGCTGGCGGTTGGCAGCGGTGGTTTTTTGCAGTGATTGCTATTGTGGCCAGTATCTTGCTGAGTGTCTGGATTGCGCGCACTGCGCAGCACAAGCCGCGCGAGGCATTTGGGTTGGCATTTATTCTTGGCGGTGCGCTGGGGAATTTGTACGACCGTATTGTGTTGGGGCATGTAGTAGATTTTATTGTGGTTCATTATCAGGATAATTACTGGCCTGCGTTTAATCTTGCTGATTCGGCCATTACCCTTGGTGCAACGGTTTTAATTATCGACATGTTATTTACCAAAGAGAAAAAAGCCGATGCGTGAATTAGCGATTGGTCCTGGTACCAAAATCACTTTGCATTTCGCATTGCAATTAGACAATGGCGATATGGTCGACTCCAATTTTGAGCGTGATCCGGCAACCTTTACTGTTGGTGATGGCAATTTATTGCCTGGTTTTGAGAAAGCCTTATTCGGAATGCTGGAAGGCGAGCATAAAACCCTGGTGATTAAACCGGAAGACGGTTTTGGTCAGCGCAATCCGAATAATATTCAGGAAATCGCACGCAGCCAATTTAGTCCCGATCTTGAACTGAGCGAAGGCTTGATGTTGTCCTTTGCTGATGCGCAAAAAACAGAGCTTCCCGGCGTAGTACAACGCTTCGATGATGAGGTGGTCGTGGTGGATTTTAATCATCCACTCGCTGGACGCGATATTTTATTTGAAGTGGCTATCCTCAAAATCGAACCGGTTCAGGTGCACTGATTATGACCCAAATCAAGCTCGCCAATCCCCGCGGTTTTTGTGCCGGTGTTGATCGCGCAATTGACATCGTCAATCGCGCCCTTGATGTTTTCGGTGCGCCGATTTATGTGCGTCATGAAGTGGTGCACAATAAATTTGTAGTGGACTCGTTGCGTGAACGCGGCGCAATTTTTGTCGATGAAGTGGACCAGGTTCCCGACGATGTAATTTTGATTTTCAGCGCGCACGGTGTATCACAAGCGGTGCGCAAAGAAGCGGAAGAGCGCGGCTTGCAAATTTTTGATGCGACCTGTCCATTGGTGACCAAAGTACATATCGAAGTCACTCGTTACAGTCGTGAAGGGCGCGAGTGCATTTTGATCGGGCATGAAGGTCATCCGGAGGTCGAAGGCACCATGGGGCAATACAACACCAGCAACGGCGGCACTATTTATTTGGTTGAAGACGAAGCCGATGTTGATGCCTTGGTGGTTGAAGATCCGGAAAATCTTGCCTATGTAACACAAACCACCTTGTCGATGGATGATACGGCAAAAGTAATTGAAGCCCTGCGCAATAAATTCCCTAAAGTTCAGGGGCCGCGTCGCGACGATATCTGCTACGCCACCACTAATCGCCAGGACGCTGTGCGCCAACTCGCACTTGAATGCGACCTGGTACTGGTAGTCGGCTCGCCCAACTCATCCAATTCAAATCGTTTGCGTGAGCTTGCGGAACGCTGCGGTACCGAAAGTTATTTGATCGATGGTCCCGATGACATCAATCCCGAATGGATAAAAAATCGAACCAGCATTGGTATTACCGCAGGCGCTTCTGCGCCAGAAGTTTTGGTGAAGCAGGTAATTGACAAACTCAAAGCCTGCGGCGCCGAAGTTCCAATCGAAATGGACGGCACCCCGGAAAATATTAGCTTTTCGTTGCCGAAGGCGTTGCGCATCTAGCATTTTTTTGGGAGATAACAAGCTAATTTATTTTGCCTGATTACACTCCGCTTCGGTCATTTCACTAATTCGCGATCTTCCTCCCTTTGAGAGGATAATTTTGTAACCCGCCCCATGTGATATGGGGCAAATGGTTAACGTGCCCACCAGTATAACTCCGGTATTTGCTTTTCCAGGCGCTCGCCCTTCGCCTGTGCCGATAAACGAAATCAGCTCTTTAACATGCGTATTTCCCTTGATAATGACGGCATCAAGCGGTTCATGCTCGGTAACTAGCTTTTCATCAGTACCAAAAACGCCATCATTATTAGCATCCAAAAATAGGTTCCAGCCCGAATGCCATTTTGTTTTTGCAGCTAATACTGAGCGTGTATTGCTAAATACTGCTGTAGAGCGTGCCTGTTCTATAGCTGCAATGAGTTCCAGTGCTGCCGTTTTAGTGCGGGTGTTTTGGATGGTTTTATTGAAGCTGGGAATGCCGATTGTCAGTATTATGGCAATAACGGCAAGAGTGATCAGTAGCTCATAAAGCGTAAATCCATAGTGTTTCATCTAAGCCTTCCTTGGTTGCACATTGATCAATGCTGTTGAATCGCATGTCAGCTGTGGCCACTCATTCATCCTTGTCGACCATATGTCGCAGTTAGAGGGAGTGCTTGACCCCAGCGTGATAGCCTAACTTTACCCAAATGGATGTTTTTTGTCCATAAACCGTTGATTGATGTGCACATCGAAAGCTGCATGGTGAGAGTTGACATGTTCAGGCGAACTCGAGGTTTTACCCTCATTGAGCTAATGGTTACCCTGGCTGTATTGGCAATAGTAATTGCTATTGCTGTACCAAGTTTCCAGAAACAAATTATCAATAATAAATCGCTTGCTTTTGGCGATGAATTTGCGCAAGCCCTAAATTATGCGCGCTCCCAAGCCGTCAAAACAACCAAGCGTGTCTCGGTGTGCGCGAGCTCAAATGGCACTACCTGTTCTGGCTCCGCTACTGGTTGGGCGGATGGTTTTATTGTTTTTCAGGATGATGTGACATCGGATACTGAGTCAACGGTGACTCAGGGCACGATTTATAAGGTTTGGCCCAAACTGAATTCAGCTGGCACTTTTACCGTAAAGCGCGGTACTACCGATACCAGTTTTATTCGTTATACATCCCTGGGAACGCTCGCGCCTATCGATAACAAAACCATTAGTATCAGTGTCAAATTGACCGGCTGTACTGACAAGGCTGCGCGAAAAATTTCAGTGAATATGTCCGGTTTGACCAGCGTTCAGCCGGATGATTGTTAAAGGATGGCAAATATGAATAAGCATCTTAGAAAAGAGTGTGGTGTGGGATTGATCGAAGTGCTGGTGACATTATTGATCTTATCTACCACGCTAATTGCATTATCAGCGTTGCAAACCCGATCATTACAATTTAATCAGGGAGCTTATTTTCGCTCTCAAGCCAATATGCTTGCGTATGACATGTTGGATCGTATCCGCGTTAACGATGCATTGCCCTCTGATAATCTTGCTCCTAAACCTGTTCGTGAGTCACTTTCTGCGTACACGATGGCCAAAACAGTCGCTGCAGAAGCCAAAGCGGCAACATCGCCGCTATCTGCTGCTGACCAATATCAGTGGTTGCGCAGTATCAATGCCAGTCTCCCCGGCGGAAAAGGGCAAATTACCTGTAATAACACCACCAGGGTTTGTCGGGTTGCAATAACCTGGACGGAATTAAATAGCTCGGGCCTCGCCGATGAAAATGAGAGCACATTTACTTACGAGGCGCGTATCTAATGAAGCTATCGTTACACAAACAGGTACTACACAAACAAGCGGGCTTGTCGCTGATTGAGTTGATGATCTCTATCACTCTCGGATTAGTCTTAATGGCGGGCGTGGTGCAGATGTTTATATCCAGCAAATCGGTATTTACCACCCAGCAATCCATGTCTCGTATTCAGGAGACAGGCCGTTTGGCTATAGAGTTTTTAAGCCGTGATATTCGTATGGCAGGATTTTATGGCTGCTTTCGCCCTAATGCCGCTTATGCCAATAGACAGCTACAAAACGATGCTTTGGTTATTGATAGTCTCTATGGCAATTTTGGTGAAGCTATTCGCGGTTATGCCTCAAGAGACGCCTTAAGCGCAACGCAAAAAGCTTATTTAACCAGTGCGGAAATTCAGGCGAATACCAATGTGTTGGTAGTAAGGTCTGCATCGCCGACTCCCCGAATTATTAATGCTGCTAATACCGACACGACTCTCCAGGTGTATTCAACTCAAACAAAAGCGAACAGTTGTGTTGATGGTTTGTGCGAGAGTGATGCTGCGGTAGTGAGTGATTGTTTCAGAGCGCGTGTGTTTAAAATCAGCGCACTGAGTGATACCGCATCCAACCTCGTTATCTCGCACGCCGATAATTGGAACATTGCCTCTGACCTTACTGCCGCGTATTCAAGTGGCGAAGTGCTGCCCATGAATACGACTAGTTATTTCATCGCAACAGGTGCCGGTGGTGCACCAAGTTTGTGGCAAAAGTTGAATCAAAAAAATGCAGTAGAAGTGTTAGAGGGCGTAGAAAAAATTACCTATAAATTTTCTACCGAAAGCAATGCTACTTATCGCGAGGCTGCAGCAATTACAGATTGGAATGAGGTGAACTCAGTGCGTATTTTTGTAGTGGCTCGCAGTATTGAAAATAACGCCGTACCAGAACCGCAACCCTATGCAATTGATGGCGTAACCACTACCCCCGTTTCACCTGATCGATATATGCGTCAGGTATTTACCGCAACTGTCGGCTTGCGCAGCCGTGCTGCGACTATGTGAGGCAATTCATATGAATAAATCTTTTGATGCTTTAGGCCTGTTACCTCATCGTCGGGAAGAGGGGGCGGTATTGTTGGTTGGATTGGTGATGGTGTTGCTGATTTCCATTATCGGCATATCTGCGATTCGCGGTAGTAATTTGCAAGAGAGCATGGCTGGCAATATGCGTGAACGGAACCTTGCATTTCAGGCATCTGAATCGGCTTTGCGCGTTGGTGAATCCTTGGTGTCAGATCAAGTTTCGAGACCTTTAATGACCAATAATCAGGGGCTGTATAACGACACTTACACAACACCAAATACATCCATTCTCACTTTTACAGAAGAAAACTGGAAAGATGCAGCGAAAGTAAAAGTCACTGTACTTGATCTTGAATATGTGTCGCATGAGCCAACTTATATTATCGAACAATTAGATCCTGATATTGGTGTGGGGGCTGCAATGGAAGGGAGTGCGATCGATTTGGAAGGGATGCAAAACACAGGGGACATCACCCCTTACCGAGTGACTGCCAGAGGTTTTGGCGCTTCTGAAAATGCTGTCAAAACCTTACAGACGACTTATAACCGTCGTTACTTTCAATAGCAGGTGCTGGAAATGTTTATCTCAAATCTTCACAAGTTAAACACGTTAATTAGCAGTTATTTAACTGCGATTAAGCAACTCGGTATTGGTTCCGTTGTGGTGGGACTAACGCTGGGCATCTCTTTTGGTGCACAAGCTGCTCCGGTGCAATATCCGTTATTTATTGCCAACCCGGTGAAACCGATCATGATGTTAAACATGTCGAAAGATCATCAATTGTTTTACAAGCTATACGATGATTATTCCGATATTGTCGACATGAGAACACATCTGCCTAATTCCAGTGCCGCATCTTCAGCAAGTTCGAGTTCAAGTAGTGCCGCTGCCAATCCCAATTATGGAAAATCGGGCTCGGATGGTGTGGCAGACACAACCTATATTCATCGCTTCCGCTACTACGGTTATTTTGATAGTGACAAGTGTTATACCTATGCCGATGGTTTGTATACCCCCAGTCGGTTTGTTGATAGCTCCACGCGCTACTGTAATTACAGCAATGTCACTAATGAGTGGAACGGCAACTTTCTTAACTGGGCCACGATGACGCGTTTGGATGCTGTGCGTAAAATTCTGTACGGCGGTAAGCGTGCGGTTGATACCCAGAGTGATACGGTATTGGAGCGTGCCTTTTTACCTGAGGATGCACACGCATTTGCAAAGTATTACAACGGAACCGACATCACCTCGCTAACTCCTTTTACTGCCGCGACTGGTGGGGTGAATGACAAGACATCGGGCATTACAATTTGTAATGCAACCAGCCCGACCGACCGCAGTAAAAAATCGCAAGAAGTCTCTGCCGATTCCAGTATTCACCCTTTGTTGAAAGTGGCTAAGGGTAATTTTTCGTTGTGGGGCAGTAACGAAGGTTTTCAATGTCGCTGGGATGAAGGCACTAATGACAACGATGAGGCTAATACAGGTATTAAAGCCTACCCGGCTAGCCCCAAGTTTGCTGATAATAAACTTGGCGTTGGAAATTATAGTGTGCGGGTCAAAGTCTGTGTTCCGGGGCTAATTAACGATGTCAATGAAGAGGGCTGTAAACGTTATGATAGCGGCCATTCAAAACCCATTGGATTACTCCAGGAATATGGTGAGCGGGATACGATCCATTTTGCATTATTAACGGGCTCGTATGGAAAAAATAAATCGGGTGGTGCGTTGCGCAAAAATGCCGGCACTATGACTGATGAAATTGATTTAACTACCGGTCAAATTATCAACCCTTATAAAAATCCATCCAACATCAGCTTGGGTAGAAAAGACAGCATTATTAGAACCTTAAATGCGTTGACGATTTATGGTTACGATTATTCAAATGGCCAATATAACAGCGCAGATAACTGTGCTTGGGGATTGAGTTCTTTTACTAATGGTAACTGTACCAACTGGGGTAACCCGCAATCAGAAATTTATCTTGAATCATTACGCTACCTTGCAGGCCGGAGTGCGGCTTTTGCGGTTGATGATTCAGCCAAGGTCACTGGTTTTTCAACCGCTACCTGGACGACGCCTGTAGGCGAAAATAATTATTGTGCGCCGCTTAACGTATTGCAATTTAATGCATCAACCAGTTCTTATGACACTGATGAACTGGGTAACGCCTCACAAGTAGGGATTAGTAACCTCGATACCCTGGTTAATAATATAGGTACAGCTGAATCTATTTCCGGTCGATATTTTGTGGGTATGACGGCCACAGGTGATGATGAATTATGTACGCCCAAAACGATCAACAACTTGTCCACTGTGAAGGGGACATGCCCAGATGCTCCAAGATTAAGAGGCGGCTACCAAATTGCTGGTTTAGCCTATGGCGCCCGGAAAGATGGTATTCAAATTAACGGACTTCCTGCTCGTATAAATGGTAAGGATATAAATAACACTCCATCAGTTCATACCTATGCGGTGGCGCTTGCACCTGCTGTTCCAAAAGTGGAAATTCCTGTACCAGGTAATGCTGATAAGCGCATCACGATTCTGCCTGCCTGCCGTAATACCAACACCAATCCCAATGCAAACTGTGCGATTGTGGATTTTAAAATTGTTGGGCAAAGCCATACCGGCAACTCTTACACTGGCACACTCTATGTAGACTGGGAGGATAGTGAACAGGGCGGTGACTATGACCAGGATATGTGGGGCTTAATTAAATACACAGTAACGTCTTCCAATGTAAAAGTAGAGACTCGTGTTTTTGCGCAAGCCACCGACCACAAATTAGGGTTTGGTTATGTGATTGGCGGGACTACCAATGATGGGTTTAAGGTGCAGTCGGGCATCAACGATTTCCGTTATGGCACTCACTGTACGGAGGCAAGTAGATGTACTTGTACGGGCAATAGCAGTAATTGGGTTGGGAATTGGAAAGGTAGTTGTGGCGACCCTAATAAAGTATGGAAATCTCAAAGTTTTACAATTGCCGATGCCAATACGGCTAACGTAAAACTATTGGAATTGCCACTATATTACGCCGCCAAGTGGGGTGGTTATGCTAACGATAATGCCACGATTGAATCGATTCGCGACTCAGGTGCACCTACCTATTATTACGCGACTGATCCTCGCCAATTGGCGGAGTCTTTGCGCAATGCGTTTAACAGTATCGCCGAGCGCGAAGGTTCATCTTCCGGTGTGGCAACCAACTCAACCAGTTTGAATGGCAGTAGTTATCTTTATCAGGCGGTATTTAATAGCACAAATTGGCGCGGTTCTCTGGATGCATTTGCATTTGATAATGATGGTCGTTTGGTGCGCAACCTGGATGCCAAAGGGAATTTAATCCCTGCGGTGTCTACTGATAATGTTCAACCTACGCCAAGCTCACGCCAAATTTATACCTATCGACGGGAATCGGGCACGGTGGCTTATGTCTGGAGCGCATTATCGACTGCGCAAAAGGATTATTTCAGGGAATCTACTGATCCAGCAGGTGATTACACTAATGCCGAAAAGCGCTTTAACTGGAGCCGGGGCTATGCAACCGACGAGGTAACTGCTAGCGCTGCGGGTATCAACCGGTTGCGTTCACGGGGTGCAAGTCCGTCACGTAATATCTATGGCGACATCGTCAACTCAACTCCGGTTTACATTGCTAACACTAACTATCGCTACCATAAGTTGAGTGACGGAGGTTCGAGCTATGAGGCTTATCTCGCCACCAAGGCTACCCGAACTACCAAGGTTGCTGTGGGGGCAAATGACGGTATGTTGCATGTCTTTAATGCCCGCACCCTGCAAGAGATGTACGCTTATGTACCTAACCTTGTATATCCAAAACTGCGTAATTTAAGCGCACAAAATTATGGTCGGCCGACCAACCCGCATCAGTATCTGGTGGATGGCCCTCTTACTGTGAGCGATGTATATAACGGCACCAGTTGGCGAACCATTGTGGTCGGTACATTGGGCGGCGGTGGCAGGGGCGTTTTTGCATTGGATATCACTGATGACACAAACCCCAGGGTGTTGTTTGAAATCAGCGATGCTGACTTCCCTCAGTTGGGTTATGTATTGGGTAAACCCATTATTGCACCGCTGAAAAATGGGCGTTGGGGCGTTATTTTTGGCAATGGCGACAGCAGTGGCCGTTTAGCCAACCCTGCAACCAATACATCTGCAGTGGCCACTCAGTCGCAATTGTTTGTGGTGGATATTTACGACCCATTAGGGCAAACCAAAGTCATCCCCACTGGCGCAGGCAGAGGGCTCTCTGCCCCAGCAGTATTGCCAGATGCAAATGGTATAGCGAAAACCGTGTATGCCGGTGATCTAAATGGCCAGCTATGGAAATTTGATCTGAGTTCTTTGAATAAAAATGACTGGAAAACCGATTACTTACTATTCCATGCTAAAACTGCTAATAACACACCCAAAGAGCAGCCTATTACAGCCGCACCAACTTTGGGAATTAATAATGCCAAAGGGGGTAGGGTTGCGGTGTATTTTGGTACCGGAAAATATTTTGAAGAGGGTGATCATTCCATTTCCACTAATAATCCCCATCATTCTTTTTATGCAATCACGGATATAGGTGAAACTGTAACAAGGCTTGCGCTTGTGCAGAAACAATTTGACACTGCAAGACGTGTGGTTGAACCAGCCATAGATTGGACAACAAAGAATGGTTGGTATTTGGATCTTGGCCTTACCAACGAAGAGCGAGTTATTGCCAAAACGCTCTTGATTGCGGACAGGTTGGTTTTCGCTACCCTTATTCCATCGGCTTCGTCGTGTGATCATGGTGGGAGTAGCTGGCTATTGGAGACGTCTGCTGTGAATCCATCTGGCACTTACGTGGTTTTGTCAGAGCCACCAGCACAGGGTGTTATGACTTTGGCACCGGTTGGTGTTGGTGTAACCGAAGATGCACTTACCCTGTTGATTGGCCGGAGTGATGGTAACCCTGATGATAAGGCAGGTAATCAGCCGATAAAAACAACGGGCCGTCAATCATGGCGAGAGCTGGATTAATGAGGATAACAATGGAAAAAACCTTAATGAAAAAAACGTTTGGTTTTACCTTAATCGAACTAATGATTGCTGTGGCAATTGTCGGCATTATTGCCGCAATTGCACTGCCTTCTTATCAGGCATCGGTAAGGAAGTCGAATCGCGCTGAGGCAAAGACGGAATTGACGGATGTTGCACAACGTTTGCAGCGTTGTTACACGCTTTACGCCAAATTTAATGATGCGAAGTGTGGTGTTTACGGGACTGTGAGTACTGCGCCTGGCTACATCACTCGTGGTGGCCAGTATTACAAAATTACGATTGACGTTCCTGCATCGGGTAATTCACAGGAGACTACTTATCGTTTGACTGCTACGGCAATTAAAGCACCGCAAACCCAGGATACCGTGGGAGGATGCAATGTATTGACGCTTGATCATACTGGGGCAAAGGCACCTGTTGATTGTTGGTAACCCACAATATTAACTGCGAAATAGCCTCGTCCTGAGGCTATTTTTTTATCTGTAACTTATCGCAGTTATTCGTCATCCAGTCCCAGTTTTTGCAATCTATACCGTAACGATCTAAAACTAATCCCCAAATGTTTCGCCGCTAATGTTTTATTCCATTTGGCTTGCTCCAATGCATGGCAAAGAATTTCCTTTTCCACATCTTGTAAGTATTCATCCAGAGAAGAATATTCTGCGCAGCGCGCAGGGTAGTCGACATGGTTTCCATTGTTGCGTGTAGGTGTTTTAGTTGTGGGGTAGGCTTTGTCTGCAAAGCTGTCAAGTTGGTGTTCTTGTCCGCGTAGTTGCAAATCTTGTGTATCGATAATATTGCTATCACAGAGCGTAAAGGCACGCTCAAGAATATTTTCCAATTCACGCACGTTGCCCGGGAAGTGATAATTTTCTAAGACCTGCTGGGCATCTGCAGAAAGTATGGGGGTGGGTAGGCCGATCTCAACAGCAAGTTTATTCAGCAAATGTTGTGTGAGCAGTGAAATATCTTCCCGTCGCTCCCGTAATGGTGCAACAGAAAGTTGGATTACATTCAAGCGATAAAATAAATCTTGACGGAAGCGTCCTTCTTTAACTTCTATTTCCAAATTCTTGTGTGTTGCGCAGAGAATGCGTACATCAGTCATAATTTCTTCTGCCGCACCCACCGGGCGAACGGTTTTTTCCTGAATGGCACGTAATAATTTCACCTGCATATCCAATGGCAAATCGGCAACTTCATCAAAAAATAATGTCCCGCCTTCTGCTGCCTGGAACAGGCCGAGTTTGTCTTGATGCGCACCAGTGAAGCTTCCTTTTTTGTGGCCAAAAAATTCACTTTCCATCAACTCACGTGGGATTGCGCCACAGTTAACGGCAATAAAGGGATAGTTTGCGCGCGGCCCTAAATCGTGAATGGAATGCGCGACCAGCTCTTTTCCCGAGCCTGATTCACCGCTGATATACACTGGTGCTTGCGAGCGTGCGAGTTTTTCGATGCTGCGTATTAAATCCTGGATCGCTTTTGATTCACCGATAATTGGGATGAGTTTTGGAAGCGGTTGTGGCGCCAGTCGGCTGGATTCAATTGCAGTATTGACCAATTTGCGCAACGTAGAGAGATCCACAGGTTTGGAAATAAAATCGAATGCTCCTGCTTTCATTGATTCGATGGCCATATCTATACTGCCATGAGCAGTAATCACGGCAACAGGTAAATGGGGATATTGGTGTTGTATCAGCTCGACTAATTCCAATCCTTTGCCATCGGGCAAGCGCATATCGGTTAAACATAAATCATAGTGATTGCGCATTAATAATTGTTTTGCGCTGGCAACAGACTCTGCGCTATCTGTATGGATTTGCATACGTCCCAAGGTGATTTCCAACAATTCGCGGATGTCGGGTTCATCATCGATAATTAATGCGCGCTTTTGTGTCATAGTGATTCCTGAGCTTTTTATTAGGATGTCTTTTCCGGATGTGCGAGTTGTAAATGAAAACAGCTTTCGCCATTGTCAGTGCGTTTGTATGAAATAATTGCCTGGTTGGCTTCACACAGTTCTTTGCAGATATACAGGCCGAGGCCAGATCCGGTATTTTCAGTCGTAAAGAATGGCTCGAATAAATGTCGGCTATTTTCGCTGTTGATTCCTAAGCCATAATCAATAACCCGAATGTAGGGTTGTTGTTGGCTTATGTCTACACCGATTTCAATGCGTAGATCCGGGCGATCGGGCTGCTTGATGCCGTAGCGAATA
The DNA here is from genome assembly GCF_058800985.1 of Cellvibrio sp. GW822-FHT04B05. NCBI lineage: Bacteria > Pseudomonadati > Pseudomonadota > Gammaproteobacteria > Cellvibrionales > Cellvibrionaceae > Cellvibrio > Cellvibrio sp. GW822-FHT04B05. The sequence goes on along the minus strand of NZ_JBXAMU010000004.1, from coordinate 22,907 downwards.
CCATTGTCACACAAGTTGGTGAGAACTTGCTGCAATTGACTGGTGTCAAATTTTGCCTCCAGGTTGGTGATGGTGCTGGCATCATCAAAATCAAATTCATCTTGCAAGTCACCAATATTTTTTTCGCGTACCAGTATGTTTAATTCGTATCCATTGCTCTTGCTTGATTTGTAGTCGGTGATAAACGCCGGTATCCACTGTTGTAAATTAATCTGTGCCGGCTTGGCGGCGCGACGCCGTGAAAGTTGCAAGATGTTCTCAATGATTTGATTTACCCGTTTGCTGTGATTATTAATAATATCCAGCAAGCGATGATCGGTCGCGGGAAGCGTTTCTGACTCCCCCAATAATTGACTGGCATGGCTGATGGCGCCGAGGGGGTTGCGGATTTCATGGGCAATACTGGCGGTTAGGCGTCCCAGCGAAGCAAGTTTTAATTGTTGTGCTTGCTGATTGATTGAGCGAACATCTTCAAGAAAAATCAATACTTCATTTGCGCTGCCCGGTTCCAGATAAGCGAAATTTACTTTTGCCTCGGTGGTGGTATCACCGTCGATTTTTAGGTAAGGCGAATGATCGCTTGCATTGCGCTGCCATGACTGATGTTTTTTAAAAAGTTCTGGAAACTGATCCAGCCGCAATTTTTCATCGGTATCGATGGTCGCCCCGAGAAGTTTTAATGCAGCTTGATTGCATAGTTCTATGTCGAGATTTTTATTGAGTACTACAATTCCAGTGCGCATTCTTTCTACAATCAATTGCGCCAGTTTTTGTAAGTGTGCGGCCTGAATTGCCTGGGCTTCAGCTTCAGCGTAAGAGAGGCGGATTTTTTTAGTAAGATGTTGAAACAGCAGTGCAGTCAGGAATGCCAGTGCGCTGAGGGTTCCTGATGCAAACAGCGATTTATTATCCTGGGTGATAATTAAAAAACGAAACGTGCCTTCGCCGATCACAACAATGGTTGTGAGAGCAGCGAGAAAAAATGAAATACGCTCACGCAACATGATGCCGCCCGCCGCAATTGCAACGAGCAATAAATAGCCCAAACCACTTATCGCCCCACCACTGGCGTGCATCAACAACCCGATAGCGACAACATCGATCAGCAGTGAACCAAACAGTTTGCGCTGGGAGGGAGAATATTTTAGTCGCCACATGACGATCAATGTCATGAAGTTAATCGCGGTATAGGCCAGCGAGGTATAGAAAAACAGCTCCGGGTTGTCATTACCCAATACTTTAGGGGCGAATTGTATCTGGAACATCATTAACAACAGGCTACCGAGTAGCGTGCGGTAATAGGTGTAGACGCGTAGCAAATCGTAGGGATTATAGCTGCGTGGATTATTGAGCAGGTTGGAGGTCATAGTCTTCTTCTGTGTCCTTTTTGGATAACCGGACAAAATCCGCTTGGCTTTAAAAGGTTATATCGCGGACAATATGCACCGGTATTTGAATTGACCCGATCCTTTAGTCCATTTCAGGTGTCGTGTCATACATGGGCCGAATATGCGGGCTAATTTTGCCAGTTTCGCGCCACTTATGCTGCTTTCCTGGATGCGATTCCAGACTTATTTTCAGCGGCGCTGTCCCACTCTTTAACTCCTTGAATTTTATGTCACAGCTACATTTGATCCTTGCCCAGCTTAATACCCTTGTGGGGGATATTCCCGGCAATACTGCCAAGGTGCTCGCCGTTGCGCAAAATGCTATGGCCCAAGGCCAAGTGGATGCGATTGTCTTCCCCGAGCTGACATTAACCGGTTACCCACCGGAAGATCTGCTCTTGCGTCCCAGTCTTGAGCTGCGCATTGAACGCGCACTGCAGGAGTTGCAAGCTGCACAATTGCCGCTGGCGTTGGTAGTGGGCTATCCCCGTTTTAAAGACGGTCGCCTGTTCAATATGGCGGGAGTGATTGCCGGTGGGAAATTGGTCGCGGAATACGCGAAGCAATGCCTGCCGAATTATCAGGTGTTTGATGAAAAACGCTATTTTGTGACTGGCGATAGCCCCTGCGTATTCGATTTAAACGGTGTCCCCACTGCGTTAAGTGTCTGCGAAGATATCTGGTATCCCCAACCTATGGCGCAAGCGAGAGCGGCGGGTGCAAAGCTGATGCTCAATCTCAATGCCTCACCTTATCATCAAGGCAAGCAGCAGCAGCGCGAAGCGGTAATTGCGTTTCGCGCGCGCGAAGGCGATATGCCGGTGGTTTACACCAATCTGGTTGGCGGGCAAGACGAGCTGGTATTTGACGGCGGTTCGGTCGTGGTGGATGCAAACGGCCAAACACAATTCCGCGCTCCGGCGTTTGCCGAAGGTGAGTTTGCGGTGACACTGGATTGGGATCAGCAACACGTTGCCGTTGCCACGCAATTGCAAACTCCACTGACCGATAAAGTTGCTTCGGTATATCAGGCACTGGTGTTGGGGATGCGCGATTACGTCAACAAAAACCGCTTCAAGGGCGTGGTGCTGGGTTTGTCCGGTGGTATCGACTCCGCGTTAACCCTTGCGATGGCCGTTGATGCACTGGGTGCCGAGCGAGTCGAAGCGGTGATGATGCCGTTTCGCTACACCTCCGATTTAAGTAAAAGCGATGCCGCTGATGAAGCTGCACGACTCGGTGTCCGCTACAGCTCGATCAGTATCGAACCCATGTACGAAGCCTTTATGGCCGCGCTTAGCGATGAGTTTGCCGGCACCAAACGCGATACTACTGAAGAAAACCTGCAGGCGCGCTGCCGCGGCGTATTGCTGATGGCGATATCCAACAAGAAGGGCTATCTGGTACTGACTACCGGCAACAAAAGTGAAATGGCGGTCGGCTATTCCACGCTTTATGGCGATATGGCCGGTGGTTTTGATGCGCTGAAGGATGTCCCCAAAACGTTGGTGTTTGCCCTGTCGCGCTATCGCAACACAATCAGCCCGGTGATTCCCGAGAGCGTTATTACCCGTCCACCATCAGCTGAGCTGGCGCCGGATCAAAAAGACGAAGACAGTTTGCCGCCCTACGATATTCTCGACCGCATTTTGGAATTGTATGTTGAACAGGATTTCAGTGCAGAAGCGATTATCAGCCAAGGCTTTAACCGCGAGCAGGTGGAGCGGGTAGTGCGCCTTGTGGATGTGAACGAATACAAGCGTCGCCAGGCGCCGATTGGGATTCGCATCAGCCAGCGCGGCTTTGGCCGGGATCGACGCTATCCTATTACCTCCGGTTGGAAGATGGGCGATTAAGCAATCGCCCTGATTCCGGTGCAATAAAAAAGGCCGCGATTGCGGCCTTTTTCTACGAGTCGAGCGCGGCGATTATTCCGGACGATCTACCGCAACCGATTTTTTGTACTGCGGATCGTAAATCGCGCGGGTATCAAAACCGGTGATTTCATTTTTGTTGAACAAGCCGAGAGTCAGGTAAGCAAGCCAGGGCGACTTACCGTTGTTGTACATAAAGTTGTAGTCAAACTCTCCCTTTTGGTTCAATGCGGGATAGTCGGCATAGTTGAGTTTCAGGATTTCCAGAATCTCATTCGACTGTTCGGGCATCTTTAACAGGTGATAACCCTGTACCATAGCGGCCAGTGCATCCGGTGTGGCGGGCGATTGGGGAAAGTTTTCCAATACATAGCGACCGCGACCAACGGCAGCAACATAAGCGCCGCGTTTAAAATAGTAATTGGCGACGTGGATTTCGTAGCGCGCCAAGTGGTTGCGTAAATGCAACATGCGTTTTTTCGCATCGGCGGCGTAGTTACTGTCAGGATAGCGGTTGAGTAATTGGGTAAAATTCGCGAGGGATTCACGCGCAGCACCCGGGTCGCGTCGGGAGGTATCTACCGGCATCACTCGCTCAAACATGCCCTGGTCTTTGGTAAATGAGCTCATTCCCAGCATATAGTAGGCGTAGTCCACATTGCGGTGTTGGGGGTGAAGACGGATAAAACGGTTGGCCGTGGCGATTGCGGCATCCGGCTCGCCCGAGCTGTATTGGGCGTAGATAAGCTCCAGTTGGGCCTGATCAGCGTAAGTGCCGAAGGGGAAGTTTTCTTCAAGCGAGTTCAGGTTCTTGATCGCCGATTCCCACTGGCTGCGCTCAAGTTGTTCTTCGGCGGCGCGATACAAGTCCGCTTCGGTGGTGTATTCAGGCTCTTTGGTGGAGCAGGCAGTCAGCAACACAAGGGCGCTGAGCATCAAACAGGGCAGAACTCGCATAGGGTTATAGACTCTTATCTCGATAAACGAAGGCCCCCCAAGTGCGGGGCAGGGTATTTAAACACAGAGCTTGGCGGATACCAATCTGGCAGGAATAAAAGCTCCACTTTTCCGGTTTTTGGCTGATCAACACCTGTCAAAAATCTTCACTAGAGGTTTTTTAATGAAAGATGTTTTTGACCTGAGCGCACAAGTGCCCATCCAGATGAGCGGCATGCGCTTCGACCAGATCGCCTCCGAGTTGTTCCCTGACTTCTCGCGCTCGCGTCTGCAAAGCTGGATTAAAGATGGCCAACTGAAAGTAGATGGTCGTGTTGCCAAGCCGAAAGACAAATTGATCGGCAATGAACTGCTGGAGTTAAAAGCCGAACTGGAAGCCCAGGGCGATTGGGAACCGGAAGAGATTACGCTGGATATCGTCCATGAAGATGACGATCTGATCATCATCAATAAGCAGGCCGGACTCGTGGTTCATCCCGCCGCAGGCAACTATACCGGCACCCTGGTGAATGCGCTGCTCAATCATATTCCCGAGCTGATTAACCTACCGCGCGCGGGCATTGTGCATCGCTTGGATAAAGAAACTACCGGTTTGATGGTGATCGCCAAAACCCTTGAAGCGCACACCGATCTGGTTGAGCAATTGGCCGATCGTACTGTAAGCCGCGAATATGAAGCCGTAGCCGTTGGCGCTATGACCGGTGGCGGCACTGTGGATGCACCTATGGGGCGCCATCCGATCCAGCGCAAACTCATGGCGGTATTGAGTGCAGGCGGCAAGCGCGCCGTGACGCATTATCGCGTTGCCAAGCGTTATCCAAGCCATACTCATATCCGCGTTAAATTGGAAACTGGCCGCACGCACCAAATTCGCGTGCATATGGCGCATATAGGCCACGCGCTGGTGGGTGATCAAACCTACGGCAGCCGCTTTAAAATCCCCAAAGGCGCCAATCAGCATTTGATCGATACCCTCAAAGGTTTCCCGCGTCAGGCGCTGCATGCATTCAAGTTAGGTCTGGAACATCCCGGCACCGGCGAGTACACCGAGTGGACGGCGCCACTGCCGGAGGATTTTAAAAATCTGCTGGATGCACTCAACACAGGCTACACCCTTGTCGATGACTAAGTCTCAAGGTATTAAGGCCCAAGGCATCACTCCCGATTGGCCGGTGCCGGCCAATGTGCGCAGCTACATCAGCACGCGCGTTGGTGGTGTAAGCGCATCGCCCTACGCGAGCAATAATCTCGGTTTGCATGTGGGTGATGATCCTGAATTGGTTGCAAAAAATCGCGCGCAACTCAGCGATGAATTGGGTTTGGCACAAACGCCCCAGTGGCTTGAGCAAGTCCACGGGGTAAAAGTGGTTAACGCCAAAAGTGATGGTGTTGTGCGCACGGCCGATGGCAGCTACAGCAATCAGCCTGGCCAGGCTTGTCTGGTAATGACGGCTGATTGCCTGCCGATTTTGTTGTGCGATAAGCAAGGCACACAAGTCGCAGCGTTGCATTGTGGCTGGCGCAGTTTGGCAAAAGGCATTTGTGCACGCGGCCTGCAAAAATTTACCGCTAAACCCGGCGCTATCCTCGCTTATCTCGGCCCTGCTATATCGCAACTGCATTTTGAAGTCGGGGTTGATGTGCTTGAAGCCTTTTTTAAGGCAGCGCGCAGCCAGGTGCACGCCGAGCAAATTGCAACTGCATTTGTATCAGCGCAGCGACCACTGCATTTTTATGCCGATATCTATACGCTCGCCCGCGCTGAATTGAATGCGTTGGGGGTGACGGCCATTTACGGTGGCGATTACTGTACCCATGCGGATACAGCGCGTTTTTATTCGTTTCGGCGCGATAAGGTGACTGGACGCATGGCGAGTTTGATTTGGCGCGAGTAATTTTTGCTAACTGAATCCAACAGGATAAAAGTTGCATCTAAACTCTTGCGTACAGCATTACTGCTGATCGTAGTTGCCCCGCCGGGAGTACTACCAATTAATCGAAGAGCACTTATGTCAAAGCATCCGTTCAAAATCGAAATCTGCGTTGAGGGAATCGATGGCCTCGTTGCAGCGCAACAGGCGGGCGCCGATCGGGTGGAGCTTTGCGCCAGCCTGCTTGAAGGTGGTTTGACACCGAGTCTGGGCGTGATTCGCGAAGCCTTACGGATTGCGACTATTCCATTCCACGTTATCATCCGGCCGCGCGGTGGCGACTTTCTCTATTCCGAGCTCGAATTCCGCAGCATGATCGAAGATGTCAAAGTGTTGCGCGAGATGGGCGTTGTTGGTGTGGTGATCGGATGCCTCACACCTGAGGGCACTATCGACGAGGCGCGGACCAAGGCATTGGTCGATGCGGCACGGCCGATGAAGGTGACCTGTCACCGCGCATTCGATATGACACGCGACTATCGTGAGGCGCTTGAGGCTCTGATCAGTGCCGGTGTCGATCGGGTGCTGACGAGTGGCCAGCGCGACACCGCAATCAAGGGGAGCGATATTCTCAAGGACACAACCGCTATCGCCGATGGCCGTATTATCATCATGGCGTGCGGTGCACTCGATGCCAGCAATATTGCGCAAGTGCGCACTGCTACCGGCGTCGACGAGATGCATTTTGCTGCGCTCAAGACCGTCAAGAGCGGCATGGATTTCCGCAATCCGCATGTCGGCATGGGCGGCACCGCGATCGAGCGGGAATATGAAATCACGCTGACTGATGTCGAATCGGTGCGTACTACAATCGCTGCCGCCCGTACGGCCAGCTAACACCCTATTCATCGTCACGGTAGTGCCGATGTTGATACTTAGTCCATCACCAACAAGGAATCATTATGGATCTCGATCAAATTGAAAAACTGAATGATCTCAAGCAAAAAGGCTTGATCAGTGAAGAGGAATACCAGCAAGCCAAGGAGCGCGTTCTCGGTGCCCAGGCGCAATCTGCTGCGCAGCCACAGACCATTGTGGTAAAAACCAACAATTACGATTACGCCCTGATTCTGCATCTCACCCAGTTTTGTTCCTGGCTGTTCCCGTTTTTGGGATTAATCGTTCCCTTGATTATGTGGCAATCGAAAAAGGAAGATCCTTACATCAATGAGCAGGGCAAAGTCGTCATGAATTGGGTGTTTAGTTCATTAATTTATTGTTTGGTAAGCATTGTCCTCTGTTTCCTGATCGTGGGCTTTTTCCTGTTGGCAATCCTGTTTATCTGCTCGATTGTATTCACCATCATGGGGGCGATGGATGCGAATAAAGGTATTATTAAAAATTATCCGATGTCGATTAAGTTTTTTGATGTGCGCGAAACTCCGCGCGCGCCTGTTACATCTACTGGCGTGCAAAATTGATCTAACGCAAACAACCTGATTTATCCCGCTCAAAGATGACCAGCGGGCCGCCGGGCCCGCTTGAAATCACCCCTCGCGCCCCCACGTCTGCTTCAACCGAGTAGTAACATTTCGCTTGAGGTAATCCATGCGTATCGACCGTTTAACCAATCAGCTTCAAGTCGCACTTTCCGATGCCCAATCTATTGCATTGGGGCAGGATCACAGCCAACTCGACCCGGGCCATTTGCTTCTGGCAATGATCGACCAAAAGGGCGCGGCCAATGTGCGGCTGCTATTGAGTCAGGCCGGATTTGATGTCGCCGGCCTGCGCACCTCGTTGAATGAATATTTGGAAAACCTGCCGCAAATCAAAAATCCCACCGGTGAAGTGACTATGTCGCCCGAGATGGTGCGTCTGCTCAATCTTGCTGATCGCCACGCGCAAAAAGTGGGCGATAAATTTGTTTCCAGCGATTCGGTGTTGCTGGTATTGATGCTGGAAGCGCAAGGCGCAGTGGCTGAGCTATTGAAAAAATACGGCAATGCGCAACGGTTGCAACAGGCCATCCAAAAAGTGCGCGGCGGTGAAAATGTTGATGACGCCGATTCAGAAGGTAATCGCCAGGCGCTGGAAAAATATACCGTCGATTTAACCGCGCGCGCCGAAGCGGGCAAGCTTGATCCGGTCATTGGTCGCGACGACGAAATTCGCCGTACGATTCAAGTCTTGCAGCGCCGCAGTAAAAACAATCCGGTGTTGATCGGTGAGCCGGGCGTGGGCAAGACGGCGATTGTCGAAGGCCTTGCGCAGCGCATCGTGAATGGCGAAGTGCCGGAAGGTTTAAAAGATAAGCGTTTGTTATCACTCGATTTGGGTGGATTGCTTGCCGGTGCAAAATTCCGTGGTGAATTTGAAGAGCGGTTAAAATCCGTAATCAATGAGCTGAGCCGGCAAGAAGGTCGCATTATTTTATTTATCGACGAGCTGCATACCATGGTCGGCGCCGGTAAAGGTGAGGGCGCAATGGATGCGGGCAATATGCTTAAGCCAGCGCTCTCGCGCGGCGAGTTGCATTGCGTCGGTGCGACAACGCTTGATGAATATCGCAAATATATTGAGAAAGATGCTGCGCTTGAGCGCCGTTTCCAAAAAGTATTGGTCGATGAGCCAAATGAGTCCGACACCATTGCTATTTTGCGCGGATTAAAAGAGCGTTATGAAGTCCACCACGGTGTGGATATTACTGACTCGGCAATTATTGCTGCAGCAAAATTATCACAGCGTTACATTACTGACCGGCAATTGCCTGATAAAGCGATTGATTTAATCGACGAGGCTGCAAGCCGTATCCGTATGGAAATCGATTCCAAACCGGAAGAAATGGATCGCCTTGAGCGCCGTTTAATTCAATTCAAAATTGAACGCGAAGCGGTGAAAAAAGACGAGGATGAGGCGAGTAAAAAACGCCTTGCCAAACTTGATCAGGATATTGATAGGTTCGAGCGCGAACTGAATGATCTGGAAGAAATCTGGCGTGCAGAAAAAGCAGCCCTGCAAGGCTCGCAAGAAATTAAAAGCCAACTGGAGCAGGCGCGTTTTGAATTGGAGGAAAAACGTCGCAAAGGTGACTTGGCGCGGATGAGTGAATTGCAATACGGCATCATTCCCCAATTGGAAAAACAATTGGATATGGCCGGGCAAGCCGAAATGATGGAAATGAAATTGCTGCGCAATAAAGTGACCGAAGAGGAAATTGCTGAAGTGGTTTCCAAATGGACCGGTATTCCCGTATCCAAAATGTTGGAAGGCGAACGCGAAAAATTGTTGCGTATGGAAGAGTCGCTGCATAAACGGGTGATCGGCCAGCACGAAGCGGTGGTGGCGGTGGCAAACGCTGTGCGTCGCTCACGGGCCGGTTTGTCCGATGCCAATCGTCCCAATGGTTCATTTTTATTTTTAGGCCCAACCGGTGTGGGTAAAACTGAATTGTGCAAATCGCTGGCAGAGTTTTTATTCGATACCACTGATGCCATGGTGCGTATTGATATGTCGGAATTTATGGAGAAACATTCAGTTGCCCGTTTGATCGGCGCACCGCCGGGTTATGTCGGTTACGAGGAGGGCGGTTATCTTACGGAAACTGTTCGTCGCAAACCTTATTCGGTAATTTTGCTCGACGAAATTGAAAAGGCCCATCCCGATGTATTCAATATTTTATTGCAAGTATTGGATGACGGTCGCTTAACTGATGGCCAAGGCCGCACCGTGGATTTCCGCAATACGGTTATTGTTATGACATCGAATTTGGGCTCCGATCGTATCCAGGAGTTAGCGGAAGACAAATCGTTCGATACAGTGAGCTTTGATAGTTTTGTTAACAGCGATATGAATAATTCCCTCAACAATGAAAACCGCTACAACGCCATGAAAGATGCAGTGATGGAAGTTGTTACTGGTCATTTCCGTCCGGAGTTTATCAACCGGATCGATGAAGTAGTTGTGTTCCATCCGCTTGGCCGCGAGCAAATTCGTGGTATCGCCGATATCCAATTGGATTTGTTGCGCAAGCGTTTGGCCGAGCGCGAGCTGAGTTTGGAGCTGGACGATGATGTAATGAGTAAGTTATCGGAAGTTGGTTTCGATCCTGTTTATGGTGCACGCCCACTTAAACGCGCCATCCAGCAATTAATCGAAAATCCACTGGCGCAGGATATCCTCAGCGGAAAATTTATGCCGGGTGCGATTATTCACGGCAAACTGCTGGGCGATAAAATTGTATTTGATCCAAAACGATTAAACTGACAAATGGTGTGTCGGCAAAAATAGTTGCCTCAAAATAAAAACGGCCATCAAGTGATGGCCGTTTTTATTTTGCAAGGCGAGTGTTTATTCGCAAGCCTGATTAATAATGGCTTGCATAGCTTCGCGCTGTTTGGTTTTGTCTTCTTCTGATAAGAAAACCTCAACCCCGGTGGCATCTTGGGTTTTTATGCGTGCGACCGAATTAAGGATTGCCAGATTATCTTTTGCCTTAGCACAGCGCTCAGGGTCTTTCAGTGCTGTTTGTGTCGCTGCTGCAGGAGCTTCCGCAGCGGGTTTTGGTTGCGCCGCCGCAATTTGTGCAGGGGTTGGATCGCTATGGCCGGTACGGGCATTCACCAATGTGGCCTTAACATTTTTAGGTGGACGTTCACCGTAGTGGACTACTCCTTTGTTATCTGTCCAGGTATATACCTTGGCGGCCAACACATTTTGGGCTGCCAGGATACCGAGCAGGCAAAAACCGATAATACGTAAGAACTTCATGGATTTACCTTATGTGCGAATGCTTCCGGGTCAATTAAGGATAGTTGAGCCAACTATAGACCTTATACCGACGGAGCGAAACTTCCGAGGTGAAATCTGTGAGCATGCGCAAGCTGGCACGATTGGCGGCTTAACTTACCTGGATTCTCCTTGTCCCACGTCCTCCAAGGCTAAAAAGTGCGCTAGTTGGTGTTAATTTCTTGACTTTGCCGGTTATCTTGGGAGAATTGCCGTTCCGCTAGATGGCTGCAGTCGCCCCCTAAAGCGTGGGCTCTCGCTGCTTTCCGCCAAGTCACCCTCTTGGCGACCCATCTAATGGTCGGGTTCCTACCAGAACCTTGCCTGAGAAAGCCGTTGCATACCTGCCCGGTTTTCGCTGATCCGATCCTGACCTTGCCGGGTTTTGATCGTGGATCATTCATGGTGTTGGCCTGCCCTAAGTGCCAATACTTTCCTGTGTGACTCTTTATTTCGCCCTCAGTGGTACAAAAGACACACGCGCAACATGCGATTCATATCCTAAAAGGGGAATCATTGTGGAAATGCTTTCAGGCGGAGATATGCTCATCCGCGCCCTGAAAGACGAAGGCGTTGAATACGTTTTCGGCTATCCGGGCGGCGCTGCGCTGCATATTTATGACGCTATATTTCGTCAAAAAGACGTTAAACATATCCTTGTTCGTCACGAACAAGCTGCAACCCATGCTGCCGATGGTTACGCGCGCGCGACCGGCAAAGTGGGAACTGTGCTGGTAACTTCCGGCCCGGGCGCGACCAATGCCATTACCGGTATTGCGACGGCCTATATGGATTCTATTCCGATGGTAGTGATTTCCGGTCAGGTGATGAGTCATCTGATTGGTGAAGATGCTTTCCAGGAAACCGACATGGTGGGTATCTCCCGCCCGATCGTAAAGCACAGCTTTATGATCAAACACGCCAGCGAAATTCCCGAGACGGTGAAAAAGGCCTATTACATTGCGGCGACCGGCCGTCCTGGTCCGGTAGTTATCGATGTACCTAAAGACCTGACTCATCCAGCGCATACGTTTGCCTACGAATATCCCGAGAAGGTGAAGCTGCGCTCCTATACCCCGGCTACTCGCGGTCACTCTGGCCAGATCAAAAAAGCGGTGCAATTGCTGCTCGGCGCCAAGCGCCCGATGATCTATACCGGCGGCGGTGTGGTGCAGGGTAATGCTTCACATCTGCTGAAAGAGTTGGTGGATCTGCTTAATTACCCGGTAACCAATACCCTGATGGGCCTGGGTGCATATCCCGGTACCGGCAAAAATTTCCTCGGTATGCTCGGTATGCACGGCACTTACGAAGCCAACACCGCAATGCATCACAGCGATGTGATTCTGGCGGTGGGGGCACGTTTTGATGACCGCGTAACCAATGCCATCAGCAAGTTTTGCCCGACTGCAAAAATTATCCATGTGGATATAGATCCTGCATCGATTTCCAAAACGGTAGTTGCCGATGTGCCTATCGTAGGTGCAGTGGATAGCGTGCTGAGTGAAATGCTGGCGTTGATTAAAGAATCGGATGAAAAACCCGATGCTGAAGCACTTGCCTCATGGTGGGAGCAAATCAACGAATGGCGTGAACGTCATGGCATTTACACTAAGAATCGTTTTGATACTACCAGCGATAAAATCAAGCCGCAGGAAGTTATTCAGGCGATTTGGGAAGTGACCAAGGGCGATGCTTACGTTACATCCGACGTGGGCCAGCACCAGATGTTTGCCGCGCAATATTATTTGTTCGACAAACCGCGTCGCTGGATCAACTCCGGGGGCCTCGGCACTATGGGCTTTGGTTTACCAGCAGCGATGGGCGTGCAAATGGCGGATCGCGATGCGACTGTTGTATGCGTGACCGGTGAAGGTTCAATCCAGATGTGTATTCAGGAATTGTCGACCTGCACCCAATACCATCTGCCGGTAAAAATCATTTGCCTGAACAATCAGGCGCTCGGCATGGTTCGCCAATGGCAAGACATGCAGTACTCCAGCCGCTATGCGGAAAGTCTGTATGAGGACTCGCTGCCGGACTTCATAAAGTTGGCTGAAGCCTACGGACACGTTGGTATTCGTGTTACTAAAAAAGAAGAGCTGAAAGCAAAATTGGCTGAATGTTTTGCGCTGAAAGACCGCGTGGTATTTATGGATATCATGGTCGATCAAAGCGAGCACGTTTATCCGATGCAGGTTGCGCAGCAATCCATGCGCGATATGATCCTGAGCAAAACGGAGCGCACCTGATATGAGACGCATTATTTCTGTATTAGTTGAAAACGCTCCCGGTGCTTTGTCACGTGTAGTAGGTTTGTTCTCCCAGCGCGGCTACAACATTGAAAGCCTGACAGTTGCACCGACCGAAGATGACACCCTGTCGCGCTTGACACTGACAACCTTGGGCGATGATCACAAAATCGAGCAAATCACCAAACACCTCAATAAATTAATTGATGTAGTTAAGCTGGTGGATTTGACCGAAGGTTCGCACATTGAACGCGAACTGATGCTGATTAAAGTCAAAGCCTCAGGTGCACAGCGCGCCGAAGTAAAACGTTGCGTGGATATTTTTCGCGGCCAGATCGTGGATGTCACCAGCACGCTCTATACGATTCAAATCACCGGTGCGAGCGATAAGCTTGATGCGTTTTTACAAGCTGTCGGCGATGCTTCAATCATCGAAGTGGTACGCACCGGTGTGTGCGGAATTTCACGCGGTGAGAAAGTATTGAGTTTGTAAAAGCTCGCGTGAAACTATACAAGTAAGAGAAGGCCGAATTGCGAAAGTGATTCGGCTTTTTTTATTGGCAGAATATTGCAGTGGCGATAAATTATTGCGAGCTATCACAATTTGCATAACCAAAAGCAGTGTAAGGAGCTTATTTTTTGTAGGCTTGGCGTGTTACGGTCATGTTGGTCAGCGGCCATTTTAAAACTTTTCATTTAATGCAATTTAAGGATTTACTTATGAAGCACATTGCCATAGTCAGTTTATTAAGTCTGTTTTTAATCGCTGGCTGCGGCCAGTCATCCAACGAGGAGCAGCCATCAGAGTCGGTAGTCGATGAGAGTCAACATGAACCATCAGACGAGGCTATCCCCTCGGGTGAGCCTATTACTTTGCATGCACGGTTTGAGTTTGTGGATGCATTAGCCTCCCCCGCAATAAATTCCCGTCGTCAATTAAATGCGTCGCTTTATATGGAGACTGATGTGATCCGCGATGGCAGCGGAGCCAGTGCAACTTATTCGCTGGACAGTGAAGAGTCCCGGGTGCAGGGTGTTGTATATGCTACCGGGTCGCTGGCGATGAATGAAAATGATATCTCGTCCACTGAAACCTACAATATGCATAACTCATGGGATGTGCTGACTAAAAACCCTGAAGGAAAATTCATTATTAAACTGCCAGAGGCCTCACTGGTGGGCGAAGGGTTAAGTGTGGGCGTTGAACTGGAAGTGCCTGTGAGCGGAATTAAAAAAGCAACTATCAGCTCGCAAGGGCAAACTATTGATAGCGAGATCATGCATTCGCGCTCGATGTTTTGTGCAACACAAACGGCAGATAGCGATATCTGCACATTGAAATTTACCATTGACGCACTACCGACCAAAGCGCAAGCGCCGGGATATGAACAGCTATTTGAGAGCGCCAAGTCAATTTATCCCTATCAAGGTAAGAAAGGTCCGGATGGTGGTGTGGTTATGTATTCAGGTTTGATACCTGTGTACGGTGCAGCTACTCAATACAACAATGGACATTTTATTACTGAGTTGAACCAGCAGTATCAAATCAATATGGACGGTACAGATATCAGTCAGCACATACACCTTGTTGTGTGGTCAACCAAACGCGGCGATAACTGGAAGCCAGAGGGATTACCTCCGCTGCAAAAGCCTGAAGTGCTGCAGTGATTGCAGTAAAGGAACCCAATGTCTATGCGCGAATTTATTTTAAATTGCAATGCGTTTGAAATTGCCGGTGTCGGGCTGGCATTTTTCGGTGGTATTTATCTCATATTCGGCGCATTGAATGTATTTATTAGCCAGCAACTGCTGCCGCGCTTGCATATCGGTTGCAGGCTTGATCCTCGCCCATTGGGTAATGGCCAGTTGCAGCGTGAATTATTATTGTCAGCCAGCTCCATCGCTATTTTCGGGATCGGGATGATTTTCCCTTGGGGACTGTTGCAACTTGGTTGGGCTCAATTAGCTGTTAACCCTTCCGGTTTACAAATTGCAACTGAAATTTTTGTGTTGGTGATCTGGAATGAAATCCATTTTTATATCAACCATTGGCTGCTACATACGCGATGGTTGCGGCAGTTTCATTTACCGCATCATCGTTCGGTAGTCACCACGCCTTGGTCTACTTATGCGTTTCATCCGGTAGAGGCGATGATGTTGGGGAATGTGATTTTATTGCCAATGATGATGCATGATTTTAGTGTCTATGCGCTTTTTTCCGTACCCTTGTTTAGTTTGTTGTTCAATAGTATCGGTCATTCCAATTTTGATTTTAACCCCCGTTCGCCGCGCGTTATTTTTAACGGTGCGCGTCGCCATCATTTGCATCATGCCTGCTTTAATGGCAACTATGGTTTTATGTTTCCGTTTATGGACTGGATTTTTAAAACTGCTTTACCTGCTGATGCTGCCGATAAACAAATCAATCGCTGGCGAGTGCGCTAAATCCCATGCGCTACTGGCGTGATTGGCAGAGTATTGTGTATTTGCTGGCGCTGCCGTTGCTGGTTACCTGGCAGTGGCAGAATGGATTTAGCTGGCCGTTATATCTACTGGAATTATTTCTGACGTTAGGGGTGGGGGTGATCCATCACAATCACACCCATTTGCGCATCTGGACTTCGCGCCGATTAAATCGGTTAACGGATTTATGGATTACACTCCTGCAAGGTCACCCCACGTTTGTATTTTATCCAGCGCACATTGGTAATCATCACCGTTATCATCACGGCGAACAAGATTTAACGCGTACCTATCGTTTTGATACGCCCGGTGCGCGCGGTGACTCCAATCACCTCCTTGGTTATATATTGCATCCGCTGCAAGCTATTTGGGTTTTGTATCCGCGCTTTTTCTCTTATCTAAAACGCCGCTATCAATTTCAGCGCACCTATTTTTATTACTGTGTATTGCAGTACGTGTTAATTATGAGTTTGTGGTTATGCTTAGCCGCAATCGATTGGCAAAAATGGCTGGTATTGGTGCTCATTCCCCAATTGCATGGTTTGCACTGGTTGTTGGCGACTAATTATCTTCAGCATGCCCACGCCGATGGCAGAGGTAATAATTTACAGTTTGCGCGCAATTTTTATGGCTGGGTTAATCCTTTGTTGTTTAATATCGGGCTGCACACGGCGCATCACCAGCATCCGCGTGCGCATTGGTCGTTATTGCCGCAACTAGCCAAACAATACGCGGCGCAGGTAAGTCCTGCGTTAAATGAAAAAGGTTTGCTGCGTTATATGTTGCGCACTTATTTGTTAGGATCATTGCACTCACGCTGGCGCAGTCGCTCGCTTCATAACAAGGATTAATCTATGCCCACTCGTTTTAACCGTGTTTATATCCAATCCGCCGGTTACCATCTGCCGGGTGAGCCGGTAGATAATCAGGCGATGGATGATTTTATTGCGCCGCTGAACCGTATTTCTTTGCGGATTAAAAATAAAATCCTGGCGGAAAATGGAATCCAAACCCGGCATTACGCCATCGATAAAAATAGTGAGACAACAACCTCTCACACCAGATTGGCAGCTAACGCGATTCACGATTGCCTCGCACGCGCCAATGCAATGTTGAACGATGTCAGTTTACTTGCAGTAGGATCATCCGGCAGCGATGCATTAATTCCTGGTTTTGCCGCGATGGTGCAAGGTGAATTGGGGGCGCCGCCGATGGAAACCTTATCGAGCCTTGGGGTTTGCGCAGCCGGTATTTCCGCAATTGAGTTTGCTGCGCAGTCGATTGAGTTAGGCGCACATCACCAGGCTTTGGTGGCGGCTGTGGAAATGCCGTCAAGAATTTTCAAAAAAAGCCGTTTTGCGCCGCGTGGTTATAGCAGTGATTTTGATGCACACTTCCTGCGTTGGATGCTGTCCGATGGTGCTGGCGCCTTGTTGCTTACTGACAAGCCTGATGCGAACAAGAGTATACGCATAAAAATAAACTGGATTCACCAAAAAAGTTTTGCCGGTGATTATCCGGTTTGCATGCAATTGGGTTTGACTGAAGATCGCAGCAAATCTTTTCTCGACTTTCCGTCGTCCAGCGAGGCAGAGGCTGCGGGTGCATTATCGTTGCGGCAGGATATCCGTCTGCTACCACACTTGTTTGATGTGAGTATTCACGAATATGTAAAGCTGGTAAGCGATGGCTGGATAACCTCGAACGAAATAGATCATTTCCTTTGTCATTATTCTTCAGCGCGTTTTATTCCGGTGGTAGAAGAGTTATTGGATAAAGCCGGGCTGACTATTCCGCGTGAGCGTTGGTACAGTAATTTAACAACACGCGGCAATACCGGTTCTGCATCGATTTTTATTATGTTAGCAGAATTTTTGGATACGCATGAGGTAAAGCCAGGTGAAAAAATATTTTGCTTTATCCCTGAGTCGGGGCGCATGACTGCCGCTTATATGTTGTTGGAAGTTGAAGATGCAAGTGCTCCGCTCAATGTTTTTGTGCCTGCGTCCATATCCAGACAGGCAACAACAGAAATTATTGCCCCGCCACATGATCCACAATCTGCACCTATGCATCTGCAAGATTTATTAACTACATTAGCGGGCATTTGGCACGACTATCGCTCGCAGGTTTGGCGCAGTCAGGTAATTCATAAATTGGTCAGCCAACAATTTACGCTGGACGATTATTGCAATTGGACATCCCAGTGGGTGCCACAAGTGCGCGAAGGCAGTAAATGGATGCGTAAAGCGGTTGCGTCGCTAACCGGTGTGTATATGGATCTTGCCAGCTTGATTGAAACCCATGCGAGCGAAGAGCAAAACGATTTTAAAATTTTGTACGATGATTATTGCGCGGCAGGCGGAACCGAGCCTTTGGATAACTTGCGTCGCAACCCCGGTGGCGAAGCATTAAATAGTTACCTGCATTCGCTTGCTGCAACCACCAACCCGATTGGTTTGTTAGGCGCAATTTATATTATTGAAGGAACTGGCCAGCGCATTGTTCCCGCACTCTTGCCGTTGCTGCGTAAACAAGTGGATTTACCTGCAAGTGCTTTTCGCTTTTTGGAATATCACGGCGCTAATGATGAACATCACCTTGCGCGCTGGTTGGCCGCAGTTGAATTGGTGTTGGTAATCGAACCACAAGCTGCAAAAAGCATAATCGCTACAGCAAGGCGTACCGCGCAATTATATCTCATGCAGTTTGAACATATTGTGGAGAGTTAAGGAATGGAAAAAACACCAAAATTTTTACAGGCTGGATTTGATCCGCGCGATCCCAATCCCTGGCTTGCACTTTATTTGGATCAAAGTACACCGCTACCCGATCATGTAAAAAAAGCCTGGCTTGCGGATTCAGAAACACCATCGCGTCAGTTTTTATTGCCTTTTGTACGGCCAATAGCGCGCACATTCATTGTATTAATCCAGATTGTGAAAGTGGTTGTGCCGCGCAACTGGGCAGCATCCAGGTTGCTGCATTGGGTTCTCGCGACCGGTTTGAAATACTGCGTGCGTCCGGAAGCGAATTGGTTAGTGTTGCGGCATTTTCATATGGGCGCGCAGATTCTGGAATTTATCGCGGCCAATGCGCCAGTCAGCGTAGCAACATCTTCGCTAAAACCGATGAGCCTGGACGAATTAAAAGATGAATTATTTCTAAAGCACGATTTAAATCTATTTAACTTTGTTATTCGCTTGGGTAAAGCACTGCGTGATGCCAATCAAAAACTGGTTCCGGTGGAAAAACCGGATTTCAGTATGATTCACGAACCGGAAATTACCTTGGGATCAATGCCACGTGGAATGCTGAACGGTATCGATTTGCAAACTGCCATTGAAATGTTTACGCCGACCTATCAATTATTTCTTACGGATAACGATTTCTGGCGTGCATCCAATTCCTTGCAGTTGGATGAGACCATTGGCCTGTATGTAGCGACTATTTTAAATTCGCCACAGCATTTGGTGCTGTTAAATAATAAACATCCGTTAGTGCCAATGAGTACCTTGCGTGCGGGCTATCGATTGGTATTGCATGGTCTGTCAACCGAAATGTTGCACGCATTGTTAATGGATTTAAAAAAAGCACAGGCCGAACACCATGCACCGGATTACAGTGTCAATCAATCCACATCAGTTGTGGACGTAAATGAAACGGATAAATAATGAGTGATATTTTCTCGCTAATCGATTTTTCCGCTCCCTCACATGAAGTGGCACCGCAATTAATCGGTGCGCAATTTTTTGTGAATGGTGTGGGTGGAACTATTGTTGAAGTAGAAGCTTACGATCAGTCCGAACCTGCATCTCACACGTTTTCTGGCCCGAGTGTGCGCAATGCGTCTATGTTTGGCCCGCCCGGACGAGCTTATGTTTATCGCTCATACGGCATTCACTGGTGCCTGAATTTTGTCTGCTCACCCGAAGGTCATGGTGCCGGTATTTTAATTCGCGCAATTCAGCCAACCAAGGGGTTGGATATCATGCGCACGCGTCGCGGCGTTGAAACGGAGCGTTTACTTTGTTCGGGCCCAGGACGTGTGGGGCAGGCATTGGAAATTGTACATGCATTTAATGGCCGCTCCCTCGCGCAACAACCCTTCAAATTATTACCTGCTGTTGCATCTGTCGATGTAGTGCATGGCCCGCGCATTGGAATATCCAAAGCGATGGATTTGCCGTGGCGTTTTGGATTGGCGGGCTCGTCTTTTTTGAGTAAACCTTTTCGTTGATGTGTTATTTATGCGGTTCGCGCAGTTGACTCCAAAACGCATTCACAATCGGGCTTTTCAATCGTTTTTCCATCACACAAATGCCAGTGTCGTAAGGGCCTAAATCCGGTTGCGGATTAAACCGTTTCACTTTGTCGGCAAGCGGGCTGTTGTCCACTACGATTTGCGGGGCAACGCCAACACCAAATCCCAAGCTCACCATACTCACAATCGCTTCATTCCCTTTTACTTCAGCGTAGATATTCGGTTTGATACCGAGAGAATCGAACCAGATATTTAATCGCTCCCGCGCCAACCCTTCTTCGGGAATGATCACCGGAATCTCCTGCCAGCTTTTCCCCTGCCAGTCCTCATTAGTGGCGGTGATAAAAATCAGCGGCGAACTGTTGATGGGTTTAAAGCTGATGCCGGCGGGCAATTTGTCGGGTTTGGCGGCGATGGCGATGTCTTCATCACCCGCGAGAATCCGCTCAATCGATTGCGCCGGATCGCCGGTGTGGAGTTTGATTGCAATGCCCGGATGTTTAACGCGGAACTCGGTGAGGATCTCATACAGGAAACTGTAACTTGCGGTCACCGAGCAATAGATGCTGAGCTGCCCGCGCAGTTGATCGGCCTGCGCCAGCAGCGATTCCTGATAAGTCTCCCACTGTTGGATCACCTCTTTGGCAAACCCTAAAAATTGCTCGCCTTCATGGGTGAGTATCACCGAGCGGTTGTCGCGCACAAACAGGCTTACCCCCAGATCATCTTCCAGTTGTTTGATGTTGCGGCTAAGGGTGGAAGGGCTGACATGGCAACTGGCGGCGGCGCGACCAAAGTGCAGGCTGTTGGCGAGGTTGCAAAAGAGGCGAAGTTTGGTGATATCCATAGCGAAGCGATCAGTAATAAATAACTATGTTGCATAAAATGAAATATTGAATTGCGAATATATCATTTTACGCGATGCAAGTGTTTCCCTACACTGGCGACCTTTTATCCCGGTCGGACTTCAGTGTTTACCTGTTTTCCGGCAATCATCATCTCCTGAGGAGTCTGTTATGCACGTTTATTACGATAAAGATGCCGATCTTTCTATCATCCAAGGCAAAAAAGTAGCCATCATCGGTTACGGTTCACAAGGTCATGCGCACGCGTGCAACCTGAAAGACTCAGGTGTTGACGTGGTTGTTGGTCTGCGCGCTGGCTCTGCCACTGTTAAGAAAGCGGAAGCCCATGGCCTGAAAGTGACTGACGTTGCCACTGCGGTTAAATCAGCTGACGTAGTCATGATCCTGACTCCGGACGAGTTCCAATCAAAACTCTACAAAGAAGAGATCGAGCCAAACATCAAGCAAGGCGCCACCTTGGCTTTCGCACACGGTTTTGCGATTCACTACAACCAGGTTGTACCGCGCAAAGATCTGGACGTAATCATGATCGCGCCAAAAGCACCCGGTCACACTGTCCGCTCTGAGTTTGTGCGTGGCGGCGGTGTACCTGATCTGATTGCGATCTTCCAGGATGCGTCAGGCAAGGCGAAAGATACTGCCCTGTCATACGCATCAGGCGTAGGCGGCGGCCGTACCGGCATCATCGAAACTACTTTCAAAGACGAAACCGAAACCGACCTGTTCGGCGAGCAAGCGGTTCTGTGCGGCGGCGCGGTTGAGTTAGTGAAAATGGGTTTCGAAACCCTGGTTGAAGCGGGCTACGAGCCGGAAATGGCTTACTTTGAATGTCTGCATGAGTTGAAGTTGATTGTTGACCTGATGTTCGAAGGCGGTATTGCCAACATGAACTACTCAATCTCTAACAATGCCGAATACGGCGAGTATGTGACGGGTCCTAAAGTGATCAATGAAGAGTCGCGCAAAGCGATGCGTCAAGCATTGAAAGACATCCAAACTGGCGAATATGCCAAGAAGTTCATCCTTGAAGGTGCAACCAACTATTCTTCTATGACTGCTGCGCGTCGTAACAACGCGGCGCACGGTATCGAAGTGGTGGGTACCAAGTTGCGTGCAATGATGCCTTGGATTCAAGCGAACAAAATCGTTGATCAAACCAAGAACTAATTGGTATTTGATCCCAACAAAAAACGCGGCTTAGGCCGCGTTTTTTGTTGCTGACTGTGTAAAATGACCCTCCCGCAATCGGAGAGAGAATGATGAGCCAGCACGATAATGACAGCTCCAAGCAAGAACCGGTCGATAATGAAGGGCCGCTACCTTTTGGGGATCTGGTTGAAGAGGTCTCCGAAGACGGCAAAAAAGTTCGTCATCGCGGTGTTTATCTTCTACCCAACCTTTTTACTACCGGCGCGCTATTTTGTGGCTTTTACGCCATTGTCTCTGCCATGCATGGCAATTTTGCACAAGCGGCTATCGCTATCTTCGGCTCTATGCTGCTTGACGGGATGGATGGGCGGGTGGCGCGCATGACCAACACCCAAAGTGCCTTTGGTGAGCAATACGATAGTCTTGCCGATATGGTTTCTTTCGGTGTTGCGCCTGCATTGGTGATGTTTAGCTGGGTTTTACATGATCTCGGTCGTTGGGGCTGGGCAGCGGCATTTATCTATACGGCCTGTGCAGCATTGCGTCTGGCTCGATTCAATACGCAAATCGGCGTGGTCGATAAAAAATACTTTATGGGATTGGCGAGTCCGGCTGCTGCCTCGATTATTGCCGCAACAGTATGGGTTTGGTTCGATTCCAAGCCGGAGGGGATTTGGGCTGCGGGTGTTGCCATGTTGACGGCATTCTCTGGTTTGCTGATGGTGTCCAATTTTCGCTACACGAGCTTTAAGGGCATTAACTTCCGTGGGCGTGTTCCCTTTGCATTTATGTTGCTGGTGGTGCTGGTATTTGCATCGCTCATTATTTATCAGCAACAGGGAGTGTTGGCGATAGCGGTTATTTACGGTTTGTCCGCGCCCATTATTTGGGTGTTTCAGCGTATAGCGGGCAGCGCAAAATCGCCCAAAGCGCCCGAATAAAAGCCAGTCAGTTTGTTAATTAATCGCCTCCAAAATTAAAACGCCCCAATCCTAAAAAAGGCTTGCACGGGTGCGGCTGGATTCGTATAGTGCG
>NZ_JBXAMU010000003.1:0-772927 GCF_058800985.1 Cellvibrio sp. GW822-FHT04B05 | reverse complement strand
CCGGATCATTCCCCGCTGTACCGAAAGGCAAATAGTTGATGTTTTCGCCGAACGGATTGTAATTGTAGGTTTTTGATACCGCTACGCTACCGTTCTGGTCGGCTTCCATAAAGGCCGTACCGAGATGATCATTCAACGGATAAAAAGCAACACCGTTTTTGATGCGTACAAATGTTTCACCTGCAACGGAAAGGTAATCGGTTTTTTCATTAGTGGTTGCATTGTCGCGAGTGAGTAACACACCGGCTTTGTCGTAGACGGAGTAAATGGTTTCGCCGTTGACGACTTGCTTAACGCGACGCAAATGACCGTCATATACATAACTGCCACTAACCATTCCGCTTTGCGTTATTGGCTGGTTAGCAAGGTCGTAGGTGAAACCGTTGCGACCATCGCTAATGACATTACCGCGTGCATCATGACTGTAAGTGCGCCAATTGTTTCCGTTCGCACTATCGCGCGCATAAGCCACCTGGTTCAGGCTATTGTACTGAACATCAACAATGCGTGAGCCTTCAAGTTTTTGAGTGATATTACTTAGAGAGTCATAACTGTAAGTGCCCGAACCCCATGGGCCAGCAGCCGTGGCAAGGCGACCTGCACCGTCGTAAGTGTAGGTGCGGTCGTAGACGTTGTAACCGGTAGAATCAATTCCGGTGACTCGGCCATTGGCATCGTAGCTATAAAATTTGTGATCACCCCAGTTGCCCCAAATGTAATAAGGCAATTGCCGATCATTCAATGCCAATTCGTAAAGCCCGCCATTACCACGATTAAGCTGGTTGATTTTTCCATTCGGGTGATAGCGAATATTGTTGAGGTAATCCAGTGCGCCGTAACTAATACGGGTGACGCGATCAAAGCTGTCATTGCCGTAAGTGTATTGTCTGCCACTGGGATAGATTTTGCTGGTGAGCGTACCGTCGGTGTTGTAGCCGTTGGTAATACCATAACTGCGACCATCCAGCGTGAGCAATTCTGCATCGGGAAGATCAATGGCGTTATACGTATAGGTCCAATTCACCCCACCGCGATTTACGGTTAGCAAGTTATTGTTTGCGTCATAAGTGCGGCCGATGTCGGGTGTGCTGTCAGCAAAACCTGTTGTGGTCAGGCGACCCAATAAATCATAACCAAGGCTTACACGCGCACCGGCGGGTATAGTCGCACAACCGGTGCCTGCGGTTTGGCCTTCCGCGTATTCCGTTTTTTCATTGGCGTCGTTGTAGGCTGATAATGTATCCCCTTTCTCAGGAATACTGACACGGCAAACCCTCAAGCGACTGTCATAAAAATATTTACTGATATGATTGGTTCCATTCCCTTTTGCTTGTGTGATGGTTTGTAGGTTGCCATAGATGTCGTAGCTGAAATCGGTGGTAATACCTGCGGGCTTTTCAATTTTCAACGCTTTGCCATCATCGGGGTTGCCAAAGCCACTGGCAGTTGTTGTAGTAATATTTCCCATCGGATCAGTTATGCGTGTTTTGTTTCCTGCGAGATAAGTGTAGTAAGTAGTTCCTCCGCCTGGCGCTGTTTCTGTGACCTGGGTTATGCGTCCAAGCGCATCGTAACCTGCAGATTTACCATAGACTGAAGGGCTATTAATTCCTGGTAAGGAGGTGAAAGTTTCGCGTCCCAGCGCGTCATAGGTTTTGCTGGAGTGGATTGCACCAACAATTCCATTTAAATCTTCGCGATAAGTTTGACGGGGGCGCAGCATTGCGTCATGAATCGTTGTGGTTCGCTCTGTGCCATTGGTCGCTGCCTGTATCACATTGCCGCCGGAATAACTGTAACTGATACTGGTGTCAGTCCAGGATTGCGGACGGTCTATGTAAGTAAGGCGACCGATGTTGTCATATTGATAATTGGTGGTGAATCCCCGTGCATTGGTTATCCCCTTAACCCAACCATTGTTATCAATCTGATAACCGACTTGTGTGCCATCAGGACGAGTGATAGCGCGAGGAACACCGCGGAAATAATCATTGAAGGTAACCTGGCGATTTAATGCATCGCGATACCAATTGAGTTGACCGGATTGGATGCCGTTAGTGTGATACCCCAGCGAGGCAACCGTAACACCAAATTTTTTGTGGGTGATAAGCCGACCCTTGGTGTCATAGTCATAATCATCAAACAATTTTCCATTCTTGGTAATCGTATCAATTAAACCAAGAATCCAGTCGTCAGCATCTTTGAGATAAGTGACATCGGTTGTTCTTGTTCCACCACCAAGACTTGACCACTGCTCAACTTTTATCGGATAACCATAGCTGTATGTCGCCGAATTTAAATCTGTGTTGTAGGTGTTCTTCGTGTTGTACCAATCACTACCTCTGGTAATTTTGGTTTCCGTTGCTCTGATAGGTTGAAACGGTTCTACCGTGGAATAATAGGATGCATAAAATCCTCCGGCCGATGGTTCAATTAAATAAGTAAAGTCTGTTTTTTCTAAAAACTGTGTTGCTGATTGATTTTCATAGAGCTCCGATTTTGCAAGCGATGTATGAGTTTCGGGTGGATGATAATAATTAATACGTTTGGTGTTATCAGGAGAAATGATTGTTGTGATATTAAATGGATTGGATGAGAATGGTGATTGATAACTGTAGGTCCATATCGCGTCAGGTGTGCTACTGGATGTTAATTTTTTCTTTGTAATTGACATCACATCCTGAAAGGGAAGAGAAGTTACCCCGGCAACGGTTTTTGGACAATGAGCTCCATGAGGGGCATTGACAGATACTGGTATAAAATAATTTCTTTCTTCAAGAGTGAACTCACCCTTTATGCCATCAGGGTGAGTGATGGAAACTACTTGGGCCTGCTGTTTACATTGCGACATGATTCCCGAAAGTTTTCTTACTCCTCCTTGAATTACGCGGTGCTCATACTGGGTTCCCGGTATGGGTTTAGCGTATAAGCCAGCCAAATTAAATAGCCATAATTTTCCATCGGGCCTGGTTACCGAAATCAGGGTGCTATAAGACCGGTTTATTATTGTTGGTGCATCGTACGCAACTGCTGGCACTTCCCACTCAGGAGTACTCTTTGAACCATACGTGTAATTCCAGCTCTGGACGTCAGCAGTCCCATAATTCGCAGTAACCGTTTTTATGTTTTTACTGGTTGTGTTTACATATTCAATGCTGATTGTACGGCTATCATTGGATGTGATACTGGTCAGTCTCTTCAACGTGTCATAATTGTATTTCACCCAGTTTCCGTCTTTGTCCGTGACTTCCGAAACATACAAAATATCCAAATATTTCTGGTCAATAGATTGATAAACAACGTTTACAGAATGGACTCGCCATGCGTCTGATTGAGCGACTATTTTCTGATTCACTACGTCAAATTTATATCGATCACCATTTGGCGCATGTGCGTAAAATCCTTCTGTGCCAGTGCCATCAATATTATCTATACAGGTGAGGTACCAATTTTTAGCAGTGACTTTTTTAGCTACCGCGGGCCAATTTAATGTACTTCCTTTATCAAGGACGGGGGTAGAGATGGCTCCCGGAACATCGAGTATCACACCATTGCTGTATTCAAACGGGCGCAGTGGCAAAGCAGTATCATCCAGGTGCCTTGGCAAATAAGAATGGGGAATTGAGTTAACCAGTGGTTGGGTACACCTGTTTTTCCCCCACCGGTTTCCACGCGTAAAATCGTAACCGTTAATATTGGTGCTGATCCTGGGGATATCCAGATACCAATCAGCGAATTCGTTATTGAATGGTTGGCTGGGATTTACCCGGCGACGAATTTCCACCGGCAGATGAGAATTACCAGGAATGGATACATCAACATGTTCGAAACTCAATCTGCCAGTATTCAAATCTATCTGGTCGCCAAGTAACTCATTGGTGTGAGCCTTCATACCAAGATTGGGAGCAAGCTTCTCATTCCAGTCAACGTTATAAATATTCTGCGGGGGTGGTCCGGATTGGGCATTAACGATAACCCCTAATAGCTGGACACTTAAAGCAATTACAAAAACGATTGCGCAACGTAATACTTTTTTGATCTCTAACATTAGAATTACTCCATTTTTCGTTTTTAGATTTATCTACTTCCAAGCATCATCCACGTATACCCAGGTTTCATCTATGAAATCTCATCAATCCAATAAAACCACGTTCGCCCGATGACGGACGACTAGTATGCCAGAACAATGGGGGGCTATCATCCATATTGATGAACCATTATTATTCCTCTGTATTGACAGGATTTGCTTAGAGCGGGATGACTAATATGGAAACATGCTCTTGGTAGGTAAAACTCGCAGTAGAGATTACTCATCATCGGAAGCAATGATGCAACAAGAAGCAGTGATTGCGATTTATTTGTAACTTATCCTGCTGGATGAACCTGAAGTTGAGACTGTTCTACATAAGCAGCAAACCTGCGCAAGAGCAACGCAGCCTCGGGAGTGTTTTTGACAGCGGCGTTTAATACTTGAGGATCAAGCTGCTGTTTGGCAAGCGGCTCTTGCATGTGTTCAATATAGCCGTGCATGACTTGCGCCGAAAACTCCGGATGAAATTGCACGCCCCATGCACATCTACCTACACGATAAGCTTGATGTAATTCGTGATCGCCCCTAGCCAAAACTATTGCCGCTTTTGGAAGTTGCAACACCGATTGCGAATGCACTAATTGCACAGGAAATGTGGCTGGCATTTCACTGAATAAATAATCCTCCTTTGCACTGGCAGACACAGCGATAATTTTTGATCCGATTTCTATACCGGCAGGATGGTTGGCAACTACGCCGCCGCAAGCATAGGCAAGCAGCTGATGGCCATAACATATCCCTAGTGTCGGCAAATTGACTTCAACACATTCTCTCAACCACTTTGCCAATTCCTCACTCCATGGTTGATGATCAGTGACCATCGAATGAGAACCACTGACCACCACTCCGGAAATTTCTGCAGGGTTTGGTAGCGATGCTGTCCGCGCATCTATAGGGATATGCGCAACAGAATTTCCCAATCCGCGCGCAATCCACTCATCAAAATCGCCCTGGGTTTTACTTATCTCTGGAAAAGTTCGTCCCGCCAATACAATAAGGATCGGTTTTTGGGTGCCGGTATTGATTTGTTCACTCATGGACATCGTTCGATTCTTCGTCTGGATTTTTGAACAAGTTGCTCAACAAGGAATGGTTTTAAATAGATGATAATAATCACAGGAACATTAACCTTTGACAAAAAAGTATACATACTCTTCAGCGGATTAACATTTTTCAGCCAAAGCGAGATACCATTCTGCTATCAACTTCCCGCATGGAAAACCTGCGGGGAAATCAGTTAAGCATTAGCAGGAGATACCCATGGACTCAACTAACGCGGTGGATGCATCCACGCTGGCACCACAGCGCATACGCTTGCCGCTACGCTTTCGCAAAGTACAGGTTACCGCTACTGAACGGTTTGCGACCAGTTTTATCCGCATCACCCTGGGCGGTGATGATCTTGAAGGATTCGACAGCCCCGGTTTTGATGATCACATAAAATTGTTTTTTCCGGATGCCGACAGCGGTGAACTTCGCCTGCCGGAAGTGGGGCCAAACGGCCCAGTGTGGCCGGAAGGTGCCAAGCCGGTTATGCGCGATTACACCCCCAGATTCTTTGATGGCAATGCACGCGCACTGGTTATTGACTTTGCCTTGCATGAAGCAGGACCTGCGACCGCGTGGGCGATACACGCAAAACCCGGCGATTGGTTAGGAGTCGGCGGGCCAAAAGGCTCATTTATTGTTCCCACCGAATACGATTTTCACTTACTGGCCGGCGATGAAACCGCAGTGCCTGCCATTGCGCGACGACTCGCAGAACTACCACCAACAGCAAAAGCAATTGTGCTAATTGAAATCGATAACATCGGCGACGAAATTCCTTTGTCTTCACCAGCGCAAGTTGAAATCATTTGGTGTTACAGAAAAGGCGCCGCGGCTGGCACCACTACAGTAATTAAAGATGCACTGGAAAATGTAACCTTGCCCGATGGCAATGGTTATGCATGGATCGCCTGCGAAACCAAAGCTGCGCGCGTGATTCGTTCCTATCTTGTAAAAGAGCGGAACATGAATCCGAAATGGGTTAAAGCTGCTGGCTACTGGCAACTCGGCGTAGCAGATGCTCATGAAAAAATGGAAGACTAAACACAATTTAATGAAGCAAGATTTGCGTCTTGCTTCATGCGTAGTGAATTAGGATTTTTCGGACATCAGAATTTGCTTACCATCACTGGTTACCTTTTTATCAAGGTAATCGGGATAATTTTTCACATGGCTGATTAAATATAAAAACTGCCAGCTATTTCGAACAGCTATGACGAGCACTACGGGAGTAAGTAAAACTCTCCGACATTTTTTTAATTAGGTTAGCAAAATCCAACATTTATTATTATTTTTATATTTAGCTTTATTTTTACAGGCAATTAACACGCAACATTTTTCGAATTACCCGCTGCCTGGTTATCATTAATATCGATTAAAAATCAAAATTTTTTCTCGCAAACCGACCTCAACGTTAAATAAAAAAACAATTAAAAAATACCGCTTTTTCTTGTCAGATTCTAAATATCAGACACACATATGGTTTTGATGACAATATACATATGGTTCAATTGACAACATCATGATGTGAGATGTATACAAGTGCATGTCGACACCGCCAGGTAGTTTTAACAATAACAGCAAAGCAGTATGGCACTCGATGAAAAACCCCTGTTTGCAATAAACAGGATACGCCTTCCAACAGCCTCCTCCTCTATTGGCTGTATTGGTTGAGAGGCACACTCCGGAGATCTAATAATGAAATTACACAACATCGGCAGAAATGTCGTAACCACGCTCATCTGCGCACTGGGTATCGGGGCAACTACAGCTAGCGCCCAAACCCTCACATCAAACGCAACGGGAACCAATAATGGTTTTTACTATACCTTTTGGAAGGATTCCGGCGATGCATCAATGGGTCTGCAAGCGGCTGGACGCTATACCTCCCAATGGACTAACAGCACGAATAACTGGGTGGGCGGCAAAGGCTGGAAACCAGGCAATAGCACAAGGGTTGTGAGCTACTCGGGCACTTACGGTGTCGATAACAGCCAAAACTCCTATCTGGCTTTGTATGGCTGGACCAGAAGCCCGCTGATCGAATATTACGTTATCGAAAGCTACGGCTCATATAATCCGGCCAGTTGTTCCGGCGGTACTGACTACGGCAGTTTTCAAAGTGATGGCGCAACCTATAACGTACGCCGCTGCCAACGTGTCCAACAACCGTCAATCGACGGCACCCAAACCTTCTACCAATACTTCAGCGTGCGGAATCCCAAAAAAGGCTTTGGCGCTATTTCCGGCACCATCACCTTTGCCAACCATGCTAACTTTTGGGCGAGCAAGGGCCTGACTCTGGGCGCGCACGATTATCAGGTGCTGGCGACCGAGGGCTATCAAAGCCGCGGTAGTTCCGATATCACCGTAAGTGAAGGTACAGCAACCACAAGCAGCACGCCGCAAAGCTCCACCGGCACAGTTACCAGCAGCTCTGTACGCAGCTCAACACCCAATGGTGGCGGAGGCGGTATTGTCGTCCGTGCACGCGGTACTGCGGGCAGTGAACACATCAACCTGCGTGTGGGTGGCGCAACGGTAGCCAACTGGACGCTGACTACCAGCTTCCAAAATTACACCTATACCGGTAACGCATCCGGCGATATCCAGGTGCAGTACGACAATGATGCCAGCGGCCGTGATGCGATTATTGATTACATCCAGGTGAATGGTGAAACCCGCCAGGCTGAAGATATGGATTACAACACCGCCACTTATGGCAATGGCTCATGCGGCGGCGGTTCCCGCTCGGAAACCATGCACTGCAACGGCGTGATCGGCTTTGGCTACACCTATGATTGTTTCAGCGGCAATTGTAATGGCAGCGGCGGCACCAGCAGCACCGGCGGCAATACAGGGACCAGCAGTAGCTCCGGCAACAACAATAACTGCAGCGGTTATGTCGGGATCACCTTTGATGACGGCCCCAACTCCAATACCACTGCGCTTATCAACTTGCTGAAACAACACAACCTGACCCCGGTGACCTGGTTCAACCAGGGCAATAATATCGCCAGCAACGCTTCACTGATTGCATTGGAACGCAGTGTAGGCGAAGTGCACAACCACAGTTTCACTCACTCGCATATGACCAGCTGGACGCTGGCGCAGGTATCAGACGAATTGAACCGTACTAATCAAGCAATCCAGAATGCTGGCGCACCCAAACCTACTTTATTCCGTCCACCTTACGGCGAAGTGAACTCGACCATCCAGCAAGCGGCACAAGCTGCCGGCCTGCGCATTGTGACGTGGGATGTAGATTCACAGGATTGGAATAATGCCAGCGCCTCGGCCATCGTCAACGCGGTGAACCAATTGCAAAATGGCCAGGTAATCCTGATGCACGACGGCAGCTATACCAACACCAACAGCGCTATTGCACAGATCGCTTCAACACTGCGCAACAAAGGTCTTTGCCCGGGTAGAATCGATCCAAATACCGGTCGTGCGGTTGCACCCACTGGCGGTACTACAAGCAGTACCCCGGCTGTTTCCAGCAGCAGTCGTAGTAGTACGGCAGTCGTCACCAGCAGCAGTCGTAGCAGTGCCGGTACTGGCGGCAATTGCCAGTGTAATTGGTGGGGAACCCTGTATCCAACCTGCCAAAACACGGCGAGCGGATGGGGTTGGGAGAATTCGCGCAGCTGTATCACTACCAGCACCTGTAACAGCCAGGGTACAGGCGGTGGCGGAGTGGTTTGCAATTAAAAATCAAAATCCGATAAGCTTTTAAGTGGCAAAGCAAATAAAAAGGGGCGAATCATTCGCCCCTTTTTTCATTTAAAATTTCCTTTTTAAATGACGTTACACATTAGAAAGTAAATTGCAAATTCACGCTGGCGAAATCAACATCCATATTAATATCGTTTGGCTGCAGAACATTAATTTCATTACGTGAAATTTCGAAATTGAAACGTTCATACTCTACACGCAAATCCAAATGCTCTGCCAAACGGAATTTGGCTCCCAAACCCCAAAAAGTTTCGTTGCCATCATAGTCATTGCTGGTAATGAATTCTGATGTGTCAATATTAGCGTCAGCATCCCACCACAGTTGTCCACCTTTCGCGTAGACCGAAAAACGTTGTGATACAGGCAACTCAAGAATTAAATTCAGTGCCTTTCCTTTAAGGTCAATATCAAGAGCGCCGTTGCCGGATTCATCGAAGTCAATGTAAGCTGCTTCAACACCAATATATTCATTGAATTTTACAACTGCAAATACTTTTTTGGCAGCTTCGTCTTCATCGAAGTCGCCATCTTTTAACTTAGTTAAGCCGTAACCGCCACCAATAGAAAACTCTGGTTGGAATTGCCAACCATTGCCGCGATTTGAAGTGTCGCTTTGCGCCACCACAGCTGACGAACAAACACCCATACACAGAACAGCTAATAATTTTTTCATAATCAACTCCCACTTATTTAAAAGACAGGTACAGGATAAAAATAA
Organism: Cellvibrio sp. GW822-FHT04B05; assembly: GCF_058800985.1. Classification (NCBI taxonomy): domain Bacteria; kingdom Pseudomonadati; phylum Pseudomonadota; class Gammaproteobacteria; order Cellvibrionales; family Cellvibrionaceae; genus Cellvibrio; species Cellvibrio sp. GW822-FHT04B05. Next base: position 763,334 of record NZ_JBXAMU010000003.1, on the reverse strand, counting down.
AAAACCATATGCTCTGTGCGTTAACGCGCGCATAAAAAAAGCCCGCATAAGCGGGCTTTGTACAAAACGATTTGCAAATTTTACATTGTGTAAATGCCTTGGCTGCGCAAATAGTCTTCATAGTTACCGTGGAAATCAATTAACCCACTTGGTTGCATATCGATAATCCGTGTTGCCAATGACGACACAAATTCGCGGTCATGGCTGACAAAAATCAACGTGCCCGGATAATTTTCCAATGCAAGGTTTAATGCCTCAATCGACTCCATATCCAAATGGTTTGTTGGTTCATCCATTAACATTACGTTGGGATTAATCAGGCTTAACTTACCGAATAACATACGGCCTTTTTCACCACCGGATAACACTTTTACATTTTTCTTAACTTCGTCATTAGAAAAAAGCATGCGTCCCAATGCACCGCGAACTAATTGTTCGTCACCTTTGGTCCACTGTTTCATCCAGTCAAACAAATTGGTGTCATAAGAAAAATCAGCGGCGTGATCTTGCGCGAAATATCCTATCTCTGCTTGCTCAGCCCATTTGATTGTTCCGGCATCCGGTTGCAAGTCACCGTATAAACAACGCAGCAAAGTTGTTTTACCCGCGCCGTTGGGACCGATAATCGCAATGCGTTCACCCGCTTCAACTTGCAAACTTAAATCGGTAAACAACGGGCGATCATAACCCTTGCTTACACTTTCAAGCGTCACTGCCTGACGATGTAATTTTTTGTTTTGCGTGAAGCGAATATAAGGGCTAACGCGGCTTGATGGTTTGATGTCGTCCAGTTGGATTTTATCAATTTGTTTTGCGCGCGATGTTGCTTGCTTGGCTTTGGAAGCGTTAGCAGAGAAACGACTCACGAAGGTTTGCAGCTCGGCAATTTGCGCTTTCTTTTTCGCATTTTCATTTAATAATTTCTCACGCGCCTGCTCAGACGCCATCATGTAATCGTCGTAATTGCCGGGATAAACACGCAACTCGCCGTAATCCAGATCGGCCATGTGTGTGCACACCGCGTTCAAAAAGTGACGGTCATGCGAAATAATAATGATGGTGCTGTTGCGCTGGGTGAGCATGCCTTCCAACCAGCGAATGGTGTTGATGTCGAGGTTGTTAGTCGGTTCGTCGAGCAGCAACACATCCGGATCAGCAAACAATGCCTGTGCCAGCAACACCCGCAATTTCCAACCCGGTGCAACGGCGCTCATCGGGCCAAAATGTTGTTCGATAGGAATATCCAGGCCAAGCAATAATTCCCCCGCGCGCGATTCGGCGGTGTACCCATCCATCTCCGCAAATGCAACCTCCAATTCGGCGACGCGCATACCGTCGTCTTCACTCATATCCGGCAAGGCATAAATACGATCACGCTCGGCTTTAACCGCCCACAGCTCGGCGTGCCCCATGATCACTGTATCAACGACCGAGAACTCCTCATAAGCGAATTGATCCTGCTTCAATTTACCCAAACGCACATTGGGCTCGAGCATAACCTGGCCGCCAGAAGGCTCCAGATCGCCCCCCAGAATTTTCATAAACGTGGATTTACCGCAGCCGTTGGCGCCGATCAAACCATAGCGGTTACTGTTGTTGAATTTGACCGAAACGTTTTCAAAAAGCGGTTTTGCACCAAATTGCATGGTGATATTGGCGGTGGAGATCACGGGTAATTTCTCTGCGACTGTGCGACTAAAAGGAAGTAAATAAAGATAAATGGGTAAAAAAGGCGCGCATTTTAGCCTAGTTGGCGGCGCGGCAGGAATTTAATTGTGTATAAAAAAAGCCCGCACAAGGCGGGCGCCGGTATTAGCTGGCTGACGAGGCCGCTTAGGGAACCCTGTAAACCACTTTCACGCTGGCATCTACCGCACCGGCATCGATATAGCCGATCATATTGGGATTGGCGGCAATCAAGGCCTTAACAGCTGCATCGTCACCGGCATCTTTTGGCGGTGTACCTTTGCCGGTAAACACCAGTTGCGACCAGTAGGCCTTGTACTGGCTGGCATTTTTCTTACAAACGGCTTCATTGAATTTGTCGCGCGCCGCCGAGCCTTCATTTTGGTTTACCGGGACAGCCTGTGCACCTGCCGGAAAGCTTTTGCTTTTGCCGAGAAATAAGCGCGATACATCGTCTTCAGTCAATGAGTCGAACCCGGCTGACGGATGCACAATCACCGCAACCTCTGCCCAGGTAGGGCCAGCCAAACCAAGTGTTAAGGTTGTAGCCACAGCACAAATGAATTTTTTCATGATGGCACCCCCTCCTAAAACACAGTTTGCAGGGCGACGGAAAATACTTTCTGATCGCCTCGAGTTTTATCATCAATGTCATCTATCTGGAACTTGAGCGCAGTACCAGTGGTGACATCCCAGCGGGTTCCAATCGAGATTACCTCCCGATCAACCGCTTGCGAAGCAGCTACCGCTTGCAGTGTCCCAATCAAGACATTGGTGCTACCGACGACAGGGATCGCCTGATTGGCCGGAATACCGCCGTCCAGACTGGAAGCATCATCTTTGGATTGGGATGCGGTGAGGTGCACTAACCAATCACCAAATCGCACACCGCCCATTGCGTAACCACGTTTGTTCTTGGATAGCAGAGCATCGTCCGGTTCAAACTCTACATACTCAAGCGCCGCAACAAATCTTCCGGTATCGATGTTAAGGCCGACTTCGGCAAAGGTGACGCTATCCTCTTCAACCAACAATTTATTCGCATTATCAGCAAAACCAAGCGCCGTCAGGAGTCCGGCAAAACCACCGACGGTGGTAGTGCCAACGGGAACACCCGTTACATCGATCCACAAATCCGCTTTGTGGTAAGCCGCGCGCAAGGTCCACCAATCTTTACCTAAAGTCCCGGCAATACCCATTTGGTTGCGGGTTTTTGCCGCCTCCAAAATGCCGTCATTATTAAGATCCAATTTGTCATCAAAGCCACCGAAGTATGCCTGGAAAGTAGTATCGAAAACTCCCAGGGTATGGGTCGTATAAAAATCCACACCATTAACATTATTAAATGGCAGGTAATAAACTTCACGTGGAGGACTAATCCATGCGTAGGCATAACCTACATCAAGGAAATCAGAAAACATATAAAAAGGCGTACGCAAACGGCCTGCGCGAATTTTACTATTTTCGGTTGCTTGCCAACTTAAATAAGCCCACTCGGCCTCGACTTCATAATCTTTTTCACTGCGTGCAGTTAATTGCACTGTTGCTGTCAATTTGTCGGAAACGTTGCCCGAAATCTGGATACCCAAAAGATTGTTGTCGAACGTTAAATCTTCCTCATCATAGCCGCCGTAAGCAGGGCCATTTTCATCATCGACCATACCGCCGCCGACGGATAAAAAACCGGAGAAGTTGAGATCGCCTGCCTGCGCCAATGGCACCGCCATACAAAATGCAATGGCTAACGCAAGGCTGTGTTTTTTACGACTCGAGCTAATTTTGTTCATGTGTGTGTCACTCCTAATGTTGCGCACTGCCTGTGCTTGAACTCCCTGAAAATTCAGCATCGCTACCAGGTGATGCTATAAAACCGGGTCTTACAGAAATATTAAACGCGGAATTGGCCAGCAATTTTGCGCAGCTCTTGACTGATATGGCCAATATCGTGGCTGATTTCATTGAGTTCGTTAGTGGAGCTGGTAACCAATTGAGTACTGTTATAAATACCATTCACATGCTCAGACACATGGGAAAAGGTCACCGTTTGTTCGTGGGTTGCGGCGGCAATTCGCTCATTAATACTGCTAATTGTTTCTACATTATTCAAAATAGAATTGAGTACTTCGCCTGAGGCCACGGTTGCTTCCACGCCGCGGTTGGCGCGCTCTACACTACCCTGCATTGCCGTTACTGCGTTTGCTGATACTTGCCGCAACTCACTAATCACTTTGTGAATTTCTTCTGTCGCCTGACGGGTGCGAACAGCGAGTCCGCGCACCTCATCTGCAACTACAGCGAAACCGCGCCCATGTTCGCCGGCGCGTGCTGCTTCAATTGCTGCGTTAAGCGCAAGCAAATTGGTTTGCTCGGCAACGTTTTGGATGGTGTTAAGCAACTGTCCTACATCCGACGAAAATTCCTCAAAACGATTAACCACGCCCGCCGCGCTGCGCACCTCTTCTGCGAGTGTGCTGATAGTCGATACATTGGTTGCGAGTGTTTCTTTGCCGCGCGCGGCAGCGCTGCTCGCATCTTGTGCCTGATGCGATGCATTATCGGCAAACTCTGCTATTTCGCTTACCATTTTCATCAGATCTTCAATGGACGTGCGCATGCTGGAAATCGCCGTCGCCTGTTCATTGATACGCCCCATATTTTGGCTGCTGGAATTTGTCAGGCGTGTGGCCACCTTGGTAAGACCGCCAACATCATTGCTGACATTGGCAAAAGAACCATGCAGTTTTTCTACAAAGGCATTGAAATATTTCACCAAATCGCGAATTTCATCGTACCCGGGATAGTTGATACGTTTAGTTAAATCACCCGCGCCCGAGGCCATTTCTTTTAATGATTCGGTTACTTCATTGATGCTTGAGGTAATTGAACGGCTGATAATTAAACTCACCACCAACAATGCAACCACTGCACTGACTGCGATAACCAATGCAATTTGCGATGCGCTTTTTGATGAGCTTACGGTTTCACTAATCGCTTCATTAAAACGTTTTGCTTTTTCGGATTTCATTGTCGCCAGGGATTTGCGCAACAATTTTAATTTTTCGGCATTGGCTGCAGCTTCTGCTCCCACCTGATTAAAATCGACATTGCCGCCAATAAAACTTTTGGCGATGCGCACGGCGGTGGTGTACCAGGATTGCAATTGTGTATCAATATCTTTTGCTGCCCCTGCGAGATCGCTACTGAGGCTGGATAATTTAGCCAGATTCTGGCGAATTTCCTGATAGTGTTTATCAGCATCTTCGAGCGCACCTTCATCACCCGTTGTTACTGAACTATTAATTTGCTGTTCCATTAATAGGAGCGCACCTAAATTCACAGTTGTTAATTCAAGGGCAGGATAAATACGCTTTTCCACTTCAGCCAAACGGCTGCTATTGGCTCGTTCAATCCACATCGAATACCCCTGGCTGATAACAAACCCCAGAAGGGCAATCGTGACAAGCAACATCAATTTTTTTGCGATGGTCAAGCGGAGCATTTAGCCTTGCCTCAGGTGGACGCGGTGTGTTGTAAAATCAAAAATTACAAATGAATCGAATTTAAAAAACGCTTTAAGAAAGGTGTAGTTTTGTAGTCGTCTGTATAACGTCATTTGGGTATAGCAGTCGCCCAGAGAATGCGCAAACGCCATAAGGGATTTAGCGCCATCAACGCCTGAGGAAAACTACTCATAAGCATTTATGACGATTAAAAAAAATCGCTTAATTACTTACAGCAATTAAGCGATTTTCCGGGGGCAAAAATTAGCGTAGAAATATGACAAATTAAAACAGTGATGAACGCTTGAATGCCAGAAATAAAGGAATAAAAAACATCACCAACACCATAGCAATCGCGAGCGAGATAAGGCTATTCATATCGAATGTCAGCACCCAGGCATACACCGGCTGAATAAAATCGCGCAGCGAAAATTGGCTAAGCACCAGCAGTGCAATCAACGTGACCGGCACACTTACAATCAACCGTTCCACCCAGGGACTCAAGCGTTTTTGCGCAGGCAAACTCGCCATTACACGCGCGCTAAAATCGCCATCATCAAGATAGGGACTGGAGCCTTGCAACTGTTGTTGCAGGAAATCATCAAACTGTTTGGCGTTCATATGTCGACCTCGCTCACTCGCTTTTCACTGAGGTAGGGCGTCCTGCCAGGACGCCAAGAGAGATTGCAGTTTTTGTTTACCACGCGCTATATGCGTTTTCACCGTCCCAAGCGGAATACCCATAATAGTTGCAGCCTCTTCATGGGAAAACCCGTCTTCATAGCATAGCCGAATTGCCATTTGTTGGCCTGCGCTCAGGGTTTGCATGGCCGCTTCCACGTCTTTCTGCGCATGATACTGTTTTACGCTGCACTGTTCAGCTTCGATCTCCTCATTCTCATCCAGTTCACACCATTCGATCTTTTTTGCGCGCCAGCGATTGGCAGCAATATTAAAAGCGATACGGTACAACCAGGTTGAGAACCGGGCTTCAGCGCGAAACGCGCCCAGCGCAGCATAGGCCTTCATAAAGGTCTCCTGCGCCAGATCGTCAGCGAGGTGCGTATCGCCATTGCACAGGCGTCTGGCCCAGATACGCAATGGCGATTGGTAGCGCAAAACCAACTGCGCGAAGGCGTGCTGATCCTTGCGGCTGACCACCCGCGCAATCAATTCCTGATCGGAAAGGGACATGCTGGTTAGTCCTGCTGCCCAGCCTGTCCAGTCACATTGGGTCGGTTCAGATACCAAATAAGTACTTGAGATGCGCCCAACGCAATCCAGATAAAACCGGCTGAACCTATGTCGAAACCTACCATAACCGTAAGGAAAACAAGCCAGCCGGTGCCGAGGAATATATTGCGAATACCTTTGTCACGGCTACCCACAGGCTCATCACTTTTAGGGTCATCACCACGCAGTAATTCGACCGGAATATCGCGCCCTGCGGCGAGCAATTTATCGATATTCATATTGATATCGCGCTGGCGACGGCGACGGGCCCCGAAGAAAAACACGAGGATCAATATCAGCAGGAGGAGAGGACCGCCAAAAATAAAGACAATGGCCAGAATCGGGATCAGCAATGCCGGATGAAAATTGTTGTCACCGTCATGACCACCGCCAAATGCATTGCTCAGGCTTTTTTCCAGCTTGCGCTCCCAGTGCTTATCGTTAGACCAATTATGATCGTCCCATGCAGGCGGCGGTGGAGGTTCAGCAGCAGGAGGTGGCACAACCGGATCTGGTGCCGCCGGCACTGCCAGTTCATGTTGGTTTAATTCCTGGCTGAATGCAGGATTGGGCTCGGAATGAGCATCAGGATTGGAAACCTCAATGTGCACTGGCGCCGAATGGGGAGCATCGAGCGGCACCTGGGTGCCTTCCAGCTCAGCTGCGGTGGCAGCCAAGCTACAGGCCACTGGCGCTACACAGACCAACGCCAGGCCGATTGCGCGCAACAGGCGGCAGGGCAAGCTTATAGATAATGTCATGGGAAAAGCCTCTCAGGAAAAATCCGGGCAGGATTACATCAATATTGCCCCCAACTCACAAGCTAAGACGCAGTCTGGTAAGCTTCAGATTCACCTGAGCGGTTTATTTTTGTGAAATGCAGACCGGTTTAATTCACCAGCTTCTGCCAAAAGTTTTTCACCGGATTTTTGCTCTCGATATTGCACTCGACCGATTCGAGCGGACGGAATTTTTCCAGCAGTGGTAACCATGTCGAACCCTCACAGGTTTCCGCACTCAGCTTACCGGTTTTGTCATCCAGCCAATCGAAACTCACCCCGACGGGTGGCTCCTGCTCCAGGCTGCGGGTCGGCAACTGCTTCATAAAATCGCTCCAGACTTGCAGTGCGCCGCCAGCACCACTGAGCGGTGTGGCACTATTGTCATCGCGACCGAGCCACACAATCGCCAGGTGCTCACCGCTGTAGCCGGCAAACCAGCTATCGCGCTGATCATTGGTCGTACCGGTTTTGCCCGCGAGATCGATCTGCGATGGAATCTGGTTGTAGGCGCTGCGGCCGGTGCCCTCGCGCAAGGTCCGTTGCATCGCGTATTGCACCAGGAAGGTAGATTCATTTGCAAAGCGCTGCTCCAGCTCAAGTGGATAGCGCTTGAGTGGTTTGCCATCAGCCGTGAGTACTTCGCGAATGGCATGCAACGGTGTATAAACACCTTCGGCGGCGAGAGTGTGATACATACCGGCAATTTCCAGCGGCGACATATCCACCGCACCGAGCAGCATCGACGGCAACTCCGGCACCTTGCCTTCATAACCGGCACGCTTCACCGTTTTGGCGACCGCATCCAAACCGAGCGTCATTCCCAAACGCGCGGTCGATTGGTTGTAGGAATAAGCGAGGCCTTTGTAAAGCGGGATATCGCCGTGGTCTTTTTTGTCGGCATTTTGCGGTGCCCACCATTTGCCGCCGGATTTATAACTGACCGGCGCATCGCTGATGATGGTGCCGAGATTGTATTTCTGCGGATTTTCCAACGCCGTTAAATACACAAAGGGTTTCAGCAAGGAGCCGACCGGACGTTTCGCGTCGAGTGCGCGGTTAAAACCGGAAAAACGCGGATCGCGATCGCCGAGCAGCGCGAGAATTTCACCGCCGCCAACGGAGGTAACCACCATGCTGCCCTGCACGTTTTTGGTTTTGAATTGTTTCTCCAACTGCTCTACGCGCAACTTCATGGATTTTTCCGCTTGACGCTGCACCATCGGCGAGAGCGTGGTGAAAATGCGCAAACCTTCGCTGCGCAAATCATCTTCGTCGTAATCCTCGTTTAATTGGCGCTTCACCAAATCCATAAATGCGGGATAAGTCGTGGTGCGCGCATCGCCTTCAGTAACGATTCCCAGTGGCGCCGCTTGTGCGGTCTTTAATTGCTGATCGGTAATCAATCCTTCCTGATGCATTACAGTGAGCACCAAATTGCGCCGATCTTTAGCGCGCTCCGGGTTCCGCCAAGGATTATAAAACGATGCACCTTTTACCAATCCAACCAGGAGCGCTACCTGCTGTGCATTTAATTCGCGCAACGGCTGACGAAAATAATGCTGTGCACCCAGCGCAAAACCGTTAATTGAACGCTGCCCACTCTGACCTAAAAAGACTTCGTTGATGTAGGTTTCCAGAATTTCGGATTTGCTGTAATGCAGCTCCAGCAACAACGCCATAATCGCTTCCGGAATTTTGCGACGGAGAACACTTTGCTCATTGGTAAGATAAAAATTCTTCACCAATTGTTGTGTTATCGTACTGCCGCCCTGTACCACGCCGCCGTTAGTCGCATTCACCCAGGCGGCGCGCACAATCGCCAGTGGCGATACGCCATGGTGATCAAGGAAGTGTTTGTCTTCCACCGCCAACAGTGTTTCGCCGAGCAGCGGAGGTAAATCGGATAACCGTACTAACAGCCGATCTTCTTTATCCGCTGGATAAAAACCGCCGATCTCTTCCGGTTCAAGACGTACCAGTGGCAAGTCAGCGCCGCCCAAATCAATCAGGCCCTGCACACTACCATTGGCAACACGGAGCATAAATTTGTGCGATGGCTCTTTTTTGTCCCAGAAATCAAACCCGCGGCTGTGAATGTGATAAACCACTTCCGGTGAGCTGGCAGTCACTTTTTTAATCACTTGTCCGGGTGAATTGATATTGCCGTCGAACCGGTAACCCAGTGCGCGCAACTCCTGTTCAAACAGCGCCGGTGTCAATGATTGGCCCTGGTATAACTCCAGCGGGCGAGCATAGACCCGTGCAGGCAGCGACCATTTTTTCCCCTCAAATTTCGCGCGCACCACGGTATCCAGATAGAACGTCCAGATTCCCACCAGCGCCACAACCAGCAACAGGCCGTAAAAAGTCCACAACCTTATCGCGCGCCAGTTAAAACGTGAGGCAGAAATGGCGGACTTGGTAGTGCGACGGGAAGTTGAGCGACGTTTGGTCATGGATAAATCTTAAATAGTGAATATGCCAAGGCCCAAAAAGGCCGGAAAATAATGCGCGCAGTTTAACTGCCGCCCTGTGTGAATGCGAGACTAAAAACGGTGGATAGGTAAGCACATCCATTTCTGCTTTATCGCGCGCGATGAATTTTGCATAATGCCGCGCAATCTCAAGCTCTTGCCAATTTCGAGCCCTTACAATTGCGAGCCCCTATCAATTTACCACTCACATCAATTTATAAAACAAAGGTTACCGGCTTATGAGCAAGCAATATCACATTTATGGCATAGGCGCGGCCCTGGTCGATACTGAAATCACTTTGGACGATAGCGATCTCACCACAATGGCGGTTGCCAAAGGTGTAATGACATTGGTAGATGAAGAGCGCCAAAACGCACTTATCGACTATTTACAGCATCATCTGGTTGCATCACATCGCGCGAGCGGCGGCTCAGCGGCCAACACCATTATCGCCGCCAGCTATTTTGGTTGTGATAACTTTTACTCATGCAAAGTCGCGAACGATGAAAATGGTGAATTTTATTTAAATGACATTCATACGGCAGGCGTTGCAACACCGACACATATCACACCGCCTGCCGGCATTACCGGAAAATGCCTGGTCATGATTACACCTGACGCTGAACGTACCATGAATACTTTTCTCGGCATCAGCGAAACCCTCTCAACCAATGAATTGGATCTGGATGCCGTTGCGCAGTCTCACTATGTTTACATCGAAGGTTATCTGGTTACCTCGCCCACCGGCCGCGCCGCGGCAATTGAGTTGCGCAAACAAGCCGAAGCGAATAACACTCGCACTGCACTAAGCTTGTCCGATCCGGCGATGGTGCAATTCTTTCGCGATGGATTAATAGAAATGATTGGTAGCAGTGTCGATTTAATTTTCTGTAATCGTGACGAAGCAATTGGATTTACCCAAACGCACTCCCTGGAAGAAGCGTGTGAAGCATTGAAAAAATACTGCAAACAATTTGCGATTACTTGCGGTGGTGATGGCGCATTGGTATTTGATGGCAACACACTTACTAAAGTATCGGCAACACTCATTACACCTGTCGATACTAATGGTGCGGGTGATATGTTTGCGGGTGCATTTTTGTATGCTGTGAGCCAAGGCAAAGATTTTAAAACAGCGGGCGAATTTGCCAATCTCGCTGCCGCCAAAGTCGTAAGCCAATTCGGTCCGCGCTTAAACGCGGAGCAACACGCCGAGTTAAAGCAAGTGTTTTTTAATTAATAGCGATGTGAATAGACAGGATGAGGCGAGATGTAAATCGCCCCATCCTGCTAAAGATACTGCTTGGCTTATTTAGGGCCAAACAAAAACCAGAGAATAAACCCAAGGAATGGCAGCAACAAAAGTATTACTATCCAGAGAACTTTCGTTCCCGTACTTGCACTGCTTTGCGTTGTTTTTACAATCGCGTAAATAACGCAAATCAGTAAAATAAACCCCAGGATTCCGCCTACTTCAACATTCATATCTTGCTCCTATCTGTATGAATTTACTGTAAAAAAACAGATGCACACTTATTACCATAGCTGATGCGCGAGCACTTGCAAGCAAACCGAACAATAAGCAGCAACAGACTTTTTTGTGTCTGAATCATTACATTGCAACAAATGCACCAGCTCGATGAAACCAATGCCGGCAAGTAAATCAGCTTATTAAAAACAACATGCTGTCTTTTTTACTGCTCAAGGCCCATTAAAATGCGTAGTTAACACCAAGCGTGTAATTACGTGGAGCACCATAGCCATACTGACTGAAGAAACCGATTTGACTGTAATAGGTTTCATCGAGCAAGTTATCAATGTTTAACTGCACAGACACCTGATCATTAATGTGGTATCTCGCCATCAAATTCACAAGGCTGTATGCATCTTGCTGCAAGCGTTCAGGCAACCAGGTCGCACCGTTGTCAGTATCTGTGTAGTTCTTATCTTCCCAACTTATACCGCCGCCCAAGATAAAGCCGTCCAGCGTTCCGCTGAAATCATAAGTAGTAAACAAATTCAGTTTCTTGCGCGGGTGATCTGTATTAACAGCTATGCCATCGCGATCTTCTGCCTTGAACTGGGAATAGCCGAGCGATACATTCCAATTATCCAGCGGTTGGCCGATTACTTCAAATTCAAAGCCCTTACTCTCAGTGCCATCAGCCTCACGATAAAAATTTTCTGGCTGCCCATTAACGATACGACTACCCGCAACTTGTGCCAGGTTATCCTGCTTAATCAAAAATACTGCTATCGACGTTTGCAATTTACCGTCTAGAAAAGCACTTTTTAAACCTAACTCGGAGTTATTGCCTTCGATAGCATCAAGCATATTACCCTGCTCATTACGCTCGACTTGTGGCTTAAAGATGCCTGTGTGACTGACATATACATTATGGATATCCAGGAATTCATACAGCAAACCAACATAAGGAACCAGCACATCATCATCACCGTAGGTTTGTGGAGCACCATAACTCACGCCAACACGATCCCAACTTGATACACGTCCGCCGGCAATCAGTTTTAATGGCTCAGCCAATGAAATACGGGTAGCCGCATAATAACCGGTCTGCTCGGTATCAAACGCAACCGACACAGAACCTGCACCCCATAGTGGCTCAGGAAAACTGCCATCCCATTGATTAAAATCACCGACACTGCCTGATGAGGTGTAAGCATAAGTGTAGGTTTTTGCTTTTTGATCACTATCCAACGCACCCACAACAAATTCGTGGGTTCGACCAAATAATGAGTAATCGCCTTTCAACTGCAGATCAATACTGTCTTGCTTGCTGTAGCCATCACTCTTAAATGGCCACGGATTTAATCCTACGCCGGTGGTTTTATCAGCTGTGCCATACAGATACAGCAGTTGTGAATCCTGCGTGTTCTTGTTGTGGTTGTAATTAATTTTTAATGCCCAACCATTGGAAAACTCATAATTGAAATTAGCAAAATGGTTTTCATTGGTGGATGCCCAGAACGTCCAATCGGCAGCAGACGATTTTTTTCTGTCCCAATTGGTGCGGGTGCCATCGCTATACCAAGCAGACAAACCACCCCACGTAGAAGCGGTAGGATCATTATCCTGATAGCTGCTGCCGAAACTCAGGGATGCCTGATCAGTAATATCAGCATCGATTACGCCATACACAACGGTTTTATCGTCTTCCGGCAAATCCATGAAAGTATCGCCCACTTCTTTCTTGGCAACAAAACGCGCGCGAACGGCGCCGCTTTCGGTAAGCGGAGCGGCGATATCGGTGGCAATAAATTTATTACTCCAGCTACCAACACCGACGTTCACGTAACCTTTCAACACATCAGAGTCAGCATGTTTGCGCACCAGGTTGATCGACGCAGAAGGATCGCCAGCACCGGTTAGCAATCCGGTTGCACCGCGAACTACTTCAATACGTTCATAGATAGACACATCGGTGATGGTCTCACCAGAGTCGCCCGCCAAACTCCATGCCAGAGGAACACCGTCAATCTGGTATTTATCAATGTCAAAACCACGCGCACTGAATGTATTACGGGTGCTGTCCATTTGCTTGGAAGACAGGCCAGGAGTCTGGGTGATCACATCGGCAATCGAACTCAGGTTCTGGTCGATAATACGCTGCTCAGTCACCACACTTACAGACTGTGGTGTTTCCATCAGCGAAAGCCCTAGGCCAGTAGCTGTGTCGATTTTTTCGTTAACGGTATATTGACCAAGAATGGTAACGGTTTCGACTTTGGGATCTTCAACCGCTTGCACTGCACCCGCAGCCAATACAATTTGAATAGCGACTACAAGCGGGAGGGGTTGGAAGTATTTTTGTAACATGATGTGGTTCTCGGTGACAATTTGAGCGCCAGAATATCATAATGAGAATTGTTATCAAAATCACTTTCATCATGTTTAAGAACTTTACGTTTTTCTACCAAAAAAACTTAGCGTACGACACCTGACCAGTTATCCAACAACATTGCTAGCCACAATGTCCGGCGCAAGATAGCGCCAGGGTTTATTCCACTTGAGTGAATATCAAATTTTGGGCAAAAAAATAGGCAGCTCATAAAGGCTGCCCATTCAGGTCTTGCTGGAATTAATGCCCGTTTTTATTCGCAGAACTCACTCGCTGCATCAACAAATCGGTGTACGCAATACCAATCGCAGAGGCGATAAACGCCATATGGATAATGGTCTGCCACATTACACCAGCTTCAGTAAACTTCGCATTAGGCGAACCAAGATTACCTGCTTCAATAAATGTTTTTAACAAGTGGACTGAGGATATACCGATAATTGCCATCGCCAGTTTTACTTTCAATACAGTCGCATTTACGTGGCTTAACCATTCAGGTTGGTCAGGGTGACCGTTCAAGCGCAAGCGGGAAACGAAGGTTTCGTATCCACCGACAATAACCATTACCAGTAGGTTGGAGATCATCACCACATCGATCAACCCCAACACAATCAGCATAATTTGTTGTTCGCCTAGAGTCGAAACGCCTTGGATCAAAAGCCAAAGTTCGTGCAAAAAGAGATACACATAAGCGCACTGCGCAACAATCAGGCCCAGATAAAGGGGCAATTGCAACCAGCGCGAGCTGAAAATCAGCTTGGGGAAAAAGCCGGTTTTGTAGACGGGGGGTACATCACTCATTACTACACCTTTTGGAATGGAATTTAGTTAGCGCCAATATAAAGACAGAATGGCAAAAAACAAGTTTTTTACGCAGGCTTACTCGCGCATACCGGACAGTTTTTATCTTTAGGTAATTTCAGTTCGCGCCATTGGCTATGACGCGCATCCAGCAGCAATAATCGCCCGGCAAGAGTAGTCCCAAAACTGCAAATTAATTTGATTGTTTCCAACGCCTGCATCGAACCGACAATCCCTACCAGCGGCGCCAACACGCCATTGGCGGCGCAGGTCAGGTCATCGCTATCTTCTTCATATAAGCAGCGATAACAAGGGTTATTACTATCACGCAAATCGAATACTGCGATCTGCCCTTCCAGGCGAATGGCAGCGCCGGACACCAAGGGCACTTTTGCTGCGACGCAAGCCGCGTTAATCGCGAAGCGGGTTTGGAAATTATCAGTGCAATCAACCACCACAGTTGCCAGTCTTATTTGCTTGGCAAGCGCATTTGCATCCAGTAATTTTTCGATGCAGTCAATTGCAATATCCGGATTTAATTCGCGCAGATTTTTCGCTGCTGATACTGCTTTGTTTTCGCCGATCCGCGCATTGGTATGCGCAATTTGCCGCTGCAGATTACTCAGGTCTACTGCATCAAAATCAACCAGGGTTAAATGGCCGACACCTGCAGCGGCAAGATACATGGCGACCGGCGACCCCAATCCACCGAGGCCGATAATTAATACGCGCGCGGCCAGTAATTTTTCCTGTCCGTCGAGATCGACGTCCGGCAACATAATATGACGCGAGTAACGTAATAGTTGATCATCATTCATGACGCCACTCCTTTTCGACCAATGGATACGCGCTCATTACCGCCAAGATCGCGCCGCGTTTCTACTTGCGCAAAACCGCGCGCATTAAGTAAATCGCGCACCACAACACCTTGATCATAACCATGCTCTAACAATAACCAGCCTTGTGGGTGCAAATAATTCCAACTGTGCAGGATGATGAATTCGAGATCGGCGAGTCCTTTATTATCTGCAATCAACGCCGAGCGCGGTTCAAAACGCACATCACCTTGATCGAGATGGGGATCTTGCGGATCTATATACGGCGGATTGCTGACAATAACATCAAATTGTTGCGCATCCGTTTCACTGTGATATGCAACGAGTGCACTGAACCAATCGCTTTGCTGCATTTGTACGTGAGTGAATTGCAATGCCGCGCGATTTTTTTCGGCGAGCGCAATTACCTCAAATGATTTATCCACCCCCAGCAATTGCCAATCCGGTTTTTCGCTGGCGATGGCCAACACAATTGCTCCGGTTCCGGTGCCCAAATCCAGGCAGCGGCGTTTTTGTAGCGGCAAATCATTTGCAAATAATTCCAATACCAACTCAACGAGAAGCTCGGTATCCGGGCGGGGAATTAATGTGGCGTTGTTGACCGCGAGCGGCAGTGACCAGAATTCGCGCCGACCAATAATGTGCGCAACCGGTTCACCGGTTTTACGTCGCTGGAAAAAGTCATTAAACAATTGCTGCTGTTCAGCGGTAAGCGTTTTGTCCGACCAGGTGAATAACCAGGTGCGATTTTTTTGCAGCACATGGCAGAGAATGAGCTCGATGTCCAGCCGTGCGGAATCACTCACCGATTCGAGCTCATGTGCGAATTGCAAACATTGTGCAACGGTGATGTTGCTCATAAGGGAGTCACGTAGGTTGGGGTGAGGAACGAACCCCAACACTCTGTTGCAAGATTGTCAGTTGGGGTTCGTTCCTCACCACCAACCTACGAGCTACATAAGTGAAAAATTTAAAGCATTAATCCGCAATCGCCGCCAACTGGTCAGCTTGATATTCATTTGCCAGCGGCTGCACAACCGGATTCAAATCGCCCTGCATAATCGCATCCAATGAATAAAGGGTGAGATTGATGCGATGGTCGGTCACGCGGCCTTGCGGATAATTGTAAGTGCGGATGCGCTCGGAACGATCACCGGAACCAACCAGATTGCGGCGCTCGTCAGACAGCGATTTGTGCGCAGCATCTTCCTGTTGCTGTTTTAATTTCGTGGCGAGCAAACTCATCGCGCGGGCGCGGTTTTTGTGTTGCGAGCGCTCGTCCTGACATTCAATTACCAAACCGGTGGGCAAGTGCACAATACGGATTGCCGAGTCGGTTTTGTTAACGTGCTGACCACCGGCGCCGGACGCGCGGAAGGTATCGATACGCAAGTCGGCTTTGTTGATATTGATCTCTTCCATTTCATCAGCTTCAGGCATTACCGCGACAGTGCATGCAGACGTATGGATACGACCTTGTGATTCAGTTTCCGGTACGCGCTGGACTCGATGTGCACCCGATTCAAATTTCAACTTGGAATAAACACCTTGACCACTGACCAAGGTAATAATTTCTTTAAAGCCACCGTGCTCGCCTTCGCTCTGGCTCAAGATTTCAACGCGCCAACCCTGGCTCTCGGCATAACGGGAATACATGCGGAATAAATCGCCGGAGAAAATCGCCGCTTCATCGCCACCGGTGCCGGCACGAATTTCGAGATAACAGTTTTTCTCGTCGTTAGGATCCTTCGGCAGCAAAAGTTTTTGCAATTCCAGCTGCATGGGTTCGAGTTGCGCTTCACAGTCTTTTAGTTCTTCCTCGGCCATTTCTTTCATATCATCATCACCATCCACCAGCAGGTGTTTGGCTTCTTCGATATTAGCGAGCAGATTCAAGTAGTTTTGATAGCCTTGCACCACCGGCTCTAATTCGGCGTACTCTTTGGATAGATCGCGAAACCTGTTTTGGTTGTTGATAATGTCGGCTTCCGACAGCATCGCGCTCACTTCTTCGTAGCGCTCTTTAAGGCGATCCAGTTTTTCTAAAATAGACGCTTTCATTATGACTCACTTGCATTACTGCCGAGATCAGCAGCAGGGTTAACAGACTCTTCAGGGACAAACGACAGGTCAAACAGTTCTTGCGCCACCTGGATAACATGGTGACGGGAACTGGCACTCGCCTCTTTCAAAACAGTCGTCGGCGAGTGGATTAATTTGTTGGTCAGATTGCGCGCAAATTGCTGCAATACTTGTTCGGGATTGGCGCCGGTTTGCAAACTGCGCAACGCTTTTTGCAATTCCAGATCGCGCAATTGCTCCGCTTTGCCGCGATAGGCTTTTACCGTGGCAACCGCATCAAGTGCGCGCTGCTGGCGCAAAAATAACTCGACACCTTCGTTAATAATTTCTTCCGCTTGATCGGCAGCAGCGACGCGGGATTTTTTGTTTTCATCAATCACCGCGTGCAGATCATCCACGGTGTAAAGATACACATCATCCAGTTCGCCCACTTGCTCTTCGATATCGCGCGGTACGGCGATGTCGAGCATAAACATGGGCTTGTGCTTGCGCTTTTTCAGCGCCGATTCCACCGCGCCTTTACCCAGTAACGGCAACTGGCTGGCAGTGGACGAAATTACAATATCGGCGCGGTGCAAGTACTCGGGAATATCGGCAAGCAAAATCGCTTCACCGTTAAATTCACGCGCGAGCCGCCGGGCGCGATCAAGTGTGCGGTTCGCGACGATAATGTGTTTGATGCCCTGCTCCGCCATGTGGCGCGCAACCAGCTCAATAGTTTCGCCCGCACCAATCAGGAGCGCGGTGTCCTGTTTGAGATTGGAGAAAATCTGCTGCGCCAGACTCACAGCCGCGTAGGCCACCGACACCGGGTTCTCCCCGATCGCCGTTTCAGTGCGCACGCGCTTGGCGATATTAAAAACCTGCTGGAAAGTGGTGTGCAATTCCGCTCCCAGGGTGCCAGCTTCTTTCGCTACTGCAAACGCTGACTTCATTTGGCCCAGAATTTGCGGTTCACCCAGTACGAGTGAATCGAGTCCGCCGGCCACCTTCATCATATGGCGCACCGCTTCCTGATCCTGATAGCAGTAATAGCTGTTGGCTAAATCTGCCGCTTCAATCGCGGTATGGTCAACCAACCACTGCTGGATTGCCCCGGCATCACCTTCGCTCGCGGCGTAAATTTCGGTGCGATTGCAGGTCGAGAGAATCGCAACTTCAGTCAGCCCGGCATGGGCGCAGGCCTCTTGCATGACGCTGTGCAGATTCTCCGGCGCAAACGCAACTCGCTCGCGCAAGGCAAGAGGGGCAGTTGTATGGTTGATGCCAAAGGCTAACAGGGTCATGGGTCGGGGCTATTTTACGCCGGTATCGTTTTGAGGGCGGTATTGTCCGGTCACAGAGGTGGCGTGACAAGAGGCAAGCACGCAATCCTGTCATAAAGGAGGCGTATTAAGCCGTTTCGCTCGCAAGTTGTATCTATAATCAGACACGACCCAAGGATTTCCCTATGCGCAGACCGCCCTGCCCCACCATTATCGATATCGAAGCCTCCGGTTTTGGCTCGCGCAGCTATCCGATCGAAATCGGTGTGGTGAAACCCGGCGGCGAGCGCTATTGCGCATTGATCGAACCGCAACCCGAGTGGGATCACTGGAGCGATAGCGCCCAGGCCGTGCATGGTATCACCCGCAAGCTGATCGAAGCCTGCGGCAAAAAGCCGCGCGATATCTGTCTCGAACTCAACCAATTCCTGGGCGATATCACTGCCTACAGCGATGCGTGGACTCACGATTGTCCCTGGCTCAACCGCCTGTTTTTCGCCGCGCGCATTAACCCCAGCTTTCATTTAAGCCCGATTGAAATGATCGCCACCGAAGCGCAGTTGCTATTGTGGGACCAGACCAAAAAACTGCTGGAGAAGCGGCTCGATATCAAACGCCATCGCGCCAGTGGCGATGCTTATCTCATCCAGCAAACCTACCTCGAAACCCGCCATCTTATTGATACCCAGCCAGCATTGGCGATGCGTACCGGCCTTTAAGCGACGGAACAGTTCACAGCAATGCCAGAACACTCTTTTTATCGCCCGCCTTCGCGTTTATGATGTCTGGCCACGCAGCTTGGCCTGCGTCCACCTCCTGCATCCGTTATCGGTCGAGCATGATCAAAAATCGCCCAATTATTCTGTCGAGCGTAACCCTTTACTGGGTACTGAGTGGTTGTAGCCTGCAATCAGCAAATAGTGCGGCGGCGCCGGAGATTGAGCCCGAGCCACTGATCCAGATTCCAACTCGTGCCTTCCCGACCGAAACCCTCTATTCCCTGCTTGCTGCCGAAATTGCCGGCAGCCGCCAGCAATATGATGTGGCGCTGAGCAATTACCTCCAGCAAGCACGCGAAACCCGCGACCCGCAGATCGCCGAGCGCGCCACCATGATCGCCCGCTATATGGGCAACAACCAGGCGGCGTTGGAAACGGCGCAAATCTGGGTTACCGCCGCACCGCACGATAAAGATGCGCTCGCTAATATGTCCATGACGCAGATGCAATTAGGTCATCTGCGGAAAGCCTTTGAGTTTTCCCATCGCCTGCAAGAGGAAGGTGGTGAACCGCTGTTCCAGAATATCGCCGCCAGTGCAGCAAGCCTTGGTGATAGCGACCGCGCCAACCTGCTGCAAGATTTTGTCGGCCAGTTGCAACGGCGACCGGAGGACGAGCAATTATTAGTCGGCACCGGGATTTTGCTGCAGCAACAAGGCAAATATGACGAGGCGATGAACCTCACCCACAAAGCCCTGAAGATCCAGCCGCGCAGTATTCCCGCCGCGATCCTGGAAGCTAATCTGCTGCATCAGTTGAAGCGCGACCAGGAAGCCACCACTAAAATGGCCAGCTTGCTGGAACTCTACCCGGACAACACCAGTCTGCGCCAACAGTACGCGCGCATCCTCACCCATTACGATATGGAGCAGGCACAGGAGCAATTCACCATCCTCACCCGCCAGTTACCGGGCAACGGCGATATGTTGCTGTCGTTGGGAATTATTGCGCTCGAACGCAAAGATATAGACACTGCGCGCGACACTTTTGAAGAACTGCTGGATCGCGATCTGCATGTATCCACCGCGCACTACTATCTGGGGCGCATGGCCGAAGCGCGTAGCGATTTCCCCGAGGCCATCATCCATTACCTGCAAGTCGAAAGCGGCAACGATTTCCTTTCGGCCACGGTCAGCCTGATAGATATTTTCGTCCGGCAGGAAGACTTTATCAGCGCGCGGCAACATATGAATCGCCTGCGCTTGCGCTTCCCCGACCAGAGCGAAGCCCTGTATGCACTGCACGGCCAAACGCTGGTCAAACACAATTACCTGACCGAAGCCGACTCGGTACTCAGCGAAGGCCTGGCGAACTTTGCTAACAGTACTCGCCTGTTATTTGCCCGCGCGATGCTCAACAACCAGCGTAAACGGCTGGCGCCGACCGAGCGCGATTTGCGCCAGATTATCAAATTGCAGCCCGAGAATATCGCCGCACTCAATTCACTCGGCTACATACTCGCCGACCGCAACCAGCGCCTTGATGAGGCCCGCGAGCTGCTCGGCAAAGCCCTGCGCCTGAGCCCCAATGATGCGGCAATCATGGATTCCATGGGTTGGCTGCAATATCGCCTTGGCAATTACACCGAAGCACTGGGCTATTTACGCAGCGCCTATGCCGCCGCACCCAATGCGGAAATCAGCGCCCATCTGGGCGAGATCCTCTGGATGCTGGGCGATAAAGAAGAAGCCCGGCGTGTATGGCAGGAAGGATTAAAAATCGATCCGAAAGATTCGACAATCCAGGAAACCCTTAACCGCTTCAAGGCCAATTTATGATGTTGCGTTACACGCTGTTATTACTCGCTCTCCTGCTGGCTACCGGCTGTGCTCATCGCAGCTCATTGACACCACCGCAAAACGTACAAGAGCACCAGCGCCAATTACAGGCCGTTGGCGACTGGCAACTGACCGGAAAATTGGGCATACGCACCGCCGATGACAGCGGCAGCGCCAATCTTAAATGGGCACAGCAATTAGCCGATTACCAGATCAACCTCAGCGGTCCGCTCGGGCAAAAGCGCATGATCATTACCGGTAACTCCGATAAGGTCCGCCTCGAACAAACCGGCGAACCGGTGCAGGAAGCCAAGACCGCCGAGGCGCTGATCAAAAAATCCGTGGGCTGGACGCTTCCGGTCGACCAACTTGCCTATTGGGTACGCGGCGTGCCTGCGCCCAAATTGCGTATCACTCATTTACAACAAAACGAAAATGGCCTGATCGATCAATTGATCCAGGGCGATTGGAGCATCAGCTACAGTAATTATCGCGACCAGAGTTTTAACGGCGCGGTATTGCCGCTGCCAGGAAAAATCACCGCCGAATACAAAGATGTGCGCTTGGTGCTGGTAATTCGCGAATGGAATTTGGGCGCGCAGGATAAAACCCAATGACCAGCCTGACCCTGCTATCGCCCGCCAAGCTCAACCTGTTTTTGCACATCACCGGCCGCCGCCCTGATGGCTATCACAATCTGCAAACCTTCTTCCAATTACTGGATTACGGTGACACCCTGTCATTTACCACCCGCACCGACGGCAAGATCACTCTCACTCCGGAATTGCCCGGTGTGGACTTCGAGCAAAACCTGATTATCAAAGCCGCACGCGCGCTGGAACCGTTCAAACCTGCCGCTGCGGGCATTGATATCTACCTTGAAAAGCGTTTGCCGATGGGTGGCGGTATCGGCGGCGGCAGCAGCAATGCCGCTACCACATTGGTTGCACTCAACCATTTATGGGGCTGCGGTTTGGATAAAACCCAGTTGCAGGTGATTGGATTAAAACTGGGCGCCGACGTACCCGTCTTTATTAATGCCCAAACCGCATGGGCGGAAGGTGTAGGTGAAGAGCTACAAACTATCGAAATGCAGCCAAAATGGTTTCTGGTTATACAACCTGATTGCCACGTATCCACTGCTGAAATTTTTTCTCACAAAGATTTGACAAGAGATACGTCGGCCATTAAAGTGGCGGCCTTCCTTGAGCAGGGTGGTCAAAACGACTGCGAAGCCTTGGTGAGAAAGCTCTATCCGCAAGTCGATAACGCCCTCATCTGGCTCCAAAAGTTTGATCGCAATGCACGAATGACGGGAACCGGAGCCTGCGTATTTGCAAGCTTTGTGTCGGCAGAAACAGCACGTAACGTGCAGGCACAATTGCCCAACCATCTGCCCGGTTTTGTAGCACAAGGTGTAAACCAATCACCACTCTACAAACTGCTTCCCGCCAGCTAATCAAGTACTGTGTTTTGGACGCAATTGTTTCAAAAAAACACTAGTGTCGAAAAACAATAGGGGCGTCGCCAAGTGGTAAGGCAGCGGGTTTTGATCCCGCCATTCGTAGGTTCGAGTCCTTCCGCCCCTGCCATCTATTTCAGTCATTGTTCCAGGTGTGTTTACAAATCATTCCGCACCATTACTACGAACCACACAACAATGACTACTCTATATACTTTCCTTTCGATACTTCCGAGCCAAGGCTACCAGCGGGAATTCCCTAGGGTAAAAAACTCTGCTGTGCGCAGACAGGCTTTATACAGACAGAAAGTATCGGCTCTGGCTTTTAACCACCAGCAATCACCCCAGCAATCACCAAAAGGTATCTGACGTGACTGACTTAATGGTCTTTACCGGCAACGCAAACCCGGATCTCGCTAAAAAAATTGTGGGCCACTTGGGTATGCCGCTCGGCAACGTTTCTGTCTCGCAATTTTCGGACGGCGAAATCGCCGTTGAGCTGCACGATAACGTGCGTGGTCGCGATGTATTTGTGGTGCAACCCACCTGTGCACCCACCAATGACAACCTGATGGAATTAATTGTGATGGTCGATGCGTTGCGTCGCGCCTCCGCCGGCCGCATCACCGCCGTAGTGCCCTACTTCGGTTATGCCCGCCAGGATCGCCGTGTACGTTCCGCACGCGTCCCCATCACTGCCAAAGTTGTAGCCGATATGATGGTAGGCGTAGGTGTTGACCGCGTACTTACTGTCGACCTGCATGCCGAGCAAATCCAGGGCTTCTTTGATGTACCGGTAGACAACGTCTACGGTTCGCCAGTGCTACTGGAAGATATTGAACAGCAAAAATTTGAAGACCTGATTGTGGTATCACCCGACATCGGCGGCGTAGTGCGCGCCCGTGCGGTAGCCAAACAATTGGGCATAGACCTGGCGATTATCGATAAACGCCGCCCGCGCGCCAACGTCGCGGAAGTGATGCATATTATCGGTGAGATTGAAGGCCGCACTTGCCTGCTGGTCGATGACATTATTGACACCGCCGGTACCCTGTGCAGCGCCGCCAAGGCACTGAAGGCACAAGGTGCCAAGAGTGTTGTTGCCTACTGTACCCACCCGGTGTTATCGGGCAAGGCGATTGATAACATTAACAATTCCGAGCTGGATCAACTGGTCGTCGCCGACTCAATCCCGCTCAGCGAGGCCGCGCAAAACTGCCCGCGCATTCGCAGCCTGACCTTATCCAAAATGCTCGCCGAGGCTATGCGCCGCCTGAGCAATGAAGAATCCCTGAGTGCCATGTTCCGCTAGGAACCCTTTAAAGGTTTCGCTAAGCGAAACATAGCCTCTGGTAAACCACCACAGCACACTCCGTGCTGTGGTTACTGAAACCCATCAGGTTCTGGTCGCGGATCTGAATGGAAAATTGAGGACGATAAAATGTCTGAAGACTTTAAATTAGATGCAACTGCCCGTAATGACTTGGGGAAAGGTGCGAGCCGCCGCCTGCGTCGTTTGGCTCACCAGGTTCCTGCGGTAATTTACGGCGGTAACGTCGCTCCTGCCAGTGTTTCTGTTTCACACAACGAACTGTTGAAACACTTGGAACATGAAGCTTTCTACTCGCACATCATCAGCTTGAATGTTGACGGCACCGCTCAGGACGTGATCCTGAAAGATGTACAACGTCACCCATCCAAGCCTGTTGTACTGCACCTGGACTTCTTGCGCATTGACAAGTCAACCAAGGTACACACCCATGTACCTCTGCACTTCATCAATGAAGCAACCTCTAAAGGCGTAAAAATCCAGGGCGGTAAAGTAGTTCACAACCTGACCCAATTGGACGTAATTTGCTTCCCGCACCAATTGCCAGAGTTCATTGAAGTAGACTTGGCAAGCGCTGAAGTAGGTACCATCCTGCACATCAGTGACCTGAAACTGCCAAGCGGCGTAGTTTCTGCTGACCTGCAAAAAGGCGCAGACCACAACCTGGCAGTAGCCACTGTTGTGAAGCCGAAAGGTGCTGCAGAAAGCGAAGGCGAAGAAGCGTAATTTCTTCCTCCTCCTTGAAAAAAGGGCTGACTCTTCGGAGCCAGCCCTTTTTTTATGGCGGTGATCAAGGGGCAATTCACAGGTACAATTCACAGGTACAAGCGCGCCACCGCGAAAATGAGCACAGAGAAGAGAAAGATTCATGGCAAATACCGAGATTCAACTGATCGTAGGGCTGGGCAATCCCGGCCGTGAATATGAGCGCACCCGCCACAATGCCGGTGCCGATTTTGTCGAGGAATTTGCCCGCTCACTGGGGGCAACACTGGTGCCGGATAACAAATATTTCGGCCTCACCGCACGCGTTAGCCACCAAGGGCGCGATTTGCGCCTGTTGATCCCCACTACTTATATGAACCGCAGCGGGCAATCCGTCGGCGCTATGGCGACCTTTTTCAAGATCGAGCCCGCCGCAGTGTTGGTAGCCCACGACGAATTGGATCTCGCCCCCGGCATCGCCCGCTTTAAGCAAGGCGGTGGCCACGGCGGCCACAATGGCCTGCGCGATATCATCGCCGCATTCGGTAACAATCCCAATTTCCCGCGCCTGCGTTTGGGCATCGGCCATCCTGGTGTTGCAGCGATGGTCGCCAACTTTGTGCTTAAACGCGCCCCATCAAGCGAGCAAGAGCTGATTGATGGCGCCATCGCCCGCGCAATCAAATGCACACCGGACGCCATAAAAGGCGACTGGAATACGGCGATGAAAAACCTGCATACTGATCCCAAAAAGTAACTACTCCAAGAAACAATCATCCCAAGGAACTGTGCAAACTTCGTCTAATGGGCGCCGAGCATGTATAATCGCGCCCTCTCGATTTTCACCCCTTATTTTTCATACTTCTCATTAGCGGAATAGCATCATGGGTTTCAATTGCGGCATCGTCGGCCTGCCCAACGTCGGCAAATCAACACTGTTCAACGCCCTGACCAATGCGGGCATCAGCGCCGAAAACTTCCCCTTCTGCACTATTGAGCCCAACGCCGGAATCGTGGTTGTACCCGATCCACGCCAAGACAAACTCGCCGAAATTGTCAAACCCGAGCGTATTGTTCCCACTACCATGGAATTTATCGATATCGCCGGTATTGTTGCCGGTGCTTCAAAAGGTGAAGGCCTGGGCAATAAATTCCTCGCCAACATCCGCGAGACCGACGCCATCGCTCACGTAGTGCGCTGCTTTGAGGACGACAACGTCATCCACGTTGCCAACGGTGTAAACCCGGCTGCTGATATCGAAGTGATCAATACCGAACTCGCCCTTGCCGACCTGGAAGCCGTAGACAAAGCCATCAACCGCTACGCCAAATCCGCCAAAGGCGGCGACAAACACGCTGTGGCGATCAAAGCCCTGCTGGAAAAAGTGCAACCGCACTTGAATGAAGCTAAACCACTGCGCTCATTCCCGCTCGATAAAGAAGAAGTAGCCCTGCTCAAAGAGATCAACCTGCTCACCCTCAAACCCACCATGTACATCGCCAATGTGGCCGAAGATGGTTTTGAAAATAATCCGCATCTGGATGTAGTGCGCAAAATTGCTGAAGAAGAAAAATCGATTGTGGTGCCGATTTGCAACAAACTCGAAGCCGATATCGCCGAATTGGAAGGTGATGACAAAAAAGAATTCCTCGCTGAAATGGGCATGGAAGAACCCGGATTAAACCGCGTAATCCGCGCCGGTTACCAACTGCTCGGTTTACAGACTTACTTCACCGCCGGTGTAAAAGAAGTACGCGCCTGGACCATTCCTGTAGGCGCCACGGCACCGCAAGCGGCTGGTGTTATCCACACGGATTTTGAAAAAGGTTTTATCCGCGCCGAAACTATTTCCTATGAAGATTTTGTGCAATACAAAGGCGAGCAAGGTGCTAAAACGGCGGGGAAATCGCGTAAAGAAGGTAAAGAGTACGTCGTAAAAGATGGCGATGTGTTGCACTTTTTGTTTAACGTCTAGTCATCCTGCCACTGAATTTATGTAGATCAAAAAAGCCACTGATATTTTTCAGTGGCTTTTTTGTGAAAAAAATAAGCGCTATGTAATGCAGCGTACCCTCACGATAATTAACGAATGGAGATGTTCTTGATGGTTACATTAATTGACCAGAAAACAATAAAAAGTATTGGGCTTGGCTGCTTGATCGCATTGTGCTCAGCCTGTGCAACTGAGTCCCACCGCGAAATAACTCCACAAACAGTTGAAACACATGGTACTAGTTACCAAGGGACCAAATACACATTGGTCGTTGGAAACTTTCAAAATCGCTCCACTTATCTACAAGGTATGTTTTCTACCAATATCGATAATTTGGGCAACCAAGCAAAAACTATTTTAAAAACTCACCTGCAACAAACCAATCGCTTTAGTATTGTTGATCGCGACAATATGAGCGGGCTGGAGACCGAAGCCAAAATTGCAGGCGTTAACCAAACATTGAAGGGCGCAAACTACGCCGTAAGTGGGGATGTGACTGAGTTTGGCCGCAAAGTCACTGGTGATCAGCAATTATTTGGCATTTTAGGTTCAGGTAAAAAACAAACGGCCTATGCCAAGGTTGCACTGAATATCGTTGACGTTAGAACATCGGAAATTATTTATTCCACCCAAGGTGCCGGTGAATATGTTTTAAGCAATCGCGAAGTTGTCGGATTTGGCGGCACCGCAGGTTACGACGCGACACTCAACGGGAAAGTATTGAACTTTGCAATTACCGAAGCGGTAAATAACATGGTTCGTGATTTGCAAAACGGCGTTTGGAATATCGAAAAATAAATAAGGAAATTACAATGAAAATATTATTAGCATTATCGCTGGCACTGTGTCTGGCTGGCTGCGCCAATAACGACACCACCTATCACTGGGGCAATTACGAACAAGTCGTTTACGACATGTATAAAAACCCTGGAGAGGCAACTACTGATCAACAGCTCGTAAAACTGCGCAAGGATATTGAAATTGCAGCGAGTAAAGGCAAACCGGTTCCACCGGGTGTTTTTGCACACATGGGCATGCTCTACGCCAGCATGGGTGATAGTGAACAAGCAAAACAATCCCTGAATGAAGAACTGGTTCGCTATCCTGAATCAGCCATTTTTGTTGATGGATTGTTAACTCGCCTGGAACAAGGAAAATAAAATCAAATGAAAAAATCCGGATTAATATTAAGTCTACTGATGCTAGTGCTCAGCTCTGGTTGCGCGGTTCAGCCTTATGATTACACCGCATTTCATGCGGCGAAACCAAGATCCATTTTGGTGATTCCACCAATGAGCGACTCAACCGATGTCGATTCAACTTATACATTTTTATCGACTATCTATAAGCCATTGGCCGAGAAAGGCTACTATGTATTTCCGGTAGCCGTGATTGATACCTTGCTCAAAGAAAACGGCCTGCCTACACCCGCCGAAATGAACAGCATCCCACTCGACAAAGTGCACAGTGTCACTGGTGCTGACGCTGTTCTGTATGTTCACATCAATCAATGGGGACAAAAGTTCCAAGTGCTATCATCAGTAGCCATTGTTGACTCCACTGTTCGCTTGGTTGATACACGCACAGGAACGCTGCTTTGGGAAGCAAAAGTGCAAGCCCAACAGAGTTCTGGTGATGGCGGTGGTGGACTTGCAGGAGCACTTATTGGCGCGATTGCAGATCAAATCATTGGCGCCTTGGTTGATAAAACCTACGGTTTATCGTCACAAGCCAATCTGGTTGCAGTCAATAACAAAGCGCGCGGTATGTTACCTGGACCTTATTACAAAACAAAATAAATCGTAGTGACCTTTACAGAACACCGCTATGTTGTCGGACGGTGTTCTTTATGCAAGGGAGTTGCATTTATTAACGCTGTGATTTTGAAGTATCGATAACAATACGGGTAAATCGCGTTCAGAACTTTATTAAAACCCAAGAAAACCACCACATAAAAACCCCAATAATGTCGTCAAGATATTTAGCACAGCCATCAGCATCAATCTTAACTTGCGACGGCGTTAGTTTTAAAAAGTCCATAACAAACTACGATATCAATTCAGAATCACACCGGCCAAATCGGTAGCTCAGTACTTTCATCATATTCAGGAAAAATAACGACATTGAATACCTCACCATCAAAAACCCATGCCATTATTTGCAACTCATCCGCATAGTAACTTTTCCCGTCTTTTTTAAAGTCTTCATCCAAACGGAATACCGGGAAAATACCTTCAAGCTCAGACTCGGTAATACCGATTATTAGCTTTGAATCCAATAAAGCCGAATCAGCCATAACAGTTATCGAACTCAGGCGATAACTATCCTCCGCCTGAAAAGACAATTCCAATCCACTCTCAAACTCCCAGATTTCCTCTTCCTCAACTTTTTCCTTATTTGCAGGCACTCCCAAGATGGTTTGCACATCCTTTTGGTTCATGCCCAACTTAATATTATCAACACCAACTTTTGGAAAAATATTCATATAATCCTCGAAATGATTAACATCAGGAACAGAGCTAATACTTATTATCGCCGTGTTCTTAAACAGTAGTTTATGAAGATGTATTCCACCATTCACAAATAAAACATTTATAGCAATTGTCTCCTAACGACTAAACAAATGCATGCGATACCCCTCCTGCAGATTTCTGCTCTCTATATAGGTATAGGCGTTCATTACCGTCATCGCCTACCAAAAACATCAATAGCTCATCGCCAGTGCCGGAACAGAAGCCATTTAAGATGGCACTGCTGCTGATTCGGGTATCTTGCTGGATTACTGGCGCCACATATTGTCGGAAGCTGCTGGCGTGTGATTGAGACGAAGGAGATTGCAGCGACCATGGCAATCACCCAATCTGCTGTCAATATCAACTGGGATAATTTTTTTCTGAGTCAAAATCCACTACGAAAGATTTTTTATCTGAACGGTCGACTCAAGAGCAGCCGAACGGGATAAGTTTTAAAGCATGTAATTGAATCATCCGGGACAACTTCGATTTCTCTAGCGAAACACCCGCTCCGCCCACACTCCCAAACCTGCCGCCACGCTTCCGAAGTGATCCCCATCAACAATCGCAATTTCATCGCCGAATAATTCGCGAATTACTCTGCGGATGAGCGGCGATTTGGCGCTGCCGCCGGTGATGTAAACGATGTGTGGTTGCGCACCGGCTTGCTGTGTTGCTTCGCTAATCAACACGGCGATTTTTTGCAGAAGCTTTTCGCTGACATAGGCATAGTCTTGCGCGCTGCATTCAGGAGCTAAACCGCGCGCGATAAAATCCAGCTGAAACTTATGCTGCTCTTGCGCAGACAAGGCAATTTTTCCCAGCTCCGCCTCGCGCACTATGGCAAAGTTATGCTTGTCGTCGCGCATGGTAATAAAACGATCCAGCAATTCCGGCTCAAGGGTTTCACGGGTTAATCGTTCAAGCAGGAAGCCGGTTTTTGCATCATAAAATTCGGTTTGCGCGCCTATATCATTAATCGCCATTGCATTCACAAATGGCATCAACGGCATAGGCAAGCCGGTTTTTAGTGGCGATAACATACCGAAATGCGGCATCAATATTTTTTGTGCAAGCTGGATATCAAAATCGTTACCGCCGATGCGCTCGCCGGTATGGCCGAGAAAATCCTGCGCACGCTCAAGTTGTTTGATGTGCGCAGGCCCCATCAACACCATGGAACAGTCGGTAGTACCGCCGCCCACATCAACCACCAATACGCGCTTGTTTTCGGTCAGGCGCGTTTCAAAATCAAAACCGGCGGCGAGCGGTTCGAACAAAAACTCAATATCGGTAAAACCGACGCGCTTGCCTGCCGCAGCCAAAATAGTTTGCGCTTGCTGGTTGCTTTCCTGCGCATTGATACCCTGAAAATTTACCGGGCGACCAATCACTACCTGGGTGATATTTTTTTGCACATGTTGTTCAGCACGGCTTTTGACATTGAGCATCATAGCCGCGACAACATCCTCAAAAAAATCGACCGATTGCTGGCGTAAGCCGCTCGCGCCTAAAAAGGATTTAGGTGATTTAATAAAATAGCCTTCACCCGGCGCACTGATGTAATGTGCAATCGCCTCACTACCGAAAAAAATTCCGTCGCGCACTTGATCAATATCGTGTTCAATTTTTCCCATCCGTGCCTGACCGAGCAGCGCCGAACGGCTGCGCGCATAATCCAGTTTGGTTTCACCGTCCGGCAATTGCTGCGCAATCAACTCGGCGATAAAGGCGCGCTCCAGTGCGTATAACGTTGATGGCACAAACGTATCATCACCGTAGAGCGGAATTAAAGTCGCATGACCCTGATCAAGCCAGGACATAGCGCAATTAGATGTACCGTAATCAAAACCAACAAACATAACTTTTTCCAACTACCGCTTTTTTAACATTACTCGCTAGCCAAATAGCGACGCTCAAGATGAGTTTTGAAATAGCGCGCATTGAGCGGTTCACCGGTAGCGGCGATCATCAACTCATCAGTCGATAACAGACTTCCTTTAGACCAAATATTATCCTTGAGCCACTGGAATAATTCAGTCAAATTGCCAGCGGCAATTTTTTCACGCAGCTGCGGAATTGCGCGATCTGCCGCCGTAAATTCTTGCGCAGCATACATTGCACCCAGCGTGTACGAGGGGAAATATCCAAACGAACCACCCGCCCAGTGAATATCCTGCATGCAACCATCGCGATAATTACCCTCGGTCGACAAGCCCAGATACGCTTGCATCTTGTCATTCCACAGCGCAGGAATATCATCCACTTCGATGCTGCCATCAATCAACGCCCGCTCAATTTCATAGCGTAAAATAACGTGGGCAGGATAAGTCAACTCATCGGCATCGACGCGGATAAAATCGCGTTTCATCCGCGTATTCACTGCATAGATATTGGCCTCACTGAATGCTGTATCACTCTCGCGCTGTAAAATTTTTGCAGCTATAGGTGCAAGCAGCTTGGTGAATTCGGCTGAACGTGCCAGTTGCATTTCAAAAAATAAACTTTGCGATTCATGTACACCCATCGAGCGGGCCTCCCCCACAGGCAAGCCCGCCCATTGCGCTGGTAAATTTTGTTCGTAGCGCGCATGGCCGGTCTCGTGGATTACACCAAACAGCGCTTTCATAAAATCGTTTTCATCGTAGCGTGTGGTAATGCGTACATCCGTGGGCACACCGCCGCAAAATGGATGTGCACTCACATCCAAACGGCCGCAGCTAAAATCAAAACCGAGTAATTGCATTGCCGCCAAACCCAGTTCTTTTTGCTGCGCAACAGCAAATGGCCCCTGCGGCATGATGAGGGTTTTATGTGCTTGAATATCAGCCGCACACTGGATAAATTCCGGCAGCCAAGTCTTAACATCACCAAACAGCACATCCAATTTTGCGCAATTCATACCCGGTTCATAAATATCGAGCATCGCATCGTAGCGGCTTAACGAAGTACCCGCCGCACGAATACTTGCCTCTTCGCGAGCCAGCTCAACGACTTGGGAGAGGTTTGTTTTAAAACCCTGCCAGTCATTATTTTTGCGCTGTTCACGCCATGCGTGTTCGCAGGTGGAATTGGCGAGCGATTGCGCCATCACCAACGATTCCGGCAATTGGTTCGCCTGCTGCCAGCGACGCTTGATTGCCGCGAGACTCACTTGCTCTTGCGGATAAAGGTCTTCCGCTTCTGCTGCTGCAATCCAATCGGCCAATTGCGGCGCCGTGGTGAGTTGATGGATCAATACCGACAACTCTGCCATCGCAGCGCCGCGCGCATCATTGCCACCATCCGGCATCATCGCCGCTTGATCCCAGGAGCAAATTGCATCCAGATGATTGAAGTGCGAAATTTTTAAAAAGTGCTGCTGCAATTGTGAGTAAGACATAAACGCTCCTCGCAAAAAAAGGATTGGAAAAATAAAAAACCGCAGCAACTTTTAGCAATAATTTTCTGCGACAAAAAATTATCGGCACCCAAGCGCTGCGGTTTTAAATTGTTAAAAAGCAATGGGCGAGAACCATCTGAAACTTCAAGCGTCGCCCTGGAACTGCCTTAACTTACAACCGATCCAA
Source organism: Cellvibrio sp. GW822-FHT04B05 (assembly GCF_058800985.1). Classification (NCBI taxonomy): domain Bacteria; kingdom Pseudomonadati; phylum Pseudomonadota; class Gammaproteobacteria; order Cellvibrionales; family Cellvibrionaceae; genus Cellvibrio; species Cellvibrio sp. GW822-FHT04B05. Next base: position 730,684 of record NZ_JBXAMU010000003.1, on the reverse strand, counting down.
ACACATCAAAATAAGTCGGGAAAGTTTTAGCAGTGCATTTTGGATCATTAATACGCACTGGCACGCCGCCAAAAGTCGCGAGCGAAAAACACATCGCCATGCGGTGATCGTCGTAGGTATCAATTGCCGCATTCGGGATTAAATTATTTACCGGCGTAATGCGCAACCAATCCTCACCTTCTTCCACCAGTGCACCGAGTTTGCGCAACTCGGTTGCCATCGCAGAAATACGGTCAGTTTCTTTCACCCGCCAACTGGCGATATTGGTCAAACGCGAAGGGCCATCGCAAAAAAGTGCAACCACGGCGAGCGTCATGGCCGCATCGGGAATGTGGTTGAAATCGCGATCAAATGCTTTAAGCGGAAGCAATGGCGCTGATGCTTCAATCCAGTTCTCGCCCTTGGTAATGGTTACACCGATTGCTTCCAGCGCATCGGCAAAGGCCACATCGCCCTGGATACTCTTGGCCCCCACACCCTGCACTCGCAACGGGCCGCCGCCGAGCGCACCGGCCGCGAGGAAATAAGAAGCAGAAGACGCATCACCTTCCACATAAACCGTCGCCGGGCTGATGTAACCCGTCGTCACCGGAACAGTGAAACGCTCCCAGCCATCGCGCACAACATCCACACTGAACTGCGCCATCAACTTGAGGGTGATTTCAATATACGGTTTGGAAATCAGCTCACTCACCAATTCGATTTGGATTTCTTTGCCGGTCATTGGCAATGCCATCAGCAACGCGGTAAGGAATTGACTGGAGACATCGCCGCGGATTTTGATACTGTCATTCGTCGCGATTTGCGCGGGCTTGATCAACAGCGGCGGAAAACCTTCCTGCCCGAGATAAGTAATATCCGCGCCGATCTGACGCAATGCATCCACCAAATCGCCAATCGGGCGCTCATGCATACGCGCAACACCGTGCAGTTTGTAGGTCCCACCACTCAGCGCCAGCGCTGCCGTCAATGGGCGAAAAGCTGTACCGGCATTGCCGAGGAACAGATCCGACTCCTTATTAGGGAAGCTGCCGCCGGTGCCAACCACACGATAATCGTTCTCGCCGGTTTTGGTTACGCTCACACCCAGCGCCGCCAGCGCTTCCAGCATGCGATCAGTATCATCGGATTTCAGCAGATCGCGGATAACCGTCTCACCCTTGGCCAGCGCCGCCAGCAACAGGGTGCGGTTGGAGATACTTTTGGAACCGGGCAACTGCACAGTGCCCCGGGCGCGGGTAACGGGAGCGAGATCGAGAAATTCCATCGTGGACCTGTTTAAAAAGGGTGGAAGGCCGAGCAAGGCCAAAAAAAGAAAGTGCGCATCATACCCGCATCAGCCCTTGCCCGCATCCCTGAACTTCGCTCGAACTACGAATATGGGGTTGACAGCCCGCCCCTCTATCGCCAAAATGCGCGCCTCATTTATGGCTAGATAGCTCAGCCGGTTAGAGCACAGCACTCATAATGCTGGGGTCGGCGGTTCAAGTCCGCCTCTAGCTACCATTTTTGATAACCTCCTCACATAAGTGAGGGGGCATTCTTAAAAGTCCTGTGGCCGAAGATGCGTTTCGTTAACTAACCGTTAATGAGGACATCAACGATGCCAGCAAAATCCAAGATCTACGGAATAATATGCACTAAAGGCGGTGTGGGTAAAACCACAATTACGGCTAATCTCGGTGCAATATTAGCGGACATGACCCAGCGCGTTTTGCTGGTTGATGCCGACCCGCAGCAATCCCTTTCCCGTGTTTACCCCCTTGATTATCAAGCGCCCTTTGGCCTGACCCAAGTCTACCGGTCTGCCAATGCAAATCAGTGCATTTCAAAAACCAATATTCCCAATTTGGATATCGTCATAAACAACGACCCCCAAGGTGAGCACATCACCACTTTTTTACACGAGTCAGTCACTCACTTCCAACACCTCTATGTGGCACTGCAAGCATTGGATTACGACTACATCCTGATTGATACACAGGGTGCTAAAGGGATCATCCAGGAATCTGTGATTTTTGCTGCTGATATATTGATCTCCCCTATCAAACCCCAAGTGCTCGATACCCGCGAATTTCTGCATGGCACCATTGAGTTGGTGAATAAATTCAAACCTCGCCCTGGGTTTATGAGCGTGACCGGCCGCCCACTGCCACCCATAAAAGTATTGATCAACATGTGGGACAGAACCAGCACTGCCTCTGGCATTGCTAATGAACTGCGCAGCCAATTCGATCAAGCGGTTGACGGCCAAGTCACCGTTCTTAATACCATTATCCCACTGTTAAAGCCTTATTCCGAAGCCAATGGCTTAGGTGTTCCTGTCCATCGCCATGAAGTAGCACGGAGTGGACCCACGAAATCGGCGCTTTACACGATGCTGGAGCTGATTGAGGAACTTGAGCCAAAACTACTGGGTATAAAACCCCAATGGAAAACAGAGTAAGGAGACGGATCATGGACAAGCATGTCAACAACACACCACTTCCCCTTACTCGCACAGAGGAACAAATAGATTGGGTCGGCTCACTGGAGCCAACCCATATTAACCTAATACCGGACAGTGTAGCCCCCATAAATCATCAACCAGAACAGGGGGATTCAATACTCATCTGTGGCATTACACGCATCGGAAAATCGCGCCTCGCTGAAGAATTCATAGCAGGGAGCATCACTGATGAACGATAAAAATAAAGGCGCCGCTAAAGGAATTGGGGCTTTAATGCAAAAGCCTCACTTTGGCGGAAACACTGCTGGCGCTCTGCCCCCCGATCCAGCAGTTCCTACGCGTATCCTTGCCACACTCGATGATGTCATCGCGTACAAGGACAACCCACGCCAATCCAGGAACCCTTTGTACGATGAAATCAAGGAATCCATTCGTAACCGTGGGCTCGACCATGCACCCAATGTGACCCGTAAAAATCCAGCTGATCCTTACATGATTAAGGACGGCGGGAATACGCGATTAGAGATATTGCGGGAGCTTTGGGAAGAAACCGGCGATGAAAAGTTTTATCGACTGGATCTGATGTTTCATCCATGGACAAATGATCTCGATGTGCTGGTTGGGCACATGATCGAGAATGAAATGCGCGGCAATATGATTTTTATTGAACGTGCTATTGCGGCAAGACGGATTAAAGAACAGTTGGAAGCTGCTGCAGGTAAAGCACTTTCGATTCGTGAACTGGCCAAGCGAATTACAGATATAGGCTGGTCACTTGATCATGTGATCCTAAATCAAATGCTTTTTGCCGAGGAAATTTTATTTTCAATAATCCCCAAGGCATTTTGGTCAGGGATTGGTATTGATCGCGTTAAAAAACTACGGAAGCTGCTCGACAGTTGCCGCACCTATTGGGAAGCCATAGCCACGCCTGAGGATGGCGAATTTGATGGAATCTGGAAATCCTGGATGGTGATGGATTCGATGTGGAAGCTGCTGAATACCAACTGTGTGGAGAGATGGCGCAGAAACTGGATGGCCCTGTCCTATCAGTGACTGCGCAAGTGCAGGCGATTGGTGGCAGGCGCAGAGAAGATTTAACCCGACCAACGCATTTAGTCATGGCGCCCCCCACGGAGCCTGATCGCAAGCCATCAGCATCAACGAAGGGAACTGCTGCAATCAACAATGGGTGCCTTGATTGTCAGATTTTGACTACATTCAAGGAAAAACACTGTGGTAATGTCCGCTCTTCGTCGATGGTTGCCTAAGCGTGAGAAGAAGCTTGCTTCGCAGTAGCGGTACACCCACTTTCGACGGGTTAAAGTCATTATTTACGAGCAGCGAAAATCCATAAATGAACTTGCATCAACCATCCTAAAATTATAGATGGCTAGAAATTAGAGGGTGGGAGGAAAGCTTGTTATCGACGTGTTTCTCAGTCATTAGTTCTTTGTGGCAAGACAATCGGTAATTCACTCTTGTGTCTTAGTAAGACGTTGGGCTGCCTCCGTTAAATGCGAAGAAGCATTTTTTGGAGACTTAATAAATATCGAGTAAGGACTGGAGGTCCAATATATGCGACTTTGTTCAGAGCAAGTGTCCATGCTACTTGCTAGTAACAGGTGGAGGAGCTGGTTGTAATCCATTTGACATTTCTTTTATCCTGGCAACAACCGCTCGCACCTCCGGAGGGGTATTGTTATCAAAAGCTGGAAGGCCCGCGCTACTTCTTCTTTCTGCTAGATCATTATAAGTTAAATCAGCTTTAGCCATAATTGCCTGAAGTTCGTGGTCGGACATAGGAAAGCTGGTTTTGTACAATTCCAGGCTCGTCTCTGAGTTGGGGTCTCCTCTCTTTATTCCAACATACAAAAATTTAAATGCCTCCTCAATGGCTGCTTTGCGTAATTTATGATTTCTATTTGCAGTTCGAAATTTTAATCGGCTTATTGCATCCAGCGTAGACGTGTACCCTAGAACAGATGCTTCATACAAGTGGTTGTGAGCCTTATCTAAAGCTTCATTCGACAATTCCGAAGATTTTTTAGCACCTATAATTCGATTCGCTAAAACTAAATGGGCTTTTGGATCATTCTGATTAGCTAGCTTGTTCAATCCTTCGTCACTTATGCTTTCGTAGCTAAGCGTGAGGCTACCATCTAAGTCATAGCCTGCTTGCGCAGCCCAAGTATTAAAAACTGTCGCTTCGTGAGGTAGAAGTACTCTTCCATCATTGGCTTGAGAGATACTGGATGTGGAAACTTTAGTGGCTTCGAGATTCACTTCATTCGAGGAGATTATCCTACTTTCGGCAGACGAACTCGACGCAATATTATCGGTGACGCGAGGCATTTTTTCTGAGGGAATCGGCTTCGTTGAAGAATAGAAAACGAAAGCACCGACACTGACAATAAGAATAACACCTACAATTGTTCGCATATAAATCCATATGAATTTAGCTCAGAGTAGAGCATATATTACTAACATAACTCTGAGCTAGACAAGAGGTGAAGCGCTAGATGGTTACAGCGCCATTATTTTTTTTATAGAATCAGAGCTGAGAAAAAATTATAAATTTAGTGCTACTATTCATTCGGTTTCTGATAACTGAAACTAAATAAAGTTTATCAAGGAGATTTACAAGATGTTCAAACTTTCTAAGTTCAATGCATTGAAGCTAGCACTTTCTTCAACTCTAATTGTTGCGCCGATGTCGGCGTCAGCCGATAAACCCCCTTGTTCAAATGGCGATGCGTTTGGTGGCTCTAGGTCTTTGGTAGTTGAAGCCGACGTTAGTGCCGCAGACATAACTAACATGTCTGCTCATGCATGGAAAGAAATTGCGGAAGCTGCTCAAGAGGCTTACGGAGGTATGGTCTCGGCCGATGGAGAATTTGTTACCATCACCGTCGCAATTAAAGCTTACGGTTTATTCCCTGGTGCTGCTGGTCCTTTCCCGATAGATTTTCATTCACAACAAAGTATTGGCCAAGCCATCATGCAGCAGCGTGGCCTTCAAAATACATATCCTAACGCATTTAAGGATATGGAGTGTGATCCGAGAAAAAATAATGGAAATGATTGTTGCGATGAGTGTGCCGGCATATCGATGCTAGGTCCTTTGGATGTTTTTAACACTGGTTTCATGATAGCGGGGGTAAAACCTTTAAGAAGACAAAACGGTTTTAGTATGATCAAAGCCAGCACAAAACTGGCCGCTTAGTCTAGATGGAAAGTAGTAATCATCGTCGATTGAAGATGCTTACTACTTCTTTGATTTAATTATACATATTCATGTGCAGCAATTTGAGCTGGCGCAGGCATAAAGGGATTTGACTTCACAGGTAAAAGGAATTGATCATCATAATGTTGCCACGCTTTGGGCCCCTGACTAAACTCCTCATCTGTCAATAAGCAAGCGTTTAGATCATTCTCAAGCTTCTCCCTATCTAAATTCTGTCCAATAAAAACTATTTCTTGCCTACAGTCTCCAACATTTGAATCCCATTTTTTAAGAATCCAATTTTGCATATTTTTATTTGTCGGCCAATTTGATCTACTCGTATAAACCCACCATTGCCCAGCATATTCATACCTCATAATCCCTCCTGCTTGATTCCACAGGCATATACTCTCAAGCTGGCTAGACAGCCAAAAAAAACCCTTTGATCGGAGGATGATCCCATACTCCCATTCGCGCGCAATGAGGTCTGAAAATCTTTTAGGGTGGACCGGGCGTCGAGAATGCCAGACAAAGCTCTCTATGCCATGACTATCGGATTCTGAAATCTCCTCTCCACGCATAACTGCCAACCAGCCTGGAGCAGTCTGGGCATCAGCTAGTGAATATCTGTTAGTGTTAAGAATGAGGCTAGGGTCAATCTCGCCATCCCGTAGCGATATTGTTAGAGCTCTGGGGTTTAGTGCTCGTAAAATGGATTTGATTTCATTTAACCTATCGGAGGAAATCAAATCCATTTTGGTTATTAAAAGAACATTTGCGAATTCAATTTGCGCGATTAGCAAATCGGAAGTGGTTAACCCTTTGTCACTCTCCTGCTGACCCATCAGTTCTGCGTACTTATAGCTATCAAGGAAATTTGCACCATCGACCACAGTTACAAGGGTATCCAAATACGCCACATCATCCAACTTGCCACCGTCATGCAAATCGAAAGTGAAAGTCTCTGCTACTGGTAGGGGTTCAGAAATGCCGGTAGACTCAATTACCAAATAATCAAAATCGAAATTATCAGCTAATTTCCTGACCTCTAAAAGAAGATCTTCTCTAAGAGTGCAACAGATGCATCCATTATGCATTTCAACAACATTTGGATTGGATCGAACCACCGAATTTGAGTGAATGAAATCGGAATCAATGTTAACTTCACTCATATCATTAACAATTACAGCAATTTTCAAACCATGATTACTGGTCAGTATCTTGTTTAGAATGGTAGTTTTCCCCGCACCTAGAAAACCCGAAAGTAAAGTCACAGGTAATCTTTTCATACAATCTCCTTAATATAATTATATTCCGAATTAAAAATAAGCTTTGCCGCGTAAAAATCAACGGATCATTGCTTGAGAAATTCAATTAGCTATCCATTTAATAGGCTAGTCTAGCTTTCATTGGCGGCGCGGTAGTGTATTTTAGTAATGATGCTTACTACAAGAAGGTTAAGACTATTTTCTTTGTGAGATATGCCTTACATGTGGCACGCAAAATTGCGTATCAATTAAAAAGTTAACTCAATAAAATTTTTTAATAGACCCACCAGGTTTTACCCGATGCTTTATAGTCTTTAAAAAACGCCGCGTGCATTTATCAGAAGTAGCCCGTCGTTATATTCTTTGATTAAAATATTGTGAAATAAGGCCCCTAATGCCCAAAGCAATCGGGGCAAAAAATTAATATTGTTGCTGTATGGATCTGCCTTGAGTAAATGCTCTCACCTTCCAGTCATATTGGGCTGATAATTCACCTGCATAGCTCAATGCTGAGTCGCAGGTGGAAAAATCCCCAACGCATTCAGTACCACCTCCAACACAATGCAAGTACACACTATAAAGCTCTGAATCCTCATCATCGACTTCATAGTGAGTTCCGTCTGAATCATCAGCGTCGTTGATGTTTCTTACACCGTGAATCTCTATCGCATCGTACTGGCGAGGATCATTTGAAATAATCGATTCAGCATATCTGCGGTCGATGACGTCAGACGTAGCTTCATCTGACTCTTCTGGTTCGGGGAAAAGCATCTCAGCTCGAATTTGTAGCACATCCCAGTTAATGCCGACTTCGGCATCACGATAGCGATCCGTTTCCTGAAGAACTTCATTTGCTTGCTCATTGGATAAGTCTGGTCTTACTGACAGAACATCATCAATTTGCCAAATCACTTGTATTTGGGTAATTAGCTCTGTTGAGTCATTAACATCTACAAGCGTATAGACGGGAGTCAGACTCATGCACTTGAAAGATCCAAGAAGAAATACTAAGCAGACGCATTTATGGACTGAGCGTAAAGCGAGGGGCAGATTCGACCGAGTAGACAGGAGTTTGATGGAGTAATCACAATTATGAAACGGTGATCTTGAAGAGAGGAACGATTTTCTTAGCGTCCTCACATGTGGGTGGATTATTGATTAACGCCACAGCGTCGTCACAGAAGTCAAAGCAACCTATCCCTACATCCGGCTTTCTTATGACCTGGAAAAATGAGGTGATTAGAATTCCGTCTGGTCGATAGAACTCGAAGTACCTTATTTCATGAGTAAGGTTGTCTGCTACACAAGTGATTTTCAAAGATAAGTCCATTTACGCCTTCGATAAAGCAATTGTTCTTGTATGTTTATACGAACCTCCTTCCGTGGTGTGTATTCAATGAGTACAAAACATCGTCATGCTACGGTGCTTTCGAAAATTCCTTAGCGTCAGCGTCAAACCAATTCTGTCAGGAACTCGTGCCACGCACCTCAATTGGAACAGCAGGAATTAAATTTTCCTTTAAAATATGCGTTTGATTTACGGTTGCTGCCAGCCGAACTTTGACTGAATGAATACACTGGCTTTCGATACTAATGAGGCGGGAGGTAAAGCGATTTTATCAATTGTGCTCGCAGCACAGGCCTCAGGGAAAAAAGTAAAGGCAGTTGGTACGGGTACTTGTCCGATTTACGGTGTTATGGAAGCATGGCACTGGGGAACGATAAACTCCTAGCCACAAAGTGCTAACCATCCGTGTGGACAAAAGGCGATAGTTCACCTGAACCGGAAACACTGCATTGCCATGTAATCAGGTGCGAGGTGCGCATAACGCATCATGACTTTAAGGTCAGAGTGACCAAGGATGCTTTGGAGTGCGAGAATGCCCCCACCATTGATCAAAAGATGACTTGCGAAGATGTGCCATAGAACGTGAGTTAGTTGCCCATCAGACAGCTCAATGCCTGACCGCTCGACAGCATTCCTAAATGCCCCTTTACAGCTCGAAAATAACCTTATCCCTACCAGAAAAACGGACACGCTTAAATACTACGGAGCCACGCACCGATTTTTTGTGATGTGATATCGGCAACAAATTTAGCGATAAAGAAAGTCGGCGTATCAACGACGATGCGGCCAACAATGCAATGCTTGATAGCCATCATGCGGCCGCCTTGGCAGCTTTTGTACGCTGTAAAAATTCTTTGAATTTTTTAAGTTCGGACGCTGGGAAATTGATATAGGCGTTTGCGAAGTAGACAGAGAAAATCACCTGCCCTGCTTGGATATCGTGAGTGACGTGTGGGGAGCACAGGCAAAAGGAACCGGTGGGGATAAAGGCCAGATAGTGCGGGTAGCGGTGAAGGCAAGGCGGGCCTCAATTCAGAATAAATGTGGCTGGAGGTGTTGTAGGAGCACTGATTTTTTTCCGCGATACTTATAGTAATTTCTTATTTAGCGTTGAATGATTCCTTTGCCTAAAATCGGGCAATCGATTAATGATAATACCTCGGAGGCTTCAAATGTCCAAGAACCGTGAGACCACATGCACGTCAGCTGCATCACAAGTGTTAAGAAGCAGCACTGCCAGCAAATCAGCCAAGTCATCTGCTGGCTCAGCACTTTCCCAAACCAAAAGCCCAGCCAAAGTCACATCCTCAACAACTAGTTCTGCAGCATCAAAAGTGCTGCGTAGCGACACGTAGACTAAAGCACAAAAATCAGCAGCTGGATCAGCATTGACTCAATCACCTGGGAAGAAAAAATAAAGGCACTAAACGCGAGTGAAAGAACACTCAATAATAAAGTCGAGTATTTATAAAACGGAAACAATATGAGTAAAATATTTTTTATTGTGACAGGAGCACTACTCGCGAACATACTAATAATAAAAAACGCTAGCGCAAACGAGTGCTGGCGAATAGAGCGGCAGCTAAATGAAGCCAATTACAAACTGCGACAAGGCGGAAATGCAAGCTACTTGAAAATGTGTTGGCAAAGCCGAGATCACAATACCAAAGAGTTACCAAAGTGTAGAAAACGGTTTGGCGTTGGCGACCCATCAATCAATGTAGCTACCAAACTTGCAAAGCGACCAATGTAGATTACTCTTCTCCAGTAGGCCTAATGAATTACCATGGCCTGCTGCAATAACTCTATTTAAATTTTTATTTTTATTTTTATGGCCATCAATCCAGGTCTACGTTGAATTTCATTCAAGATTTTTATTGGCCTTTAATGTTTCACGCGCCATTAACTTTTTTACAGTTTGGGACGTTGGAAAAATTGACATATTTTATATCGGGAGCTTTTATGGGCATTGGTAATCGACGTGGACTGCGGTCCTTCCTCTGGGCTGTGTTTTCCTTATTTATTATCGGTGCAGCAGTCCCCGCCCTCGCCGATGCAATTACTTATACACAACGCTTGCTGAATAATACCAATGGCGTCCAGGGGCTCGCGGGAATCAGTGATGTGGCCGTAAGCGCGGACGGAAAATTCGTTTACACAGCATCCTATTCGGCGTCCGCCGTTTCGGTTTTCTCCCGCGACCTGGTAACTGGACAATTGACCTTCAGCAGTGTAAAAACCGGGACTTCCACCGCCTTCAGCGTTGCCACCAGCCCGGACAATAAAAGTGTCTATGCAGCGTCGCCCACTGGTTATATTTTCGGCTTCTCACGGGATGAACAGACCGGTGCGCTGACGCAGATAAGCATGGTCAATAGCTCGCCCACCAGCGGTTTCGTTTCTGTGAGTGTTAGCCCCAATGGCAAATTTGTTTACGGGGTAGGAGGCTCACCCAGCGGTTTGGCGGTATTTTCCCGCGACACAAATACCGGTGTGATCACCGCTGTGGCAGATTACGCCGATAACGTCAACGGCAATTACCTGGGTCAGGGCTTTGGCCCCACGATCAGCCCTATCAAAAATATTGTTTCCAGTGCGGATGGCCAGTATCTGTATGTAACCTCCACCGCTGATAATGCGGTTTCACTGTTTAGCCAGGACCAAACCACCGGCGCGCTTACCCTGCAGGCGGTTTATATTGATGGCCAAAGCGGTTTTGATGGTTTGCAAGGTGCATCCTCAGTCAAAATGTCACCGGATGGTCAACACCTGTATGTCACCGGTCAGAGCGAATCTTCCATTGCCATCCTCGGTGTTAACAGCACTACCGGCGTACTGAATTACATTGGCAAAGTCACCCAGGGCGTTAACGGTATTACCTCCCTTTCCAGCGCCCGAAGCTTGGCCATTAGCCCTGACGGCCGCTATGTATTAGCCAGCGCAATTACATCGAATAGTGTGACTGCTTTTTCACGCAATCCGACGACCGGTATGCTCACCTTTGATAGCGCTGCCACAAATAATGTCAATGGTGTGCTTGGTTTGGCGGGCCCGTCGGGCATGTCTACTGATCCACTTAACCGCCACCTGTATGTTGCGGGCCAGACGTCCCAGAGCCTGGTGGTGTTTTCATTGCCCACGCCTGCGGTTCAGTTAGCCACTAACCAGGCGGCAGCCATTGTGTCAGGTGCGGCAGTCACGCTTGACAACCAACTTGCAGTTTATGATTCGGATAGCCCTAACCTTGCTTCAGCGAAAATATCCATCAGCGAAGGCTTTATCAGCACAGATACACTTTCTATCACCCCCACATCCGGTATTACCTCCAATTACAACGCAAGCACCGGCGAACTCACGTTGACAGGATCCGCTTCCCTGGCGGATTACCAAGCTACGTTACGCACTTTAACTTACCAGGCCGGTGCCGATGGTAGCCTGGCACCTGGGCAATTTTCCTCCAGGAAGGTGAGTATCGAGATCACCGATCCTGATAACAACACTGGCGCCGCTGCTGTTATCAATGTGTCAGTGGAAAATCCGAATGGGTTTACCGTCACTTTCGCCGACTGGAATGGTTCGGTATTGAGTACGCAGGTAGTAGCGAGTGGGGGTGCCGCGGTCGCCCCGACGCAGCCAACCCGGACCGGTTATACATTTACCGGTTGGAGTACGACATTTAATAACATTACTGCAACCACTACAGTTACGGCACAGTACAGCATCAACACCTATACAGTAACGTTTGATCTGAATGGCGGCACTGCTACCGGCGGCGGTGCGCTGGTGCAAACGGTTAATTACGGCCAGGGTGCAAACCAGCCAACTTTCACTCCACCCGCCGGTAAAACCTTTAGCGGCTGGAGCTCCACATTTAATAATGTAACGGCCAACACCACGATAACAGCCCAGTACACCGTGAATAGCTACACTGTTACTTTTGATTTGAACGGCGGCGCCAGCGCTGGTGGGGGTGCATTGGTGCAGGCTGTAAATTATGGCCAGGCGGCAACTCCACCAATACCTGTTGCCCCGGTAGGAACAACCTTTACCGGCTGGAGCACCAGTTTCAACAACGTTACTGCCAATACCACTGTTGTAGCCCAATATGCTGTGATTATGTCCACCGTCACTTTTGATTTAAATGGCGGTACCAGTATTGGCGGTGGTGCAGTGGTGCAAACCGTGAATTATGGGCAGGCAGCGGTCGCACCGGTTGTTGCTGCTCCTGCAGGAAAAACCTTCAGCGGCTGGAGTACCGGTTTCACTAACGTAACATCCAATACCACTGTAACTGCCCAATATACGATCAATTCTTACATAGTCACTTTTGACTTGAATGGCGGCACCAGCACCGGCGGCGGTGCGCTGGTTCAAACTATCAATTACGGCCAGGCAGCGGTAGCGCCGGTAGTGTCTGCACCTGTGGGTAAAAGCTTCAGTGGCTGGAGTACTGTATTTAATAATGTGACTGCCAATACCACAGTTACAGCGCAATACACCAATAACATGCATACAGTAACGGCAATCGTCGTCGGGAATGCGACAGTGACACCCGCGACTCAGGAAGTTCAGTCAGGCTCCAGCGCTACTTTCACATTGAGTCTCGCTCACAGTGATGATTCTGTATCCCTTGGCAGCAATTGCGGAGCATCCTTGTCTGGTAACCAGGTAACAACGGCTGCGCTGGGCGCAAACTGTACGATTACCATCTCCGTTTACGCAACTACCCATGTCACCCGTGATAACTCGACGTCACTGGCTGTTAACACTAGTAGCCGTTTCAGCTTTATCGGAGGCGAAGGCACTAAATCCCTGAGCGGTGTGATGCTCAAGCGCTCCGGCGAAGAAGTTGTCATGGAGGAGGCCGCTGGCAGGGCGCTGATCACGGCGCAGACTGACGGCAGTTACCTTTTCAGTGCCAATCGTACCGGGCGCTACAGCCTTGTGTTTGTAGATTCCGTCTCCGCTGAAAACGTAACTGTAACCTTTGATGTGTTGCCCTATATCGCTTTTACTGCCAGCAAACAGCCAGTGCAGCAAAACACCGCTACTACATTGCGAATTTGGCTGAGCGATGAGCCTATCGACTATCCCGTAACAGCTAGCTTTAGCGCTACGGGCGCTGTGGTAGCCGCTGAACAATTTGCCTTCACGGCAGAAGATAATTTGCGTCGCACCTACACTGTGACAGCCACGGCAAGTGCAGCAAATATCAGTCTGGATAGCAATGGTGCAGTTGCTGCACTGGTGGGTACTCCGGCGCTTCATACCCTAGCGGTACAGCAGCAACTGCCACCGCTGGCATTGGATGTAGTGGCGATGCAAAACGGCCAGCAAAATTCAGTCGTCACTACGGCAGATGGTAGTGTTTCACTAACGGCTACCGAGTTAAATGGTGTAGCTGCTACCTATCAGTGGACCGCAACCGGACTTACATTAACGGCTAATGGCGCCAGCGCCAGCTTTGACGCAACGGCAGTACCGGCAGGCCTTTATACCGTGAACGTCCAAGCAACCGCCGCTGATGGTCTCACCGGACAATATTCATTGGCAGTGCGCGTAATTGCAGACTGCAACTTAACAAGTTGCAGTGATACTGGTACCAGCGGCGTGCCTGCTGCGGTGAATCCGTACGCGGCAACGCCTAATCGTATTCCTGTATGCCCGGCCGTCAGCGGAACCGGTAATCGCGTCGCCAGCTGTCAGGTGTCAGGCGCGGCGACACTCTATGCGGAAGTGCCCAATCAATATTCCCTGTCGCTGGGCTCATTCTCTGGCGACCAATCCTGGGCGTCAGGACAGTTTGGTATCGCGGTAAATGACACAACGCTGGCTGATACCACCTATAGCCATTTGGGCACTGTCCTGAATTTTGATGTGGCAGGTCTTGAGCATGCCGGCGAAGCAGTTCCCATCGCAGTACCTTTACCGGCAGGCGTAGTGATCCCTCAAAATGCGGTGTGGCGAAAATATATCAACAATAACTGGCAGAATTTTGCAGTCAATGCTGACAACCAACTTCACAGTGCCAAACGTAATGCGTTGGGGCAGTGCCCTGGTGTGTCATCCGATGCATGGATGGAAGGCTTGATTGCTGGTAACGACTGCGTTCGCTTGACCATTGAAGACGGCGGCCCTAACGATGCAGACCAGGCCGCCAATAGCACTATTCGCGATCCAGGCGTACTGGCTACAGCCATACCGGTCGTAGTGACTCCGCCGGTAACGCCACCGCCGGCAACGATTGTTAAAAATGCTGAGGTCAAGTCAGGAGGAGGCAGTGTGGATGGTATTGGCCTACTGTTCCTGTGTCTATTGAGTCTGGTGCGCCTGCGCAAAGTATGGGCATTGTTTATCTTATTGCCGCTGCCCGCCCTGGCTTTGGATGGTTATATCGGACTGGAAGGCTTGGCGGTCAAGACGTCGGTAAACAGTTCGGATGTAACAAATAAGCTGTACGAAGCAGGCCTGTCAGGTACCGCTCAAGTGGAAGATGGTTCACACAGGGGATGGCGAGTTTATGCAGGATTTCCGCTTAATGATGCTTTCTCAATAGAGCTGGGTTGGCTGGACCTCGGCAATATCATCACAGATTTCCATAATATTCCGGAAGCTGCGACGCTAAAGCAACTTGCTGCCATATCACCGCAATCTGGCGATGGCCTTGAGTTGAGCGGGCGTTGGGAAGTTACTGATCGCTTTGCACAATTCAAGCCCGGTTTGCAGGCAGGGGTCTGGAGGATGAGTACCAGCAACCGCTATGTCGATGCCGCAGGCAAAAGTCACAGGGATGCCAACGATTACGTCCCATTTATTGGTGCTGATGTGCGATGGCTTTTGACAACCCAATGGTCAGCAAAATTAGGAGCGTCTCATTACTATACGGAAGATTATGGTACCACCAGTATCAATCTGGGATTCATATATAACTTCTAAATCTCCGCAATAGAACCCGCTTTGTCCATCTACAGGCAATCAATTCTGGAATTGATTGCCTTTCCATCAAGCGACGTAGGCATTAGTGGAATTATTTTCTTCATGTCTAACGTCCAGTTTATGCAAAGGTACGCATTATGATTTGCATGGTATACATCAGTTCTGCAACCCTTGGCCTTAGCGATAGGGAGATCACCGGCATTGTTAAAGCGGCACAAATTAATAATCAACAACTCGATATTACCGGCATCCTGCTGTATAACAGTGGAAATTTTATGCAGCTTATTGAGGGGGAAGATGCAAAGGTCGAAGGCCTTTACGAAAAAATTGCGCAGGATAAACGTCACACGGGCGTAACGCTCTTGCTTAAGGAAACAATAACCCACAAAAATTTTGACGATTGGTCTATGGGCTATAAAGATCTGACTGGATTTAAAATTGAACCTGGGATATTAAGCACGTTTTTAGATGACGACTTGAATTTTTCCATTTATAAAAATAATCCTTATCGTGCGTTGCAATTTTTAGAAATGTTTAAAAAAATTAAATCGTAATAACGATAGGGTTTAGAAATAGCATATTAGCCAATGCATGATTATCTGCATAACATTTAGTGGTCTATGATTCACATGGCGGCAATAAAAATACAACATGCGTAAAAAAACAAAAAACCGCCATTAGGCGTTTTTTTTGCAGTCGAAAGAAAAATTACTTCTTCTTTTCCCCCCGCCTGATTTACCTTTACCTGCTTTATCTTTGTCTTCTGGATGTTGACTCATGATAAAAACCTCATTGCCTGCCTGGACAAATAGGACATGAACCATCAGGAGCAGCAATACCACCTGATGGACACGCAGGAGTCTCGGGATCATCATCATTGGGAGAACAACCAGAGGTTGGATTAGCTTAGGTATCGTAATGAGTATACCAAGTAGATCCCTCAGAGCATGAGCAATTTACATTACAGCGACCAGCAATTAACGAAGGATTCCAATCACACTGTTTTGACTCCCAATAACCTTTAGGCCCAAATTGACCAGATACACATTGATTGGCAGTAGCCTGATTGCCTTCAGCAGCCGGACAACCAAAATTGCCATTTGTTTGGCAAACCGGTAGAGATTCAGCAGCAAAACAACATGAGAATGCAGTGATAAAAAAATTAATCGGCGGTTGAAAATCCTTTAATGATGGCAGCGCTAATAACAAGGCCTAGCAGTGCAGTAATCAATCAAACGAGCAAGCCACTGTAACACATTGATTTATATATAAATAATTTGCACCCGATGATCTATTTTAGCTATAAAGATAGTATGGCTACCTTCGATCACCAATTTGTAATCCACAATTCGACCATTCATAATGGCGCAATGAGGCTCAGTGAGTTTCAAAGATATTGATTTTATTGATTATGTGGTTCAGTGAGGGCTGGTTATCAGCTCTCATAATGCCGGGGTCGGCGGTTAAAGTCCGCTTCTAGCTACCATATTTGAAAAGCCGGCCTGGTTAATCCCTCGCCGAATTTTATTGCCCGCAATTCCTCATCTCCATTACATTTATTGTCGCTCGGGTCAAAACTGCTAAGTTGAATTAATTAGTTTGACGTCATCCATCGTAATAGACAGAATTCATCCACCCACCTGAAACTGCAATCGGGACAGCACCTATGTCGTTATATGTTTTTGATGTTAAAAAAACCGATGGAAGAAAAATCCCTGACCCAATGGGCATTCTCCCACCACCTACACTCGCAGCAACTGATGAGATAATCAGAATCACAACGGATTCGGATGAATATTTTGAAACAGTGAGAAGTAAATTTGAGAAAGAGAATTTGCCGTTTACGTTGGTGATGAAGGTGGATTAAAAAACCGTGAGCGATTTAAAATCATAATCGACTACTATTCAATCCTCAATCACTTTATTACGCTCCAAATTCTCCACCACCTGTCGATATTCCTCACCCCATTGCCCCATTAATTCCAAAATCGGTTTCAGGCTGAGGCCGAATGCCGTCAGGTTATATTCGACTCGCGGTGGGACTTCTGCGTAGACCTTGCGGGAGATAACACCGTCGCGTTCGAGTTCGCGTAGTTGTGTTGTCAGCACACGCTGGGTTGCCTTGGGGATTAACCGGCGCAATTCGTTAAAGCGGATTGTGCCGCGCAATAAACAAAACAAAATCATGCCTTTCCATTTTCCACTAATAACATCCAGGGTAACTTCAATAGGGCAGCCGTATTCGGGATTTTTTTTGCGCTTGGTCATTCGATTTTGCCTTTGGTATTAACAGTGACAGTACCCAAAAGGATACCAAGGAAGAAAAAAGTGCGCTCTTACATCGATATCGCCATTCATGCAGAATGATTTTACACACTCAAAGACGCATGGAGATTTCACATGAAAAAAATTTTATGCATCGACTCAAGCCCGAGAAGTGCTCGCTCCCATACACGGCGACTCACACAGCAATTTATTACACAATGGTGTGCTAAATATTCCGATACAGAATTAACGCATCGCGACCTTGCCAAGCAACCACCTATGCCCGTTAGCGAGGGCTGGATAGCTGCTGCATTTGCACCAGCTGATGAGCGCACCGAACCTATGAAAAATCAGCTTATTGAAAGTGATACGTTGCTCAATGAACTGATAGTGGCTGACATTACGGTGATTGGTATTCCTATGTACAACTTTGGTGTACCGGCGCCATTCAAGGCATGGATTGATCAAGTGGTGCGTATTGGGCGCAGCTTTTTATTTGAACCGGAAGATAAACAAAAGCCGTACAAACCGTTACTCGCGGATAAACCTACGTTTATTATCATCGCCACTGGAGATGCAGGTTATGAACCCGGTGGGCCGTATTTTTCTCTTAACCAGATTGAACCCTACTTGCGCACCGTTTTCCCATTTATAGGCATCAACAATTTACAGTTTATCTATACAGGTAATGACGAATTTGGTGGCGAGCAATTACAACAATCACTTAATACCGCACAACAAAAAATTCAACAACTGGTAGATAGCACTATTGCAGAGGAAACACATTAGATTTCTTCCATGACCAGAGGTTACCTATCGCAAAGTTTTATTTTTGCAAATAAGTGACTCTGGTTTTATTGATAATCGCAATCACACCCTTACCGCACAAATCTTTTACTACCATTTCCACTTCATCTTCGCTCAATGTTTTTTGGAACAATGAATTAATGGTACTTGAAAGGGTTTTTACGGTGTTGGGTTTGCCTTCCATTTGGGCCAATCGGGCTTTTACGACGCTCGTTCTTTCAGGGAGGGTTTTTAAGCTGGACTTTTGCAGGATGGAAACTTCATTGATGCTGCTGGAGCGGGAGGCGAGGATATTCCGATCTTTCAGGTGCTGGATAAGTGGGTCAAAACCCGTGTCTTTGGAGACGATATGGAAGTAGGCATCAGGTTCGATTGCGGCCCGTTCACCGAGGTAGTAGCCGATGTGAAAATCCAGTGCGTTTTTGCCGCTGCCGGAGGTAATCACATATTCAACTCGAGCGCCTAAGGGTTGCAGAGTTCGCGCCAGGCTCGTGTTGATTTTCGTTTGTGTTGAGCTGAGAAATAACAGGATATAGAAGTTTCCCTTTTCCAAACCCGCAATTGAGACGGGCTGTACATTTTCATAATCGATAAAAATATAGCTCTTGCGCACGCCAGTTCTCCTTCGATCGCCATCATTTTATGTATAGCACCTATCTTGAATACTGTGACAACTAAAAACCGGGATTGGGTCATTTATTTTTAACGGTTAGAGCACTGCACTAATGGAAGAGATTAAATTGCACCGCGTATACGAGCGCACCCACCAAATAACCCAGCAATGCCAGCGCACTGATTTTTTTCAGGTACCAGATAAAATCGATTTTCTCCAAGCCCATTGCGGCAACACCGGCGGCGGAACCGATAATTAAAATTGATCCACCGGTACCGGCGCAGTAGGCGAGGAACTCCCACAAAAAACTGTCGGTGGGATATTGCTCCAAACTGTACATGCCCATGGATGCAGCAACCAGGGGAACGTTATCCACGATGGCGCTGACCAAGCCGATAAGCACCACTATAATATCCAGGCGACCAACTGACGCATCTAACCAAGCCGCTATGGCGGAGAGAATATGCGTGTGTTCCAAGGTAGCGACGGCAAGCAAAATCCCGATAAAAAAGATAACCGAAGACATATCAATGCGCTTGATCGCATGGCTAATGGTTAACTGATCTTTGTGTACTTCTTCTTTATTACGATGCATTAAATCTGCTACCAGCCAGAGGATACCCAAACCAAATAGGATCCCCATAAACGGGGGCAAGTGGGTAATGGCTTTGAATACCGGAACAGCGATCAATACACCTAAACCTAACCAAAAAACAACGCTCTGCTCCAGCGGTGTTGTAAGGTCATTATCATCGCGCACCGCAGCGACAGGTGACTCAACTGAACGGCCGCGCATTACAAAAGCCATTGCAAGCAATGGGACTAATAAATTCACGATTGATGGAAGGAACACGCCGGTAATAATATTGATGGGGGTAATTTGTCCACCAATCCATAACATAGTAGTGGTGACATCACCGATGGGTGACCAGGCACCACCCGCATTGGCGGCGATGATGATCATGCCCGCGAACCACAACCGGTCTTCGCGCTTCGCCAATAATTTTTTCATCAACGACACCATGACGATAGCGGTGGTGAGGTTGTCGAGAATTGCGCTGAGAAAAAATGTGACGACACCAACTAACAACATCAACGATGATAATTTGGTCGTTTTAATTCTGCTGGTGACAACCTGAAAACCATTATGCGCATCAATAAGCTCGACAATTGTCATCGCGCCCATTAAGAAAAAAACAATCTGGGCAATACCGACCATCGTCTCCGAAAGTTCGTGCGGAATATTGTGCCCGCCAGTAGAAAACACGGCATAAACCGTCCAGAGTAAACCGGCACCTACCAGTGCCGAAGCAGCTTTATTAATATTGAGTGGATGTTCAAGCGCGATAGCGACATAGGCCACCACAAAGATCACAACAAGAGCAGTTAACATATTGAATACTTTGAAATTTATTTTATCGTAACACCATGTTACAACGGCATTTAAGCCTATCACGCAGTTTCTGGCTAATCCAGTTACTTAGTGATGCGCCCTACCCTTACCTATCTGCACGATTGAATTGACTCAATCATCCACTGGCGACAGAATTCATACCGCCGCCCAGTGAGTTGCATGCGCAAGGCTGGACAAGCAATCAGGAAGACAAGTAATAAATCGTCAATCAATGGAGAAATGGATTTGAAAGCAATAATTATCGTGCTGGCGCTTGCCCTACTGGTGATACCAAAACTCGCCATCGCAAATGACTGTGTTTATTGGCAGAAGCAAATTAACAAGGTAAGCAGCTGGAGCAGAAATGGCGGGAATGCCAAACAGCAAAAGGATTGGCAGCGACAACAGCAATATCTGCAAAACCAATTGGCCAAATGCAACGGAACTACTTCCGGTCCGATATCCGTCGCCAAAGGCCAGGCGAGTAACAGCAATAATTATGCGGCCGCAGTCCGCATAAGCAGCACTATTAATGATAGTGAGCTTCAACAATTGATTACCAGTTGCAACCGCTGGATCGATATTTATAACAACAATCCAACCTTTGAACACCAATCGACCAAAGATACTGCTTGCAGGACAGCAACCAATAAAGAGTCGCAACTTAAAAATCCGAAACAAACATCGGAGATCAATATAAAGCGCGGCATTAAAGAATGCATTAAACCTAACAATGTCGTCGATAAGGATGTGAAGGAATGTATGCAGGGATTAAAAGAACCGACATGGATCA
Source organism: Cellvibrio sp. GW822-FHT04B05 (assembly GCF_058800985.1). Taxonomy (NCBI): domain Bacteria; kingdom Pseudomonadati; phylum Pseudomonadota; class Gammaproteobacteria; order Cellvibrionales; family Cellvibrionaceae; genus Cellvibrio; species Cellvibrio sp. GW822-FHT04B05. Next base: position 709,586 of record NZ_JBXAMU010000003.1, on the reverse strand, counting down.
CAGCTAAAAATTAAGCTTTTCTAGCGCTATTAAATAATCATTTTGTTGAAGTGGATTTACGTGAAATGAAAACCACCAGCACGGCAATGACCAGCACCAACGCAAATAATGGCTGCAACGCACTTGAACTATTTTGATCGGCAAACCATCCGCTGGGCGATTGATGCTCAACGGTAGCCCTCTCATTACCCACACAAACAATATTACCCTGGCAAACACCTACTGCCTTGATAGCAGCAGAATCAGCGACATCCTTGTCATCAACTCCTGCCTGATTCATCTCCTTATGCGAGACCGCGTTCTGGGTAGCACCCAATGCTGATTGATTTGAATCCGTAGGAATCGCAGCAGCATAGGTTACTATTGAAAAAGAAAATAGCGCGAGGAAAATGAGTGAATGGTTGATCATTCGCGTAACTCCTTTTTACACATGCTTAACGCAGATCCCAGTCCCTTTTGGAAAGGTAACGAGGGCTAACTTGTAGCCAGGCGCCAGCCATAAATGGCATACCGTAGTGCTGCGGGACTTAAGGCAATAGAGAAGGCATAATGCTTATTGCGCATCCGTGTAACCTGAAGCCCGTATCACTGAGCGCAGTCTTATCCCTGGCTTACGGAACTAATCGTCCCGCTCGCTTATCCCTGCTGGCGCCGTGCTACAGTGGATAAGGTATAGCACCACAAAATAAATGTATGTGATGTTTTGGGGTGGGTAAATGTGAAATATTCACACTTGTCATATCAGTCACTCCTATGACTGCCACTCCCCTTATCTGCACAAATTCACGCATTTACCTCTGGCGCAAAACTCCACAATCGTCTTAATATTCGTCAAGCAGCGTTTTATGAATGCGCTGCAGAAAACATATAAGAACCGTTTGTCGATATTACGGATATTCAGGAAGAAGATATTCATATGCGTAGACCTCTTTTACTTATCATCATGCTGATACTTTCATTTTCCCAAATTGAAATCCAGTCCTCCACAAGAATCAATATTATCTAATATCGAGAATGTAAATGATCCAACGTGAGACAAAACTTAGAATCGCGAGACCAACAGATAATCTTGAAGATATTACCAAAATGTATATCGATGGATTAGGCTTTAAACTGCTTAGTAAATTTGAAAATCATGATGAATTTAATGGTTCAATCGTAGGCCATGAGCATCACCCGTTTCATTTCGAATTCACTCATCACATAGGCACCAAAGTTGGAAAAGCCCCAACAAAAGATAACCTTTTGGTTTTCTATATTCCCGATGAAACCGAATGGCTAGATGCATGTTTGCTAGCGAAGCAAGTCGGTTTTAAGCTCGTAAAATCATACAATCCATACTGGGATAAGATTGGCAACACATTCGAAGATATAGATGGATACAGAATTGTATTGCAGAAATCCGAATGGTTAGCTTAAAGCTACAATTAAAAACCATATCTTGTAACTGCACACGAATTCACCAGGAGTGAGTATGACGATAAATTTGAAGGAAGTAGATGGCATAGCTATAAACCCCAAACACAAGGCTTCTTGCCATTGCGGCGCCATAGAATTTGAACTTGACCTGCCAGATGGGTTAATTGATGTACGCCGTTGCGACTGTTCGCTTTGCAGGAGACGAGGCGCAATTGCCGCGTCAATTCCACTGTCCGGCATTAAAATGGTAAAAGGAGAGGATCTGTTAAAGCTTTATCAATTTAATACAAAAACTGCCAAGCATTATTTTTGCAGCAATTGTGGCATATACACGCATCATCAGCGCAGATCGAACCCTACTCAATACGGGTTTAATGTTGGCTGCCTTGAAGGAATAAACCCACTGAAAATACCCGATGTACACACTTATGATGGAGTGAATCATCCTGAAGATCGCAAGTGATCTCAATATTCGCTTTATAAAAACAATCACTAAAAATGAAGGCGCCAATCGGCGCTTTTATTTTTTCTCTTTACTAATCATTCAGTTTAAAAAACGTGGCGCGATAGTTCTGATTTCCTACTGAAACGTCAATAACCCTTCTAAATTCTCCGCATTAATGTGCGATAACCGGCAATAAGATCGAACTCCGTAATAGTACCCTGACTTCACAAATGAACGTTTTGCGCTACACGGCACCAAATTCATTTTCAACTTGACGAGATATTAGTCCAGCAATCGAATAACCAACGAAGGAGGCAACATAAAAATGGGAATAACTACATCGGTAGGAAGAAGTGGAGTAAACAGTAAAGAGGATGTTTTATTTGTGCAATCGGCACTAAATGCCTATGCGAAAAAACATGCTAGTAATACTTTTTTGCTTAAAGTAGATGGCATTTGTGGTGAGGATACTACGCAAGCAATATTTAATTTTCAAAAAAATCATGTCGGCATTGCAGTTCCCAGCGCCAGGATCGATCCTAATGGTAGAACCCTGCATTATTTAACGGAACACCAGCCATACCCAAACGCTCGCCGTTATCAAACACACATTAAAGAAGCAGGTGCGCGTTGAATTTTGTAATCCACACCTGAAAGGATTGCATATCAAATTGAACTTAAGTTTCGCATCAAAAAGAAGGCGACTGGATTGTCGCCTTTGTTTTTATAAATTTTTAAATCACTCCATCTTAAAAAACGTAGCGCGATAATGCTGCAACTCTGCAATTGAATCTTTAATATCATCCAACGCTAAATGTGCACCGGATTTTTTAACGCCGGCGACAACATCCGGTCGCCAGCGGCGGGCTAATTCTTTTACAGTGCTCACATCCAGATTACGGTAATGGAAATAATCTTCCAGCTTGGGCATGCCGCGTACTAAAAAGCGGCGATCCTGGCAGATGGAATTTCCGCTGATCGGTGATTTTCCTTTAGGTACCCATTGCTCCAGGAATTGGATGGTTTCTGCTTCCGCTTGTTTGATGCTGACTTTACTCTCGCGCACGCGCTGGGTGAGGCCGGATTTACCATGCTGGTTGGTGTTCCATTCATCCATATTTAACATGATGCTGTCAGGCTGATGGATAGCGAAAACGGGGCCTTCGGCGAGGATGTTGAGGTCGGCGTCGGTGACGATGGTGGCGATTTCGATAATCACATCGGTATCCGGGTTGAGGCCGGTCATTTCCAGATCGATCCAGATCAGGTTGTTTTCATTCAGCATAAGTAATTCCTCGGTAAATAGGGCACAATTGCCGCGCAGCTTAAAGTAATTACCCAGTCTAGCCAAACATCACCTATCTCACAGGGCAAGATCACCAGCGCATGACCAAACGCAAATTGACTCGCCGCCAGCAATGGCGCATCGACAAAATTCAAGACGAACGCACTGCCCGCGTGGCGAAACGCGATAAAGTCACCGATGAACAGCTTAATGAAAGCGATTTGGGGCCTGAGCAGCTGGGGTTGATCATCACCCACTACGGTACGCAAGTGGTGGTGGAAGTGACCGAGGGCGAGCAAACCGGGCAACACCAGCGCTGCCATTTCCGCAGCAACCTCGGCTCGTTGGTAACGGGCGATAGAGTGGTATGGCGCACCGGTAACCCGATGGGTGTAGTGGTAGCAGTAATGCCGCGCGATTCCGCCCTGCAGCGCCCCGATCCCCATGGCGATATGAAAACCGTTGCCGCCAATATCGATCGCATTATGATTGTGGTCGCGCCTTACCCCGAACCACATGCAAATTTGATTGACCGCTATCTGGTCGCCGCCAATGCCATCGATATCGAGCCGGTGTTGGTGATTAACAAAACCGACCGTATTGATGACAGCACCCGCGAAAAAGTAACCTATCTGGAAACGACTTATCGCAAGTTAGGCTATACGGTATTAATGGTGTCCACCAAAACCGACACCGGCCTGGATGAATTGCGCGAATATCTTGCGCATTACACCAGCGTGTTTGTGGGGCAATCGGGCGTGGGTAAATCATCGCTGGTAAATGCACTATTACCGGAATCGAACTTGCGCGTAGGCGATTTGTCGGAACGACAACAGGGCACGCATACCACCACCAGCGCTACGCTGTTGCATTTTCCCGGCGGCGGCCATTTAATCGATTCGCCCGGTATCCGCGAATTTGGTTTGTGGCATATGGAGGAAGATGAAGTGCTGGAAGGCTTTATCGAATTCAAACCTTTTATCGGCCACTGTAAATTCCGTGATTGCTCCCATCGCCACGAACCGGGCTGCGCGATTTTAAAAGCGCTGGACGATGGCACAATCAGTGCAACACGTATGGATTCCTACCGTTATATTTTGCGAACGCTCAACGAAAATTGATTTACACCCGGAATCGGCAACCGTTTTGTTTTTCATACTTATAAAGGAGCAACTCCATGGCACTTCCTTTCGTGATTGAGCCAACGCAACTTGCAGCACTTTTAGCGCAACCGACCAGTAAATTATTAATTATCGATATGTGCGCCGAGCAAACCTATTTGCAAGGCCACATCGACGGCGCGATTCATGTACCGCCGCATAAAATCCTCAGCGGACAACCGCCCGCTCCGGGCAAGATTGCACCGATTGAACAATTGAATCGCGTATTTTCTTTTTTAGGTTTAACACCTGACACCCACGTTGTGGTGTATGACGATGAAGGTGGCGGCTGGGCCGGCCGGATGATCTGGACCCTGGATGCCATCGGCCACAAACATTACTCCTATTTGAACGGCGGTCTGCATGCGTGGCTTGCATCCGGCCAATCAGTTACCAAAGAAGTACCGGTGCTGACACCAACAAAAGTTGATTTAAAAATTGATCCAATTGTTGCGATTGAAATTACCGATATCCTCGGCGAATTGGATCGCGCGGATTTTGTGGTGTGGGATGCGCGCAGCCCGGCGGAATTCAGCGGTGAGCGCATGACCGCACAAAAAAATGGCCACATTCCCGGGGCAATTAATTGCGAGTGGACGAATTTAATGGATCGCAATAATGCATTGCGCATCCGCACTGATGCACGCGAATATTTGGCATCGCTCGGATTAACGGCCGACAAAAGAATCGTAACCCATTGCCAAAGCCATCACCGCTCCGGCTTTACTTATTTAGTGGGTAAAGCAGTTGGATTAAATATTCGCGGCTACCACGGCTCATGGGCGGAATGGGGTAATCATCCTACTACGCCAGTCTCACAGTAACCGGCTGCTGGCGCAAAAACCGCACTCGAAAAAGCCCGCTCAGCGGGCTTTTTATGGCGCAAAATAACCACTGCGTAATTCTACCTAACCACATCATCTTGACTGAACTTGTCGGTCGTCACTTCTCTGCTATGCTTTTTTTCATATCGTGATGCATGTCACGGTGGCGCAATATCCGCGCAAACCTGCGCTGATGTTACAAGCTGATGTGCAGAACCTGCGACTATGTCGCTTTGAATACTTGGGATTCGCGGAATTGATTAGAATTTATACTTTCTTTAAGGAATTTTTAAATGAAAAAAACGCTATTGAGTGTTGCACTGGTCAGTGCTTCCCTGCCTTCATTTGCAAGCGAATATCACGGTAGCTTGTCTGGAGTGTCCGGCGCGGCTTACTCAACCGGTAATTACTCTGAAGGCGTATTGCTGAATCCAAGTCTTGGGGCAGCCTATAATCCGGACAAAGATGATTTTGCTCTGTTGATCGGCGCGGGTGCGCTAATAGCTGATAAAAATGATTTGGTTGATCAGGCGGATGATCTGGTTGATCTGTTTGATGAAATTGAAAACTCGCAATTTTTAACCAATGCCCAGGCAACCGAACTGAAAAAACGTTTGAACGATATTGATGGCGATAGTGCACGTGCTGCAGTGGGCGCGAACCTGGTGCTGTCCATCCCGAACGAATTGGTATCGATAGCATTTGTTGTAAGTGCGCGCGGCAATATTGCAGTGAATCCGGATGTTGCCGATTCTGATCTGGCACTGATCGACCGCTATCTGGCGCAAAATCTTAATCCATCTGATTTGGAGGCCGATTTGGAATCAACCATCACTGCTAAGGGTGCAGTGGCAACCGATATGGGAATTTCATTTTCCAAAGCCTTCAAGCTGGAAAATGGCAGTCATCTTTTAGTAGGTTTCAAACCCAAAAAAGTTGAAGTGGAAAGTATTGTCTACACCGAAAACGTTGCCGATTTTGATGAAGATGATTTCGATTCCGACGATTACACCGTTAAAGAAAAAGCCAGTAATTACGATCTTGGTTTAACTTACATCACAGGTGATCTACGTTACGGTTTTGTGGCGAATAATTTGCAAAACAAACATTACAAAACCATTGATCCTGATGAAACTATTTCAATTGAGCGCCAGTTCACCAGTTCTGTTGGTTACGCAAAAGGTAACTTGAAAGCGGAGTTCGCACTGGATTTAAATGCGGTGCCGGCAATCGGTCTACCGGGCGATACGCAGATGTTGCGTGCTGGGATTGAATATAACGCATGGGATTGGGTGCGGCTGCGCGCCGGTCTTGCACGCGACCAGAAAAATACTCAGGAAGATACCTACTCCCTGGGTATAGGCGTTGGTGCTTTCAACCTCGCGTACATCAGTGGCTCAAATGACACCGAGGGTTTTGCATTGAGTGGCGGCATTAGATTTTAAAATTTCACATCAGTACAGATTGGATACTCAATAAAAAAAGCTCCGGCTACTGTGAATAGCCGGAGCTTTTTTTATCGACTAAAAATTAATTTACTCGACAACGCGCAAATCCTAAACCAATCAAACCAAGGCCGATCAAAAATAATGCCGATGGCTCAGGTACATTGACTTTCGGAGGGGTTATTCCATAAACGGTTTGCAAATTACCGGAAATACCTGCACTCAAAAAGCGAACGCCATTCAGATTCAAACCATCACCCAGCTGCATGTAAGCATCGGGAGCAATGTAAGTACCTTGCATGGTACCGGCCGCAACATTCACATGACCTGCATTCAAAACACCATGCATATTAAACAGTACATTATCCGCAGAAATACCATCGAGAATAATCGCTGCACCACCGCCCAATACAAAACCGTAGTAGTCCACGTTGATGATAAATACATCGTCCAGTGAACCTTTCAAGGTAAGGCTATTGCCCGCGCTTAAATTTAAACCGGTGATGTTAAACACCGATACATCGCCTTGGCGATTAAAGGTTTGGGTGCTGTTGATATAGCCGGCACTAACTCCACCCAACGCTTTCGCCGCTTGCGATGCGCTTTTTACATCAGCGTAGAGTGCATCCCAAAATGCAGAGGCTTGCACTGTGGCAGCGCCATCAATATCAGCACCAGGATTTTGGGTCAGCGAACCGAAATCCGCATCACCATGGATAACTGCATCGTGAGCCATGTTGAGGTTATTGCGTACACCCACATTGCCATAAATTTCTGCAGCAGAACCCAATTCAAGATTGCCGTACATAGGCTGGCCGTACCAGACCGACGTGCCAGTCGCGAGCAAGGTGTAGTTGCTTGCATTACCCAAGTCCACGGGCAATGCAAACACAGCGCTGGATGCAAGAGCGCATGCCAATGTCACTGATTTGAGGAATTGTTTAATCACATGAATACCTTTTTTAGTTGATTGTCAGGTCTCATGCCGTATTTATAGTATTTTTGTGTAAGAGAATTAATTTTAATAAGTAGTGGCCATTACGGCGACGTCTAATTCAGCAATTTTTGCACCATTTTGGGAAGATCGATAGAAAACAGCGACTTACATCACACTATGTGGCACCTAAATCAAAAAAATGTAAAAGAGGTCGACACTCTTACTTATTGCCGATTTTCTCAGTCGACAGCTGGCCATATAAGGCTTACTCGCAAACCACCCAAGCGTTCCGACTCATCCAACCGCAGACCAAGATGGTGCCACTGGGCAATACGCTCAACGATGGCCAAGCCCAAACCATGACCGCGGGAATAACTGGTTGCCTGGTTGCCGCCCTCGCCGCGATAAAATGGTTGCAACACACGGGCGCGCTCAGCCGGTGGAATACCGGGGCCATCATCTTCTATTTGCAGATGCAAATGCCCATCCACCAATTGCATACCGATTTGCACTGCACCACCACCGTAACGCAACGCGTTCTGCAGTAAATTGTGCAGCAACATTGAAAGGTATTCCGGGTCGGCCTGTACGATTTGATTTTGCCCTGAGGTGGCAACAAACAACTCCACCTGGCCGCGATAAAAATCATCGCGCAGCCGGTGTACAAAAGCCGCGAGCTGAATCGACTGTGGCGAGAACACAATGACGGCCTGCTCCAGCCGCGCGTAATTCAGTAGCGCTTCTACCAGCGATTCCATCGCAATCAAATCGCGATTCAAATGCGCCAGGTTTTGTTGTTGCTCCGCGGTTAAATTTGCCTCTTCCAACACATCCAACCCAAAACGCAACCGTGCCAACGGCGTACGCAAATCATGTGATAAGCCGCGCGACAATAATTTATTGTCGGCAATCAATTGCTCAATGCGCTGCGCCATGCGATTAAAATCTTGTTCGATGGTATGGATGTAAGAGCGTCTATCGGCCGCGATACGCACCTGCAAATCGCCCGCGCCAAATGCTTGCGCGGTTTTGCGCAACAGTGCGAGGCGACGCAATAATGGATACAACCAGATCAACACCATCACAATCACACCGCCGTAAAACAGCAGAGTTAACAGCCAGCGTAATGCACTGTCGGTGTCTTGCCGCAATTCGTCCGGTAAGGTGAGTGACAAAACCTGTTGCTGCCGTGCAAGATAAAAATGCAGCGTAAGCTGATCACCTGATTCAAGCAGCAACGGCGCGCCGGTTTCAAAATTATTTTTCACATCATCAGGTAATGGAAAATCGACATAGGCTGTGAGCTGCGGTTGCAATTGCGATTCTGTCAACCAGTAATGATATGGCGCACCGATATCAATCAGTTCCGCTACTTCGCGCCCGAGCATTTTGTATGCGCTGACCGCCGGGTCTTCCATATCAACAAATTGCGCGCTATACCAGCGATCAATTCCCCAGCCGAACCCGACTACAGCAGTAATAACAACAAGCAATAACGAAAGGGTTAGACGCTGCACCATTATTCCCAAGCTTCAGGTGAAAACAAATAGCCTTTGGACCACACAGTTTTGATACGGTACGGCTGCTCGGTATTGTCGAGTAATTTTTTGCGCAAGCGCGAAATGCGGATATCAATCGAACGATCAAAGCCGTCATATTCTATGCCGCGCAATTGGTTGACCAATTCTTCCCGGCGAATCACTTGCCCGGCGTTACTTGCCAACAACCAGAGCACATCAAATTCATTGGCAGTAATGGGCACGACTTCATCGCGATAAAAAACGGTTTTGGCATCGCGCAGGATTTTTAATTGACCAAAGCGCAATTGGCCCTCTTGCGGATTTGGCTCGACAGGTTCGCGCCGCAACAATGCTTTAATACGTGCAAGTAACACGCGCGGGCGCACAGGTTTATTTAGATAATCATTTGCACCTAATTCCAAGCCGAGGATTTCATCCGCTTCTTCACCACAGGCAGTGAGCATTAAAATAGGGCCGGAATAAAAGGTGCGCAATTCGCGACACAAATCAAAACCATTTTTGTAGGGCAACATGACATCCAGGATTATTAATTCCGGTGGTTGTTGTTTAACACTTGTGAGTACCTGGTCACCGCGATCAATATGGTTCAATTGGTAATTGTGGCCGCGCAAATATTGCAGTATCCACTCAGCCAGGGACACGTCATCTTCCACCAATAAAATGCTGACGGGGCGATTGTTGTATTGCTGTGTTTCCGGATTCATCACCATACCATTAAAAAATTCGCCAATGGGTTTTACGACGGCTGCTGGATTTATATACCCAGGCCACTTCGATTGTCGTTTCCGCAACACGCACTTTGGTGCGGCTATTGATCAATTGCAATTGCACGGGAATCTCGCTTGCAAATGCATAAAAATATTCGCCCTCCACTGCGCCTTGCCAACAGTGCAGCGGAGCATCTGCCAATTGTTGGTAGATACAATAATCATCCGATCTTTCTGCACGCCATAACAACTGCACATTCTGGTAACACACCTGTCCTTGATGGAGCGCGACACAACGATTAGGTTTGGATTGCAATAAATTGGCAGCAGGTGCTTTCGCTTCGCCTGAGCTTGCATCCTCCGCACTTACACCACTTGCTACCAACAACAAGGCCATAAACCATAATCGCCTTAGTCGTTGCTGTGGGCGAACTGCACAATAATCCATTTGCATCTCCATCACTAAAACACATAGCTGATGGCGGTGGCGATCATCTCGCTGTGATCATCCAATATTAATGGACTGCGAGCGACATCGGATTCCAATTGGATGCGCCGAATAAAGCCGCGAAACACCCAGCTTTCACTGATCGGATAAGTTGCACCGATTTCGAAAACATATGACATGCCACCCGGCGCATTAAACTCTGAAAATTTATCCGATACCTCCTCCGCTTCAATTGAATAGTAATAATCCGTTACGTCTTGCGTGCGATAAGTCGCGCCCAGAATCGCGTGGTAATTCCAATTGCGATGTTGCCAGTGGCGCGCCAATTTCACCGAATACAATTCGCCTTCGTGGGTGCTCAAAATATCTTTCAATGCATGCACTTGTACGATGTAATTATCCAGATAAGCAGTGCCGCGCGGCCCTACTAAAAAATCAAACCGGCGGCGGTTCAAGCCACGATAATCCTTACTGATATCTTCATCCATTTCATCGTGATCGGATAATCCCACCACATCCACAGCCCAGCTATCACCGTTATAGAAATTATATCCCAGCGTAAATTCCTGCAGGCTTTGGGAGAAGGCTTCAAAAAACCAGCCGTTATATTGATAACGCGCACTGACATCCACAAATACTTCTGTGTGAATTTCACCTTTCTCATTGCCTTCCGGTTCACCATAGATCGGACTGGTATAGGTCATAAGACCACCACCAATCTCCAGATAACCGCCATTGCCCGAGTCGGGGCCAGACGCACCTTTGCGCACATCAATAGACAGATCGCCGGCGACACACACCAAAGGGAAGCAGAGGCAGGCAACCACTAATGAACGCAAAAAATAGGGCATAACCAAAAAACCTGTAACGTAAAAATTGTTATTTAAAAAATAAGCGACATACCCACCGCAGGAATAACACCCAAACCAACCTCATCTTCCAATTTAAAATCCTGAAGCGATCGGGTGCGTTTGTAATCGAGTTTGCGGTCGGTAACGTTGCGTCGATTAAGGGCGTTGAGAATATCAATATTGTAAGTGCCGGGGTAACCCCAAAGTGTCATTTCCCGTTTGAAGCGCAAATCGAGGCGCGCATACATGGGCAGGTTTTCCGAATAGGGTTCGCCGTACACCGGCAAAATACGGTTTTCAAAATAAGGATTGGGTTGGACGCCAATAATAGGCGTAATCGCGCGACCTGATTGCAAGGTTAAACGAGTGCCTACATCCCACTTCTCGCTCAATTGATAATTCACTACCCAATTCACCACCAACGGTGTATCCAGGTAATAATCCTGTTTAATCTCAGTGAACTGATTGGTGCGCGTGCTGCGCGATGCACTGATCGCCAACCAGCTGTACCAACGGTCAGTTAAACCTTTGTTAATCAATAAATCCACACCATAAGCCTCGCCTTCCACATTGTTGGTATACAGCGGTTGGCTATCATCATTGCTGCTGCCAGCGAGCGGTAAATCGCCCATGGTTTTATAATAGGCAGTAACCGACCAGCTCCATTCATTTGCCAGCTCTTGTTTGATGCCCAGGGTGTAATGATTGGATGTCGGTGATTTCAATTCAGTATTGCCAATTTGCGGAAAGGTTTTATCGATGTCCGGTAAACGATTGTAAGAGCCGGCCGATGTATTGAGTAACCAGTTATCGATAAATTCCCACGCAATTGCCATACGCGGATGGGTGAATGTTTCGCCGGTAAAATCGTTGTAATGGACTTGTGCTCCTATATCCAGCGCCAGTGCATCGGTAATTGCCCAGTGATCATTTAAATAGGTTGAATACTCGCGAATGGTGACGTGATCATTTGCCGCTACCAATTCACCGCGACGCAATTCGCAGTCCGGATCAAACTCGGTACACACATAATTAATAAAGCGGGCGTCGTAACTGTATTGCGTTCTATGGCCTTCCCCTCCCATTGAAATGAAATGGGAATCGCCCAATAGGGTTGAGTAATTCATTACGGCGTAAATATCTTCTGCGGTCATATCAAAGAAATATTTATCGCTCCCCCAGAAGGTATCATCATTTTTTTGATAATGGCCGATTTGCAGATCCAACTCGCTGCCGGCGCCCGCCACAAATTGCCAGCGCAGGCTTTGGCTATTAAACACATTTTTAATTTTGGCATCACCGGCAAAATCAGGTTCCTCCATCACTTCGGTTGAGAGTTCGGTAAACTCCGCCGCCGCCAGGTCAGTCGCGCCATTGGCGCTCAGGGTAAGTTTGTGGTTGTCGCCAATGCGATACTGGTATTTAAATTGGTAGTCAGTATCTTCGGGGGCATCCTGCACTTTAATACCGTCTTCTTGTTCGGCTTCGTCGGTATCAAAAAAGTATTGCAGTAAACTGCCGCGCCCCGACAAATAAAAGGCGGAGTTTTCACTGACCGCACCCTCGACAAATACTCCCGCCCGCAGGATGGAAATATCCACCCTGGTTGTTAAATCCTGCGCTTTGGGATCGCGCAATTTGATATCAAAAATACCGCCGATAGCATTACTGTAGCGCGGCCCAAATCCGGCAGAAAATAATTCAAAATCCTGGATAATATTTTCATTAAAGATCGACGTGGAAAACGCATGGAATACGTAAGCGGCAGGCGCACCATCAACAAGATAGCGATTATCGCTGGGCGATGAACCGCGCACCGCCGGTGCACCGCCGCTATCGCCTTCGCCAATCACCCCCGGCAAGCTGAATACCGCCATTAGCGGATCGCCCAATGAGCCGGGAACATCAATAATTTTTTGCGCGTTTTCGGTAATCACCGAGTAGTCGCTCTTACGCCCCAACACCATGACCTCTTCCACGACCGGTTTGGCTGGCGTGGCGTCATTGGCGATAGCAGATAACGAGAGCAGTGCGAGGAATAATCCGGGGACGAATAAACCGGGGGAAGTAAGCAGTGGGATACGCATGGCAGTTTCCTTTTAGGCCGGGCGCCTGTGAGTGACAGGTAAATAAAGTGCACAGCCTAGCAATAGCTTGCCAGCATGGGTGTAACAGTGCGAATACGTCTGTATCAATCTGTAACAGGATGATTTTTCGATTTATTGCCAAACCATTCCGATCTTGCAAGCGAGTTAGCAAAAAGGTCTAAAGAAGTCGCTGCCGGGTTTCCTAAAGCGCCTATACTCTTTACAAAATAGGTATGGACCACGATGAAATTCCTCAAACCTGCCACTCCATTAACATCTATTAAACCGGCGCGCATCAAGCCCTGGAAAGTCGCGATTATCGATGACGAAGAACAGGTGCATGCGGTTACACAGTTGGTTTTGAAAAACACTCAGGTGGATGACCAGCCAATCACCTTTCTCAATGCCTACAGCGCAGAAGAAGGGCTGCGTTTATTTCAGGATCATCCTGATATCGCCCTGGCGTTTGTTGATGTGATTATGGAGAGCGACGATGCCGGTTTGAATTTAATCCACCACATCCGCAACCAATTGGAAAACCACGCAACCCGCATTGTATTGCGCACCGGACAGCCAGGCACCGCGCCGGAAGAAACCATTATCCGCACTTACGATATCAATGACTACAAAAGTAAAACCGAATTAACCGACACTAAATTAAAAACCTGCGTCTACTCTTCCATCCGCTCCTACCGCGACATCATCACCATTGAAACCAGCAAGCGTGGGATGCAAAAAGTGATCGCTGCATCTGACTCGGTTCTGCGCAGCCAAACCCTGCATCAATTTGGCAACGCTATCCTCAACCATACGGTGCAATTGCTCAATATCAAAACGGCGGAGATGTATCTGGTCAGCCAACATGTAGATTTATTTGGCGATACCGAATTAATCCTGCTTGCGGCTACCGGCGATGAAGTCAAACTCAATACCGAGTGGGATACCGACATACTGCCGGCTGAAGTGAAAAGTGCAATTATCGATACGCTGAAAAATAAACAATCCACCGTGACTGATGATGTATTTATCGGCTATTACCACACCAGCGAAAATACCCGGAGCGTGCTCTACACCCGCTTTCACGAAGAGCACAATTCACTACAAGATGAAATCCTGAAATTATTTGCGGCAAACATCACGTTGATTTTTCAAAACCTGCACAGCCGCGAACATATACAAGAAACACAAATTGAATTACTGCTGGTATTGGGCGATGCAATTGAGCAACGTTCCAAAGAGACCGGCTCCCACGTGCGTCGCGTTGCCTTGATGTGTGAATTGATGGCGCTCAAGCTCGGGCAAAGTAGCGAATACGCCGAGATACTCCGACACGCATCGCCACTGCATGACATTGGCAAAATTGGCATTCCTGAAACCATTTTGCACAAACCGGGAAAATTGGATGCCGATGAATGGGAGATAATGAAAACCCATGCACAAATTGGTTACGATTTATTAAAAGACTCCACCCGCACCATCGCCAAAATGGGCGCACGCATTGCACTGAGCCATCATGAACATTGGGATGGCAATGGCTACCCCAATGCCTTAAAAGGTGAAGATATCCCACTGGAGGGCCGCATAGTCGCCATCATTGATGTAATTGATGCATTGGGCTCCGAGCGCGCTTATAAAAAGCCCTGGCAGGAGAACGATATTATCCAATACATCCGCGAGCGCAGCGGCAAACAATTTGATCCCGCGATGGTGGATGCTGCACTTGCACTGTTTGAAAGTTTCAGGGAAATACGCAGCAACCTGCCCGATCATATGTAGCACTAAATAATGTATTTAATTCTCACTTAATAAACGATCCATGAATAAAGCCATCTATTATGCCCAGAACGCTTTACGATATTTTGCTCGACGTTTCCAAATCCGCCATGATCGACGAGGGCGACTTACAAACAGCGGGGCTGCTAATCCTGACCGCTGCCATCCACGGTTTAAATATTAATCGCGCAGGTATTTGGTTACTCACCGAGGATAAAACGGCTATTCGAGGAAAAATGTTGATTGATGGCGACAATTGTATTGTCGATAGCGACTTACAGTTAGCACGCGCGGATTTCCCGAATTATTTTGCCAGCCTGGATACCGAGCGGGCGGTAGTCGCCAACAATGCCCATGAAGATGAAAGCACCGCAGAATTCCGCACCCGCTATTTAATCCCTTATGGCATAACCTCCATGCTCGATGCACCAATTCGCCATCGCGGCCAAATGCTGGGGATTATCTGCTGTGAACACCAGGGGGATATGCGCCGATGGACTAACGAAGAGGTTGCTTTTGTCAGCGCACTCGCCGATACCTATGGCCGCGCCATCAGCGCAGCACAACGCAATGATTACGAGCGGCAATTAAAAGAGGTTAACGAGCAACTCGAACAAAAAATTAATGACCGTACCAACATCCTGCAAGATGCACTACGCAATTTAAATCACACCCAGGCTAAATTAATCGAGAGCGAAAAACTCGCCTCACTCGGTCGTTTGGTATCGGGACTCGCACATGAAATCAACACGCCGCTCGGCATCTCGGTTACCTCTTCAAGCCATTGCGTCAGCGAATTGAGTCGGATTAAAAAACGCTATCAGGATGGCAGCCTCGATGAAAATGAATTTGCGCAATTCCTGACTGAATTGGATGACGGTTTGGATTTGATAAATAGCAACCTCAACCGCGCCGCAACACTGGTACAAAATTTTAAATTATCCGGTGCTATCCACACAGCCAATGAAGAGGAACAATTTGAATTGCGCGCCTGTATTGACCTGACCTTAAAAAGTTTGCAGCCGCTGCTGAAAAAAAACCAGATCGATTGCGCACTCGAACCCGGCGCTGCCATTACCATCAACAGCTATCCCGGTGCCATAGCGCAAATCATTACCAACTTGATCACCAACTCCATTCACCACGCCTTTAAACAAACCACTGACAAAAAAATCCGCCTGCAACTTATCGCAACGCCAGAAAAAATTATCATCCACTACCGCGACAACGGCTGCGGCATCGCCGACGATATACGCCCCAAAATTTTCGAACCCTTCTTCACCACTGCTCGCCGCACCGGCGGCTCCGGCCTGGGACTTTCAATCGTCTACAACCTGGCGACCCAAAAACTCGGCGGGGAAATCCTGCTTGATATGGATCAGAGCAATGGGGCGTGCTTCCACATCTGCATTTCTACATGCTCCTAACCTACTCTATTAACGAAATACGCGCCTCCGCATATGCAAATTGGATCCAGGTGGATTTGGGTAGGTCTCAATATCATTCCGATTGAGTAGATTGAAATCCTGCGCGCGGAATATTATCCGGATTTCGGCGATACCCTGAATGACTGACGGACACGGCAACGCTGGCATCTACTACCCTATCCGCCTACAATTCCCACCTTTGCCTATGTATGGCCAATTGTGACCCGAGAGCCATGAGTTCATCGCTGATTCCCGAACGCCCGCTGCTGATTTCGCCTTCCCTCGCCGCCACTATCGGGCTGGAAGAGGCGTGTATGTTGTCGATTTTGGGCGATATGGCGGCCTATTTGCCGCTCACGCCCGCCAATGGCCGCGAGTGGCTGGATTTGGAGGAGAGCCAAATTGCCCGCGCCATGCCGTTCTGGACTGATTATGATGTGCAGCGCATTAGCCGCAACCTCCGCGACAAAGGCATTATCCTGCTGACTTCCGCGCCCTATGTGGAAAGCCATCGCCTGACGCTTGCATTTGATGAAGCCGGTAAAACCGATAGCGACCCGCTATCCCTGTTAACCCCAATGCTGCCGACGATCAATACCGGCGCCACCTTGATTGCACCCTATTGGCAGCCAGATCAGGAATTGTTGCGGCAGATCGCCCAGTACAACATCCCCGCCGAATTCGTTCGCCAACAAGTGCCGGAGTTTGTGACTTACTGGCGCGAGCGCGGTGAAACCAACCATTCATGGGGCGCAAAGTTTTTAAAAGATGTGCTGCATAAATGGCGCACTTACGAAACCCAAATCGCGCGACAACAACGTGAAGACCAGGAGCGACAAGTGCGCGACCGGGATACGGAATTCCTCAAGCGCGATTTGGAAACCGCCATGCACAGCCAGTGGCGCCCAAGCAAAGATGCACTTGAAGTATTGGTCAAGCACGCCAGCATCAGCCTCGCGTTTGTGGAAGATTCAATTCCGGAATTTGTAGTGTATTGGCAAGAGCGCGGCGAGGTAGGTCGCACCTGGAACAGCAAATTTATCCAACATGTAAAACGCCAGTGGATGCGTTACAGCTCGGCATTGGAACACGACACCGAGCCCAAACGCATCCCGGAGAACTGGAACCCCAGTAAAGATGTCTACGACGTTTTGAAACTGGCAAATATCGATTTGAAATTTGCGCAACAACAAGTAACCGAATTCGTTTTATTCTGGCGCGACAGCAACCAGGTTTACGCCAGTTGGAACACCAAATTTTTGCAGCATGTGAAATATCACTGGGCCAAACAACACGCATTAACAACCGTCAATTCGCAGCAGGTTAATCAGCATGCAGGACAGCAACTCCCTCATTCATCAAGTCGCACAAGAGATAGCAGCCTCGCAGAACAGCTCAACGACCGCAGTTGGGCAAGCTGATCACCAGCAACGCGCAGAGCAAGAGCACCCTGCGCCGGGCGATGGCCATATCGATGCAATCAACCAGGTATTTGCGCTCTTCCGTATCAATTATCACAACCAGTATTACGCGGGTTTTAAAGATACGGAGCTGCTCAATCAAGCCAAACGCTTGTGGTTGAATTCGCTCGCGCAATTTGCGCCGGAAACGATTCTGCGTGGCGCGCGCACTGTTATTGAAGAGTCAGAATATTTACCCACACTGCACCGTATGATTCGCGCCTGTCAGGGCGATCCCGGCAAACTCGGTTTGGTCGATGCCCATCAGGCATATGTGGAGGCCTGCCGCGCCCCCAGCCCCAAAGCAGCATACAACTGGAGCCATCCGGCGGTGTATCACGCCGGTTGTGCGAGCGATTGGTATTTTCTCACCACCAATCCTGAGAAGACTGCATTCCCGATTTTCGAGCGTCACTATTTGAAATTGTGCGAGCGAGTGATGAACGGCGCGGTACTGCCCGCACCTAATGTTCCGGCATTACCCGAAACAATCGAAACACCGCTCAGCAAGGAAGAAAACGCCAAGCGCATGGAAGATTTACGCAAGCGACTCGATTTATAAACTAAATCTTTGTATTAAAACTCCGGCTCCACTACCACATTTATTTTTTCTGTTTATTTTTTGTACCCGCTTTATGCACAAAAACATATTACAGTGGCTGCCCGGGGATTTTACTGGCCGCTTTCCCTTTGGCAACCTTAGCGCGTTGGGGGTAGCTCGCGCTTTGCCGGGGAGACGCAGCCATTGGTGCTATCAGGCGGGCTGCGCTATAACACGAAGTTAAGAACTTTAACAATGTTGAGGAGTCACTTACGGCATGGTGGCTGAATTGGGTAAGTATTCCGGCCGCGGCAGCATCTATATTCATGAATTACGCACCGTTATATGCACTAACAATCTGGAATAATGGGTAAAGCAGTTAACAATCACGATAAAAACCAACGTAGCAAGGAATTTTTATGTTTAAACGATTGGCACTACTTATCAGCGCGTTAGGCGGCATCACCAGCCTGGGTGCGCAAGCACAGACAGAAGCAGAAGCTCCGCTGGTCTTTAATGTATCGGGGCAAGCGGTCTATACCAAAATCAAAACCGGAGGCGAAAGTTTTTCGCCGTCATTATTCCAACTTACCGCCGGTGCTGAATTTACCGATGGCTTACTCGATGGAATAGGCATCCAGGGTATGGTGGCCGGACCGATCAATGATGACAAAGCAGCCAACGTGACATTGGAAGTTTCCCAACAAACCGGCGTCTATATAACCCTCAGCAATCCCGAAACCGGACCGGAAGATTTAAAAGTCAGTATTTTGCTGGGCTATGCATCGACCGAAATTGAAACTGTTGTGCCCAATCTCAGCGCGCAAAATAAAGATACATTCTCCGGTTTTAGCTACGGAATCACACTGAAAGACCAGGTAGTCACCGGCAAACCTTTCTATTGGACTCTCGATTACATTCGCTACTACAAAGACGACAATTTACGTGTCGATGGCCTCGGCCTGGGAGTTACTTATGCGTTCTAAAGGAATTCATTATTCATTCGCACTACTGTTGAGCGCTGGTGTACTCGGCCTTACTGGTTGCGGCGGTGGTGACGGCGATAGCGCAGGGCTCTCGCAAACCGTTGATGCGGGCAAAAATGGCGTGATCGAAACTGCTATCGCCGCTAACGATGGCTACGTCCATATCAAAGGCTCTTATCAATTCAATTTGATTGGTAAAGATAAGGACGGCAAAGAAATCAACCTGAACAACAAAGCCACCTGGACGCTCAGTGATAAAACCCTCGGCTCGGTCAAAAATGGTTTATTCACTGCGGCAGGAAAAACCGGCAGCAGCTTAACCTTGACCGCCGCCTATGCGGGCATAGTAAAAGAACAATTGATTACCTTGTCGGATGCCAATTTGACTGGCATTACCATTAGCCATGCAACCGGTTTTGTTGATGTCTGCAAAAACACCCGGTTCATTGCAAAAGCAACGTTCAACGATGGCAAGGATTATGAGTATCCGCTGACATGGACTGTAGATGCTACAAGCGCGGGATTGGCAAGTTTTGCCGATGCGACCAAACCTGAGTTGAGCACCAGGAAAAGTGGCGAAATTAAAATTATTGCGACAGGAAAAGACAATGATGATAAGACAGTTCCATCAAACGAATTGCCATTCTCCATTTCCAAAACATTGACCAAACTTACACTGGCATCGAATAAAGATCTCAGTATGCGCCAAGGACAAACCGCAACAGTTGCTGTTACTGCTGAATACCAAGATGGCACCACTGCAGCTATTACGCCGAACGCTTCGCTGGTCAGCAGCAACGCCAGCGCACTCACCGTCAACGCCGCTAGCGGATTAATTACTGCTGTAAGCGGTAGTCAAAGTGGTACCGATGTGACCTTGACGGCAACTTGTGATGATACAGTCCAGACACTCACTGTAAAAATCCTGAAACCGGAAATAAAAACCATTGAGATCGTGAGTGCGAACTCCGAAACAGCGACAGAGAGCTTGTCGGTTTCCATTGGCAATTCGATCACACCGCGCATTAAAGTCACCTATGCCGATTCAACGGTGGGTTCTGAAATTTATACCTCCAACGATGTTGCATGGGCGATTGATAATCCTTCATCAGAATACGACACCAGCAACATCAGCATCGATACCGCTACCGGTAAATTAACAGTTGGTGAAAACCTTAGCCTTGTGCAGAGTTTAACGCTCACCATCAGCGCTCGCATCAAAACATCCAGCGGTGGTACTGCCACTGGCAGCGACGGAACAGAACTTAGAGACACAATCAGCATCACCATCAATCGATAATGATATCAACACAAGCTATCGATAAAAAAACAGCGGCTATTGCCGCTGTTTTTTACACATTCCTGCTAGCGAATTAAAGGTGCAACACACTTACTGCACTGCGCGGATCTCAAAAGGAAACTCCGCAGTCTGCTGGTCACGCGCAATACTGAACTCAATCGATGCGGGGCGTTGTTTCACTGGTAACTCAACCTGGCTAACGCCATGATTACTGCGTAATTCGGCCGCCTGGCTTATCACCGCACCATTATCATCCAATGCAGTAATCGCCATTAATTCAGAAAAGCTGCCGTGAATATCAAATAGCAAGCGGCCGGCTTCCCAACGCGCCAATTTTAATGATGATCCGGAACCGTTCCACTCCATTCCGAATTGGAAAGGTATTGGAATAGCAATGGGTTCGCCCGGTGCTAAAAATACCAATCTCCCCCAGAGAGCTACCGTATCGCTCACGCCTAAGTCTTGCTCGCGCAGCTCCAATTGCCCACGCAACCAGGGCTGGGCAGGATCAGGGCGATACCCGTCTTCGCCCCATGAGCCACCTTGGTGCTCAAGGGATACTGGTACCTGAATATTAACCGGATGCAGATTACCCGCAGCATCTTCCACTTCAGTAATAACCAAGCGCACCGCACTCAGCTGACGGGTCAACGGATGCTGGTTGCGTAAATATATGTCTGCAACCAGCAGCAACTTTTGCTCAAAGATATTCAGTTGGTTTACGGCAATCAATGCAGGCCCTGCCACTGTGGTTTGCTGTGGTGTTTGGTAGGGATATTTTACATCCGATGGAGGCGGGTCCTGCTTCAAAAGCTTTAATTTTTCAGCACTTAGCAATTCAGGCACGGGCTTTTCCAGTGCAAATATTTTTTCCGGCGGCTGGATTCTGCCAAAACTAAATGCATAAATGTGTTTTTCCAATTTACTGGCAACAATTATTTCTGCGGCAGCCACATTGCCCTGCACATCAATCTTGCTGGTCGATCCCGAGCTTAAAAAATTCTCCCCGCGCTGGGTATTAATTGTGGCAAGGACTTTAGAATCGGCATTAAGCGCATTTACTTGTACCAGCGCATCAACATTGCCTTCTTGTTGTAAATACAGGCTGCTAGCTCCCGCAGAAAAAAAGCGCAGTTGCAATCCATTACTGTTAATTAATTTCCCCGCCAGCGGCGCATTTACTATCAAACGCTCAACGTTTGTTGGCAGGCGATATTCAATCTCACCTTTAATTGCGCCCACATTGGAAAGATTTATATTTTCCGGAAGCAGGATTTTTTTGGTCCCCTGAATTCCGAGATAGCTTTGGGCTTGCCCCTGATCAAAAAAAGAACCTTCATAAATAACATTTACATTGGTAGCCTCACGTATGCCATTTGAAGCACATGGAGTATTGCCGATCAGCGATTGATCCTGATGATCAACAATATCGGTAATTCGCAATTGAATGGCATTGGCCTCCCTACCGAGATTAGGCAAGTTAAATGCGTTTACATCAAGGTTGATAGCAATGCCCTGCACCGTTGCCTCGATGCTACTAATTCCCACCCCAAACGGGCCAGTTGCCGCTTGCGCGGTAAAGGAATTATTTAAATGTTTGTTTTGTGCGAACTCCGGGATTTGGGTTGATGCCAAATCATTAAAAGCGCGTGGCTTTTCGTCGATGCGCTCCCGCTCCTGCGTAGCAGCAGGCGCACTGGTATTGATAGGAAATGTTTGGGCAAATAGCGATTGCCCCCATATATGCAACTGTTTTTGCACCTGCTCATCAAATAAAACAGCTGCACGCAATTGTTGGTCTGTTTGGTTTAATTTCATTCGCTCATAAAGCGGTAATGTTTCCGGCCAATCTTTTACAATCGTAGTTTTTGCGTTGGTTACCATTTGTGAAATAGTATTGTTGATCGCATTAATAAATTGCGATTCAGCGCCGACGAGCACAGCGGAAAATTCTAATGCAGGAGGCAATAACCGTGGCGCCAGACCGATATAAATACCTTTTACCGGACCAGCATCTATTGCAAGTTTATTAAATGCGGTAGCAACTGAGGACTCATTAAATTGCGAAGGATTGAATAGTGCCAATGTGAGCATTTGTCCAGCACTGATGCGCTGCCAATCCGACAAATCCATTCCCGCTGAAGCAGCAGCATCCATACGCCCGCGAAATGCAGCAACGTGTTCAGGCGGGCCGACCAGAATCCGGTCGGATTCAACTACAGCCATCATGGGCGATTGTTTTTCGCAAGTATTTTTATCTATTGCAGAAAATACAATGTGCTGTGGCGTATCTTCATCAATCGAATAACTTTTTTTTAGCCAGGCGCGCACTTGTTCAGCATCAAATTTACCACTTAATACCCAAAGCGACCGGGTTTGATCATTAGCGCGATAGCCCGCAATCCAGACCTGTTTTAATTGCTGTGAAATATCGACACCGGATTGTTCCAGACTGCGCCAAAAATTCGTATCGGGTGCAGGCAGGTTTTTCAGGCCAGTGTCTTTTTGCAATACATCCGGCAATTGTTGCAGGCGCAGTACATCAACATATGCCAATGCAAATAGCGATTCAGTAGCCAGCGCAGCAACGACCCTATCAGCGTGAGGTGGCAGACTCGCCGCCGTCCACAACGGACGTTTAAGCCAAAGAATAGTAGAAGCAGTAAGCGCTATCGCTAAAACGATGACCAACATACCCCATAAAAATGTTGACTTATGCCAATTAACATCGACATGTTCTTCATCTGGCGGAATGTCATTTTCGTCATTTTTTTCTGTCAGCTCTAACGAGGCATTATTACTTTCTACTGATTCGCTCTCAGGCTCCGGTTTAACATTTGGCTCTGTTTGCAGTTCAGGTGAATCAGCGTCATCAGGTTGAACAACAGAATCGACTTTGATGTCGACTTCGGAATTAATTTCCCCATCATCATTTGAAAGTATAGGTTGCCCAACAGAAACCTCGGCAACAACCGGAGCTTCTGCTTTATTTGACAATTTTTCTGTTATTTTTTCTTCTTTTGCCTGCTCTTTTAATGCAGTTTCTTTTTTATCCTTTACCGCTGACTCAGCCGGCTTTTGTACAACTGGCGCTTTATTGGAAAGCAATTCTTGCTCAGGTGATTTAATCTCAGGATCAGCTATTGGTTTGACGATAACATTTTCAAGCACAGGTAATATTACAGCGGAAGGACCGATATCAGTCGCTTCTTCACTGACAATTACCTTTTTAACCAAAAACTGACGCGCTGGTTCCTCTTCATCCAATTCGTCTTCCAGACTGTGCAGCTCCAACTCCAATTCAATTTGGTCCGCAATATTATCAACGTCGGGAGCAGTAATATTGACCACATCCAGATAGACGCCCGCGTCCAAAAACGCTGCACACCATTGCTCCGCTTCGGTATCAGTTTCAAGGATTTTGATAACACTGGTGCGTCCGGATAAAAACACCAAACGGATAGTTTTCGGTTTTAACTGGAGCAATTGCGCCAAGTTACCCAGGATCTGATCTTCATCAAACCCCGCAACAAATTGGCTTTTATAGATAAGCTTGTACACAAAAACCCCTTCAGTTTTCAAAGCTATGCTGTGAATCTTATTTGTATTTTACGGAAACAGCAGACTCTGAAAGCACCAAAAAAGAAGCGCTTTGCAGCGATGTTATTTAACAAATGAAAAAATAAAACATTACCGCACTAAAGAATGCAAGCGACAAACTCATTCATCTTGCACAAAACGCAAACCGACCCCCGCAGGCTCTACGCGCACAACTTCCATTTGCAACACGGGGGCATCATCCATCAAACCTTGTACCTGCCCCCTAAGCATTGTTCCGATTGGAGGAATATGCTCGGGCTCTAACACCACAAATACACCGCCGTCAGAAATATCGCGAGTTTTTACCAGCAGCTCACCAACAGAATCGTGAGTGATTTTAATTCGGCAAGCAAAAGCAGTGCGCACATGGCGACGCTTGTCTTTTGAGCTCATGCAAACTCCTGCGTTATTGTTGTTGCATTCTTGTGCGTTTTATCGGGTACAAATCCGGTCGAAAATCAGGGGCAGACACCCGCCCTTAATTGCGCTACTTATCAGTCACTTCGGCTTTATCCACCTTCTGGAAACCGCGAGGCAGTTTATTACCACGGCGACCGCGCTCACCTTTGTAATGCTCCAGATCGGAGGTCTTCAACGTGATGTGGCGCTTGCCAGAGTGAAGTGTTAAGTATTGTCCCGGGCTGATGACACTCACCGACACCACGAACTCTTCACGTGCTGCTGCGAGTGCAGATGGAATGTTCATAATCTTGTTACCCTTGCCCCTTGCCAATTCCGGTAACTCGGTAACCGGGAAGACCAACAGGCGGCCATCGTTACTGACTGCAGCGAGCAACGCTTGCTCAGGATTATCAAGCAATTGTGGCGGCAAAACCAGCGCTCCTTCAGGTAAAGTTAACAGCGCTTTACCGGCTTTATTTTTACTGGTGAGATCCTCAAGTTTGGCAATAAAACCGTAACCTGCATCCGAGGCAAGCAGCACGCGCTGCTGATCAGTACCCATCAAAGCACCGTCAAAGGTTGCACCGTTGGGTGGACTGATACGGCCGCTCAATGGTTCGCCCTGGCCACGCGCCGACGGCAAATTATGCGCAGGCAAGGAGTAGCTACGCCCGGTAGAGTCGATCAGGATCACCTGCTGATTGCTCTTGCCGCGCAATGCATATTTAAAACTGTCGCCCGCTTTGTAACTCAGTCCTTCCGGATCTATATCGTGACCTTTGGCAGCGCGGATCCAGCCTTTGTCGGAAATCACCACGGTAATCGGATCAACACTTAACAACTCGGTTTCAGTCAAGGCTTGCGCCTCAGCACGCGCAACAATCGGTGAGCGTCGATCATCACCAAAGGCTTCGGCAATTTGGATCAACTCTTTGCGCACCAGATTTTTTAATTTCACTGCTGAATCAAGGATTTTTTGCAAGCCATCGCGCTCTTTTTCCAACGCTGCTTTCTCTTCAAGAATTTTCATCTCTTCCAAGCGCGCCAATTGGCGCAATTTGGTTTCAAGAATATATTCAGCTTGCATCTCAACCAGATTGAAACGCTTCATCAAGACAGGTTTGGGATTATCTTCTTCGCGAATAATGCGAATCACTTCATCAACATTGAGGAATACAATCATCAATGCAGCCAAACGCAGCAGCCGCTCCTCCACTTTTTCCAATCGATATTGCAGACGACGACGGGTAGTGACCGTTCTAAAGCTCAACCATTCGCTCAAAATTTTGGTGAGCGATTTCACTGCCGGGCGACCATCGATGCCGATCATGTTCATGTTGACACGATAGGTACGCTCCAACTCGGTAGTGGCAAATAAATGCTGCATTACCTGTTCAATATCGACACGATTGGAGCGGGGAATGATAACTAAACGTGTAGGATTTTCGTGATCGGATTCGTCGCGCAGGTCGGCAACCATCGGCAATTTTTTTGCCTGCATTTGCGCGGCAATTTGCTCCAGGATTTTTGCACCGCTGACCTGATGCGGCAATGCGGTAATAATGATATCACCCGAGTCTTCATCTTTTTGCCAGACCGCGCGCATGCGCACACTGCCGCGCCCGGTTTCGTACATTTTAATCAGATCTTCGCGCGGCGAAATAATTTCCGCCTCGGTGGGCATATCCGGTCCTTGAATAAACTGACATAAATCCTGCACGCCAGCTTGCGGATTATCGAGCATATGCACACAAGCATTCACCACTTCACGCAGGTTATGCGGCGGAATATCGGTCGCCATACCCACAGCAATACCGGTGGTGCCGTTTAATAAAACGTTGGGGACGCGCGCAGGCAATACTATCGGTTCTTCAAGCGTGCCATCGAAGTTAGGCTGCCAGTCGACAGTGCCCTGCCCCAATTCCTCCAGCAGAACCTCGCTGTATTTAGTGAGGCGCGATTCGGTGTAACGCATCGCGGCAAAAGATTTGGGATCGTCAGGCGAACCCCAGTTTCCCTGACCATCGACCAGGGTATAACGATAGGAAAATGGTTGTGCCATTAGCACCATGGCTTCGTAGGAAGCCGAGTCGCCGTGCGGGTGGAATTTACCAATCACATCACCCACAGTACGGGCAGATTTTTTATATTTCGCGCTGGCCTTTAAGCCCAATTCACTCATCGCATAGACAATGCGGCGCTGCACTGGCTTGAGACCATCACCAATATGCGGCAGTGCGCGATCGAGAATGACATACATGGAATAATCGAGATAGGCTTTCTCGGTGTAATCTTTGAGCGCTATACGCTCATCGGCCTCGGGCAGGGTTATTTCATCACTCATTGAATATCCTGAAAATACAAAATTCAGATTAACTTTTGTCGGTATAAATCGCTAAAAAGGTCACCATAGAGCAGCAGTATTAGCAAAAATAATACCGCGTGTTTTTTAGCCCTGATTAATTATTAGCGTTTTGTAGCAGCCAATGGAATCGAACCTTTTTCATTAACACGTAAAGTTGGTAACCAAGCGCTAAAATCCAGCTTGGCTGAAAAATTATAATTTACCGTTTCTTTCACACCATTACGACTGAAATGCTCAATCAACCGCACCAGTTGTAACACATTGGCCGTGACTACCACTTTTACTGGCGTCTCTTGATAAGCAGCGAGCGTTGGCAACTGATTGCTCACGCCACTTAGCACATCAAAGTTTTCGATACCGACAGTGTAGGAAATTCCGCGCAGTGTTAAATCGCGATCATTGGGATTGGCTATCAATAAATTAACTTCTATCGGCTGGGTTAGGCCTTGTGCAGGTAACAATTGTAAGCCGGCTACTTTTACCCTGGGCTGTTCCAATTTTGGTTGGAAACTGGAACAACCGGACAAAACCAAACATATGGTTATAAAAAAACTTACAACCAACCGATTAATATTTATTGCAGAATGTATTGTTAACATTCGATGCAAAATTTCCCGTGCACAAAAAATAATATCCATTGTAATCTCCCTTAAAAACAAAAATGTGAATAACAGCACTTGCACATTAACTGCTATGTGGTCTAATCCGCGCTCTTTTTACTGACTATTTGTCTTTAACCTTGGACAGCCAGTTCGCTACAATATGCACATGCCTTGGGTACAATAAGTATTTCGATAAATAAGTAACCCGGTAAAACAAATAGACTGAATAATTGAATCTGCAAAAATCTGGCTGTATTTTATTTAAATCTCATTGGGAGTATGGCTTGCTGGAATTCAAATAGTGTTTTTAATTTCCGGCATTACCCGACCATTGATGGTCAGCTTACAAGTTTTATAAATGTTTATCTGACTCTATTTTATGCTTAATCCGCCCAGTAAAACACTAATCGATCCGGACGAGTTATTTGGCTGCCGGGATATTCGCTTTCAAGATCGGCGCGACTCCCGGTATCCGCAATTGCTGCGCCTGTGCGCCGATTTTAATTTTTCAGTGTTGCAGCTACAGCGCAAAATCTTCAGTCATATCACCCGAAAAATGGTGCCCAGCCCGCTTGAATTTGTGCTGGCGATCCATGATGAGAGCACCCAATACTGGTACAGCGTGACACCGGGTTTTGCCAGCTTAAAAATGCTCGACGAATACACCAAGCACCATGAAATCGACATCTTGCATATGCATTTATTTGGCGATGAGGACGAAGACTACAACCAATTTAAAGAGAGCGGCTTTTATTGATAGACCTTACTCGCCCATTTCCAGTTCAAATTCTTCCAGCAAATCCAGCGGCTCCAACTCCTCACCTTCCAGCTCGGCATTCCAGTTAACACCGACCAGCAATACATCTTCATGCATACCCGGCAGCCACTCTTCAAGGAATTCAAGCAGGTCAACCGCCACCGCTTTATAGCTTTTCCAGTCGTCCTGGCAATGCGCTTGCGCAAAACTTTCCTGCGACCAGAAAGGCATAACATCGACATCATCATGGGATTCAGACGCACTCAGCGCCCAACCATCCGGCCCTTCAAGCCCCCACACACAACCCAACTCCATGGCCTCCACAATAAAACGGTCGAGATTTTCGGCAGGGTCGTCACTGAGCGGATCGATAGCGATAATGTCATTCATGCTAAAAGCCTTTGGTGTTTATAAACAGAGGTGTGCGCCTTCAGACTTGAGCCAGGCACGATCTGCCTTGAAGGTTGGACAGATACTGGCAACCAGCGACCAAAAATCGACACTGTGATTTTGGTGGCGCAGGTGACTGACTTCGTGGGCGACAAGATAATCGACTATGGCTTCCGGGGCTAGCAGTATCTGCCAGTTGTATTGGATCGCACCGCGGTTGGTGCAATGCCCCCACTTTGAACGGGTGGCCTTAATGCTGACCTGCGAGCAAACCAATCCCATCGCTTGAGTTAGCTCAGCTGTTTTACGGGTGAGGATGTTGAGTGCCTGCTGTTGATACCAGCGACTGAGCAACTGGCGAATTTGCGCTTCATCGCTCATGCGCGCGCGAGTCGAAAGAATGACATGTAATTGCTGGTCGATACGTGCAATCGCCGCACGCGGACCGCGCCCGAGCACTAATGTCAGGGCCTCATCCATAAAAGGGATCTCGCTGCCCTGCGTATAGTTGCGCGGCTCAGGCCGGGTCGCCAGCGTTTGTTGTTGCTCGCTAATTTTTTCCCTGACCCAAGCGGCTTTTTGCTGCAAGAATCCCATCAATACTGACTGTGCGACACCGATAGGCGCTCGAATAACCACTTGCGCCTGCCGGATTTCGATACTGATACTGCGCCGCCGCGCCGAACGGGCAACACTGAATTCAAAACCTAAATCAGGTTTTGGCGTATCTTTTTTCAAACCGAACCACTCGGCCATGCTTGAACCTGCTTTTCACTGCACTATGAATATCGACGAATATCGACCGGAAAATATGGGGGATAAACAGAAAATAGCGCAGCAAGTGCTGCATCATCCGGGGAGACAAAGATAACACAGGTTGAATGATGCGGTTTTATGCGCAGAAGATTTTATCGGCATGATCGGCTAGTAGAAGCCGAGCGTGTGATCCTTGCGCGCGACATAGACAGACGTTATACCCAGCTCCATGCGCCGGGCAATCGCCGCGTCGGCTTTCAAGGTGCCATCGCGGAAGTTGGCGAGACCATCGTAAAACATCGCGGTAAAAAAATCGGCATCAGCATCGCGCGAAGTGAACACTTCAATCCTGCACATACTGGTATGGCAACTGATGCTATTCACGCTAACCCGTTGCAATCCTTGATGCTGCGAGAACATGTCGCGCAGTGCCTGCTCGTGTACACCAGCCCAGGCCACATCAACCGGCTCCCGCTCAAACATTGCAGTGGCTCGCTCATAAACGCCATTTTCTACTTTGTGCACGGCAGCGCGCGCCGATTCCGGGTCCAATCCAACTGGCTCGGCGGGTATTAAGGAAGGGGATTCGGATACGTTATGAACAACGTGATGCTTGGTATTTTCCGACACAACAGCTTTTGGATGAACAATGGTTACGGCTGGATTTTCAGGCATAACGCCTGAAATATCGTGCGAGGGTTTATTAAATTGCAGATAAGCCGCGAACATCAGTATCGGCAATACAACTAAAGCTGACCATAAAGGCAAAGGACGATTGGAATGTTGTCGATTCACAAAACACCTCAAACGCTAATCAGAATAATCAACAGGAATCTCGCGATTCCTGTTGATACATTCAATCACTGTTAAACAGAAAAAATCGCAGTGATTAACGGCAAGTGACCGCTGGAGTCTCTGTGCTGCCGCCATTAGTATTACCCTGGAAGCCGAATTCAGCGACTTGTCCTGCCCCCAAGCTGCCATTCCAACCGACGTTAGTGGCAGTGTATGGATTGCTGCCGGTCAGATTGGCATTCCATGAACTGGTAATGCGATTGCTGCCCGCATATTGCCAAGTCGCCGTCCAACCGGATATAGCACTGGTGCCCGTGTTGGTTACGCGAATGACACCCGTAAATCCCGTACCCCAGGAGTTGCTGACAACGTAAGTACAGCTCAGCCCTGCGTTATTGGCGACGCTACTGGATGCTCGACTGGAAGCCGGTATGGACGACGCCGGAATCGAACTGGGAGCAACGCTTGAACGGCTGGACGAACCGGGAACCACACTGGAACGACTCGACGAGCCGGGCGCTACACTTGCACGGCTGGATGAGACCGGGGCAACACTTGAACGACTGGAGCTTGTCGCTACCGAGCTATTTCCGCCACCGCCAATTTGCACATCAATACAACCGTGGAAGCGCTCATAGGTTGGCGGTTCACGCCCCCATTCGGCATAAATCACATGGCGACCACTACGCGCTGGCACCGTACAAGTCGTGTGGATATGCGCATTGGCTTTTTCGGCACGCACATTCGGATAGGCACCAGGGTTGTCATCGTTATAAGGCAAATCACAGAACGGTTGATCCTCAAAATCGGCCCAAGTCAACTCGCGGCCAACTTGATAGACAAACCCGGGCTTGGTAATCCAGTAGCGGAAGTCCGAAGTGTCATCAAAGTGAGGACCATTGCTGATATCCCAAGAAAATACCTGGGTGCCTGAATTAATATTATTGACCGGCCAATTAATAGAATTGTCCCAAGGGGTTTTTCCACCTTGCCAGGTTTCACTGTCAAAGCCGCAGACATTTTTGGAAACGGGGCCAAGCACTTTGCGGCCCTGATGGTGGTTCAACACACTCATGTAGGAATAACCACCATTGAAATCACTCGCAAAGGCATCGCCACAAACAGGATAAGTAGCCGTACCGTTGAGTACTTCATCAGGCTTGGTCACCTTGCCGCAAAAATAATTGCGCGCGCCGGGGCTATCAACAAAACCGTGACCGAAACTCAGTGCAGAAAAGGCCAATAATACTGCGCCCAGCCCGCTATTTTTGATAAAAATCTTATTCATTATGATGTCCTCACTTAACCGGATTTAAAGACGATTCCCGGATTCGGGAATCACCGTCACCATCAGGCATACCCTTATTGAAGCGCGATTACCCGGCAGAATAAAAAGTAATCATTGCCTCGGGCATCCCGGGGGGCGATGCACAATCAGAAGTCCAGCGAGTGCTTATGAACCGCAAAATCATAGGAGAGAGCACAAGAAATCTTATTATTGTTTTGTCAGCTACCAGCGCTGAATCACTTCAGTAGTAGACAAGTGGACAACCGAATGGGAGATGTTCCGCCCAAGCGACAGCGCTGTCAAATCAATAGCGAAAAATGACGCCATTTAAAAATAAAAACTGTGATGATCACCCATAAGCTGCATATTGAGATGACAAACAAACCAAATGTTAATGTGCGTTTATCGAACTGGTTGCGAAAGAGCTTCTTGAAGCATCATCGAAATTACCGGAGTAATTGGCGCCCGTCACAGAGGCGTCCAATAAGATCCGTACAAACAAGGTTTTACCCTGCTGCGGATTGGTAATGCCGACCACATAATAACCCTGCCCATTTTTATGAATATGCGCTGCAGTTTGCGGCAGGTTACGCCAGCTTTTATCCAGCGTTTGCAGACCAAATGGCGGCGGCTTGAGGGTGTAGTCGTGTGTTGTGGCGAGTGCTATTTCCACTGCTTTTTTCATGCTGACCGTTGCGTGCTCATGGCCTTCATGTGCTAATAAAATCGGCGTTGCCAATAAAAAGAATGACGCATGGATAAGCTGAGCGAGGCCTTTCATTTTTATCTCCTGTCGTTGTTGATTATTCGCCCGGCTATTCGAGCAAAGTTCAGCAGAGAATTGTACGATCAAGTTGGCAGAATACCGCGATTAATGATGATTCCCCCCAAGCGCGGGGAGTTTGTTAAACTGCCCCTCCATATTTCCAGGCAGTACTCTGCCAATGCAGGGATCAATAACAATACATGAATGACAAACTCTTTATCCGCTTGCAACACCTGGTTCCGCAACATGGCCTGTCACGCGCCGCAGGCTGGTTAGCGAGCACCGAAAATTCTTTCCTGAAAAATACATTTATCAGTTGGTTTGTAAAACGTTACAACGTCGATATGAGTCTTGCACAGGAAGAAAATCCGCTCGCCTACGCCTGTTTTAATGATTTTTTTACCCGCGCATTGAAACCCGATGCGCGCCCGATCAACAGCGAAGCCGATTCTATTGTCTGTCCCGCTGATGGTGCCATAAGCCAATTGGGTCCAATCAAAGATGGCCGGATTTTCCAAGCCAAAGGACAAGATTACACTACGCTGGAATTACTTGGCGGCGATGAAGCCCTCGCTGCAGAATTTGCCGATGGTGCTTTCGCTACGGTGTATTTGTCGCCGCGGGATTATCATCGCGTCCATATGCCTTACGGCGGAAAGCTGCGCGCCATGGTAAGCGTTCCCGGCGAATTATTTTCGGTCAACGCTGTCACCGCCGAAAACGTGCCGCGCCTGTTCGCGCGCAATGAACGCGCAGTAGCGATTTTTGATACCGATATAGGCCCTATGGCAGTGGTATTAGTTGGCGCCATGATCGTGGCGGGAATCCAAACTGTATGGGATGGTCAGATAGCACCTTTTGCCAGCCGCGATATCGCAACCTCGCTCTACCCTTATCAAAACATCACACTGAATAAAGGTGATGAAATGGGCCGCTTTAAATTGGGCTCAACAGCAGTCATTTTATTTGCCCACAATAAAATGCAATGGGATGCGAATTATACTGCTGGAACACCGACCAAAATGGGCGAGCTGATGGGCAGGAAAATCTAGCGCCTAGCGCCGCAATAAAATTTCACCAGCGAATAACCACAGAAACAAAAAAGGCCAATCATAGGATTGACCTTTTTTGTTTCTGTCTGATTGTTCACTGATGATTGTTATCGTCCGGATAATCCTTGCGCAGCTCCACCGGTTTATCTATATTTTTACGCAGCTTGATATTGATCATCTCCACACCGAGAGAGAAGGCCATAGCAAAATAGATGTAGCCTTTCGGTACATGGACATCGAAGCCTTCAACTAACAGGGTAAAGCCGACGATCACCAAAAATGATAGAGCAAGAATTTTGATAGTCGGATGCGAATCAACAAAATCGCCAATCGGTTTAGCCGCAAACAACATCACGCCGACCGCGATAATAATTGCCAACGCCATGATTGGCACCTGGCTAACCAAACCTACCGCTGTGATTACCGAGTCGAGCGAGAAGACGATATCCAAAACCGCAATTTGCACCAACACAATCATCAACCCATGAGTTGCTACCTTACGCTCTGTCTCGACAGCGCCTTCAAGGCTGCCGTGAATTTCATGCGTCGCCTTGGCGAGCAGGAACAAACCACCGCCGATTAAAATGATGTCACGCCCAGAAATTTCTTCGCCGAATACCGTAAAGAATGGCTCAACCAGACCCATGATCCACGCCAACGAAAAGAGCAGTGCAAGACGGGTAATCATTGCCAAACCCAAGCCGACATTGCGGGCAAATTTGCGTTGATGCGCCGGCAAGCGGCCCACGAGGATCGATATAAAAATAATATTGTCGATCCCTAATACAATTTCCAACGCCGTCAGCGTTGCCAGCGCCACCCAGGCTTCCGGGCTTGATAACCATTCAAACATCATTCAAATCTCATTGATTAATAACACGCAATCCCATCGCCCATGGTTTCAGGCACATGGATATTGCTCCTATACCGCAAGCTGATCAGAAAGGGATGGCGATTGTACCTTGTCCGCTATGACGATAGGCAACAACTTTGGAGTGTTACCGATACGCTGGAAAACAAGATATCTGGCGGAACCTTGGGGGCAGGTCAGCGCATTTCCAAGCCCGGCCGCCATAAAAAAACCGCATGTACAATGCACATGCGGTTTTCAGAGCCAACCTGATTATTGAATGGTGACGTCAACCCCGTGTAGTCAAGCGACTCAAAAGCGCCATTAGCCCTTTTTTTTCGTTCTTCATTAAATAATGATCGCGGATGCCAGCGATATCCACATCGTAACTGCCTGGCTCAAGGTCGCGGGCAATTTCAATTTTCTCGATTTCATAACGGGTTTTTTTACCCGAGTCGAGCAACTCCTGCTTGCGTTTATCGTCTTCCGATAAATCAAGCAGCAGATATTCATCCAACGGTTGTTTGTATGCATCCAACACAACGATGACGCGCGGCTTCAAGCGGCGCTCAAAATTCTGCTCAACTACTACAGCGACTTCGCCGGTACTCAACTCCACCAATGTGCCGGTAGGATATAAACCTATGGCGCGGATAAATTCCACCACCAACTCTTCCTGGAACTGGATATTGCGCAGCTCATAGAGCTTGGCGACAGCTTTGGAGGGGGCAATCGGATGGCGGGAACCGCGCGGGTTAGTGACATAATCATAGAAGGTCACGATACCGGCGATCTTACCCAACAGCGGGATTTTGTCGCCCGATAACCCTTGGGGAAAACCGCTGCCGTTGAGGCGCTCGCAATGGGTTTTTACTACACTGATGACACGCGGCTCGACACCGGGAGTTTTACGCAAAATCTCGCAGCCCAACTCCACAAACGTTTCGTAGAGACGCTCTTCTTCTGCACTGCGCTCTGCTTTGGAAAGCAGCACCAAATCCAGCATGACCTTACCGACATCTTTTAACAGCACGCCCATAGCAAGCACATCAAGATCGCGCTTGGGCAGGCCGATATGGCGACCAAATAAAATCGCCCATACGGATGAACGCACGGCGTGGCTATAGGTGTATTCATCTTTTTCTTGTACGCGAGACAACCAGGTAAAGGCATCGGGATTACGCAGCACGCTATCCACCATTTCGCTGGCAACACGCTTGGTTTCGCCGAGGGACATGGTATCAAGCTGATTCTTTTCGAGCTGATCCATCACCTCAACTACTGCACCGTAAACCTTTTGATGAAGCTGGCGCGCCTTTTTAACTTCGCGTTGCAGCGGCTCCACCTGACGGTATAAACCACGCTGGATTTTTAACGGTGCAACGGACTCGGTATAGGAACTGACCCGCTCGCGGGTAGTTGGTTTTTTTGCGGAGGGAGCGACGGTTTTCAGGTTGGCGGCAATGGGGCCACGGCCTTTTTCGACATCGATAAAAACATAATTACACAGGGCTTTGAGCTGGTTGATTTCACCCAAGTCGCGCAGGTAAAACCCTTGCAGAGGAAAAGGGGTTTGCGACCAAGGGCGATCCAGCCCCGACACATACATGCCAATGGTTAACTCGTTGACGTCAACTTTAACCTGCTTGATTCCCACGCTTCTTCCCCATATCACCCGCAGGTGTTTGTTATCTGCCTTGTCATTGAATCTACCGGCGCTTGACCGATATGCACGAGAACCTGCAAATTCCGCGTGCCACCTGACCCAGGTTTTTAAATCTTCCTAAAAAATCTTAATAGTGCGTCGAGTGTAATCAAGAAACATGCGCCATGCCAGCGCTGGCAGATTAAAGGCTCAATAATAAACCTGTAAGGAGCGCGCTTACGGGTGATACTGCCCCGACAGCTCATGCACCGCGTCGATAAATGCTCCGGCATGGGCTGGATCAACTTCCGGGGTAATACCGTGCCCCAGATTGAAAACATGCCCGGAACCTGTGCCATAAGCGGCGAGAATACTGCCCACTTCAGTGCGGATGCGCTCAGGCGATGCATACAAAATAGTCGGGTCCATATTGCCCTGCAAGGCCACTTTATTGCCGACCCGTGCACGGGCTGCCGCGATATCGGTAGTCCAATCCAATCCCAACGCGGTAGTGCCGGTTGCCGCTATCGCCTCCAGCCATTGCCCGCCACCTTTGGTAAACAGGATTACCGGAACCTCACGGCCTTCATGTTCGCGGATCAACCCGCTCACAATTTTCTGCATGTATTTGAGTGAGAACTCCTGATAAGCCGCATGGGAAAGCGCGCCGCCCCAGGTATCAAAAATCTGCACCGCTTGCGCACCGGCAGTAATTTGCGCGTTGAGATAAACGGTAACCGAGTCCGCCAATACATCCAGTAAACGATGCATGACTTGCGGCTGGTTGTAGAGCATTTCTTTGGCGCGACGGAAATCGCGGCTGGAGCCGCCCTCAATCATATAAGTCGCCAAGGT
The DNA here is from genome assembly GCF_058800985.1 of Cellvibrio sp. GW822-FHT04B05. Classification (NCBI taxonomy): domain Bacteria; kingdom Pseudomonadati; phylum Pseudomonadota; class Gammaproteobacteria; order Cellvibrionales; family Cellvibrionaceae; genus Cellvibrio; species Cellvibrio sp. GW822-FHT04B05. The sequence continues at coordinate 672,827 of NZ_JBXAMU010000003.1, read as the reverse complement.
CCAGGGACTGCCGGAAAAGCCAATCAACGGAACGCGGCCATTCAATTCGCGGCGAATAGTCTTCACTGCATTAACGACGTAAGGTAAATCCTGCCCGGGATTAATCACGGTGAGCGCATTGACATCCGCTTCGGTACGCACGGCTTTTTTGAATTTGGGGCCTTCGCCGGTTTCAAAGTAGAGGCCTAAGCCCATAGCATCAGGAATAGTGAGGATATCGGAAAAGAGAATTGCGGCATCAAGACCCGGATAGCGATCCAGCGGTTGCAAAGTCACCTCACATGCCGCCTCGGGATTGGTACACAAACCCATGAAGTCGCCCGCTTTTTCGCGGCTCGCACGGTATTCAGGCAAATAGCGGCCAGCCTGGCGCATCATCCATACCGGCGTCACATCAACTGGCTGCTTGAGTAATGCGCGCAGAAAACGGTCGTTTTTGAGTTCTGTCATTCTCTTATCCTCAGGCTCAATGCCTTGCTGGTGTTGGATAAAACAAACCCCGCAAAGGCGGGGTTGTAGGGGCGCTGCTTGCTGCGCCCGATGGATGAGATGCAGGAGCACTGTTTGCTGCGCCCAATATCACCAAAAGATCAGGGCGCAGCAAGCAGCGCCCACCACGGGATTAAACCTGCAAATAATCCAGAATACCATCCGCCGCTTCGCGACCTTCCCAGATAGCGGTTACTACCAAATCAGAACCGCGCACCATATCGCCACCGGCAAACACTTTCGGGTTGCTGGTCTGGAACTTGAATTGTTGATGCTCAGGTGCAACTACACCACCCCAGTCGTTGGTTTTAACGCCGTTGGTTTCAAACCATGGCTGCGGGCTTGGACGGAAACCGAAGGCGATCAAGACTACATCGGCAGGCAGGATCTCTTCTGAACCGGGAATAACTACCGGGCTGCGACGGCCCTTTGCATCCGGCTCGCCCAATTGGGTAGTTACTACTTTAACGCCTTCGACTTTGCCGTTACCGACCACTTCTACCGGCTGGCGATTGTAGAGAAATTGCACACCTTCTTCTTTCGCATTAGCGACTTCGCGCTTGGAACCAGGCATATTTTCTTCGTCGCGGCGATAAGCACAGCTCACGCTGCTGGCGCCCTGGCGGATTGAAGTACGGTTACAGTCCATCGCCGTATCACCGCCGCCGAGGACAACCACCTTCTTGCCTTTCACGCTGATAAAATCCGCAGGGTCTTTTTCAAAGCCGAGGTTGCGGTTCACATTGGAAATCAGGAACGGCAGCGCATCGTAAACGCCAGGTAAATCTTCGCCGGGGAAGCCGCCTTTCATATAGTTGTAGGTGCCCATTCCCATGAACACTGCATCGTAATCGCGCAGCAATTCTTCCATGGTGATGTCTTTGCCCACTTCGGTGTTCAGGCGGAATTCGATACCCATTTCAGTAAAGATTTCGCGGCGACGGCTCATCACACTCTTTTCGAGTTTGAATTCCGGGATACCAAAGGTCAGCAGACCGCCAATTTCCGGATACTTGTCGAACACCACCGGCTTAACGCCGTTGCGTACCAATACATCGGCACAACCAATACCCGCTGGGCCAGCACCGATAATGGCAACTTTTTTGTCAGTCCAAACGACTTTGGACATATCCGGCTTCCAGCCCATGGCGAAAGCGGTATCGGTGATGTACTTCTCGGCGTTGCCGATAGTCACTGCACCAAAACCGTCATTCAGTGTACAAGCGCCTTCACACAGACGGTCCTGCGGACATACGCGGCCACAGACTTCCGGCAGGGAGTTGGTTTGATGGCTCAACTCCGCCGCTTCAAAAATATTGCCTTCAGAAATCAACTTCAGCCAGTTGGGGATGAAGTTGTGCACCGGGCACTTCCATTCGCAATAGGGATTGCCGCATTCAAGGCAACGGTGCGACTGGCCCTCCACTTCTTCTTTGGCAAAAGGCTGGTAAATCTCCACAAACTTGTGTCTGCGGGTGTCAATATCTTTCTTGGCGGGGTCTTGACGGCCCACATCGAGAAACTGAAAGTCATTGTTTAAACGTGCTGACATAGATCTCTCCTCACCAGGCCTTATTCGCCGCGCTTGCGGAAACTAACCAACAAACTGCCCAAAGACGCTGCTTTAGGTTTTACCAGCCAGAACTTGCCGATGTAGTCATCGAAGTTGTCGAGCAGGTGTTGGCCCCATGCACTTTCAGTCTCTTGCACAAATTCTTCGATCACTATGCGCAAATTATGGCGGTGCGCTTCCAATGTCTCGGTATTTATGCGGTGGATATCCACCAATTCATGGTTATAACGATCCACAAAATCATTGGCTTCGTCGAGTACGTAGGCAAAACCGCCGGTCATACCCGCACCGAAGTTAACACCGGTTTGACCCAATACCGTCACTACACCGCCAGTCATGTACTCACAGCAGTGATCGCCCGCACCTTCCACGACTACATGGGCACCGGAGTTACGCACGCCACAACGCTCACCCGCGGTACCGGCTGCAAACAGCTTACCGCCAGTCGCGCCGTACAGGCAGGTATTGCCCATAATGCTGGTTTTGTTCGACTTGAAAGTCGAAGTACGCGGTGGACGAATCACCAACTTACCGCCGGCCATGCCTTTACCGACATAGTCGTTGGCATCGCCTTCAAGATACATATCCAGACCACCCGCATTCCACACGCCAAAGCTTTGGCCGGCAATACCGGTGAGTTTCAATTTCAGTGGCTTGTCAGCCATGCCGTGATTGCCGTAGCGTTTGGCGATTTCACCACTGATGCGCGCCCCAATCGATCGGTCGCAGTTGGTGATCTGGAACTCAAACTCACCGCCGGTTTTGGCTTCGATGGTAGGCAGCAATACGTTAACCATTGCTTCGGCAGTTTCACCTTTATCGAACGGTTCATTCCTGGCGACAGCACACAATTGCGGTTTGGTGGCCAGGTAATCATCGGTATAGATGATCGGGCTTAAATCCAGTTGTTGTTGCTTGGTGGTTTCACCTTCGAGGATCTTCAACAGATCAACGCGACCAACCAGTTCACCCAAAGTGCGAACGCCCAGGCGCGCCATCCACTCACGGGTCTCTTCAGCCACGAACTTGAAGAAGTTCATCGCCATTTCAACGGTGCCGATGTAATGGTCTTTACGCAATTTGTCCTGCTGGGTAGCGACACCGGTTGCGCAGTTATTCAAATGGCAAATACGCAGGTATTTACAGCCGAGCGCCACCATCGGACCGGTGCCGAAGCCGAAGCTTTCCGCACCGAGCATCGCCGCTTTGACAACGTCGAGACCGGTTTTCAAACCGCCGTCAGTTTGTACGCGGACTTTATCGCGCAGGTCGTTTGCACGCAGGGTTTGGTGTGTCTCGGACAGACCCAGCTCCCACGGCGAACCGGCGTATTTAATCGAGGTCAACGGACTCGCCGCCGTACCGCCATCGTAACCGGAAATGGTAATCAAATCGGCATAGGCTTTCGCTACCCCGGCAGCGATAGTTCCCACGCCCGGACGCGATACCAGCTTCACCGATACCAGTGCATCCGGGTTGACTTGCTTCAAGTCATAAATCAACTGCGCCAGGTCTTCGATTGAATAAATGTCGTGGTGCGGTGGTGGCGAAATCAGGGTCACACCAGGAACCGAGTGACGCAGCCGCGCGATCAACGCATTCACTTTACCGCCGGGCAGCTGACCGCCCTCACCGGGTTTTGCCCCTTGGGCGACCTTAATTTGCAGCACTTCAGCGTTCACCAGATAAGCCGGTGTTACACCAAAGCGGCCAGAGGCAACTTGCTTGATTTTGGAGGTCTTGATAGTGCCGTAACGCGCCGGATCTTCGCCGCCTTCACCGGAGTTGGAGCGACCGCCCAAACGGTTCATCGCTTCAGCCAAGGCCTCGTGCGCTTCAGGCGACAGCGCGCCGAGCGACATACCGGCCGAATCAAAGCGCTTGATCACGCTTTCGATAGGCTCAACTTCCGACAAGGGCACGGGCGTGCATGCATCATCGCGGATAGCAAGCAAATCGCGCAGCATTGCCACCGGACGCTTGTTCACTATGTCTGCATAGTTGCGCCACAAAGCGTAGTTTCCGCTTTGCACTGCTTTCTGCAAGGTTTGCACTACATCCGGGTTGTAGGCATGGTATTCAGAACCGTGTACATACTTGAGCAATCCGCCCTGCACAATTGGCTTGCGATCCAGCCAGGCAGTTTGTGCGAGGATTTTTTGGTCGGCTTCCAAATCTTCAAAACGCGCACCGGCCACACGGGATGGAGTGCTCTCGAAACACATATTAACCACTTCTTCCGACAGACCAATGGCTTCAAACAATTGGGCACTGCGATAAGAGGTAATAGTGGAAATCCCCATTTTGGAGAGGATTTTCAACAGACCTTTGTCGATACCCTTACGGTAGTTTTTGTACGCGGTATCGACATCGCTCAGCAATTCGCCGGTTTCGATCAAATCGTTGAGTACGTAGTAACTCAGGAATGGGTACACAGCCGTAGCGCCATAGGCGATTAAGGCAGCGATCTGGTGTGGATCACGCGCGCTGCCGGTTTCAACAATCAGGTTGGCATCGCAACGCAAGCCGACATTGGTCAAATGCTGGTTGACCGCACCGACGGCAAGGAGCGCAGGGATCGGCAACAACCCTTTTTCAAAGCCATAATCGCTCAACACCATCAGTACTTTGCCGGACTTAACGGCAGCAGCGACGTCATCGCACAATTTAACCAGTGCAGACTTCAGATTGGTTTGCCCGGCATCGTAGTAGAGAGAGAACTTCGCCACCTCATAGCCGGGGCGATTCAACTTCATCAAACCACGGAATTTCTCGGGCGACAGGATCGGCGAGCTGAGGATCACGCGATCTGCATGCTCCGGCAATTCGTCATACACCGGCAACTCGCGCCCAAGGCAAGTCTCCAGCGACATCACAATCGCTTCGCGCAGCGGGTCGATGGGCGGGTTGGTAACCTGCGCAAACTGCTGGCGGAAATAGTCATACAGCGAACGCTGCTGGCGCGACAGCACTGCCATCGGGGTATCGTCACCCATGGAGCCTACCGCTTCCTGCCCGCCTTCAGCGAGCGGTCTTAAAAGTTGATCGCGTTCTTCAAAGCTCACCTGGAACATTTTCATGTTGGCTTTGAGGGCGATACCGTCAATACCGTTTTCTTTGGCATCGGTGTTGAGTGTGGATTCGATCCGCAGCGCACGCTCTTTCAGCCACTTTTTATAGGGCTGGGTGGATTTCAACTGATTGTCGATATCCCGGGTCCTGTGCAAGGTGCCGGTCAGGGTATCAATCGACATGATCTGGCCCGGGCCAAGGCGCCCTTTCGCCACTACGTCGGCAGGATCATAGGCGTACACACCCACTTCCGAGGCCACAGTGATCATATCGTCCTTGGTGATAACCCAACGCGACGGACGCAGGCCGTTGCGGTCGAGGGTACATACTGCATAGCGACCATCGGTAATTACCAAGCCGGCAGGACCATCCCAGGGCTCGATATGCATGGAGTTGTATTCGTAGAACGCACGCAGGTCCGGATCCATGTTCTCTACGTTCTGCCATGCCGGCGGCACCAGCATACGGATAGCGCGGTGCAATTCCATACCGCCCAATACCAGTACTTCAAGCATGTTATCCAGGCTTGATGAGTCGGAACCGGTGCGGTTAACCAGCGGAGTCACACTGTGCAAATCCGGCAATAATGGCGTCACGAACTTGGGCGTACGCGCCACTGCCCAGTTGCGGTTGCCCACAATGGTGTTGATCTCGCCGTTGTGTGCGAGCATGCGGAACGGCTGGGCTAATGGCCAGCGCGGCGAGGTATTGGTGGAGAAACGCTGGTGGAATACGCAGATCGCGGTTTCCAGACGCTCGTCAGCCAAATCAGAAAAGAAACGCGGCAGGTCGACCGGCATCATCAATCCTTTATAGGAGAGGATCCCGGTACTCAGGCTGCACACGTAGAAAGTCTTGTCGTCTTGCAGGCGGATTTCAGCCTTACGACGCGCCATAAACAACCTGGAGTTAACTTCCTCAATAGTGAGGTCAGGGTTGTTTACAAATAAATGGTTAAACGCAGGCAGCGAGCGCATCGCGATTGGACCGAGGCATGTCGGATCAACCGGCACGTCACGCCAGCCAGCCACAATCAGGCCTTGGGCAGTCAGTTCTTCCGCCACAATAGCGCGCGCTTTATCAGCAATAGCAGGCTCGCGGCTGAGCATAATCGCGCCCACACCGTAAATAGAGGTCAGTTCAACACCACAGGCTTCTTTCGCAACAGCACGCAAAAAGCTATCCGGCTTTTGAATCAATAAGCCACAACCGTCACCGGTTTTTCCGTCTGCATTGATGCCCCCACGGTGGGTCATGCAGGTCAGGGCTTCGATCGCCGTAGTAAGCAGACGATGGCTGGTCTTGCCCTTTAAATGGGCAATCAAACCAAAACCGCAGTTATCTTTAAACTCGTCTATCTGGTAGAGGCCAGTGGTCATAGGCTGATTCTCAACAAAAATCACTATCACGGGATATGCTGCAAGTAGAGGCAAGGCTCATGCGAAAGCCGCGCCAAATCACATCCCGGACAAAAAAGCCCCTGGGGTGTAGGGGCTGGGCAAATGGGCGCAGGATATTACCCGCTTAAAGGGGTATTAGCAAGACAAGCAAGGGGGTTACAGAGGTGGAATTATGAGCCAGACAGATGCAAAAAAACAGTTGAGATTATTGAATTTATGGTGCCATCCGATATCCGATGGCACACCGGCGATCAGGACGATTTACCCCAGCGCTCGCGCGTCAAGGTTTGCTTGGCGCCGAAGGCCTGTTGGTCAGCGTCGCTTGCACTGTCTTTGCACTCGCCGCGCACCCACAAATGGTAGCGGGAGATGCTGCGATCCAATTCAAAAAAACCCTCTCGACAATATCCTGCGCGTTCAACCACATAGGCGGTATTTTCCAGCAGCCGGTCGTAAGTACCGCGCCCTACATCAACTCCGCCGCGAGCAAATTCCCGTCCAGGACTTCCACCACCGCGGGCCACCTGGATATGGTTGGGAATATGTTCTTCAGGCCAGCGCAAGCGATAGGTAAACATCTTGCTGGTATTGGGCAGGATCTCCACCTCCAGGGTCTCGGCCATCGCGGTATCAACATAACTGCGCCCCGCAGTTCCGCAACCGTTCAGGCTCAGCAGGCCCGTGCCAAGCAACACCAGAATCAGCAGTTTGTTCATGCACAAATCCCACATCCGGTTTTTCATTATTGATCAATTTTGTGGCGCTGCCGATAAGGGCTGGCGCAATAAGCTTCTGGTTAAAGAATCCATGCCGACAGCCGACAAACTAGCCATAGCTATTTATCTTTCTGCATACACTACACGCGTTTAACGCCGGAGCCTACCATGGGTTCATCCTACCTTCCTACCAACTTAGGTTACGGACTGCTGTTGACCTGCATTTTTGGCGCGAGTTCAGCTTTCGGCGCCAACTCGATAGTGCCCGACGATATCGCCTATAAACCCAAGCCTGTCGCAAGCAATACTAGCAATCCGGATGTGATTGTGGGTACGGCAGAACTGCCGACTGGATCAGCAGGAACCTTCACCTCGAATACTGCCCCGAATATCGCTGCCGATATTTCTATATCGCCCGCGACAAGCTACCTCGGCAAAGGCCAATGCCCAGATCAGGGGCGCAGTCACGACAACCTGCAAAAATCCCTGGTGATTACCCGCTTTGTACGCCAATCACCCCAGACCGCAAATGCAGGCAATTTATATGCGGCCGAATCCGGCGTACCGGAATTAATCCGCGCGCAACTCAGCGAGCGATACCAATCGATTGGACCGTCCGTGCTGCCACAAGGATTTGCATCAACCAACCTCAATGAAGCGCAACGTAAACAACAAGCGCAAAAAATTGCCCGGCAGGCGCGCACACAATTTGTCCTGAGCGGGACGATTTACGACATGGCAATGGACACACCGGAAACCACTTATGCGCCCAATCTCTACCGTCGAACCGCCAATGCGTTTCACGATATCTCCGGGGTCGAAAAGTTTGATAAGCGCACACGCACCTTAAGCATGGATGTGCAATTGCGCGATGGTTTTACCGGCGATTTATTATTTAATAAAAGTTACACGACCAGTGGCATCTGGAACCAACACAAGCCTGTCGGTTTTGATTCGGCCGCGTTTTTCAAAACCCCTTATGGCAAACAAGTCGTATTACTGACCGATAAAATCAGCGCTGAATTAGCGCAGGTTATTCACTGCCAGCCGTTTATGGCAACGATTGATAGCAGCCCGGGCCAGACGCAGATTTTATTGCATGGCGGCGCCAATAACGGTTTGCATGCGGGCGATAATTTGTATTTGTACCAGGTGATTGTGGTCGGCTCAAACACCGACTACCAAGTCGCTGATACGCGACTGGTCAAGCGCGATACGCGCCTGCATTTGAGCGAGGTCTATCCCTCGCACAGCATCGCGGTGGTTGAAGGAGGTAGCTACCTCAACGGCAGCTATTTAGCGGTGAGCGAATAAATTATTTCTCGGGCATTTCGGAGCCGTAGTGCTCCGCCAGATACGCATCGTGCGTGGGCAAACTTTTCACCATATTGAGAATAGCCGAACGCGCCAGCTTTAATGTTTCATTGATTTGGCTAAAATCGAGATTGTCGACACGCGGGCTGTATTTTTGCGGGCGAATTCCCATCCCTTCAAATACCGATTGCCAACTGGTGCTGCGGAATAATTCATCATTATCCTCGCGCAAAATACCATGGCCTTTAAACAGCTCTATACGCTCGCGCAGCGATTCAGGTAATTCCATTGTTTTACACCAGCGCCAGAAATCACTGTCGTCGCGCTCGGTTGCGCAGTAATGCAACACAATAAAATCGCGCACCTCTTCGTAATCGCTACCCATACGACGATTGTATTCACGCTGCAGACTCGGCTCGCAATCCGCATCGGGGAAAAAGCGTAAAAAGAAATCCATACCGCGCGCGATCAAATGAATGGCGGTCGACTCCAATGGCTCGATAAATCCGCCCGACAAACCTATCGCGAGACAATTATCCTTCCAAAATTCTTTGCGCCGCCCGGTATTAAAATGAATTACACGCGGATCATTAATGCGCGGCGCATCGAGATTTTTTAGCAAGGTGGTTTTGGCTTCGGCATCGCTGCAAAATTTGCTGGAGTACACATAACCGTGGCCGGTGCCGTTGCGCAGCGGAATCCGCCACGCCCAACCCGCCTTGCGCGCCGTTGCCGTGGTGTAGGGCATGCGCGAACCTGCGACCCGGGTTTTCACTACGATGGCGCGATCACAAGGTAAATATCTTGCCCAATCATCAAATTCGACCCCCATTGATTGTTCAATCAACAGCGCTTTAAAACCGGAGCAATCAATAAAAAAATCGCCGTGGATTTTGCGTCCGCCCGCCAACACCAGCGCATCGATAAAACCGTTTTCCTTGCGCAGCACATCGACACAATTACCTTCGCTGCGTACCACGCCGCGCGCTTCCGCGTAGCGGCGCAAATAGGCCGCGACTAATTTTGCATCCAGATGTACCGCATAGCCGGCGCCGCCGATAGGTGTGTTTATCGCCTGCGACGGCGGGAAAAAACGCTCCTGCGCCGCCATCACCGCACAGGGGGAAAAATCCTGCAAATTATATTGCTCACCCTCCATGGTCGCCTTGAGCCAGCATTGGTAAAAATCCTGCGAACCAATACGTTTGCCGAGAGCGCCATAGGGATGGAAGTAAGATTGGTTTTTCGTCCGCCAATCGACAAACTTAATCCCCAACTTGTAGCAGGCCTGGGTTTCGCGGATAAATTCTTCTTCATCAATTCCCAAACTGGTAATCAAACGCACCACCGGCGGGATAGTGGACTCGCCGACACCGATGGACGAAATCTCTTCCGACTCTACCAGTTCGATTTCACACAGCTCCCGCTTGAGATGCGCAGCCAGCATCGAGGCGGCGATCCACCCCGAGGTACCGCCACCTAAAATGACGATTTTTTTTAGCGGATTCATACTTGCATTCATAACGACATCTTTCCCAACATTTACCAGCGCTGTATCGGAAGCATAGTCTGCTCAACCGTATCCGGCTCAGTGGTGAAATTCCAATAGGCGCCGCTGCAGACCTGGATGGATTTACGCAGCACATCAATAGCTTTGTGGCGGGGGAAACTCGCCCGCCAGGCCAGCGCCAATTTGCGATTCGCTCCTACGAGCGGCCGCGCTACCAACCGGAGTGTTGCACACGCACTATTCTCGGCGGCAGAGCGCGGCAAAATACTCACCCCCAAGCCCGCCGCCACCATGTAACGCAGTGTTTCAAGGCTGTTGCCTTCGGTGAACTTCCGTACGACTTGACCATCACCAACCGACTCATGCCATTCAGGGTGCAGCGCCAACACTTGCTCGCGCAGGCAATGTCCCTCACCCATCAGCAATAAATCATCGCGGGCAATGTCGGTAACCTCCACCTCACTTTTACGCGCAAGCGGATGCGACTGGGGCATCACAACCACCAGTGGCTCGCTAAACAATTCCTGGGTGACAACATCGGATTCACTGAATGGCAGGGATACCAAAATCACATCCAACGCGCCGTCGCGCAGCTTTTTGCGCAAGCCCTCGGTGTAATCTTCTTGCGCATAGAGATGCATATTGGGCGCTTGCTTTTTCAGGTGCGGAATCAACTGGGGCAAAAGATAAGGCCCCATAGTAAATATCGCCCCCAGTGCGATGGGGCTGTTCAGCTGGTCTTTGCCAGCCTCGGCGAGGGATTTTATCGCCGCCGTATTTGCCAGAAGCAGCTTTGCCTGAGCAACGATTTTTTCACCCAGCAGGGTTGGCTGCACCTTGGTTTTGGTGCGCTCGAATAATTCGATACCCAACTCCTCCTCCAGCTTCCTGACCGCAATACTGAGTGTTGGCTGGCTGACATGGCAGCGCTCGGCGGTACGCCCGAAGTGATGCTCTTCCGCAAGGATGACAATGTAACGCAGCTCGGTCAGGGTCATGGAAATCTCGACATTCAGGCAATGGCGCCAGTGTGCCCTTTTGCACCACCTCAGGTAAAGCGCCCGCCCTAAAAGGCTATAGACAAAATCTATGGCACCAGAATTGTCCTGTCTAGCCCCCCTAAAGTACAACGTCTGCCGGGCTTCCCGTCATTTCACGGGCATTATTTCTCTAATAAAACATTATAAAAATTATCGGTAGGTACGCTTATGCCAATTGCTCAATTATCAATAGTATTTTTCCTGCAAATGTTCATCATTCTCGCCGCCTGCCGCCTGGTTGGCTGGATCGGAAAAAAATATCTGCATCAACCCCAGGTTGTCGGTGAGATGATCGCCGGCGTAATTCTCGGGCCATCACTGTTCGGCCTTTTGCTGCCGGAATTACAGAAGACTGTATTCCCGACAGAGATGAAAGGCGTGCTTTATGTCGGTGCGCAATTAGGCGTCGGCATGTATATGTTCCTGGTAGGCTTGGGCTTCCGGGGCGATCATTTTAAATCCAACTTTAAAAGTGCCGCTGCGGTTTCAATATCCGGCATGGTTGCACCTTTCCTTGTCGCCATCGCGATCACCCCCTGGTTACTTACCGTGCCCGGCCTGTTCTCTGAAAAAGCCACCGCGTTTAACGCGACCCTGTTTATGGGCGCCTGTATTGCAATCACCGCATTTCCGATGCTCGCACGCATCATCCACGAGCGCGGCCTGAGCCAAACCAAGTTGGGCACCCTCTCACTATCTGCCGGTGCAATTGATGACGCTGGCGCATGGTGTGTGTTGGCAATTGTGCTCGCCAGCTTTGGTGCCGGTGCCGAATTGGCAGTGAAGACTATTGTCGGCGGCATTATCTTCGCCACCTTTATGATTCTGGTAGCACCCAAGATCCTTGCCCCGCTCGCTCGCGCTGCGGAAAAGCAAGAAACCCTTAACCCAACCATCTTTGCACTGGTATTGATGGCATTCATGCTGTCTGCATTTACCGCCGACGCGATTGGCCTGCACGCAGTATTCGGTGGTTTCCTGTTGGGCGCCATCATGCCGCGCGGTAAACTGACCCAGGAAATCAAACGTCAATTGGAACCATTTGTGGTGATCGTACTGATTCCAATCTTCTTCACCTACTCAGGCCTCAACACTCAACTGACTATGGTTAATAACGTTGAACTGCTGGCAATTGCGGCGGTAATCCTGATTGGATCTATCGTCGCCAAAGGTGTTGCCTGCTGGGGCGCGGCCCGTTTGTGCGGCGCCGATAACCGTACTGCCATGGGCATTGGTGCGTTGATGAATGCGCGTGGATTGATGGAGTTGATCATCATCAACATTGGCTTACAAGCCGGCGTTATTGGCCCAGCCCTATTCTCCATAATGGTATTGATGGCAATTGTGACAACCTTGATGGCCTCACCACTGTTCGAGCTTGTGTACGGACGACATGCACGCAAAACGGGTGAACTCGCTGCTGTGGGCGCCGAAGAGCATGAGCCCCAACAAGCCGAACCAAAACCACAAGTAGTCGAACCAAAACCTCAAATCGTTTAAGGCTTGCCCTAATTATTCATAGACCGCCTCCTTTATAGAAAGCCCTTTAGCCCGAGCCTGCTCGGGCTTTTTTAATGTCGATCAAATCGAATCTCAGGCATCAACAACTCCGCCAGTAAAAGTGCCTGAACCTGGTTCGCTGTCGTTGCTTGCGCTTGGTCCATTGGGGATTGGTACCTTCCGCCGGCCTGCAGTCTGGTTCGCAACACGAGCACCACACGGTAAAAAGGGCGCATTCAGCGCCCTTTTTTATTGCCTATAAATTTGTATCGCTTATGATGACGCCGGTTTTAAACAGATAAGAACAAAACAGGGACAACAATAACAATCCATCAGCGAGGTAAATGTATGTCGAAACGAATCGCTTTAGCCCTTGTACTGACCTGCGCATTTTTCTGTACAGCCCTTAGCGCGCAAGCACAACAATTCAATGTATTGCTCTTCACCAAAACCAATGGCTGGCATCACGAATCAGTCAACGAAGGTGTTACTGCCATGCGCGAATTGGCAGTACGCCATCATTTCAGCGTTGACTGGCATGAAGACGCGAGCATTTTCAATGATGAAAAGCTGAAAAAATATCAGGTCGTTGTTTTCCTGCTGACCACCGGCGATATTCTTGATGATGAGCAGCAAGCGGCAATGGAGCGCTTTATCCGCTCTGGCAAAGGTTATATTGGCATCCACAGCGCATCCGATACTGAATATGACTGGGATTGGTACACCAAAATGGTTGGCCGCACCTTCCATATCCATCCCGACATCCAGACTGCCGAGCTGACTGTTACCAATCGCAAATTTCCCGGTATTGAGCGCATGCCGGATCGTTTTTTGTGGACCGATGAGTGGTATGAATTTGGTGCAGAGCGCACTAAAGGCCTGAATTATATTTTGGCGGTTGATGAGGAGACGTTTAATCCGGTAACTGACTGGGGCACTAAAAAAGGTGTTGGCATGGGTAAATTCCACCCCATTGCCTGGTACCACGATTACGATGGCGGCCGCGCGTTTTACACTGCGCTGGGCCATATGCCCGCCACCTATAGTGACAAACTTTTTCTTGAACATATTTATGGTGGACTTTATTGGGCCGCAACCGGCAAGGGTTTGCGCAAAAAATAATTCCTGACTTTCATCCTATACATAACAAAAGACATCATGAAAAATTTCTTTAAGACCTATGCACGATTTATTTATCCCGCCGTTATTTTGGCAATATCGCTCAGCATTTATTTTCCGTATTACGGCACACCGCAAGCGATGTTCTGGGATGAAAACTATCACGTTCCCAATGCGCAAAAATATATTGATGGCGTGATGTACATGGAACCTCATCCACCGTTGGGCAAATTGCTTATGGCAGTGGGTGAAGTGTTGTTTGGCGGCAATGAAAATGTAAACAAAACCAAATTGCTCGAAACCGATTATCTGACGGGTGACAACGCACCGCCTGAAATGACCTACAAAGGTTTTCGTTGGCCATCAACAGTAATGATGGCACTATCGGTTTTGTTTTTTTACGGCATTATTAATTGCATTACCCAGAGGGCCTGGCTCGCCGCAACATTCACCAGCCTGGTGATTTTCGACAACGCCCTGGTAATCCATTCCCGTGCAGCGCACCTCGACGGCATACAACTCTTTTTTATTCTGGGCGCGCTTTATTATTTTGCCCGCACGGTCACCGCATTTATTCATCAGAAAAAACCAATCCAACTGAAAGACTACGCCATCATCGGGTTAATAGTTGGACTGGGCATTACCGTAAAAGTCACTGCAGCCATTCTGGTATTGCTACTTGCAATGCTGTATCTGGTAGATCAATGGCACAACATCAAAACCTGGAATTGGAATGCATTGCTGAAACGCCTCGCAACCACAGTACCTTCAGGTGTCATTCCCGTTGCCATCGCATTTTTCGGCGTGTTTTATATCCACATAGGTTTGGGCAGCCATGTGCATCAGGACCGCACTTACAAAGCGTCACCGGAATATCTCAACCAAATCCGGATGGGCGAAACCTGGTCATTCAAAACGTTTTCCGTGGGGATGCGCGACAACTGGAAATTCATGTCTGAATATGCCGACGGAGTACCGCGTCTGGATGAATGCAAACCTGATGAGAACGGCAGCTATGTTATGAACTGGCCGCTCAGTAGCAAAACAATCAGCTATCGCTGGGATAAAAATACCGTCGATGGCAAAACCGTCACCCAATATAAATACCTGATCGGCAACCCGATTGTATGGTTCTCGGTTATCGCAGGGATTGTTTTGTCGTCGGGGTTAATCATCGGACGGTTCATTTATAACAACCCAATCAAAGACGAAAGACTTTTCTATTGGATTTGCGCATTCACCGGACTGTATGTCTGCTATATGATCGCCGTCTTGCAAATCGAGCGGGTGATGTATCTCTATCATTACTTGATTGCGCTTATGTTCGGTGCGGTTAATCTCGCGCTGGTATTTAACTATATCTATCGCGACGAAGTACTCGCCAACAACAAACACACCATTATCAATGCCAGCTTGTTTGCGCTGTTAGTCATTGCTGTGTTCGCGTTCTTCTCGCCTTTCACTTACGGCTTTGGTTTGACCGAAGACCAATTTGAATTGCGCAACTGGTTCAGTTTCTGGAAATTGCAGGTGGTGAGATAAGATGAACATTCAGAACTTTCTCAATAAAAATAGTGTGTTCACCGCACTCATTGCACTGATAGTCATCATTATTCTGGTGCGCATCACTCCTGTAACGGTCGACCCGGTAGTGAAATTGGTTATCAGCAAAAACCGTGTAAGTATTAGCAATATTTATCAGCAGCGTGATATCGAATTCACCCGGGAGGTAATGATTGACCGGTTAAATCTGTTAGATAAAAGCCGTTTCAGTCACCCCAAGCTCGGCAATATTGCGACTTATAGCGATGATTTTTTTGTCGATGTGGATCACAAAATCACTATCAAAAAATCCGATAATTATCGCTTTTTAGTTGGTAGTGATGATGGTTTCTCATTAAGCATTGATGGCAAAATGATTTGTGAGCATCTGGGCGATCGCCCCTACAGTGTTCAGCCTTGTATGATATTTTTAAATGAGGGCGAGCATCAGGTACACATCTCCTACTTCCAGGGCTTTGGGAACTCAGGCTTTACAGTGGAGTATGCTCGCGGCGATGAAAAACAACGCTGGTTCGGTGAAGATTCTGACAGCGTCAAATTCTAATTTTTTCAGTTCTTGTAAGATAAAAAAGCGCCTGCAATTGCAGGCGCTTTTTTTATGGGAGATCCGCCATTTCACGTTAAGTTATCTTGTATCCCCCCAACAAGAAAATAAGGTTTCATTTGACCTTCTATCCCAACTTGTTTAGGGTGCCCCGCCATTTGGCAAATCAATCTTCACAAATGGTTATCACACCATTAGCTAAAGTAGGGAGTTTTACCGTGAAAAAATCATTATTTGTTATGGGTTTGGTTAGCGTATTTGCATTTAATGCCAGTGCTGCCGATTTATTCGGTTCACTCAAAAAAGCATCAGAAAGTGTTGACGCGGCACAAGCGAAAGTCACCGAGACTCAAGCAAAAGTTGAAAATACTACGGCTGCAGCAAGCAGCGTAACTCTTTCCCCTGAAGATTCTGCATTGGCGCTGGTGAAATCCAGGCTGGGCGATAAACAAGCAACCCAAGCGCAAGTAAAAACCAAATTGGGCGCTCCAGTTGCGACCAGCGGCGAAAAAGGTACTGAAATTTGGCTTTACGACGCCAGCGCTATCAACGCCACTGCAGCCCAAGCAGCAGAAATCGCAGCCGCATTTAATGTGAACACTGCTGCAACAAGCAAACAAGTTGCCGTTTATTTTGCCGGCGACAACGTTAGCAATATTGCTATCGTAGAAGCTGCTGCTGAATAACTTTCTTCAGTGTCGTTAACACGACGAAACATTTTATTCGTATCAAAAAAACACCGCGCAAAAGCGCGGTGTTTTTTATCAAACTACAAACGATTAACAATCTACATCCTTTAAGAACCGTTCGTTAACAACCCAAGTTATTACCCGCAGTTCCACCAATAATCTGGAGGATACGGTTGAACTCATTGATACGACTTTGCACTTGTGCAGGGTTTCCACCATTACACTCGATTGCACCGTTGATAGTACGGATGGTTTCACCGAAGCCATAATTGTTAACAATATTGTCGTGCGCCGGGCGATAACCTGAACCGCTTTGGGTCATCCAGAACCAGAGCGCCGTCTGCCAAGCTACTGTCGCGTTCTGCTCAACAATCTCAGGATTGCGACGCAGATCCAGCCCCAAAGCAGCCCCAGCAGCACAGTAGTTACCATTGTGGCTCAATTGGATAGGACCACGACCATAATATTGTTTGCCAGGCTCACAGGGGCAGGTTGCCAAATTCCCCCAATCACTGCAGTACAAACCGCGCGCAATTTCAGTGACATGCACAAAACTGCCAGTCTCATGCGAGAAGTTGGCAAGTGCCGCTGCTGCTTCACGTTTTTTCAGTTGGAGATCACCAGTACCTGCGAAGGTTGGGTAGGTGCGGGTTGCAGCCACTAAACCAGCATACGTGTAGAAAGGATTACGGCCCGGGAACATTTGATTAAATTGCGCTTCGCTCACCACTGCCCCAAAACCAGTGCCAGGATTCGATACGCTTGAACTTGAGCCAGAGCCATTACAACCGCTGGTTGGTTCCCAGAACCAGGTACTGATCAGCGGATCATAGCCTGGGTTGTCATATTTGGCGCGGAAGGTGCCACCGTTGTAACTAACGGTATTGCCTGCGTAATACATTCTTCCGGCAACCCATGCAGCACAAGTACCATTATTACCTGAGCTGCTCGATGTATTGGTACCGCCAGGGCAAGAGGCGACCGGCTCCCAGAACCAAGTGCTGATTACCGGATCATAACCAGGGTTCTCGTTTTTAGCGCGATAGAAGGCGTTGTTATATCTCACTACAACACCGACAGTGTAATTAGTACCCGCAGCCCAATTAGGGCAGTTACCGCCGGTACTCGGAGTGCTGGACGCTGTATTGGAAGGCGAGCTTGAGCGAGGTGTTGAGCTAGTCGTTGTAGTGCCGCAAGAACCAAGATTGGTCCAGGCATCGCCCGCAGCCCAACCGGTGCCGGGCGCGTATGGCCCACCGATCGTACACCAGCCAGCCACTTTACAACTAAAGGCACTGCCCACGTTTTGCACGATCGCGTTGTTATTGTAGGAGCGGCCATCCACATATTGGGCTACACCGTTACAGTTGTAGGCGTAGGCCTGTGTCGATAATAGAAGTACGGAAGCAATTCCGAGGATTTTTTTAAGGTTCATTTTGTAGTCACCTGTCCGATTTTTATTTTCCCAAAGGAGAATGGTTGATTTATTAACAAGGATTCGCGTCAGGTAGAGCGATACGATGAATGATGTCTACGGAGAATTCCGGGGGAATAACAGCCATAAACAATACCGCAGGAGCGCGGGCTAACTAATCAATACGCCAGGCAATAACCAAAAAGCCTATAAAGACGTATGCTGCTGAATTCGCTTTTCATTTATCGTATTTGTTGCTGTGAATAGAGAGGCCGAGATAACACTCAGCGTTATTCACTTAATTCAGGCAGATATCACGTGCCGAAAAGCAGGCTATTCTCATCAGACAACGTTGTCAAACAATTGTCACTGTTTGTCGAGTAGCACTTTTATTGCGTCAAAGTGGGAGGAGAAAGTACGAATTTATTCGCCGGGAAGGAAAAAAGAATTACTTATTTTTCGCCTCAATCCACTGCCCCATATACTGGGTACTTTTATGATGATGGTGGCGAAGCATTTGTCCGATAAAATTATCACCGCGTTCGCGCTGGATATTGTCGACTAGTTCCGCCAAGCGCCGTTGTAGCGTAAGACTATAATTTTCGCGATAAAAGTAATCGCGCAAAATAGTGAAGCCGTGTTGTTGTTTTTGCTGCCAGATATCCGCTTGTTGATAATGCATAACTGCCTCAGCCACAAACTCCTCTGCGCTATCCGCAATGGCACCGCCCCAAGGCAATCCGCCACGCATGGATTCAACACCAATACCGGTCGTGATCGACGGAGTACCACAGCGCATGGCATCCATTAGCTTGCCTTTGATTCCTGCACCAAAGCGCAAAGGGGCAAGGCAGACTTTTGCGTTTTGCATTACTGCGTGCGCATTGGCAGCCCAACCTTTGATATGAAATCCTTCTTTTGCATTGTGTAATTGCACAGCTTTTGGCGGCGGGTATGCCCCATAGATATGTAACTCGGCGTGGGGTAATTGCGCGCGAATCATGGGCCATAGCTGGTGCTTAAGCCAAAGCACTGAATCCCAATTGGGTTCATGGCGAAAATTGCCTATCGCAATAAAATGCTGGCGACCTGAAAAATTGTGAGCTGATGCAGATTCAATTGCAGGTTGTGAAAGAAATGGACAATAAAAAAGCAATTGCGGAGGGACAGAAAAATAACGCTGCAATAATTCCATTTCAAATTCTGAAATCATCAGTGACAGATCACAGCGAAAAATAGCAGCCACTTCGCGTACGGCTATATCACCAGTACACATCTGTTGATAGAGAGTGTCGCTATCAGCAGTAACAGGAGCAACGGATTGTTTTTCTTTTTCATTCGCACACGATTTTTGTGCAGATTTTAATAGTTGCTGGCGCGCGCAGCGGAGGCTGTGCAGATCTTCGGTATCGAGAACTCGCAATGCATCAGGACAAGCTTGTTCGACACGCCAGCCAAATTGCTCTTCGGTAAAAAAGCGGTCAAACAACACCAGTGCAGGTTGTAACTCACGCACAAACTCATCAAAGCTACTGCAATTAAGTGCAATTGTTTTCTCTGCCACACCAATACTATTTAAATCAAAGCGATGCCCTGATAACGCAGCTGCTGACGCAAAAGTGACCTGGTAATCCATTTGTACCAACAACTGCACCAGTTCCAGCATGCGTGTGCCTGCTGCTGATGATGCCGGTTCCGGCCAGACATAACCTATTACCAGCGCATGCATCAGGTGACATCCCGCAAATAGCGCACAACACCGAATCCTGCGGCGCGCCCACTGGCAAAACAACCGGTCAACAGATATCCGCCGGTAGGAGCATCCCAATCAAGCATTTCACCTGCACAAAAAATACCGGGGATTTTTTTGAGCATAAATTCTGAATTTAATTCTTTGCTAGCAACACCGCCAGCGCTGCTAATCGCTTCGTCGATTGGGCGAGCTGCCGTCAACGTTAATGAAAGTTTTTTAATTGCCAGCGACAGTAGCGCAGGATTTTCAAATGTATTTTTAGTAGTGAGTTCACGCAGCAAGGCCAACTTGACAGGGGACAGATTTAATTGCTTACGCAGAAAATTACTAAGTGAGTTTTTCTCGCGCGGTTTATTCAACCGCTGCACAATCTTATCTGCGGACACATCCGGTAACAGATCAATATTCAGCAGCGCCGAACCATTTTGCACCAGACTTTCACGCAGATACTTTGACAAAGCATAAATGCCCGTTCCCTCAATACCATAATCACTAATAATGGCTTCAGATAAAACGCTGCGCGACATTCCCTGCACATCAATGCAGCTTAAACCAACACCATGCAAAGGCGCACCTGCATGCTGACTGCGCAATACTTCACTCCATACCGCATCGAATCCGCAATTGCTTGGTACCAACTCATTCACTTGCACATTGCGCTCGCGCAACAAGGGTACCCAGGTACCATCGGAACCCAAACGCTGCCAGCTGGCGCCACCCAACGCCAGGAGCACGGCATCAGCAGAAACAGTTTTGGTAATTATCCTTTCGTTGTCCGGGGCAGAAAAAATTAATTCCTTTCCATTATCTATCTTTGATTTTTCGGCCCAGCCCAACCAGCGATGACGCGGATAGACTTTTACTCCCAACTCGCGCAAACGATGCAACCAGGCCCGCAACAGCGGTGCAGCTTTCATTTCTTTGGGAAATACACGCCCGGAGGTACCCACAAAGGTTTCAATGCCTAAACCGTGCACCCAATTACGCAGCGCGGTTGCATCGAATTGCTTGAGTGTATTGATGAATTGCGCATTCGCCGAATAGCGCGCGCGAAAATCCTCAGCAGGTTCCGCGTGAGTGATATTCATCCCCCCTACACCGGCCAATAGAAACTTTCGCCCCACTGATGGCATTGCATCGTATACCGACACAGTATGCCCTTCAGCAGCGATGATTTCTGCCGCCATTAAACCCGCGGGACCGCCGCCGATAATTGCTACGGTTTTTGTTGGAGAAGTATCAAAAATATCGAATTGTTTCAAAATAAAAACGCCGCTGAGAAATTGATTCTGCATCGGCGTTTTAAAAAATTAGCGCAGGGAAAGCATAATGGGTTCCGCCACTCTCTTTGCGACCGTTGCCCGCAGGGATGCAGGCATCGAGCCCCCATGGATAGGTTCACGGTGCGTCTCAAAGAGAGTGGCGGAACCCATCATGCGGGAAAAGTAAACCGAATCATTCGCTAACGCTAGCCTCAAACGGCGATGCAGGCAGACCGGCGCTATTATACAGATTTGCCCCCTCAGGGTTATCCGCCCATGCATAACGCACCCATTTAGGCTTGGCGACCGAATCAGCCCTCACCACCAACTTGTTTTTCTTTACCTCTGCCTTGGCCCACACAAACTTTTTATCAGTGCCCGCAACCGCCATATGCTTAAGCTCGCCACCGCGAACATCCAACCCTTTGCCTACATCGGTAAACACCAACTCCAACGCTCCATTTCTGGCCGTCACTTTCTGCAATGAAGGTCCCGATGCCAGCAGCGATTTTTTACCGTAGGCCACTTTCATAGCACCTAACGCTAACCGCTCACCAACCGCCTGCTTGTTGAGTGGATGAATATCATTCCATTCACCCACATCAATCGCCACTGCCATAGCGGTATTTTTTACTGCAAGTGTTTGACGTTGCGCCTCACGCACTTGCGCCCACTTACTTTCAACAGGCTGGGAGTTGGCAGGTAGAAAATTCGCTAATTGCACATAGAGGAACGGAAGATCTGCCTGCCTGAATTGCCCACGCCAATCGCGGATTAAATCCGCTAACAGATAACGATATTCCGATGTCACCGCCGCGCAGGTCTCATCTGCACATTGTCCACCGGATTCGCGATGCACCCCCTGCGCATCAGCACGATCCACATTGGACTCACCCTGATACCACAACACACCTTTAACCTGTAGCGGTAACGCGGGAGCCAATTTCGCGTTAAATAACGATGCAGGAATGTAATGCAACGTTGTCGATGGCTGCATATTGTCCATACGCGCAGCGATTTGATAATGCCATTCACCACGCAACGAAACTTCTTCATCACCGGAATAACCTGCACCAAATGCGCTATCGCCCAACATCAACGCGTAACGCTTATCTTTTACAAAACCGGCATTACTGGAATAACTGGTAATACGAATCGCGATAGTGTTGTTGCCAGCTTTTAAAACACCCGCAGGTACAGAATAAATACGCGGCGGATATTGATAACCCGTTTGTCCGACAGCTTGCCCGTTCACAAAAACCTGATCGCCATCAACAATAGCGCCCAGCCACAACACAGCTTTTTTTGCAACCTGCGCCCGGGTCAATTCAATTGTTGTGCGTACCCACACCGCGCCGTTAGTAAAATCACTGCCCTGCTCTTTCAGGTAACCCGGAACCTGCAACGTTTTCCACTGCGTAGTATCAAATGCAGCTTGCGACCAATTATTTTTTATACCGGCATCTGCTGCATTTAAATCGCCGTACCATTTATCGCTATTCGCTTTATCTTTGGCAATAGTTGCCTGCACATATGCATCATCCTGAAACGGTTTAAGTTGCGCCAAATAATGCGGATACTTTTGCAACGCAGCTTCACTCATCCACGCTTCAATGGGTGAGCCACCCACAGGAATAGTTACCAGCCCAACAGGTATATTGGTTTGCGCATAGATTTTTTGTGCGAAGAAAAAACCTACTGCAGAAAAATTTTCGATATTGTCCTGAGTAGCAGTTTTCCATTGGCCCTGGGTGTAATCGCTGAGCGGCCCTTTAAACGCGTAAGCAACCGGCACATTAAATTCGCGAATATTCGGCAGTTGGGTAGATTCGATTAAGCCTGGATACTGATATTTCACCCGTTTGATTGGCAATTCAATATTGGATTGACCTGCAGCAATCCATAAATCGCCCAGCAGGATATTACTGCGGATAACCTGGTTTTTTCCGCTCACCTTCAAGTCGTAAGGCCCACCCGCTTTTTGCGCAGGAAAGGTCACCTTCCACTTGCCATCAACCGCAGCAGTTGACTGTTCCTTGCCTGCAAAATTGACCGTAACTTTTTCTCCATTATCCGCCCATCCCCAAATAGTCAGGGGTTTATCCCGCTGCAAAATTGCGCCGTCACTTAATAGGCGGGGCAAGGTCACATCAGCGAAGGCTGAAAGGGCAATGAAGGGCAGGCAGATGAGCAGCAGTAATGGTTGATTTAATCGTCTGGTGTTTTTCATAAGTATTGGCTTTTATCGTTATTTGTGGAGATATGAATACATCAATATACTTGTATACCAGATAAAAAATAAACCTATTTCCCAGGAATACCTATGCGCTTTACAGTTATTTATTAACGGCACAGAGTTTAATAAATAAAAAAAGCAGCTGTAGCTGCTTTTTATAACACTTGATCCAATCCAGTTGAATGACGTGAGTGGATTGTCTATTCCTCCGGTAACTCGCGTACACCAATCAAGGTGGTATAGTTTTCACGATAATCGTCCATGTGTTCTTTTAGAAAGTCGCGATAACGGCCAGACAGATAATTGGTAGTGCCTTCAACATCCTCCGCAAATTCATTTTTATCGAGCGAGCTTTGGGCAACCACAAAAGCATTGAAACGCGCTGCCGCATTCATTAATGCTGCACTGACAATACCCGGATCAGCATCCTCACAAGCGTCGTTGGCTTGCTCGATAAATTTCTCCACCAACGCCCAGAACAGGTCATCATCACTTTTTTCGCTCATGGTTCACTCACTAAAATAAATAAGGTGCACATTTTAAACCGGTATGCCCCTGTAAATACACAGCAGAGGCAATACTGATTTATTTTACTTGTGCAAACGGCTTGGCTTTAAAATTGGTTCCGCGCAATTGCAGTAGCGCTTTGCCGGTTTTGTCATTCAGCAATAACTGCTGATAGATCTTGATGAGATCTTCTTTAGTGACCTTTTGCAATGCAGCCAAATAGCGGTCACGGGCATCAAACTGGTATTTTGCATTCCAGAATTCGTTTGTATACAAACCTGCCTCCGCATAAAAATCGGTTGGCTTTTGCAATACATTGGCAATCATCGCCTGTTTTGCCTGTTCAACTTCTGCCGCATCAGTTGCTTTCAAGGTAGCGAGATAATCCAGACGGAACTTATCCATTCGCGTTTTGACTCCCGGCAAATCGGTGTTTGAGCTTTGTACCAGCATCACAAAACCGGGAATATCATCGACCGGATAATTAAAACTGGTCACCACATAACCCAATTGCTCATGGGTACGCAATTGCATGAAGAAGGCATTGCCGAACAGCGCGTTTAACACAGCGAGCTGCGCTTGTTCATCATCCGATTTTTTGCTGCCGAACCAGGCCTGCAACACTGCACTGTCTGCCAACTCAACATCATCACTGAAATTAATTGCTTTACCCGGTGCCGGAGTTACATAGGTATTGACTTTACGTTTGTCCGCAGCGCGAGTACCCGGCAATATTTTTGCAGCAGCCAGAGCCATTTCCTTTACCTGCGCTTCGGTGTAATTACCCACGGCAAAAATACGCAGCAATGGATCACGCTTGATCGCTGCATGATAGGCAACCACATCGGCTTTGGTAATTTTTTGTGCCGCCGCCGCCAGGTCTTTTTCCAGCCACTGCACATTACCGGTCAACCGTTTGGCATGACCAAACAACTGGCGGTATACATGGTTCTTCTTGCTGTTAGCCAAGGCTTCCTGATAACTGTCCAACGCCTCATGAAACGCTTTATCGCTGATATCCAGGGCCACAAATTCTTCCAACATTTTTTGCAACAGCTGTGGGTGTTTGGTGGTATAACCGGAAATAAGTATCCCTTGGGAATGAGTGTCCATCACTGTGGCAGAAATACCCAGTGAAGCGCGCCCGGCGCGATCCGATAACGTCATGGTCTGCTTGTTGTAGATGTCATTCACTAATTGTGACAACACAATTTCGTTAGGCGATTTTTCGGCGAAATCCACATTGATCTGTACCGCAAGCTGGCCTTTATCTTCACGATAAAATTCCGGATGCGTCAAATAAGCCTCAACGCCGGGCTGGCTCACAACCTGATGCGGTTTTAAATAAAGGTTGTCGACAATAGGGGCTGGTTTGTCGGTAAATAAATCATTCAATGGGGGCAAATTAAATTGATACTTGCTTGCCAGCGAATCCCAACGGGCGAATTCTTCGGCAGTAATATCGCGGATAGAATATTTGCCATCAAAGAACGGCACCGGAATTTCCGCTTTCTCACCAGGGTTGATATACCAGACGCGCGCATTGCGCTCATCCAACTGTGCCAGCAGATCCCTGATCGCTTTCGCATCGTAACGCTCATATACATAATCAGCATTCAATAAATTTTCTACCGGCAAATCGAATTGCAATGTGGTCAGTTCTACTGCCTGATCGAGTGGCTCTGCCTTTGATGCGTTAGCAAAATCTTTAGTACGCATGGCCTGCAATTCACGATAATAATTAGGATTCAAGCCATCGCGCTTGATCAGGTCAATGTAGGAGAAAATAGCCGCCAGGATTTCATCTTGCTGCTTCAAACCGGCATCGGTTAATTCAGCCTGTACGCGCAGGAAACCATCGGGGCCGTAACCTTCTGCATTAATATAGGCGGTGACCATTTTCACCAAACCTTTACTGCGCAACTGCTCACCCAGCGTACCTTTTTCTTCTGACGTAATTAAATTGCGCACATATTCATTAGGCTTCAAACGCCATTGCTGCTTATTGGATTTCACCGGAAAATCCACATAAAGCATTTTTAAATCTTTAATGGGTTTATAGTGAATGCTCTTACCCATTTGGGCTTTGGTTAAACCCGGCACAGTCACTTCAGGCAAGGTGACATTTTTATTGGGAATAGAAGAAAAGTGTTTTTCGGCCAGCACTTTTAATTCCGGCAGGGTTTGTTTTCCTACCAGCGTCAGCTTCATGATATTGGCTGAATAATAACGATCATAAAACGTTTTCAACTCATCCTGTAATACTGAACCTGGCTTATCCTGTAGCGTATCCAGATTACCGATATTAAATTTTGCACTGGGGCTTTCCGGATTTGCAGTGAAACCTTGCAGCGCATATAAGTTCCAACCGTCTTGTGCTTTTTGCAGCGACCACTCGTTATTGACTGCATTGCGTTCTTTATCGCTGAAGTGCGGATCGAATGTTGGTTTTTTAAAATAATCACTAAAGCGATCCAGTGCTTCATCAAATTTTCCAGCGTTAATCTGGAACAGATAATTGGTTTTGTCGTAGGCCGTAAAAGCGTTGGTCATACCGCCATTGGCCTGGGTGTATTTCATAAAGCCATCTGGCTCGGGGAATTTTTCGGTGCCTAAAAACAACATGTGTTCAAGGTAATGCGCCAAACCCAATTGTTCTTTGGGATTGTGTGCACTGCCAACACCGACAGCAATTGATGCTGCAGAATTTTCCAACGTCGGATCGGAAACCAGCACGACCTGCAAACCATTGGGTAATAACAGCGCCGCATATTGGCGATCATCATTCGGGCTTTTGATGATGGTTACTTGTTCAGGATTTTGTGCCACTGGTTTGGGGCCGGTGGTGGACTCGCAGCCCACCAAACTGATTCCGCCCAGCAACAGTAAACTGAAAGCATAGGACGAGTAGCGCTTTAACATAGCGTAGTTCCCTTGAAGAGTTGGAGTTAGTCTGATGTGGGGCAAAGCCTAGCAGAATTCGGCGCTATCCGCACAAGCTGCCGTATGTTATGAGCGGGATTAGAGCGAGAAGCCATATCTGGCGATGATGACCCAATTAGCAGGGAAGATTCCGCTGTTGATTATTTAGCAGTGTTCGAGGTCGCAGGAACCAAAGCTATTGGTGTTACCGTAGTAATGAAATGACGCTGGCTCTGCATGGCCGCACCGGAAGTTTCTTCTTTAACTTCACGCTTCACCGTAAGCAAGCGACCAACCTGCTGTCGATATTCGGTGTAGCTTTCATTTTCAAATTGAAAACTGATCACGATAAAAACCCGACCTGATCCCTTCTCGGTTATCTGACTTGC
Source organism: Cellvibrio sp. GW822-FHT04B05 (assembly GCF_058800985.1). Lineage (NCBI taxonomy): Bacteria > Pseudomonadati > Pseudomonadota > Gammaproteobacteria > Cellvibrionales > Cellvibrionaceae > Cellvibrio > Cellvibrio sp. GW822-FHT04B05. The sequence goes on along the minus strand of NZ_JBXAMU010000003.1, from coordinate 645,815 downwards.
AATCGGCACTCCATTTTCATCAATCCAGATCAATAAATGATTTTTATATTTTTTAATATACTTGCGATATTTTTTATCGACCTGATCGTGCGGCATACTGAATTTTAACCGACGCAGCTGCTGTCCATTTCGTTCATCTACTTTCTCATCAATAAAGCGGGAACGAGCCAAAGCCAGTTCTAATTGCGCAGCAGGGTAAAGCAGCTCGCGCCACTCCCAATATTCAAATTGTCCAACCGCATTGAGTGCCGAATTTTTTACATTTTCATCTTCAACTTTCGCCAGCTCTTCCGCATGCAATTGCGCCACAAGCTCTGGAGAATAAATCGCACGGAGGCCTGTAGGACCATCTTCGATGCGCAGATTAATCAGCCCTTCGCGTTCGATTAAATCGTCATGATCACCGCTACGTCCAGCCAATTTGAATTGAGCATTGACTGCGATCGGATTTTTCGACTGCAATTGCCTTAACGCATTGCGCAGATCGGCTTGGCCATCTGCCAGAACCCATTGGGAGGGAATTAGTAAACATCCCAACAGCCCAACCGAAAAATAGCCTCTGGAAAACTGTTTAATTATCAGCATGGCGGCTTTATTAATACTCCTTCTCGATCTACTGAACACCCTGCCCATTCAAGGTATCCGTCAGTAGTAGACCCATAAGCGCACCAAAAATTCCACCATGCATTTTCCACATAATTAATGGATAGGATGTGCATTCACATGGCTTGCGCCGCTCGCATCAGTTTTTGCCTTGGGATTGCCGTAATAATCGACGCTGGAGGCGCCACTGGCGTTGGCCTTAAGTATTTCTGTCACCGCTGCCTCAACGTGAGATGCACCGCTGGCTTCAAGATCAGCGTGTTTTGCAGTGAGTTTTTTGCCGCGAAAATTACTGGCACCGCTCGCGCTTACCCGCAGCTTTTGGCTATTGCTGGTGGATTTTATGTCAGTATTGGATGCACCGGATAAATCGAAATTTTGCGACTGGCTATTGACGCTGCCAATGCGCACATTCGCTGCGCCGGACAAATCCACTTTTAAATCACCTGCATTTAACCTGGCCAAATCAACGTTACCTGCCCCGCTAACATTGAGCTGGAATTTTTCCCCTTGCAGATCACCTACTTGCGCGCGCGCGCCACCGGATATTTCCAGATAGTCCAAGTGTTTTACCCGCAATATAACGCGCACCGGATCATTACCCTGGCCAAACCAGCCAAAAAATTTTCCGTCGCTCTTAACCCATACACTCACACGATTACCGGTTTGATCGACCTTTACCCGCTTCATCACTTCCGCATCCGCTTCAACACGCAAATGTTCGCTGCCATCCTGGATAATATCTACCGTTGTATTTCCACCCGATACGAACTCAGTAAAATCTTTTACCGGATAGGTTTTGGCGATGGTTTCTGCCAGTACCACTGGCGCTATCATTGAAACAAAAGCCATCATCGTTAAGGCGCGCAACATAATAATCTCCTGGAATCCAACTCAATAACTTAAATAAAAATGCACTAATGAAGGTAACGATTAGTCATTAAATTTTTTGCCGGGCAATCTGAATTTCCGGTTCATTTACCTGAATAACATTAAACGACGCAATTGCGGTGATGGAGCGTTTTAATTGCTCTTCAATACTATCGATTTCAATCATTGCGTTACAAAGCTTTTCACCACGCGCGTCCATTCGCACAGCACGGGCATTCATCTGTACTTCTAACTCTTCGCCGAATTTATCCATCCGCTGCTCGAAAGCTTCCATATCACCGCCGGACAACAAAATTTCTTTACCGATCGCCATCATTAACCCGCCAATAGAATCCTGCACCGACGTTTCCACAATGCGCTCAAGGCGGGTTTCAAATTGTTTACCTAAAAAATCCGGAGTATCACCGCCATCGCCGCGATTAAAACTGATCGGTTTGCCCGAGCTGAAATGACGGCTGATATCGCCCTTCAAATTGGTCAGCTCAGTCGTTAATTGCGTAGACACTTTATTCTTTTCCCCCAGCAACCCATCAAATACAAACACTACTCCTTCAATTGCCAGATCAATTCCGTCCATAGCCAAACCCTGCACTTCGGGAACTGCTGCGCGGATGTGGGTCGCATAATTTTCAACCAATAGTTGCTGCGCATGAGTGAGCTTTTGCGCTTGCCCTTTAACTTCCAAATATTGGTTTTCGATAATTTTATAAAGCGATTGCTCACCCTCAAAAAACTCAATACTGGTGTCGGTAATACGCAAACCGGTATTCAAATCAAGATTACATGAGTTGTGCGCTGCCGCAGAACCGGCCATCAACAATACAACCAAGCTTGTTAGTAATTTCATGTCCAGCTCCCTTCCAGAGTTAAATGCATTTTGTGGAAAAACATCCGCTTAGTGCCGGCGACTCGCCCCGCAGTTATTGAGTCAGACGCAGGTTTGGCTGAATCGGATTCATCCGGTGCAAAATATTCTTTTCCGCTCATAAACACCGCCTAAAAACAAGTCTGGCAGGCGGCCTCATTTTGAGGATAATGGTGCCCTTTCCGACTCAAGCCGCAACACGAGCATTTCTTCTATGACCAGCTTATCCAGTATTGCCAAACGCATTGCCGACGAATTAAATGTTCAGGAACAACAAGTTAGCGCCGCCGTAGGGCTGCTGGATGAAGGCGCAACCGTCCCCTTCATATCCCGTTACCGTAAAGAGGTGACTGGCGGACTGGACGATACCCAAATGCGTACCCTGGAAGAGCGCCTGCGTTACTTGCGCGAATTGGAAGAGCGCCGTGCTGCGATCCTCAAATCTATCGCTGAGCAGGACAAGTTAACGCCGGAATTGGAGCGCGAGATCCAGATCGCCGATACCAAAAACCGCCTGGAAGACTTGTATTTGCCCTACAAACCCAAGCGCCGCACCAAAGGCCAGATCGCCCGCGAAGCTGGCCTTGAGCCATTAGCCGAAGCGCTGCTGGGCGATCCAACCCTCGCGCCGGAAGTGGAAGCGGCTAAATACTTCAACGCCGAGCACAGCATAAATGATGTGAAATCGGCACTCGACGGTGCCAAGTACATCCTGATGGAAAAATTCAGTGAAGACGCTGAATTGCTTGGTCGTCTGCGCCACTTCCTGCAACAGGAAGCGACTTTCACAGCGCGCGCGGTGGCGGAAAAACTCACCGACACATCACAAGAAGTACAAAAATTCCGTGACTATTTTGAACACGATGAACCACTCAAATCCGTACCTTCACATCGTGCGTTGGCGATGTTCCGCGGTCGCAATGAAGGTGTGTTGAGCATCACCGTCAAAGTGGGCGATGAAGAAACAAAAATCGGTCATCCATGCGAAACAATGATCGCCGATCACTGGCAAGTGAAAGACAAAGGCCGCGCAGCCGATGCCTGGTTAGCGGAAGTGGTGCGCTGGACCTGGCGAGTAAAACTGCTCACCCATTTGGAAACGGATTTGCTCGGCGAACTGCGCGAAAAAGCGGAAGAGGAGGCGATTAAAGTTTTCGCATCCAATTTAAAAGATTTGTTGCTCGCTGCACCTGCCGGACAAAAAGCCACTATCGGCCTCGACCCGGGCATGCGCACCGGTGTAAAAGTCGCCGTGGTTGACGCCACCGGTAAAGTGCTCGATCACTGCGTGATGTACCCAACACCGCCGTTAAATAAAATCGCAGAATCCGAAGCAATTCTGGTTCACCTATGCAACAAACATAACGTGGGTTTGATTGCGATCGGTAACGGCACAGCATCGCGCGAGACCGAAAAATTTGCCAAGGATGTATTGAAAAAGCACAGCGACATTAAAGCCAGCACCGTGATCGTCAGCGAAGCCGGTGCATCGGTTTACTCTGCATCGGAATTTGCCGCGAAAGAATTTCCAGATCTCGATGTAACCATTCGCGGCGCGATTTCAATTGCTCGCCGCTTGCAAGATCCGCTCGCAGAACTGGTAAAAATCGATCCAAAATCAATTGGTGTTGGCCAATACCAACACGATGTATCCCAATCGCAATTAGCTCGCTCGCTTGACGCGGTTGTTGAGGACTGTGTGAACGCAGTAGGCGTGGAAGTGAATACCGCATCAGCTGCACTGCTTGCACGCGTATCCGGTTTGAACACCACACTTGCCAATAATATTGTTGAGTTCCGCAACCAGAACGGGGCGTTTAATTCGCGTGCAGCGTTGAAAAAAGTACCGCGCTTCGGCGAAAAAACCTTTGAACAAGCAGCTGGTTTTTTACGCGTTGCCGGTGGCGATAATCCGCTGGACTCATCTGCTGTTCACCCCGAGTCCTATTCTGTAGTGGAAAAAATCGCACAGAAAAATACTCGCGAGATTAAAGGTTTGATTGGCGATTCTTCATTCCTGCGCGGATTAAAAGCAGCGGATTACACCGATGAAAAATTTGGTGTACCTACGGTGACCGACATCATTAAAGAATTGGATAAACCCGGCCGCGATCCACGTCCGGAATTCAAGACTGCACAATTCCAGGAAGGTGTGGAAGAAATTACCGATCTGGTTCCCGGCATGATTCTGGAAGGCACTGTCACCAACGTTACCAACTTCGGTGCATTTGTGGATATTGGTGTGCATCAGGATGGTTTGGTGCATATCTCTGCGCTCTCGCACAATTTTATTAAAGATCCGCGCGAAGCGGTAAAAGCCGGTGATATCGTCAAAGCCAAAGTAATGGAAGTGGATGTACCGCGCAAGCGTATTGCCCTGTCATTGCGTTTGGATGATACGCCCGGCGAGAAAGTCGAAGGCAATAAAGGTTCTCGTGCACCATCGCAAAACCAACAACGTGCGGCGCAGAAAAATAATCCTGCACCGGCGGCAATGGGCAGCATGGGCGCACTGTTACAGCAGGCCATGAAAAAGAAATAGGTCGATTCCCGCCCTGCATTCCCAAACGCTGTTTGGGAATGCAGATCGCCAGTTACACAAAAAATTACTGATTATATTTTCAGTACTACTTACCCTATCCACCCCCAAGCAATATTCGGGAACGAGAAATCAGCCATGAGTACACTGCCCGCCTGCCCCAAATGTAAATCCGAGTATACCTACGAAGATGGCGAGTTAATTATTTGTCCGGAATGCGCATATGAATGGTCGAAAAATGCATCTGCAACGGCGAGCGACGATGCATTAATCGTGCGCGATGCCAACGGCAACTTGTTAGCTGACGGAGATTTTGTAACGCTAATAAAAGATCTGAAAATTAAAGGTTCTTCATCGGTATTGAAAGTGGGAACCAAAGTAAAAATTAACCGTCTGGTAGAAGGTGATCATGATATCGACTGTAAAATAGACGGCATAGGCGCAATGATGCTGAAGTCGGAATTTGTGAAAAAAGCCTGAACAGAAAATTTAGTGCGCTGGATTTCTCACTTGGCCTCGGAGCAATCAAGCACTGAACAAGCAATGAAGGAGATACGATGAAAGCGTTCATCAGGACTCTACTGGCGCCGCTTTTCCAGCATCGGTTCGTCCGCTTAGCCGGCTACACTTATCTCGCTTACCTGTTGGTGTGTGTGCTGGTAATCAGCCCTTTGCTCACGTGGGGCCTGGGAAAACTTTACCAGCACCAAACGGGGCGCACATTAGAACATGGGCTGGTCAGCCTCAACCCCTTCAATCTGGCAATTGCAGCGCGTGGCCTGCAAGACAAAAATCCCGATGGCAGCCTGTTTTGGTCAATTGATCGCTTAACCCTGAACCTATCGCTATTACAATCGCTTGCACATCTCACTTACACGCTGGATAGCATTTCCATCGATAATTTGTATCTGCATCCGCAAATTGTGAAAAATGGCAATTGGAATTTTGAGGATATTTTACAATACCAGAAATCGCTCACGCCCACTGCAACAAAGCAACCGGCCCCAGCTGAAAAACCACTTGCGCTAGCAATCAACACCATTGCACTCAGTTCCGCCATCCTGGAATTTAGTCACGCACAACAATCGGCGGTGTTTCACACACGCCTGGAAAACATCCGGTTCTCGCTCAATAATTTTTCTACCGCCAATACTCAAAACCAGACCTACGATTTGCATGCGGGAAAACCCGAGACCGGAGAAATTACCGTGACCGGCCAATTGCATGCTGACAATACCCAAGGCGAGCTGCGGTTCTCCAATATTAACTTGCTTCCGATTTGGCAGTATTTTAAAAGCGAGTTGAACTTCACCCTGGAAGCGGCAAAGCTCAATGGAAAAAGCCAATTCGATTTGCAGTGGAAAGATAATTTCAACTGGTCGATCAAACAAACCGAATTGTCGTTGGCCAATACTAAATTGCGCAGCGGTAAAAAAGACGCACGCAATGCAGAATTGTCACTCGCCAAGCTACAGCTAAAAAATATTTCTGCAGCCAGTCGCAATCAGTTAATTGCAATCGCCAATGTCCAGCTTGATGGATTACAACTGGGAAGCTGGAACCAGGGTGGTGATACCGGCCTCGCGCGCGCATTTGCACTCAAGAGTACAACACCGGCGAACGACGCAAGCTCACCCTGGGGATTTGTAATCAACTCCCTTGTGGTCAACAACGCTGCCGTCGATTGGAAAGCGGGCGAGTTGAATAATCACCCGTTCAAAGTCCGCCAGTTAAATCTGGCGGTGAATAAAATTGATAGCCGCAGCACAACCCCGGCAAGCATGAAAGCCTCAGCAACCATTGACGACGGCGCCACCCTCTCCGTTGATGGCGGTTTTAATATGACGTCACTGGATGGAGATTTTTCTTCAAGCTTGCAAACATTCCCCATCGAGACGTTAAAGCCGTTACTTACCCCGTATTTGAAGGCCGATATTTTTACCGGCCAGCTGGCAACCAATGCCGAATGGCAAATTCGCAATGCTGAATTGATACAGATTATCAGCCAGGGAACAGTGACCGATCTTAAGGTGGGGCCGCTTGCCGATGCGCAAGAAATATTAACCGGTAACAGCCTTACCTGGAGCGATGCCCAGATAAATATGGACGAACACAGTATCGATGTCCCATTACTCGACGTTAGTGGACTGGATAGCCGGTTTGTTATCACCAGCGAAGGAAAAACCAACTTCGAAGCGCTCATCCCGATTACAGTTGCCACGCCGGATGCAGCGCAAACTACGCCGGCTACCGATGAAAAGCCCTGGTCATTTACCCTGCATAAGTTTTTTTTGGAAAAATCCTCTTTCCGCTTTCACGATGAATCCTTAATGCCCAATTTTGTGGCCGTCGTACAAAACTTTGGTGGCATCCTGACTGAACTCTCCTCCGACAATAGCAAGCCAGCGCAATTTAAATTTAATGGTGATGTAGATGGTTATGCGCCGGTCAGTTTGCAAGGAAAAACCCAACCATTCCTTGCCCAACCGCAATTGGAAGCTCAACTGAATTTTGAAAATATCGATCTGGGTAATTTCAGCGGTTATTCGAGTAACTATGCCGGATGGAAAATTGAGCGTGGTCTGCTCAGTGCTAATTTGCACTACCGTTTGAATAAAGGCTTGATTGTCGGTGACAACCATATTGAAATGGATCAACTGCAACTGGGTGAACGAGTAGAAAATGCTAACAGTATGGATATCCCCTTGCGCCTGGCGCTGGCATTAATTACGGATGCAAATGGCGTGGCAACACTCGATATTAATGTCAGCGGTAATCCCAATGATCCCACATTTGATATGGGCAAAATTGTTCGCGCGGCCTTCACCAATACCCTCAATAAAATTATCAAATCCCCATTCAAACTACTCGCTAACCTCGTCGGCAGTAAAGAAGACTTGGGCTATATGCCGTTCAATTCCGGTTCACCCCGCCTACTTGCCACTGCCACCAGGAAGCTCAATGCACTACATGAGGCTATGATCAAGCGGCCGGAATTACGCATTGAGTTGCGTGGCTTTTACGATCACAAAACCGATTACCGCGGCATACAAGTGGAACACATCAAACCAATACTGCTGGAGAGCGGGTTGAGCAACGCCGACATAAAAGCCAAGAATGAACAATGGCAAGATGTCATTGAGGAACATTATAAAAAACTGGATATTGAGCATAACCGCAACGCGTCTGCGGACGAAAAATATGAACGCTGGCTACAAACGATAGAGGTAACCGAAGACGATTTGGTCAAGCTTGCTGCCGCCCGCAGCCTCAACGCCAAACAGTTCCTCGTGCAACATTTGAAGCTGGATAGCAGTCGCGTGCTGATCAATTCCAATCTGGATTGCAGTGAAGCAGAAATGTGCAGCCGTCGCATAGTGAAGTTGGAGTTGTCTGACGTGAACCAGATGCTCCCATCACCTTGAGCCTATCGCAGCGGGCGTTAATAAATTAGCTGTCTAAACTCTAAAAAATTGCCATGTGTTTTTGTATTTTGTGACGCAAGTCAGTAATATCGCCGACCACTCCCCAGGATTCAACATTGCTTACAGGAGAAAGCCCAATGGAATTAGGAGTAAAGGCAGTTATCGGTGGCGCGGCGTTATTTGTGCTGGGTGGCTTGTCAGTTTATCTTCTCACCAGCTCTGCTTCCAACGCGGTGCCGCCTCAGCCAGTATCGGCGGCTGTATCCACAGAAGCATCATTCGCGGAGCCCGCAGCAGAAACCGACAGCAGTGCTGCCGACACCGAATCATTTTATGCAGCGGCAGAAGCACGTCGTGAGCAGCAATTGGCAGACAAAGCTGAAGCAGACAGACTCGCCAAGCTCAAAGCAATTAAAGAGCGCAGCCTGGAGTGCAAATTTTGGAAACAGCAAAATAAAACCTCTAGTGCCGCTGCGAAAATCGATGAAAAAATCACCCGGCATTGCACAATACAAACAACCAGTAGCAGCAGCGCAGATAGCGAAAGCCTCTCGATTGGTGCAGCGGAATAATGCCTGGCTCAGCATGGAGCAAAAATTGAATTCTGTGATGAGCCGGGCAAGCTCACAAATAATTGCCCGGCCAATTATTTCTGTTTAGATAGGATTAGAAACGATAATCTACATTGATTGATATACCACTTAGCTCAATCCCCTCTTTATCACCGCCATATTTGGAATCACCATCAAGAATCATCCGGTATTCCAAATTAAAATTCAGACGGGGATTAATGGTGAAACCCACACCGGCGCCATAGGAAAAACCATTCAAGTCAACAGTGTCGTCTTCGCCCGAACCAGCATCAAGCTTGACCACTCCAAAGGTATAACCCAATAACAGATAAGTTTTAGCTGTATCATTTGAGCTTTCGGTGCGGTAATACAATGAGTTATAAATCAGATCAAGGCCATCTTCAGAGCCGTACCCAAGGCGGGCCTCACCACCCACATAGGGACTCAGTTTGTAACCGCCAATAAGTTCACCGGTGGTCCAATCAAGGGAGCCACCTCCGTCAAAACGCATTTTCACATCCGCTGCGCCGCCACCCAAATAAAATCCACCTGTCGTGTTATCACCAGCAATCGCAACCATGGGTAAACTTAACGCAATAGCAGCTAACCAATTTTTCATTTTTTCGAATCCTTTAATAAATTGTTGTGTTCAGGCGACCCCCTGTACATCCCAAAACGATCACCCCGCAACTAGCGACTGCATAATACCCAATTTGCATGCAAATTCCAGCCAACTGGTTCATCCGAACAAACCTGTGCCACCTTCATATACCAGCTTGATACCCGCAAACAACAAAAATCCGTAGCTAACCCAATAAAAAACCCTGTCCGATACCCGATGATGTAAATAAACACCTAGCAAAACCCCCAAGGGCGCAAATGGCAACAATGCAAGCGATGTATAAAAAGAGCCGCTCCCAATTTGTCCAAGCCATACATAAGGAATTAGCTTAATAAAATTAATAATGGCAAAAAACAGAATTGTTGTACCCGTCAACACGGATTTTGATAAATGTTGCGGCAATAAATAAATCGCGATTGGCGGTCCGCCCGCATGGGCGATATAACTGACATAACCTGCAATACTGCCCCAAAAACTACCCGCGATTTTATTGGGCGATCGCTGCTCCATGCGCGCTAAAAAATGTTTTCCCCACAAATAGTGGGCAACAAAATAGATCGACAATAAACCAATTATCAGGCGTACCCAATCCGCATTGGTCATCTCAAACGTAAGTGCGCCGGCGATGGTTCCAAGCAACGCACCCGGCAGCAGGATTTTTAAATTGAGCTTGTCCCACGTGCCGCGAAAACTCCACAGACTCACCGCATCCATACTGCAGAGAATGGGTAATAGAATTGCAGCAGCAAGGCGCGGATCGATCATCAATGCCAAAAGCGGAACTGCCAGGGTACCAAAACCGCCGCCAAAACCGCCTTTAGACATGCCGACTAAAATCACAACGGGAATAGCGATAAAATAAAATGAGAGATCACTAATCATGAAGAATACTGCACGGAAAAAATGGCAGCATGATCACTTCGGAAGAATTTTTCCAGCACTATCCCTGCGCATGGATAAAAATTTATAGAAGTGTCAGGTGGGAAATTTATTCCAGGGTTACCGGGTAATAATCGTACTCACAGTAATTGGAATTGATATCGCAAATCTCAATAAACAGGTAAACCTTTTGCGGCACCTTATTAATTAACGAATAAATGTCTACCTCGCGCGAAGAGCCCTCACAGGACATGTAAAAATCATTCGTATATTCGCACACCCAACCGCCTGATTGATCACACTGACGACCGGCACCACAGGTTTGGGTATAGATTGGCAAGCTACCCGCAATGTTGGTGCGATTATTAATGCGCAGCGTAACCCGATAATCTTCAAGGCTATTTACATCCCAAAAAATTTCGTAAAGCCCGTCATATAAATAAGGGCTTAGTGCCAAAGGCGGATGCTTGGGGTTTGCCGTATCGACATCATAACTATCAATAATGTCAAAGGCGCGCAGTTCAGGAACAAAATTATCGTGTGGATGTTCCGCCACCACAGTACCGCCGCCTCCACCACCGCAAGCGGACAAGGAAATAGAGATAATTAATACCAACGCAGCGGACAGATTCTTGCTCATGGCGGAACTCCGTAGAGGATACGAAGCTCATGCTAGGATCAAACCACTGAATCCTGCCTGAATAATTTGTGCCTTGGCTAATGAGCCATCAACACAACTTTTTAGTGCCGCAAATGAATCGGCGGTTTTAAATTTACTGAACCATCACTGTCCAACTGTGCATGCTGAGTCGATTCCGCATTGCTAACAATCACGATCGGTTCCATAAACAAAGGCCGCCGCACAAACCACAACTGCCAGCCAAAACTTTCCAGGCTGTGCAAAGCGAGCAATTGGGATTCATTGAGGTAGCGCCCCAAGTCGATGGGCACCGCTTTTTGCGCACCGCGACGGTCATCGACAATATGTTGCAAGCGCTCGGCGAGGCTGGATTTAAGGGGCGATTTTGAGGTTCTAAGTTCCCGCATACTGCAACTCCCTGATTCGATTCACCAACCCTGAGGTTATCACTATGGCGACATGTGATACTCTTCACAATTAGTGTCGTGAGAATTAGCACTATTGTCAAAAACCGTGTTGGAATATCAAGATTGGCTGTCAGTATGCTTTTATATAATTGATCTATGTATCTTCGTCACTTAAACGCTAGAATCGCTCTACTATAAGATCGCCCCCAATATAAAAACCTTCATTCGGCATAAGCAACGCTAACTCGGTCGCCCTATCCATACCACTACGGGTTTTCCTATGAATTGCATCTCTTTCAAAAAGCCATTTATCACCCGGTTTTTACTTGTCACCAGTTTGTGCCTCAGCCCGTTGTCATTCGCGGATAACAAAACAGATATCCAGATGATCAATAAAAAAGTAGAACAACTGTGCCAAGCCATGATCAATGCCGATGGCAAAGTGCTGAAACAACTGTCCTCACCGCTCTTAAGCTACGGCCACTCGGGCGGCCACATTGAAGACCAAAGTGCGTTTATTGAAAAAATTGTCAGCGGCAAATCTGACTTTGTCACCATCAACTTGGTCGATCAAACCGTTACTATTTCCGGCGATGTTGCGCTGGTGCGCCACAATCTCAATGCCGACATTAACGACGGCGGTATACCCAATAAAATTCATTTGGGCATACTACTGGTGTGGCAAAAACAAGCGGGCGAGTGGAAATTGCTCGCGCGCCAGGCATTTAAATTTCCACCACAAGCGCAATAAAAATTCTTTCAGAAAATCGTTATGAAATTTTATGGTGACACAATCGCCGCAAAGTTAAACGATTTTCCACCCAACAAAAAAGGCGCAACTGCGCCTTCTTTGTTGCCTGCTATTTAAATTAAATCCCGTACACAATTTTAGGTTTACGCAAATGCCGGATGGTGTAAATCAAAAAGCTGGCAGTAATCACGATAGAAACGAACCACAACTGTAAAAAATGTCCAACAGTGATATCGCCACCAAGTAATAAATCTTTGATCAATACCTGATGCCCCAACACCGGTACCCAACGAAACCATTCAGCGTATGCACTGGGATTAAACAAAGTGTAAAACAGCGGCACCATCGGAATAAACACCATCAGCCCCATATAGGTTTGTGCATCTTTAAAGCTGCGGGCAAATAATGAAATTAAAAATTGTAACCCGGTAGCCAATAACGAGAGCGATGCAAGAACAACAAACACACCAACCAACTCCAAAAGAGAAACATCGACACGCAATCCCAGTTCTTTAAAAGGTACATACGCAAAGGCGCCAACCAATAGAATCACTTCGACAGAAAGAATTGTTAATGTCAGCGCAAGGCTATTCAGCCATTTCCCTAACACCAACGCAGTTGAGGGAACCGGTGTAATCAATAAGGATTCCAGTGAGCGGCGCTCGCGTTCTCCTGCGGTCATATCCGCACTAAAGCCGACACTACCCATAAATGCTGTGAGGATTAACAGCATGGGCAAGCTGGCCATCACAAAAAAACCCATTTTTTTATCGCTGGCGATATTGAGATCGCGAATGTAAACCGGATTGGCAATACCGGGCGAAATACCTCGCGATAATAACCGCAGGCTGCCCATGCGCGCATTCCAACTCCAAATCTGTTGCCGCACAAAATGTATCGCACCCTGCAATTTATTATTAGTTGCATCAAATACCAAAGCCAACTCGATGGGCTGGCCAGTGGAAAATTTCTCACGTGCATCTTTGGGAATGACCAACGCATAACCCAATTCACCCCTCTCGACTTTCTGGTAGGCATCCTCCGCCACTGCATCCACCTGCACGCCACGTTCCTGCAACCAATCAAGCAACTGTGGCAATTGTTCCGCACCAACAACGGCAAGCTTGATCGGCTCGTTATTAGTCGCTTTCGATTGGTTGCTCATATGAATCACAAACAACGAAGAGGCAACAAACACACCTACAAAATAAATCGGCATCAACAGTGTCATACGCAGGCTTTTATTATCACGCAATGAGTCACGCCACTCTTTGCGAAACACTATCGCAATTTTATTGAACAACTCATCCATGCTGCACCTCCTGTTGCGGTTGGACTAAATTGACAAAAGCATCTTCCAGATTATGCGATTTACCCGCATCCAGAATTGCCTCAAGATTGCCATCAGCCAAAATTTTCCCATGGGAAATAACAATAATCCGGTCGCACAAACTGCTGACCTCATGCATTAAATGACTGGAGAAAATAACGCAGCGCCCTTGCTGTTTTAATTCGTGCAATAACCGCCGCACTGCACGGGTGGTAATCACATCCAAACCATTAGTCGGCTCATCCAATAGAATATGCTGTGGTTGATGTACAATCGCACGCGCCAATGCAGTTTTCATCCGTTCCCCCAGAGAAAAACCTTCTGCCCGGCGCTCCGCTATCGCCTCCATTCCCAGCCAGCCAATTAGTTGGTTAATCGAACGTTCCAGTGCATCGCCCTGCAGCCCCTGCAATGCACCGAAGTAGCGAATATTCTCACGCGCTGTCAGACGCTTATACAAACCCGTATCATCCGGCAATACACCTAATTGCTTACGCGCCGCATTGGGATTCTTACTGACTTGATGCTCATTGATCCATACATCACCAGCACTCGGTTGCAACAAGCCATAAATCAATCGCATCAAAGTTGATTTACCTGCGCCGTTCAATCCTAACAGCCCGGTAATCTCACCATCATTTACAGTAAAGCTGACATCGTCCAAAGCGGTGATAGCAGCAGGCGCAATGCGCTTTTTCTTCGCGGAAAAATTAAAGCCACTGCGTTGTTTTATTGAGAAGGTTTTGCTAAGGTTTTCTACCCGGATCATGGTTGTGCACTCCCTGTCGAGGACACACTATCTGCTGTTGAACTCGTGCTTTGTTTTTGATTAGCACCCAATACCAACGGCAGGGGTTTTATGTTATTGACACAATCAGCTTTAATGCCTTGCATGGAAGCACGCTCAATAAACTGCGCAATTAATTGTGGCACGCAGCCTTCGGATGAAATGGAGTGATTGCCACCCGCGGCATTTAACATAGTGGCATTGGGTAAATTCGTTGCAACGGTTTGCGCCCATATTTCTGGCGTTACCGGATCATGTTTGCCTGACAACAACAATGCGGGCACTTCACTTTTTACCGGTTGCCAATAATCGGCTGGCAATCCGGCCTTGGGCCACAGATCGCAAATCGCTTGCATTTCCTTCACAAAATTAAAGCCTAGAAACGGCTTGCTCTGTTCAATATCATCCCTGGAAAGCAATGGCCAATCTTCGTTGCAGATAACGCTGTAGCGCATACCCTCAGTAATATTCATCAATTGTATTTGCTCACTGGATAGCGCTGAAAGTGCTGCCAGCAACCGATAATCTTCCTTCTCGGCAAAACTGATAGCGCGCGGTAACAATACCGTTAAATCACGCGAATAGAGCGACATAAATATCAGTGATGAGAATGTACGCGGTGTTAAATTGAGCTTCTCAGCCAATTGATTGCGTGGATGTTCATAGTTAACCTCTAGCGATTCGCCTTTTTCCTGCAATATATTTAAACGTTGCAGGACTATTTCTGCCTTTTGCACTATATCGCCAAATTCGGCTGCACAATCGGCTTTTGCAAGACATTCATTATTAACAGCAATCAACGCAGCCATTGCATCGCGCGCAAAATATTTTGGCAAAGCAATGCTCACAGGCGCCACACCATCCAAAATAATACTACGTGTATACTGGGGATAACGTCGCGCATATTCGAGTGCAACGCGGGTACCGTAAGACCCACCCCATAAATTAATATTTTTGTATCCCAATGCAATACGTACCGCGTCTAAATCCTGTGCTGCATAAACCGTAGTATAAAAGGCAGAGTTGGCTTGATATTTTTCGGCACAGCTTTTTATCTGTGCCAGATACTTTTCTGTTTGCGCAGACTCCGACAAGGTTAAATCTTCGCGATTGAGTTGGCCGCAAGCGAGTGGATTGGATTTTCCTGTGCCGCGCTGATCCACAAAAATCAAATCGCGGTTTTTGCGCACATCAGCAAAAAAACCATGGATCTCATTTGCCATATCAATAGATGAACCACCGGGACCGCCTTGAATCAGGAACAGCGGATCAGCATCCGCTACAGGGCTGATCGCGGGCAGACGTAAAATTGCCAAACGGATATCGTTACTGCTGACATCAGCAGGGTTTTCTTTTACTGTTAACTCACCGCACTCAGCACCATAAACCAGCGGAGATTTACCGGTTTCAACAAATCCCGGGCAACGTTGCATGATTGCACTTGCCGCAATTTCTTTTTCTGTTTGGGGACTACACGCTTGCAGTAACCCGAGCATCACCAAACCGATGACGCCAAACGACCCATGTACTTTCATACGTAGTTCCTTAGTAAAACCAATAACTTATCAATTTTGATTCAATTTATTTATCGTCGAGTAATTCACGTAGGTTCGCAATTAACACCTTATCGGAGATTTCCAGTTGGCGCGCTGCAAGAATTAAGTGTTCCAACTGTGGCCGCAAATGCTGCAAGCGTTCCTGCTCGGAATTTTTTCGGGCATTCTGTGCGGCGATTTGCATTGGTTTACCACGCTGCCGGGTTAACACGCCCTCAACTTCCAACAAACTATAGGCTTTGGAAATTGTCATGGGATTTACTGCATGCGCCACTGCAAGCTCGCGCACAGAAGGCAATTCATCACCAGCCTTTAATTGCCCGCCTGCCACCATGCGCCGCACTTGTTCGACCAACTGACGATAAATTGGAGTACCGGATTGCGGGTTAAGAGTGAACATTAATTTTTCACCCAGGAAATACGTCTGTTGTAATTCCCTTAAAAACACTCACACCACCGAATTGACGCCGTAGATTAGTGAGCTGAATTAACGCCAACATAGAAACCTCTGAAATACATTATTATTGGTGGCGATAGGGCTTAACAGAGTAACCGCGCTTTTCCAACTGTGCGAGCAGACCTTCTTTGCTGCTGAGATGTAGGCTACCAACCAACACCAATTCAATCTCAGGTGACTGAAACATTTTTTCAATTTTTGGCAACCAGGCTTGATTGCGTGTAATTAACAATTTTTCATAAATTTCAGGAGTTTCCTTGCGCATATCGGCTGCCATTTCTTTATCCAATTTGTCCAATTCACCTGCGCGCCAATAATCCACCGACTTTTCCAATACCTGATCCACTTTGCGCAAATCGCGCAGCGTTGATTTAATCACCAGATTTGCATCCATATCGGCGAGTGATTTCAACTGCACTAACACTTCATCTGTTGTTTCCAATTCCTGCGTAACTTTTCCATCGAGGATGGCTTTTTGATAGAAGAAAGTATCGACTCCCTGCGCCACACCATAACCTTTACGTTGCATTTCCGTCATTGATAGCGACAGGCTGACAAACATCGCTTTAAACACACTCATCTGTGCGAGTGGAAACTGGTTTTGCTGTGCGAAGGCCTGCAGCGCTTGCCAGAGTTTCGGTTGCAGATCCTGGGATAAATTTTTGCCATCGCTATACATAAACGCTTGCGCCATTTGCTGGCCAAATTCAGGCGAACCTGCTTTTTTCATATCGGTTTCCAGCACCACTACATCTGATTTTTCATATGCCTGTTCGAATTCTGCAGGTAGCGGATAGTCGCTATCGCGCAACACATGGATAGTGCCGCCGAGATAAATTTTTTGCGCGCCTTTGCTGATTTCATAAAGACTGGTTTCAGCATTGGCAACAATACTGACGAATGTAAACAACGCAATAATAATGCTGGAGTAAGGTCTCATGGTTAACTCCCTGGTAAATACGGTACTGATAGATTACTTAAACCCAAAGTGTATTATTACACTAATACACAAAATATAGTTTGGCAAGCTCCAATGAAGCATTTAACAATGGGAGCAATAACAACGACCACATATCCAAGCACCACTTAACGATGCTGGGGCTGATCCAAAGGCAGGCATTGACTGTCTCTGTGCATGTGTGTTTTTGTCATCCGCAGTCTGGTGAAAATTAAATCGTTAACCTCGTGATGTTGAACATGTTTGCCAAAAACAAAAACGCCCGCAAAAGCGGGCGTTTTTTATTGCAGAAATAACTGAAATTATTCTTCAGTCGATTCCGCCGCAGGTGCTGCACCTGACTCTTCTGCCAAGGCTTCTTTGATCGAGAGTTTGATACGGCCACGCTGGTCTACGTCGAGACATTTCACTTTAACAACCTGGCCTTCTTTCAAATAATCGCTCACGCTGTTTACGCGCTCGTCGGCAATTTGAGAGATGTGTACCAAGCCATCTTTGCCTGGCAGGAAGTTTACAAATGCGCCGAAGTCGACGATACGCACTACAGTACCTTCATAGATTGCACCGATTTCCGCTTCAGCAACAATGCCCATTACACGCAGGATCGCGGCTTGCAATGCGTCGTTGTTGTCGGCGTAAATTTTAACAGTGCCGTCATCATCGATATCGATAGAAGATTGGGTCTCTTCGGTGATTGCACGAATAGTCGCACCGCCTTTACCGATGATGTCGCGAATCTTGTCCGGATGAATTTTGATGGTTTCAAAACGCGGCGCATTTTCGCTAACCACTGAACGGGAAGTGGCGAGCACTTTGTTCATCTCGGCGAGAATGTGTAAACGCGCGGCCAGGGCTTGCTCCAGTGCGATTTCCATAATCTCTTCGGTAATACCTTCGATTTTGATATCCATTTGCAGTGCAGTTACACCGCTGGTGGTACCGGCAACTTTAAAGTCCATATCGCCAAGGTGATCTTCGTCGCCAAGGATGTCAGTCAATACCGCAAAACCGTTAGCTTCTTTTACCAAGCCCATTGCAATACCAGCAACAGGTGATTTGAGTGGAACACCGGCATCCATCAACGCCAGGCTCGCGCCACACACAGAAGCCATTGAGCTTGAACCGTTAGATTCAGTAATTTCGCTCACTACACGCAAGGTGTATGGGAAGTCAGATTCTTTTGGCAACACGGCAGTAACACCGCGACGTGCCAGACGGCCGTGACCGATTTCGCGACGACCCGTTGCGCCCATACGACCAGCTTCGCCTACAGAGTAAGGAGGGAAGTTGTAGTGCAGCATGAATGCGTCTTTTTTGGAGCCTTCAAGGAAATCGATAATTTGTGCATCGCGCGCGTTACCCAGAGTCGCTACTACGAGCGCTTGAGTCTCACCACGGGTGAACAATGCAGAACCGTGCGCTTTGCCCAACACGCCAACTTCGACCTGGATTGGACGAACGGTTTTGTTGTCGCGACCATCAATACGTGGCTCGCCCGCAACGATGCGCGAACGCACTAAACGGTATTCAACCATGCCGAATTCCGCTTTAACTTCATCAGCAGTGAAACCGGAAGTTTCAGTCGCCAACTCAGCAACCGCTTGATTGCGCAATTCGCCCAGACGGTCGTAACGTTTCGCTTTATCAGTGATGCGGTAAGCCATGCCGATTGAATCGCCAAAGTCTTTTACCAATGCATCAGTCAGTGCAGTTTTTGCAACAACCGGTTGCCAATCCCAACGCGGTTTACCCGCATCGCGCGCCAATTCAGCACAAGCCTGTACAACGGCTTGCAGTTCTTGATGAGCGTAAAGTACAGCGCCGAGCATAATGTCTTCCGGCAATTCTTTTGCTTCAGACTCCACCATCAATACAGCGTCTTTGGTACCGGCAACCACCATATCCAACTCGGAGGTTTCAAGTTGTGCAAAGCTTGGGTTGAGCAGGTAACCTTCTTCCTGCGTATAACCAACACGCGCACCGCCAATTGGGCCGTTGAATGGAATACCGGAGATTGCCAGCGCAGCTGAAGTACCAATCATCGCAACGATATCGGGATCGTATTGTTTGTCGGTAGAAACAACGGTGCACACAACTTGCACTTCGTTGAGGAAACCTTCAGGGAACAGTGGACGAATTGGACGATCGATCAGGCGGGAAGTCAGGGTCTCTTTTTCAGAAGGACGGCCTTCACGCTTCAAATAACCACCGGGGATACGGCCAGCGGCATAACTTTTTTCCTGATAGTGCACAGACAGTGGAAAGAAGTCCTGACCTGGTGATGCCTGCTTGGCACCCACAACGGTACAGAGGACAGATACTTCGCCCATGGTTGCCAATACTGCACCGGTCGCTTGACGTGCAATGCGGCCAGTTTCGAGGGTTACGGTTTGGTTGCCGTATTGAAATTTCTTAATAATCGGATTCACTCTTTTATCCTTTGTATTCACTAAAAATCAATTGCGTTAATTGTTACGCGTCTATTTAAGTTTGCTCGTTCTTAACTCTATACAAGATCAATACAAATCAGTACAAACGATGCGTCCTGCCCGAGCGCTAACTTTTTCTCTCATCAGCGCAAATCCCTACTTTCTTTTATGCAATTAAAAAAATAAAAGCAACTTTTCTCACCAGTAGAAAAAAAGTGCCCGCAAAGCGGGCACTGGACAAACTTAACGGCGCAGACCTAATTTTTGAATCAGTGCAACGTAACGAGAAGAGTCCTTACCTTTCAGGTAGTCCAACAATTTACGACGCGCGTTTACCATACGGATCAAACCGCGACGTGAATGGTGGTCTGCCTTGTGGTCAGCGAAGTGGCCTTGCAGTTTGTTGATGTTGATAGTCAACAGAGCTACTTGGACTTCGGGCGAGCCGGTGTCGCCTTCTGCTTGTTGGTACTCTTTAACGATTGCAGCTTTTTCAGAAGCACTCAGTGCCATGATATTTTCCTCAATTAATATGCGATTCAATTACAGCCCGCCCGTGCATATTTACAGGTGGGTTGTTGCGGTGATTATCCACCACGCCTTCTTATAAAGAGTGCATGTGGATGTCATCCGCGGCTTTTTACCCAGGTAAGCAGTGCTTGCGGGTAAATTCTTGCGGCTTACTGCTCGTTGGCCGAGCGGTTCGCCAAAATTCGTTTGGGGGCTACGCCACCTTCGTCGGTGATACTGCCCAAACCGAGAAACGCGCGGGGCGATTGTTCGGTTGCTGTACAAAAGACGCGCACAATATCACCTTGCTCGCCAAATCGATAGACCTTGGACACCATCACCGGATTACCCAAACGGAAGTAGTGCGCGCTGTTGGCGGGCAAGTCTACCGCAGGCAAGCTGGTAACTGGCGCATCGACGCTGAGCAGATATGTATCCAGTGCGGCATAGGCCGCTTCGTCGCCCGCCGCTGCCTGCTCTTCATCAAAGCGTGCTTGCAGTTCCTCGAGCGTGATGCACTGACTCTCATTAAACAACCCCGCAGCCGAGCGGTGCAGGGTTTTGACATGACCGCCACAGCCTAAAGCCGCACCGAGATCCACCGCAATTGAGCGGATATAGGTACCTTTGGTGCAGCGGATATCCAGCTCAACTTCAGCTTCATCACCCGCGCGAAACGCCAGAATATCGATGCTGTGAATCGTTACCGGCCGCGGTGCACGCTCCACTTCCACACCCTGACGAGCCATTTTGTAGAGCGGTTGACCATTGAGCTTCAGCGCGGAATACATAGGCGGGACTTGCAGGATATCGCCCGTCAACGGTTTGAGCGCCGCCTCCACTTGCGCGAGCGTGATGCCCACCGTGGATTTTTGCTCGATGGTTTCGCCGTCGGCATCGCAGGTATCGGTAGTCACACCCAGGCGGATACAGGTGCGATAGCCTTTGTCAGCATCGAGCAAAAATTGCGAGAACTTGGTAGCCTCACCAAAACACAGCGGCAGTACGCCGGTAGCTAAAGGATCAAGCGCACCGGTATGGCCGGCTTTTTCTACAAAAAACAACCGCTTGGCGCGCTGCAATGCGTGGTTGGAGGTCATGCCGGCAGGTTTGTGCAACAACAATACACCGTCAACGGGACGGCCTTTTCTACGCGCCATCAGTGCTGCTCGCCCTTGGGATCATCTTCCGGGGAAGGTTCATCATCGTGCTGATGCAGACTGTCTTCTCTTAATGCGCGCTCAATCAGGGTCGATAGCGCCTGACCTTTGACCGAGGTTTTGTCGTAGATAAATTGCAGCTTGGGCACAGTGCGCATGCTCAATTCCTTGGCTAAAAAGGTACGCAAAAAACCGCTCGCCTTATTCAGGATCGAAGCAGCGGCAATACTGTCTTTTTCGTCATCAACACCGACAAAAGTCACATAGACTTTGGCGTAAGCCATATCGCGGGTGACGGTGACTTCATTGATGTTGACCAATCCGATGCGCGGATCGCGAATTTCATTGGGGATCACCTGCGCCAATATACGCTGGATGGCATCGGAGACACGGTCTGAACGGGTAAATTCTCTTGGCATGCGCCACTAACCTCAATAATTACCCCCTCCCAACCTCCCCCTTCGCAGGGGGAGGAGCTATTACTCCCTCCTATTTTTAAGGGGAGGGTTGGGGAGGGGTCAAAAAAACAAAGCCCCACCCCCATGACAG
This sequence comes from Cellvibrio sp. GW822-FHT04B05, assembly GCF_058800985.1. NCBI lineage: Bacteria > Pseudomonadati > Pseudomonadota > Gammaproteobacteria > Cellvibrionales > Cellvibrionaceae > Cellvibrio > Cellvibrio sp. GW822-FHT04B05. Next base: position 623,885 of record NZ_JBXAMU010000003.1, on the reverse strand, counting down.
GGGCGGGGCGCGGGTGTTGCGACCGCCTTAGAGCTGGCGCGCGACCTCTTTTACTTCGTAAACTTCGATCTGATCGCCGACTTTAACGTCGTAGTTCTTCACGCCGATACCACACTCGAAACCATTGCGCACTTCAGCAACATCGTCTTTGAAGCGACGCAGGGATTCGAGTTCGCCAGTGAAGATCACCACGTTATCACGCAGTACACGGATCGGCTTATTGCGCGATACGGTACCCTCAATCACCATACAACCGGCAACCTGGCCGAACTTCGGTGAGTTGAACACTTCGCGTACGTTGGCGATACCAACAATGGTCTCAACACGCTCTGGATCAAGCATACCGCTAAGCGCTGCTTTCACTTCGTCCAGCAATTGGTAAATGATGCTGTAGTAGCGAATATCAACGCCTTCAGACTCCGCCATGCGACGGGTAGTGCTGTCGGCACGCACGTTAAAGCCAACAATGATGGCACCGGAGGTAATCGCCAGATTCACATCATTTTCGGTAATACCGCCGATACCGGAAGAGATAATGTTCACCTGTACTTCATCGTTACCGATGTCGTTGAGTGATGCCATGATCGCTTCGAGCGAGCCGCGTACATCAGCCTTAACCACCACAGTAAGATTTTTCTTTTGGCCCGCTTCCATGTTGGAGAACATGTTCTCCAGTTTGGATGCCTGGAAGCGCGCAAGTTTCTCTTTGCGCTCTTTCTCGGCACGGAACTGGGCGACTTCGCGGGCTTTACGCTCGTCAGTCAGCACCACAAAATCATCACCGGCGCTTGGTGCGGTATCCAGACCCAGAATTTCAACCGGAGTGGATGGACCGGCTTCAGTTACCTGCTGACCGCGCTCGTTGCTCATCGCACGGACACGGCCGTAGCTTTGACCGGCAAGGATCAAATCGCCCTGCTTCAAAGTACCTTGTTGAACAAGGATGGTAGCAACGGTACCGCGGCCTTTATCGACACGCGCTTCAATCACCACACCTTTCGCTGCCGCACTCGGTACTGCATGCAATTCCAGTACTTCGGCTTGCAGCGAGATAGCTTCAAGCAGTTCATCAATACCTTGACCAGTGTGGGCAGATACCTGGATAAACTGGGTATCGCCACCGTAGTTTTCAGGGATAACACCCTTCACTACCAATTCATTGGTTACGCGATCCGGGTCAGCAGAAGGCTTATCACACTTGTTGATCGCAACCACGATAGGCACGCCGGCAGCGCGGGCGTGGAGGATCGCTTCTTCGGTCTGCGGCATTACACCGTCGTCCGCTGCCACCACCAGAATCACCACATCAGTTGCCTTGGCACCACGGGCACGCATTGCGGTAAACGCGGCGTGACCGGGAGTGTCAAGGAAGGTGATTTCACCGCGAGAGGTAGTCACACGGTAAGCACCGATATGCTGGGTAATACCACCGGCTTCGCCCGCCGCCACTTTGGCTTCGCGGATGTAGTCGAGCAGCGAAGTCTTACCATGGTCAACGTGACCCATTACGGTAACAACCGGCGCACGCTGCACCAGATCACCTTCGGTTTCCAACGAACGCTCCAACGCATGTTCGATATCGTTTTCGCTAACCAGTACGGCCTGATGCCCCATCTCTTCAACCAGCAACACGGCTGTGTCCTGATCGATTGATTCGTTCATCGACGCCATCACACCCATCTTCATCAGACGCTTGATCACTTCACCCACTTTAACAGTAAGGCGCTGTGCCAGTTCTGCCACCGGAATAGTTTCCGGAACATTCACTTCGTGAACGATTTTGGAGGTCGGCTTTTTAAAGGCATGCTTGTTGTGCTTTTTGTGGCTCGCACGCAAATGACTGCGACGCGCTAATACATCGCTGTCTTCACCATCTTCGGCAACAAAATCCAACAGATCCACTTTAGGAGACTTTTTGGAGCCAGGCGCGCCCTTTTTAACCGCTTTGCCTGCACCGCGCTTATTGCGATCCGAATCTTCCGCATCGTCATCATCGCGCTTGTGGGTTTTCTTATGGCCATGGCCATGCTTGGTATCTTCTTTGTCTGCAGGTGGCGCAATAACCGCAACCGCTGGCTTACCTTTGGCTGGGCCACGGGCGTCCGGCCTGGCAGTTTTAGCCGGTGCCTGACCAGCAGGCTTGTCAGCCGGCTTTTCAGTGCGCACAGGATTGCGCTTGGCTTCTTCCGCCGCGCGTTTTGCATCATCGCGAGCCTTAACATCAGCCAGGCGAGCAGCTTCTTCCGCTTGGCGACGCTCAATCGCGGCACGGCGCTTTTCTTCGATACCATCGGTAAAGGAGATGCGATGAGACGTAGATTCTGCTGCAGGAGCATCAGCGTCCTGTTGCACTTCAGTTGCAGATTCCGCAACCTCGGCAATAACAACAGGCTCAGGCGTAGGCTCCACCTGAGCCACTATCGCTTCAGATGCCACTTCAATTTCCGGCTCAAAATCCGGTTCCTGTTGTTCTGCAACGGCGGACTCTGCCACTTCATCCTCACGCTTAACGTAGGTGCGCTTTTTACGCACTTCAACATTTACCGTTTTGCGTGCATTACCCGTACCGGTTTTGATGGTGGTGGTGGTTTTACGCTGCAATGTAATCTTTTTTGGCTCCAGGGCGGCTTCGCCATGGCTGCTCTTTAAAAAATTAAGCAAGCGCTGCTTCTCATCGTCAGAAACTTTTGCCTCGGCGTTTTTGTGCTGCAAACCGGCTTCCTGCATTTGCTTAAGCAAACGCTCGACCGGTGCACCTATTGATTTGGCGAGTTCGTTAACGGTTACTTCTGCCATTGTTTTTCCTCAGGGATTGTTCGTTGCCTACAGGGTTTCGCTCACTAGAGTGGCTCACACTCAGGCAAACCAGGGCTCGCGCGCTTTCATAATCAGTGCGGCGGCACGAGTCGCATCAACACCTTCAATATCCAACAATTCATCAATCGATTGCTCGGCCAAATCTTCCATAGTCACAATGCCACGACGCGCAAGATTGGCGGCTAGCGCATCATCCATACCTTCCATAGTCAGCAAGTCTTCTGCCGGAGCAACACCTTCGATGCGCTCTTCCGTTGCCAGGGCCTGCGTCAAGAGTGCATCTTTGGCACGCGCACGTAACTCTTCAGCAACATCTTCGTCGAAGCCATCAATCGCCAGCATTTCTTCCAGCGGTACATAGGCAACTTCTTCGAGCGTGGTGAAACCTTCTTCGACCAATACACCGGCGATATCTTCATCAACATCCAGCGCACTCATAAACATATTGATGTAGCTGCCGGATTCCGCTTCCTGCTTGGATTGCCATTCAGCAATGCTCATGACGTTGATATTCCAACCGGTCAGTTCGCATGCGAGGCGCACGTTCTGACCGCCACGACCAATTGCCATTGCAAGATTTTCTTCGTTAACAGCAAGATCCATTGAACCCGCATCTTCATCAACAACGATGGATTCAATTTCAGCCGGCGACATGGCATTGATAACAAATTGCGCCGGGTTATCGTCCCACAACACAATATCAACACGCTCACCGCCCAACTCATTGGACACTGCTTGTACGCGCGAACCGCGCATACCCACACAGGCGCCAACGGGATCAATACGACCATCGTTAGTTTTCACGGCGATTTTTGCACGCAGACCGGGGTCGCGTGCAGCGCCTTTAATTTCAATGACTTCTTCAGCAATTTCCGGCACTTCAATTTTGAACAATTCAACCAATACTTGCGGATTCGAACGGCTCAATAACAATTGCGGCCCGCGCGCTTCAGTGCGCACTTCCAACAAGAGCGCACGAATGCGATCACCCATGCGGAAAATTTCACGGCCGATCAATTGGTCGCGCGGCAAAACGCCTTCAGCGTTATTACCCAGATCAACAATAATGCTGTCACGAGTTACTTTTTTCACGGTACCGCTAATCAGATCACCCATGCGATCGCGATACTCATCAACCATTTGCGCGCGCTCAGCTTCACGTACTTTTTGTACGATAACTTGTTTGGCAGTTTGCGCAGCAATACGGCCAAACTCGGCGTTTTCAATTTTTTCGCGATAGATGTCGCCTACGGTCAATGATGCGTCTTTATCGCGTGCTTCATCCAAATACAATTGGGTTCCCAATTCCGCCATAACGTCATCGGCAACCAATTCCCAGCTGCGGAAGGTTTCATAATCGCCGGTAGTGCGATTAATAATAACGTCGATAGTTGAATCTTCATCGAAACGTTTTTTGGTGGCGGTAGCGAGAGCAGTTTCAATCGCCTGGAAAATTAATTCTTTATCGACACCTTTCTCATTGGATACCGCATCAGCGACCAGCAAAATTTCTTTGTTCATTGGTTTGCCTCTGTTAACTCCTCAAGCCAGTGCAATGCACACACCAGATAATTACGTTTTCCATCCCGGTTACCGCATTTTTTTGCGGTAACCGCCTCATTCATTTTTTTGCTATTTACTCTTTATCACTGAGATTGTGTTGGCGCATCAGATCATCGTAACGCGGCTCCACATTTGCCTTGTCGATAATATCAACCGGCAATTGCACTTCCTTATTATCCACTTGCAAAAACACATCACCGTTTTCCACTTTGGTGATGATACCTTTAAAGCGACGGCGACCATCGCGAGCAATACGCAAACGCACACTGATAGTTTCGCCAACATAACGCGCATATTGCGCCTCTGTGTAAAGCGGGCGATCCATTCCGGGAGAAGACACTTCCAGCGTGTATTCGCCATCAATTGGATCTTCTACATCAAACACACTACTTACCTGGCGACTGACACGTTCGCAATCATCCAGCGAAACGCCGTTGGGGCCATCGATAAAAATGCGCACAGTGGTGTAGCGCCCTTGCGTCAAATACTCTAACCCCCACAACTCACAACCCAGGGCTGTGGCAACAGGAGCGACCATTTGCTCTAACAATTCTTGCTTGGAAGCCATGCTTTAATCCGCATTAAATCCAGCCCTGCAAAAAGCAGAAGCCCAAAAAACAAAAATGGGCACAAGGCCCATTCGAACGTTTACTACATTTATCGCACTGGCCTGTACGATGGGGGGCAGAGCCCGCAAAAAACAAATACAAAAAAGCCCCAAAAAGGGGCTTCTCGACCTGAATCTGCTTTAGATGGAAGCAAATTCACTACTGCTAACATCGGCGAGAACCGGGGAATCCCTCATCTCTACCCGCATTCTGTTGTAAATTACACGTTAATGATGCAAAAACTACAACAAAATACAAAATTTTGGTTGCGGGGGCAGGATTTGAACCTACGACCTTCGGGTTATGAGCCCGACGAGCTACCAAGCTGCTCCACCCCGCGACTGAAACTCACATTTGCCAACTGCTCAAGTGAGGCCGCGAATTATAGGGAGGTAAATTATGCCGGTCAAGGGAAAATCTGCATTCATCCCGAATAAACAATCGGGCGGCTTGCTTATTAAGCGATACGCTCAAAAACACAACGTTAACGGATGAAACACCTAGAATATTCAGCTCTGATGACAGTTTTATTAAGGCTCAAACGGTTCGATTAAGAAAACTACCGATGCCCGAGCCAGAATTTACAACACCGATTTCAATCAGACGTCGATTAATATCGATATTGCGCCTGGTGCTTTCATTGAATAATTCTGAACGCGCCTGGCGCTGATCCAACAACCGCTGCTCGGTTTCAAATCGCTCTTGTTCCGCCTGCAGCTTTGCCTCTTCTTCAGCCAAGCGTTGCTTTTCCAATTCTGAATTTTCTTGCGCACGACGATTATCCTGCACAGATGGGTCCGCATCAGCCTGTCGGAGTTGGCCAACCCGGCCAGCTTCATTTCCTTCCTGACGCTGCTCCGCTTCTATAGCCCTCTGCTCATTCAACTCTGCGCGCGCCTGCTGTTCCATTTGCGCAGCCTGCGCCGCCACGCTGTTGTCCTGGCCAGAAGGCTCAGCAGGAGCATTAGCGGCGCGGCGCAACTGTTGCGCCTTACGCAAGGTAGCTTCCGGATCACCGGGAATAGGTGAGGTATCAATCTGGACTTCACCACCAACGGCATAGCTCACCCCATCAGGACCACGCACAAAAGAATAGGTTGGACTGCTGCCGTATTGGCCGGCGACAGCCGCGTGAGCCTGTTCGTGGGCACGCACTTCGCGGTCGCGCGCAGACAATTCCTGGATTTGGTCGCGCTCAGCCTCTTGGTTCTCTTTCTCACTGCGCAATTTCGCTGCAGCTTCCCGGACTGCCGGATCATTACTCGAAGCACTTTGCGCACCGCGCTCAACCCGGTCGCGCTCAACCTCATCGTTAGGGCGTTCATCGGGAAAACGACGATTCAATCCGCGCCCTGATTCAGCCATCTGTTCAGTAGGTCGGAAGCTGGATGACTTAAGGTCTGTGGTTTCCTGACTAACAGGCGCCCGCCCGACAGGCGCGTAGGGCGCTACGGTATTGGCGAAGCCAGATGGAATATTACTGATCAATCAAATCACCTCAGCTATCACAAAGACCTGTCAGGCCTTAACATCCAGCAGTGTGCCGATAGTTTCTTCAGCCGACTTAACAACTTTTGCTGAACTATCAAATACCTGACTTTGGGCACGAAGATTAACCAGTGACTCAGCAATATCATTCGCTTGCGGATTATCGCGCTGGGTAGTTCCCGCCTGCGCGATTTGCTGTGCCGACTGCAGCATGGATGACTGGCTTTTTTGCATACCAATCAAGCCCTGGTTGACCACAGAACCTACATCCATCAGTTTTTCTCCAGAATAGAGTTCAATAAATACATTCATGGGAATAAAAAGAAAACACTTTCCCACAGTTATTAATAGTTTACGCCGGGAGACGGCCAAAAAACAGGCTGTTTTGCCGCTGGAATTGCCGCTTTTAAGATGAGTTTGATGTAAGAATCGACTTGATATAACCCTGCATTATTCACTTTTGGCAGGAAAGGACGCGATAAGCCCCAGGTTTTTCTGGTAATCGGAGATAAAGCCAGCCTGTTCGAAAACACTTTTGGCAGTCAATTGCAGGCTGCTGCGAACAGGCAATCCGGCCGATTGAAGAGCGCGTCCACTCCAGGTATTGCAGTTACTGAAAACACTGTAGTGGCCACTCGCCCGGTAAAAATGCCCCGCATCGACGACATACGCTTGCAGCGGAATAGATTGACCGGATTCATCCAGCGCAAATGACTTATCCAGGTAGCGAATTAACTCGCGCATACCTTTATCTGTAATCACGATTGGCACCAGGGTGTTTGCAGGAATTGATGCGAATGGCGGTTGGGCGTAAGTGATGACTTGCAGCGCTGAATGACTTGATGCGATCAACGCCTTGGTCGCTGCGCCGAAAGTTTTGCTTTTGCCGGTGAAATAATTGCCATCCCCCCAGCCGATGCGAATGTATCGCTGCCCCTGCGCCTCTTGCTGCAAATGGCGGCTGTGGAGCGCTACCGTTTTTGCATCGAGCAAAATACTCGTATGCCAATCGCGGTAAATAAAATAAATAGTGTGCTCAGCGTTGGCGACAGGAATTTTTTGTTTTGCCGGCATAGAGGTGCAACCTGCCAAGACTGACAAGATCACCATGCTGAAAACAAAATGCCGCCACTGAATATTCATAAACCGATTCAATATTATTGAAAGATCACGCGGAAAAAAGTTGCGCCAACACATCGGAATCCAGCGCAGCAGCAACCGACTCAGGCACCACATTATTTAACCAGGGCACCACCCCCAAACAAGGCGCCGGTATGCGCGCGGCAAGGCTGTGGATATTTTCTTGCAACACCGGCATATCCGCATCAATACAATTAGCGACCCAACCTGCTAATTGCAAACCATCATTTCGAATTGCCTCTACCGTCAAAAGTGCATGATTGATACAACCCAAGCGTACCCCCACAACTAAAATTACCGGGAAACGCAAAATTTTTGCGACATCCGCAAGCGTTTCCTGCGGATTTAAGGGTACACGCCAGCCGCCTGCACCTTCTACCAACGTAAAATCTGCCTGATTCAAACTGCCGCGGCAAAATCCTGCAATCCGATCCGCGGATAAAACCCGCTTCTCCTGCTGCGCGGCAATATGCGGTGCGATGGCCGACGCCAATGCAATGGGATTTATTTGTTCATACACCAACGGCTGCGTGATTACCGACTGCAATAACAGCGCATCGGCGTTACGCAAACCAGCTTCGGTTTTTTCACAACCTGCCGCAAGCGGCTTTAATGCCGCGGTAGTTAAACCATGATTTTTTGCAGAGACCAAAAGCCCGGCTGCCACCAGGGTTTTACCAACGTCGGTATCAGTGCCTGCAATAAAAAACGTTTTTCTAGCCATGTTTTTTGTGCGCCGCCTCTTTATATGCCTTCAGGTAGATAACATCGTAGGTTGCAGGCAATCCGTGCGAACCGCGAAATTTTTCATAAGCCGTTTTGAATGCGAGCATGCGTGCCCGCCCGGTCAAACCTTCCTGCTTGCCGCTATTCATATTATGTGCGCCGAGTGCTTTTAACTCGCGGGTTAGCTCGTTTAAACGATCATAGTAAAGCGTGCGATTTTCCTGCTTCACGTCATCAAGTATTAGTTGCGCAGACTGGAGCGCAGCAACAAGACTTTGCAATGACTGGAAGCGATTCACATGCACGTAATTATCTACTTGCTGCCAAGCCGATTTTAATTCATGCAAGGTATCAGGCCCGAGCGTTGCGATATGCAATTGACCGCCCGGTTTAAGCACACGGGTAAGCTCAGTCATTAGCTGCGGTAAATTATTACACCACTGGATCGCAAGGCTGGAGAAAATAATATCAACGCTGTTATCGGCAAGCGGCAATAATTCTGCATCAGCACACAACCAATTTATGCCGTCTTGCCGGATGGATGAATAGCGCAACATTCCCTCGGCAATATCCAAACCAATGATATTGGATTCACGATAGTGCGCAGCTAATTGCCGGGTGAAAAATCCGGTGCCCGAACCAATGTCTAACATTATTGATTGTGCAGATAAAGTGGCAGGCAATCCGGAAAATAATTGTGCGCCTATATCGCGCTGTAATTGCGCGACAGAATCATAAGTCGCTGCCGCACGGCTAAAAGATTGTGCAATCTTTTTCTTATCCAATGTCGTAACAGACCCTGCGTGTGCATTTACAAAACCTGCAATGCAATCGATTACCGCTTGCGGTTTGCTCCAATGTATTGCATGAGCAGTATTTTCAAATACCCTAATCTGTTGTTGCGGATTAATCTGCTGCATAACCTCTGCAACAGCGACCGGAACCAACGCATCCTTATCAGCGAGCAGATGTAAACCCGGCTGCCCAAGTTGCGCAAAGACACTGCGATTATCCAACTCAGTCAATAACTGCAATGCTTGCAACCAGTTATCGGTAACAACTCCCGAATCAGCGCGACGCAATTGCTTTAGCAGCCCGCGCTCATCTGCATCACCTTGTGCCAACAAGCCACTGAATAATTTCAATGTTGCCTGCGGGTCTTGCGCAAAACCCTGATTGAATTGGCGATTGATTGCGCGCGGCATAGCAGTGGGATAATCCGGCGAAGTTACGAATTTCAAATTCGCGGCCAGTGTGATTAGCGCGCGAATACGCCGGGGAAATCGCGCCGCCAATTGCACGGCAAGCATGCCGCCGAGCGACCAGCCGATAAGGATTGCATCTCGCGGAATTTGCGGTGCAATTTTGTCGAGCACCGCAGCGAGCGTAAATTCCGGCAACGTCGGGCTTGCGCCAAAACCAGGTAAATCGATCAAGGTAACAGAGGCAAATGTTTGCAAGGATTCCAATAAGGGCTGCCAAGTACAGCTATCGCAACCCCAACCGTGAATTAACACCAGATTAGTCATGCACAACCTCGTGCATCACTTCCGCCAGTGCTGTTAATAATTGATCCACTTGTGCGATGCTGTGTTTCGCTGAAAAAGTAATGCGCAAACGCGAACTGCCAGCGGGAACTGTGGGTGGTCGAATCGCAATAATTAAAATTCCGCGTGCAGCAAGTTGCTCAGCAATCGCGAGAGTTTTTGCTTCATCACCAATCACAATAGGCTGGATTGGCGAAAACGAATTCATCAATTGCAAATCAAGCGCTTGGGCACCCGCGCGAAAATGCGCAATTAATTTATTGAGATGTTCGCGTCGCCATTGTTCAGTTTGGATTAAACGCAAACTCGCGCGCGTTGCCGCCGCCACCGCTGGTGGCATAGCAGTAGTGTAAATATAAGGGCGTGCAAATTGGATCAGTGTTTCGATCAGCGTTTCACTGCCCGCGATAAAAGCACCAAAGCTGCCCGCTGCCTTGCCCAATGTACCCATCAAAATCGGCAGCTGGTCTTGCGCTAAGCCAAAGTGTTCTGCACAACCCGCGCCGGTTTTTCCCAAACATCCAAAACCGTGGGCATCATCCACCATTAACCAGGCATTATTTTTTTGCGCGAGTGAAGCGAGTTCAGGCAGCGGCGCGCAATCGCCATCCATACTGAACACACCATCGACCACAATTAATTTTCGCTGCGCTTCGGTTTTATCCAAACGGTTTTGCAGGTTATCCAAATCATTGTGCAAGAAACGCTGGAAGCGTGCACCGCTTAATAAACCGGCATCCAATAAACTCGCGTGATTTAAACGGTCTTCAAATACCGCATCGCCTTGGCCGACCAGTGCCGTAATTGCGCCCATATTGGCCATATAACCGGTGGAAAATAATAGCGCGCGCGCGCGACCGGTAAATGCGGCCAGCTCTTCTTCCAGGGCATGGTGCTCACTGGAATGCCCCGCCACTAAATGCGATGCACCGCTGCCCACACCGAATTTTTCCGCTGACTGTTGCAATGCAGCAATAACATCAGGGTGATTAGCCAACCCCAAGTAATCGTTGCTGCAAAACGCGAGATAGTTTTTTCCATCAACCGTGACCTGTGGCGTTTGCGGCGACTGCAATAATTTGCGCGTGCGATACAAATGCGCAGCGCGGCGCTCAGCGAGGGCAAGTGTAAGAGTTTGATCGAGATGAGAAGACATGAAGGAGGCACATGCAGGGCGGCTTCGTGGCAGAAGCCGCCGATGGACAATCACTAAAATTATTTTGCAGCGTTATAGAACATTGAATCCATTGCCGCTTCTTGCAACTGATGCACTATCGACGCCTCCTGTTCGCTTTCATCTTCATGCACTTCGTAAGCTTCGGGTTTGATGCCGAGCTTTTTGAACAATTGCATGTCTTTGTTCGCTTCAGGGTTGGGTGTGGTCAACAATTTTTCGCCGTAAAAAATCGAGTTGGCACCCGCCAGGAATGCCATCGCCTGGGTTTGCTCGTTCATTTGCTCGCGACCAGCGGATAAACGCACATGGGATTGCGGCATCAGGATACGCGCAACAGCGATGGTGCGAAGGAAATCAAACGGATCGAGATCCGCTTCGTTTTCCAACGGAGTGCCGCCGACTTTTACCAGCATGTTGATAGGTACTGATTCCGGATGATCTGGCATATTCGCCAATTGCTGCAGCAAACCAGCGCGATCACTTTCCTCTTCACCCATACCGACGATACCGCCGCAGCACACTTTCATACCTGCTTTACGCACGTTGTCCAAGGTCGCCAAACGGTCTTGATAAGTGCGGGTGGTGATAATTTCGCCGTAGTATTCAGGCGAGGTATCAAGGTTGTGGTTGTAGTAATCCAAACCGGCATCGGCCAGCTCTTGTGCTTGCTCTGCATCGAGCATGCCGAGGGTCATACAGGTTTCGAGGCCGAGCGCTTTAACGCCTTGTACCATGGTGGTCACGTAGGGCATATCGCGATTTTTAGGCGAGCGCCAGGCAGCGCCCATACAGAAACGGGTGGCACCAGAGGCTTTGGCGGCTTTGGCTTCTTCGATGACTTTTTCCACGGCCATCAGTTTTTCGCGCTCAAGGCCAGTGTCGTAACGGGCTGATTGCGGACAGTAGGCGCAGTCTTCCGGGCAGGCGCCGGTTTTGATCGAACAGAGAGTGCTGACTTGCACTTCATTGGGATTGAAATGGGCGCGATGTACGCTTTGCGCCTGAAACATCAGGTCGCTGAAAGGCAGGGCAAAGAGTGCGGTGATTTCGGCGCGGGTCCAATCATGTCTGATCGTGGGAGCAAAACTGGCATTCATAGGGGTATTCCATCAATTTTGTGGGGCTTACTTTTGGACTATAGCCGCATATTAACCGAGCCAAAAAAGCTGTCAACCAAAAAGTCGATTACCGGTTTACAACTCTACTTTGACAAAATATCCACGGCTGTCGAGAATAGAGCCTCAAGGACTGCACCGATAAAGGATTTGTATGCTGCGCTTTACTACTCTGCTCGCCGCCCGAACGCTCGATCATCTATTACCTGCGCCCTGCCTGATCTGCGGCTTGGCAAACGCCGATTACCAACTGCTCTGCCCCACGTGCGATGTAGCACTGCCACGCCTGAGCCGGGAGCCACATTTATGTCGCTGCTGCTCACTGCCATTGGCCTGCGATGCTCCACTGTGCGGCAAATGCCTGCATAAACCGCCCGCGTTTAGCCAATCGAGCATTGCCTTTAGTTATGCACATCCGCTCGACTTTTTAATCCAGCAATTCAAATACCGTCGCCAGTTGAGCAGCGGCAAGTTGCTTGCGCGGCTCTTAGCCAACACCTGTCGCACAGCAGAGCGACCTGACTTCCTCGTACCCGTTCCCATTCACTGGCGCAAACGCTGGCAGCGTGGTTTTAACCAGAGCGACCTGATCGCTAGCTGGCTGGGCAAAAACCTCGGCATTCCGGTGTTGTCTGCCTGCAGCCAAGCTCGCTATCACCATTCACAAAAAGGTTTGGGGCGCACCGAACGGTTAAAAAATCTGCGCCAGTCATTCAGAATCAGGGCACATATGCAATCGCGGCTTGCTAATGCCCATATCGCCCTGATTGATGATGTGGTCACCACCACCGCGACCGCCCGCACCTTGAGTGAACTATTGCTTAAAAACGGCGCCAAAAGAGTGGATATTTGGGCCTTGGCCCGTACACCGGATCATTAAAACCTACCCGGATTGATGTGCAATCCAATGTGGGCTGCGCATTACTCAACATTCGGCGCAAGTGATACAAATCTTTTTACCTCCGCCGGAAAATAGTCGCTAATATCCTTCTACGATCAAGCCTTATGATCAACCGTTTACCTCTACCATTAATAGCCGCAGGATTTTCATGAGATTTCCCTACCGTCTGCTGACCGGCGCTATCGCCTTGGCCGCCAGCCTGAGCTTGCCAGCCTTGGCACAAATAACCCCGACCCCACCATTGCCCTCTTCTGCCGCACAGCAGCTCTATGCCTCTGCGCAGCAGGATCTCCTGCAATTGCGTGTGCTGCTGAAAAATGGCAACAGCCAATCGTCGGTGGGATCGGGATTTTTAATCGGCAACTCCAATCTGGTGGTGACCAACTTCCATGTGATTTCGCAGATTGCGCTGGAGTCGGAAACCTATTTTGGTGAATACAAAGATACACAAGGCAAAAGCGGCTCCATCGAATTGCTCGCCGTTGATGTACTGCACGATTTGGCGGTAGTGCGTGTAGCCCGCACTGGCACCGGCTTTTTTAAAGTGCCTCATATGCCATCTCAAGTGCCGCACACATCCGCCAGCGACGGGCAGCCGGCACTGGTAAAATTGAATCAAGGCCAGCATTTGTATTCGCTTGGTAATCCGCTCGATTTGGGCTTCACCATTTCCGAGGGCACTTATAACGGCATCAGCGCACGTGGTTTTTCCGATCAACTGATGTTTACCGGCGCGGTGAATGCCGGCATGAGCGGCGGCCCGAACGTAACCGCTGATGGCCAAGTGGCAGGTGTGAATGTCGCGCATCGGCTCGATGGCGAATTGGTGAGCTTTTTAGTGCCGGTGCGCTATGTACAGGCGCTGCTCGCACGCGTTACCCCGGACATGACGCCACCCACCGATTTCAAACCCATCATCGGCGAGCAATTGCTGGAGCACCAATCGGTGATGGTAGATAAATTATTGGAGCAGCCGTTCAGCATTAAAGACCTCGGCCCCTATCGCGTTCCCGTGCGCGAATCGGATCAAGTGCGCTGCTGGGGCAATACCGATAGCTCGGTGAAAAAAGCCTATACCATTGCCAGCATTAATTGCTCAATGGAGTCAGCGATTTTTGTCTCCGGCGAATTGCAAACCGGCCATGTCAGCATGCATCACAAATATGCGCACAATAAAAAACTCAACGCGATGCAATTCTCCAAGCTCGCTACTAACATGTTTAACAGTCAGGTATACAGCACCGCCAAAAGCGAAACGATTACTCCCGCCTACTGTACCGAGGATTTTATTGCGCACAATAATATTTCCTTACGCGCACTCGTCTGCGCCGAGGCTTATCACAAATTTAAAGGACTCTACGATTTCACCTTGATCACCGCGAGCACAGATGACAGCCAAATGAGCTTGCAAAGCATGATTAATATGCGAGGTGTTTCATACAGCAACGGAATGAAACTCGTTAACCAATTTTTGCAGGGGATAGATCGCGCCGCGAAAAAAACCAGTGAAATAAATGGCGAGGCCCACTCATTACCTGATAATGACGATGAAGAAAAACCACCTATCACACCGAAAGAAAGCACCAAACAAAACAACAGCGAAAAAATGGAGGCCGCACAATGAGCCACTCCATTTTTGTTGAACAGTTGACACCTGATGGCGAAGTTATTCATCGCTCCAAGATCACCCATCTGCCCATTTCAATTGGGCGTGCCTATGACAACGATATTATTCTGGATGATCCGCATACGGCAGCGCATCACGCGCAAATTGAATTGAGCCAATTAGATGAGTTGGTCATTTCAGATTTAGGCAGTTACAACGGCATCACCCACGCTAATACCCGCGACAATTTCTTTGTGGTCGATGGCGATAAAATTTATCGCCTTGGTCACACCCGCCTGCGCATTCGCACGGCGGATTATAAAGTTGCCGCCGAAGTCACCGATTACACTAACCATCGCTGGGAAGGTTTGCTGCCTGCGATTACCGGTTTAGTGTTGCTATTAATCACCGGTTTGTTAAGCACATGGGTGGCAGATTTAAATCAGGGTACGCTGAGTAAATATTTGCTGGAGCTGGTGAGTGTGCTGGGCTTTGCTATCGGCTGGAGCGGAATCTGGGCGCTGTTCAGCCGATTGTTTAATGGCCACGCGCGTTTTGGTCGCCATTTATTTATCGCCAGCGCCGGGCTTACTTTTATGGAATTGTGGGAACGCCTGAGCGGTGTGATTGCCTACGCCTTCAGCTGGGAATTCCTGGTGAACTTCACCACCGCGCCGGTGATTGTGATCTGCGCCATTGTGTTGTATTTCCATATGCAAACCGCAGGCAATAAACGCCCCGGTCGCTTAAAGATATATTTAGTCGCGTTGGCGATTTTGGGTTCTGCCGTTACCATGACCAAAAAGTACCAGGCCACTAATCATTTAGCTGATGAACTCTATATGGGTAATATTTATCCACCTGCAGTACGCATCAGCCGCGATCACACACTGGAAGAATTTATGGAGGATATGCAATCCCTCCAGAAAAAAGTCGATGAAGCGCGCAAAGAAAATCCGGATAAAGAGGATGGCGAAAAAGTGGTAAAAAAATTACCCAAACCTGAATCAAAACCAGAACAGGAGCCGAAATCAAAACCGGAGTCGGAACCAGAGCAAACCAATTAACCTCGACGTGATTAATTGGTTTGATAATACAGAGAAACAAAACCGAAGGAGCAAATGCATGTTCAAAAAAAACAGTTTGAAATTAGCCTTGGGCTTGATCAGTGGTCTGGCACTTAGCGGTGCCGTCACTGCGGCGGACTTTCAATTATCCAGCCCTACCATTAAACCCGGGGCAACCTTGGGTATCGATCAGGTATTTAATGGTTTTGGCTGTACCGGCAAAAATATTTCGCCCGAATTGGTGTGGAGCAATGCTCCCGACGGTACTAAAAGTTTTGCGCTGACGGTGTATGATCCGGATGCACCGACCGGCTCCGGCTGGTGGCATTGGGTGGTTTACAATTTGCCCGCCAACAGCACTACATTAACAGCGGGCGCAGGCACTACTGATGGCAAAAAACTGCCTGCTGGCAGCTTGCAAGGCCGAACTGATTTTGGTGTACCCGGTTTTGGCGGCGCCTGCCCGCCAGTGGGCGACAAACCGCATCGCTACATTTTTACCCTGCACGCGCTCAAGACCGACAAAATCGACGTACCGGCAGATGCGACTGCCGCGCTGATTGGCTATATGATCAACGCCAATCGCCTCGATAAAGCCAGCTTTACCGCTTACTACGGGCGCTAATCGCCACGAATGCGCGGGCATTTCCATCGCCCGCGCCGATTCGTTGGACAGTGTCCGCCCACGCGCCTAGAATGGCGCCCTTTTTCCGACCCACCCTCCTGTGCAGGTAAACCAATGGGCAATAAAACCGCTCTCTATACCATCCATCAAGCCATGGGCGGTAAACTCGTGGACTTTGGCGGCTGGGACATGCCGCTTCACTATGGCTCGCAAATCGAAGAGCACCATAAAGTGCGCCAGTCGGCGGGGATGTTTGATGTATCCCATATGACCGTGGTGGATGTGACTGGCAACGATGCCAAAGCCTACCTGCAATACCTGCTCGCTAACGATGTAGCCAAGCTGGATTTATTGCACGGCAAAGCCCTCTACAGCGGCATGCTCAACCATGAAGGTGGTGTGATTGACGACTTGATCGTCTATAACTTGGGCGACTGGTATCGCGTAGTGGTCAATTGCAGCACGCGCGAAAAAGACCTCGCCTGGATGAATCAGGTTGCGGAAAAATTTTCGGTAGTTATCACCGAGCGCCCCGAGTTGGCGATGATCGCCGTGCAAGGTCCTGAGGCGATCCGTATAGTTTCATCACTGGTTAGTACCGAGCAGGCGGCCGTGATCGCCAGCCTGGCAATCTTTCAAGGTCTCCCAGCGGGTGACTTATTCATCGGCCGTACCGGCTATACCGGTGAAGACGGTGTAGAAATTATGCTGCCCAGCGAGAACGCGCCTGGATTATGGCAAGCACTGGCTGAAGCAGGCATCGCTCCTTGCGGTTTGGGTGCGCGCGACACCTTGCGCCTGGAAGCGGGAATGAACCTTTACGGCCATGAAATGGACGAAGGTGTATCGCCACTGGCAGCCAATATGGGCTGGACTATTGCATGGCAACCTGCTGAGCGTGACTTTATCGGTCGCGCCGTTTTGGAAGCACAAAAAGCGGCAGCATCGACCCAAAAGCTGGTGGGATTGGTATTGCGCGAGCGCGGTGTGCTACGCGCGGAGCAAATTGTGAGCATCAAGGGCAGCGATGAAAAAGGCGTAATCACCAGCGGGACATTTTCTCCCAGCTTGGGCTATTCTATTGCTTTAGCGCGCGTACCCCGCAGTATTGGCAGCCACTGCCAGGTGGAAATGCGCGGCAAGCAAGTGACGGTCGAAGTAGTAGCGCCTAATTTTGTACGTAACGGCAAAGCTGTTATCTGAATCTCAATAGTAAATCGTTAAAAATTCTCACAGGAACCATCATAGGAACAACACCATGAGCGATATTCGCAAAGAACTGAAATATTTGAGCAGCCACGAGTGGGCGCGTGTTGAAGAAGATGGCACAGTCACCATCGGTATTACTGACCATGCACAAGACGCACTGGGCGATGTTGTTTTCGTAGAGACGCCGGAAGTTGGCACCCGCGTTGCGCTTGGCGAAGAAGCCGGGGTGGTGGAATCTGTTAAAGCAGCCTCTGATATCTATTCACTGGTTTCCGGTGAAGTTGTCGCAGTAAACGAAGCACTGCAAGATGCACCGGAAACGGTAAACAGCTCACCTTACGATGACGGCTGGTTTTTCCGCGTTCAACCTGATGATTTATCGGAGCTTGAAGAAGCACTCGATGCAGCCGAGTACCGCGAGTTGCTGGAAAGCGACGAATAATTTTTATCGTTCATTTCCATAAAACAAATAATAAAAAACGCGGCTAATGCCGCGTTTTTTATTATCTGATTTTTTCCAGTTTGCTTACATCGCCGAGCGAATTTCGTTTTGGATTGTTTTTATATCGCGCGGCCAAGGGCCGGCATCGCGCTGGACAGCTGGCAAATTTGCAATTGCCTGCCGGGCTTGCGCAGAACTCGCGTAACGCCCAGTAATCACCACAAACCAATCTTTGCCCTGGCGCTTGCTTTTGAATACCAACAAATCTTTTTTATTGGCCTGCGCTGCAACAAAATCACGTGCGGCTTTCTCGTTGCTAACACCCAATAATTGAATCGTAAATTCATTCGGCTTCCACGTCAGGATATTACGCTCCTGCACACTGCCACTCGCTATCGTTGCCACCTGCGGTTTTACGACTGGTTTAACTGCTTCTGGTTTGGGCCCGGCTTTTACTTCTGAAGCCTGTGATTGCGCACTCGGTTGCGGTGCTGAATTCGCTTGCGGTTGTGCTACAGGATCAGATGCTGCCACCGGAGCTTGCTCCACTTTCTGCGGCTGCGCAGTTGGCAATTGCGCTAAAGGGACTACTTTTTCTTTCGGGAAATCATCGCTCACTGCAACTGCCGCTGAGGTTGCAGCTGCTTGTACAGGCTGCTCTCCCTGTGAAGCAGATTGGGCTTGTTGATTCGGCTGTACCGGCTGGGGCAATGATTGCAGTAAAGGCCGCACTGGCGTCTGCGTCGAGGTCAACTCTGGATTGCTTTCTGATGTGGCCGCTGGTGGCTGTGCAGATGATGCAACTGCCGGTTGTGATGCAGCGAGCTGCGGCACCAACGCAGGAACAGATGTAGAAGTCGCCAACGACTGGCTACCTGGCTCAGCAGTTTCATCATCACCCATATACAAAAAGACAACGCCAACCACTGCAATCAACATAGAAATTGCAACTATATGCACAACCGGCAGGGGACGCTTATGTGACCGTGCAGCGGGGGTTACTGATTCGAGTAAACGCTCTTGGGCCAATTCATGCAATACACTTAATTGCCCGCGCGTCTGACGCCACCAAGGTTCAACCATCGACTCGGTAAAAATTTCAGGCCCGAGATAATCCGCCATTTCCATGCGGAAATTTAAATAATCAACAGTTTCCAACAAACCGAAGGGCTGCAGTTGGAAATCATTGATCAATAAATTTTCCGGACTTAAGCGATCCAGTCGCGGCATCAATTGCGGCTCGGCAAATAACGCGAGGTGCAGGCGATTTTGTTGCGGAAAATTATTTAACAACGAGGTAATAACTGAAATCGATTGATCATCTAACAGTTGCGCATTATCCAGCACCACAACCGCGAGACCATCATCTTCCGTCACAGCCTCTTCTGCGATAAAAGCTTCCAGGCTTGCCAATAAATTTTCGGTCGAAGGCTCGCCGTTGGTGTCGATGCCGAACGATTGAATGACCGACAATAAAATTTGCTCAAGGCTCTGGCCGGAACTCAAACTCAGAAAACAAATTTGGTCCTGATCAGAAAGCGAATCCATAAACGCGTGCGCGATACGCGTTTTACCGACGCCGTACTCACCCAGCACGGTAATAACACTGTTGCTGAATTGGCAGAGATGCAGCAATTGGTCGAGCAGTTGTCGGCGGCCTGCACCGGTGAATAATGGAAAAGAATAATCATGCGCGAAAGGATCTTCCGACAAGCCGTAACGCTGGCGATAATCTGCTAACAACTGGTCTTCGACCTGATCATCATCCGGCCCATCAAACAAATAGCCTTGTTGTGAATCGCCGTGATCGAGCAGGCGGCTGTCCGGCTCGGCACGCAACGGTGGCTCTCTCGTCATGATGTAACTCTCTTGTATCCTGTTTTGTTAATTCGCTTTACACGCATCGAAAGTGCTTTGCAGCATTTGCGCATCGATATCGCTGGTAATAATGGCTTTGCCCATCGACTCAAGTAACACCAGGCGCAGGCGACCGTCCAACACTTTCTTATCGACACCCATTAATTCCATAAATTGCGCAGGAGTCATATCGGCGGGCGCTTTTACCGGCAAATTTGCGCGTTGCAACAAATGAATTGTGCGCGCCAATTCTTGCTCACTAATGGCACCACGACGCCAGGACAAATCTGCTGCCATCACCATACCGGCTGCAACAGCTTCACCATGCAACCAGTTGCCATATCCTTGCGCAGTTTCGATCGCATGGCCAAAGGTATGACCTAAATTCAAGATGGCACGCAAGCCGCCTTCACGCTCATCTTTGGCAACCACATCTGCCTTATTTTCACAGGAGCGTTTTACCGCATAGGCAAGCGTTTCCAAATCACCCGCTAGCAGCGCATCCATATTATTTTCCAACCAGACAAAGAAAGCGTAATCAGAAATTAATCCATATTTAATAATTTCGGCAATACCGGCGGATAACTCACGTGGAGGTAAAGTCGTCAACAAAGACGTATCAGCAACTACACACAACGGCTGATAAAAAGCGCCAATCATATTTTTGCCGAGCGGATGGTTAACACCTGTTTTACCACCGACAGATGAATCCACCATCGACAATAAGGTTGTCGGAATCTGGATAAAATCAACGCCACGCTGGTAACACGCAGCAGTAAAACCTGTCATATCACCCACTACCCCACCACCCAACGCAATCAAAGTCGTGGTGCGGTTATGTCGGGCGCCAAGCAATTTATCAAAAATACTGCCCCATACTTCCAGGGTTTTGTAGCTCTCACCATCAGGCAGTATTACGCTATCTACCTGATACTTGCCGAGCACATTGCGCAGCTTATCAAGATACAAAGGCGCCACAGTTTCATTGGTAACCACACATACTTGTCGCCCGCGAATGTGCTGCCCAAGTAGTTCTGGTTGCGACAATAATTGTTCACCGATATAAATTGGGTAGCTGCGGTCATCCAGATTAACGGTTAAAACCTGCATAAAATGAGCCTTTTACGAAGACATACAAAATCAGCCGCACTTTATCACAAAGCATGGGCTGATATCAGCGATAGGGGAAGAGTTCGGAATACAACGCGGTTTGTTAATACAAGATGGTAAAAAAACAAAAGTATCTGAGCCTAAGCACCCTGAACTAGCGAAGCAATCTCTTGAGCCACAGCTTTAGGTGAGCGACGATCAGTATTCACAACAAAATCGGCAGCATCCTGATATAGAGGATCGCGCAGGGCAAGCAGATCAATGATTTTTTGGCGCGGATTTTCTACTTGCAACAACGGGCGCTTTTTATCGCGGGCAGTACGCTCAACCAACTGGTCAATAGACGCCGTAAGATAACAGACAAAGCCTGAAGCCTGCATCAACTCGCGATTTTGCTGACGCAATACAATACCGCCGCCAGTGGCAATAACCGCATCGCGTTCATTCGTCAGTTCCAACAATACTGCTGTCTCACGCTCACGAAAGCCCTCTTCTCCTTCCATATCGAAAATCCAGGGAATATCAGCCCCGGTACGCTCTTCAATGACACGATCACTATCGCGAAAACTGAGGTTTAATTCAGCAGCCAACAAGCGGCCTATTGTGGATTTGCCGGCCCCCATGGGGCCGACAAGAAAGACGTTGGTTTTACGCATTAGTTTGAAAGAGTATCCGACATCAACTTGGGAGTAACAAAAATCAACAATTCAGTTTTGAATTGACTATCAATCGTTTTCTTAAACAAACGACCAAGATAAGGTATATCACCCAATACAGGAACCTTGGTTTCGCCTTTAGTACCTTCAAGCGAGAACACCCCACCCAGCACCACAGTTTGGCCATTATTAACCAGTACTTTTGTTTCCAGGCGTGTGATATCTACTGTAGGTACTCCAGATACAGTTACCTGACCAATAGAGTCTTTCCAAACAATCAAATCCATAATAATGCGATTATCTGGCGTGATTTGCGGAGTAACCTCCAATTTCAAAACAGCCTCACGGAAACCTGTCGTTGTTCCACCGCTAGGTGCAGTTTCCTGATAGCCAATCTCCTTACCTGATTTAATAATTGCCAATTGTTTATCACTGGTAATTACTTTTGGTTGCGAAACAATCTCGGCATAACCGGATGTCTCCAAAGCACTCAACTCCAAATCAAGGTACGTATTGTCTGTGAGAACACCAATCGCCGCCGTGGCAGCATTAGTATTGTTAACCGCAAAATCTATCGCATTGTTTTCAGTGATATTAAGCGACTTACCGCCATTAGGTCCTTGATTAAACCATGAATAAGGACTTGTTCCATCATTATCATCCAATCCCTCCTGGGAACCAGCAAAATCAATGATTCGGTTATTGTTTGCATTAAAACCGGCGCCGCCCCAACGAACACCCAGCTCCCGTTCGAAATCAGTGTTGGCAATAACAATCCTCGCTTCAATCATAACTTGACGAATGGGAATATCGATCTGATCTACCAATCGTTTAAATGCTTCAATACGCTCAGCGGTATCGGTAATAATAATAGAGTTGGTGCGCTCATCTACAACACCTTGACCACGCTCGGAAAGCACACTACCAGTAGCCCGGCTTCCACCCTGACCACCACCACCGCCGCTACCACCTTGACTCTCACCACGGAACAATTCAAACATTTCTTTGGCATTGGCATAGCGCACACGAATGTATTCTGTTCTTAAGGGGGCAAGTTCTTCGAGCTGCTTCTTGGTTGTAATTTCCTGACGCTCACGCTCAGCAATCTCGGCGGCCGGCGCCACCATTAAAACATTACCTACCTGGCGTTTATCCAATCCTTTATTTTTGAGCACCATCTCTAATGCCTGATCCCACGGTACGTTTTGTAACCGCAATGTGATACGTCCCTGGACGGTATCACTGGCAACCAAATTTAACTCGGTAAAGTCTGCAATAATTTGCAATACAGCGCGAACTTCAATGTCCTGGAAGTCCAGTGACAACTTCTCGCCGGTGTATTCAAAATCTTTTTTCTTTTCCTGCTTTTCCTGTTCAGTAAGCGGCTTAATACTCAACACATACTCATTATCGGTTTGATAAGCGAGGTAATCAAAATCACCACCTGCACTTACATTTAATACTGAACTCTCACCCTCTTGGGTAGCACTAACTAAAGAAACTGGCGTAGCAAAATCAACCACATCCAAACGACGACGCAACTCAGGCGGCAACCATGCATCCTTAAAGGACAATTTCACACCGGCACCAGTGCCTACCATATCTGCACTCACCTTAGGGCTGGACAAAGTCACGATGACACGCCCCTCCCCCGCAGCACCACGACGAAAATCAATATTGGTGATTTTCGTTTGATTACCAATAGCATCACTAAAAGAAGTTTTTGTAGCAACTTCAACAGCAGGACGTGCGGTTTGGCGGCTATCCGAGCCTTTTGCAGCACCAACCTCAACAATAAAACTATTACCATCCGTGCGAGTAGTATAAGAAGCGAGATCATTAAGATTTAAAATAAGACGGGTGCGTCCTTCGCTGGTCAACACCATTGCACTTTGACCATTATCAACTGCCAAGGGGAAGCGGCGTTCTTTCAGCCCACTCACCACCTCGGGAAAATCCAGCACAATTCGCGCTGGTTTTTCTATCGTGTATCCCTTAGGTACAGGCGGCTGCGTATCAAAAGCCATACGCACTTCAAAACGCTCACCCGGCAACTGGAAAAAATTTATTTCTTTTAGTGTGCTGGCTAAAGCCAATGGCGACAAAACAACACCAATCAATGCCACAACAAATTTACGCATATTCAACCCCGGAGTGAATAGAGCACGCATGTCCGCTTATTCCTTCTCTTCTAATTTAATAATTCTGGGACGTTCAACCCAGCCATTGGAACCATCGCCCACAATTTCCATCACTTCAATTTGTGATGAACTGGTAGATATAATTTTTCCGTGGTTCATCCCCAAGTAATTGCCAACAGTTGCAGGCACTACGCTATTTGCACCATCGTCGATAAGCGCCCAAAGTTGACCGCCTTTACTGATAGTGCCAACCATTTTGAGTGAAGTGATATTGAAACCTTCAAGAAACTCTTTCTCTCTGGTCAAATCCGGTGCTACAGCTCGTCCACCTTTTGCAGCAGACTCGTCTATTGGGATAGGCTTTTCAAATGGGCTGCGCAAAGTCATGGCACTATAAGTAAATGGCTGATACGGACTAAACGTCGGCAAAGGCTCAATTTGCCCTTTTGGCCTACGCTTGGTTTCCTCCATAAAATTGACCAGATCCTGCTGCGATGACTGCCCGCAACCAACAAGCGCCAACATACAGAACAATTGAACGATTAACAGTGACCGCTTCATTTTGCTGCAGACTCCTGTGACTTGTAGCGATAGGTCTTCGCTAATATCTTCATGCTTAACGTTTTACTTCCTTTTGAGGTAGTAATAGCAAAGTCATGCAGGGTAACAATACGTGGCATACCCGCCACACCACTGACAAACCCTCCCATATCGTGATAACCGCCTTCCGCAGAAATATTAATTGGCACCTCAATGTAATACTCTGCAACAACATCTGGCTGAAAATTAATATTGATGTTAGTAAGGCCACTTTCACTACCACGGGTACCGATATCTTCGAGCAATCCGGGCACTTCGGTTTTAGCAGGCAAGCGCGATAACAACGAATCAAAAGTAACTTTCATCTCTTCCATCTGCGCTTTATATGCATCTAAATTTGCCGCTTCAAAACTACGCTTTTCGAAGGTACCACGCAGCGCCTGTTCCTGGGATGCAACTGACTCCAATTCAAGATTCAAATCGCTGATTTTCAGATAATAGGTCCCTGCAAAAATCACTATGATGAGCAGAAGACAAACAAACACTTTAGCCGGCCATGGCCAAACGCCAATTTTTTCAAAGTCGATATTATTAACATCGAATTCTTTGAGCTGCTCCAAGGTATCTTGTAATGACATTTATTTTGCTCCTCCTGCGGATTTCGCTGGATCAGCAGTTGGATCGACTGGCGCGGAGGTTTCAACGGTCATCTTGAATTTGCTCGCATCTTCTCCCTCTTCAGGAGCTGCATCCACAGAAATTAAATTATGTGAAGCATACCAATCAGAAGCTTCAAGATTACGCAAGAAACTGGCAATACGATTATAGGATTCAGCTACACCTTCAATGGTTACGATATTGCCTTTACGCTCGGCAGAACTAATCCAAACACCATCGGGAATAGCCCTTGCCAGCTCATCGAAATATCGGACAATAACAGGGCGAGTTCCTTCCAAATCAGTGATGACTTTGATTCGAGCCAGTAAATCATCACGCACCTTTTTGATTTCACTGATTTCTTTTACTTGTGCATCAAGTTTGGCAATTTCCTGATTCAACATTTGATTGCGCGCATTTTGATTTTCGATTGCAGACTGCACACTGGACACCCACAAATATGCTCCAAAAGCAGCGACAATACCGACCCCAAAAATGACACCGAGGAACTCGCGCTTTTTCTCTTCACGATAGGCCTGACGCCAAGGTAGTAAGTTAATCTTGGCCATTAATCAAAACTCCTCATCGCCAAACCGGTAACGATCATCAACGCGGGCGCATCATTGGCAAGCGACACCGCATTAACTCTTGATGAGACCGACATACGCGCAAAGGGATTTGCAACTACCGTCTGGGTGCCCAACTTTTCTTCTATCAGACCGACCAATCCTTCCAATGAGGCAACACCGCCAGCGAGAATGATGTAGTCAACATCGTTGTATTGGCTGGCGGAAAAGAAAAACTGGAGTGAACGGGTAACCTGTTGCACAACGGCATCTTTAAAAGGAGTAAGCACTTCCATCTCATAATCATCAGGCAAACCACCTTGCTTCTTGGCAAGACCTGCCTCTTCACGCGACAGACCGTAACGACGCTGAATTTCCTCAGTCAGTTGACGCCCACCGAACAACTGCTCTCGGGTATAAACTGTTTTACCATCTACCAAAACGCTGAGAGTGGTCATAGTCGCACCGATATCAATAATCGCTACCACTTGGCCTTCCTGATCCTCCAGTTGCTCGGCGATCAACTCAAAAGCACGCTCCATACAATAAGCTTCAATGTCGACTTTTTCGGCGATCAAATCTGAATCAGCCAGCACTTGCTGGCGAACTTCTACATTCTCGCGCCGACATGCGGCCAATAACACCTCAACCTGATCGGGATTACGAGGAGAAATACCTTGCACTTCAAAGTCGAGTGCAACCTCTTCAAGCGGGAAGGGAATATATTGATCCGCTTCTGCAGCAATCTGGCTTTCCATGGCGTCATCATTCAAGTCGATTGGCATATCGATCATTTTGGTGATCACCGCCGACCCGGCAACCGCGACTGCGGCGTGCTTGAGCTTGGTTTTTGATTGCTTGACCATTGACCTGACCACCTCTGCCACAGCAGCGGGATCGGCAATATTTTTTTCCACCACCGCATTAGGCGGCAGGGCTTTTACGGTATAGGACTCAACGCGGTAGCGATCGCCACTGCGACTAAGCTCAAGCAATTTTACCGATGTGGAGCTGATATCCAGCCCGACAACCGGCTTTGCCTTCTTTTCCAGGAAACTTAAAATGCCCATTTTTCTATCTATATCCGTAACTTAGACGTTGTTTATGTTATAGCACTTTAACTTAAGCCTGCAACAAACCGATGAATATGTAAACAGGCAAAAAGCCCGTATAATGCCCGCCACCTGCGGCTACCGCGCTAACTCATTAATTCACATAGAAAAAATGTTCAGTAAAAAATCCTTCTTCGGCATTATTTTCTGGCTGTTACTGGCTGGTTTCAGCGTTACCCTGGTGACATTCGCCGGGCTCTATCTTTATTTAAGCCCTAAATTGCCATCCGTTAATTCATTGAGGGAAGTTAAATTACAGACCCCTTTAAGGGTTTATTCAAGCGACGGCAAACTGATTGGTGAATTTGGAGAACAGCGTCGCACTCCGCTGACCTATAACCAGATACCGCCTCTTTATATAAAAGCACTCCTCTCCGCCGAAGATGCAGAGTTCTTCGAGCATCATGGAGTTTCTCTAAAAGGCATGTTGCGCGCCGCATCACAAATTCTAAAGTCTGGCGCCATCCAATCGGGCGGAAGTACTATTACTCAACAGTTGGCGCGTGATTTCTTTCTCACTCGCCAACAAATCTTCTCACGCAAGTTTAACGAAATCCTCTTATCCCTTGAAATTGAAAGAAAATTTACCAAGGAGGAAATCCTTGAACTGTTCAACAATAAAATGTTCTTTGGTAACCGTGCCTATGGCCTGCAAGCGGCTGCGCAGATCTACTATGGCAAAGATATCCACCAGCTCAGTGTCGCCCAATACGCCATGATCGTCGGTGTACTGAAAGCACCTTCTGCCTACAATCCACTCGCCAACCTCAAGCGGGCAATGATTCGCCGCAACTGGATTATTGGCCGCATGTACGAATTGCGGCATATTGATCAAGCGACTTACGAAGCCGCGATCAATGAACCCAACACCGCCAGCTATCACGGCACCACACTGGATGTTCAAGCGCCTTATATTTCCGAAATGGCACGCCAGGAAGTGTTGGATCGCTTCGGTGAAAAAGCCTATACCGATGGTTACAAGGTATATACCAGCGTCGATAGCGCCATGCAGGCAACAGCACAGGCAGCGGTTCTCAAGGGATTACTGGGTTACGACCAGCGCCACGGTTATCGCGGCCCGGAACTGCGCCTTAAACCATCCGGTGATACCGAGTTACTCGATTGGCAAGACCAGTTGCAGGACATCAAACCTTTGGGTGGCCAGGAGCCGGCAGCAGTGGTTGATGTAGAGGAGAAGTCGTTGCGCCTACTGATGAGCAATGGCGAATTTGTCGAGTTAGGCTGGGAACAAGGGCTATCCAATGTCCGTCCCTATATTACCGAGGACAGTCGCGGTGCGGTTTACAAGACAGTTACCGAGTTCTTGAAACCCGGCGATGTGGTGCGCATCACCAAAGATAATGACGACCAATGGCATTTTAGCCAAGTGCCGGCAATCCAGGCTGCACTGGTATCGCTCGACCCGCTTGACGGTGCCATTCGCTCACTCGTCGGTGGCCTCGATTTCAATCAAAGCCATTACAACCGTGCGATACAAGGTGCGCGCCAGCCAGGCTCCAGCTTCAAACCGCTGATTTATACCGCCGCACTGGAGAATGGTTTTACCCCCGCTTCGATCATTAATGACGCCCCCATCGTGATTGAAAACACCAGCACTGGCGTAGCCTGGCGTCCGGAAAATGACGACGGCAAATTTACCGGCCCCATGCGTATGCGTCAGGCGCTCTACCGCTCGCGCAATCTGGTATCAATCCGCCTGCTGCGCAGTATCGGTATGCAAACCGCACTCGATAGCCTCGCGCGCTTCGGCTTTAATCCGAAAGAATTTCCGCGCGACCTGACGCTGGCGTTGGGCACCCACGCGCTCACCCCCATCCAGATGGCGACCGCTTATGCCAGTTTTGCCAACGGCGGATTCAAAGTTGATCCTTATCTGGTCACGCGGATTGAAGATGGTACCGGTAAGGTTGTGTACGAAGCACATCCAAAGCGGGTGTGCAAAGAGTGCGATAACCAACAGGTTCGCTATGCCGAAGATGGCACCCTATTACCATCCACTCCCAGCATGGATAGCAGCCAGCGGGCGCCGCGGATTATCGACGCCCGCATCGCCTATTTAATTGATTCAATGCTGCGCGATGTCGTCGACAAAGGCACCGGCCGGCTGGCCAAACAACTCGGGCGCAGTGATATCGCCGGCAAAACCGGTACTACCAATGGCCCGCGCGATAGCTGGTTTTCCGGCTACAACCCCAATATCGCCGCCAGCGTATGGGTAGGCTTCGACCAAAACACGCTCTTGGGACGCAAAGAATTCGGCAGTTCGGCAGCATTGCCTATGTGGATCGACTTTATGCGCATTGCGCTGGAAGGCGTGCCCGATCAGCTATCGCGCCAACCGGAAGGAATAGTGACCGTACGGATTAATGCCGATACAGGCAAACCCGCCATGCCAGGGGATCCCAATGCGATCTTCGAAGTGTTTTTAAGGGAAGACACCGGACGCACGTCAGCCGCCGGTAATGAAACAACTGAGCAGGCAACCCTGCCGGAAGAACTTTTCTAAACCACTTATAGTGCGATTATCCTCATGGATGAGGGGGATCGCAGCTGCAATAACAGCGGCTTAAATTGCTGCGACCCGGTTGGGTTTGACTGAGCCTTTGAAGTTGATCGAGCCTTCAATTTTTGCGAGCTGATCCAGCCACGCAACTCTATCTCCCTGCCCTTTAGGGTCTGCCAATCGGATTGTTGGTAGGAAAATGCCGACCAATCTTTTTTAGCGACTCGCGCTACCAGTTTGCCCTCAAACTCCAACCATATCGCCGAATTGATGCTCACCTTGGCAATACGACCACGCACCTGCCGGAAGCCAACTTCATCACCGCGCATCGATTTGGTCGGTAGCGGCTGCCAATAACTATCGCGCCACATACCGAGTGATTTTTTACGCGCATCCCGCTCAACCTCCAGCAAGCATTGCGCCTGGGCCGTATTGGGCGGCACTGCAATTTGCAATGCCATGCCAGCGCGTAACTGCGCTACCGCTAAACTGCGCCCGCGACTGTCATACACATGGGCCAGTAAACGACCATAGTGGTCCTTAATTTCCCGCTCAAATCCGAGCCGCACCTTTCCGTTAGTTGCATCGATAAACGCCTGAGCCGACGCGCGCGATTCACGCCCGAGCGGCTGGCCGGATTTTTTCCCGTGGATAATCTCCGGTGCATTGATGCCAAGTACCCGTACCGAGCGGCCATCCTGCAACTTCAGGGTATCGCCGTCCGATACGCGGGCGACTTGAATACTCGCGCTTGAGGGGATGCCGCATTCAGCAACTGCCGTAAGAGGAATTAACAAGCATAAAAAAACGCCGGGAATTTTCATTCCCGGCGTTTTTACTAGCGATGCCAGCAGGGCGCGAAACAAGAAATTAGTCTTTCTTGGCACCGGCGATACGGCTGCCGAAACGCTTGGTGAAGCGATCGATACGGCCACCGGTATCAACAATTTTTTGCTTGCCGGTATAGAACGGATGGCAGGCGCCGCATACGTCAACGTGCAGGGGTTTGCCCATGGTTGAACGAGTAGCGAAGTTGTTGCCGCAGCTGCAAGTTACTGCGATCTCAACGTAATTTGGATGAATATCTGCTTTCATGATAAATGCCTTGTGTGAGCTGCGCCGCCACCTGATCATTTGCCAGGCACCGCACATAGGTTTAAAAACGGCTGTTTTTGGGAGCGGCGATACTACCAGAAAACCGCAGGTGCGCAACTGAAAAGCGCCATTTCGAGCAAAAAATCATCAGCCCTATGGCAATATTATGCGAAGGCGAGAGCGATTGCGTTATGCTGCCCGCCTCGTTTGATTATTGCCGACCCCATGACCCACACCTTATCGACCGATCTCCTGCTGCTTGAAGTCGCACTGCCAGTACCTCTGCGTCGCTGCTTCGACTATTTACCACCTATCAATGTGTCGCCAGGTGATTTGCAACCCGGCATATTGGTGCGCGTACCTTTCGGGCACCGGGAATTAATCGGCGTGTTGGTGAAAGTGAAAGCAGAGCTGACGCAGGACCCGGGCAAATTGCGCGCGGCGCTGGAGATTATCGACTCGCACCCGGCATTGGATAGCGAATTGCTCGACCTTTGCCTCTGGGCCGCGGATTACTATCAATGTGCACCCGGTGAAGCCTTGCAAGCGGCGCTACCCGCGCTGTTGCGTCAAGGGGAGCCGGCACAATTGCGCGGCGAACCTATGTTCCGACTCACCACTGAGGGCAAGGGTTTGCCTGAAGGCGCACTAAAACGCTCACCCAAACAGGCCGCGTTACTCGCTGCGCTGCAAAACCGCCACCAGCTCAGCCGTAACGATCTCGACCTGCTCGACATCCCGCGTACCATCGCCAAAAGTTTGATCGACAAAGGGCTGGCCACGCTTGTGGAAGTCGCCCCCAGCACTACAGCAATGCCATCGCAAATATTGCGCGAACAGCCGCTGACCTTGAGCGATGAACAGCAGGCGGCATTTGCGCAGATCGACTATCACCATTTCAAAACCTACTTGCTCGATGGCGCCACCGGCAGCGGTAAGACGGAAATCTACCTGCAAGCTATAGAGCAAACCCTCAAACAAGGTAAGCAGGCGCTGGTACTCGTGCCGGAGATCGGCCTCACCCCGCAAACCCTGCAACGTTTCCAACGCCGCTTTGCCCTGCCGATAGTCGCTTTGCATTCCGGGCTGAATGACCGCGAACGGTTGGATGCCTGGCTGCAAGCACGCGACGGTATAGCGCGCATTATTATCGGTACCCGTTCGGCGCTGTTTACGCCGTTAAAAGAACCGGGCATTTTGATTATCGATGAGGAGCACGACGGCTCCTTTAAACAGCAGGACGGATTTCGCTATTCGGCGCGCGATCTCGCCGCCGTGCGCGCCCATCGCCTCGGGATTCCACTGATCCTCGGTTCGGCAACACCGTCACTGGAAACCCTGCACAATGCGCTGCAGGGTCGCTATCACTATTTGCGTTTGAAGGCGCGCGCAGGCAATGCCAAACCGCCGGAAATCCAATTGCTGGATATTCGCGGCGAAATCCTGCACGAAGGTTTTGCGCAAGCCAGTATCGACGCCATTGGCGATACCTTGGGCAAAGGCAATCAGGTGCTGGTTTTCCTCAATCGCCGCGGCTACGCGCCCACGCTGGAATGCCACGATTGCGGCTGGCTGGCCAACTGCAATCACTGCGATGCACGCATGACCGTGCATCAGACCCCACGCCACTTGCACTGTCATCACTGCGATCACCAACGCGGCATCCCCAAGCGCTGCCCGAGCTGCAACAGCAGCAGAATCCAGCCAATCGGCCAAGGCACCGAGCGCAGTGAAATTGTGCTGCAACAATTATTTCCCGCGCACAACGTCATCCGCGTGGATCGCGATTCCACGCGCAATAAAAATGCGATGCAAAAGTTATTGGTCGATGTGCATTCCGGCGAGCCCTGCATTCTCGTGGGGACGCAGATGCTTGCCAAAGGCCACCATTTTGCCGATGTCACACTAGTGGTGATTATCGATGCCGACGCCGGTTTATTCAGCACTGATTTTCGCGGCGCAGAACGCATGGGGCAGTTATTACTGCAAGTGGCCGGTCGCGCCGGCCGCGAAGAAAAAAACGGCCGCGTGATTTTGCAGAGCCACCACACCGATCACCCGCTGGTGCAAACATTGGTACAGCAGGGTTATCACGCCCTCGCCGATCTAATTCTGCACGAACGCCATATCACCCAATTGCCGCCCTATCGCCACTTGGCGCTCATTCGCGCGGAGAGCAAACAGGCTATCGCAGCGGTGGACTTCCTGCAGGTTGCGCGCCAAATAGCCGAGCAATTACAGCCGTCGCAGCCACACGTTAATTATCTCGGGCCCTTGCCGGCGATGATGGAAAAACGCGGCGATCGCTTTCGCTACCAATTGCAAATCAACAGTGCGCAGCGCAAACCACTGCAACAGTTGCTCAGCCAACTAGCACTGCAACTGGAAGCATCACCCCTCGCCAAACGTGTGCGCTGGTCGATTGATGTTGATCCGCAGGAGATGGGTTAGCAATAAAGAAATGAGTCATGTTTAAGTGACACAAAGAACAGACCAAGGCGCAAATTGCAGGCTTAGTGACTCACCCGCGCAATCCCTTTACAATCGCGCCCTTGATTCACACCAGACACACCGATTCCATGAGCAAAGATTTCGCCAAAAAAAGCCGTGCCCCCGCACGCCGCACCTCGTCCGGTAACAGTTCAACACCAGCCTGGCTCTGGTTTATCGCCGGTTTAGTACTGGGTGCCTTTGCGGCCAGCGTTTACTTCATTAAGAATCCGGTAACGGTGGAAGCGCCGAAAGAGAAGCCGAAAGCCAAAGTCACTGAAAACAAAACCCCGAAACCGCGTTTTGATTTCTATAAATTGCTGCAGGAAAGCGAAACCATAGTCCCCGCCAGCGAGACGATGGAAGAGCAAAAACCTGCGCAGGAACAAACCACCGAATACATCTTGCAAGTAGGTTCATTCCCGAGCGAATACGATGCCGATAAATTGCGTGCCCAATTAATTTTGCTCAATCTGGATGCCCATATCGAAAAAGTGGAAATCCGTAAAAGTGAAATCTGGCATCGCGTAGTAGTAGGCCCGTTTGCAACGCAAGCGGCATTGACAACAGCGCGCTCACAATTGGTCAATAACCAGTACAACGCATTAGTCCTCAAACGTGCCAAAACCAAACCTTAGCTAAAAACGCGCTTACTCGCACCACGATTGCTTCACGATAAAGAGCGCCTTGAAAAAGGCGCACCTGCCCCCCACTTTGTGACTTCCACAACGTAAATTTATAGGAAGTCCAGTGACTACAATTCTCTCTGTTCGCCGCGATGGGCAAGTGGTTATCGGTGGCGACGGCCAGGTTTCCCTTGGTAATACGGTGATGAAAGGCAATGCGCGCAAAGTGCGCCGCCTTTATAAAAATCAGGTTATTGCCGGATTTGCCGGCGGCACCGCCGACGCATTCACGCTCTTCGAACGCTTTGAAGCCAAACTCGAAGCACACAACGGCCAACTGACCCGCGCCGCCGTGGAACTCGCCAAAGATTGGCGCAGCGACCGCAGCCTGCGGCGGTTGGAAGCATTGCTTGCTGTGGCCGATAAAGATGCCTCGCTGATCATCACCGGCAACGGCGACGTTATTCAACCGGAAGACGATCTGATCGCGATAGGTTCCGGTGGAAACTACGCCCAGGCAGCCGCCCGCGCGCTGCTGGAAAATACCCAATTGGATGCGCGCACTATCGTTGAAAAAGGCCTGAAAATCGCCGGTGATATTTGCGTCTTCACTAACCATACCCACACCATCGAAGTGCTCGACTATTGATCAGTTTCCGTTTGGAAATTAATTAAGGTTTGCAACATTCATTTATTTTTTTAAGAGTTTTTTATGTCCTCTATGACTCCGCGCGAAATCGTGCACGAATTGGATAAACATATCGTCGGCCAGGCAGATGCCAAGCGCGCCGTCGCCATTGCGCTGCGCAACCGTTGGCGCCGCATGCAAGTGCCCGCCGAGATGCGCAATGAAATCACACCCAAAAACATTTTGATGATCGGCCCAACCGGTGTCGGTAAAACAGAAATTGCCCGTCGCTTGGCTAAACTCGCCAATGCGCCCTTTATCAAAGTGGAAGCGACCAAATTTACCGAGGTTGGTTATGTTGGCCGCGATGTGGAATCGATCATTCGCGATCTCGTCGATGTCGCCATCAAAATGCGCCGTGAGCAAGCGACCAAATCGGTGCAACATCGCGCTGCC
Organism: Cellvibrio sp. GW822-FHT04B05; assembly: GCF_058800985.1. NCBI lineage: Bacteria > Pseudomonadati > Pseudomonadota > Gammaproteobacteria > Cellvibrionales > Cellvibrionaceae > Cellvibrio > Cellvibrio sp. GW822-FHT04B05. The sequence goes on along the minus strand of NZ_JBXAMU010000003.1, from coordinate 589,396 downwards.
GAAGCAGCTGAAGAGCGCATCCTCGATGTACTTTTGCCGCCGGCACGCAGCTTGTCTGACGAAGAAAGCAAACATGAATCCGGTACCCGCCAGATTTTCCGCAAGAAATTGCGTGAAGGCGAACTGGACGATAAAGAAATTGAAATCGATATAGCCGCCACTAACGTGGGGGTTGAAATCATGGCGCCACCGGGCATGGAAGACATGACCAATCAATTGCAAAGTATGTTTTCATCACTCGGGCGCGACAAAACCAAAAAAGCCAGAATGACAGTGAAAAAAGCCTTTAAACAATTGCAGGATGAAGAAGCGGCAAAGCTGGTGAGCGACGACGATATCAAAGCGCAAGCCATCGAAGCGACCGAGCAAAACGGCATAGTGTTTATCGATGAAATCGATAAAGTTGCGCGCAAGGGTAATGTGAGCGGCGCCGATGTCTCACGCGAAGGTGTACAACGCGATTTGTTGCCATTGATCGAAGGCTGCACCGTCTCCACCAAACACGGCACCATCAAAACCGACCATATTTTATTTATCACTTCCGGTGCATTCCACCTGAGCAAACCATCGGATTTAATTCCCGAGTTGCAGGGTCGCTTGCCAATTCGCGTGGAATTGAGCGCGTTAACGCCGGACGATTTTGAGCGCATCCTCACCGAACCCAAAGCATCGTTAACGGAACAACAGGAAGCGTTGCTGAAAACCGAAGGGGTAACGATTACATTCACCAAAGATGGAATTCGCCGCATTGCCGAAACCGCTTTTGAAGTGAATGAGCGCACTGAAAATATTGGCGCGCGCCGCTTGCATACTATTCTGGAGCGGCTGCTGGAAGGTGTATCCTTTGAAGCGGGCGATAGCAAAGCCGATGTCGAGATCAACGCTGTTTATGTTGAATCCCACTTGGGCGAATTGGCGAAGAACGAAGACCTTAGTCGTTTTATTTTGTAATTGATTGCAGAAAAAACATGAGCGCAATTCCAAGAAAGATCCAGTTCCACAAACAATCGCAACAACTTGAGTTGCATTTCGGTGGCGAGCAATTTTTATTGCCCGCCGAATTTTTGCGCGTGCACTCCCCCAGCGCCGAAGTAAAAGGCCATGGCCCTGGGCAAGCCGTTCTACAGCATGGAAAAAAAGCCGTTGGCATCAGCAAAATTGAGCGCGCAGGTAATTACGCGCTCAAATTAATTTTTGATGATGGTCATGACAGCGGAATTTTCACCTGGGACTATTTTTATGAACTCGGCAAGAACCAGGAGAAAATGTGGCAAGAATATTTGGAGGATTTACACAAGGCGGGTAAAAGTCGTGAAAAAGATACCAGCGTGGTGAAATTTATTTATTGACGGTTATCCGCTCAGCATCGCTTATATCGACCAGCTGACCCAACCGGTGTAAGCGCTGATCAAAATAAACAGGCCAAACACAATTCGATACCAGGCAAAAATTTCATAGCTGTGATTAGCCACAAACCGCACTAACGTCCGCACCGCAATCCAGGCACTGATAAATGCAGTGATGAAGCCCGCCGCGAACATCGGGAAATCACCCATATCCAACATATCGCGATGCTTGTAAATATCATAAAACGTTGCCGCAAACATCGTCGGTACTGCCAGGAAAAATGAAAACTCAGCCGCGACCTTTCGATTCAATCCAATAAATAAACCGCCGATAATCGTCGCTCCCGAGCGCGATGTGCCCGGAATCATCGATATCACCTGAAACAGGCCCACTTTTAACGCATCTTTCCAGCTCATATCATCGACATCGGTCACACGGATTTCATGTGTGCGCCGCTCGGCCCATAAAATCACCAAGCCACCGAGAATCAACATAGTTGCTACGCTCAGCGCATTGAACAAATAGGTTTTGATCAGCGAAATGAACAACACTCCCACGAAAGCAGCGGGCAAAAATGCGATCAGCAGATTGAGAATAAAACGCTGGGATTGCGAGTCATTAAACATTCCCAGTGCAACGCGGGTAAACTTTTGGCGGTATTCAACGACTACGGCGAGGATAGCGCCCAACTGAATAGCAATTTCAAATACACGCCCATCGTTATGAAAATCGATCAAATCGCCAACAACAATCAAATGCCCTGTACTTGAAATGGGTAAAAACTCAGTCAACCCTTCAACAATTCCCATGATGATGGCTTTAAAAATCAGCAGTAAATCCACGAAAGCTCCTTGGTAGGTATTAATTTAGCGGGCGCAAGTCTGCGACAATTACACCGTGTTTGCAAACTCTGTGCCCAATCTGGTGTCAATGACTAGGTTATAATTACAGATATAAACCCCAACGAGGATGAAGCAATGCGCAATTACTATTCCACAGCCCTGGTGACAGCATTGTTACTGCTGCTAAGTGCCTGCACTAATATCCACTACGCCAATGACTTCAAAGCAGACACCAACTTCTATGGTTTAAAAACCTACAGTTGGCGCGCTCTATCTGTGGATATTGGTGGCGTTGACCAAACCTTTTTACAAAATCTCGCCGATGCACAATTGCAATCGCAAGGCTTCACCAAAGTCGCATCTAACAGTGACTTACTGGTTGATATGCAGGTATTTTCGCGTGTTAGCAGCGGCGGCAATACCAGCATCGGCATTGGTATCGGCTTACCGGTGGGGCGTCACGGCAATGTTGGTTTGGGAACCGGACAAACCGTGGGTAAAGGCAAACAAGTCGGGGTGATCGTATTCGACATCACCCAGACCAGTACCAATACCTTGATCTGGCGCGGCAACGCCGAAGAAATTCCACTGATTAATTTCTCGCTAAAAGCCGAAAACAAATTGCGCGAAAGTTTTACCAAACTCTTAAGTCCATTCCCGCCGCAAGCCTCTGCGAAATAATGCATTGTCCTCATGCCGGATTGGATAACACTATCCAATCCGGCAGTCCGATTTTTCCTTCCTGATTTTTCTCTTATGTCGCAATCACAACGTTTTGCTGCCGAAGGCATTTTACCGCTCGTGGTTATGACGTCCGGATGCCAGGCTGGCTGGAATAGAGCGCGACGATTTAATTGGAGCGCAGTCGCGGTAGTTAATTTCAACCGCGCATAAACTAGATCAGTACCGGTAAAGGGCGATCCAACACAATAGAGTATTGCTCAGGCTTGATCGCCGCTGCATAGGCGACCACTTCGACACCAGCGGCATGCGCCGCTCGCAATGTTGTTGCATACACCGAATCGATATGCGCCGCTGCCCGCACTGATTGAATGCCGGTGTGCTGTACGCAAAATAATAAAACCGCCCTGTGTCCTTGCTCCACCATCGCAATCAATTCACGCAAGTGTTTACTGCCGCGCTCACTTACGGCATCGGGGAAAAATCCTTCGCCCTCCTCTTCCATCAAGGTCACATTTTTCACTTCCAGGTAACACAGGCGCGTATCAGGACTTTTGTTTTCACTTAAACATTTATCACTCAATACACGTTGGTTTAATAAAAAATCAATGCGCGATTTTTCGCTGCCATAAACCACTTCGCGCCGCAGCGTCTGGTAGCCGCGCAATTCGCTAATAACTTGCGCGCGCAAGGCAGCCTCAACCAGCTCATTAGTGCGCGCGGTATTGATTCCCGCAAGATGACCGCCGGGTGTTGTCACCAGTTCCAGTGTCTGCGGATACTTGCGCGCCTGGCTCAGACTGACGGAATACCAGCAGGGGCTCTCGGGGAGGACGCAATTTTTCATCGAGCCGGTATTAGGGCAATGGATGGTTAACTCACGGCCATCGGGCAGGCGCACGTCGGCCAGAAAACGTTTGTAGCGCCTGAGTAGCAGCGCGGGATAAAACAAGGACATAAGCAGCAATAACCCGATTGTTGGTCGATTGGCGGCAAATTGAAGCACAAACGCGCCAATTTGGGGCTATAGTTTTTGCTTGAAATAGGAATTGGAGAGTGGATTTACAGGATCAAGCACCTCAGCCAGCCAGTGCGCGAAAAAAGCTAGCACTCGCATTTGTTATCTGATAGCTTGCTCCCCCTTCTAATTCTGCCCACTTACCGGTGCAGATTATTGCCGATCCAGGAAGTCTTGCGAGGCGCTACTATGGCGAAAAAATCACCCTCTACTGAAACATTTGCACTGCGTCCTTTTACTCCTTATGTGGAGAAGAAAGGCGAAGAATATATGAACGATAACCAGAAGCTGCACTTCAGGCAGTTACTGCTCAACTGGCGTTCAGAACTGATGGAAGAAGTAGACCGTACCGTAAGCCACATGAAAGACGAAGCGGCCAACTTTCCTGATCCGGCCGATCGCGCCAGTCAGGAAGAAGAGTTCAGCCTTGAGCTGCGCACCCGCGACCGCGAGCGCAAGCTGATCAAGAAAATCGACAGCACCCTTGAGCTGATCGAAAACAATGATTACGGCTACTGCGATGCCTGCGGCGTTGAAATCGGTATCCGTCGCCTTGAAGCGCGCCCGACTGCTACCCTCTGCGTGGATTGCAAAACCCTCGCGGAAATCAAGGAAAAACAAATCGGCGGCTAATGCCGGTTTGATCGAGGCGAGCCCTTGCTCGCCTCAATCACCATGTCAGCAACACCTCTTTCGCTTACCCCTTCCCGACTCAACAGCACTGAAACATCAGGCTATATCGGTCGTTTTGCTCCTTCACCCAGTGGCCCACTGCATTTCGGCTCCCTTGTCAGCGCGCTCGCCAGTTATCTGGATGCCAAAGCCAATGGCGGACAATGGCTGGTACGTATAGAAGATCTCGACCCGCCGCGCGAACAACCCGGGGCGGCCAGCGCAATACTGCAAAGCCTCGATGAACACGGGCTACATTGGGATGGGGAAGTTCTCTACCAAAGCCAGCGCCACCACGCCTATCAACAGTGCCTTGATGCACTGTCAGATGCCGGATACGCCTACCCTTGCACTTGTTCGCGCCAGGACTTGGCCAATATGGGAGGGATATACAACGGTCATTGCCGCGCACACCAGCCAGCGTCCGGTCAGAGCTGCTCACAGCGCCTGAAGCTCTACGATCTGCCGGATCGTGCTACACCAGACTTGATCCGCTTCGATGATTTAATCCAGGGCACACAAACGCAAAACCTGCGCACTGAAGCGGGAGACCAGATCCTCAAGCGACGCGACGGTTACTTCGCCTACCCGTTAGCGGTTGTGGTCGATGATATCGCACAGGGAATTACCCATATTATTCGCGGCAGCGATCTGCTCGAGGTTACCGGTCGTCAGTTATTTTTCTTCGCATTATTGGGCGCACCGCTACCGCAATTTGGCCATGTGCCATTGGCCATGCAGGCCAACGGTCAAAAACTCAGTAAACAAAACCATGCAAAGGCGATAGACGGCAAACTTGCGAGCAGGAATCTGTGGCATGGGCTAGAGTTTTTAGGGCAAAATCCTCCCGCCGATCTGGCGGATAGTTCTACCCCTGAATTATTGGACTGGGCTTTGCATCATTGGCAACGCGATTCCATCTCTGGCCTTGGCCATCTGTATCAGGACGAAAATTACGAACAAGAAGAATAAGAGCCATTAACCTGCCTCGCTTTGCACATAGGGAAGATTACGATATGAACAATCAACGCCTGGTTATCTTGCTGCTGCTAGTGGCTTATATATTTTCGCCGAGCCTGTTTAACTGGATTATCAATACCGAAGGCGCCTGGTATCGTCCCTATATTGTGTGGGTAGTGGTGATTGTAATCGCGTTTATCATGCAGATCCGCCGCAAGAAATATCACGATTTTGATTAACTGTGCCGATCAATTGATCCTTCCACAAGACTGATAAGAATATAAACCAACATGACTTTTGACCTCAGCCAGGTAGCACTCATCGGTATCAGCTATTTATTGCTGCTGTTTGGCATCGCCTGGATTACCGAGCGTGGCTGGATTCCCGAGGCAGTCACCTCACATCCGATTACCTATATTTTGTCATTGGGTATTTTTGCCAGCGCCTGGGCGTTTTACGGGGTGATTGACCTAGCCTTCCAATATGGCTATGGCGCACTCGCTTACTATTTGGGGACTGGCGCGCTCTTCCTGTTCGCGCCAGTCGCACTGGCACCGCTGGCAGAATTGGCGCGGCGCCATCAAGTGCACTCGCTCGCCGACTTATTGGTATTCCGCTACCACAGCCACAGCGTGGGAGCGCTCACTACACTCTGTATGTTGTGCGGGATCTTGCCGCTGCTGGCGCTGCAGATCCAGGCCATCGCCGACACCATGCACATCCTCACGGTAAGCGGTAATCCATCACTGCCGCTGGCGGGAACCGGCCTGACTTTTAAAGATATTATGGCGCTCTGTTACTGCGCGATCCTTGCTTTCTTCACCATCTCTTTCGGCGCCAACCGCGAGCAACATAAAGGCCTGATTACTGCAATGGCCTTTGAATCGCTGCTGAAAGTCTGCGCCCTTTGTGCTGTCGGTTTGGTCGCAGTATTCGGCGTATTTGATGGCCTTGATGGGCTAGACCAATGGTTACTGGATCACCCGGAAAACCTGGCGTTACTGCACACCCCCATCCACTCGGATTCCGCCCACACACTCCTGCTGGTGTTTGTTGCGACCGCCGTCACCATGCCGCACATCTTCCATTTGGGTTTGGCGGAAAACCCGCTGATGCGCAATTCACACACGGTCACCTGGGCATTCCCGCTGTTTTTGTTGCTGATGGCGCTGCCGATTTTCCCGATCCTCTGGGCGGGTACTGAACTTAGCGTGCCATTGCCACCGCAGTACTATACCTTGGGTGTCCCGATTTTATTTAACTCGCCCGGCCTGACCCTGTTGGCTTTCCTCGGTGGACTTTCGGCGGCAACCGGCGCGATGGTGATTATCTCTCTCGCGCTCGCCACCATGGTAATGAACCATTGGCTGCTGCCCAGCCTGAAACTGCAGACCCGCACCGATCTCTACAGCCAATTGCTCTGGCTGAGACGAGTGCTCATCGCTGCCATTTTCGGCGGCGGTTATCTCTTTTATTGGGTGCTGGACAACAGCTTTAGCCTGGCGCATCTCGCCATGACCGCGTTTATCGAAACCCTGCAATTCCTGCCCGGGACCTTTGCCATTGTCTTCTGGAGCAAGGGCAATCGGCGCGGTTTGATCGCCGGCTTATCCGTAGGTACTACTATTTGGGCGCTCGGTTTGTTGCTGCCGATTCTGACCGGTATCGAATACATCAACCTGCCCATTGCCACTATCAGCATCCCCATCGGAATTGAGTACTGGAGTCAGGTAACGCTTATTTCCCTCGGGCTGAACACTTTCTTTTTTGTGGTGATCTCGCTGCTAACCCAGCAAACGGAAGACGAGCAATACAGCGCTAACCTCTGCGCTGCCGATGAGCTGAGTCACCCGGTGCGCCAGGCGCTGGATGTACATTCTGCATCGGAATTCAAACATCGCCTCGCCAAGCCGTTGGGCAAAGTCACCGCCAGCCGCGAAGTTGATATCGCCCTCAAAGAGTTAGAACTCAATATTGATGAGCGCCGCCCTTATGCCCTGCGCCGTTTGCGCGACCAGATTGAGGGCAACCTCTCCAGCCTGATGGGGATTCATGTTGCCAGCGAAATTATGGATAAGTACATTCCTCACTCGACCGCTGAGTCGCAGAGCACGGTGGACATCAACCTGATCGAAAACCGCCTCGCGCAATACCGCGACCATCTCACCGGTATGGCGGCGGAATTGAATACTTTGCGTCTTTATCATCGTAAAACCCTGGAAGAGTTGCCGATGGCGGTCTGCTCACTCGGACGCGATATGGAAGTATTGATGTGGAACCGTGCCATGGCAGAGCTGACGCAAACGCCTACCGAGGATGTTACCGGCTCTTATCTGGAGGACATTCCCGAACCCTGGTGCAGCCTGCTGATCGACTTCAGCCAAAGCAAAGAGCCGCATTTTTATCGCCGCGAAATCGAGCTGGACAACCGCCCGCACTGGATCAGCCTGCATAAGGCCAATATTGAGGGACCGATCACTGCCGGTGTCTACGATCAGGTAATGTTGCTGGAAGATGTTACCGAGACCCAATTACTGGAGCAGGAACTGGTGCACTCCGAGCGCCTGGCATCAGTTGGCCGCCTTGCGGCGGGTGTTGCCCATGAAATCGGCAACCCGATTACCGGCATCGCCTGTCTTGCCCAAAACCTGAAATACGACTCCACCGACCCAGCCGAAGTCCTGGAAACCGCTGAGCAGATCCTCAGCCAAACCGATCGCGTTGGCCGCATAGTGCAATCACTGGTGAGCTTCTCCCACGCTGGCCACGCGAGCAAAACCGAGTTTGAGGCCGTCTCAATCCGCGATTGCGCCAATGAAGCGATTCATCTGCTCTCCCTACAAAAGGAGAAAACGCAGGTACTGTTCTGCAATGACATTCCCAAAACGGCGATAGTCGCTGGTGACGCGCAACGCATAATTCAGATTTTTATAAATCTTTTATCTAACGCGCGGGATGCCAGCCCGGAGCAAGGGCGTGTTATGCTTGAAAGTAACGAAGATGAGGATTCGGTAACAGTTTCTGTTACCGATGAGGGGCATGGTATCCCTCCCGAACTGATAGAACGGATTCTCGAACCTTTCTTCACCACTAAAGAACCCGGTGAAGGTACAGGTTTGGGCTTGGCCATGGTGTACAGCATCATTGAAGACCATAGCGGCCATATGGACATCATTAGCCCTGCCGATACAGTTCATAACCGCGGCGCGCGCTTTGTCATTACCTTGCCACGCCATCTGGATTCATTTATGGATGCCTGATAACTCTTTAATGTACACCGATATAACAAGAAGCACGGTTAGTGCACACCAGACAGCGACCGGCAGCCAACTGCCCGTTATTGACCAGTAACACTTAACGCAAGACCCGGATAGCTATGAGTAAGATTCTGATTGTTGAAGACGAAACCATCATCCGTAACGCCCTGCGCAAGCTGCTTGAGCGCAACCAGTACGAGGTCAGCGAGGCCCCGTCGGTAAAAGAGGCGACGTCCAAATTCCAGCTCAAGGATTTCGACCTGATCGTCAGCGACCTGCGCCTGCCTGGCGCGCCGGGCACCGATCTGATCAAACTGGCAGGCGATACACCGGTACTCATCATGACCAGCTATGCGAGCTTGCGTTCCGCGGTAGATTCCATGCGCATGGGTGCGGTGGACTATATCGCCAAACCCTTCGACCACGATGAAATGGTCAACGCCGTCAAACGCGTAATCGGCAAAGCCAAGGCAGCCAACAAGGCCAGCGGCGGTTCAATCGCAGCCAGCACGGCTATCGCCGGCATGATTGGCGCCAGCGATGTTATGCAGGACCTGTACAACCGCATCCACAAAGTTGCTCCGACTAATGCCACGGTACTTATCCACGGTGAAACCGGTACCGGTAAAGAGCTGGTCGCCCGCGCCCTGCACGAAGAGAGCAGCCGCAATAATCATTTGATGATCTCGGTAAACTGCGCCGCGATTCCCGATACCCTGATTGAATCCGAACTCTTCGGTTACGAAAAAGGCGCCTTTACCGGTGCGGCGACCAACCGTGAAGGCCTAGTTGCAGCAGCTGACGGCGGCACCCTGTTCCTCGATGAGATCGGCGAATTGCCATTGGAAGCCCAAGCGCGCCTGCTGCGTGTACTGCAAGAAGGCGAGGTTCGCCCGCTGGGCTCGGTGGAGTCGCGCAAAGTGGATGTCCGCCTCGTCGCCGCAACCCACCGCGACCTGCGCAAGCTTTCCAAAGAGGGCAAGTTCCGCGAAGACCTTTATTTCCGCATTAACGTAGTACAGCTCGAACTGCCGCCATTACGCGAGCGCGGGCGCGATATCATCAATATCGCCGAATCCCTGTTACAGCGTTACTGCGCCCAGTTTGGCAAAACGCAACTCAAGCTCTCCTCCTCCGCAATGGATGCCATCATGAGCTACAACTGGCCAGGCAACGTGCGCGAGCTGGAAAACGCCATGCAGCGAGCGGTGATCCTGTGCGAAGACAGCAATGAAATCGGCGATCACCTGCTCTCCATCGATATGGATGGTAGCGATCTCGACGATAATACCGGCAGCTCACTCTTTGAGCCTGTACGCCTCGCCAACCGCACTCCTGGCGGTGCACCAGCAGCATCGGAAGATTTGTCCCTGGAAGATTATTTCCAGCGCTTTGTACTCGAGCATCAGGACAGCATGAGCGAAACAGAACTCGCCCGTAAGCTCGGCGTCAGCCGCAAGTGCCTGTGGGAGCGCCGCCAACGCCTTGGCATTCCGCGCACCAAATCTTCGGCGGCACTCAGTAACGCCAAATAACCCACTTAATAACATTTGCTTTAAAAAAATCCCCACTTGCCTTTTAGCAGTGGGGATTTTTAGTTTCTAGTGACAGTTTTTAATATTTTGGCGCCAACAATGTTGTTAAAAATGCCAAATCGTTACCCTCAAACACGAGAGTGTTACCGTAAAAATACTGTTACCGCATTTGTCAGACGTAACAAACAAGTGACAAATATGTAACCTATCGAAATAACAAAAAGAAATAAGGAGCGCGCCAAAAAAGCCAACGCATTGATTTAATTAACAATTCCAAATATGGCACAAGTACTGCTTTTAGAGCGCCATAACAAAAACAAATAATAAGAATTAAATGTGAAAATCTAATAACAACAACAAATAATAAAAAGCGTAACGAACTTAAAAATAACAACAATAGACAATAAGAAACTGAACCAGACAAATAACAACAAGAAACAATAAAAAAACTGAAAATAAAGAACATAACAACAACAAACAATAACAACAGAAATTGAATAATAATAACGAAAACAATAACTTAGATACACCACGCTAGAAGACAAAAGCAATAAGACAGTAAAATAAAGCGGATACTGACTAGGCACGGGATGGGATAGCACGCGAGATTGGATATGGGCATGGAAGCACCCCATTGAATGCCGATTAAAGCACTCCGGTGCTCCCTCCTACGGGAAAGCGAAAGCTTTCCCGTTTTGCTTTTCGGTATGTGCTTTTTTAATCGTTCGCATGCACAGCGCTAACTCATACCTGTTTATTTCCATAAAAGCGGGAGTTCGCACCTGATTTCAAGCCTGATCGAGAGGCAGGATTGTCGTAAAAAACTCCGTGCTTCTGCTAAACTCGCCGCTCTTGTGCAACTGACTGCCTAAACACCAGCGAGACAACATGCTCAAACGCTTGCTAAACCTGTTCACTTCCGGCGCAAAGGATTCCAGTAAGGCATCCGCAATCCGCACTAGCGATGGTGCCAGCCTGATTCCGCGCGACCAGCATAATATTTCCCGCAAGAACATCAGCCCCGCCGCCATCAAGATCATCAAGCAATTGGAAGATGCCGGCTTCGCCGCCTATTTGGTTGGCGGTGGTGTACGCGATTTGCTACTCGGCAACCATCCTAAAGATTTTGATGTCGCTACCAATGCCAAGCCCGAAGAAGTTAAACGCCTGTTCCGCAGTGCACGTATCGTCGGCCGCCGCTTCCAGATCGTCCATGTACGCATGGGGCGCGAGATTATCGAAGTCACTACTTTTCGCGGCCATCACGAGGAGTCCGCCTCACATGCCCGCAGTGAAGACGGCATGCTGTTACGCGATAACGTTTACGGCACCCTCGAAACCGATGCCATGCGCCGCGACTTTACCGTTAATGCCCTGTACTACACGCTCAAGGACTTTTCCGTCATTGACTACTGCAATGGCATGGAAGACCTAAAGCATCGCACCCTGCGCATCATTGGCGATCCTGCCACGCGCTACAAAGAAGATCCGGTGCGCATCCTGCGGGCCTTGCGCTTTGCCGCGAAGCTTGGCTTTAGCCTGGAGCCCAAAACCGCCAAGCCCATTCGTGAACTGAGCGGCCTGTTACTGAACGTTTCCGATGCCCGCTTATTTGAAGAAGTACTGAAATTATTTTTGGGCGGCTCAGCCACCGCTACATTCAATTTGATGCGTGAGTACGACCTGCTGGCTCATCTTTTTCCCGGCACCGATAAAGCACTCAAAGCAGGCGACGAATTTGGCGCCAATTTGATCGAGCAGTGCATGATCAATACCGATAAACGCATCCGGGCCGATAAAACTGTTACCCCCGCGTTTATCTATGCCGCCCTGCTGTGGCCCGGTCTGCAGCAACAATTCAAGTTGCTCAGCGGACAGATGACGCCTACCCAAGCCTGGGCACAGGCAGCGCAAAACGTCATCAACCAACAATTGACCCGCACGGCAGTGCCCAAACGCTTCCTGATCCCAATGCGGGAGATCTGGGATTTGCAGCAGCGCCTGCCAAGCCGCCTGGGAATGCGCGCACTGCGTACACTTGATCACCCACGCTTCCGTGCAGCCTACGATTTCTTATTGATGCGTGAAGCGGCAGGCGAAGCGCTTGATGGCCTCGGTGTATGGTGGACCAATTACCAGACCGCTAACGACGAAGAGCGCGAACAAATGGTGAAGGACATCGGCAAGCAAGCCGGTGGCAAATCAGCGAGCAAGCCGCGCCGTCGCCGTGGCCCGCGCAAACCCAAAACCGATGCCGCACCCGGCGGGAATGAATAATCCATGGCGCTGGCCTACATAGGTCTCGGCAGCAATCTGGAAGATCCACTCGCGCAGGTAGCGCGCGCCTTCGCCGAGCTGGCTGATATAGCCTACACAGCTCTGGTGAGGCGCTCCGCCATCTATTCCAGCCATGCAGTAGGGCCCGAGCAGCCGGATTACATCAATGCTGTTGCACTGCTGGACACCAACCTCGAGCCTCTCGCGCTTCTGGATGCATTGCAAGCCATAGAACAAGCCCATCAGCGCGTGCGTATCCAGCACTGGGGGCCGCGCACATTGGATCTGGACCTGCTCCTGTATGCGGATCGCACTATCCAGCATGAGCGCCTCACCGTACCTCATCCCTATCTGACCCAGCGCAGCTTTGTGCTTTATCCGCTCGCGGACATCACCCCGGATTTACACTTGCCCGATGGCACTCCGCTTGCCGATTTGCTCAGCTGTTGCCCTGCCGATGGGCTGGTACGGCTGTCATTGCCCGCTTAACGAATTAGTTTCAAGGAGTTACCGTGGACGTTGTTTTTGAAGAACTCGGACTGGATTTAACCAATACCAACCTGCCGCGTTATATCGCCGTGGAAGGGTGCATTGGGGTAGGCAAGACGACCCTTGCACGCAACATCGCCCAACTGTTTAATTACGACATGTTGTTGGAGCAGCCGGAGGAAAATCCATTTTTGGAACGCTTCTATCGCGATCCAAAATCCACCGCACTGCCGACCCAATTATTCTTTTTATTCCAACGCGCCAACCAATTACAAAGCCTGCGTCAGGACGACATTTTTGAACCGGTTCGTGTGGCTGATTTTCTGATTGAGAAAGACCAATTATTTGCGCGCGTCACCTTGGACGACGACGAGTTCAATATTTATCGTCAGGTGTATGACAAATTAGTCATCAATGCACCGCGTCCGGATTTAGTGATTTATCTGCAAGCACCGCTGGATGTATTGCTCGACCGCATCCGCCAGCGCGGCATCAGCGCCGAGCAATATATCAATGCCGAGTATTTAAAAGTGCTCAACGATGCGTACACAGAATTTTTTCACTTTTATGATGGTGCACCGCTATTGATTGTAAATGCCAAAGATTTAAACCTGGCGAAAAATCGCGATCACTTTAAGCAATTGGTGGAATATATCCTCACCATTAAAAGTGGCCGCCATTATTACAATCCGGTGCCTGCACTTTAATTCAGACAATTCTGATTTTTATTTTTTGTAGCGAGAATTGCTATGCCTTATTCAACTATCAACAGCACCTCAACGGCGAATACCGCGCTCACTAAAAATGTCTCTATCAATACACTCAACAAGCTAAAAAGCAGCGGCGAAAAATTTGTTGTGATTTCACTGTATGACGCGCACATGGCAGCTATGGCGCAACGCTGCGGGGTAGAAGTTGTATTGGTTGGCGATTCACTGGGCATGACTGTACTGGGTTATGACAGCACGATTCCAGTGACCATGGAACAAATGATTTATCACGTGGAAGCGGTCGCGCGCGGCAATAAAAAGTCGCTCATTATCGGCGACCTGCCTTTTATGACCTACGCCACACCCGATGAAGCTATGCGCAATTGCACCCGCATCATGCAAGCCGGTGCACAGATGGTAAAACTGGAAGGCGGTGCATGGCTTGCTGAAACAGTAAATATGCTCGCTGAACGCGGCGTGCCTGTGTGTGCACACTTGGGTTTAACTCCGCAATCGGTCAATAAATTTGGCGGTTTCCGCGTTCAGGGGCGCGATGATGCCGGCGCAGAAAAAATTCTTGCCGATGCAAAACTACTCGCCGATTCCGGTGCAGATTTATTAGTACTGGAATGTGTACCCGCCGATTTGGGTGCGCGCATTACCCGTGAAATTGCTATTCCTGTTATTGGAATAGGCGCAGGACGCGACACTGATGCGCAAGTGTTGGTGATCAACGATATTCTTGGCCTCACCGAGCAACCGCCAAAATTCTCCAAGAATTTTTTATTGGAAGCGAAGGATATTCCCGGCGCGATGCAAAAATACGTTGCCGATGTTAAGTCAGGTATATTCCCTGGTGACGATAATATTTTTATCTAAAAATTCATTAAACACAGGGATTCTTAGCAGCGCACAGGTGTGCTGCTAAACTGGTAAAAACTCAGCATAAAATTCGGTCATAACAGCTGCACTACGACAAAACATTGCAGCCTCACCAAAAAACATGAGAAAAGGTTTAACGTTATGATCACAAGAACAGCATTGATTGTTGCCGCGCTTGCGTGCGGCAGCGTCAGTTTATACGCCTGCACTCCATCACAAGTAACTCCTACATCCCAAATACAGTCCGAGCAAAACAGTTGGGAGCAATATCTCGCCACATCCCAAAAGCTACGCCAGGCAGACCGGGATTTCCTTGCCGCAGAATTAAAAACCTTGGGTCAAAACAAGCCAAGCTTACCCGAGAAAGCCAAAGAGTTCGGCTTTGAGGTCAAGCAACCGGCAGATTGGTTTAAAAGCGTCGAAGGTAAACGCGTGATGGATATCATCCTCTCCTTCCAAACCCCTTCCGGTGGTTGGTCAAAACGCACTGATATGGGCAAAGCACTGCGCAAACCCGGTCAGGCGTTTGGTGTTGAGAAAGATTACATACCTACCTTCGATAACAGCGCGACCAGCACCCAACTCAAATTACTCGCACAGGCTTATCAAGCAACGGGAGACAAGCGTTATAGCGAGGCATTTAACCGCGGCCTGGCGTTTATCATCATCGCCCAATACCCCGATGGTGGCTGGCCACAAAACTTTCCGCTGGTGGGCGGCTACCACAACCACATCACTTATAACGATTCACTTATGCGCGACTTGATGGTCGTATTGCACAGTGCGGCAAATGCAAAAAATGAATATGCATTTGTGTCCAAAGAGCAACAGCAAGCAGCGCAGGCAAGCCTCGCGCGCGCGCTGGATTGTGTATTAAAAACACAAGTTGTCGCCAATGGAAAACTGACTGTATGGGCAGCTCAATATGATGCAAAAACCCTCCAGCCGGCAAAAGCCCGCGCCTATGAAATGGTCTCACTCGCAAGTGCCGAGAGCCAATCGATGCTGGATTTTTTAATGAGCCTGGAATCACCGTCGCCCGCGATTATTAAATCGGTACATGCAGGTATCGCTTGGTACGAGTCAACTAAAATTGAAGGTAAAGTGTGGGAGCGTGGTGCAGCCACCTTAAAAGATGACCCGAAGGCGTCACCGATATGGGCGCGGTTTTATGAAATAGGAACGAATAAACCCTTGTTTGGCGACCGCGACGATACGGTTTTTTATGAGTTAAATAAAGTATCAGCAGAGCGGCGTGAAGGTTACGCCTGGTACTCGAACTCGCCCAATAAAATCCTGGCAAAATACGCGAAGTGGGCAAAAAAATATCCACAGTAATACGGCAAATTTTATGAACAAATTCCCGGTCAAATACCGGGAATTTTTACAGCCGTTATTTTTCTTCGCTCGCCCACACTTTCATAGTCTGCACTGCCAACAATTTGCACTCACCTTTTTCTTCCACATAAGTGCGCATAAATTGGTAGCGCGAGGTGCGGAAAGTTTTGCCATCGGCATTCCATTTATCCACGCTGCTCAATCCTTGCAATACCACCGTATTGCCTAAGCGCTGCCGGGTGGTATCGTGGGAACGACGCTCTTTTACCTGTTCTTCCGGTTTCTGTACCCGCGCTAATAATTCAGCTTTTTTCTCTTTCATACTGGCCAGGTTATGCACCCAATAAAAATCCGGCGCGAGCACTTTTGCCAAAAATTTTACATCGCCTTCCTGCAATGCTTTTTCATATCGCGCATCCAATGCTTCCAAATTTTTTTCGTCTAGACAGGTTTCTGCTTGAACAGAAGAAGCCATTAACCAACCCAATGCGATTGACATAACCACTGCTTTTTTCATCACCAATATTTCCCACAAAAGTGTAAATCGTAAACCGCAAAAATAAAAAAAGCCGACACCATAAAGATGCCGGCCAAGACCATACTAGATTACAAATAAAGGGGAGTTCCAAACCGGGCCAAGATAAAAACCCGTCGGTAACCGCACAACCTTCCTAAATCGATGAACCAACCAAAACATGAATGCCGTTGTACTCACAGGAAGAAACCGTTACCGGTAGTGTTAGTATTGTTCACTTTTCGCCCGTTGCCAGTTTTTTTATCGCGCCATTTAAAATATTTGGCGATAACCCCGCTTGCTTCATTAAAAAAGGCTATAACCGTGCGGATTCACGCCAGGTTGCGCCCCATCAATACCATGGATTCATTAATCAGATATTCCAGCCGTACGGCGGTTGTCGAACGCAGTGCGAAGTCATCGACTAATTTGCGCAACCGGCTCAATTTGGGACGCACCGCACGAAACTCTTCGGTGACCGGCTCGTAATCCAGATCGTGATCTTGCACGCTCAGCTTGCTTAACTCGGACAACTCCGAGTGGAGTGCACCAATCAGGTCGTAGAAAAAATCTTTCCGATCCAGGCTATTAGCTTCCCAATAGGCCTGATCCAACCCGCCCAACAAATCCTCAAGCACCTTGATGGCTTTGGAAATACTGCTATTCGACATAACACACCTTTTTTCATGTAATGATCAACCGATTGAGTATAGAAGACTTTAATGACGCTGCCGGATGCTCTGCTAAACTGCGCGCTTGCTGCAAGGAATCCTTATGTCGTTCGAACAACTCTGGCTATTCACCACCATCACCCTCGTCATCTCCGCCAGCCCTGGCCCAGTGATGCTTGCCTGCATGATTGATGCAGGTCGTTACGGTTTTGCCAAATCCATGTTCACGATGCTGGGCGCCAGCACCGGCAATTTAATCCTGATGTTGTTATCGGCATGTGGATTGGGATTACTGATTGAACAAGCGGAGTGGATTTTCCATGCGATTAAATGGATTGGGGCGACCTACCTGATTTATTTAGGTATAAAGCTGGTGCTCGCACCGCCTTTGAGTATGGATATACAAGCGCGGCAAATTCGTAGCAGCCAGTTGTTTCGCAAATCGTTTATCGTTGCCGTGACCAACCCGAAGGGGCTGATTTATTTCGGCGCATTAATGCCGCCGTTTATCGATGTACACAAATCCATGCCACCGCAATTTGCGTTGCTCACTAGCATTTTTTTGGCGATGGATTTAATTTGGATGGCAATTTACGCCGTCGGTGGGCAGAGCATCATGCGCTGGTTAAAATCTCCCGAACACCAGCGCTGGTTCAATTGGATTTCCGGAGGCACACTGATTTTGGCGGGCGGCGCACTCGCGTTCTCCAAACTCTAATTGTCCGCTTTTCTGATTACACGATTTGGGTATAAGCAAAGAAAAAACGATTCTTTTTCATTCGCCCGATAAATCCTTAAGCTGCACTTCATACACTTTTGGAGGCAGCAGCATGTCGCTCAATCAATCCGGTTTCCCCAAATCCCTTCTCGACCAGCCAATCCTGATCGTACCCGGCCTGCGTAATAGCGACGAGCAGCATTGGCAGAGCTTGTGGCAAAACCAGTTGCCTCACAGCAAGCGTATCCATGTCGATGATTGGAGCACGCCGGATCTGGACAAATGGAAAGCCGGAATTCGCACTGAATTAGCCACTTTCGATAAGCCGGTTGTCATCATTGCACATAGCTTTGGCACACTTGCCAGTGCCAGTATTGCGGCCGAATTTCCCGATAAAATCGCTGCACTTTTTCTGGTCGCGCCAGCAGATCCGGATAAATTCCAGATCGCCAAACGCCTGCCGCAAAACCTGTTGCCGGTACCAGCCAAAATTATCGCCAGCAGTAACGATCCATGGCTGAGCGAGAACAAGGCAGCTTATTGGGCGTTGCAATGGGGTACTGACTTTTTGCGCCTGAAGAACGTCGGCCATATCAATAGCGAATCCAATCTGGGCTTATGGACACAAGGCATCCAGCTATTACAGCAACTGGTGCGCAACGCAAAAAAACAGGACATTTCTACTCGTACCACCGTCCGTACCACCTCACCCAAACTTAATCGCGCGGCATAAAACCGCGCAATTACCTGCCAAGCGCTATACTGGCAAGACGTTCCTCATTTGCCTAAAACCGATGACGATAACATCCAATGGCGCACAAAATTTGCGCCTCTCCGCTTTATGGATATTGCTCTCATATTGGCTATCCAATGCCACACTGGCAGCAGAGTCGGTGATTTACGCGTGGGCTGAACCCATGGCGGCCGATAGACGCGGCCACTACCCCATCGAACTCCTGAAACTGGCACTCGCCAAATCCGGCCAGGATTACCTCGCTAAACCCAGCAAATTCGATCAACCCCAATGGCGGACGCTGCGGCATTTGCAAATGGGTAAAGCGATGGATATTGTCTGGACATTAAGTTCGCCGGAACGTGAGAATGAATTGCTACCAATTCGCATCCCCATTGATCGCGGCCTGATTGGTTGGCGCCTGCTGCTGATTTCCGATACTGACGCCCAGCGCTTTGCCGCAATCGACACCGCCGAACAACTCAAAACGATGCGCTCCGGTCAAGGGCACGATTGGCCCGACTATCCTATTCTGCACAACAACGGCTTCAAGGTTAGCCCAAGCTCCAGTTACGAAGGCCTGTTCCACATGCTCAAACGCGGCCGCATTGGTTACTTCCCGCGCTCCCTCACCGAAATACAACCGGAGCTGGATGCCCGACCGGCTATGGGGTTAATGATCGCTCCAAAATGGGTGCTCTATTATCCAGCCCCGCTCTACTTTTTTGTGCGACGCGATAACACCAAACTTGCCCATGCCATTGAACAAGGGCTCGAAATCGCTATTCGCGATGGCAGCATGCGCCAATTATTCGAGCAGCACTTCAGCCAGGACATTGCCCGCGCCCAATTACAACAACGCACAATCGTGCGCTTGCATAACCCGCTACTCACTCCTGAAACGCCATTAACGCGCAGCGAGTTATGGTTCTCACCGGAACAAGGTTTTTAAATGACGACATCTTCAACCAACAGCACCACACAATCACCGCCGCATATCCGCCGTATTGGTTTGCGCATGGTGGGTGCCGTCATTGCATTTACTTTCTGTATCGCTGTGCTGGTATCGAGCGTACAAATTTATAGTGTTTATCGCACCGAGTTGATTGATGCACAGAAACATTTTATCGATATCGAAAAAAGTTATTTGCCCAGTCTCGCTGCCGGTATGTGGTCAGTCGATCAGGAGCGGGTCGATGCATTACTCGATGGCATGGCACAATTACCCGATGTTGGCTTTATCGAATTGCGCGATGAACTCCAACAGCGCTGGAACCGCCGCCATGCTAAATATGAAAGCGATTTATTGAGCCGCAGTTTTGCCATTGTTTACCGCGAAGACAATGAAGATTTTCCCATGGGCGAACTCACCGTTTCGCTCATGTCCGCCGATATTGATGCGCGCACGCTACATACCGCTAGAAGCATCGCCATCACCACCTGCATTACGTTATTTTCAACCGTCTTTTTTGTGTTGTTTATTGTGCGTCGCTGGATTACCCGCCACCTGGAAACCATGGCCGACTATGCGCAAACCCTGGATTTAAATAATCTCGATAAACCATTGGCACTGACACGCGCCGACACCGGTCAACCCGATGAATTGGGTTTGGTAGTCAACGCCATTAATAAAATGCGTCTCAGCATTAAAAATGATTTAAACAAACGCAATTACCTGTATCAGGAATTGAGTGTTTATCGTAACCAACTTGAACGACTGGTCACTGAACGCACTATTGACCTTGAATACAAAAGCCAGCAACTGGAATTAAAATCCAATGAATTGATTGAACAAAATAACGAGCTGGATGCTTATGCGCATACAGTGGCCCATGATTTGAAACAACCAATCAGTACGTTGCTGGGTGCCTCCAGTTTATTAAGCAATGAAGAGCTGCAACTTTCTGCCGAAAAGAATCGCGTCCTCATCGATAGCATTCAACACTCCGCGCACAAAATGCGCTCGATCATCGACTCGCTGCTCCTGCTCTCCAACATCCGTAAATGCGAAAACATTGTACTCACCACTGTCGACACGCGACAAACCGCGCAGGAATCCTGCACTCGTTTGCACCAGCTGATCGAACAACAAAATGCAACCATACGAATGGGAGCACACTGGCCAAAAGTTCATGGGCATGAGCAGTGGATTGAAGAAATTTGGGTAAACTATTTATCCAATGCGCTGAAATATGGCGGCACACATCCCACTATCGAATTAGGGGCGGAAACGCTGAAAACCGCTTTGGTGAAATGTTGGGTAAAAGATTCTGGCCCGGGTTTGAACGAAGAACAGCAGCATGAGATTTTTGACAAGTTTGTCCGCTTTGACACAACCGCAGCCGACGGCCATGGCCTTGGTTTATCCATTGTAAAACGCATCACCCAACGCTTGGGAGGAGAAGTGGGTTATGAGCAAGCACCCGGTGGCGGCAGCATTTTTTGGTTTAGCCTTAAAAAGGCAGACAGTAAAAATATCGACTTCAATCGCACACCTCAAGCTTCATCGCCAGATTAAAATAAAAAAACGCGCAAAAGCTGCGCGTTTTTTTATTGCTCGACCATTCACGATGCCCTTTTTAATTTGTAAAACGTTTTTTACTTGCGCAATCTTTGCACTGCTGCTATCTCCACTCAGGTGGCCGGTGCACTGGTGCGAATCAGATGATCAAAAGCACCGAGCGATGCTGTAGCACCTGCGCCCATCGCAATGATAATCTGTTTGTAAGGCACATTGGTACAGTCGCCTGCGGCAAACACGCCCGGCACCGACGTTTCGCCACGCGCATTGATTTCAATCTCGCCGCGATTGGTTAGCTGCAAAGTCCCCTTGAGGAAATCGGTATTAGGCAGCAGACCGATCTGGACAAATATCCCGTCCAATTCTACAGTCGCGACTTCATCGGTATGGCGACTTTTGTATTTCAATGCTGTCACTTTTTCACCGTTACCGATTACCTCGGTGGTAAGCGCTTCGGTGATCACCGTAACATTCGTCAAGCTGAATAATTTGCGCTGCAATACCGCATCGGCACGCAATTTAGAATCGAACTCGATCAGTGTTACCTGAGCAACGATGCCGGCCAAATCAATCGCCGCTTCTACACCGGAATTGCCACCGCCAATAACTGCCACACGCTTACCTTTAAATAAAGGACCATCACAGTGTGGACAGTAAGCAACACCTTTACCGCGGTATGTATTTTCACCCGGTACATTCATTTCTCTCCAGCGCGCCCCGGTCGCAAGAATGATGCTTTTGCTTTTTAAACTCGCGCCGCTCGCAAGTTTTACTTCTACCAAATCGCCGGGAATAATTTCCGTGGCTTTTTGTAGATTGATCACATCAACAGCATATTCTTTAACGTGTTGCTCCAACGCCATTGCCAATTTTGGGCCTTCGGTTGCTTTTACCGAAATAAAATTTTCAATCGCTACTGTATCCAGTACCTGGCCACCAAAACGTTCAGCGATTACACCGGTGCGAATACCTTTACGCGCTGAATAAATCGCTGCCGCTGCACCGGCTGGGCCGCCGCCGATAACCAATACATCGTAGGGATCTTTCTCACTCAATGCTGCAGCATCGCGCTCAGCTGCGCCGGTATCGACCTTGGCGATAATTTCTTCGAGCGTCATACGGCCTTGGCCAACATGTTGACCATTAAGGTAAATACTTGGCACCGCCATGACTTTACGCTTATCCACTTCGCTTTGAAATAAAGCGCCATCGATCATGGTGGCAGTAATATTGGGATTTAATGCTGCCATCAAATTTACGGCTTGCACTACATCAGGACAGTTGTGACAAGAGAGGGATACAAATACTTCAAAATGTAATTTGCTATCGAGCGATTTAATTTGCGCGATAGTTTTTGCATCCACTTTTGGTGGATGCCCGCCCGTTTGCAACAATGCCAACACCAGCGAGGTAAATTCATGCCCCATCGGAATTCCCGCAAATTCAATACGCGGCGTTTCACCTTGGGCAGCGACCGAAAATGACGGACGATAATATGCATTAGCCTGCTCGCTAATACTGACTTTGTCAGACAAAGCAGAAATATCTTGCAAGAGACTTTTTAATTCCTGACCTTTTGCACTCTCATCCAGGCTGGCCACCAGTTGGATCGGGCGTTGCAGTTTTTCCAAATAAGCCTTGAGTTGGCTTTTGATCGCGGCATCTAACATGGTGTGTGCTCCGTGAATTTTTTGTCAAAGCCCGCCTTGTGAGCGGGCTTTTTTTGGTATCAATATTGAGCGTGATTAAATTTTTCCAACCAGATCGAGTGATGGGGCCAAAGTCGCTTCACCCTCTTTCCATTTGGCCGGGCACACTTCGCCAGGATGCGCTGCCACATATTGCGCCGCTTTTACTTTGCGCAGAAGTTCAGATGCATCGCGGCCAATACCGCCAGCGTTTACTTCGATAATCTGGATCTTGCCCTGCGGATCGATCACAAAGGTGCCGCGCTCAGCCAAGCCTTCAGATTCAATCATCACACCGAAATTGCGGGTGATGGTGCCGGTTGGATCACCAATCATCGGGTACTGGATTTTGCCGATAGTTTCTGAACTGTCATGCCAGGCTTTGTGGGTGAAGTGGGTATCAGTAGACACTGAATAGATCTCTACGCCCATGGTTTGGAATTCCACGTAGTTATCAGCCAGGTCACCCAATTCAGTGGGACATACAAAGGTGAAGTCAGCCGGGTAGAAGAACACCACTGACCATTTGCCTTTGAGATCGGCATCGGTTACCGGCACGAATTTGCCCTGGTGATAAGCTTGGGCGCTGAAGGGTTTGATTTCTGAATTGATAGTTGCCATGAGTAAAACTCCTAAGGTCTGTGTGGTTGAGAAATCGGTTTAATTGATTCGACAGGCACAGATTAGGGAGTTGAACGCCAAGCGGCTAATTGAATGTTGCCATGCTTTTAATATTAAAAAACTATCGTTTACTTTTAACTGATTTTAAATAGCTATAGAAAGGTTCATAAAAAAAGCCATGTGTCACTGCAAGTGGCATGGCTTTTCGATCCGTTCAGATAGAGCTATAAATCGTCTAAAGGCTTATTTCACAGTGTTTTGCAGACTTAGCAGGCTATTGGCTGTGTCTGATCCCTGCGGGGCGAAGCGAAGGCCTTGCTGGACAAACATCCTGGCTTTTTCCGGTAAAGCTAACTGCACGTAGCTTTGCGCAAGCACGAGATACAGATCAGCAGCGCGACGCTCGATGCGTAAACCGCGCTCGGCCGTTGCGATAGCTCCCTGATAATCACGCGCCTCATACTGGCTGCGTGCCTGCCGTGCCAAACTCTGCACCGCCGGATTAGGCGGCGTCACTACTGGCGCTGGCTTAGGCACCACAACCGCCGGAGGTGTTACCACAGCGGGCTCAGCAGGAGGAACTACGATGGGCTTTTCTTCTGCCGGCGGCGGTGGCGATTGGGTATGGGTGGCACACCCTGTAAACGCAGATACAGCAACAATCAGGAGCGAAACATAAATACACTTAATCATGCGCAACAAGGCTCTCCAATAGATTCAATAAGGATCGGGCTTATCGGGAACGAGCATCCAACTCGGCCAGCTTATTTCTGGTAAATGCTTCATCCTCAAAGTCGTGCCCGGTATTTAATGCCATTTCATAAAGAATGCGGCTTTGCTTTATATCACCATTTTTCTCGTATGCACGACCCATTTTAGAAAATGTTTCTGGCGACTGGTTATTTCCCGTAGCTCCCAATAATTTTTGGTAGGCAGCGAGTGACTGCTTAAGGTCGTTAACATTGTAGTAAGCCCATCCCAAAGTGTCCCAAATCAATGGCGACTGTGGGGTGATGCTTGTTGCCTCATTGATAAACTTTATTGCCTTCGCCGGCTGCTCCATTCGCTCGGAATAGGTTGCGGCAATCTGGTTCACTATGTAGGGATCATGTTGGATAGCCAATGCTTCAGTGTAAGCCTTAATGGCAAGCTCATATTGTTGGTTAGCGTTATACAAATTACCCAGTTGCAATTTCCACTCAATATTTGAATCCACTGGTAGCAACTTGTAGATATCGATAGCAGCAGCATATTTTTTCTGGTGGTAGTAGGCTTCAGCCAATTCCAATTTGGGAGAAACCAACGCGGGATAGTCACGCCCCAGCTTGAGATAAGTCGCAATTGCCTGCTCTGTTTGATTGGTTTTTATTTGCGATCGGGCATAAACCAAACTTAGCCAAGGGTGTACTTTTTGCTCACCTTCTTTAGCATAAATTTCACCGACCGCCGCATACATTCCCTGTTTATACAAGAGCGCGGCCAACGCAACTTTTTGCGCATTGGCGGCTAAGAAAGTTAACTCGGCAGGCTTAATAAAATAGATATCAGGAAATATTTTCCCGATAGCTTCACGCGATTGCGAAGTTATCTCGGCATTCCCTAACGCTAATGCCGCCAACTGAAGTAACGGATCAGCAGTCAATTCCTGACTCAACCCAGGGAGAATTAATGTGGCATCAGCTTTTTTATTTAATGCGGCCAACGCTAATAATTGTGCTGTAATGGAATCTGCCGTTTTATCTTTTTTCTGGGATGCGACTAAATGAGTAAGTGCTTGATCATAGTGTTTTAAATGCAACTGGACTATCCCGATGTTAAGTTGGGACAACACATCATCCGGATTATTTTTTATGATTTTATTAAATGTTTGCAACGCTTCCTGGTACTTTCCAAGACCTAAATAAGATGCACCGATCAACTGATAAAGGTGGTCGGAAGAATTACCGGCTTTAGCAACGATAGAAAATTCATCCAGGGCATTCTGGTAATCCCCCTGAATAATTCGAACCCGACCTAACTCATAATGCGCATCGGCCAACGCATTATTTTTAGCCAACGCCCGGGACAGCGAGCGTACAGCCTCGTCATATCGTGACTGCGCAATATAGACCCTGCCGATATCCAAATTAAGTTGTGCACTACGCTGAGCCACATCCAAATTATCAACCATTGCAAGCGCGCGGAAATACCTGCTTTCATTTCTTAACGCGCGAAACAAATTCTCCCGCAATGCAGGAGCCAGTTGTGGAAGGTTTCGCTCCACTTCCAGTAAATGTTTTTCAATCAAGGAAAAATCTTCGCTGCCGAGATATGCCAGAACTAAAAGAAGATGCGCTGGATACTTTTCTGGCCTGTTGGCTATTATCTTTTCTGCTTCCGCACGCGCATCACCATATGCTCCTGCCCTTAAATTAGCGACCGCTTTTGAATATTCCGCAGAGTGGATTTCCTGGGAACTCAGAAACCCTTGTAAGTTATCCTTGGATAGTGCCGCATTTGCAGGAGCCGAGATAAATCCATAGCAGAACACTAATAAACAAAGCCGGTTAACAATTTGCATTTATAGATCCTTTTAAGTAAAAAAATGGAGCGCAAAGCGCTCCATTTAGTAATACACAGAATTTGTGCATAAACAACAATTAAGAGAAAAGCTCTCTTTTGCGTCCAAACAACAATGCTGCTACACCGAGCAACAGTAACAACAATGAACCTGGCTCAGGTACTTCAGTTGGCGGCTCTTCGTTGATACCTGCCTTACCGGAAACATAGAAGCCGGCGAAGAAGATGTTGTCATCTTGAGAGTCATTGAAAGTATCCACTTTAATAGTGGTATCACCGGCAGCTACGAAGCTGGCAAGATTATAACGCTCGCGGTCGTTCGCGTAAGAGTCGCCACCTGATGAAAGTGCATCATCAAAACCGCCGACAGTGATCAAGGAACCATTCGAAAGCTGCTCACCATCATCATAGTTACCCGCATTTTCAGTTAACAGCAGACCATTAACTTTGATTGTTGAGCGCTGGTTATCGCAGCAGCTGAAAGAAATTCCCAAAGACAGTTCAGCAAAGAAACCTGGGTCAGCCGGGTTCAGTGGGGTAGCAAAATTAATATTGGTAGTATCGCCGGTTACAGATGCAAAACCATCCAACAGACCAACAGTTGCTTCAGGCAATGCCGGGTTGCTGTAAACCACCACCAAAGCTTCACCATCAATCTCCGAGTAATACGCATTGCCCTCGGTAATATTAAAATTATAAATACCGCCACTACCACCGTTGATCACTGCTGCAACCAGACTGGTAACATCAGCGCGGTAGGACTTCAGGTTACAGCAAGCAGTAGTATTCGAAACTGCAGGGCCAAATGAAACCAGGTTACCATCAAGCGTTACCGCAGGAACATTATTGGTAGTATTGGTTGCAGAATACAAATAAGCAGCAACAACAGTAGACCCTGCTGGAACAGAAGCTGAAATAACTCCTGCTTCGCTAATCGAACCAAAACCATCTGTCGACATCGCATACTTGCCTACAAATGACTGGAAAGGTGCCAAGCTTGCACTAGCGTTCGATGTGCCCACGATAGCGGCTATTACGAACAAGCTACGTAACATGCCTTTAAAATTGATATCCATAAGTCTTCTCCTATATGTGAATTATGGAATTTAAGAAACGCAACCATCCTACGGAAGATCCCTCGTATAGTTGCACTAGGTCGATATGACCGGAGCAGCTAAGAGCACATAAAATGCCATAATAAAAAAAGTATTAAAATTCAATTAAATACAAATTATTTAAGAATTTTTATGCGACAAAGTGTAAAGAAAAACAACAGCCGAAATATGATCTGGCGGAGGCGGGTTTAAGAGGGGAGAAGTAATACAAAAAATAAATATAGAAACATGCCCGGCAATTAACCATGGCATTTTTTTAAAAATAATGCGTAGCAAATAAATCCGACGCGCAATCAAGCACTCTCTTTTGCGGCTGCTTTCAACAAGCGGGCAATTTCTTTCCACATATCGATGTAAGCGAGTGCCGCGCGACTGCGCTGATTGTAACTGGTTAGTGGCGCGCGACGCAGCCCCATTTGTTCGACGGCAGAGTCGTTGGGAATGTAAGTCTTGAGCATGGGAACCGGCATTTTTTTGCTGTTGTCGATGGCCTCATGATGCAAGCGGCGGCGCATATCGACCTGATTAAAAAAACCGACAATACGTTCAGGCGCTGATTTTTTGCCTTTCAGAAATTCAACCACTTGTTCCATCGCACGGATAGATAATGGGCTGGGAATCATCGGGATTAATAAGATATCCACTTCCAACAAAAGCTGTTCAACGCTGGGCGACAGTGTCGGCGGGCAGTCAAAAATCAGGATGTCAGCTTTTTCGCTTAAAGGTTTGAGCAGTTGTTTGAGGAATTTTTTGTCTTTGCTCAGCTCATCGAATTCGCTGTCCAGGCTGCGCAGGCTGAGGTCGGCAGGGATTAGCATCAAATGCGGATAAGGACTGTATAGCTCCATCTCGCCGATGGATTTGCCCTTGCTGAACAATTTGATCGCCTTGGCGGAATCCGGCTCTTGCTGGCAAAACCAGCTGGCGGCGGCTTGCGGGTCCAGATCCCACAAGATCACATTCTTTTTGGCCGCGGCGGCCAGGTAAGCCATATTTACTGCAGTTGTGGTTTTACCCACGCCACCCTTGAGGTTATAAAAAGCGATCTTGATCATGACAGTCCTATTCATTTTGAGGCGGTGCGCTTCAGCGTAAAATGATGCGCGCAATGGAGCCTGTTTTTATTGGGATGCAAAACAATCGGTAAACAAGTATTAACTTGTAGCATTTTTATACGAATCCTTCAAAATTTATACGCCGTTGTTTGTGGAAAGCACGACTGTTTGTTATCGGTAATGCGATGACACGCTTATCCGAGCGCGAATGCCTGGCGAGAGGTACAATCGCCGCTCACTTCAGCGAGCAGCGGTTATGACCCAACCCCATCCTTACGAACTCCTCACGCCCGATATGGTGCTGGATGCGATTGATAGCACCGGCGTCCTGACCGATGCCCGCATTCTCGCGCTCAATAGTTATGAAAACCGCGTTTACCAGGTGGGGATTGAAGGGGCGAGTCCATTGATCGCCAAGTTTTATCGCCCCGAGCGCTGGAGCGATGCGCAGATTCTGGAGGAGCATGAACTCACCCAGGCGCTAAAGGATTTGGAAATTTCAGTGGTGCCACCACTGGCGGATGAGGAAGGCAGAACGCTGCGCGAATTCCAGGGGTTTCGTTTTGCACTTTATCCACGCCAGGGCGGCCACGCGCCTAATCTCGATGACTTTGATGCATTGCTAAGCCTGGGCCGCACACTCGGACGTATCCATGCACTGGGACAGGCGCGCCCGTTTGCCCATCGCCCGGCATTGGATATCCAGACCTTTGGCCGCGACAGCTACGACTTTTTGCTCGGCAACGACTTTATCCCCGCCAGCTTGCGCGAATCCTATCGCACTCTTGGTGCCGATTTATTAGCGCGTTGCGAAACCCTGTTTAGCCGGGTGGATTACACACCAATCCGCCTGCATGGCGACTGCCATCCAGGCAATATTTTATGGCGCGAAGATGTACCGCATTTCGTCGACTTCGACGATGCACGTATGGGGCCGGCGATTCAGGATTTGTGGATGTTGCTGTCCGGTGAACGCGAGCAGCAGACCTTGCAGCTGGCGGAAGTGCTTGAAGGCTACCGCGAATTTTGCGATTTTGACCTGGCCGAACTGCCATTAATCGAAGCATTGCGTAGCCTGCGTATAATGCATTACAGCGCCTGGCTGGCGCGGCGTTGGGCTGACCCAGCGTTTCCACGGCATTTTCCCTGGTTTAATACCGAGCGCTATTGGGGTGAACATATCCTGGAATTGCGCGAACAACTGGCCGCGCTCAATGAACCACCACTGGTCATTTATTGATGTTTACCTGTTGGAAATTCAGCAACTACACCCAATAATGGGCTGCCTACTCTTTTTTAACTGATTTTGTGTAAGGACCTGGCCATGAAAGCCACCGCTCCCGCCCTTGTTATAGACAGTTTATGGGAATCCATTCGCCTGCAAACCCGCAAGCAAGCGGAGACTGAGCCAGTGCTGGCGAGCTTCCTCTACTCCACCATCCTTAATCATGACACGCTTGAGGCGGCGTTGAGCTTTCACCTCGCCAATAAACTCGACAGCCCGGCGCTGCCCGCCATGCTGATCCGCGAAGTGATTGAGGAGGCATTGACGTCGGATACGTCTATTGCAGAATCCGTGCGCGCGGATTTGACCGCGGTGAGCGAGCGAGATTCGGCCTGCTGCTCATTGGTAACGCCCCTGCTCTACTTTAAAGGCTTCCACGCCCTTCAGGCCTATCGCATCGCCCATTGGCTCTGGAACCAGGGGCGCACCTCACTCGCGCTGTTTCTGCAGAATCGCATCTCGGCGGTATTTGCAGTGGATATCCACCCCGCAGCACGCATCGGCAAGGGTATTATGTTCGACCACGCTACCGGCATTGTGATTGGTGAAACAGCAATGATCGAAGACATGGTGTCGATCATGCAGTCAGTTACCCTCGGCGGCACCGGCAAAGTGGCTGGCGATCGTCATCCCAAGGTGAGCAAAGGGGTGTTGATTGGTGCAGGCGCCAAAATTCTCGGCAATATCACCGTGGGCGAATGCGCCAGGATCGGCGCAGGCAGTGTGGTACTCAAAGATGTGCCCGCCCGCGCGACTGTCGCAGGAGTCCCCGCACAAATTATCGGTGAGACCCTGTGCACCCAACCCTCGCGCGAAATGGATCACCTTATCCGTTAGCTATTGAGCAACCAGCATTGGGGGGCGCTTTGTTATGCAAAGCGCGCCAAAATAAAACCTGCGCACCAAAAAAATCCTTTTTATTTGCTTTATCGCCCTACAAAACCCCTGCATATAACCATTACTCCGCCCTTGGTCTGATAATTGCTCAATTAATAGCTCAAGATCGAGGAGAACGCAGCATGCAATACACTAAACCTATGATTGATTTGGTGTACGAGATTCGCCGACGCGTAGACGCCAATATGAAGCCGAGCGTAAAAATGGCGAACCCGGATGTCCTGAAGGAATTAGCGGAATACCATCACCACACCCGGGACAACATCACCAAAACACTGATTAAAGAACTCTTGTTTTTAGCGGGCCCCACGTGGGGAGCCCTGCTGGATCCAATCAACAGTAACACTGAAAAATCGCTTGATCACCCAAAGCAGGTGGTTAAGGTTTATCGCGGCCAGACCACATTGGTGGATGCACCGCAGGCCGAGCCAATCAATCCAGCCGAAACCCAGTCCGGTCGCAATGAACTGTTTATAGACGCACCACCTGCAAAACCGGTACGACTGTATCGGGGACAAACAATTGTGAGCTAGATAAGGCCAATCGCCAGTTCGTACTGGACGGGAAAGTTATTCGCAACCAGAATTAACCTTCTCGATAAGCAACAGTAAACAATCAACAAACAGGCAGCCAGTTTTGGCTGCCTGTTTGTTATGGTAATCAGTTCACCAACGATAGAGCCTATGATGTCTGTTTTGCGCCTTCCCAAGCTGTTTGCCCTGTTTGTACTCTCTCTCAATATGCTGCCTGTCCAGGCGCAGTCAATCGTCGACGTACGCATCGGTATACAACGCGATGTCCTCGCTGACTATCACCTATTTCTTGGTGATCGCAATCCCGAAGCGGTGGATTTTTACGGCGGTAACTATGCTCGCCGGGATGTCATCGAATTACTATTGATGCAGCAAGCATTAACACTTGGCGGTTTTACCGCACCACTGCATTTGGTCGCAGAAGAAAATTATTCGCGTGGCATCCGCAATTTACTCGATGGAAAAAGCCTGACCATCGGCGGCACTATCTGGTACGAGGATTTGGCAGCGCAGCGCAATCAATTACATATATCGCCACCAATAATTCGCCAGGGCGAATTTATTGTCGGCATTTATACCGCACCCCAAAACCAACGCGCGCAAACCAGCAAAACCCTCGATCAACTCCAGCAATTACGTGTAGTCACCAGTCGTCAATGGAAGCCGGATTTAACCACGCTACAACATTTGGGCTTTACCGATATTATGTACACACCCCGCTGGATCAATATGGCGCGCATGATTAATGCCGGGCGAGTCGATGTAACCCTGTCGCCGTTTGCGATGAATCCTGAAAAAGAAATTACGGTCGAGGGGATCCGCCTGGTGCCGATAGCGGGAATTAAAATTGCCATCAACGGCAGCCGCCATTGGCCGGTCAGCAAAAAGCATCCACTGAGTGACGAGTTTTATACTGCATTAGTGAAAGGTATTGAACAGTTACGTAAAGCGGGAACTATTGAGCGGGCTTACCGGGAGTGCGGTTTTTTCCACCCCGACCTGGCGGAGTGGAAATTGCTAAACCCGACAAAAAATCAGTAGCGAATCAGCAAACTATTTTCGACAAACTATTTTTGCTGCTCTTTTAAGAGATCGCGGATTTCAGTTAACAACACTTCCTGTGTAGTGG
The DNA here is from genome assembly GCF_058800985.1 of Cellvibrio sp. GW822-FHT04B05. NCBI lineage: Bacteria > Pseudomonadati > Pseudomonadota > Gammaproteobacteria > Cellvibrionales > Cellvibrionaceae > Cellvibrio > Cellvibrio sp. GW822-FHT04B05. The sequence goes on along the minus strand of NZ_JBXAMU010000003.1, from coordinate 557,349 downwards.
GCGCAGCAGGCGGCGGCGCTTCTTTCGCTTTAACACGATTAATCACTTTCACCAGCATAAAGATTGCGAAAGCGATAATCGTAAAATCAATAATCGTTTGGATAAATTTACCAATCGAAATCACTACCGCTGGCGCTGCGCCTTCCGCCTCTTTCAGGGTAATAACCAAATCACTGAAATCGACACCGCCAATCAGCAAACCAATCGGCGGCATAATCACATCCGCCACCACCGAGCTGACAATTTTGCCGAAAGCTGCGCCGATAATGATACCCACAGCTAAATCGACTACATTACCTTTTACCGCGAAATCTCTAAATTCTTTTAATACGCTCATTTGATTCCCCTTCGTTGAGTTGATTTAATCAAGTGTGGGCGATCACACTGGAAAGTTTTATAACGCATTACTCGCTCAAAACCAAGATAAAATCTTTCAAACTACAGCCAGCTACTCGTCTTCACGTTGGGCATAAACATCAGCTATGCCCTCTCCATCAACATTCACATGCAGCACCATCGGCTGGCAACACACCTGACAATCTTCTACGTAGGTTTGCTGCTCGCAGGAACAATCCACCAACACACTGATGGGTTCGCCGCAGTAGGGGCAATCCAGAAAACATTCTTCTTGCAGATTCATCGCCAGCTCCAGTTACTAATAGGCCGTGGGCAGATCGATGCCCAACTCATCCCATAATTCATCCACGCGATTTTTTACCGCTTGATCCATCACAATCGGCGTACCCCACTCGCGCGTGGTTTCGCCCGGCCATTTATTGGTTGCATCAAAACCAATTTTGGAACCGAGACCGGAAACGGGCGAAGCAAAATCGAGATAATCGATCGGCGTGTTTTCCACCATTACGGTATCACGCGCTGGATCCATGCGGGTGGTCATCGCCCAAATTACATCGTTCCAATCGCGCGCGTTTACATCATCGTCAGTGACTATGACAAATTTGGTGTACATAAACTGCCGCAGGAAACTCCATACTCCCATCATCACGCGCTTGGCGTGGCCGGGATATTGTTTTTTCATGGTGACGACGGCCATGCGGTAGGAACAGCCTTCCGGCGGCAAATAAAAATCTACAATTTCCGGAAATTGTTTTTGTAAAATCGGCACAAACACTTCGTTGAGTGCAACACCGAGGATGGCAGGTTCATCCGGCGGACGGCCCGTGTAAGTACTGTGATAAATCGGATCGCGGCGATGGGTAATTCGCGCGACGGTAAACACCGGGAAATTATCCACTTCGTTGTAGTAACCGGTGTGATCACCAAATGGCCCTTCGGGGGCCATATCATTTGGTGCAATGTAACCTTCCAGAATAAATTCTGCTGAGGCAGGCACTTGTAAATCGCTGCCGATACAATTTACTACTTCGGTTTTATCGCCGCGCAACAACCCGGCAAAACCGTATTCCGAAAGTGTATCGGGCACGGGTGTGACAGCACCGAGAATTGTCGCAGGGTCAGCACCCAGCGCAACGGCAACTGGAAAACTTTTGCCGGGATTTTGCAGTTGAAATTCGCGGAAATCCAACGCGCCGCCGCGATGGGAAAGCCAGCGCATGATCAATCGGTTTTTACCGATTTTTTGCATGCGATAAATACCGAGATTTTGTCGCTCTTTATGCGGGCCGCGCGTAACCACCAACGGCCAGGTCACCAACGGACCGACATCGCCGGGCCAGCAGGTTTGGATCGGTAGCAAATCAAGATTCACCGCATCGCCTTCCAATACCACTTCCTGGCATTGCGCTTTGCTCAATACTTTGGGAGCCAAATTCAAAACCTGTTTGAAAATCGGTAATTTATCCCAGGCATCTTTAAATCCTTTGGGCGGCTCCGGCTCCTTTAAAAAGGCGAGCAGCTTGCCGACTTCGCGCAATGCTTCAACTGACTCTTGCCCCATACCCAATGCTACGCGCTCGGTTGTGCCAAATAAATTGGCGAGCACGGGAATCGCATAACCTTTGGGATTTTCAAACAATAATGCGGGGCCACCGGCACGCAGGGTGCGGTCGCAAATTTCAGTCATTTCAAGGTAAGGATCAATTTCCTGTTTGATGCGCTTTAATAAACCGCGGGCTTCAAGCAGGGCGATAAAATCGCGCAGGTCTTTATATTTCATTTTTGTAGAAAACCAAAGTTTAAAAACCGAAGTTGTAAAAAAGGGAAAGCCCGTATGTAACGCAGCGCATTACGGGATTTTAAATTTCCCGCATTGCACTGCGCTCCATACGGGCTACAAGCTAACCCCTTCCCAACCTCCCCCCTTAATTAAGAGGAAGAACTAATTCCCTCCCCTTTAAGCGGGGCGCGTAGCTGGGAGGGTTAGGATGGGGTATTTATTTACGTTTCATCGACATAAAGAATTCGTCGTTGGTTTTGAAATCTTTCAGCTTGTCGAGCAAGAACTCCGTCGCAGCAACGTCTTCCATATCGTTTAACAAACGACGCAGAATCCATGCGCGTTGCAACTCGTCTTCACGCATCAACAATTCTTCGCGGCGAGTACCGGAACGGCGCACATTGATTGCAGGGTAAATACGCTTTTCAGCAATTTTGCGATCAAGATGCAATTCAAGGTTACCAGTACCTTTAAATTCTTCGTAAATAACTTCGTCCATTTTGGAGCCGGTATCAACGAGCGCGGTGGCGATAATACTCAAGCTGCCGCCTTCCTCGATATTACGCGCCGCACCAAAAAAACGCTTTGGACGCTCAAGCGCATGGGCATCCACACCACCGGTCAATACTTTGCCGGATGAAGGAATTACGGTGTTGTAGGCACGCGCCAAACGGGTGATAGAGTCGAGCAAGATCACCACATCTTTTTTGTGCTCAACCAAACGCTTGGCTTTCTCAATCACCATATCGGCCACTTGTACGTGACGTGCTGGTGGCTCATCAAACGTTGAGGCAACCACTTCGCCGCGCACTGAGCGCTGCATTTCGGTTACTTCTTCCGGACGTTCGTCAATCAGCAATACAATCAGATGACACTCGGGATTATTGCGCGTAATCGCCTGCGCAATATTTTGCATCATGATGGTTTTACCGGCTTTTGGTGGCGCTACGATCAAACCACGCTGGCCTTTACCGATGGGAGCAATCAAATCGATGATACGACCGGTGAGGTCTTCGGTAGAACCGTTACCCGCTTCGAGTGGCAGACGAATATTGGGGAATAGCGGCGTGAGGTTTTCAAACAGAATTTTGTTGCGGGAGCTTTCCGGCTTGTCAAAGTTAATATCGTTAACTTTTAACAGTGCAAAATATCGCTCGCCTTCTTTCGGCGGGCGAATCTTACCGGAGATGGTATCGCCCGTGCGTAAATTGAAGCGGCGAATCTGGCTGGGAGATACATAAATATCGTCGGGACCGGCAAGATACGAACTGTCTGCTGAACGCAAAAATCCGAATCCATCCACCAAAATTTCCAATACACCGTCGCCATAAATATCTTCTCCGCCTTTTGCGTGACGCTTGAGGATATTAAAAATAATGTCCTGTTTGCGCGAGCGAGCGATATTTTCCAAACCCATTTCATGGGCGATATCAATTAATTCTTCTATCGGTTTCTTTTTAAGGTCGGTTAAATTCATAGGAAAGACTTTATGGATGGATGTGAGTTGTTGCAGATGTTCGCCGGAGGCGATGCGTTGGTTAAGAAAATTGATCGCGTTTTTTTGCTGTTATTGGGCCGCTGAATTCAGGTTTCGTTTCGTTGAATATTACCTGGAGTGGATCTAGCACGGTAAGTTAGATTGCCAGCCTGACGATAACAGTTCAATCGCCTTATCAATTCTTTCGATAATTTCAACTGACTGGTTGAGTGACTTATCCGGCTATATCAGATACCGAGGCAAAAACAACAGCAGGGAATTGGGTTTGTTCGTCTGGTTATAAGGGAATCGGGAAGGTGATTCTAAGGAGGAACAAACATCAGATGTGCCTGAGTATAGCGGCAAAAATCTCCAAGTGCAAAAACAAATTGGGCCATCTTGCGATAGCCCTGTGCACTTAGAGAGAAGTGTTAATAAAATCAACCAACTGCGGCTTGCTCACTGCACCTACTTTAGTGGCATGGGCAACACCGTTTTTGAAGATAATCAGGGTTGGAATACCGCGAATACCGAATTTTGCCGGAGTATCTTTGTTGGCATCGACATCCACTTTGGCAATTTTGATTTTGCCTTCAAATTGCTCGGCCAGATCATCAAGGATTGGCGCGATCATTTTACATGGGCCACACCAGGCCGCCCAAAAATCAACCAACACCGGCAGGTCAGATCCCAGAACTTCTTGCTCAAAGCTGGCATCACTCACATGAACAATTGCATCACTACTCATAATAAACTCCAAACCTGACGGTTATTTAGCGGTGGCGGGAACCCAATGTAATTAAGGGAAGGAACCCAATAAGTTGCAGCCATCATAAGGATTGACCCCAGCCCAGGCAAGGGGGAAAAACCAATCATTACTATAGGGGAACACTATGCGCAGCTCAGGCTTGCTCGCCCGCGACCAAGCCTGCGGCTTCAAATGCCGAATAGAGATTATTGAAAGTGATGGGCTTGGAAAGATAATAATTCATACCGCTGGCAAATACCGCATCGCGATGCTCCTGTAATGCATGCGCGGTGAGTGCGATAATCGGGGTTGCTGAAAGACCTTCGCGCCGCTCGTAATCACGAATACAGCGAGTCGCTTCAAAGCCATCCATTTCCGGCATTTCACAGTCCATCAAAATCAAATTAAATCGTTCGCTTGCGCCTTGCACCGCATCACAAGCTTCTGCACCATTTTCAGCAAAGGCAGGCACAATATTAAGCTTGCCCAGCAGGCCTTTGATCACCATGCGATTCACCGGATTATCCTCTGCAACCAATACACGCAAATGCGAGAATTTTTCCGGGTCCTGCTTTTTGCGCTCAACAACAATGACCGGTGCAGATTCATGCCCAAGCAGCGCGATTAATTCTCGCCGCAATAATTTCATCGAAATAGGTTTGCGCAATACTGAGTGGATGGCAAGGCTGCGCATTTGCCCCTGGTCGTGATAAACATCACCGCTACTGAACATAAAAAGCGGCAGCTCACGGCACTCCGGCAACTCGCGCAGCCATTGCGCTAATTCAAAACCGCTGGCATCGGGCAGCGAATAATCAAAGCCGACAAAATCGTAAGGCTCGCCGGAATGCAATGCATGTTTTAGTTGTGCCAATGCAGCTTTTGCTGAGGGGACTGAATCAACAGTTACGCCCCAAGCACTACCAAAGTGGCTGATAAATTCAGCCAGGTTTGAACCTGGTTCAACAAAAAGCAATTTTTTCCCACGCAATAAATCATTGCTGGATGCCATAGGCGTGGCATTCAAATCGCAAACATCTTCCTGAGTTAAACGGACAGTAAACCAAAACGTCGAGCCGCGGCCTTTAAGGCTCTCGACACCAATTTCACCATCCATTAATTCAGCGAGGCTTTTACAAATCGCAAGTCCCAAACCAGTGCCGCCATATTTGCGTGTGGTGGATGCATCGGCTTGATTGAAGGAGTCGAATAAATCGCTGGTGTTATCCAGATCAATACCGATGCCGCTGTCCTGTACGACAAAACGCAGTTCGACTTTATCATCAGGCAACGCAGCGACCTGAGTTACACGCAGCGACACAAACCCTTCCGTCGTAAATTTAAAGGCATTGCCTAATAAATTAATAATGATTTGCCGCAACCGGGTCGGGTCGCCTTTAACCCATTTTGGCGCAGCCGGATCGAGCGCGCCAAACAATTCGATTTGTCGCTTGTTCGCCGTCGCACCGAACAGCTGCACACAATTTTCGATTAACTCGTCGAGTTCGAAGGTGGTCTCTTCGAGCTGCATTTTCCCCGCTTCGATTTTGGAGTAGTCGAGAATATCGTTAATGATGGTGAGCAGGGTTTCGCCGGAGCGATGGATGACTTCGATGTAATGCTTTTGATTGTCATCGAGTGGTGTATCGCGCAGCATTTCCAACATGCCGATAACACCGTTCATTGGCGTGCGGATTTCGTGGCTCATAGTCGCAAGGAACTGGCTCTTCGCCCGGCTTGCATCTTCCGCTGCATTTTTTTGGCGACGGGTTTCCAGCTTCTCTTCCTTCTCGTTCAGCAACGCCATTTCGATAGCATGGCGCTGTTCGATATCGTCAAGCAATGTCTCACGCATGTGGTTAATCGCGTTAACCACATTATCCAATTCATCGGATTTTGAATTGACTTTCAGACGCTTGAGCTTGAGCGGTTTGGTCAGCGTTTCCAGGTTGAGATTGCGCGCATAATTGGCGATGGTTTTCATATGCTTCGTCAACAGCGTGTGTACTAACCAGACAATAAATAATGCAATCACCAATGTCTTGGTGCCTTGAACAAACGCGGTAAAAAAAGCGCGCTCCCATAATTTATCGTAAATACTGCTGAGGCTCGCGGTCACCGTCAGCACACCCAATTGCTGTTCGGGTGTGCTTGCATCTATATAGACCAGCGGATAACTGCGTACCAAAAATTGGCTGCGTTTATTTTCCAGATCTTTAGGATCGTAGGCGTGATTGCTGGCAACCAGTGTCTGCGCGGTGTTGTTCCAATCGTGCCAGACGACTTTAACCTGCACCACATCGTCCACCGCCAGAACACTATTGATCTGGATATTCAATTGCTCCTGATCAAAGCCCCATAAACTTTTGGTGATACTGGCAAGCGTACTGATACGCACCTGATCAAGACGCTTTTCAAGCGCGGCGATATCGTCGGTAAAGTTGCTGTGCAATTGCAACAGAATGGCAACCAGGGTGACAATCGAACTACTGATGATAATCAACCCCAAAAGCCGTGCGGCAATGGGGTTTTCACGCATGTAAGCTCTTATGTTGGGCATCTCAACCAACCACAGCATGATAATGTAAGAAGGGATGCAATGAGTGTAGCAGTAAAAAAACAGATCCCCTACGGCTAACCGTAAGGGCTGATGGGAATGGTTAACCCCAGGCAATAGCCAGGCTATTATTTAGCTCACATAACCTGACTGGAGATGCAACAACATCCGCTCGGCACGTTCGGTAAATTCGCTACGCACTTCGGGATCATCCAGCTGCGAACCAAGCGAATACACATAGCGGCGCAATCCCGATGGACCTGTCTTGCCCGCGATCAACCACTGTTTGAAAACTTCATGGGCGAGGCTTTTGCCCTGCTTCCCAAAATATCCAATAAACAATTGATCCAGTTGTTCTATTACTCGTCTCACGACGGGCAATAGCTTGGGTTGGTATGACGGTGATAACACGGTAGCGCTTTGCATATAAACCTCCTTGGCAACTCTTTTGAGTTAAGTTCAAGCTATTTCAATCGCAAAGACTGATTGGTAATAACCTGTAATTTTGAAACAGCAAGGCAATCCAGTCAGGCTTTGCAAAGATTCGTAAAAAAAGCCTGCATCGGAGACACCTGACACCCTATTTTTCAGTAACAGATGGTTTACAATGCGCGCCGATCCTGTGCGTATAAATCATCAAACCCTTAGGGCTAAATACCCCGCCCGCATTTTTCCATTCATGTCCAGAGTATTCCAACGGCTATTGGACGGGTTGTATGTGCAGTACCACACAAGGAAGCGCGCAACTGGCAAGCGCAAGCGACAAAACATTTTCAGGGAACCGAACTTACACGATGTGCAAAACCTGCTATAAGCAGAATTCGATGAATTTACATTTAATTGATCCTAATAATCCGACCCGGAGAAAGAGTGGATGAGCATGTTGTTTAACAACAAAAAAGCCGGTAAAAATTTATTTGTCCGCACCAGCATCGCCGCCCTGGCGATGAGCTGTGTATTGAGTATCGGTCTGACAGGATTCGCCATTGCGCAACAACCTGCAGTAGCACCAGCGGCCGCAACCGAAATTGCCCAACCCGCCCTGTTCGATGCTATCACCTCACGCGCCAAGTTGTTTGCCCGCCGCGAATTCAAGCCGCTCCAGGCGAACATTCCCGAAGCGCTCGCCAATATGAATTACGATCAATATCGCTCCATTCGCTTTCGCCCTGAATCATCGCTGTGGCACAACGAGGCGCTCTTTGAATTGCAACTGTTCCACCCCGGCTTCCTTTATCGCGAACCGGTAACCCTGCACATGGCCACCGATGGCCCGGATGCATTCGTACAATTCAAGCAGGAATATTTTAATTACGATGGTCCCGCTGCACCTTTAGCCGGGGTTGCACCGGGCAATATCGGCTTCGCCGGTTTCCGTATTCACTACCCGCTTAACAGCAACGACTACAAAGATGAGTTCGTGGTATTCCAGGGCGCATCCTATTTCCGCATGGTCGGCCCCGGCCTTTCTTATGGTTTGTCCGCCCGCGGCCTGGCAATCGACACTGCCGAACCCAAAGGCGAAGAGTTCCCGGTGTTCCGCGAGTTCTGGTTGGTCAAACCCGGCCCGACCGATACGCGCATGGTGATGTACGCACTGCTCGATAGCCCTTCCATTACCGGTGCTTACCGTTTTGAAATTATTCCCGGTGCACCCACCGAGATGGCCGTTGAAGCGCGGATTTTTGCGCGTAAAGATATCCTTAAAGTCGGTGTAGCACCGCTTACCAGTATGTATATGTGGGGCGAAAACCATACCCGTTTTGTCGATGACTTCCGTCCCGAAGTGCACGATTCGGATGGTTTGTTGATGGCCGCCTCAAACGGCGAGTGGATCTGGCGCCCGATCAGCAATCACCGCAGCCTGCGCGTTTCTTCCATGCTGGATGAAAACCCGCGCGGATTTGGCTTGCTGCAACGCGATCGCGATTTCGATCACTACATGGATATGGAATCCCGCTACGAGAAGCGCCCAAGTATGTGGATTACCCCTGAAGGCAACTGGGGCAAAGGCCGTGCAGAGCTGGTGGAAATTCCGAGCGACAGCGAGACCAACGATAACGTAGTTGCTTACTGGGTTCCGTCCAAATCGATGAAGGCTGGCGCAAGCGCGACCTATAAATATCGCCTGCGTACCTTCGATGAACATTTACCCGAAAATACCGGCGCCAAAGTTATTCGCACCCGTATCGGCTGGGGCTCCAACCCCGGTCAAGCCAACCCGCCACCACTGAGTAAGCGCAAGTTCGTGATCGATTTCCGCGGCGGCGAATTGGACAATCTTTCAGCTGACGCGCCATTGGTTGCCGAAATGCAAAAATCCGCTGGCACCATCAGCGAATTGGTTGTCCGCCAATTGCCCGATGGCCGTACCTGGCGCGCTTCGTTTAAATTAGAACCGGAAGGCAACAAAGTGGCAGACATGCGCATATTCCTGAAATTGCGCGATCAACGCCTGAGCGAAGTCTGGAGTTATGTCTGGTATCCGGACGCAATCTGATATGACTCATATGCAATCACCTTTACCGCAGGTCAGCCGTCCCGTAGCTGACCTCACCAGCGCACCCGCCGATGCAATTCGTATCCCGGCCAAGTCCTTGCGTCGATATGTCTATGTCATCCTGAGTTTGCTGACCGCTGTAAGCGGTGTTTACATCATGTTTGATATCCTGCGTGCGAACGACCTGACCGCGCTGGAAACGATAATTCTGGTGCTGTTCGGTATCAGTTTTACCTGGTTAAGCCTCGCCTTCTGGAGTGGACTTTTCGGGTTCATTTTACAAATGTTGCGGATCGATCCGCTCACCCTTAAGTCCACCCGACATTTGCTGGAAGACACATCACCCATCACCACGCGCACAGCAGTGGTGATGCCGGTTTATAACGAGGATACCCATAGAGTTATCGCCGGTTTTGAAGCGACCCTGCACTCGCTGGAAAAAACCGGCGAGCTGGCGCACTTCGATTTCTTCCTGCTGAGCGATACTACCAACCTGACTATCGCCCAGGCTGAACGCGATCACTGGCAACAGTTGCAGGAGCGTTTAGGTGATTTGGGCAAACAGGTATTTTATCGCCGTCGCGAAAAAAACACTGGCCGCAAGGTCGGCAACCTCGCTGAATTCTGCCAACGTTGGGGCTCCAACTACGAACACATGCTGGTGCTGGATGCCGACTCCATTATGACTGGCGATTGCATCGTAAAAATGGTGCGTGCCATGCAGGTAAATCCACGCACCGGATTGATCCAGACGATTCCAATTCCCGTTCGGCAAACCACGTTCTTCGGTCGCTTCGTGCAATTTGCAGCGGTGTTATACAGCCCGATGCTCGCCACCGGAATTGCTTTCTGGCAAACAGACGCTGCCAATTACTGGGGTCACAACGCCATTATCCGCATGCGTGCTTTTATGGATCATTGTGGCTTGCCAACTTTACCGGGCAACGCGCCATTTGGCGGTGACATTCTCAGTCACGATTTCGTAGAGGCCGCCATGTTGCGCCGTGCAGGTTGGGATGTGTTCTTGCTGTCTGATCTTGAAGGCAGCTACGAGGAAGTACCCTGCAACATTATCGATTACGCCAAAAGAGACCGTCGTTGGGTCCAAGGCAATATTCAACATTTGGGAATGTTGACGTTGCGCGGTTTGCATCCCATCAGCCGCATGCATTTTTTACTTGGCGCCACTGCCTATATCACGTCTCTTATTTGGTTATTGATGCTGGTGTTAAGCACAGCAGATGCCGTTGTGCGTGCAATTAATTCCAATGTGTATTTCACTGAAACCTACCAGCTCTACCCAAATTGGCCAATCGCCAAAACGGAATTGATTATTGCGCTGATTTTGCTCACTACCCTGTTATTGATGGGGCCGAAATTTCTCGGGGTAATTGTTGCACTATTCCATCGCCGCAAACAATTTGGTGGCAGCGTTGCAATCATTAAAGGCGCAATGGTTGAAACTATTTTTGCGGTGTTAATTGCACCGATTATGATGGTGTATCACGCCTATTTCGTTATTTCTGTATTACTCGGCTTTAAGGTGAACTGGGATTCGCAAGACCGCGAAGGCCGGTTACTACCATGGAGCGAATGTTTTGCACGCACCTCCAAAATGACCATTGCCGCGATTATCTGGGGCGCGGTGACTTACACTTACGCACCGGTATTTTTCTGGTGGCTGATTCCGGTGATTACCGGTTTGATTCTTGCATCTGCCCTCGTGCGTTATTCCTCCAGTCTTGACCTTGGCCGCAGTACTCGCAATCACAAAATATTGCTCTGCCCCAGCGAAGCAATTGAAGATCCGGTACTGGTTCATCTTGATGAGTTATTAGCCGTTGAATATCCTGCATTGGAATCACCTGCGCCAATTCCTGCATTGCCCAGCGACAATTGGTTGGATATGCCCCATGGCGATTTGAATCAGTTTCATCGTATCGTCCGCTAAAACAGGTGTAATAAACAGATAAAAACAGGGCGCTTCGCACCCTGTTTTTTCGATATAAATTAACTATTAGAATCCGGATTTAAAAAATCCGATCAAGGCAGCTGATCCAGATAGCGGCGATGGTTAATAGAAAATTCAGAGTTATTGAATTTATCCCAATTGATCGACCAGGTCATCACACCGCGCAAGTTAGTCCACGCCGTTGCAGGCTGGTAAGTAGTACAGCCTTGTGCCTTGATCAAACAATTCATCGCCGTGTGCACATCGGCCACACTGGTAAACCCACCACCGGCATTAACGTTTGCCGGTAAACCAATCAACACCTGATCCTGACGCAGTGCAGGGAAAGTCAAATTGGTTCCTGCAACTTTAAAACCGGTCAGCAACATATCAATCAGCGCGATATGGAAATCCGCTCCACCCATGGTGTGATATTTGTTGTCGGTGCCGGTAATTGGACCCGAGTTGTAATTTTGTACCTGCAACCAATCGAGTTGACCACGCAATGCATAAATCACTGGCAAATACGCACCGGCACGATTGTCACAGCTAATACAGGTTCCGCCGTAGAAGCTGTAACCTAATTGCACAAAGAAAGTTTCCGGAGCCATGGTGAGGACAAATTTATCGCCGTAATGACTGGTCAAATCTTTTAATGCACCAATCAAATTCACAATAACCGGTGTAGTCGGATTGCGGAAATCATTATCGCCAGAATTTAAAAATAATGAATGACCTTCAAAATCCACATCGAGACCATCAAAACCATATTCATCGATAATCACCTTCATCGAATTAACAAAATTCGCGCGCGCCGCTGCCGTCGGTAGTTGCACCTGGCCGTTGGCGCCACCAATACTGATAATGATTTTTTTACCCGCCGCCTGCTTGGCTTTTATCGCGGCTTTAAATGCAGCGGGATCAAACGCAGCATCCAGCACAAAACCGATTTCTCCCGCTGCACGACCAGTAGGTTCCGCGAACGAAATATTAATTGCATCGTACGCATCCGAAACCTGATCCAGCGGAATCACGCCCGAACCATTATTAAAGTTATGCCAGTAGCCCGAAATAATGCGGTAGCGACCGGTGCCAACGCTTGATAATGAAGAACTTACTGACGAGCGCGATGAGCTGGATACCGAAGCTGGAATAGAACTCGCCGATGATGCAACACCGCAGCTGCGAACCAATTCCCATGCCATTTGCCAATGCGCGCCCGTGCCCGGTGCGTATGCCCATTCAGCACTTGAACTGCACCAACCCGCTACCGTACAGCGATACTCATTGCCCGCATTTTTAACCAATTGCCCGAGCGAATAAGCAGTGCCCGCAACATACTGCACCGAGCCACAATTGCCACTAACTGATGAACTTGAAGGAGCGGTCGAACTGGATGGTCGTGAAGAATTACTTGAAGGTGCAACACTTGATGGCTGGGTTGAAGAGCGCGAAGAAGATGAAGGTATTCTGGAACTCGACGAACTCACACCGTCGCAATTACCAAGTAAAGTCCACTCTTGCCACTGGCCGGAATAATTAACCGGGTTGTGCCCCTGCGACCACCAATTGGCCTTATAGGCTTTACCGGCTTCTTGTACTTGCGCGCCGCTTGAGTAAGCCGCCGTGCTATTCCATTGTGTAATGCCCGCGCAACTTAGCGCCATGCTGTCGACCGATGCTGCAGCAAGGCATAAGCCAGCCACAGCGATGATTGGATATTTCATTAGACGTTCCTCTCTATTTTCAGGCAAAGAAATACCGACAGAAATGTTGAAAAATTCTGGAGGCTTGAATTATTTGAATGTTTTTACTTTGCAACTAACAACGGCGCGGCTCTATTCAACTGCGCAATAAAAAGCGACAGACTGCGCCACCGTTTGTTCTCTAGAGAAAGCGAATCCGTTTTATTGTTTGGACTCAACACGCCGATATTATTGTTATGGTTCAACAAGCGCTTCGGGGTTGTTGGTATCGATAGGGGCAAAATAACGCCCACTCCTTATGACAACATTGTCATTTATAACACAGCAACTCCAGCTGCACAAATACTGAACAGCACCCATAAGTACTCTATAACAAAGACCTGCTATTGGAAGCGACACAAGAATTAAAGACAGGGAGATTAACTAACAGATAAAAAAAGGAGAAAACCAGTGCGATTTAATCGCACTGGCGTATTAAAACCAGAAGGATAAATAAAAGCGGAATACATCTGCCTGCAAGCTGTAGAGCGGTTCATCACCTGCCGCAAAATCGGTGGGTGATACCCGCGCATCGCGGAAATCATCGTAGTCAATATCAAATCTGTCCCAGTATAAATTCACCGTACTCTTATCAAACCACGGAATAACCCCAGCGGGAATTTTATAAGTCACACCCAATCCAATAGTGGTGGATGAAAAAGGACTCAGCTCTTTATCGCGCGCCAGAAAATTTTGTGCATCGCGATAGGGAAATAAATCAGCGTAAAAATCCGCACCTGATTGGTTATAGATACGGTATTTCACTTCAATCAGCCACTGCTCTCCGTAAGGATGCAAATAGCGTAGCTCGACATTATCGGCATCAATTCCCCAGCTATCAGAAAATTGGCGCGCTTCTACGCGCACCGATGCACGATAAGGCAAATAATAAATAGCGCGCAAACCCAACGCATCACTATTGCGCGTATGCGGATAGCGCTCACCCTGATAAAGATAACCGCCGGTCCCGGTCAGATAGCGCACGGAACGATAGGGATTATTCAAGCAACTTTGATCCTGGGTGAGATTCAAGCATTGGTCAGTTGCACTATCAAAACTTAATGAAGCCAATAAATTTTTGGTGACAATCTGCGAAGCATTAATACTGTACTTGCGGCGCTGTAAATCCCGTTTGTAAGTAGGATCAGTATTTTGCCCGACCACATCCTCACCAAAACTCACACCGAATCCTACTGTAGTCAAATCACCAAAAAAACTTTGGTCGACACTGAAGCTGTAGGTCGATGCGTCGTAATCATTTTCTTTACTGCTGGTGTAACCCAATTTGATCGTCGAGCGATCAATCAAATATTGCCCACTAAAACCCTGTTCCTTACGCTCTTCACTGTAGGGGCTTGCAGTTGCCTGCACATCAATCGAGGCACTGCTCACCATATCCACATAATAATTCGCAGCGACCGAAACTGAAGCGCCGATATTTTTGCGCACCAGAATTGACGGGCCATCAATCTGTGCACCACCGCCATCGTAACCGTGATAAAGCAAATCAATTCGCTCATCGGGCAAAACAGCTGCGTTAACAAAATTCCCGAGCAGCGCCAGCGCAAGCAGCAGGAAACGATTAATTACAACCACAACCACCTCCTGACGCACCATCGCCACCACGCGCCGCTTCACGTGCGTCGTACACGTGATGCAAATAGGAATCCGCAACAGGATCGCGTTCAAAACTCATGATTTCATCGGCGATTTTTTGCCGCTCATAAGGTTTCACCCAAGGCTTTATCGGGCTACAGGCAGCGACGCTAAACAACAGCGCAATGAATAGCAGGCGGCACACCATCATTCTTTAATCAGCTCACGGATTTGATCGCGGTATTTATTTTCATCACCGGGTTTGTAGCCGCGGTTAACGTAGCGAATCTGACCTTTTTTATCGATCACCACAGTGGTCGGCATAGCATCAACGTTATACAAACTGCTCGCTTTGCTTTCAGTGTCAAACAATACCGGGAAAGTTACGCCTAATTCTTTCAGCAATTTTTTTGCATCGGTATTATCTTCTTCCACATTCACGCCGTAGAGCACAAAACCGGCCGCGCTGTAGCGCTTGGACATTTCATCCAGTAGCGGCATTTCTTTGCGGCATGGGCCGCACCAGGATGCCCAGAAATTCAGCATGACAACTTGCCCACGCTGTTCCGCCAAGCGAACATTTTCACCTGTGCTGCTTTGCAAAGTGAAATCAGGTGCAGGATCAGCAAAACTATTGGCGCTGATAAAACCCGCAGCAATCATTACACCGATACCGAGCAATTTTTTATACAAGCGTGTTTTCGACAACATGTGATAACTCCAACAAAAAATTAATGCCAAAAAACATTTTAGAAAAACAACGACAGCCCTAAACGCGATTCCAAATTGGTAACGGTTTTGCTCTCGCCAAACAGTTCATGTTTAAAACTATGGCCGCGCATACTTACATCCAACGCCAGCCAGTCGGTAGCGTAAAAACGCAACCCTGCACCCAGGTTGGTGGTGAAATAATCCTTCGCGGCGAAATCGGTATTACCTGCGCCAGCCACTATATAGAAATGATTATTGAAGGCCCATTTATCGGAGATAAACACCTGTCCGTGCAAAAAATTATAGCCGAGCGACAGGTTGTAATAACTCAAATCGCGCTCATCGCCGGTAAGCAATTCCACCCCGCCGCTCAATAATTCGTAGCTGGTTTTTTCCGTTTTGCTAACACCATAGGCAGCTTCAACAAAAAAGTCTTCAGTGATGTGATAGGCAAAGGTAAATCCCACCACCTCATTAGTACCAAAGTCTTCAATACTGAGCAGCCCGTAAAAAGCGCCCACTTCAAAATTTTCACTGTCGAGGTCATCCTCTTTAATGGTGCGGCGTTTTAGATCCGGCGTAATAATTTGCCCCAGTTCATCGTCATCACTGGTACTGTCTTGCTGTGCGTAGGCGCCACTGCCAATGCCGGTTAAACCGAGCAGCAATGTGCCTAGAAAAAGACGTTGAATCCAACTTTCCATTCATTAACCTCTTCATTGGTATTGCGGCTGGTCATTATGTAGTGGTTGGTGTATTCCACCCGCAGGAAAAAACGGCCAGTGATGTGGATATAAGCACCCAGGCTGGCTTGTAATAAATCATCTTCGCGATCTTCGGTTTGCACCAGTGTCGAGCTGGGAAAGGTTTTTATCTTGCCGCCGCCGATGCTGAAAAAAGGTGACGCGCGCAAATCCGGAAATGGCTGGAATAAAATACCGCCCGCAATAATGTGGCTATCCGAAAACTGGCCGGTGTTTTCCGCGTAGCGCAACTCGGCCGATAAATTTTTAGTGAAGCGATAGCCGAGGTTCATGCTCAAGCTATCGGCACCGGCAAAGTCACCGTAGGCAGCGCCCATTTCAAAACGATTCACTAAATAGTCAGCCTGTTTGCTGTCGGGAAATTCCGGTTTGCTGCCATCGAGCGCCAGCGTAAATTGCATATCGTCGCGTTTGATCCAACCGACGAGCCCGCGCCGGGTTTTTATTTTGATCCACTCGGTGCGGCTTTTTAACAGCGTGATAATTTCTTCGCGTTCAACCACGTAGAAAATGGGATAGCCGCGCCCGGGACCGGAATAGACATTGATAAACGCATCATCAACACTGACTTGTAACGGCTCTTGCTCGGCAAACCAATCACTGCCAAACCATTGCGCTTGCGCCGGAGAAATGAAGGCGAGCAACAATAAAGTAACCACTGTGTATTGCGCCCAACGACAAGCGCCTTGCAAGCTGGCAATCATGCCTTGATCTCTATTTTTGTAGTCATTATCGATTAGTTGGGAATCGCCATTTCAAATGGATTGGTGTAATAGCGACCATTGGTATCAAGCCATTCCGACAGCAATTTTAGCTCTGCCTGGTTCAGTGCTTCAGCGTGATCAACCAAATCCGACAGCGGACGCTGCCGCAAACGCTGCCATTGCGCAGTTTGGTTTACGGCGGGATTAGGTGCCGCCCCTACATTATCGACCCTGGCCCTGAACGTCCATCCCAATTGCGCATCACCCGGCATCGGATCGTAAAATACTATAGACCCAACCTTGTAGGCCTTCCCGGCCTCCCAGCGGGGCGCGAAGCGATCGAAGAACCTGAGGCTGGAATTCGCTCCGGCGCGACTCATCGGCGGCGGCAGGAATGGTGTTTGGACCCTACGCGGAACCGGATTACCCAATGCATCCAGTTCCAGCTCACCGGTCTCTTCATCCAGTTGGACAAACGGGCAATTGGCTATGCCCGCGCAAGTCGGTACGCCCTCGGGATCCAGTGTAACCGTACATTGCGGAATCCAATCATATATCTCTTCGAATTCACATATGGGAATGAGTGTTGCCAGTGCGTCTTCATAAATGTATTGGATCTGGCGCTGATTCCCCTGCGTCAGTTGGGGATAGGAGCGCATCGGCGCATTGGCGGCGGCTTTGGTACGGATCAACTCAAGCTGCCCGGATGGCACGCGCGCATTGATGTTGCCCGCCATATCCGCATTGGAATGACAACCGGCGCAGTTTGTAGCGGTGATACTAATCAATGTCGCCGGATCAACTTCCGTCATCGCCGGACGCTCACGTTCCCACAACGGCTGGATATGATATTCGTAGTTGATCACCACCCGGCAGTTTGCATTCCAACTCGCTTCATTGCGGCATGACGATGGCGTGGGAGCGGGAATAGCATCGGGTGCGAGTGCCGGATCGAGATTGTTATAGCGGTGGGCAAATGAATCTGTGCGCGGCAGGGATGGCGCGCTCCATTCATCGTTATAGACTAAATCTACCGTTGGATTGCGCAGGTTTTGCCCCTGTCCGGGATTCCCCATAAGAGCGCAAGTTGTACCGTCGAGAGGATTGCTACAGTAAGTCGTGCGCGCTGCAAACTTTGCCATGGTTTCACCCATTTCCGGAATTGCAGGCACACCCAACGGTAAATAGCGCTGGGTGTTAGGAAAATTAGCAGCAGTAGCGGCGCCGGTATTGAGCGAAGGCAACGCGAAATCCGTACGGCCGAGAATAGACAGGCCATTGCTTTCGCGGTGCTCGCCGGGGCGTAACGTAACCAATTGATCAGTACGCGCGGCTATTCTGCGGCCGCTTGCATCAAGCACCTCCAGGTTAAACGCAACGTCGGAGGGCACGGTCACCATCACCGAACCATCCGGCTCTACCGGCGCGTAACCAAGAATTTCCTGGATACCGGTATTGGCATTAAACAGGTTGCCGTAAATATTATCGTCCTGATCATCAAATACGTCGTTTTTCGGTACTGATACCGCTTTCAACAAACGGACAAAGCGCGCCGGGCGATTATCCGCCGGCAGTGCCGCCATCGCGGACACACTGGCAGCACCACTGCCCATTGCATCAAAAGTACCGTTATTGTCATAAACGCTGCGGATATGGAGTAAACCAAGGTTCTGTGCCGCGAGTGCGGCATCGGTTTGCGGGGCGATATACGCAGGCGGTGCTGCAAGTTTTTCCAGGGCTATGGCTTCGGTGAATAATTTGCCATCCTCCGCCAGCACCACCGGTTGTTGGGTCTGGCCGGTGATGTCATAAATCCAGATACCATAAAACGGCGGTGCTTCCCGGTAACCGTCGACAGGTTCGCCGTTAAGCAGCAGGTTACTCAGGCATGGCTGCAAACGCAGGGTCGCCGTTTGTTGCAAACGGCACTGGCTCCAACTTACCAACAGGCGATTGGTGCCATCGTAAAGGGGTGACAGAGACGCAAAACGGCCGGAGAGGGATACCAGGTCAGTGGAGATATCGACCGGTTTTATCGAGATAGATTTGATGTCACCTTCCGCGCTGGCGGAGCCGTCCACCACCACCATATCACCGCCCAATTGCAAGGTATTTTGCATGTAGATTGCTGCAATACGGCCATCGGGCATTACCTGTGGGCGGAACAGGCGCGGCGCCTCCTGCATGTTATTGCCGGGCTCTATATTCAGGCTGTCGTAACCGAAGTAGCGCTGCACGTCGGTTCCATCGGGATTGGACGTATAAAAACTCAGCCGCTCATTCCGCCCGGTTCCCTGCCAGCGCATAAACAGCAGACGCCCGTTAGCCATCACGGTGGGCTGGATATCGTGGCTTTGGTGGTAGGTTAGCTGCTGGATATCAGTGCCGTCGCTCTTAACGGTGTGCAACAGGAAACTGGTGATGTCATTGTCCTGTTGGGTGGTCGCACCGAATTGCGGTTTGCCTTCGTCGAGCAAAATTTCCTTGCTGCGTTTCTGCCGATTGGACGAGAACAGAATTCTGCCATCGGGCAGGTAATGGGGCGCGACATCATGGCCTTTTTCTGCCTCAAAGTCCGAGGTGATAACGCGATGCAGAACCTTTGCCTGAAGGTTGTATTCCCATATGTTCCAGGTTGGCTGCTCCTCGTCATCCTCATCCAGGTCCGGATCAAGCGGCGCACGCATCGCAAAAATCAGGCGGTCACCATTGGGATGGGCAGATACATCTTTCACATCGTAATTGGGGCTTTCAGGCGTGTAATCGGGATATTTATCCAGATGGCTTTCAAACTCGGCGCGGGTGACATTAGTCACCGCTGCCTGCGCAGTTGCACGTACTTTTATATAAAGCTCACCACCGGCATTGAAATCCTCCGGAGCGAAAACATCGGGAAATACCGGCTGCCCGCCTTCAGCGACAGGGATGGGGCGCTGGATGTAGGCGATGGGTAAATCCACCACCACCGGATCGGGTTTCTGGCCGGAATTACTGCCGCCGCCAGAACCGCCGCCACAGGCAACCAACGCGAAAACCCAGCAGCCGAGTCCCGCTTTCAGGGACAGCAGGGGCAAATTACCGCCAACTGACGACAGCAAGTTGCAGCAGCGACGGATCGATTGGCGAATTAAAGCTGGCTTCATCGGCAGTGGCCTGAAATCTCTTGATTGAAAAAGGGAGCGCAAAAAACCAGGCAAAATACCAGAACCTTGCTGGTCGTGAACCGCTTTGATATTCAAAACCCGCGCCAAGCAGGCCGCATGCTCAAAGAGTAGACAACGGCATCAATTTCATCCTGACGGTGATAAATCCTTGTGAGCCAGATCTCGAATCTGCCAGGGATAGGCGCCGCCGCCGCATTAAAGTTAACTGCGAACGACGTCTCACTCTGCCCTAGCAGGTACCAAACTGACATTTTGCGCCACTCATTATTTAAATCTAATAATCCCCACGCGAATCAACGCGGCCGACATTTTCTACGTGGTTTACCGCACAGATATAATTTTAGAAACAATATGGAGAACTGTTTCTAATTCCTGATAACGCCTTGCGCAACATCGGCTCACAGGCGATTTTCGGCATATTCGCTGCATAGCAGGGCAAATGACAATGAAAACAACAGAAAACCGCCGCTGATAGCTATATCTGCCTGCTTTCTTTTCGGATCTGCCAGGCTCGCGCGCAAATTCCCGGATGTGAATTTGAAGTACGGATTGCTCCCTTGGCAAACATACAGCTGCCGCTCGTTAAAAAACAAGAATTTACCAACCACTATTTCGCTGCACACGACGCGGCTTAATTATCCAGGAGTCACTGTGACCAACCTCTTCCATTTCTTAGGCCGAGCGTTGCAGCGCTTGTCTTATCCAGGGCTACTGGCAATCGCTATAGTGGCGAGTAACAGCCATGCCGGCTCGCGCGAACAGGCCCTGCAAATCCATAACCGCATTGCCGGTGTACCGCCCAGTGCTGCCGTACTGCAGGAAATGGCAACGGCAATCGCGGCCAACCGTGTTGCCGACGCCGTGCGCATCGCCATGAATAACGAAGCCTTTTATAGCGTCACCCTGAAAAATATGGCGACCCCCTGGACCAACCGCGATCGCACAGTGTTTGCGCCACTCAACGATTACACCGCTACGGTTATCGGGCTGGTGCGCGATGATGCCGATTTCCGCACAGTGCTGTACGGCAACCAACTTTACACCAGCAGCGCCGCTGGCTTGCCGGCTTATTCGATCAGCAACAACAGTCACTACGAAGCCATCGAGACGCAAGGCGTGAGCCTTAAGGATACGTTGATACCGCGCGACCAAACCGGACTCAATGGCATCCCCACTGAAGCAACTTCCGGAGTCATCACCTCACGCGCCGCCGCCAAGGCATTTTTTATTGCAGGCACCAATCGCGCCATGTTCCGCTTCACCTTGCTCAACCATTTGTGCCGCGATCTGGAACAAGTACACGACATCAGCCTGACGCCGGATTTTGTCCGCCAGGATGTCAGTCGCAGCCCCGGCGGCGACAGCCGCGTATACCTGAACAATTGTGTCGGCTGCCATAACGGTATGGACCCGATGGCGAAAGCCTATGCCTACTACGATTTTGAGTTCGATGTGAATGCCGACCCGGACGGCTTGGCTGGCCGCATTCATTACAACGACGAGGGCACTATTGATCCCGATACTAACAGCCGGGTGGAGAAGAAGTACCGCATCAACGCAAACACCTTCAAGCACGGCTATGTCACCACTAATGATGACTGGCAAAACTATTGGCGCAGCGGCATGAACGTCCATCTGGGTTGGGACCCGACCTTGCCGGGCAGTGGTACAGGCGCAAAATCGATGAACAAAGAACTGGCACACAGCCAGGCGTTTGCAAGCTGCCAGGTTGAAAAAGTCTTCCAGAATGTCTGCCTGCGCAAACCGGCCAATGCCCTCGATCATGCGAAAGTAAGTGAGATAACCGCTAACTTCGCCAGCTCCGGCTATAAGCTCAAGCAGGTGTTTATCGACACCGCCGATTACTGCAAAGGTGAATAAGATGATGAACAGATTTTCTTCAGCATCGTCACGCTTACAGTGGCGCAGATTGGGTGTAGTCGGCTTATTGCTCGCAACCGGTTTTATCAGCGGCTGCGGTTCAGGCAGCGGCAGTGAAGTAAAAACCAATAATCCACCGCCGCCGTCAACCGGTGGCAATGATTTTGTATACCGCGGCGCCAAACCCGCCAGTACTGCTGATATCAATAAATTCCAGACCGAACTCTGGATCAACATTGCGCGCGAAGACCGCTGCGGCGGCTGCCACAAAACCCAGGCACCTACCTTTGCGCGAGGTGACGACATCAACCTCGCCTATGCGGCGGTGATTGACGGTGGCCTGGTTTCGCTTGCTGACCCTGCCGCGTCGCGTCTGGTTGCAAAAGTTGCCGGCGGCCACAACTGCTGGACCAGCGACCCCGTTGCCTGCGGCGATATCGTCACCGGTTGGATTAATAAATGGGCCGGTCCACGCGAAACCACCGCCAACGATGTAGTGCTCAAAGCACCGGAAGATAAATCTATCGCCAACAGTAAAGCGTTTCCCATCGATAACAGTGATTTCTCCACCACCGTTTACCCGGTACTAAAGCAGTATTGCGTGGCCTGCCACTCTGAATCTGCCGCGACGCGCCAGCAACCGTATTTTGCGAGCGATGATGTTGCCTTGGCTTATCAAGCGGCCAAAAGCAAGATTCGCCTGGATAACCCGGCGCAATCGCGTTTGGTGCAACGTCTACGCGCCGACTCCCACAACTGCTGGAGCGATTGCGCCAGCAACGCCAACGACATGCAGACGGCGATCCAGAACTTTTCCAGCCATCTCACCGCAGTTGAAGTAGATCCCGAGCTGGTGATCAGTAAAGCGGTAGGTCTGGGCGATGCGTTTGTGCTGAGCAGTGGCGGCCGTATTGATACCGACATCATCGCCAAATATGAATTTAAAACCGGTAAAGGTACGATCGCTTTCGATACCTCGGGCATAGAGCCGGCAGCCGACCTCAGCCTGATCGGCAATGTCGGCTGGAGCAGTGCCTGGGGAATTAAAATCGCTGGTACAGGCCGTGCCCAGGCCACTGTGGCTGGCAGTAGAAAACTCTATGACCTGCTGCGTGGCACAGGGGAATACTCGCTTGAAACCTGGGTAATTCCGGACAATATTGACCAGGGCGCTAACGACAATAATCCGGCACGCATTGTGAGCTATTCAGGCAGCACCGAAGAGCGCAACTTCACCTTCGGGCAATACGATTACAACTACACTGCACTGAACCGCAGCGATAAAAGCAATGCCAATGGCTCACCGGTACTGGCTACCAATGCCAATGACCAGCGCGCCCAGGCATCGTTACAGCACGTGGTGGTGACCTTCGATACAGTGCGCGGCCGTCGCATTTATGTAAACGGCGAGTTCACCGGCGACAATGATCCGCTCGCCGGGGCCGTCCTCAAAGACTGGGATAATGGCTATGCATTGGTAGTCGGCAACGAGGTGTCAGGTAATCGCCCCTGGGCTGGCAGTGTACGCTTCCTTGCCATTCACAAGCGCGCGATGAGCGCGGTTGATATCCAGACCAACTTCGATGTGGGCGTAGGCGCACGCTATTTGCTGTTATTCAATGTGTCCGAACTGATCGGCGCGCCCGAGTGCTTCCACAACGATCCGAACGATAGCCGGGACAAAGGCAATATCGGCGATTGCTTTGTGGTCTTCGAAGTACAGCAAATCGATGACTACGGTTATCAGTTTGCCACGCCCTTCTTCACCGTGCTTGGCGGTGGCGCCTTGACCAGCCCGGTGCCAATCAAAGGCATTCGCATCGGTGTCAATGGCACTGAAGCCGTTGCGGGTCAGGTGTTTGCAAATCTGAATACCCACCTTAGCGCAGCGGCCACCGTAAGTGGCCGCCAACAGCTATCACCATTGGGTACAGTAGTGGAAACCAAAAGCGGCCCTGCCGACGACGTGTTCTTCCTAACCTTTGATCAAATCGGCGACAAGCACTACACCCGCATAGCCGCTGTGATTCCACCGCCGGCAGCACCGGCTGACATCCCGGACCAACCCATTCTGGGCTTGCGCGACTTTGCTGAAATCAATGCGAGCCTGGCGCAAATGACCGGTATATCCGCCGTTAATCCAGCCGTTGCCACCGTCTATGAGAAGGTGAAACAACAATTACCGACATTGACCAACCTCGATGGCTTCCTCGCGGCGCAGCAGATGGGTATCACCCAACTGACCGTGGCTTACTGTAATGCACTCGTAGGCAGCAGTGGCGCCGCCAATCCGGCGCGCGCAGTGCTGTTTCCCGGCTTTGACTTTAGTGCTCCGGCTAACATCGCCTTTAATTCACCGGCCAAACGCACACAAGTTATCGAGCCGCTGTTGAGCCGCCTGTTTGCCAATGAAGTGGCCAACGGAGCCGATCCTCACACCAGGCTCGCACAGCAAGCCGACCCTGCGGCATTGCGTCTGGAGCTAAACCAATTGATCGATAATATGACCAGTTGTAGTGCCAGTTGCGCGGCTGAACGCACCCTGACCACCGTCAAAGCCACTTGCGCCGCTACCTTGGGTAGCGCCGTGATGTTGTTGCAATAATTAGCGGAGTAACCGAGATCATGGCCAAGTACAAAGCACCTTTACATCCGGATGCCCCGCTCTACCTCAACAACCATTCGCGCCCGGTTTCCCGTCGGGAGTTGATTGCCCAGGGTTTCAAGATGGGCACCGGCACCTTGATCGGCGGCTCGTTGCTGAGTTTGCTGAGCGATCCGGCCTATGCCGCTGAGGTCAGCCTTTCCAGCGATATCGCCGCTGTGCGCGACGCCTGCGGTATCGCAGCCCAGGGCGCAGGCAAGATCCCGTTTATCTGTTTCGATCTCGCAGGCGGCGCCAATTTCGCCGGCTCCAATGTGCTGGTTGGACAAAGAGGCGGCCAGCGCGATTTTTTAAGTGCGGCGGGTTACCAGAAACAAGGCTTACCGGCGGACATGGCTCCAAGCTCATCCACGGCGACCACCTTAATCAACAACAGTCTGGGTTTACTCTTCCATACCGATTCCGGCCTGCTGAACGGCATCAATACAAAAATCCAGGCAGCGACCGCCGCCAACACCAACGGTGCGGTGATTGCGGCACGCTCGGAAAACGATACTGCCAACAATCCGCACAACCCGATGTACGGCATCTATAAAGCAGGCGCGGCGGGTTCGCTGGTTGATTTGATCGGTTCGCGCAATAGCGACTCGGGCGGCAACTCCATGGCACCGGCATCGCTGATTAACCTCGAAGTGCGTCCAACCAAAGTGGATAACCCTAACGACGTAACCGGCTTGGTGGACGTGGGCGACCTGGTGGATTTGATGAGCCAGGAAGATATCGTCAAAACCATGGAATCCATCTATCGCATCAGCGACTCCAAACTCAATGCCATTCCCAGTCTCGGCACCAGTCGCGATGCGCAATTGAAAGAAATGCTGCGCTGCGGTTATGTCAAAAGTGCTGACCTTGCCGCGCGCTTCGGCAATCCCGCCGACATAGATCCCATCGCCGATGCCGATATTGTGGGCACTAACGGGATTTTTTCGTTCGCTGAATTTGATCGCGACGGCGAATTCCGCAAAACCGCCTCGGTAATGAAACTGGTGATCAATGGCTACGCAGGAGCGGGCACCATTACCATGGGCGGCTTTGATTACCACACCGGCGACCGCTCAACCGGCGAAATGCGCGACCAGCGCGCGGGGGCATGCATCGGGGCTTGCCTCGAATACGCCGCGCGCAAAGGCAAGCCAGTGATGATTTATGTATTCAGCGACGGATCTGTATTCAGTAACGGTATGACCGACGATTCAGCAGCGGGTCGCGGCAAAGGTGTCTGGACCGGCGACGACCAACAAACCGCCTGCTCATTCTTCCTTGTTTACAACCCCGGCGGTCGTCCACAATTACTCGGCGCCAATGCCGACGATCAAGCACGCCATCAACAAATTGGTTTTATGCGCCCCAGCGGCGATGTCGAAACGTCCGGCAGCCCCGCGGCCAATAACGTCAATTTGCTGGTCGAAACTGTAGTATTGAATTACATGGCACTGCATGGACAACAAAACCAGTTCGGTACATTATTCCGCGGACATGGCTTGGGATCGGCAGCAACTATGGATCGCCTCACCGCGTTCCAACCGATAGTTACCGGCACGTAACTATATCGCTCGGGATCGCTCTGGCCATTTCATTTAAAAGCCGGTATTTTTTACCGGCTTTTTTATTACTGGATAATTAACAATAAACACCCGGCTTACCTCTTTTTAAGTCCTGCAAAAAATCGAACAGTGGCCACGAGTGCCA
Source organism: Cellvibrio sp. GW822-FHT04B05 (assembly GCF_058800985.1). Classification (NCBI taxonomy): domain Bacteria; kingdom Pseudomonadati; phylum Pseudomonadota; class Gammaproteobacteria; order Cellvibrionales; family Cellvibrionaceae; genus Cellvibrio; species Cellvibrio sp. GW822-FHT04B05. Next base: position 531,060 of record NZ_JBXAMU010000003.1, on the reverse strand, counting down.
ATCAATAAAATACATCAGGGGAAAACAGGTAAAGATTTTCCCCTATCAGGAAAAACCATGAAACCATTTGATTTATTGACTATTACCCTCTTGATTATCTCACCAGCAACCCAAGCCAGCATTCTCTGGCAAGGCAATTTTGAAACCGGCGATATTTCCCAGTGGAACACCTCCATTAATCCGGCGGGATTATCGGTCACCAGTGAGTGTGTATTTGATGGTAGACATGCGGGCAAAGTGCGGCTGACGGGTGATGAATCTTTTTTGTGGCAAGGCAATAAATTGTTAAATCGCAGCGAATTCCATCATCGCAATACGGCAGGCACGACCCATGAAGGCAAGGAGACCTTTTTTGCATTCAGTTTTTATCTGCCCAAAAAATTCAGCGAGCACAAACACGAGTTGGGTTATTGGGAGTCGGATAAAAGCTGGCAACAAACGCTGCGTTTTAATATCACCGGCAGCGAATTAAGTTTTCAGGAGTCCGCGGCAAAAGAAGTGTTGTGGAAATTGCCCAATGGCGCAGAACCGGGCAAATGGCATCGCATTGCCATACATATCCACTGGTCGACCGATCCCCGACAAGGCTCAGCGGAAGTCTGGGTGAACGGCAAACATATGGGCAAAAATCACTTCAAAAATTTACCCGCCAAAGATGCCTTGATGTTTACCCAGATCGGTATTTTGCGCACGCAGGAAGCAGCGGTCGAAGAAATCCTGATCGACGGCGCGATAGAGACAGATAACCTCACCGAACTGCTGGAGCGCGACAAGCATTTGGTCGGCAAAACCTGCAAATCCAACTAAGCGAACAAATCCCGATGCATTGTCCATGAGCTGCTAGGCTTAGGGCAATTGACTACAGATTGCGCATTATGATTGGTTATTTTTTGCTACCGCTGTTGAAATGCATCACCCGCAATGCACTCTTTTTTTGTCTCCTGCTGATAGCACAGGTAAGCCAGGCGCAGGAAAAACCGCTGCAGTTGGCACCGCATGGGCAGGATTCTGTCTCACTCACTGAATACTTCGCCATCCTCGAAGACCCAAGCAACCAGCTGAGTTTAGAGGATGTACAAAAGCCCGAGTGGGCGGATAAGTTCACCACTGGCCAACCGCCAGCCGCATCGCTCATTTACGGATTTACCCGCTCGGCCTACTGGCTGCGTTTGCGCTTGCAGAATCACGATAATGTCCCGACTGAGCGATTGCTTGAAATCAATTACGCCCGGCTCGCCAATGTGCAATTGCACTATCAATCAGCGACGGGACAAATGCTTGGCTGGACAACCGGTACTGATTTTCCCTTCGCCACCCGCCCCTACGCCAATCGCGGATTTGTCTTCCCACTGTTCCTTAACAGTGCCGGTGAGCACACGGTTTATCTGCGCGTAAAAGGTGTAGCCGCGCTTGAGATACCGGCCAAGCTCTGGTCGCCCAAAGCGTTTTACGCCTACGAGCGCGCGGATTATGTGTTTTATTCCATTTACTGCGGCATCGCGCTGGCGATGGTGATTTTTAATGCGCTGGTTTTTGCGCTGCTGCGCGAAAGCATGTACGCACTCTATGTATTTTTTGTCAGTTCTTTTGCCTTGACGCTGGCAGCGCAAAACGGTTTGGCGAATGAATTTCTCTGGCCCAATTCGCCGCTCTGGTCAAATTATTCGATGGCGATTGGTTACTCCTATACGCTGGCGGCGCTGCTGTTATTTACCCGCAGCATGTTAAATACGGCCGCGGTCTTGCCGCGCATTGACCTGCTGGTGAAATGCATTGTGACGATTTACATCGTCTCACCGATTGCCTTTTTCCTCGCCTACCAAACTGTTATTCCGTTTGCGATGTTGCTCAATGTAGTGGCCTCGACCTTGATCCTCGGCATCGGCGTTTACTGCGCGTTCAAACGGCAGCGCAGTGCTTACTTTTTTGTCGCCGCCTTTATTGTGATCTGCACAGCATCACCGATTAATTCACTGCGCGTGGCAGGCTTGTTGCCGACCAATTTGTTTACCGTTAATGGATTGCAAATCGGTTCGGCGATTGAAATGATTTTGCTCGCCTATGCACTGGCCGACCGGCTCAATGTCGCGCGCCGCGATAAAGAAGCCGCGCAAGCCGCCGCGTTGCAAGCGCAGCAAAAACTGGTGGAAAACCTGCAGGATTCCGAGCGCCGCCTGGAAGAGCAAATCCACGAACGCACCCAGGAATTGATCGCCAAAAATAATGAGCTGGAGCAATTGTCGATTACCGACCAATTAACCGGGGTATATAACCGGCTCAAATTGACGACGCTCTTGCGCGCCGAGATCGAGCGCAGTAAACGCTACAAAACGACTTTCTCGCTGCTCATGATCGATGTCGATCACTTTAAATCCATCAACGATACTTACGGCCATCCGGCTGGCGACCGTGTGTTGTGCGAGATCGCCTCACTGCTGCGCAACCACAGCCGCATCAATGATGCGCCCGGTCGCTGGGGCGGCGAGGAGTTTCTGGTTATCTGCCCGGAAACCCAACTCGCTGGCGCCACCTCACTGGGCGAGACGCTGCGGCAGCGGGTATCCCAACATCTCTTCAACCTCGGCCCACGCATCACTATCAGCCTCGGCGCCACCCAGCTAACGCCAAACGACACTATGGAGACATTATTAGAGCGTGTTGATAAAGCTTTGTACGAGGCCAAAGAAACAGGGCGCAACCAGATCGCCAGCATCGCAGGTGACTCAAAGCTCGACGCCTGACCTATTCCCTGCCATAAAACTGATGGTTATAAGCACCAAACTAATTGTCATTAGTAACATTCCCCTTTGGCTGTTAGCCTGCGCGCCCTGTTTATTTTTCAACACTATTGAGGCGCCAACTGTTTATTTTTAAGCAGTTCGACGGCGAAGTTTTATGGATTTTCAGCTTGGTTATGTAGTCGCCGGTTTGGTCGTTGGTTTTATTGTGGGTATGACTGGCGTAGGCGGCGGCTCGTTGATGACCCCAATATTGCTCTACTTTGGCGTAAGCCCGGCCAATGCTGTGGGCACCGATTTACTCTACGCCGCGATCACCAAAGCCGGCGGCATCCACGTCCATCACAAAAAGAAAAATATCGATTGGCGCATCACCGGCGAACTGGCGTTAGGCAGCCTGCCCGCCGCCGCACTTACGCTCTGGCTCCTGCACAGCATCAGCATGGATACTGACACGCTTAACAAAATCATCAAAACTACTTTGGGTTATGCATTGGTTCTGACCGCGATTGCGATCCTGTTCAAGCGCAAAATTTTTGATTACAGCCAGAAAAACAACAGCTGGATCACCCGCATGAGCCGCCAGCAGCAGATGGTCGCCACCATTGTGACCGGGATGATTCTCGGCGCAGTAGTAACCCTCACCTCTATCGGCGCGGGCGCCTTGGGTACAGTCGCATTGTTTATGCTCTACCCACTGCTGCCCACGGTGCGCTTGGTAGGAACAGAAATCGCCCACGCCGTCCCACTAACGCTGGTTGCCGGTATGGGCCACGCCGGCATGGGCAATGTGGATTGGCATTTGCTCGCCAATTTACTGATCGGCTCACTACCGGGGATCTACTTCGGCAGCCACATGGCCAACCGTGTGGCCGACCATTATCTGCGCCCCGCACTCGCCATCATGCTGATCTTTGTAGGCACCAAATTGTTGTGGTGATCGACACGAATCAAAATAACGAGCAAAAAAATGGCGACCCTGGGTCGCCATTTTTTATTGGATTATTTTGCTGGTTGGCGTCGGAACCAAAGGTAATCAAACACGAAATAAATCCCTGGCGAAAAACCCGCGTTAACCCACTTTTTCCGGCGGAGGCGCTACACGTAAAACCTCTTCCAGAGTCGTCAATCCGGCGGCAACTTTCTGGGCACCGGACAACCGCAACGTGCGCATTCCCTCTTTCATCGCCAACCGCCGCAAATCTTGCAGGTTGCAATCGGCGGTGACTTTTTCTTTGAGGTTTTCCGACAACATCAAAATTTCATACAAACCCTGCCGTCCCAAATAGCCGGTATTGCGGCACTCCAGACAACCGACAGGGCGATAAACTTTGGCGGGCACATTGACTTTCCAGGGCGCAACCAACTCCTGCCAGTGCTCGTTGGTGATATGTCCCTCCTCTTTGCAGTGGGGGCAGAGGGTGCGTACCAGCCGCTGTGCCATTACCCCGAGCAGCGTGGCGTTGATCAGGTAGGAAGGAATTCCCAAATCCAGTAAACGCGCAACAGTCGAAGGCGCGTCGTTGGTATGTACGGTTGATAGCACCAGGTGGCCGGTAAGTGCCGCTTGCACGGCCATCTGCGCGGTTTCCAGATCGCGGATTTCGCCCACCATGATGATGTCCGGATCTTGCCGCATCAGGCTGCGGATACCGGCGGCAAAATCCAGCCCGATTTTATGGTGCACCTGCGTCTGGTTAAACCGCTCTTCCACCATCTCGATAGGATCTTCAATAGTGCTGACATTCACCTCATCGGTGGCGACCTGGCGTAACGACGAGTAAAGCGTGGTGGTCTTACCCGAACCGGTCGGGCCGGTCACCAGCAAAATCCCGTTGGGACGGGTGAGCATGGTGTGCCAGCGAGTGTAATCATCGCCCACCAAACCCAGGTCGGTAAAGCTGCGCAGCAACACCTCAGGATCAAAAATACGCATCACCAGCTTTTCGCCAAAAGCGGTCGGCAAGGTGGACATACGCAGCTCGATTTCGCTGCCGTCGCTGCGACGGGTTTTGATCCGGCCATCCTGGGGTTTACGTTTTTCGGCGATATCCATGCGCGCCAGCACTTTGAAACGGCTGGTCACCGCCGTGGACACATTGGCCGGTAATTCGTAGACGTAGTGCAGCACACCGTCGATGCGGAAGCGCAGACGCCCCACCTCTCTACGCGGTTCAATATGGATGTCTGACGCGCGCTGGTCGTAAGCGTATTGCAGCAGCCAATCCACAATTTTGACAATGTGCTGGTCATTCGCGTCCGGATCGCTGGCTTTACCGAGTTCGACTAACTGCTCAAAATTGGTAATCGCCGAGGCCGCCGTCGCACCGCTGGCGCCCGACACAGAGCGAGCGAGGGTGTAAAACTCCACCATAAAGCGCTCAATGTCGGCAGGATTCGCCACTACGCGTTTCACTGCGCGCCGTGCAACATGCTCAACCTGCGGCTCCCAACCCGCCATAAACGGCTGGGTGCAGGCAATCACCACATGGTCTGCTTCAACTTTGACGCAGAGAATGCCGTGGCGTTTGGCAAAAGCGTAGCTCATCACCTCGGTACATTTGGCGACATCAATTTTCATCGCATCGATATGGAAAACCGGCAGGTGCGCTTTATCAGCCAACCATTTGGTGAGCGTGTCACCATCGAGGGTTTTGCCCGGACGTTTTAAATCCTCAAGATTTTGCGTGGCGATGTACGCAAGCGGATGCATGATCGCCTGCTCGCGGGTGCGCGAGGCGCCGAGAAGAATATTGGCGTCGAATTGTTTTAAGTAACCATCGGCGACCAAATCGTGAATCAACCCGCGCAAATCCAAAACCCGATCCAACACCTGCGCCATCTTGTTATTCCTGCTTGCTTATTAGGGAGAGATTTCAGGATTGTAGCGACTCTCTCCACAGGAGTCTGCCCAAAGCGCCACAGGTATGTGTTTCAGTGAAATACAACGCGCTTTTTCGCGCGAACAACTTGCTTTTTACCGTCCAATCGCCGATAACACCTTCGACCTATCTGTTGCCAAAGCCCCAGCTGTAGAGCCGTGCTATGAGTTTTGATCCCAAACGCTATCGCGATCACCTGCAACACCTCGTTGCGCTGCCCTCCGTAAGTTGCGCCGTGCCCGAGTGGGATATGTCCAACCAGCCGGTGATCGATTATCTCGCCAACTGTTTCGCCGACCTCGGCTTTAACACCCGCGTACTGCCACTCGCACAAGCGGGCAAAGCCAACTTAATTGCCACACTTGGCACCGGCGATGGCGGATTAGTGCTGGCAGGACACAGCGATACAGTTCCCTACGACGAGGGTCGCTGGCAGACAGATCCGTTTGCACTCACCGAAAAAGACGGCAAGTTATACGGCCTCGGTGCCACCGATATGAAAGGGTTTTTTCCGGTGATTATCGAAGCGGTAAAACCTTATCTCGGGCAAACGTTTAAACACCCGCTGATCGTGCTCGCCACCGCCGATGAAGAGAGCAGCATGAGCGGTGCCCGCGCACTGGCGCGCGACGGCATTGCCGGCACAACACCGCGTTATGCGGTGATTGGTGAACCAACCGAATTAGTACCCATCCGCATGCACAAAGGCATCATGATGGAAGCGATACGCGTGCGTGGCCAGAGCGGCCATTCATCTAACCCGGCGCTGGGGAAAAATGCGCTGGAAGCGATGAATCAAGTGATGAACGAACTCATCGGCCTGCGCAGCGAATTGCAACTCAAATACCGCAATCCCGGTTTTGCGGTGCAAACACCGACGTTGAATTTGGGCTGCATTCACGGCGGCGATGGTGCCAACCGCATTTGCGCTGAATGTGAATTGCATTTTGATTTGCGTCTGTTACCAGGTATGGATAACGATGAGATGCGCAAAATTATCGAGCAGCGCCTTATACCCATCGCTGAGCGCAGCGGTACCGATATTGTTTTATCATCACTGTTTGAAGGTGTTGATCCCTTCGGCGAAGATGAGCACGCCGAACTGGTAACCCTGTGCGAACAACTGACCGGCAATACATCCGAGAGCGTTGCCTTCGCCACCGAAGCACCGTTTATGCAGCAACTTGGCATGCAAACGGTAGTACTCGGACCCGGCTCAATTAATCAAGCGCATCAACCGGACGAATTTATTCCACTCGACCAGATTGAACCGGCAATTAAAATCCTGCGCGGGTTGATCGAAAAATATTGTTTATAAATTCCATCTCTGACGAGTAATAACATTATGGACTCCAGCTTGGCGGTTTCTTTACTAAAGACGCATAAAGAAGAACTGGCATCGCGCTTTGGTGTCAGGGCGCTAGCGCTATTTGGATCGGTTTCACGCAACACCGCTACGGCTACCAGTGACATCGATATTCTGGTCGATTTTGACGGCCCCGCAACATCGGCACGCTACTATGGTTTGCAGTTCTTTCTAGAAGACTTGCTCGGTCGCCCTGTTGATTTGGTAACGAAGAAAGCCTTACGAGCAGAGCTGCGTCCTTACATTGAAAGGGATGCAATCAATGTCTGAAAAGCTAGAGCGCGAATGGCATTTTTATGTGAGCGATATGCATTCATTCGCGCAAAAAGTATTACTTTACACTGACGGATTAAATCAAATTACTTTCGTCGCCAGCGGAATTAATTACGACGCAACAGTACGCAATCTGGAGTTAATCGGCGAAGCTGCAACTCATGTACCCGATGATGCAAGAAATGCAGCATCTGATATTCCCTGGCGAATGATTATCGCCACCCGTAATCGCTTAATTCACGGTTACTTGGGGATAGATAACGATACACTATGGAGCATTATCCAGGACGATATTCCGCCGTTGATTTCTGCTCTGGAAAGTTTTCAATTAACCTGGATCGATAAGTCGTTATCTGACGACAACATTTAAGAGAAGCATTGTGCCTGCGAATACTCAAGACTACGTAAAATGGTTTCGTCATTCGACGCCGTACATCAACAGACACAGCGATAAAACGTTTGTTGTGATGTTGCCGGGCGAAGCTATCACTCATGCCAATTTCCACAATATCGTGCACGATATTGCGCTGCTGTGCAGCCTCGATGTGCGCCTGGTACTTGTGCACGGCGCACGGCCACAAATTGATGAACGCTTGCAAGTAGCAGATACGTTCAGCCATTTTCATAAAAACCAACGCATCACTGACAGTGAGACGTTAAGCCTGGTCATCCAGGCAATTGGTGAAGCGCGTACGATTGTGGAAGCCGCGCTTTCCACCAGTTTGCCTAACTCGCCGATGCATGATGCCGATATGCAAGTGATTAGCGGCAACTTTGTAGTAGCAATGCCGCACGGTGTCATTGATGGCGTGGATTTTCAACATACCGGCAAAGTGCGCAAGGTGCACACCAAATCGTTAAATGCGGCGCTGGATTCCGGTGCAGTGGTATTGATATCGCCATTAGCCTATTCACCTACCGGCGAAATTTTTAATTTGTCGTTTAACGATGTTGCCACTCATGTTGCCACTGCGATCAAAGCCGATAAATTCCTCGCGTTTATTGAAGGCAATGGCGTTACCGATGCGAACGGTAATTTAATTCGTCAGTTGTCGCTGCAAGAATGCAAAACCTATCTGAACGAAAACGGCGAGAAAATCAGTTTCGATGTGCAGCAGGCGATCAGTGCCAGTTATTTAAGTTGCCTGCAAGGGATACCGCGCGCGCAATTAATCAGTTACGAAACCGACGGTGCATTGCTCACCGAATTATTTACCCGCGACGGTTTGGGCACCATGATTTACTCCGGCCAATACGAACAGTTGCGCACTGCGAGTATCGACGATGTTGCCGGCATCCTCGAATTAATCCGCCCGCTCGAAGAGCAGGGAATTTTAGTGCGTCGCTCGCGCGAAGTATTGGAAACGGAAATCAACAAATTCCACGTGATGGACAAAGACGGCACGATTGTCGCCTGCGCTGCGCTTTACCCTTACGGCGATATGGCGGAATTATCCTGCGTGGCGACCCATCCGGATTATCGCAACGGTGGCCGTGCGGCAACGCTGCTGCAACAAATGGAAGCACAGGCGCGCAAGCAAAAAATCAGGCAATTGTTTTTACTCACCACCCAAACGGCGCACTGGTTTATCGAGCAAGGTTTTGTGCAGGGCAAGCTTGAAGACCTGCCCATCGCCAAACAGGCTCTTTATAACTACCAGCGCAACTCCAAGATTTTTATTAAATCGCTGGAGTAAATCTGGCTTAAGGCTGCTTTCGATTCAATTGGAGGCAGCGTTTCTTTCCATTTCCCCCGTGTTGGAACGCTGCCGGAAAGCCCGCTTTTCTGGTATGATTTCGCCCATTACAAGATCCGAATTCACCGCTGTTAGCTACTTGCGACACGCTTTACGAGGTTAAGCCTTATGCCAATCTATCGCTCCAAAACCACCACATCGGGCCGCAATATGGCCGGTGCCCGCGCCCTGTGGCGTGCAACAGGTATGAAAGACGGCGACTTTGAGAAGCCGATTATTGCCATTGCCAACTCCTTTACCCAATTCGTACCGGGCCATGTGCACCTGAAGGATTTGGGACAACTGGTTGCACGCGAGATCGAAAAAGCCGGCGGTGTCGCCAAAGAATTCAATACCATCGCGGTGGATGACGGTATCGCCATGGGTCACGACGGTATGCTCTACAGCTTGCCATCGCGCGACATCATCGCCGACTCGGTGGAATACATGGTCAATGCCCACTGCGCCGACGCCATTGTGTGTATCTCCAACTGCGACAAAATCACCCCCGGCATGTTAATGGCAGCGATGCGCCTGAATATCCCGGTGATTTTTGTCTCCGGCGGCCCTATGGAAGCGGGCAAAACCAAATTGTCCGAACACAAGCTCGATTTGGTTGATGCCATGGTAATTGCGGTTGACGACAATGCCAGCGACGCAAAAGTGAATGAGTATGAGCGCTCCGCCTGCCCAACCTGTGGCTCTTGCTCGGGTATGTTTACCGCTAACTCGATGAACTGTTTGACCGAAGCTTTGGGTTTATCCCTGCCCGGCAATGGCTCTTTGCTCGCAACCCACGCCGACCGCGAACAGTTGTTCCTGGAAGCTGGTCGCCGCATTGTGGAAATCACCAAGCGCTACTACGAAGAAGACGATTACAGCGTGTTGCCGCGCTCAATCGCTACCTTTGATGCTTTCGAAAACGCGATGGCGCTCGATATCGCCATGGGCGGCTCAACCAATACCATCCTGCATTTGCTCGCTGCGGCACAGGAAGGTGATGTGCCGTTCACCATGTTTGATGTGGATCGCATGAGCCGCAAAGTGCCACAACTGTGTAAGGTCGCACCCAACACCCCCAAATACCATATGGAAGACGTACACCGCGCCGGCGGCGTGATGAGTATTTTGGCGGAACTGAATCGCGGCGGCTTGCTGCACAATCAATTGCCCACCGTGCACAGCAAAACCTTTCAGGAGGCCTTGGATAAGTGGGACATCATTACCACCTCATCTGAAGCGGTAGCGACCTTCTACAAAGCAGGCCCTGCCGGTATCCCGACCCAAGTCGCCTTTAGCCAGGCAACCCGCTGGCCGACACTGGATGGCGACCGTGCGGAAGGCTGCATTCGCTCTGTTAAAAATGCTTACAGCAAAGAAGGTGGGTTGGCAGTGCTGAAGGGCAATATCGCCATCGACGGTTGCGTAGTAAAAACTTCTGGCGTAGACGAAAGTTGCTGGGTATTCGAAGGTAAAGCCTACGTTGTTGAAAGCCAGGACAAAGCCGTAGCCGATATTCTCGACGGCAAAGTGAAAGAAGGCGATGTCGTCGTCATTCGTTACGAAGGCCCCAAAGGTGGTCCGGGCATGCAAGAGATGCTCTATCCCACCAGCTACCTGAAATCCAAAGGTTTGGGCAAAGCCTGCGCGCTGCTGACCGATGGTCGCTTTTCAGGCGGGACCTCGGGTTTGTCCATCGGCCATGTATCACCTGAAGCTGCCGCTGGCGGTGCGATTGGTTTGGTACAAACTGGCGATATTATCCGTATCGATATCCCGAACCGTAGCATCAACGTAGTGTTGACCGAGAATGAACTGGATGCACGCCGCGCAGCCGAAAATGCCAAAGGTCCATTGGCCTGGAAACCGTCTGAAGACCGTCCACGTAAAGTCAGTGCATCATTAAAAGCCTATGCGATGCTTGCTACCAGCGCCGATAAAGGTGCGGTAAGGGATTTAAGCAAGCTCGATTAATCCAAACGTAAAAAATAATGCGCAAACAAAAAAGCCAATGCAAATTTGCACTGGCTTTTTTGTTTGGCCGACAATTTTTATTGGATAACGGAAAGATTTTTTGCAACTGACACTTTTGCCTTTTCATGCTCGGCATAACTGATCCATTCTGTTGCCGGTTTTTTGCTGCGGGAATCTTTGCCAGCTTCTTTAAAGAAATGAATCGCTTCATCGAAATTTTTTAATTCCAACTCTGCTTGGCCAATAATTAAAAAAGCTTGGTCTGTGCGTTTTACCGGCCCGGTTTTTAAAGCGTGGCGCGCCCACCTGGAAGCCTCTTCGTATTTTTCATTTGCGAGATAGGTGCTGGCCAAACCAATAATCAAATCCGCATTGTGAGATTTTTGCACCGCTTTTTCATATTCAATCAGCGATTCTTTTGGATATTTTGCCGCGCGTAACGCATCGGCCAGTAATGTTAAATTTTTAGCGTTAGGTTCGATCAGCTTGTCGGTATAAATTCCTTTGCGCAATACCTTAACCGCCTTGTAAGGAATATTGGCCTTGAGCATCAAATAGGAAAGCCCGAGCAAATCACGTTCGGTAGTTAAACCGCCCAGAAGATAACAAGTCTCCAACGCACTCAGGGATTCACGCTCGCGTTTCAGCGTTTTATACACGTATGACAAATGCTTCCAATACTGTGCTTTGGGATAATACTTAATTAAATTATTGAGTGAGACCAAACCATTTTGATAATCCTCGCGATCAAAATAAAGTTCGCGCTGCAGCAAATACCAATACTCACTGGGGATTTTTCCCGCTGCCTGCTGCCGGTTAATCGCCTGGTTAATGTTGAGCAGCGAATTCCTGTTATCACCCAATTGATAGTAGAGTGTGGCAAAGGTGTAGGATTGTTCGGGGCGCAACTCATTCACATACTCAGTCCATTTGAGCATGGTATCCAGGGCTTTTTTAGGATTATTTTTTACCGAATACAATTGCCCGAGGGTCAATAAAATTTGCGCCTCCGTTGCGACTGGCATGTAGGGAGATTGCAACAATACCTTGTTGTAGTATTCAATCGCTTTGTCATAATTTTCCTGCACCAGATAGGCATAACCGTAATACTGGTATAACAACACCAGCTCATACGCATTCAACCGTGCGCGCTCCAATTCCAGCGCCGCCAATAATTGAATCGCTCGCTTTGGTTCCGGCCGCAAACCCGCACCTTCCGGTGGCTGCAAAAAATGCGAGGCCTCCTGGATTTTTACCCAAAAAGTTTCAGATACTTCCGGATACTGCCGCACTTCATTTGCATGCTGGTTATTGCCCAATACTTGCGCGTGCGTGTGTGCTGCAACCAATAAAACGGCGGCAAACGCGATCAGTAGCAAGCTGCGGAGAATAAAAACAGGGATGTCGGGCAATAGCTGTTTCATACCATTGCCTTATTGTTTCATTTCAAACGTGAAGCGGTTTTTTACTCCGGTCACTTCAATGGGTTTGCCATCAACCACTTTCGGCTTGTATTTGAATTTGGAAGCAGCGCGCACCGAGACACGGTCAAACACGCTGGTCGGCTGACCGTCTTTAGTAACACACTCGCCCGGTATCGGGCGCGCATCGCGTGTGGTTCCGGTTTCGGTTACGGTATAGATAACGGTGCAATAACCTTCGATACCGCGCGATAAAGCCGTGGTCGGATATTCAGGCGGAACCTTCACAATCGGAAGATATTCACCTTCCCCCAACGTTAATGTTCCCGGTCGCGGGGCCGCTTTATCATTGGCGATAGGTGCATTGATCGTAAACGATTCCGGCGAAAGTTGTGGCGCATCAAAAACCGGGGCGGGAATTTCCGGTGGCGGCGCCTCCTGCAATTCCGGCTTCACCGGTTTCACATCTTCGATACGTTTTTCGATACTGATATTGGGGATATAGATGGCGGCAACCTTGACCGAGTTGGACTCGTCAGGCAACTCAAACTGATTGTTGATAAGCAAATTCATCAACAGCAACAGGCAGAGCGTCACAATCGCACTGAGTAAACCTGCTACTGCCAATCGGGTCGGGTTCATCAGTTTATTTCTTCCGGGTGGAAACAATAACGTCGGTGATGCCGGCTTGTCGCGCCGCGTTGGCAATCTCAACTACAAATTTAATGCTGGAATGTTCATCCGCCTGAATCGAAATGGCACCTTTGGGATTTTCTACGCGCATCCGCTCAATTGCCAATCGTAAAACACTTGGGTCTATGCGTTGGTTGTCCATCCAGATCTCGTTTTCGGCGGTGACCGCAATCAACAAACTCGCGCGTGGTGCATCTTCAGCAGTGGTTGAATCCGGGCGGGTAATTTCTTTGCCGGTATCTTTCACAAATGACGCGGTGACGATAAAAAAAATCAGCATGATAAAGACAACATCCAACATCGGAGTCAGGTCTATCGCCTGCACTTCTTCGTTAACTTTGGTCTTATACCGGTTCATCGGAAGCTCGCTTGGGATTAGTGATCCATGGTCAGGTGATCAGCAAACAGCGCTTTTTCATCATCGGCTACACGCACCAGATAGGTGTTCGCAAACAGGCCGGTGATCGCCGATACCATTCCCGCCATCGTCGGAATCGTTGCCTTGGACACCCCATTGGCCATGGATCGCGCGTCGCCGCCACTGGCAGTAGACAACACGCTGAACACTTCGATCATTCCCGTTACCGTACCGAGCAATCCCATTAGCGGACAGAGCGCTACCAGTGCGGAAATCATATCGAGGTTGCTGTTGATGCGGTTATTAACGCGCGAAATCATCGCCGTGCGGATCTGGTGGGCATTCCAGGATTTACGCTCGCGGCGCATCTCCCACGCCATAAAATATTCCTGCACGTCGGTTTTTAAATCGCCACGCAAATAGGAAAAGCGCTCGAAAATCAGGGTCCACATCACCAGCGTCAGCAGGGCGATCACGTACATCATGATGCCGCCCTGATCGAGAAAAGTGAGCAGGGTGGCAATGGCGTCGAGTAACGGCTGCACCAGTCAGCCCCTAGGATTCCGCAGCGTTATCGTTTGCAGCCTTGCGTTCGGCGTTCTCGGCAATAATGCCGGCAGTCTGTTCGTCGAGGATATGGATCATCGCTTTCGCGCGGCCATTAACCAGCGTGTGCATCAGCACCATCGGGATGGCGACTACCAGCCCCTGCACAGTGGTGACCAGCGCAGTGGAAATACCCACCGCCATGTTTTTGGGATCGCCCGCGCCGAAAATGGTAATCGCCTGGAAAGTGGTGATCATCCCGGTCACCGTACCTAACAGCCCCAATAAAGGCGCTACCGCCGCGATAATTTTCATCATCGGCAAGCCGCTCTCGATAGCCGGACGCTCGCGCAACACCGCCTCTTCCAGTTTCAGCTCCAGGGTTTCCAGATCGACCGCTGCATTTTCTTCCGCCACGATCAATGCTCGCCCCAGGGGATTGTCGGCACTGGCTTTATCCGAGCGCAACTGCGCATTCACTTTGGCGCTCATGGTGAATAATACGTAGATGCGCCATATGCCCAACAAAATACCGAAGATACCGACATAAACGATGGCCCAACCAACCATACCGCCCTGATCCAAATACTCGGAAAAGGTTGGCTTTTGGATAAGTGCAAACAATAAGCGACCGCCATGGGGACCGGATGGGTCGATCCCGAAATCCACCACGCCTTTGGTCGCCCCTTGCAAAGCGACTGCTGACGCCAGCAATTCTCTACCGGGCTGACGCGCCAGCTCTTCCATCTTGCGGCCGTCGTAGGAAACATAAGCACCATTAGAGACCAGGTTGTACGTGCCGATGCGCACGATATTACGGGTACTGGTTTCGCCATCGGCCTGTACCACTTCGCCTTTGAAAGTAACGACACGTCCGGCTTCAATCATTTCGCGCTGGATTTCATACCAGAGGCGCTCGATCTCTTCGATGTCCGGCAGTTTGGTACTGCCGTTCATTTTTTCGATCAAGGCATCGAGGAAGTCGCCGCGCTGCGGATATTGCGCGCTGACCAGCGAGTTCTCCAGCGTGCCGCGCAAATCGCCCGCCGTTGACGTTAAATGGCCGAAAAGTTCGCGCATCGAACCCAGGCGCTCACTCAACTGTGCTTTCTTCTGGGTGACGAGCAATTGTTGTTCGGCGTAGATTTTTTCCAATTCGGCGGCGCGCTCTTCTTCGCGCGCCCGCGCTGCTTTGGCCTGCGCCAGCAGGGCGGCACGATTGGCTTTATCGCGCGCAAAATCTGCTTCGCGCTGGCGATGTTCGACCGACTCGCTGATCTGCGATTTTTTTACCATGTCCAGCAGCTGTTCCAGCGTCTGGGCCTTTTCTGTCTGCGCCATCGACAACACGCTCGACAAGCCTGCAACCAACGTCGCGAGCAATAACCCGGCTTTCAACACACTCACTCTCATCGCACAACCTCCGGTGCCTGCACCGGCAATACCATGATATCGCTGGCCGTTTGGTCGCGGGCGATGCGTATGCCCTTCAGGACTTGTGCGTTGTAAGAGCTATCGAGTGCAATCCACTCGCGTTTGGTCGGGTCCCAATAACCGCTCGCTTTGGCATCGGTCGTTTGGTACAGCAAGGCGATGCGCCCCACGCGCAGAATGTTCACCTCGCGCGGCTGGTTAGCAACCCGCAGGGTGGACTTGTAGGCGTCGATACTGGAGCCGTAAGAGGATTCAATTTTGTAGGCGTCCAGCACCTGGCGGAATTTTTCCGAAACAGTGATATCACCGCGATCCTGATTGGCGCGCAGCATGCTCAGGCGCTCTTTGCGCTCTTGCATGAGGAAGGGTTTATCCAGCGCAACAAATTGTTCCAAACCATCGAGCATACGAAAAATCAACGGCTGGATTTGACGCTCAATGATGGTGACTTTTTCCAGCGATGACTCCAAATCGACAATGGCTTCTTTCTGCCGGGCGATTTGTTTTTCCATCTGCGCATTAAATACGCGCAGGTCTTCAATTTGTTTATTCTGGATTTTAAATTCGCGCTCGATATCCGCCGTCTCTTCGGCCAGGTTATCGATACGTTCCTGCGAATCTTGTGCGGCAGTGATTTTCGCTTCGCCAGTTTGGAGTACAGCATCTGGAGTCTGCTGTGCCATAGCAACATTAACGAACAACGCGCCGGCAACAGCGAACAATATTGATTCAGCTACAGTCTTCAATCGCTGTTTTTTCATTAGTCGTCCCAATCGGGTATTCATCAAGAATGTACGCAGGAGATCCTGAAGACGCTATTCCGGAAAGCCGTCATGGCGCCTGGAGCCGCAGCATTGTAGTAAGCACCGCGAACACTTCCAAGGAATTTGTTGGATGTTTTACGCCAGCAGCACATCAACAACACCGGTGAATGTTTGTTAAGCATAGCCGCTGGCGGTGTAGAAAGGAGCTAACCACGGCACGCCGGCTTAAGCAGTGCGCTCATACACCAGGAATTGATGCGCTAAAGTAGCCTGCTCATCACCGGGAGTGGTGGAGGTGAGTTGCCATTCGGCAGCAGGCAACGCGGGGAAAAATGCATCGCCGTCGATATCAACCTCAACCCGGGTGAGGTAAACCCGATCCACCAGCGGCAGTGCGCTACGGTAAATTTCCGCACCGCCAATAACCATCGCCTCGATCACGGGTGTTGCACTGGCGGCAATTGCTATGCGCGCTTCAGCCAGCGCCTGCTCCAAACTGTTGACGACCACAACAGCATCGGCGCTCCAATCGGTACTGCGGGTAACCACAATGTTGGTGCGACCCGGCAGCGGACGACCAATCGACTCGTAGGTTTTGCGCCCCATAATCACCGGCTTACCCAGCGTCACCGATTTAAAATATTTAAGGTCCTGCGGCAGATGCCAGGGCAATTGGTTGTTATTTCCGATCACCCCGTTTTTGGCAGCGGCAACAATGATGGCCAATTTCATGCAGACTTGCCTCAACCTAAACCGCAATAGGCGCAACAATGCGCGGGTGCGGCGCATAACCTTCGAAGGAAAAATCCTCCAGCTCGTAATCAAAAATCGATGCCGGTTTGCGCGCGATACGCAGCTTCGGCAAAGCCTTCGGCTCGCGCGCCAATTGCGCGTAGACAATCTCGTCGGTCAGATGGTTGCTGTATAAATGGCAATCGCCAAAGGTATGCACAAAATCGCCCACGTCCAGATCGCACTGCTGCGCAATCATATGGGTCAACAGCGCATAGCTGGCGATATTAAACGGCACGCCCAGGAAAAGATCCGCGCTGCGTTGGTAGAGCTGGCAGGAGAGCTTGCCTTCGGACACATAAAACTGGAACAAGGTGTGGCAGGCGGCGAGCGCCATGCGGCCGTGCTCGACATTCTGCTGCGGACTCATGGATTCATCCGGCAGATCGGCCGGGTTCCAGGCGCTGACGATCAAACGGCGCGAATAGGGAGTCTTTTTGATTTGGGCAATGACTTGCGAAATCTGGTCGATGGTTGAGCCATCGGGACAGGCCCAACTGCGCCATTGTTTGCCATAGACCGGACCCAAATCACCCGACTCGGTAGCCCACTCATTCCAGATTTTGCAGCCGCGCTCTTGCAGCCAGCCCACATCGGTGCGGCCTTGCAAGAACCACAGCAGTTCAATAATCACACTTTTCAGGTGGACGGTTTTGGTGGTCACCAACGGGAAGCCTTCGCTGAGATCGAACCGCAACTGGCGACCGAATACCGAGCGTGTGCCGGTGCCGGTGCGGTCGCCGCGCTGGACACCGTTTTCGACTACGTCGCGCATCAAATCAAGATATTGCTTCATTCAACAAACCTGTACGAAAAAATTAAGCCTTAGGGGATTGGGCCGTTTTCGGGGCAAATGCATAGGCCCATACCAGCAATCCTACACCGAGCATGAACATAGGCACGCAGAGCAATTGGCCGCGGGTCATGCCAGCAATCAGGGCGACGCCCAGATCCGGCTCGCGCACAAATTCAACGCCAAAGCGGAAAATCGAGTAGCCGATCAGGAATACGCCCGATACAGCGCCGCGCGGGCGGGGTTTGGCGGAGAACCAGAATACAATCACAAACAACACCAGACCTTCGAGGAAAGCTTGGTATAACTGGCTCGGGTGACGTGCCAGTCCTTCCGGCAATGCCTTGGGAAATACCATCGCCCAAGGGACATCGCTGACGCGTCCCCAGAGTTCCTGCCCGATAAAATTACCCAGACGACCAAAGCCCAAACCGAGCGGCACTGTGGGAGCGACAAAATCCATCACACTGATAAATGAACGATTGATGCGATAAGAGTAAATAAACATCGCGACAATTACACCGATCAAACCGCCGTGGAACGACATGCCGCCTTCCCACACGCGGAACAGCCAGAGCGGATCGCGCAGGAATTGTTCAAAATTGTAAAACAGCACATAGCCAAAGCGACCGCCGAGGATCACGCCGAACGCACCATAGGTAATCAGGTTTTCAACCTGGGATTTATTGACCGAAGCATAAGGCGCTTTAGCACGCTGCATGGCAATCAGCCAAGCGCTAACAAATGCCAGCAAATACATGATTCCATACCAATGGACGTTGAATGGCCCGATGGTCATGTTACCGATAGAAAGGGGGCCAATAGGAATAGTAAAGGCGATGGGATTTAAATCCGGGTATTGCAGCATAAGCGGTTAAACCTGAGGCAGCCATTCAGTGGGCGGTGATTATGGCGCGGTTTTGTGACTCGCCCAAGACATTTATTCGTTTGCGTCCGAGGTGACCGGGCGGATGAGGCGGGTCAAGCCGGTCTCGCGCAGTTCGCGCGCGATATGTTCACGGATCAACTCACCGTTGGACATACGCATCACCTCGGCAAGTAATTCCTTGGCGCGCTCAAAGGTAACGCCGCGAATAACAGATTTGACCTTGGGCAGGTTGGTGGCGTTCATGGAAAGTACGTCGTAACCCATCGCCATCAAGAGGATGGCCGCACCGGGATCGCCCGCCAATTCGCCGCAGATACTAACGCTAATACCAGCGTCGTGCGCCGCATAAACGATGTATTGGAGCGCGCGTAATACGGCCGGATGGAATGCTTGATAGAGATCCGCCACCTGGGCGTTGTTGCGATCCACCGCGAGTAAATATTGGGTGAGGTCGTTACTGCCAACCGACAAAAAATCCACTTTGCGCGATAACTCCGGCGCGAGGTAAACCGCCGCCGGAACTTCAATCATCACCCCCACTTGCGGTTTGCGCACGCGATAGCCTTCTTCCAGCAATTCTTTATGGACGCGCTGGATCAACGCACGCGCGGCATCTACTTCCTGCATATTGGTAATCATTGGCAGCAGGATGCGCAGGTTATCAAGACCTTCACTGGCCTTGATCATTGCGCGGAGTTGTGCGAGGAAAATCTCGGGGTGATCAAGCGTGACGCGGATACCGCGCCAGCCAAGGAACGGGTTGTCTTCTTCAATCGGGAAATACGGCAAGGCTTTATCGCCGCCGATATCCAGCGTCCGCATAGTGACTGAATGGGGCGCAAACGCCTCCAACTGCTCGCGGTAAATAACGCGCTGCTCTTCCTCACTGGGGAAACGGTCACGCAACAGGAAAGGCACTTCGGTACGGTACAGGCCAACACCTTCGGCACCCCGCTCCAGCGAGCGCACCACGTCGGCCATCAAGCCGGTATTCACGTGCAGCGGTAAACGGTAGTGGTCTTTGGTTTCGCAGGGGAGATCCTTGAGCGCTTCCAGACCTTTTACCAGCGCCTGCTCTTCAAGGAAAATCGCCTTATATTGCTTGCGCAGTTGCGCGCTGGGGTCGCAGTAAACAGAACCTTTATAGCCGTCAACGATAATCGGGCGGCCATCAATTTGGGTGTAAGGTAGATCCACCGCCCCCATCACCGTGGGAATATCCATCGCTCGCGCCAGAATCGCCACGTGCGAGTTGGACGAGCCCTGCACGGACACCAAACCGGCCAGCTTTTCCTTGGGAATTTCTCCCAGCATTGATGCCGTCAGCTCTTCACCAATCAGGATGGTTTTATCGGGATACACCCGCGTCTTCTGATTAGACTCTTGCAAATAAGCCAGCACGCGCCGCCCCAGATCGCGCAAATCGGTTGCCCGCTCGCGCAAATAAGGGTCGTTCATACTGTTGAAAATATTTTCGTGTTCGAGGATCACCTCGCTCCAGGCATAGGGTGCATTGGCGCCCTTGCCGATGCGGGCACATACTTCGGCGGCGAGGGAAGCATCGTCGAGCATCGCGAGATAGGCATCGAAAAGCGCCTGTTCTTCGCGATTGATGCGTGCCTTGAGTTGTTCGCCGAGGGACTTGATATCACTCCGCACTGCAATCAGGCAGCGGTGGAAAAAGGCAATTTCTGCTTCGACATCTTTACATGGCAAATAGGGCACCGAGCGTAGATCGGCAGACGGCGCTATAACGACCGCCTCACCAATCGCGATACCCGAGGCGCCGGACACACCGACGAATTTTGCCTGGGTCGCCTTGGCACCCACAGGCACTATGCCACCGGTCGCTTCCGCATGGGCGATAACGCCTGCGAGTTGCGCCGACATAGTGACTAGAAAAGCTTCTTCACCTTCATCAAAGCGGCGCTGTTCAACTTGTTGGACAACCAACACACCGAGCACTTTGCGGTGATGGATAATCGGTACGCCGAGAAAGGCGCTGTAGCGCTCCTCACCGGTTTCAGGAAAGTATTGGTAGCTGGGATGCGCTTCTGCATGCTCCAAATTGATCGGTTCTTCACGCACCACCACGCGACCAACCAAACCTTCGCCTGACGCCAAGCGCACCTTGCCAACCGCATCGGAGTTGAGACCATCGGTTGCCATGAGCACATATTCGCCCTTGGTATCGCGCAGGTAGACCGAACATACTTGTGTGGCCATCACCTGCTTCACCCGCGTAACAATAATCGCCAGCGCGGTTTTCATATCGCGCGCGGCGTTTACTTCCAGAACGATGGAGCGGAGTGAATTCAGCATAGGGTTTGGTAATCAGGCCTGTCAGGTGGTTTCGGTTTAGTTTGAGTTATTTATTGTACTAGCGGACACGCGCGCTACGATCCTCAAGATTTGCATGGAATAACGACAACTCTTTCAGCGCGCGGCGATAGACATCACGCTTGAAAGAGACGACTTTACCCAGAGGATACCAGTAGCTTACCCAGCGCCAATCATCAAATTCAGCGCGACCGCCATTATTGAGACTGACCTTGGAATCGTCACTCAACATCCGCAACAAAAACCATTTTTGCTTTTGGCCGACACAGAGCGGTAGTGAATTATGCCGCACTAAACGATGAGGCAAACGATAACGCAGCCAACCGCGGGTACACGCCAGGATTTGCACATCTTCCTGATGCAGGCCAACTTCCTCATGTAATTCACGGTAGAGCGCCTGCTCCGGTGTCTCGTTCGGGTTGATGCCACCTTGCGGAAATTGCCAGGCATCCTGACCACCTACACGCCTGGCCCACAGCAACTGGCCTTGGTCATTGGTCAAAATAATACCCACATTAGGGCGAAATCCGTCGGAATCTATCACGGGGAATTATCCATATAAAAGGTTTTGCTGTGGCAGAAAACAAAACTCCAGCGATAATGAGCGGACATGTTCCACAAAACAGCGTTTTCCGCACTATATCAGGCTTGCTCAAACCCGCAACCCTGAATCTCGGAAATGGTTTTCATTGAGCGCGCCAGTCACTGCCGCTATCCTAGCGACCCTTGCGATAACTCCCGCAAACGCTTACTTCATCTATAGAGGGAACCACAGTGGCACTGGCTATTTTTGATCTCGACAACACCTTGATTGCAGGCGATAGCGACCATCGCTGGGGCGTGTTTTTGGTAGAAAAACAATTGGTGGATGAAGCGACCTACCGCTTGGCCAACGACGGCTTTTATGCTGATTATAAAAATGGCACCCTCGATATCCGCGCCTACCTGCAATTTTCGCTCGCACCACTGACTCGCCACAGCATGGCCGACTTACAAGCATTGCATGACGAATTTATGCGCGACCATATCGAACCATTAATGTTAGCCAAAGCCGAAGCGCTACTTAAACAGCATCGCGACCAGGGCGACCACCTGCTCATCATCACCGCTACCAACGGCTTTGTGACGCGACCTATCGCCAAGCGTTTGGGGGTGGACGACATACTCGCTACTGATCCTGAAATCGTGAACGGTTGCTACACCGGTAATTTCGTCGGTGAGCCCTGTTTCCAGTCCGGTAAAATTGCCCATCTGCACGAGTGGTTAAAGCACAATCATCACTCGCTGGAAGGTGCATACTTTTACAGCGACTCAATCAATGATTTGCCATTACTCGAGCAAGTCGATCACCCGGTGGTAGTCGATGCCGATGAGCACCTCACTGCTATCGCCCGCGAGCGCAACTGGAAAGCAATAAGCCTGCGCTAGGCAGGCTTATTGTAGGGCGCTACCGAAATATCAACTATGCTCAAAGCATACGGTATTCGTGCTTCATTATTAAACGTAAACATTGGAGACCCTATGTCATTATCAATCTATGAAGCCCTTCGTGAGAGCCATGAAATCCAGCGAGCACTTTGTCGGAAATTAGTACGCTCGCAAAAGGATGAGGCACGGAAAAGCCTGTTGCGCGAATTACGTATTGAGCTGGCAGCACATGCTGCAGCGGAAGAGCGCTACTTATATGCGCCGATTTTAATGTTCGATATGGGGCTTCATTCATCTCGTCACGCATTACACGAACACCACGAAATTGACGAATGCATAGAAGATATTCAGAAGGCATCGATTAACGGAAAGTACTGGCAAGAACTAGCGAAAAAACTCTCTAAAGAAGTACACCATCATCTCAAAGAAGAAGAGAAAAAATTTTTCCAGGTTTCAGGAAAAATATTGACCGATACACAAAAAACAAAACTCGCGCGGCAATATGAAAAAGACTACCTGCGTATGAAAAAATCACTGGGTGAACAATAGCTCAAGGACACGACGATTGGGAGTGCGATAAATGATGTTGGAAACTGGTGTCTATGTACGCATCCAGGAGCTCGAAGGAGGGCCTACGCCCCTGCCCTTACGCAGTGGATTTAATCTTCACACTAGCTATAGGGCGATGGGCATGTATAACGCATCAGAAACATCGGATGCGTATTATATTTTGTCAAACGATCGCGATGAAACCTGGTTTATCTGTAGCCGCCATGTTCGAATAGTCGGTGTTTTCCCAAACCGTTTGGATATGCGCTTTCCAATTGCGACGATAAAACCCGGCATATCCAGTGCTTGATCGGCTATACCCGCCCCATTAATCGAGGACGCGTGCTATCACGCAATATAAACCCGCGCAAACACCGCTTTTAAATAATCCGTTTCAGGGATAGCCGGATGGATCGGATGATCCGGCCCCTGCCCGCCCTGACCAATAATCTGCACATGGCGGTCCAAATGACGCCCGGACGCGCGCACGATCTCCAACAAGGTATCTTTGCCCAAATGCATGGAGCAGGATGCCGACACCAGCAAACCATCACGCCCCAATAAACGCATCCCCAATTCATTAATGTGGCGATAGGCCGCCTCACCCGCTTTTTGGTCCTTACGCTTTTTGATAAAGGCAGGTGGATCAAGCACCACCACATCAAAACGTTCATCATTGGCGATCAGCTCTTTAAGCACATCAATCGCCTTGCCCTGAATCGCTGCGACTTTGTCGGCAACCCCATTGAGCTGTGCATTCTCCAATACTGCATCCGTCGCCGATTCCGATGCATCCACACAAAATACTTCGCTTGCACCCGCAACAGCAGCCTGCACACCCCAGCCGCCGATATAGGAAAACACATCCAGTACGCGCTTACCCTGCACATACTGCTGCAAGAGTGCACGGTTCATGCGGTGATCATAAAACCAGCCGGTTTTCTGGCCGCCGTGCACCGGCGCCATAAAACGGGTGCCGTTTTCCACCAACTCGACCGACTCAGGCACTTCGCCATAAACGACCCCGGTGTATTCCGGTAAACCTTCCAACACCCGCGCGCTGTGCTCATTGGCTAGCAGCACACCATGGGGATTCAGCACTTGCACCAATGCTTCGACAATTTCATCTTTCACCGACTCCATACCGGCGCTGGCAATCTGCACCACCAGATAATCACCAAAACGGTCGACAACCAAGCCCGGCAGCAAATCCGCATCACCATAGATCAGGCGATAAAACGGCTCATCAAAGGCCATTTCACGCAGCGCCAGCGATTGCTTGATGCGATGTACCAGCAGGGATTTGTTAAGCGGATATTTTTCATCGCGGCTAACCAAACGCCCGCAAATCAAACCATTGGGATTA
This sequence comes from Cellvibrio sp. GW822-FHT04B05, assembly GCF_058800985.1. Taxonomy (NCBI): domain Bacteria; kingdom Pseudomonadati; phylum Pseudomonadota; class Gammaproteobacteria; order Cellvibrionales; family Cellvibrionaceae; genus Cellvibrio; species Cellvibrio sp. GW822-FHT04B05. The sequence goes on along the minus strand of NZ_JBXAMU010000003.1, from coordinate 506,718 downwards.
ATCAACGCAATCCCGAGCGGCTTGCCGCTATTAGTGGTCACCAGCGCCTGCTGCCCCATCGCAAAGGATTTGAGTGGTGACTTGGCGACATCCACCTCGTTACTATAAATCCACAAATGACCCAGCTTCAAACGGCGATCAGCTTGGGGGTTAAGAACAAGGACAGGCAGGCTCATGGCAAAACTCGCAGAGAAAAAGTGAGCGGATTATAAGCCTTGTGCGACTGGGACACAGAAATAAAAATACGCCAACGGCAAAATGCGCCAAAAGGACGAGCTCAATGCCAATGGAAATGCTAAGGGATGCACAAATATCGGGGGTTTTGCCCGTGGGAGTGCGTTTTTTAAACGCTTGGGACTTTATCATTGAAAAGATATGAGCTAACGTTAGCTGTGGCTATAAGTCCCAATAAGCTCAAGAGCTTAGCGCCGATTCTTTATGCCATTTATATCATCGAATTCACTACCAGCCGCCGCCTTGTAATAAACCCTTTCGGCGGTCGGTAACCTAGGACGACACCATGCATACTCTAAAAACGACGACGATTGTCAGTGCAGTACTTATGACCCTGTTATTGTCTGCTTGCGGCGGCTCAGGCTCACCAATGAATAACAATACCGGGGGCACTGGTGGAGTTGACACCACTACCGCGCAGAAAATCGGCTCTGGCACCGGAAGTACCTTCAAAGCAGGAGATATAGGCGTCACAAACGATATAACCAGTTTGTCGGCGGGCGGCTCTACCACCCTTGAAGTCTATATAGTCAGCAGTACTAACACTCCGGTTGTTACTGCCACTCCAGTCAACTTCATCTCATCATGTATCTCCGCGAATAAAGCAGTTCTCAAAAATGCGGCAGGCACACCAGCCAGCAGCACCACCACTATTAATGGACGGGCGACCATGACCTACACAGCCAACGGCTGCGTCGGTACTGATCGAGTAACGGCTTCTGCGACCGTTAACGGCGTAACAGCCTACGCCAATGTAGATCTGACTATTGAGTCCGGCACGGTTGGCAGCATCCAGTTCACCAGCGCGACGCCAACCAGAATTAGCCTTAAAGGTAGCGGCGGCAATGAAACATCTATCGTGCGCTTCCGGGTACTGGATGGTAATGGCGCACCCGTTGAAAAAACAACGGTTACGTTTTCAATGAGTACAACAGCTGGTGGCTTGTCACTGTCCCCAACATCGGCACTGAGTGATGGAGAAGGCTATGTCAGCACTACCATTAGTTCTGGTACGGTTCCGACTGATGTCAGTGTTACCGCGACAGTTACAGGCAGTAGTATTTCCACCTCGTCCCTTAACCTTAATGTATCTACCGGTGTTCCGGTTCAACGTTCAACATCCCTGTCATTTACTAAATTCAATCCTCGTGGTTGGGATAGAGACGGAGAAGAAGTAACCGTTACCATGCGCATGGCAGATGATTTCGGTAACCCGGTGGTCGATGGAACCGCAGTTACCTTCTGGGCGGAAGGGGGTGCAATTGAACCAAACTGCAAAACTGAAAACGGCACATGCAGCGTTATCTGGCGCAGCCAGTTGGATAGACCCTCAGATGGTCGTGTAACTATTCTTGCATTTGCTTCCGGAAATGAATCTTTCGTGGATGCGAATACCAATGGCCAATATGACGCTGGCGAAGCTTTCGATGACCTTGCAGAGGCCTATCGCGACGATGATGAAAGTGGCACTTATACCCTTGGTGAGCTTTACGTTAACCTCGCTAACGGGACGAGCAATCGTGATGCCGGTGACGGCGTTTACAGTGGCACCCTTTGTAAATCCGACAACATTGCCGTGTGTTCTAAAGAAAAAGTGACCGTGCGCAGAAGCTGGACTCTGGCAATGTCCAGCCCTCACGGTTACTTTGCATTGTTTACCAACCCCACTTGTACAACTGCACTAACAGGGCCGATCTCTATTTCTACAGGTGAAGTTTATGTACGAGTATTCGATGTAAACGGAAATAGTATGCCTAGTGGAACAGTCGTCAAAATAGACCCAACCAAGGCATCAGGCTTGACTGTAGGTGAACTGGAATTTACGGTACCCAATACTCCCAATGCGGCCTGTTTTAGAGTTGGGGTTAACGGCACAGCTGGAACTGTCGGTACCTTCCAAATTACAGCAAAGACAGAAGAGAACGAAACCAGTAGTGCAACACTTCCGATAAGCTTCAACTAAATACAAACAAATAAACCTGTCATCAAAGATGGGTTTCAGAAAATCCCGCCCATTAATTTGGTGCGGGATTTTTTATGAAAATGGACGTTTGTACTATTGTAAATAGCCCTGTGTAGATCGGATAAGTTCGCCAATTAATGAAAGAGTTACGCTTGGCGTCAGGTTTTGCTAGTCAGGCGCCTTGAAAAACAGCAGCTTTCATTTACTTTATTACTAGATAAAATCCAATAAAAAAGCCAATTTGATCATAGCCTGACATTGATGTTGCATGAGTGGTGCATTGATGTACTCACAGTTACGCAGCGTTGTTCTGGCTGCTGGATATCTTTCTGCTCGCCACATTCACGGCATTATCATTGGTAGTTTTGCTTACGCCGGCATTAAGCTTTTCCTTTGCTTTCTCATAGCTTGCCGGAGATTCTGTGGCTTTTTTATGTCCGCAGTATTTTTACATGCTCGTACCCTATTGATTATTTTTAATAAAAAACTGCACCTTACTTTGTTGGGCTAGCAGCCAAACTTTTGGGGTGCAGCTTAAACAATTACCAGCTGTGCCCCAGATTATTTCTGGGGTACAGTTTCTGCCTTTTCTGGCACTAACAAACTGCGCCATTCAGCTAGGCCGCCTGGTGCCTTAACAATATTTTCGCCACGCTCAGTCAAACTTGAAGCATCAGTTGGAATGCGCACCAAGTCATAGACTGCCTCCTCTGCACGAGAGGCTAACCAAGTTGATGCAAACCAACCGAATGGATTACTTATAACATCAACTGCAACAACCATAGCCTGTGCTTCGGTTATCGCGCCATCAACAAAATCGACAAGAACCTCTTGTCCGCGATTAAAGTCCACTGCACCCAAGACAACCTCTTCTGGCTCCACTGGTACCTGCCCTTCGAACAGGATGCTACCAATAATTACCTTATCTGTTGTCTTGAAACCACCAGCACCTTTACGCGCAAACATATCGATGCCCACAAATTTAGGCAGTGCACTTAAATCGAAGCCATCAGGGAAGGCTGGTTCAGCAGTAATGGCCATCCACTCACCGTATTTCAGTTCATCGCCTGTCATGTCAATCGGTGAGTTATGGTGACTCCAATTGGCATCCTGGAAGAACATCTGGAAGTTGAACTCGGTATTACGCAGCGACTCGGGAATGAACACATTAACCGTGATCTTAAAGCCTTCACCCAAATTCAAAGAATCCAATGAGGTCAGGTTGTTTTTCTGCAAGCTGATACGCTCAACACCATCCTTTGATGATGCCGCAATAAGCTCACCATTCTCAGGAGTCAACACTGGCGATGATGAAACACCATTATCATCTGGCCAGGCAGTATTACCCCAACCATCACTACTATCGGTGAAATTCGAACGATACTGAACACCAAACTCGGTTTCAGTAGCACTGCCACCGGCAGCACTCACAATTTGCAAGTTTTCGATCAGGATAGCATCGCCCTTGGTTTGATCGGCAGCGAAATTATTGAATTGAATCCCCAAACCATTACCACCTGACGCGGCAAAAGATGCCTGTGTCGCTTCATCCGGTGTGAAAGAGTAATCATTCCATTGACCAGGAACCAGATTCCAGGTGCCGCCCCAGCCACCACCCGCCCAATTAGTTGAGTTTGCCGCAAAAATACCCATGCCAAAATTGGTGATAGAAGCTGGTATATAAATGCGTGCAGTTATGGTGAATGGCTGCGTCAGATCAACGGCCAATCCAGTACGGGTAATCTCAAACTGGTCATCCTGCGGCACGAGCGAAAGCGCTTTAACTGCTCCGCTATCAGCCGTAGAAATTATGGCTGTTTTGCCTTCCCACTGGGAATTTTTCCAACCATCAACGCCTGCGCTAAAATCACTGGCGTAGACTACAGCGGGCCCTGTCCCTTCAAGCAGTTTAAAGTTATCGAACTTAATGGGGCCCGCAACCGAAGCAGGTTTATCTTGGGCAACCAGCTCCACACCAACGGCAGCTACCTGGGTCATATCAAAACCATCGGAAACCCAGCCGGTTTTTGGCATGCTCGCACCAATTTTGTAGGTGAAGTTATTCCAACCTGCCGTCGCGTTTTTCACTTCATTCCACTGGATGCTCGCATAATTATCATTAATATCGCGCAAATAAAGTTGGTACCCCATAGAGGCCGCAGCCCCATTCGTGAGATAAGCCTCAGCGAAGCTGATATCAAAACTTAATTGCGTATTTTTCAGATTTTTTGTTGCGTCAAAGGGGAAGAGGTAAGCGACCTTGTCGCCAGGTCCTTGCCATTGAGGATTCACTGCCAGAGCGATATCACCAAATGCACCATTCAATATCTGCTCTGCTTTAGCTCCTTTTTCAACCACATCACTACCACCGACTTCGGTAATGAGGACGGGTGCACGCTGGCTGCGAATCACATTAACCGCGTTGGAAATTTTTGCTGATGTGTTATAGGTTTTGCCCTTGGCAGCCAAACCAAAAATGAGGTTTTTCTGGATATCTGCGGCCAAGAGTTCGCGCACACGGTTTGCGTCAAACGCATTGAAATCTTCACCGCATCCGGGCGCTTCTATTACCAAAGGTAGTTTGAACCCTGCTTTACGGAAATCGCGGATCAATGTTTTGGTGTAATCCATATATTCACGATAGCCAGAAGATGTAGGGTCAAATACCTCCTTGGGGCCCCAGCCACGGGCAATACTAATCATCATAATGGACTGATATTTATCCTGCGCGATGATAGGGCGGAACTTGCCGAACCAAGTCTCTTTGGCCAGACGCAAAAGATCTTCACCATTGTCCTTACAATAGAGCGCTGGGTCGTTTAGCGTCAGATTAACAAACAGGCCCTCAGTGAGTGCACGGTTCAATGCCGCTTCCAGATTTTGTACGGGCGTTTGCGGTGTTAGCACCAAGCGCATGGCACCCGCTGACACTTTAGCTAGCTCACTAATAGCATTAAAACGCTCGGTAGAGTCTGCACCGTAATCCAGTTCGATCCCTACAGGTAACACGTAGTGCTTACCGTCAGTCCACATAATATTCGTACCATCAGTACGCAGTACAGGCGCGCTCTCTGACGGACGAGCGGCCAGCGGATCCTCTACTACAACCTCGGGAGTCAGTTTATGAGTTTCAGAGTCTGAACGGCTCAACATGTCTCCACCACCACAGGCGGTCAATAAACTTGCACTAATTACAGATGCTAATAATGTCGTTTTTGTTCTCATAGTATTCTCCAAATATCTTCAAACGGAATTATCGTTATGCCGCTCGATAATTAGAAAGTCAGATTCACGCCAGCGGAATAGCGGGTTTCCTGAACCCACAAACTGTGGAACTGACTTTCATATTGGGTATAGCCTTTACGGCTTTCGCCAGTCAGGTTGGTGCCGCTAAAGAACAAATTTACGTGTTCATTAACGTTATATGAAACTGATAAATCCACGTAACCAGCGGGTTCTACCCAGTTAGCCAGATTAAAGGCATTACCTGCCGCGTTATTCACCCCCGCCAACCCGGCATACTCTTCACTACGCCAGTTGTAAGCGAGACGCACATTCAAGCCGCTGTAGTCGTACCATAAGATCAAGTTGGTTTGATGCTCCGAGTTAGATACCAGCGGCAATTGGTTGCCTTCGATATCCATGTCTTCTGACTCGGAATGAGACCAGGTGTAGTTAAACTCAACACCAGTGCGATTAAACCAATTGTCGAACATAGTGAATGGTTGTTTGTAGCCGAGTTCAACACCGTATAAATCAGCCGCGCCGGTATTGCGGGTTGACCATACCGTTGAGAACTTATTGCGATCCATACCATCCATATCGAGGAAATGGCGCTGCTCTTGATAGGATTGCACTGCGGTATCCACATCGATAAAGAAGAAGCCCAAACCTAATATGGCAGACTCATCGAAGTACCATTCAGTGGATAAGTTGTAGACGCTTGCCATCCAAGGCTTGATGTAGGGATCACCTCTATCCGAACCGCCGCCGACACAACCTACATAGTCAGGAACGAGCCCACCGGTGTTAGGATCCAGAATCTGAACTTGATTGCCATCCTCGTCCGTTTTCACGCAGCGTGAATACCAAAGCACCATTGATGAACCGATGGTATCCAGATCGTTATTGGTCATCGTGCGTGCTGCACTTAAACGCAGAATCACATCATCGCGCGGAAACAGGTTTACGTTGATTGATGGCAACAGTTCAAGCGACTGATGATTGATCATTTCAGTCTCATACACATAGGCAATTTTTTGCCAGTCGTCATAACCAATAGAGTTAAATGAATCGAGCACTTCAGGCACAACACTCTTGCCAACTTCACGACTCGTATGAACTGCCTGCACGCCAACATTGGCGTTATAAGGAATACCAAACAGACCTTGGTCATCATTGGCGAAGTTGAATTGCAGATAGGCATTCATGGAGTCTTCGGCAACAGAATAGGTTTCACCCGGCTCATTTACTGTGCGCGTACCAGGATACAAACGATTCATGAAGTCGTAAGGTGAGTCCCAATTGCTTGGCGCCAGCGCCGCCACGCCATTTTCAAAGCCCTTAATTGGGCCAAAATCGTAAAACACGCTGGTATCGGCAGCGCTAAAACCATTATCGACCAAACCACCGATATCAATCATGTTCGCATCGGTTTCCGAGAACACGAACTTGTACCAGTCAGGATACTTTTGCCAAACCGCGTTGCCCGGCAATAATTTGTAGCGCTTATCAGCGGGAACACGCGGGTCGTTGTAATTTGAATAACGGCTAGTGGGTGTCACGTAATAAAACTTGTTGTAGTTGGATTCGCGACTACCGTAACGAACACCAGCTTCCATAGACTCGATGTGCTCAGCATCAAAGATAGACTTCCAGTCGACACGAACGACATTCAACTCAGCATCTGAATTAAACCCTTCGGCAAAACCCTGATACTGTTTCAGGAAATTTGCGTCAGCCACGTCACCTTCGTAGGAGAATTTGGGGTAGTCGCCGCGATAATCCACCGTCATATGGAAACCATCAACCGGGTCTTTACCGGGAATGCCATCCTCATCGACCCATAGCCAACCGGGTGTACCCTGCTGGAATGTGGCTTTGCGCTGCTGCATTTCTGCTTTGGAGTGAATGACGCGAAGCTTGGCCTCGAACGACTCGTTATCGGTATAAGCTACTTCGAAGTTAGTGTTATAAGCAGCTGTTTTTTCAATGGTATTTTTTGATACGGATTGGAAATCTGCGGCCCACACATTCGCGAGCTGAATAGTATTGATATTAATTTCGCGCGAATTGCCTTGAGTATCAAGAAATGAAATGGTGGAGCCGGGTGAAACAATCGAGCCGGATTTTACTGCGTTGTAGGTGCCCTCGTACCTATCTTTGGCTGGAGCATTATTAATACTCCAGGCATCGGGGGTTTGTTTGGCGTTAAATTGGGCTGATACACCGCGGTCATATTTATCCATCTCGGTATAAAAAACATCGCCGCGCACACTCCAGTTTTCATTGATTTCGAAAACACTGGTCAGCGATCCACCAAAACGCTCACGCTCAACAAACTGACTGTTCGCCGCAAATTGCTCAGGCACGATATACCAATCATTAATCAGATCGCCGTCACCATCGAGATCATACATATCGGTAGGTGTTCCACCAGTTTGATCGAGGAATGCAAAGGTTTGGCCTTCCCACATGGAATAGTTGGCGTTATAGCTCTCGGCTGAATAAAGCGAGCCGATAATTGAGAAGTTATCGCCATTATTAAAGCCCGCTACCAAACCAACGTTATAGTCTGGATTGCGACGCGACTTATCACCACTTTCATCGTATTCACGACCAGAGTATTCACCTGTGGAACCTTCCACACGGAGACGCACAGTGTAGCCTTCATCCATTTTGCTGGGATCCCAGGTTTTAAGATCAACCACACCAGAAATACCACCAGACAGTATTGAGGCGTCCTGCGACTTATACACATCAACACCAGAAATCAAACCGGCTGGAATATCCGAAAAGTTAGCTTCTACTTTGTTAATACTCCACGGACTCAAAAATTGCTCACCATTCAAGGTGGTCAGTACTTGCGGCATGCCGCGAACATTCAGCGATGTCCCTTCCCCCGCTTCACGCTTAATTTGTACACCTGTTACACGCTGCAGCGAGTCAGTAATAGTTGTGTCAGGCAACTTACCAATATCCTCAGCCACGATCGAATCCACCACACTAGTCGATTCGCGTTTGATATCAATCGCTTTGGCCTGCGATGCACGCACACCTTTTACGATAATTTCTTCAACCTTTTCCTCTCCGGTGTCCGTCACTGCGGGTTCCTGCGCATAAATTTGGGCGCCATAAAGCGCACAGCCTATTGCCAGAACCAGAGCTTTTTTTCTGGTAGTGATACCGCTAGGTTTGATCATCTTGAGCTTCCTCGTGTTGTTATCTTTTATATAAATTGTGTTGGCTGAGCAGATTTTTGCGTGCGCAAAAAATCAGGAATATCGCGCCTGAACATCAAGTGAGAACACGTAAGAAAGGAGAGCTGGAAACCGGAATAACAGTGGATAAATGCAGTCGACCTGCATAGTCATTCACTCCCGAAACGGAGTCGGGCAAGGAATGGGGGCAGATTAAACCGACGAATACATCACAACTATTATTGTTATAGCGCCTGAGTTTTGCCCACGGAGGCAGTCTCGGGAACCGGGTAATGGCAAACAGCTAGAGCTTTCTTAATTATGTAAATCTATTGGTGCTGTCACTTTAATACTTAAAATATATATTATTTATGTTATTTCTTTGGGGTGATGGCGAGCGGATAATGAATTAAAATGTAATCGGTTTCAAGATAATTTTGTGATCGATTACACCCGTTTAAGCAACTTTACGAACATTTCTTTAGGAGAGAAAACCTAGTCTATTTTGGGTTTTTAATTCCATTTATCGCAAATACTCACAAAATTAGAGATTAATTGATGATCCTGTTATAAAAAAGGTCGCCGAATACAAATTCATATTTACTGATGAAATGGGTGACCATTAAGACGTACGGAAAATATTCTAAAAAAAGATAACGATTTCATCTTTTATTGCGAATCGATTAGCAAATGCCAGACATTAAAAACCCGGTCAAGCCGGGTTTTTAGTGGGGAGATGGTTGAGGTGGCCAGATTTAACTAAAGAAGGCTTTCAATCGCAGTAGTTAACTTGGGTGAATCCGGCTTAGTGAGGCTGCCAAAATACTCAACCAGTTGACCATCTTTACCCACGAGATACTTATTGAAGTTCCATTTGGGTTCCTGCGCCTGCTCTGCCAATGCCTTAAATAAAGGGTTGGCCTCTTTACCCGTCACATGGGTGGGAGAGAGCATGGTAAAGGTTACGCCGTAATTGAGGTAACAGATTTCTGCGGCCTTTTCTTCATCTGCATCTTCCTGTTTGAAATCATCGCTGGCAAAACCGACGATCACCAACCCTTTATCTTTGTACTTCTTGTGCAGCGCTTCCAGCTCTTTGAATTGGGAGGTAAAGCCACAATGACTTGCAGTGTTCACGACCAACACGGTTTTATTTTCCATCAACTCGCAGATATTCACCGAGTCTTTTGAGTGCAGCTTGCGGTACTCGCCCTTCATATAGTCAGGACAGGCCGCCGATGCAGCCGTGCTGAACAGGCTGACCAAGGCCACCCCGAATACAGTAACCAGTGGATTAAAAAATATTTTCACAGGAATGCCTCGCTCGACATGATGGATACACAACTTGCGCAGTGTATGCTTTTTTTGCCTGGGTAAAAGGGTAGGGATTGCATATTAACGAATCCTTACGAGGCAGTTCACATCCAAAAAATAAAAAGCGAATCAATTACCAGGCCCGCACATCCACACCGCCGGAATATCGTCATAGTTCAGACTGGAAATCCAGTTACCTGCACTGAATGATCGCGCCTATTAAATTGACTGCGCATGTGATTCACACCACACATCAAAACGCAGCACCTTTTTGCTGTGAAATGATTTGGATCTGAAGGTGATGCAAAACGTCTGCAGGCACGGATTTTTTGCATCTCTATTTCGCTCTATTGTTGCCTTTGTGTTTATCGATCATACCCAATTCCTTTTTTATTAATGCCAGTGACGGTTCAAAATATTTCACCTCACCGGTGGTTCAATAGAATTAGGAGTTGCGCTTTGTTCAATTGCCAATAACAACATCAATGCAATTAAAAACTATTTTAAAAATCAACAAATAAAATAATTTCCGAATCCAGTACCCGTGTTTTTGGGATCACACCCGCTCATACGGCCAGCTTTTTAAGAGCGAATGAGAATTTGTGACTTCTTCAGCTTTTTTTGCTTTGCAATTATTTAAGCGCGATAACGCACTGAGCTGGAGCTAGCGAATCCCTAAGCTGAGACTGTCACACTTATTCTCGTACATTGGGTAACGAGGCAAATAAGTGAATTGTCGTTTTTAAACGAGGACTAATACTATGATTAGATCAATAATCCACGGAAAGAGCGCTTCCCGCGTGGCGATCCTGGCGCTCAGCGGGGCGCTTTTAGCGGCTTGCAGTTCTCCACCTAAAGCACCCGACCAAGCATTACAAGCGGCAGAGCTTGCCATTGCTACTGCAGAACAAGCGCGGGTTGCAGATTATGCATCTCCTGAATTGGGCGAGGCCCGTAACAAGTTAACAGCAGCGCGCGCTGCGGTAGCGAAAGAGGAAATGACCACTGCTGCACGCTTGGCTGAGCAATCGCGTGTCGATGCGGAATTGGCTACAGCCAAAGCTGCTGCTGCAAAAGCCCAGGAAGTGAATGACGAGTTACACAAAAACGTCAATGTGCTGGAGCAGGAACTACAACGTAATTCAGGAGGTGTGCAATGAAATTTACCATGGCATCAAAAGGTCCAATTTTTTCTGCACTATTAGCCAGCTTGATTTTCTCAGGTTGTAGCTCTACTCCCAAAGCACCTGATGGAGCAAGTGAAGTGCGTGCGAAATTGACACAGCTGCAATCAAATTCCGAATTGGCCACGCGAGCTCCGGTTGCTATCAAAGATGCCGAAGCAGCTGTTCGCACCGCTGAAGAGCCGCGCAAAGACACTGCCTATGCGAAGCACCTTGTCTATCTTGCCGATCGCAAAGTAGACACTGCTGCGGCTTTAGCGCAAGCGCGGTTATTGGAAGATAAGCGCAAAGAAATCAGCGGCCAAGCTACCGCAGCACAATTGGCTTCGCGTACCCAGGAAGCTGAGGCCCTCCGTCGTCAACTGGCAGAACTCAATGCGAAACAAACCGAGCGCGGTTTGGTTGTTACCTTGGGTGATGTGTTGTTCGAAACCGGTAAGGCGGATTTGCGTGGTACTGCTACTGCCAATCTGAGCAAGCTCAGTGGATTCCTTGCGCAGTACCCAGATCGGTCGTTGGTAATTGAAGGACACACCGATAGTGTGGGTAGCGACAGCTTTAACCAGGTGCTTTCGCAAAATCGTGCCGATGCTGTTAAAGCATTTTTGTTGAACCAAGGCGTTGCCTCTAATCGTATTACCGCTGTTGGTAAAGGTGAAAGCTCGCCCATTGCATCGAATGACTCCTCTTCCGGACGACAAATGAATCGGCGTGTTGAAGTCATTATTGCAACGCCAGGTCAAGTCAGTTCCGGTCAATAATATTGGGCTTAACGCAGTCTGGCGTAAGCCAGCTGCAATCCCTCCGCAATGGATAGCACCGAAGGGAAAATCAGGGAAATTATTGTAAAGGTAAAGCAAGGAGAAAAATTATGACTCTTGGCACAATTTTATTAATCGTCCTGATCTTAATCCTGATTGGTGCAATTCCAGCGTGGCCTCACAGTCGCAGCTGGGGTTATGGCCCAAGTGGTGGTTTAGGTTTAGTGGTTTTGATTTTAATCATACTCATACTGCTTGGTTACGTCTGACCGACGCAATGAGTCTTTTAATCCGGTCCATCATTAACAATAGTTTTAAATTTTTCACTTAAAGGATATTAAATTATGAAAACATATTCTCATTATTTCACTGCTGTGCTGTTATCCTTTTTTGTTTTACTGGCTGGCTGTTCTTCAACCGCAAAAGAAAAAAGTACCGGCGAATATTTCGACGATGCGGTAATCACTACTAAAGTAAAAGCGGCCTTCATTGAAGACAATGAACTTAAGGCAACTGAAATTCAGGTTGAAACTTTTAAAGGCGTAGTGCAACTGAGTGGTTTCGTAGCTAATTCATCTCACGTTAGCAAGGCAAGCAAAGTTGCTCGCAGTGTAAAAGGTGTGCAATCCGTTAAAAACGATATTCGGGTGAAGTGATAATTATCGCTTCATCTGATTGAAATAAAAAGGGCTGCAAATTGCAGCCTTTTTTATTATGGATAATGTTCTACGGTCTTAAATAAAAAAGCGGATCTAAAAAGATCCGCAAGTCCGGGAGAAAAACGAAGGAAGAATAAAGAACTCATTAATTACAGCTTGGTAAACCTGATCCAGTTAATATTCCAGCCGCCGACAGGCGCAAAAATGCCCACGCTATAAGTTCCAGCATTAATCGACACGTTGTGAGAAACCGTAGTCCAGGTTTGCCAGCCACCTGTTGCAGGAATATTGACTTGTCCCAATTGAATTGCACCTGCATTTAAATCCAGTGACAAGCGTGCGCCGCTTGGGCTAGCTACACGGTATTCCACTTTGTAGGTGCCGCTACTCGGAAAATTAATATTAGCGTGCGCCATCCAATCATTTGCATCAATCCAGCCAACATTTTGGCCGCCACCGGTATCCGTAGTGGTTTCCAATTGCACACCACTCATCGCAGTGTAGGCTTCTGCTTGAATCAAACGGGTAAATGCACCCGCAGATGAACTCGATGAAGATGCACCACCACAAGCGGACACGGCAATCGGCTCCCAGAAATAAGTGCTGACGGTGGGGATGTAACCGGGGTTGTCGTATTTAGCAATGTAGTAACCGCCTTGATAAGCCACCTTATTACCTGCGACATAATTTTGTCCGCTTACCCACGCCGGACAACCCGTTGATGTAGACGAACTGCTTGACCCACCACCACTGCCGATTTGGGTGCGAATGGCAGCAAGCAAATTATTTGCACCGGCGATATCTTGCGATAATTCCCAAATCATTACACCCGAACCTTCTTGCAAGGCGAGCTGGGTTTTTGCGCGAATAGTTGGAATACCATTGTAAGTAATGTAGCTGCAACCCGCGCAACGAGTGCCGATAACGTCGGCTTGCGCCGCACCGGAACCAAATTGGTTGACGATGGAAGCAAAGTCATAAGCAGCAGCGTAACCATTAAATCCATATCCGTAGAACGGAACACCCAATACCATTTTTTGTTTGGTGAGGCCGCGTGCTTTCCAGATATTTATATCCGAAACTGCCATCGAGTAGGGCGAGTGCTCAACACCGGCTTGTCCCCAGCCTGGTCCGATTGCGTCGTACGACATGATGTTGACGAAATCAAAATATTGCAGCGATGAAGTGGGAACCATCCCGCCGACATAAGAAGCCGTAGCCGAGGTTAATAATTTTCCTGCAGGCAAGCCATTGCGCAATGCTTGAATAAATGGCGTGTAATTTCCTGCGTTATCGATATTGGTCAGAACTACACCTTCGATGTCGATATCCAAGCCGTCAAGATTGAAGGTGTTTACAAATTGCAGCAGGTTATTGACGATGGTTGCACGGTTGGCCGGTTGCAGCAGTGTCTGCCAATTGCCGGAACAGGACGGCAGAACACCACCGGCAACTGATACCAATACTTTTACTCCAGCTTGATGGGCTTTTTGTACCACGTAGTTGATATCACTTGCGCTAGCTCCCTCCATACAAACCGGATTGCCGCCATTGGTTACCGCACCGCTGGCATTTGGATTTAAAAATGAGAGATTAATGTGGGTGAGCTTACTGAGATCAGTGCGGTCAATAACCGCTGGCATATTTTTGTAAGAGGGAATGTAACCGACCACTTTGGTTTGCGCTTGTGCAATAGATGGAAGTCCCACCAGTGCAATTAATCCAAGACAGCTAGCACACAACCATTGCCGAATTGAAATTGGAATAAGTAAAGTTTTTTTTAAGGTTTGATGATAGGCGCGCATTTAAGAGAGACCTCTGTTCGTTATTCGGTTAAGTAAAAAATCCTGCGGAATAAAAATCATCACCGCAGCAAACTAGCACCCGTCAAAATGGGTCGCAACAAAAGGCCTAAACTCGCACCCAAACACCATAAAGTCATACATTAGTGAACCAAGTGGGATTAAAACCGTTGATGTGGATGACAAAAAAGGAATGGCAAAAGACACAGGCACGAAAAATACGGGGAAGTCTCACTTTATCTGAAGCAGAGTGGGATGAAATTGCGCCAAATGGATCACTCGAAAACTGTGATGCATATTAAAGGGCATTTAATGATGGCAAAAAAAAAGCCAGAGATAACTCTGGCAAGTCACGGGAAAACAAAAGGAAGCTAAAATCGGGGAAGTAAAACAATCAGTAGCAATGCAATAAATGTAACCAGCAGGAAGATATTCAGCAACCAAAATAATGCCGTATATCTATGTGAAACATCGTGAAGATATGTCATCACCCATACACCACTTAACAACATTAACGTAAACCGCAATAATGATCAGTCACTATTCAAGTGACATTCACCTAGTCAGTTGTTGGACGTTAACATCGACAAAAATAGCTGGCAACAAGAAGTTATAGATAAGGGAAAAGTCGAACCTGCGGAGAAAAATAGAACTTCTATATAAAAGTATTACAATTCAACTTCTCACACTGATACCTAATAAAAGCATAACCAGAGCAGTGTAAATACTTTTATTAATAATCATAATCCACTCTCATCTTCATGAAGTTAACATTGAACCTATAAGTAACTCGTTATGTTCTTTAAAGTTCAATCCGCACCGGCGAATAAAATCAGCTAGTTGATCCATATCATGCAGTGGCGTGTAGTAAGCATTCATTTCATTAGATTTCAATGAAGGGAAAACTCCATAACCCGCCAGTAAACAAGCCCATGACTTTGGTTGATAGCTTCCCACCAAATTATTCATATACATCTCTTTTGAAAAATCTTTACTATTCCACCATAAATGTAAGATTTTACTAAGAGTTTCTGACAAATTAGTATTGGCAGCATTATCCCGCCAATAATCGGTATCCTTTCTTTGATTAACCTTGTAATGGCAAACAATATAATCCCTGACACCATCAAATTTTGCATTAATTTCTTTGTTAAAGATTTCTTCAAATTTATTGGTATAAGACCCATTTTCAAAATGCTTCATGAAACGTGTAATAGTCTCAAGCGAAAGCGCAAGTGCAGTGGCCTCCAATGGCTCAATAAATCCTTGAGACAACCCTATTGCCACACAATTTTTTTCCCAATGTTTTTCAACACGTCCGACCTTCATCTGAAGATGCCTGGCTGCGGTATCGCTATCGAGTAACCCCAAATGCTGCCTTAATTCTTTTTCGGCCTGATCTGGTGTGATGTAATCAGTACTATACACATAACCATTTCCAAAACGGTTGGTTAACGGAATCTTCCATGCCCAACCATTCGACAATGCAGTTGATCTTGTCTCTGGTGGAATAGTTTCCGATATTGCACTCGGCATCACAACTGCCGCGTTATTAAATAAATTATCTTTAAAACTTTTATAACTCGTTTTCAATGCACCTTGCATAAGCAAAGACTTGAACCCGGAGCAATCAATAAAAAAATCGGCCTCTAAAAGACTGTCGTCATCTAATCTAACAGAGGTTATTGCACCATTTTGCCCCAGCACTACCTCAGTTACGGTGCCAAAAATTCTTTTCACCCCTCTGCTTACAGCCTTTTCAGCAAGAAATTGCCCCAAGAGAGTTGCGTCGAAATGATATCCATAGCCAACACCAAACGGGAACGTCTCATTTGGTATAGGACCAAGGTTTTCTCTTGTAAGATAAGTTTCTAAAAAGTAATGATCTGGATGTGCATTCGCGTTATTTCCCTGCATACGTGCGTTGATATTGCTAAAAAAAATCGGAACAGTAAGCATGTCATCCGTTTGTGCAGGGAACGGATGAAAATAGGATTCATAACCGGGAATAGACGACCAATTTGCAAACGAAATTCCATTTTTATAGGTTGCATTACAGCGAGGCATCCATTCTGATTCAGCCAGGCCTACAGTATCAAAAAAGAATTTCAAGTGCGGCGTACTTCCCTCACCGACACCAATAATGCCAATCTCCTTAGACTCCAACAGACAAACGTCGACATCATTCCAACGGCACGCAATTAAATTCGCGGCCATCCAACCAGCCGTACCGCCACCAACAATGAGAATTTTTTTTGGCTTTTGATGTTCACTTGTCATATTCATAAACTCACCATTGGATGCTTGATATAACTACTATTTTTTTAATTTTTCAATAAAGTAATCTTTGATAGCTCTTACATACTCGGATGATAATTTACCCAGCATATGCTGCTGATGCTCAGGAATATAAGAAGCTGGGTCAACTCCTTGTTTAAACAGATAATGGTCAAACATGTAGCGCCAAGCGTTGCGTTGTTTAGGTGTTAAATCACGCATAGCCAACAATGCGATATTCAAACTGTCAATCGGACTTGGTGATGTTGCACTTTTAGCAGAAGAACCGTTCCACCAGTAATTCATCAACGCATTCACTTTTGCCAGTGATTCCACATGATGCCACCACAGCATGGGGATGAAAATCGCATCACCCGGATCAAGCTCTGCAGAGTAAGCGTTGGCCAATGCAGTTTTAAAGTGGGGATAACGCTCAAAGTCCGGCTCATGTAGATTAACCATACTGGTCGGTGCACCGGCCGGAGTAAAATTGAGCGAACCCGGATATAAATTGCCGGTCTGATCCGGCGGAAACAGTACAAAACGTCTGCGCCCGGCGACTACGCAAGCGATATTATCAGCACCGTCGTAGTGGGCGCTGACAATGCCCTCGTTACCAACCCACAAGCGCGGCTCCACACCGGGGAAAAAGTCGGATTTATTTTCCTCACTCAATCCCGGAAGTATTTCACTGGGTAAAGAATTTTGCATGGAGATAGCTGGATAAATTTCTCTATCCATCAATTCCAGCAAACGCCCCAAAAACAAATCCACCCGCTCTTCACCGCGAATGTAATTCACGTCAGTCATGTCATCGTTGTAATAAAAACGTTTGTTAGCAGCAGGTGGCGCAACAAAAATTCTGGCTTTTTTTCCTGTATAAAAACGCAGCAGGTAAGTGGCAAAATCCTGCGGCGTTTTTTGTGCGGCCGCAACCAGTGGCCAATGTTGGGCAAAGCCACGAATAACCACAGGTTGTTGTTCGGACGCTATTTGCTCAAAAAATTGCTGAGCTTGAAGCTCGCGATACTCAGGAATCTGTTTGTAGGCCGTCATATCATTGGTTACTCGTCAGGAAAAACCCAACATTTACATCACTTTTTTTGCAGCGCAATGCTGCCGGATATAATCACCGTGTGTTGGCATTTGCATGACTGTTGTATAGATACTTTGCACACTCTCTTGCAACGTTTTTGCCAAACCCTGGCTGTCAAACCCATCCATTAACGGATGATATTTTTTCGGACGCACCTTCATACCCTCCAGGATTGAACACCAACTATCCTGGCTAAAAAACTGACCGTAACTGTGCTCTAGCTGGCCACGCTCGCGAAACAAGTGGATTTTTTCACTCAACGAATCGGGCACAGGCATATTCTGGCACCAGCGCCAGAATTCCGTATCATCACGCTTGGTGGTGCAATAATGCAAAATAATAAAATCGCGAACCTCTTGATAATCGAGGTTGATCTTTTGGTTAAATGCCTTTTCTACATGGGGCTCAAAATCCCGATCGGGAAAATGGCTGATAAAGCGAAGCAGTGTTTTATACACCAGATGAATGGCCGTAGATTCCAATGGCTCCAAAAAGCCGGAGGCAAGCCCCACCGACAAACAGTTGTTGTGCCATATTTTTTGGCGCCGCCCAGTGGTAAATGGAATCACTCGCGGTTCAATTAATAATTCACCATCAACCGTCTTCAATAAAGTATCAATGGCCTTGTCGTCGGAACAATGCTCGCCGGAAAAAACATAGCCATTGCCTGTACGATGTTGCAATGGAATTTTCCACGTCCAACCAGCTTCCCGAGCGGTAGCGGTGGTAAAAGGAGGAGGCTCCCCGGTATTAGTGGCTTGTACAGCAATTGCACGATTACAGGGTAAATAATGTGTCCAATCCTCATAGCCAATCTTTAAAGAATCCGCAATTAATAAGCCTTTAAAACCAGTGCAGTCTATAAAAAAATCGTTGCTAATCGTTGTACCGTTATTCAACTCTAATGCACTAATAAATTGGCGCTCATCAATTATAACGTTATCAACTGTTGCCTCGATTCGCTCAACACCGCGGCCCAGTGAAAAATCTCGTAAATAACGGGCAACCAAAATCGCATCGAAGTGCAAAGCGTGGCCGATATTACGTAATACCCAGTTTCGCTCTTGAGGAGAACACAGTATAAAGCGATGATTTTCGGCCATGATGGCGCAGGGCGAATGATCAACCCAGCGAGAAGTATGTCCATCGGCACAGGTTTTTAACCATGCCTGATAAAATTCAAAACCATGCAGATCTTGCCCCACTCGGCCAAATGGATGAAAGTAATGATCGCCGGGTTTTAGCCAATCTTCAAAGCGAATTCCCAACTTAAAACTCGCCGATGTTGCTTCAACAAATTCTTTAAGATTAATCCGACAGACGCGCAAAAATTCAATAATCGAAGGCACAGTCGATTCACCCACGCCGATAGTGGCAATATCCGGCGATTCGATAACCGTAATTTTTATACCGGTGCCTTGTAGCGAGGAAGACAGCAAACTGGCAGCCATCCAGCCTGCAGTTCCACCGCCGACAATACAAATCGAACTTAAATTATTTTGCATAGTAAAATCGAATCCATAAAATCTTCACCATGTGCGGTCAGGTTTTGCACCCGTATCTACACTATAGAAAATTACAAAGCAGTTAAGAATAGCAAATTTAAAAATAGCGTCTAACTAAAAAAACGCGCCGCATTACTGCGGCGCGTTTTTAATCACACATTTCTATCAGCTTGTTTCTAGGAAACAGCTATTAGAAAGTGGCGCGGAGGCTCAATGCATAACGACGGTCAGTCGTGAAACTTAGAGCGTCAGTCTTATCACCAGCCTGGTTCAATTGATACTGGGTTTTGGTCTCTTCATTCAGCAAGTTGCTGCCTTCGATACCCACTTTCAAGTTATCGTTAATGGTGTAATACAAGCTTGCGTCCACCATACCCTGTGCTTTCGCATAAGCCGGAACAAACTCTTCGGACTCACGTATAGTCAACAGATACTCGGAACGCCAGGTGTACGCCAGACGGAAAGAAATATCATTGTATTCATACATACCAACGATATTCATGTTCTCATCTGAATAACCTTGCAATGGCAAACCAGTAAACACACGGAAGCTATTGCGATTATCAGTGATAGGCACGCCTGCACCGTTGTAGCGAAGATCTTCCGATGGACTGGTATTAGGATCTTCCAATCCGTTCTGGTCGATATAGGTATAGTTAAACTGCAAACCTAAACCACTCCAAGCACCAGGCAAGAAATCATAGAACTGTGAGTAAGAGAACTCAACGCCGCGGATAGTACCGGAACCGGTATTATCCGGGCCGTATGCTGATATCGGGTAATTAGTACCTGTGTAATCAAGATCCAAGCTGAATTGCTTGTTACGGATAATGTTATCCAGTTCTTTATGGAATAAACCGACTGATAACGAACCTGCTTCTGCAAAGTACCATTCAGTACTTAAGTCAAAGTTAACTGACTCCTCAGGCTCCAAGTAGGCATTACGCGCATTAGCACTGATTTCAATGTCTTTCAAATCAATAACCGGGTTATAGGTCGCATTTGCCGGGTTATCATCTTTCTGTTCACTCGGTTTTTGCAGAACTTCGGTGTAATCCAAGCTCACAACCATACTATTACGGGTATCCAACAGACTGGGGTAATAAAGTCCTTTGGATGCACCAAAGCGAACAACAACATCATCTGCCACACCAAAACTCAGGTTTAAACTCGGCAATACTGTGTCGTAATCGGTACCATTAACAGTGCTTGGAATAGCTTCACCTGATGCCAGGGCAAACAGGCTTGGATATTTCGATTGCATGACTTGATACAAGGATTGAGTCGGATCTGTACCGCGTCTGGACGTTGCCGGCAGTGTCACAGCACCCGTTGATTTCAGTTGGTAGTTCACATAGCGCAAACCAATGTTACCCTTTACTGGTACTATCAAGTCAGCAAAGTCAAAGTCGCCACGAACATAAAACTCGGTGCGCTCTTCATTGGTTGAACTCAAGTGTCGAGGTGCAAAGTGGCTATTAACGCGATCTTCAAG
Source organism: Cellvibrio sp. GW822-FHT04B05 (assembly GCF_058800985.1). Lineage (NCBI taxonomy): Bacteria > Pseudomonadati > Pseudomonadota > Gammaproteobacteria > Cellvibrionales > Cellvibrionaceae > Cellvibrio > Cellvibrio sp. GW822-FHT04B05. Next base: position 486,009 of record NZ_JBXAMU010000003.1, on the reverse strand, counting down.
GTCTTCATATGGAAGGGCACATCCACCACTGCCATCCATTGCGTTACCCAATGCACTCCAGGTACCACAACCATCGCGCAGGGTTTGGATATAGTTTTTAGTCAAGTCCATACTGGGGAACAAGAAGCTGTTGTAATCGCCTTTTACAACCTTACCGTTGTACTGATCAGCAAAACTAACACGCTCAAACAACTGTGGGGCCACTTGCGGTGATGCGTTATAAGAATCTTGCGCGTTCCATGGAGTACCCAGCGCTTGCCAGCCTTCGTACTCGGTATCACCAATAGTCAGGTCTTTATCAGAATAATAAACACCCGTTTTTATTGCAGTCAAAATGCCGTCAAATTCGTATTGAAGATCTAATTTAACGCTGTCAGATTTAGCGGTAGAGTGGACCTCCTGTTGCATACCACTCGCTAAACGCAAGATTGGATTGGTGTTCGCAGCAACGTCCGCTGGATAGGACACATTTTCATTCAAGTACTCGAATGTTGGAGTAGAACCTCTTAAATCCATAAAGAACGGCGCATTGACTTTGGTTTGATTGCCGTTAATGCGAGAAGTTAAACCGTAGTTATGGACAATTTGCTCGGAATCAACATGCTGATAATCAAACGACGCGGTTAAACGATCCGTTGGCTTCAAGGTCAGGTTGAATGAGGTATCTTCTACGGTATTTTCGTTGTAGTTATAACGAGAACGAAATTGCAGCGGCATATCCGGCGCGTCAGAGATACCAACGCCCGAGGTCAGGAAACCACGGTCATTCACTGTCAATGGCCGTCCATCTTCAGATTCGTCAAACCACTGAACAGCATTAGGCACAAACGCCAGGAACCCACGGTCGCCAGATGCGATCACGCGTTCGCGCCATTCCAGAGATGCTTTAGAGTTGATGTGCTCCAGCGTTGCAGTAATAGTTTCGTCGACGTTCGCCCACTGTAACGATGTGGTAAAACCAGTACGCTCACGATCATTTTCAGCGGAGCTAATGTGATAGTTTGCTGGTGCATACCATGTCACGCCATCAGGTTGGCCTTCAAGTGCTTGTGCTTCGTATGGCGGTACGTAAGCAGAGGCATCTTCCGCGTCGTACTGGCCTGCTCCATCGCTAAGTTGTGCAGGACTACATGCACGCCAACCCGGATCACCAGGAATACAAGGATGAGAATACTGACCTGCAATAACACCAGGAGAAGGTGTACCCCACTCATCATAAGAGAAAGTATCCAGCACACCACGGCTGTGATAGTTACCCAAACCAACGCCGTCACCACGAGTCTCATATTCAGATTGTGAACCCGCAATCAAGAAACCAAATTTACCGGCACTAGTTTCCCAACTGTCAGCGAATAAGGCAGAAAATGAAGGGGTTACTTCCTCACGAAAATCACCATAATTAGCTTTAGCGTTGAAAGAGATTATACGCTTATCTGAGTCAAATGGTTTGCGAGTCATCAGGTTAACAGTACCTGCTATGCCACCAGAGATCAGATCAGCAGTTTGGTTTTTAACAACTTCCACTGCACCCAACAATTCTGCCGGGAAGTCTTCATAGCTTAAGCCGCCCCATGGATTAGCACTGAAAGCATCACGACCATTCACTTCTGAACGCACGCGATCAAGACCACGCACCAATACACCAGTACCTTCGTCAGCATAGTGCTTAGGATCGCTGGATGATGCAAAACGCTCAATGGTTACACCAGGAACGCGCTGCAATGCTTCAGTAACGGATTTATCCGGCAATGCACCGATATCCGATGCAGTAATTACATCTTTTACCGTGTCTGCATTACGCTTGATTTCCTGCGCGCTATTGATACTGGTACGCATACCGGTAACAACAACTTCTTCAAGGTTTTCAGTCTGGGCGGTTTGTGCAAACGACGGCACGCTCAGAGCCATAATTGATACTGCAAGCAAGGATCTTTTAAATCCTTTGCTCGACATTTCTGTCATGTTGTTTTTACTTTTAAACATATCCAACCCCTTAGTTGTTTTCTCTCGTATTAAACTCATTGAAACGATCGCGGGAGACTGCTGCACGTATTTCAATGAACACTCCATCTACTTTGTACATGCGAAACACGCTTCAGTTTTATTCATCCCAACACGAAACGCCGACAAAATACTCTCTACTCCTCTTTTTTTTTAAAAACGGAACAATGTCCGAATTTAACACCCGCCTTTTTGTGATTCTATATGCCAAAAAAAATAGGACTCTTTTTTACCAAAAGTCGAACTTTTTGCGAAAAATCGCTACTGCAAGTGGGCGCTGTTACAAAAGTTACTAACTACGGATCTTGTGGACCCTCGTGCAGCAATAACCAATGTTCTTCATTTCATGCATTATAGTTCGCATGACTAATTAGCAATCGCCGCACTACGCGCCGACTGGAAAACTGTATTTTTACTTACCTAAATTACTGTAATAAATTTGTCCATTGCCGAAACAATGCAGCGACAGCATTGCTAACAAAGAAAGCATAATAATTTCCCAAAAGCCTATACCGCCCGAACCGCCCGAACCGCCCGATGATTTTTTATCAGTTGTTGCAACAGAAGATGCCGCAATTGAGGACGCAACAGGTGCAAGTGAACTTGCCGCCTCAGATGAAGTTGCCATAGAAGTTGCAGCGGATGAGTTGGTTGATGATGCGAGTTTGATTTCAGTATCAATTACATTTAGCAAGCTATTTGCACCACTCGCGTCTTGCGACAATTCCCAAATCATAATACCCGAGCCCTGCTCCAGGCCGAGTTTGGTTTTGGCTTTGATAGTCGCTGCACCGTTATAAGTGATGTAATTACAACCGGCACAAGCACTGCCGATTAAATCCTTATTTGCAGCATCGGCACCAAATTCGGAGAGAATACTGGCGTAAGTGTAATCGGATTTGTAAGTGCCGAAACCGTAACCGTAAAAAGGGACGCCCAACACCAGTTGCTCTTTGGTCAGGCCGCGGTTTTTCCAGATGTTGACATGATCAACAGCCATGGCATAAGTAGAATGCTGATTACCTGCCTGTCCCCAACTCGGGCCGATTGCGTCGTACGACATAATGTTGACGAAATCAAAATACGGAATCGATGAAATTGGAATCATGCCGCCAACATAAGATGCCGTTGCACAGGTTAACAATTTTTGCCGCGCGACCAATTGCGCCGAAAGCGACTGGATAAACGGAGTGTAGTTGCCAGCGTTATCAATACTGGTGAGCACTGCGCCTTCGATATCAACATCAATTCCGTCCAACCCGAATTCTTCCATAAAACTAATCAGATTATCGACCAATACCTGGCGATTAGCCGGTTGCAATAAGGTTTCCCAATTGCCTGAACAAGTAGGAATTACGCCACCGGCTACCGATGCCAATACTTTTACGCCAGCAGCTTGCGCTCTATTGATGACATAACGGACATCCGCAGCACTGACATTGCCACCACTCGCTCCCGGCATGCAGGTCATTACTCCGTTATCCACCAACTTGCCCTGCCCATTGGGATTGGTGAACGACAGATTGATATGGGTAAGTTTGCTTAAATCGGTTTTATCAATAGCTGCTTTCATATCAGTAAAGCTGGCGATATAACCAATAACTTTGGTTTCCGCTATCGCACTACCCGCCCAAACATGAATTGGGCCTGCGCACAGCGCAAAGCCGCCCAGCAAAAATACCAAGCGCTGAACAAACAATTTAGTCGTATGTTGAATGATGTTTATCACAGGTACTCCACCGCTTAACTCATTACACCTAATTTTGTAATAAGGCTGAATTAATACCAGCCCCATCAAAACCTGCGCTACCGGCAAACCCAAACTACCAAACGTCTTACTTTGATCACACTGCATTAATGCAAATGCTGTTGTCGATAATGACTCGGCGTTACACCAACGGTTTTCTTAAATGCCTGGTTGAAGACAGATTTACTATTGAATCCGCAGCTTTTCATAATCTCGCTGATCGGCTTTTGACGCAGCTCAGAATCCGCCAAACGCTTCTTCGCTTCTGCAACCCTATAGGTCCCAATCAGCTCAAAAAAATTCATATGCATCTGATTGTTAATAGTGCAGGACAATAATTTGGGCGAGACATTTAATTTAATCGCCAACCGCTCAACCGTAATATGCGGCTCCAGATAGGGCTTGTTCTGCTCCATAAAATCAGTCAATTTTTCTACCAGCTGCTGCTGCGGCTCTTCAGGCGAAGGTTCGGGCGCAATGGTGTGCTCTACCTGAATATCAGAAAAACCACTGGAGTTTTTCAACAGGTAAACTACCAACACACTCATATAGATCAGATAGAAATGGCTTTCGAATTCACCGAGGAACTCGGCACTTACCAGGTTAATAAACCGTGTATCTATCAATGTGAGAGCTGTCCAGCAATTAATCAGGAAAAACCCCACCACCAATAACTTCAGCCAATGCAAATCCACTTTATTCAGTTCGCAGTGATGTGCACGCAAGTGATGCATGTATTGATGCAACTGATAGACGCATAACAAGCTGTACGCAAACAAAGCCAAACGCTGAGCCCAAATTAAGGCCTCAAAATAAGGATCATTAATGACATGTGCCCAGTCATGCACATATTGCATTTTTTGTTCTGCCGGCAACCGGTGAAAAATCTGGTAAATGTAAAACGGATAACAGAGGGCCGGTATCAAGTGCAAGGCATCACGGCGAGTTAAGGCAAAATCGCGGAAAATGGCAGCACGTGTAAACCAAAACAACAAAGGCCCTTGCAGAAAGAAAACAAAACCAAATAAAAAGAAAAAATTAGCCGATACCAATGACAATGTATCGCGCACGTTAATATTCCAGTACAACAGCGTATCGAACGTACGCAAGGCACCCAGGAAAAAGAACAGTGCCAACAAATGCCAATATGTTTGTTTGATCCTTCCTTGTTGCTGCGAGAAGAGCAACAGGCACGCGAGAACCAATGCGAGAAAACCGCTGAACAACAGCGAAATATCATTGATATTAAACAGTGCTACTTCAACCATATCAGTCTACCGATAGCGCAGGTCATCATAGATAACGTATTTATATTTAACGTAGTGATAACCATTACTGATGCCGCAGACTCATGCCGTTATAATTACGGCGCTTTTAAGAGTCCAACTTTGCAACAGCTCCCGGGGTTATCTGGTACTACGCACCTTGAATTATTCTTCGTCACCTGAACCAAAAGATCGAGCTTCTGGCATCACCAACTTACATCCAGCAGGACAACGTTGTCAATCGTATTTACAATTTTCCCGACCAGCGCAATGCATTGGTCAGGGTGGAGTAAATGAACTCATGATTTTTTCCAACGAAGAGGCTGCTGCAACAACCAATTCCTGATCCAGTTTTTGTGCTTGCCGGATCAAATCCATTACCTTTATGCGATCGTTTTGCATAAGCGCGGACGTTTTTACACGCTTATCAAGCAACTCCAAACCTGTGCGAGCAACAAGATCTGTTTTGTCAGCCAGTGATATCAACTCCGGATGCAACTCCAGCACGGGTTGCAGCGCAGCTCGATTACTTGCCCAACGTTCAAACTCTGCACGAAGCGCATAATAATCCGCATTAACTTGCGGATTTCTTAACCAGGCATCCAGACGCTGGTTAAATTGTCGCAGATGTTCATTTTCTGCGGGTAATGCATCCACCAATCGATTAAGTGGATCGGTTTTGGAATAGGTTTCGTAAGCCGATTTCTCATGTTGACGATGATAGTAATGCGCAGGCTCCAAAGCTTCGGCAAATATTTTAAATGGTGTTATATCGTTTTTACCTGCCAACTTTTGCAATGCAATAAGTTGTTGGTGACGATGCAATAAACCAGTCGATTTTTCTGCCCACACTTCAACGGAATTCGCCCGCACATACATACTATTTTCATCTTGCAAATCCCGCGCCGACCAGAGCCTTTCTGCAACAATAAATGCACGCGGCCACAAACGCAGGTCAATGCTTTGCTCATCAACTATCTCGGCCCAAAGTGCGGCCTCACCACCAAGAATTAATGACTCCTGTTGTGCACTCAAATGAGCCACAAACTCTGTTTTAGGTAACTTTTTTTGTGCATTATTTTTTGCTGTTTTTTCATCATTTGGTAAAGAAAAGTTATTATTAATTTTCTCACCGCTGATTGCATAAGGTGTATTACCAACAAAGGCATCGCCAGATATTTTATCTGCAGCAAAATTCACCCGGAACTCAACGGGGCCCATCCAGGTATCCAATGCAAATACTGCGTTTTCTTTTGTGTAATGCTTAAGCAAAACGTCGCGGCGGGATTTCCCGGTGAAATCAACAAATGCCTGGCGAATATTTTTATCGTCACCGATAAAGGTAAATGTACCAGTAACAGGTCTGCCACGCTTACGCGGCATTTCAAAGCGCCAACTGTTAATTGTTTCATTTTCCGCCACATCAATAACCTCTACCGGTTTTGGCGGAATAGGATCATTACGATAGTGATACGCAGCAGTTTGCGCCTGATCCAAATAATAACCCGTTGATAAAATCGATTGGAAACCATGGCTAGCTGCATCGCTCACGCCATCCGGCCCGCGCCATGAATGGATGACAATATCCTTGGGCAAATCCTTATGTTGGATTTCATCCCAGCCAATCATTTTGCGCTGGTGTTTCTGTAAAATTTTCTGCAAGCGTTGATTGAAATAGGCTTGCAAAGCACGGTGATCTTTCAGATTCTGCGTTTGCATAAAAGATTTTATTGCCGGATTGGTATTCCAATGTTCGGGATCAACCTCATCACCACCAATATGCAAATATTCAAAAGGAAATAACTCGACCACCTCAGCGATGATTGCATCGGCAAATTCGTATACCTTTTCATTCGCTGGATTTAATGTAGGTTTATGCACTCCCCAGCGATATTCCATTGCATATGGACCGGGCGCAGACATTAATTCCGGATAAGCCACCGCAATAGCACTGGCATGGCCAGGCATATCAATTTCTGGCAGTACTTGTATTCCGCGCGCCTGTGCATAGGCAACAATATCGCGAATTTGTTTGCGCGTGTAATACTCACCATCAGATGCAAGCTTGTGCAGCTTTGGATAACTTTTTGTTTCCAAACGCCAGCCTTGGTCGTCCGTTATATGCCAGTGAAAAATATTGTATTTGGCAGCGGCCATTGCATCTATCTGGCGCTTGATGGTTGCAACCGAAAAGAAATGTCTTGATGTATCTAATAACAAACCACGCCACTTGAAACGCGGCTGATCATTAATAGTGACTAATGGCAATTGAATTTTTGCGCTGGTACCGACTAATTGCAATAAAGTTTCCAATCCACGCTGGGCACCCATCAACTGCCTGGCATCCAATTCTATTTTGGTTGCGGTGATATTGAGTTGGTAAGATTCATTCCAGTCATCAATATGATTTGATATTGGTTCTGCATCTTCGACGCGGATAATTAATTGAGCTTTAGCGACTGCAGCTTCCTTCAACCGGAGGGATTGCCCAGTCTGCTTCTTGATACGCGCACCGAAATCTTTTACAACACTTTTAAGTGCAGCAGGTTTCTTGCCTTCCACTGCATAATATAAAGTACCATTTAATACCAATTGTCCCTGCTGACGCTCTACCGATTGCGGGTAAGGCATCAATGGCAATTGTTCAGTTTGTGCACTCGCCCAAACTGAACATAACAAGCAGGTGATTAACAATAAGTATTTATTCATAAACGTTTTCTAATTATTTAAGGTTTTTTGTAGGCAACACAATCTACTTCTACTTTGCAATCCACTACCATGCTGGATACAACGCATGCACGCGCCGGTGGATTAGCGCCGAAATATTCCATGAATACGCGGTTGAACGACATAAAATCCCGTGGATCATCGAGCCATACACCGCAGCGCACAACATGTTCCGGGCCATAACCGGCCTCGGCTAAAATGGCCAGCACGTTCTTAATGGTTTGGTGCGATTGCGCAACAATTCCACCGTCGATTATTTCGCCGTTAATCATCGGAACCTGACCGGATACAAACAACCAACCATCAGCTCCTGCCGCGCGGGCAAATGGTAAATGTTGTCCACCAGTACCTTTACCACCTTCAACACCGTAACGTTTTATATCTGACATTTTTTCTACCTTTTAATATGCGCTGGATGAACTCCGCTATTCACTCTGAGACACGCCGTGAAACATCCCCAGTCGTCACCCACATCCATGCGGGTGACAGTCTCCGAGCAAATAACGGAATTCATCCTGCTAGAACTTCATGCGATCCAATCAGTAAAACCCAACGCGCAAATCGCGTTGTCTTGCTAAAAATTTTCCCGCGCGCGCTCCGGTTACTGTTTTTTGTGCATAACTCAAAATGCCATTTACCCATACAGCTTCAATACCTTCCGCCAATTGTTGCGGTTGGGTAAATGTTGCGGCATCTTTCACTTTTATCGGGTCAAACAAAACCAAATCTGCAGCAGCACCAACAGCGATGCGGCCGCGATCATCCAAACCAAAACGATCAGCAGACATTCGTGTCATTTTGCGGATCGCCTCTGGCAAACTGAATAATTTCAAATCGCGACTGTAGTGTCCCAGCACACGAGGAAAAGCACCCCACAAACGCGGATGTGGCAGAGGATCAACGGGCAAACCATCTGAGCCAACCATCGTCAGCGGATGCGCAAGAATTTTTTGCACATCCTGTTCGCTCATTCCGTGATAAACCGCTCCGGCCGGTTGCAATTTTTTTGCAGCATCCAGCAAATTCAAATTCCACTCATTGGCGATATCCGCCAATTTTTTCCCACCTTGTTCCGGGTGTGGTTCACTCCAGGTAATAACAATATCGAAATCGCTAGTGACTTGCTGCAAGTCCAATGTTGATGAACTAGCGCTGTAGGGATAGCAATCGCAACCAACCGGGTGCTGTTCCGCAGCCGATTCCAATTTTCTTAACACTTCGCCACTGCGACCCCAATTACCTGCACCAGCACATTTCAAGTGCGACACAATAACCGGCGCTTTGGCGTGCTCGCCAATTTCAAAAGCCTCACCTAAAGCAGAAATGATTTCATTGAACTCGGTGCGCAAGTGTGTGGTATAAACTGCACCTGTTTCATTTAACACTTCTGCTAATTTTTTAACTTCATCAGTAGTGCTGGCGATAGCCGAACCATAAGCCAGCCCGGATGACAAACCCAGAGCGCCTTCTTTTAACGACTCACGTAACTGCACACGCATTAACTCGATTTCATTGTCGTCGGCAGCGCGATCCAAACGGTCCATGTGATTATTGCGCAATGCGGTGTGTCCAATTAATGCCGCCACATTGACTGCAGGTTGCGCCTTGTTTACTGCATGTTTATAACTGGCGAAATCAGCGTAGGTAAAATCTTCCGGTGCTCCCAGCAAATTCATTGGGTCAGGTAAATTACTAATTAATGTCACCGGGCTGGCACTGATGCCACAATTACCGACGATCACCGTAGTAATTCCCTGGGAAATTTTTGGTAACATTTGCGGCGCATGGATTACCTGCAAATCATCATGTGTATGCACATCGATAAAGCCCGGAGCCAATACCAATCCTTGCGCATCGCGCACAGCAATTGCATCGGCTGCCGACAGATCACCTATTGCGGCAATATTGCCACCGCTAATGGCGAGGTCAGCGCTGTAGCCTGGTTCACCAGTGCCATCAACAATCTGCGCATTGCGAATAATTAAATCAAACTTCACCCAAGGGCTCCCCGGTCACACTTTTAATAGATCTTTGATTAAAATAAATTAATCGCCTAGTGGTAAACGGTTGTCACCGCCACGATATTCATCCAGTGCAAATTTCACGCGACGTAATAATTCTTTGCTTTCCGTTTTTCGCGCAAGCGCCAATTCAGTTGCAAGAATATCGATCGCCAATAACATTCCGTAACGCGATGCCGATGGCTTATAAATAAAATCGGTCTCCTCCGTTACCACAGGCAACACGATATTGGCTTTACCTGCCAAAGGTGAATTGCTCGATGTGAACACAATTATTTGCGCACCGTATTCGCGCGCAATATCGGCAACTTCCAACATTTCCGGTGTCACACCAGTCACAGATAACAGCACCAATACGTCTTTTTCTGTAAGCGTTGCCGCAAACATGCGCAACAGCACCGGGTCATGATAAGCAGTCACTGCTTTGCCCAAGCGTGCAATACGAAATTGCACTTCCTCGGCCAGCATGGTTGAGCCGCCGCCCATACCACCGACATAAATCAAACGCGCTGAATTTAACAATCCGGCGGCGGTACGAAAATCTTCCTCGACAAAACGCGCAAGGTTTGCGCGCAAAGTGGACTCCACATCACTGCAAATTTGCGCATAAAAAGCACTCTCTTCCACCGCTGGCACTTCAGCCAAAAAACGGGTTCCTACTGCACTCGCTTGCGCCAGTTTTAATTTCAAATCGCGAATATCGTCACAGCCGACGGCTTTGGCAAAACGCGAAATAGTGGCGATACTTACTGCCGCTTTTATTGCAAGCTGGTCGATACTTGCAGCCGCTGCAAAAGCGATATCTTCCAAAATGGCATCAGCTACTTTTTGCTCAGTCGCTGAAAGACGATCCCGACTGGCACGCATGTGATACACAATATCGAACAAAGCCGTCATAAGGTTTTCCGGAATCTATTTAGATAAATGCGGCAATCAATGAAACAAATGCGAGCGCAACAACTGAAATGATTGTTTCCAACACCGTCCAGGTTTTTAACGTCTGGGTAACGGTCATATTGAAATATTCTTTGATCAACCAAAAGCCACCGTCATTGACGTGCGACAAAATCAGTGAGCCCGCACCGGTCGCAATGACCAACAACTCGGGATGCGGGTAATTTGCCGCTATCGCAATCGGCGCAACGATACCTGCTGCAGTGCTCATCGCCACGGTTGCGGAACCTGTTGCGATGCGCATTAATGCCGCAACCAACCAGCCCATCATCAGCGGTGTTAATGCCATATCCGATGAGAAAGCGACAATTTCTTTGGCAATTCCCGCCTCAACTAAAATGCGATTCAAACCACCGCCTGCACCCACTAACAATGTAATACCCGCAGTTGGTGCAAGGCAGTCGTGACTGAATTTCAAAATGCTGTCGCGATTAAATCCGCGTGCGATACCGAGCGTGTAAAAACTCACCAGAGTTGCAATCAACAATGCAACAACGGAATTGCCGATAAACAAAAGAAAATCATTTAGCGCTGTGCCAGGCGCAGCAATCAAATTTGCCCAACCACCTAACAACATTAAAAATACTGGCAACAAAATTGTCGCAAGGGTGATGCCAAAACCCGGCAATTGGCGTTCAATATCCACGTTGATAAATTGCTCTTCCAACGGATTCACCGCAGGCAATTGAATACGTGGCGCAATCCATTTTGCAAAGATTGGTCCGGCAATAATCGCAGTTGGAATTCCCACCAACAATGCGTAGAAAATGGTGCGGCCAACGTTCGCTTGATATTCACCCACGGCAATCATCGCTGCCGGATGCGGCGGCACCAGGCCATGTACAACTGACAAACCCGCCACCATCGGCAAGCCAACTAACAACATGGATGTGCCGGTGCGGCGCGCAACGTTAAACGCGATGGGAATTAATAAAACAAAACCCACTTCGAAAAAAATCGGAAAGCCCACAAGGAACGCGATAAACACCATCGCCCAGTGCACATTTTTTTCACCGAACCAACGAATCATGGTGCGCGCGATTTGTTCGGCACCACCGGACTCGGCCATCATTTTTCCGAGCATGGTGCCGAGCGCAACAACCAGCGCGATATGGCCGAGGGTTTTACCCACACCGGCTTCATATACAAACACCACGTCCTTGGCGGGAATGCCGGCCATCAAACCCAGGCCAAGCGACACCAGGGTGAGCGTGATAAACGGGTTGAGGCGATAACGCGCAATCAACAACACCAGCGCGATAATGCTGATGGCGGCGTATACAAGAAGCCAATGGCCGGGGCTGAGCATCTGTTCCATCATCGCCCCTTAGAAAAACGTTTCCACGGCATCGATCACCGTGTAGTTATCGTCGACCACCAACAACTGACGCCACTTATCGAAGGTCAGGCAGGGATGGGAAATATCCAGCGCGAGCATATCGCCTACTTGCACATCGGCATCGGGGGCGACTTCCATAAACGCGTGTTGATCCATCATCGCTGTGAGCTGCCAATCAGCAGGTGCGGTAACAGGCGTTTCGCTGCCGGGACGGTAGTGCATAGCAGGAATAGGCAGGCCAGCATCAAACGCAGCATCGCGCTTGCCAAGGCCGAGGATGGCAAGGCCGGGCTCGGGGATGGAGAGCACATAGGCCCACAATTGCAGCGCAGGTAGCAAACTGGTCTGCATGGAGCGGGCAACGGGGTTACTGGCGTGGATACGCGCTTCGGCGGCCTTGTAGATGCCCACATCATGGGTGAGGTAACAGCCAGGGCGCAGGATGATATCGAGCGGGCGACCTATGTCCAGCGTGGTCCACTCCTCGGCGACCAAATCGAACCAGGCGGAGCCGGCACCAGTGAGAATCACCGTATCGCTGGTTAGCTGGCTATTGGCCTCCAGGATCATCAACTCGCGTACTGCGCGACGGAGGAACTCGCGGATCGCCACTTCGTCTTTAAGCACACCTTCATAGACCTCAATACCTGCCAACGCGAGGGATTTCGGGTAACGCGTAATCGCATCCAGCACCGCCACGCGATCCTGCTCATTGCGCACGCCGGTACGGCCACCATCAACACCCAATTCCAGCAGCAGGTTCAAACGTTGGCCGGACTGGGCGAAAAATTGACCTAACTGTTCTACATTAGCCGCCGAATCGACAATGACAAAAAAGTCGAACCCGGGGTTTTGCAGCAGGCGGGAGATAATTGCCATATTGGCGCGACCAACCAATTGGTTGGCCATGATCACGCGGCGCACACCAAAATGGTAAGCGGCTTGCACTTGGGGTGCAGTCGCCAGGGTGATACCCCAGGCACCATGGGCAAGCTGTTGATGAAACAGTGCCGGACTCATGGTGGTTTTGCCATGAGGTGCGAGTTTCAGCCCATAGGTGCTGATAAAGGATCTCATCCACTCAAGGTTATGTTGTATGCGGTTGTTACCAAGTACCGCAACAGGCAAACTCACGTCCTCCTGCAAGAGATTCCACCCCAATTGGGCGGTTTCAGTAATAGGCAGATGGGAACCTACGTCACCCAAGCCTTTACCGGTTGGGTTAAGTACTCTTTCGGTTAGCATTTTTTGTAAATTATTTTCTTTATACATGCTTTTTTCTCATCAAAAGCAGAAAAAACGATCATTTTTTATAGGCTATCACCAAAAAAATGAACTGAAAAGAAAATAATTTACAAAAACAGGATATTTAACCCGTCAATTGTGAAAGTTTTTCGCGCCCCAAAATAAAATTTAATGCGCCATAAATGTGCGTAACCGGTCACATTCCGTGGTAAACCCGCACTTTCTACCCAAGTGTTAATCACCAAGAAGAAAAATCGAACCTGCACAACGAGAAGGCTGCTTTATTCTGGAGCAGGGAGTTGAACTACAGCGGTTTTGGGTGCAGGTGATCCTGTCGTCAAAATAGGGGGGCCGCACCTTTTTTAAGCTCGATAAAGACCAACTCATATGCGCTTAAAAATTGCACAGCGGGTTCGAGTTTTTTCTGCGATCCGCCTTCACTAAAATCAAATAAAAGTCGCACCTTGGTCAATAAGTCGCAGTTAACCGCAAACCCAAACTGGGACTGGCTATCGCGCGGCGATTATTTAATGATCTGACCAGCGAGCAAAAAACACATCCTGTTGCCTCCCACTGCAACAGGTTTTTGCAACGCCGGGGACGAACCTTCTGCTCATAATAATGACCGTTACAACGGCTATCACCCCGACCGATACCTCTTAAAAAGTATCCTGATTTATCGCAATGCCCTCATCCGAATTCGGGATAGGCGCCATCAACCCTGAGGATAATAACAATGCGCAATCTATTGACAGGTTTACAAAAATGCCGGCTGGGGATTCCCGGATGCCTGCTTCTGGCGGCGCTGGCCGCCCCTGGTCATGCCGTGGTTTATCAAGCGGAAAATTACACCAACTTCTTTGATACCACCCCGGGCAACACCGGCGGCGTATTCCGCAACGACAACGTAGATATAGAGGCAACTACCGATTCCGGCGGTGGCTACAATGTCGGCTGGATTGAACCGAACGAGTGGTTGGTTTATGGCGGACTTTCAATTCCCACCTCCGGCAGCTATACCATCCGTATGCGCGTTGCGAGTCCATCGGGTGCAACGGCTGCGGTCGACCTCAACGGCGGCAGCATTATCCTGGGTGATTTCAGCATCCCCGCGACCGGGGGCTGGCAGAATTGGACTACCGTCTCTCGCACTGTGAATATCAATGCGGGCACCTACAACCTGGGGGTTTTTGCCAAAACCAGCGGCTGGAATTTCAATTGGATTGAAGTGGTATCCAATGGCGGCGGCAACACAACCGGCCTGCTGACCGTCTATGAACACTGTAATTACGGCGGCTGGTTTAGAGGCTTTAACACCGGTTCGTTTGACGGCAACGTGATGACCTCGATGGGCGCGCGCAATGACGCCATCTCCTCGGTCAAAGTCGCGGCTGGCTATGAAGCAGTGCTTTTCGACAACTGGGACTACAGCGGTGCATCGGTAGTAGTGTCCGGCGATAACACCTGCCTCAGCAACTTCAACGACCGCACCTCATCAATCATTGTGCGTCCGATCTCCTCCGGCAATACCGGATTTGCCGCAGTAGTCAGCGAATCGCAGTTCAACCAGATGTTCCCCCGCCGCAATAGCTTCTATACCTACGCTGGCTTGGTTGCTGCCTCCAAAACCTATCCCGCGTTTGCAGGTACCGGTGATCTGGCAGCTAAAAAGCGCGAAGCTGCTGCGGCACTGGCCAACTTCTCCCATGAAACGGGTGGTTTGGTACACATCACCGAAATAGCCCAAGGTGAATATTGCGGCGATTGGGATAACAATCCGGCCACCTGCCCTTGCGCTCCCGGTAAACGCTATTACGGACGCGGCCCGATCCAGCTTAGCTGGAACGGCAACTACTGCGCAGCGGGCGCAGCCCTGGGGCTCGACCTGCGCGCCAATCCTGATCTGGTATCACAAAACGCCACTGTCGCCTGGCAGACTGCAATCTGGTTCTGGATGACTCAAGCCGGTGCTGGCTACCGTCCTGCGCATGATTCAATGGTCGGTAACTTTGGCTTTGGTGAGACCATCCGCACGATCAATGGCTCGATCGAATGCAACGGCGGTAACCCTGGCCAAGTACAAAGCCGGATTAATGAATATCAGCGCTTCCTGAATATTCTCGGCACCAGCGCCGGCCCAGGTAATTTGGGCTGCTAATACCAGAAAAGTTATAGATAACAAAAGCCTCTAGAGAACCAACCACAAAGCCGCATCAATTTATTTGATGCGGCTTTTTTATTTGCTAAAAAATATTTTTATTTAGCGGGAATAAAACCAAAGCCCCGACCGTTAACAGGTTGTAAGTTAACTAAACCAAAGAGGCACTCCCTATGAAAAATCAAACCTTGAAACATAAACTGTTATTTATCACCATTTGCACACTCGCATCATCAATTAGCTGGGCAAGTGATATTTCCTACAGCGTAGCTGCCGATGCAAATTCGCAAACATCGCTCAGTGCGCAAACCAACACTCAATCAGGATCAGTTGCGCTTTCCGGTTTATTGCAACAACAAGCGGCAACAGATAACAACACGCAAGAAAACGCAGCGCAGGACGAAACCAATCCGGACAATAACGGCACTGATAATACAGCGGTAACCGCATCCAATAGTTTATCCAGCGCCATTTCCATTACCGGAAATAGTTCACTTGAAACACAAAAAGCTGTTGATCGGTTAAACGCAACAACTAATGCATTGAACAACAGCGGTGATCAGACAGCAGCTGAAATTGACAATGGTCTCAACCAGGCATTAGCTGCATCAACCAGTGTTGCTGGTGCTGTAAATGCGCAAATTGAAAATAGTTTGGCGAGTGTCAATTCAACGATCAATGATGCTGTCACCAATCAAGTAAGTTCATTGATTGCTACCGACGTGCAACAAAATGTACAAAGCACCGTCACCAGTTCCATTGACAACACAATCAACAATACCATCCAGGCAACCATTGAGGACACGGTTGAATCTACCGTGCAAAATACCGTGACAACGGCATTGAACAATAGCTTGGGATTAGGGCTATAAAGAAAAGGCGCTTCGGCGCCTTTGCTATTTTTCCCCTATGCAATTGATTGAAAATATTTCCTGCACGCAACCGCTGTAACATTTCAGGTGGAGTATATTATCGTGAAAAAAAAATTCTATTTACCATTCATTCTAAGTGCAGTTGGCTTTGCGCATCCCCTTCTCGCAGCATCGCCTGAAGGCAGCATTCGCCTTGAGGCAGGTGCAGAATACGATTCCAATCTGGGAGTCATCGAACTGGACCAATATTCAACCGAGAGTGATTGGGCAAGGATATTAAATGCACGTTTCAACGGACGCTGGAAAGCAAACGAAAAATTGGATTTAAAAGGTGGTTACTCCTATCTCACCAAGAGTTATCAAGACAATGACGATTTTGATTTGGCGATTCAGCAATTATTCGTCGATGCAAGTTATGATCTTCGTTTAGTAACGCTCGGTGCAAGTTATCACAAAGCCGATGCCGATTTAGCAGACCGGGATTTTTTACAATTGCAACAGACCAGCATTTATGCATCACGCTTAATCGATAACCGTATCTTCCTGCGCGCGGCCGCCAACTATCAGGATAAAGATTTTCCCGGCAACGCAGGTCGCAATGCACACAATACCGGTTTGGCAGGTGATGTATTTATTTTTTTCCAGCAGGGAAATACCTTTATCGCAGCGGGAATTACCAGCGAAGAGGAAGAGGCAAGACAAGCACAATTTAATTACGATGCACTCAGTTTGCGCGGCAGTATTAACCATAAATTTTCGGCTTGGGGGAAACCCAGCAAAGTGCAAGTAGGAGTACGCTTGCATGACCGGGATTATTCCAGCGTACCCTCCCAGCTGGAAAGTCGCCGCAAGGATAACCATCGCGTCGCCACTATTGAATGGGAAATTAATGTGACGCCAAAAATTACTGCAACCAGCAAAATTGAAAAGGGAAATTATGAATCCAATTTTGCGGCGGCGAACTATTCAGAAACCCTGGCCTCGGTCAACTTTGCAGTGACATTTTGAGTCGCGCTTAAAAAACCAAAACCGAATACGGGGTCACGCCCAGCATCCCCGAGATCGAGCGCTTTTTTTGCCAATACACTTGCCAACCCGGCCGGAGCAATTTTTTGTTGCGCCAATTCGCAAGCGACAAAAGCGGAAACCACCGGCGTTGCGATCGATGTGCCGGTCTCCCGCCCGAAATCGCCATCACTGCGCGCGGTGGTAACCGAAACACCCAGCGCGGCAAAGTCAATATAGTCACCGCGGTTCGCCCAGCGATAAATTTTTTGTTCACGATCAACAGCTGTCACAGCAATGACATCAGCATAAGCAGCAGGATACATTGGCGGTGCCGCTGGCCCTTCATTGCCGGCGGCGGCAACTATAGCGATTCCCTGCTGCAATACCGTGGCAATGACGCGACGCAAAACCTGATTGTCGGGCCCGGCAAGGCTCATATTAATAGCGTTGACGTTTTCTTCCGCCAACCAATTCAATGCACGCACCAAATCCATCATGGTTGCGCCCTGCGCATATTGGGTGCGCGCATAAAAAACCGACGCCGAATAAAGTGTCGCTTTGGGCAATAACGCTTGTAGTGACGCACCATTGCCCACCAACAAACCCGCAATGGCGGTGCCATGGGCACGCGGTGCATCAAACTTCTCACCTAAAAAATCGCGTGTGATTATTGTGCTATTTGCAAATGCCGGATGATCTTTGTTAATCGCCGTATCAATCATGCCGACTTTTACCGGCGCATCACACACCTGCGAAAATTCAGCAGCATTATTTGCCGATGCAAATGGAATATCCGCTTGCGCCGCATAGATATGGTTGCGATCAAGCTGCCCATGCAAATGCGCGGGTAAATTCTTTTTTAATGTCGCGAGTGAATCCAGGGCAGCAGGCACACGAAACCGAACCAGCACCAAATCCAACCCATCAAAATCAGTTTGCTCAATAATATCCGCATGCAACGGCTGCAAAAACGCCAGCTCCGTTTTATCGAGCGTGATCAACCACTCGTGGGCGACCGCGCGCCAACCGTCTTCAACCTGCACATCCACAAACGCTGTCTCGCCATTCCGGGTTAAGATCGGCAGTGAGTTGGCGATAGCATCCAGCGGCACTGTATCGAGTAAATCAGTCACCGGTTTTGCCAGTGGATCGAGCGCCGGTTCCAGCTTGCCCTGTACCTTGCCGGTAACGTCATCGAGGCCGCGCAGGGTATTATCGAGCTGGGTATTGATTATCTCTTTATCGAGCAGGTCGCGGGTGATCAGGTCACTATTAATAATGTCGCGGGCAAGCACTTCATTGGCTATCGCATCTGTATTGAGCAGCCTGCTATCAAGCAACCGGGAATCCAGTACCTGCGCATGTCCGGGCAAGCAAAGGCAAGCTAGCAGTGCACAACTCACGTAAACTGGTCTCATGGAATTCCCCCTCAAGCAATTAGTAAGATGTAACACAAAATAGGCCCTGACTTCAGTGAAAACGTTTCGGCAGCATAAAAATTCCATATGCACGGGAATAAAATCCGCGCGCAACCGTCTACTCGATATAACGCCGACTTTCTTGAAATAAAAAGTACTGGCAATAATGAATCCTCCACAATGATGCTTTTACTATGAGAGACGAGTTAACCCGATTGGCGCCCGCATTGCGGCGCTTTGCCTACTCACTCACGGGCGCAGCACACGATGCCGATGACCTGCTGCAAAATACATTGGAGCGCCTGTTGAGTCGCGGGGTTCCGGCGGATGTGGAATTAGCCAAATGGGCGTTCCGCGTGTGCCGCAATATTTGGATCGACGAATACCGGGCGCGCAAAGTCCGCCAGCGCAATGTCTATCCTCTTGAGGAAACAGAAGAGCCTGCTGTAGATGGCACACAGGCAATTTACGATGAGATCACCCTCAGGGAGGTAGACGCCGCAATGGATAAATTGCCCGATGACCAGCGTTCGATTATGGCGTTAGTTGCACTGCAGGGAATGTCCTACAAAGAGGTCGCCGAAACCTTGGGCATTCCGGCTGGCACAGTCATGAGCCGCCTCGCGCGGGCACGTGTTGCACTCGCTGGTTTTTTAAATCCACCCTCGATCACATCGCCGGTAAAACCGGGCGCGTGAGGACAACAAGATGACAATCTCCGACGAAAAATTATCGGCATTCCTCGATGCAGAATTACCTGAAAATGAAATGGAATCCATTCGCCAACAAATCAGCGAAGACGAAACCCTGACGCACCGGCTCGCGGAGTTAGCAATGGTTGATGCACAAATCGCGCAACATTATTCCGCGATAGATGCACGCCCGCTGCCGGACGTTACTGTACAGTTGCTCGAATCGGCGCCCACTACAACAAAATCACTACAACAAAATTCGCTTTCAACAAATGTTATTGCTTTTCCCTGGTGGAAGAAAATTCCTCGCGGACTGCAATTACACGCAGCGGTGGCGGCATGCCTGGTATTGGTGATGGGTTACGGCTTTATCCACTTGTTACCCACGCAACAGGATTCTTCACTTGATAATTGGACTGAAATTGCCGCTGCGCTGGATACCACCGCGAGTGGTACCGAGCAGACATTGGCACAAACCAAACGAATCAAACCCCGTTTAACGTTTGTCGATCAACAAGGACACTATTGCCGTCAATATGTGATAAGTGACAGGCGCACCAGTGCCGAAGGGATTGCCTGCCGGATCGACAATAAATGGGAATCCAAAGTCACCGTTCATATTCAGGATGTACAGCAGGATTTTGATTACCAAACCGCAACCAACAGCGCATCGATATTGGATCAAGTATTGGATAGCATGATGCATGGTGAAGCTTTTGATGCCCAGGCAGAATTAAACATCATGCAGCGTGGCTGGGAAAAATAATGAATATCGCTATAAATATTTATCGACTATCGCGGATAGATTGCACATGAAAATTATTGCGTTGCTATTTTTTTTATTAATCATAGGCGGATGTGCATCGCACTCCATTTATAGTGCTGCCAAAGGCGATAGCACTGGCTATAAAGAAATAGCACTCGCCAACAATCACTATCGTGTGCAATTTAAAGTAAACGGCAATGGTCGTAGTATTGCGTTGAAAAATGCATTATTACGTGCATCCGAATTAACACTGGCACAAGGTTACGATTGGTTTGTGGTAGAAAAACAAAAAATTCACACCTTTAATGAAGCAGATGATTTTGTTGCACCTGCTCGCCCGATAATAACGCGAAATTGCGGCTTATTGGGTTGCCGAACAAACACGCGCCTGCCTGAACAATCGATAGATGTATTTAATACAGAAACTGTAGCGATGGTAGAGATTCGCATGGGACGCGGCGTCAGGCCAGAGAGAGAAAAAGAAAGTTACGACGCCCGGGAGATGTGGGAAAACCAACTATAAAATAAGTTCTTGTTAACGTCTGGAACTGCTTAAAAGTTAAATGACCGCTTTATAAAATAATAAAATTTTCCACTTATAACCTTATGCACCTAAAACAGGGCTGATAATACAACCTTACTATTAAATGCAATTGTAAATTGTAGAAAAATTTCCTTATAAACGCCATTTGCGCTAACCATTTGTAAAAATAACGGGTTAAAAATGGAGTTTGGCACTGTAATCACTTAAAAAACGGTTTTTATCACCTTATTCCCAGGCTGGCATGCTTACTGCAAATACTCCATTGAACATTAATACTAATGTACAAACATACCCATGCAGTTAAATTTTTTATGTTAGGAGAATCATTATGTCTAGCAACGAAACTTCAGCAATCAGAGACCTGATTAAAGTATTAAACGACGGCGTTGAGTTTTATACCGACGCTAAAAATGAATTGAAAGGTTCCGGCTACGAATCCGTATTGCAAGATATGATTGATGTACGCCAAGGTGCGCTTGCGCGCTTGCAACCTTTCGTATATTCACGCGAAGGCGAAATTGAAACAGGCCATACCTTTGTAGGAACGGTGAGAAAAACTTACGCCGATGTGCTCGCATCAATCAAATCGAGCAAGGCAAGCAAATCACAAACCTACATTGTACAACTGGAAGAACTTGAAGACAGAACGCTTGAGTTTATCAAAAAAGCACTCGACGAAGCGTCTTCAGTTGATGCAACCAGTGCATTGAACTTTATCTATGCAACCTTACAACAATGCCACAACCGTATGCGCAGCCTGAAAAGAAATGTTGCGTGATTTGAGCCTGCAAGGTAAAACTTGCAGGATCAATAAAAAGCCTCCATCTGGAGGCTTTTTATTCGAGCTATTTAACGTAGTTACTGCTGCAATAACCATTCACGTCCAGCACGGCTGGTGGTGAAAGTTTCTATAGCACCGCGCTCCTGCAGGGTTACATACACTGTTTTTCCATCTACCCCACCAAATGCGACATTGGTCGGCTTCTGCCCTTTTAATTTAATCCGCTCAATTATTGTACCATGTGGCGACACCACAGTTACTTCACTTGCGGCGTAACGTGCGATATATAAATTACCGTCTTCATCGCAACGCATACCATCCAAACCGTGATCGGGAAATTCAATTAACAATCGCTTATTTTTAATATTGCCGGTTTTTTTATCCACATCGTATTTCCATACTTTGCGCTGCACACTTTCGTTTACATACAAATGTTTTTCATCGGTACTAACTTCCACACCATTAGTGGTTCCCATATTAGCTTCCAGCAACATCACCGTACCATCGGTTGCGACCTTCCACAGGTTGCCGGTGCTGTCTTTCCAATTCGGATCGCTGGCGTAAATGATTCCGGATTTCGCAATCGCAATATCATTGGGCTGATTCATTTTATCGCTGTGCGCATGTACGGATATAGCTTTGGTGTTAGGATCGATCTTCAATACGTTATGGCCGGAGTAATCAGCCACATACATAAATCCTTTGCGATCAAAACGGATGCCGTTACCGATGCTGCCCTCGGGTAGCTTCACAAACAATTGCGCATTGTCCTTCTTATCGATAATACCGATGGTGCCGTCCTGGCCAAAACTTACCGCATATAAATTGCCTTGCGCATCGACAGCAGGCCCCTCAATACCCTGGGTAAAAACGTTATCAGCTACATAATCGGTAGTTTGCGCTACCGCTTGGGATGCGCCAATAACCGCAAGCAACGCGAAGGTGATCGCGCCAGTGTTTAAGTCTCTCATTACAACCTCTTGGTACTTATCGTTAGAATAACGTAGTGGAAATAACCCAAAAGCAATGCAGTAGTCTTGTGGTGATAATCTTATTGTTATCGCAACCAATTGCGCGATTATTAATTCCAGACCTTTATTAATATCTTTCTAGTCAGGCAAGCGCCGGAATATCAATACCTGTTGCCGTCCCTATCGCTCCCCATAGTACACCAACCATTGCATTCCATACTTTCTCAATAGTCACCTTTGCCAATCCTTGCAATGTATTAGCAAAACTTTGCGCCATGGTTTTCAAACTATCGAGGAAAAACTCCTGGGTCTCCACAGTAATCTGGCCGCTCGCAATACCGATGGCAACCAATTGCGCCTGCTGGGCAATCGCTTTTATTTGACGCTCTGAAAAACCTTTTAGCACAGAGATATCTTTTTTGGCTACTTCCGATGCAGCGGTTTTCATTTGCTCCATCAAACCCGAAATATCAATAGGTACACCCATGATTTCTGTCCCCATGATTTAAAGTCCCTCACGTTCCAAAAAATTTTCGTAAGTGAGCGCCTGATCGAGATAAATAACGACCTGCCCTTTAAAAGCAGCGACTTCGAAAGCGGTTACGCCCTGTTTTTTATCCACATCGCGCATCCTGGTGAGCGTGATAGAAATTTGCTCCAGCGCCGCCGCACTGGGCACATCGCCCGCATCAGCAATAGTGATCCCGCGTTTAGCCAGATACTCATTCACTTTATCGCCGACACGGCTCTTGGGCGTAGGGCGGGATTTGGCTTGCAAGGTAAGCGCGTCGAGGTTACCGATAATACTGCTGTAGGTCGCATCGCGCTGCGCAAAACTGGCCGCAGTTGTACCCGATGAGGCTGAGGCGAAATGGATCATCAACTGCTGGCTGCTGGCGACCAGACCGTCAGCAATGGCTTTATCATAATGAGGGGCAAGGCGGGCAACGCAGGCCGATAACAACAGCGCGAACGTAAGGGGAATAACAATACTGACCAGGCGCTTCATCATCGTGCATCTCCTTGGGAAGGTTCAACCTGCTGAACCTTATAGCCAAGAATAACCATGAGCGCAATGATCAGCAGGCTGGGCACTGCCGCGACACTGCAATTATCCAACCGTTACCCGGAATTCCATATACACCTTCGACTAACACCGGGTTAAAAGGCAGGATAATTGGCCATCAATAAATGCACCATTCAGATTCAACCCGCATCTTTTTGGCTTTTATTTGGAGCATTTAATAGCAATAAAATTGCACCTATATGCATCAGCCATCGCAAATACCGCGCTTTCACCGCACCATTTCTGTGTTGGCATAGCCGTTGCAAAACCTCGCCTGTCACTCCTCCGCGTTGGTTCAAATAATTTTTTGCCGGATAACTGCCATGAGCACACATCGCTTACATCTGTTGGACTTTTCCAATAAATCCGTTGCGACCTTGCATTTCACCTGGTTCGCATTTTTTCTCACCTTTGTGATGTGGTTTAGCTTGCCGCCGCTTAAACCGCTGATTACCGCATCCTTTGCGATGACACCACAGCAGTGGGCCGCACTGCTGACACTGAACGTTGCGCTGACAATTCCGGCGCGCATTGTAGTGGGTAGTCTTGTCGATAAATTTGGTCCGCGCGCAATTTATTCCGGCTTACTTATTTTTTCCGGTGTGTTGCTAATTGCGTTTGCCTCGGCACAATCATTTGAGCAGCTCGCGCTCTTCCGTTTCTTGCTCGGTTTTGTCGGCGCCGGTTTTGTAATTGGAATTCGCCTGGTAAGCGAATGGTTTCCTGCGCGTCAGGTTGGTTTGGCTGAAGGTATTTACGGTGGCTGGGGCAACTTCGGTGCAGCTGCTGCCGGTTTTACCCTGCCTTTTTTAGCGATCCACGTATTCGGCGGTGTTGATGGCTGGCGTTATGCGATGGGCACCGCTGCAATTATCGCAATGATTTACGGTGTGGCTTTTTATATCACTGTACGCAATACACCCAAAGGCTCTACTTATTTCAAACCGAAAAAATCCGGCGGCCTGGAAGTCAGCAATAAAAAAGATTTCTGGTTCTACGTGATTATGAATGTGCCCATGTATTTAATCCTCGCGGTACTTGCGTGGAAAATGTCGCCAACAAATCTGGGACTGTTAAGCACAGTAACGACCTATATTCTCTACGTCGTTTTGTTCGCGCTCTTTGCCTTTCAGTTTTCGCAAATACTGCGCGTCAATAAAGACATGTTGAAAAATGGAACGCCTGAACACGACAGATACGACTTCAAACAGGTGGCGATTTTAAGTTGGGCCTACCTCGCCACCTTTGGTTCCGAGATTGCCGTCGTTTCCGTATTACCTGCTTTTTTCATGACTACCTTTGATGGTTTGAGCGTAACCCAGGCAGCAATGCTCGGTGGCTCATTCGCTTTTATGAATTTGGTCGCGCGCCCCGGCGGCGGTTGGGTAAGTGATAAATTCGGTCGCCGTTTTAGCATGAGTATTATTCTTGCCGGTGTTGCTTGCGGTTATATGCTGTTGTCGCAAATTAATGCCAACTGGCCGCTCTATCTCGCGTTCAGTGCAGTATTTGCTTGTTCGCTGTTCGTGCAAGCCGGATGCGGTGCAGTGTTTGCAGTCGTCCCCTTAATTAAACGTCGCATGACCGGCCAGATTGCAGGACTTGCCGGTGCTTACGGCAACGTAGGTGCACTCTTCTTTTTAACCATGAATACCTTTATCGACATTCATGCCTTCTTCTGGATGCTGGCAGTTACCGCAACAATTGGACTAGTGTTTGTACAATTCCTGAAGGAGCCCAAAGGCCATGTAGTGGAAGTAAATGAAGATGGTTCGCTGCATAAAATTGAAGTAAGTTAATCTTTTCTACAGCAAAAAATACGATAACTTAATTGCCGACAGCTATGTTGTCGGCAATTTTTTATAGCACGCACAGCCAACCCGGAACATCGTATGAGGTATGGATGCCGATTCGAACCTACAGGATGTATTCACGGTGTGTTTTACATTGAATGCTATCCTGTATAACCGAATCAACAGACCAAAAATTATGGATCACTTGCAATCAGTGCTGCAAATATCCTTCGCACAAAAAAGCGAAGCGGGACGCAAACCGGAAAACCAGGACACCATTGGAGCGCGTATTCCCGAGGGTAATTTACTTACTACCAAAGGTATTGCGCTTGCGATTGCCGACGGCGTTAGCAGTAGCAAAGCCGCGCGCGAGGCCAGCCAAACTGCTATCGCCGGATTTCTCAGCGATTATTACGCAACCCCCGATACCTGGCGCACGCAACAATCCGCTATGCGGGTAATCCAAAGCTTAAACTCAAGCTTGTGGGGACGCAGCCAAAACTCCATTTATGGCGAAGGTTATCTCACCACCTTTTCCGCACTGATTTTAAAAGGCGATACCGGATTTATTTTTCATGTGGGCGACACTCGCGTATACCGCCTGCGCGGTAACAATCTGGAGTTGCTCACTCGCGATCACACCCAGCGTATCGACAAACACACCACCCATTTAAGTCGCGCGATGGGCGCTGACCCTTACCTTGAAGTGGATATGCATAGCCTGGAACTGCAACCCGGCGATATTTTTATTTTGTCCAGCGACGGAATCCACGAGCATATTCCCGCTACAGAATTTAAACAGTTTATTCTCAGTGAGCGCGACAACCTTGAAACGCTGGTCGATAGCGCGCTACCACTCGCCTTGCAATATAACAGCGAAGACAATCTCAGCATCCAGGTAGTGCGCGTAGACCATCTTGGCACTGCGGGACAGGACGATGCCGTGCAAGTCTTATCGCGCCTGCCGTTCCCGCCCATTTTATCGCCGGGGCAAAGCATTGATGGTTTGCGCATTAAAAAAATTATGCACGAATCGACAAGGAGCCAGGTTTATCTCGTTGAAGACGAAAAAAATAATTTGCTGGTGATGAAAACCCCATCGGAAATTTATCAGGACGATAAAGCCTACATCGAACGCTTTGTGATGGAAGCCTGGATAGGTGCACGCATCCAAAGTGCCGGTGTTGTACGAATTATCCCGGCCGCCGAATCGCGCTCCTGCTTGTACTATCTCACCGAATATATTCCCGGCCCGACACTCACCCAATTACTAAAAGAGCGCGGTATTTTATCGATCCTGGATGCGGTGGAATTAACCGAAGGTTTAATTCGCGGTATCCGCGCGTTTCATCGCAAGGAAACCCTGCATCAGGATTTAAAACCGGACAATATTGTGATCAGCACCAAAGGCCCGATGATTGTCGACTTCGGCTCATGCTGGGTCGCTGGTGTGCAGGAGATCAATGCGCCTTTTGTGCGCGATCCTATCCTCGGCACGCTCGATTACTCTGCGCCGGAATATCGCTACAACGGTAAAATCAGCGCTGCTTCCGATCAATTCTCGCTTGCGGTACTGCTCTACGAAATGCTTACCGGCAAACAGCCTTACGGCAGCAACTACAGCAAAGCCATGGATTTAAAAAGTTTTCAGCAACTGACCTACATCTCCGCCATGAAACACAATCCGCTGGTCCCCTACTGGCTCGATAAAGCGCTGGAAAAAGCCCTGAGCATTTATCCCAACAGCCGCTACGAGGTGCTCTCGGAATGGTTGCAAGATCTCAAGCGTCCCAACCCTGAATGGCTTACACCCCGCGCGCAACCGCTACTGGAACGACATCCTGATAAAATCTGGAAACTGCTTGCGGTCAGCGGATGGATTGCGGCGGCTATCGCATTTCTTTGGCGTCACTAGCCCGCCGGTGCGCGGGTTGTGATTTGGGTAGTCCCCGTTGGCGCATTTTTCTGTTAGTCTCTGTGCAAATAACGAACACTAGCCAAGCTGCTCGCGCAGGGACTTTACTGCCATGACCATCAAACGCGCATTGATTGTGGATGACTCCACAACTGCCCAATACCGTCTCAAAAAAATGTTGCGCCGCTATCCGCTTGATATCGATATCGTCGATTCCGGTGAAGCCGCCCTTCGCTACCTGTCACGCCACGCTCCCGCGGTGATTTTTATGGATCACCTGATGCCGGGTATCGACGGCTTTCGCGCACTGCAAATTATCAAATCCAACCCCGATACCGCGATGATCCCGGTAATTATGTACACCTCCAAAAGCGGTGACGTCTATACCGGTCAGGCACGCGCATTGGGCGCGCTGGATGTGGTGAGCAAAGACCGGATCAATGCCACTGATTTATCCAAGGTGATGGAAACCATCCATATTTATCCAACCGCAAAACCGGATGAGAGCGAAATAGTCGAAAGTCCTGAGCTCATCGCTGCCGCAAATCAGGTTACCGGACAAACCACGGAAGGCCCGCAGATTGATCGCCGCGCCGCATCGCTGGAGCAATCACGTAATCTCGAGTTACGCCTGAGCCATATGGAACACAGCCTGGAAGATAATCGCCGTTTTATTACGTCGCGCGTGGTGCGTGAACTGCATGGACTGCGACAAAATTTGCGGCAGGAATTCAGCGATATATTGCATCAGCAACCCGCCGCAATTCCCGCATCCGCAACGCCGGTGACGCCACCGGAACCACCGACATCCAGTAATGGGTGGTCAATTTTTGCGATTGTTTTTTCTGCTGCGGCACTCGCGGTTACCGCTTACTTTTTAATGATGATCAATAATCAACTCGATAGTAACCAACAGCAGCAAGCAGCATTTGGCAAACAGTTACAACTCATTGCCGACCAGGCTAATCGTGAACCGGAAATGATTAGTCCCGCCATTGTAAATGCAGGATTAAATCAATCGATTAGAGCCATTCCCACAATGGACAGTTATTTGCTTGGTGATCTCGCCTGGACATTTAACCAAAGCGGCGCGTTGGCATTTCACCAAAGCACCATTGATCCCAAACCGGTATTACGCCTGCATGAATTGCTGCACCGTATTGCGAGCAATGGTTTCAAAGGCACAGCAACGGTGAATATTTATGTCGGCGATTTTTGTGTGACGATTGATAACATGGGCATGGCGCAATTGGCGCCCACCAATAAAACCCTCGGCGACTGTATGCTCTCTAGTGAGATCTATTCAATCGCTCGCTTATTGGATGAATACACACGAGAAGTCACTATGGTTCTGGGCAATTTAACCCGTAACGTAAATTCCACCATTCAAATAGCCATCACCGCCGCTCCCGGCCCGGAAGCCTATCCTGAGCGCATACCCACTGTGAGTGCGCGTGACTGGAATGCGCTGGCGCAAAATAATAATCGTCTGGAATTGGTATTGGTGGCGGATGAAGAACCTTAATTACCCAGAATACCAAGCATAAAAAAACCAGCATCACTGCTGGTTTTTTATGTCCGCCCATTTTAGCTTTCATCAATATCGTACATATGATCAATCACAAAACGCATCTTGGGCAGCAAGCCATTTTGTTGGGTTTTGCTGTAATAATCCTGCCAGTGTTTTACGCCACTCCAAAACGTTTCCGGTGCCGATAGTGTGGCGTTAACGCCGGGAGCCAGATCAAAACCATTTGCACCAAAAATTTGGTTCAACATCATCGCTGATGGAAAACCGATCTGCTGCATCAGTGGATTCATTGCATTACCGGCGCCCCATACATACGCAAGCCAAGGCAAAATATTCTCAACAGCATCATAACTTACCCGCGCCCTTTGATATTCAGCGAGCGATTGCAAGATTTTCTCCTGCGCAACAGGAACCGCGAGCAACGCCAAATTAGGGTAATCTTTTTGGGTGGGCAGTTGTTTAAACGGCAACTCAATCAAACCATTGCGAGTGGGTGCATAGGGTGCGGCAGCCGGTTGGAATAACGGCAAATTAAAAAATGCGGCATCTGCAAAATCGCCTGGTTGGACTCTAAACAACGCGCACTCAGACCAAAACGAAGGCAACATATCGCCGCGCAAATGCGACTGGGCGACACGAATGCGGAATGACGCAACATCTTTGCCACCAGCCAATACAATAAAACTCCATTGGCTAATATCCTCCAACGCAAAACTTTCATAGGCACGCTTTAGCCAGTCCAGATTAGGTTCGCGCTTAACACGTTCCATAGTGTAAATATCACTTTGCACACGCGATTCAGTGGAGAGTGTTTGCTTGATCATTATCCTTTCCTCAACATAATTCTGACACTGTTAATATTTTACAGATTTAATAATTTATAGGCTTGCCAATTTATACACTTAACAACTTAAAAGGACCTTTGGTCGATGAATATTCGCGCCGTTTTTTTTCGCTGGGATCGGTACAGACATAATCGACATTGAATTCGAGCCCGCCGGGAACTGCATGGAAGCGTAACATTGCCACATGATCGCCCACTTGTTTGTGTTTTATATCCAACGTGATATTAGTCAATTTGAGATCGGGGATCTCTTTTGGCACATCGGGGTGTAATGGGAATGTCTTTTTGTCACTGCTAAATTTATTGATCAACTGATTTTTCTGGTCACTCCCTATGGTATCAATCAGGCGCGAAGGCGATGCGATAACTTCATAGAAAAGAATTTTCCCACGCTGGTTTTTGCCTTCCAGAATACGCCCCCAGTGCACATCACCGGTGATATATAACACCGGGACTTCTGCAGTGAATAATTCCTGCAATGCGTTTTTTAATCGAGCAAAATCTTTATAGTTAACCATTTCCATATCGGCGATATTGCGATCCCAAATTCCCGGTTTTTCGATTACAAATGCCTGACCGGAACTCAACAAACCAACAGCGGGTTGATGATTTTTTTTGCGTTCCAGCAAATCCTGTTTCCACTGCTCAATCGCAGCATAGGTTGTGGCATTGAACATTGTGTCTTTGGCCCTATGTGTACGCCCATCGAGGAATAACATGCTGAGCGGTGCAATATCCTGCCGAAAAAAACCGGCATTTTGCGCGGGTGACATTTGGTAGCGTTCGTACAAAAGCGTCGCCACTTCCCGCCAGTTAGTGCGGTCCTTTTCGCGATGGGTATTATTCAGTTGCACCTGGAAGTAAGGAAAGTTATTCCAGAACTCATGATCGTCCGGCACACAGAGTACCGGCCCATGGCTCAGTATATCGGCAAGCCCGGGCTGCTTGAGATGCGAAGAAAACCAATTGGCCTGATATTTTTTTCCCAATACCCGGGCAAGGCAAATTCGATTGTCCGGTAAATTTTGTTGCGAGGGTAAATCGAGATACACCTGGTCTCCCCCCAGTACGGTGAAATCCGGTGCGGGCTTGATTGCCCTGACAATATCAGTCAAGGCTTGTGATTTATCGTTCGGCTGGTAATAACAGGAGGATAACAACAGATTAAAACTATCCGCATTTTTAGCTGGCAATACTCTTGGTGGGCGCCTACTGGTTAACGTAATACGTTGGTCTCCAGCAATGACAGTGACGGTAAATCGGTCACTAATAGCAGGCCAGGGCAATACGAAAATTGCGCGATGATTGAGGGGGCGATCGTATACATCGCACACCTCATCACCTAAAGGTTCAAAGCTGGCCGCTGGCGTAAGAGGTTTAATCACTTCATCTGCAATTTCAAAAGCGACCGCAGGAGGGGCAGCAATACCGAGAATGCCCACCCAAATTAATAACTCATCGGGCTCGCCAATTGGATTATAAGCAAAGAGCTGCACCTGAATTCTCCCTTGAATGGTGGCGGGAGCTTACTATATACCTGAAGGCAGGTGCAGGCCAATTCCTGACTGATGCGGATATATCAAATGCGATTGGATTGAAATTTTACCGGCCCACAAAGCAATAGGAATCGACCAGAGAGATTTGTACACAATTGAAATATGTCTATTAAAAAGCATTACGGAATACCGGAACAAAAAAGCCAGCTTGCGCTGGCTTTAGAGAGTACAGGGGATATAGATCACTGCGGAGTCAAACGCAGCACTCTAACACCGTGAGCCGGAATATTAATATTGAGTTTTTCCGCGGTGCTGCCTTTGCCACCATTCCAGATATCACGCCAGTTGAATTTTTTCTTATCGAAGAAAATTTCATGTTTGAAAATATCGTCTTTCATATAGTGGAATGCCCAATCCAAAACGTAATCGCGAGCAACATCGTCGCGATTCAAAAACAGGAAAGCAAATTCGCCTTTCTCCAGCGGCTTCACATAAATTTCGATATCGCCCTCATCAATCCATTTCATCGCTTGCACACCAAGTGTGTCCTGATTGATCGCCAGCATATCTTTGTTGGTCAGGATTTTTTTGGTCGCTTCGCTCATGGTGCGCAGATCATTACCGGCAATAAGCGGCGATGCCATCATTGCCCAGAGTGAAAAATGCGAGCGATCCTCTTCTTCGGTCATGCCGTTACCGACTTCCATCATATCCATATCATTCCAGTGACCGGGGCCAGCATATTTACGCAACCCGGCTTGTTTATCGAGGATGGGCAACACGCCCCATGATGACCAGGAGCCGTGGTTGTGTTCACAATTCCAACAGGGATAGATATCACCAGTGGTGCGCCATGAGTGACCAACATCTTTGGCCCAATCCCAGGGCTTGTTATCACCCCATTCGCAAATGCTGAACAAAATTGGACGACCGGCTTTATGCAGCGCATCACGCATGGTGGCGTAGGCGGAAACAGGATTGATGTCTTTGGTATCACACCAATCGTATTTCAAATAATCAACACCCCAGCTCGCATAGGTCACTGCATCTTGATATTCATGACCACGGCTACCCAAGCGACCGGCACAAGTAGTGTTACCTGCATCGGAATAAACACCTATTTTCAAACCTTTGGAATGCACATAATCCGCAAGGGCTTTCATACCGGATGGAAAATGTTTTTTATCGACCTGGATAAAACCTTGTTTATCGCGTTCGCCATGCCAGCAATCATCAATATTAATGTATTCATAACCCGCATCTTTCATACCGGTGGATACCATCGCATCAGCCATTTCGCGAATCATTTTTTCATTTACTTCACAACCAAACGTGTTCCAGCTATTCCAACCGAGCTGTGGAGTTTTGGCGAGCTGTTCAAATTTTTGTGCATAAGCGTTGCCACCCAGCATGAGCGTGGCGGCAATAAAGCCGAGCGTTAGGAGGAGTTTTTTAGCCATAAGAATGTACCTGGGGTTTTGAACCATTGTTGTTTTAATTTATGAATATTACTAATCATATAAATTAAACGATTTGCAAAAAAAACTGCAATTCACATTGCAGTTTTTTACTGTTCGTCAATCTATTGTTACTGAATCTCGTGGATGCGAGTATTAAATTCTTTGATAATGGCAATGGTCGATGTATCAGTATCAAACACACCGTACATGCCTTGCTGCTCTTGTGGTGGATCGCCATTCAAATCATCACCTTCCTGCCACCAGTAATTGCTGCGCGTCGTGCGGCCTACACCATTCCACGCCCAAAAATTGTAACCGGCAATAGCTTCAGCTTTTTGCATACGCGGCAAGAGCACATCAAATACTTCTTGATAGAATTTATCACGGTATTGGGTAGTCGATTTGATATCGTAAGACCCCCTATCGCGATCCAAACCAAACTCTTCCAATACGATAGGTTTATTTAACGTAGCGGCAATATCGATATGTGAATTCAAATAATCTTTGCCTTTTGCCCAAGCGGAATCCCATGTCTCTGCCGGTTTGGTTTTATCAAACCAACCCCAATTTCTGATCCACATATGATAAGTCAGGTAATCCACATTTACAGACATATGCGCATCGGCAAATAATTTTGCATCGTTTACTGAGCCCATTACACCTTCACTGCCGGTGCTGACGAGATGGTGTGGATCGAGACTTTTAATATACGCGGTTGCCCCGTTAACCCAATCGATATAAATTTGTTTTTCTTTTGCAGTGGTTCTGGAATTGCCAGGACGCGGCTCATTCGCCAACTGCCAGGACATAATCGTTGCGTCATCAACATAGGCCTTGCCGTTTACAGTATTAACGCGGGTGATAATTTTTTTGATGGTCTTGCGATATTCCTGCTGTGCTTTTTCACTTTGGTAAAAGCTGGCGGACTTCGCCATAAAGGCTTCCCACGCGTTAGTCACATTGGGATCTTGCACCGGTTGGCCATCGATCCAGCTCATGTATTGGGTCATACCGCCTGACCATTGCCAGAAATTATTGAAATACAACACCACGGTCATATCGCGTTTGGCGAGTTCTACCAATAAATAATCCAGACCTTGCAATAGGTTTTCATCGTAATTGCCAAAACCATTAGTCGTAGCAGGCTTTACTGCTGAGTTGATATCACTTTTTTCAGATACTGCCAACACGCGCAAATTATTTACACCGATAGATTTGAGCGTATCCAATTCCTTTGCCAAACGTGCACGATCACCAACCGCGCTCGGCGAGCCCAAATAAGCCGCATACCACATATTGGTACCCGCAATGAAATAGGGCTTGCCATTTTTCTGAAATTGAACACCCGATACTTTCACAAAATCCTGCCTGTCAGGTGCGGTAACGGATTGATTGGCGCATGCCATTAGTAGTGTGAATATGGCGGCGAGACTAATAAACAACGCTGTTATTTTTTTCATAGTTTTTTCCAAATCCAGAGCCAATAAAACATTAACCTAACGCGGCAGTTAATATAAATTTTCTTCTGTCACGCTATATATCCTTTTTACCCGTACTTTTTTATTTGCTTGTTAATAGTCAGCTCAGTTTTTGCAAATAACGAATTGCTTCCATCATTGCGCGTCCGTTGTGGTAAGGACATTTCCAGAAGCCGACTTTGTAATAATGATTGGTATTTTGCGCATTCAATTTTGACAACCAAAACCACTCGCCATTTTCCTGGTCGATTTGGTAGGTTTTAATAAATTGCCACGTGTTTTCAACCGCGCGATAATACTGCTCTTCACCGGTAGTGGTGTAAGCATAAAGGAACCCAACCAGCGCTTCCGCTTGCACCCACCAGACAGTGTCTACATTCGTGCAACGGGTTGAAAAATCGAAAGAGTCGATTACCTGGCCCTGCTCACCAATTGCTTCTTTCACCGTCACTTGTGCGATCCTGATGAGTGTAGGCGTCAACTCGGCGAGATAAGCTTCATCACCCAAAGACTCAAGCGCTTTGGCAATTAACCAGCTGGCTTCGATGTCGTGACCATAAGTATAGCCGGGAGAAAAATCTTTCCACTCCCGATCCATAAACATGCGCAGGTGATGCGTATTCCTATCAATCATGTATTTATCAAACATCCGGATGTTGTATTTAAGCGCTGCTTTTACTTCAAGCGTGGGTTGCGCTTGATGTAACGTTGTATAGGCTTCAAGGATATGCAGATGGGTGTTTTGTGATTTGGGATAATTTAAATCTTTATCGCTGAGACGCAAATCATCAATCACACCCCACTCGCGCGTGAAGGCTTCAAGATAACCTTCGCGCTCATGATCAATTGCGTGTTGTTCAACCAAATTAAAACATTCCAACGCGCGCGCAAGCGCCTGCACATTACCCGTGAGTTGGTGGTAAGCGCAGAGGGCATAAATAGTAAATGCCTGCGCATAGACTTGCTTCCTGGTATTGATGGGCGCTGCCGCTGCATCCAGCTCCCAGTACACCCCACCGTGCTCGTTATCGAAGAAGTGTGCCAGTACATAATCGTAGGCGCGCGTTGCACAGGCGCGATAATCGGGATTATCAACTTCCTGCGCGACTTCGCTAAAAAACCATAAAATACGCGCATTTAAAATAATGCCTTTGCTCGCGTTTTTAACCGGATTATTGGCTACATCGATTTCACCATAAAAACCGCCTTGATCGCGATCGACAGTATATTTGGCCCACCAATCGGCAATGGCAATTAACTCCTGACGAAATTCCTGCTGCAAAGATGCAAAACGCACCGGGAGACTCACGGTATTCATGCGTTACACCAAATCTTTCAATACAGCTAAATTCGCACTGATCAATGCATTGCGCACCGCAACGGAAGCGGCAGAGCGCAAACCATCTTCCGGTGTGTTTTTGCAATAATCGATCAGCTTTTCTACGGTTGAGGTGGCGACATGCATGCGCGTATCGGAAGATGCGTAGTAGATAAAGACTTCATTTTTTTCGTTAACAATCCAACCATTGGCAAAAGCAACGTTAGATACATCACCCACACGCTCAGCCCCGTGCGGTGCAATAAAGTGACCTGCAGGGCTATGGCTGATAACCCAGGGACGCTCCAATTCAGTCATAAACATATACAGCGTGTAGCGCAAACCGGCTGCAGTATTGCGCACGCCGTGTGCCAGGTTCAACCAACCTTCTGCAGTTTTAATCGGCGCTGGGCCTTGGCCATTTTTTACTTCTTTAATGGTGTGGTAAACCTTGCCGTCTACAATCACTTCCGCTTTCACTTCGGCGCGGGTCATGTCGTCCACTAAACCCCAACCGATACCGCCGCCGCCGCCGACACTGATAAAACCATCTTGTGGACGGGTAAACAAACCGTATTTGCCATCGATAAATTCCGGATGCAAAACCACGTTGCGTTGCTGGCCGGAATAGGTAATTAAATCGGGCAAACGCTCCCAGGTAATTAAATCTTTGGTGCGCGCGATACCGCATTGTGCTTCAGCGGCGGAAGTATCGTCAGGATGATTTACATCTTTGCGCTCGGTACAGAATAAACCGTAGATGTAACCATCTTCATGCGCAGTCAAACGCATATCGTACACATTGGTATCCGGGCGCTCGGTTTCCGGCAGGGTAATGGGATAATCCCAGAAGCGGAAATTGTCGATACCGTTAGGGCTTTCTGCAATCGCAAAAAACGATTTGCGATCTACACCTTCAACACGCACTGCCAGAATATATTTGCCATTCCAATACAGCGCGCCCGAGTTGAACGCCGCGTTAACGCCTTGACGTTCCATCAAAAACGGATTGGTTTTTTCATTCAGGTCGTAACGCCAGAAAACAGGCGCGTGCGCTGCGGTGAGAATGGGATTTTCGTAGCAATCGTAAATGCCGTTACCCTCAGTTTTTACTGCATTCTTCCTGGTGATCAATACCTCGTGCTTTTGCAATAGCGCTTTGGCTTTTTCTTTAAAACTACTCATGTTCCAAATACTCCGATGAGTTTTGTTGGTGTCGGCTGTGATATGTGTTTCAACACACACCCGCTTTAATTAGGTAATCGATTACACCCGTAGTTAAATTTTTTTGCGCTGCGGCGATTGCCGCAGCGCAAACATAACTATCAAGGTTTCGCTAACAAATGTTCGTCTTTAGTGCCTTTAAGCATTTCCGGTGGGATATCGGCCGGATAATCCTGCAAATGGCGATACCAATTTTTCCATAAGAAAAGCGCACCGGCTGCGGCCAGTCCCATCGCCATAAGGAATTTGTCGTACTGCTGAATCACCAGGAAAATCGGTGCTGCGACAAGTGATGTTTGCCATACGATACCCACGATCACATTCACCATATCGCGCAGGAAATTAGTGTTCTTCGCCAATTCAGGATGCTCTTGCAAACAAAGATCGTGCACCGGAGACCAAAAGCCCCAAGGACGCACTTTCAAATAGAATTTTTTCAGTACTTCCATATCCGAGGGTGCGGTAATCAATGAAGTCACCACACAGGTAATCACACAGATCAGCAGCAACCATGGGAAGGCATAGATAAAGTCAATCTTATCCAACTCCAGGCCAAATACATTCAACGCATGCGCCACGGCGGTATTAGCCTGTGGTATTGCGAGCGACAATGCCAACACGATACCGACAGTCATACCCCAGAAATAACCATAGGCATTAAATCGCCACCAGTACCACTTGAGCACATTGGAAGCGGTGTAACCGCCATAGAGGCCGCTCACAATCCATTGCAATACGGTATTTACACTCGGAATAAAAAAGCCGAGCGCTACACCAATCACAATAAACAACAGCGACACAACGTAACTCAAATGCACGTAGCGTTTCGGTTCTGCATCAGGATTGATGTAGCGCTTGTAAATATCATTCACCACATAAGCCGGTGCCGCATTTACCGTGGCGGCGAAGTTGGACATAAAGGCCGCG
This sequence comes from Cellvibrio sp. GW822-FHT04B05, assembly GCF_058800985.1. Lineage (NCBI taxonomy): Bacteria > Pseudomonadati > Pseudomonadota > Gammaproteobacteria > Cellvibrionales > Cellvibrionaceae > Cellvibrio > Cellvibrio sp. GW822-FHT04B05. The sequence continues at coordinate 448,448 of NZ_JBXAMU010000003.1, read as the reverse complement.
AGCAAGCCGGCAATTAATAAACCGAGCAAACCGCTGGGAATATAATTTTTCAGTACAAACGGCAGTATCTGCTCGAAGTCGACATTCGGACCCATCGCACGCAAATCATTCATAAAGAAGGCAAGCGCCAATACGGTCAAACCGGTGATCAACATGTAGCGCGGGAACATCAATACCACGGTTACAAAGCCACTCATTTTTGCGGCATCACGCGGCGACTGGGTGGAGAGCACGCGCTGCATATCGTAATTCGGTGCAGGACCGGCAAGGCTCAACAAAAAGCCTTTGAACAACATCAACATAAAAAAGATGGCGAACAGTGAATAACCATCAGCCGCAATTTTTGTATTCGCGGCATCCAGACGACCGCCCCAGTCGACATTGAGATTCCAGTTAACGGCAATACTGTCCCAACCCGGCGGCACAACCGCAGCAATCATCTCGGGCGAGACACTGTGTATTGCAACAATACCAACACCGATACTCGCAATCGTCGTCACAATAAATTGGAACACCTCAGTAAACACCACCGAGAACATACCACCTTTAATAATGTAAAACGTGGTGATGATGGTCATGCCCAATCCGTAATACACATCATTCATGTGTGGATCATCGGAGAGTTTCCACGGGAAAAATACTGAAGCGAACTTACCGATGCCGATGAAACCGTACGCGAGAAAACCAATCACGCCCACCAATGCAAACGCCACCACAATAATGTTGGACAGACGTGCCCCCCGGTCATCGCCGAAGCGGAAAATAATCCACTCTGCACCAGTCATTACCCCGGAACGACGCAGCCAGGTGGCGAGAAATACCATCAGGAAAATCTGGTTAAAGGTAGGCCAGAGCCAAGGAATGTAAATGCTCGACAGACCGTAGACAAACAGCAAATACACCAGCCACATAGTGCCGCTGATATCAAACATTCCCGATGCATTGGATAAACCCAACATGTACCACTTGAGTTTATTGCCGCCAAGAAAATAGCTGTTCATATCTTTGGAGGCACGGGACGAAACCCAAAAACCAACAAATATTGTCGAGCAGATAAACAGCAAGACAATTGCAATATCAAGCAGAGGAAGAATCATGAAATACTTTCCGGTTTATTATGTGGATCAACAGTGATCGCTTGTTTCTGATCCCATTACTTCCGTGCGGCAACTCATCACAACAATGTTTTAGTAGAGGGCTGAGACTCAGGGTAAAACGGCAATCGTCAATGCGGTTAAGATCAAGCTTATAGAATAGTCGACCATAAGCACGGGCATAGGCCGCCAATGTAACCGTTTACATTTTATTTTTCTAGTCTCTTTAGACGACCTGTAGTAAATTTTCCTGCAAATAAGCACATTTCCAATAAATTCAATTATCAATTCACCCCTTATCGGCTCCCAAAGGTCGTTTTTATGTCCAATATTCGCGATGTTGCGCGCCTGGCTGGCGTATCTGTTGCAACTGTGTCACGAGCCCTGAGCAACCCCGAAAAAGTTTCGGCCGAAAGCCTGGAAAAGGTTCATAGCGCTATCGCACAGGTCGGCTATCGCCCCAACATGCTGGCGCGCAACTTCCGCTCTGCACGTGCCTATGCGGTAGTGGTATTGGTACCGGATATCGCCAACCCCTTCTATTCGCTCTTTATCCGCGCCTTAGAAGACCGCGCCCAACAAAAAGGCTATGCGGTACTGCTGGGCGATACCCGCGGCACCAGCGAGCGGGAAATCGAATATATCCGCCGCGTGGAAACCCGTTTAGCCGACGGCATTGTGCAACTGCGCCCCAGCTCGGAGAAAAGCCAGAACAACATTCCGCCCGATATCCCCTGCGTTAATGCCTGTGGCTGCGAATACACCACCGGCCCGGCAATCCGTATCGACAACCGCGCCGCTGCCAAAACCATGGTGAATTATTTGATCTCGCTCGGACACAAACGCATCGGCGTAATTTCCGGCCTGAAAGACAACCCGCACGCAATTGATCGCCTCGAAGGCTACAAAGAAGCCCTCGCGGAAGCGGGTATCCCATTCGAGAAAGACCTGATCGCCGAAGGCGACTTCACTATGTGGTCCGGCCTCAACGCCGCTTTCCAGTTCTGCAATATGAAAGTGCGCCCCACCGCTGTTTTTTCAATGAACGACGAAATGGCGATAGGCGCGATGCAAACCCTGAAAAACCAGGGCATCCGTATTCCGGAAGATATGTCAGTCACCGGTTTCGATGACATCGCCTACGCAAAATATTCCGACCCAAGCCTCACCACCATTTCGCAACCGGCGGAAGAGATGGGCAAGATGGCGATGGATATGTTGCTGAAGGTAATTGAAGGTGAACCACTCAGCCAACGCGAGTGTGTATTGCCGACGGAATTTATTATTCGCAAAAGCACCGGGCCGGCGCCGGGGAAAAAATAGTTTTCCAATCAGATAAATAAAAACGCCGCGACTCATCAATCGCGGCGTTTTTATTTTCAGGAAGGAGTAACCTTGTGCTTAATTAATTGAATAATCTTTCTTTACTGACTCATGCGTAGAATTGTCAAAATCACCCAATCCTAACGCATATCGCTCCTGCTGCAAACTATCGTAAAACTCACGCGCTTTTTCCTCTATTTTCCTGACTTGGTCCTGGGTCGGCTTTAATTCTTTTCCATATCGAATCTTATAAACCGCTGCATACGCATTTATTTGTGCTATAGATGCCCTTGGATCTCCCCTCATGGCAGCCACCTTGTAATAGGTCAAAACATTAATCATTGCCTCATCAATTCCCTCAGGCGTTTTATCCAGTTCACTTGCAACTATTTCGGCTTGCTCGTTCAATCCCAAACTTGCAAGTGCTGTTGTTGATCCATATACCGCCGCCCTACGCATTTGAATCACAGCTTCATCAGGTCGATAATCTTTCTGGATGTAATAACTTGCAAGGACTTCCATCGCTTTTACATCACCATTTGATGAGAGCTGCTTCAATACATCCTCACCATATGACATATACAATTCATAATCCTCTTTTGAGTAGTACCCACGGCTCTCATCCCAATCCATTAGCTCTCTGAATGCAGCCAACGTCATTCTTGAGTTAGCCGTATTTTGGTGGGGATCAACCGTATCTTTATTAATGCCTTCTGCAGAATCTTCGTTCGAAGTGATTTGACTCGTCGCAATTACCTTTCCGACAGTTGCCGTTTCAGGGCTTGCCGTTGGAGAAACTATGTATTTTATGTACCCCAAGTAACCTAAATATAACAACGAGATAACAACCAATATCTTTTTAAATATCCTGCCTATGTTAAGTAGCATGCACACTCCCTCCGCTATTACTTAATAGCATTACATTTGATTTCATCAGACAGCTGCTTAACACCACAAGCTGCAAGATCTACGATATAGTCTTGATCTGCATCTGCCTGGCAAGACTCTCCCATTTGCTGCACCTGCCTCTAAAATGACAAAGCCAGCTGCTTCATATAAAAACTCTGAAATCTATTTCAAAAAAATAAAAAAGCGCGCCCGATTTAATCGCGGCGCACTCCATAAAAATACGATAACTTTATTTCGACTTATACATCTCATGCAATAAGATAGGAGTTGAATTATCAAAATCATTCAAACCCATCTCACTGCGGCGCGATTTCAATTCCTCATATAACTGCTGCGCACGCTCTTGAACTCGCAGTGATTCTTCATCGCTAAAAATCAAAGCACCAAATCTTGATTCATAACTTGCCTTCACTCCTTGACCAACAACCGTGGCGGTTTGAATATCGCCTCGAATTTCGGCCAGCTTCAAAATAGCCATAGTTTCGATAATTTTTTCTCTGCGCTCAAAGCCACTCATTTCCAAAATGCCACCTGGCTCAGCAAGCAGTGCCATATGACCAATTGCAGTAGTTGAGCCTACTGATACCGCACGCCAGTAGTATTCTTTTGCTGTTTCAAAGTCACCAGCCTTTATACTTATTGCCGCAAGCGCATCTAAAGCCCGAGAATCTCCACTATCAGCCAAATTTTCAAGAGTCTGAAGATTGTAATCTTGATACATAGCCATATCGCCCGATGAAATATAACCACGATCTTCACTCCAGCTTTTTAAATTTGACACATCAACTACGGAAATATTTTTACTAGCACTAACTTCTGAAGACTTTATATTAGTTTCTGTTTTACGAGAACCATGAGAAGTATCTGTCTGACGCAAAGGAACTTTAATAACTTGATCTTCAGATGCCTTTTGAATCATTGAATCATTAGAGTTCAGGATTTTATTTCCCGAATACATGACGACAACCAAGCAAATCGTCATACCAATAATTCTAGATGGGTTACTACTCATATTAAAATATTCCAATATATAACCCTAGCTGTAGCAAATGATACGGCTCCAGACATTCCTGCTGCTGCAGTAAAACCAAATGTTGGTACTGATGCTACAGCACCAATAACTCCAGACGTAGTTGCTAAAAAACTTTAGTTTTACATAAACAATATAAAAATAAAAAAATGCCGTGCTTTAAATCACGGCATTTTTATGACGCACAATATATTTTTGATTTAATTAATTGAATAATCCTTTTTTATCGATTCGTGCGTAGAATTGTCAAAATCACCCAATCCTAACGCATATCGCTCCTGCTGCAAACTATCGTAAAACTCACGCGCTTTTTCCTCTATTTTCCTGACTTGGTCCTGGGTCGGCTTTAATTCTTTTCCATAGCGAATCTTATAAACCGCTGCATACGCATTTATTTGTGCTATAGATGCCCTTGGATCGCCCCTCATGGCAGCCACCTTGTAATAGGTCATAACATTAATCATTCCTTCATCAATTCCCTCAGGTGTTTTATCCAGTTCATCTGCAACTATTTTTCCTTGTTCTTGCAATGCAAGAGCAGAAAGAGCAGTTGTGGCTCCGTAAACCGCCGCTTTTTGTAACTGCTCAGCGGCAGCCTCCGGTTGAGGAGCTTTCACGATGTAATAATTTGCAAGTACTCTCATTGCTTTTACATCACCATTTGCTGAAAGCTGTTTCAATGTTTCCTCGTCATAGGACTCATACATTTCAAAATCCTCTTTTGAAAAATATCCATGTCTTTCATCCCAATCCTGAAGCCCCCTAAATTCAGCCAACGTCATTCTTGAGTTCGTCTTATTTGTTTCTGGGTCAATTACGTCTTTAACTCCTTCCTCAGAACCTTCATTTGACGTGATTTGGCTCGTCGCAATTATCTCTCCGATAGTTGTCGTTTCGGGACTTTCAGCTGGAGAACTTATGTATTTTATGTACCCCAGATAGCCTAAATATAGTAACGAGATAACAACCAGTATCTTCTTAAATATCCTGCCTATGTTAAGTAGCATGCACATTCCCTCCGCTATTATTTAATTGCATCACATTTGATTCCATCAGATAGTTGTTTAACCCCACAAGCTGCAAGAGCTGCTGTAAAACTCCTATCTGTACTTGTCTGACAAGATTCACCGATTTGATACAACGCCGCCGCACCAGCCCCTAAAATGATAGTTCCCGCAGCCTCTCCCTCTAAACCAGCCCATGCAGAAGCTGCTGCTACAGGGATAGCAGTCCACTTGACTATATTGCAACCTGTTGAAACAAATTCATGTCCCAGGACTGCTCTTTCATTACAGCTATTGAGATCATCTACCATTTTCATTTTACATTTTTGTCGAGCCTGTTCCAGTTCCCACTCCTTCTTTTTTGCTGCCGCTATAGAAGCAAACATCGCTGCCTGTGCTAACTGGTGAGGGTCCACTCCACTTGTCTGGCCACCGTATGATATATAGTTAGGATTTATTCCTGAGGTAGGAGTACCTGTAACTGTCACGGTAGGTGTAGCAGAAGTAGATAAACTAGTGGCACCAAAATAAATGGCAATTAAATATAATGGGATTTTTTTCATAGCATGCTTCCTTAGGTCCATTGCAGATTATTAATTGATCGTCTGATTCCGAGCAATCAAATGCTACCGTGCTCATTAGCCAATATACCATCGATGAGATCGGTTACTGAAAAATAAATTTTAATACCATTTACTGTCAACCAGATAATTAGCCCTTTGCTAATAATCAAAAAAACAATTCCACCAACTTAATTGCTGCTACGATCAAATGGTAAAGCGGGCTGATTAGTATTACCACTTCATCATTGCACAACACTAATCAATATAAGAGGTCAATCCAAGCCTCACCACCATTTCGCAACCTACGGAAGAGATAGGTAAGGTGGCGATGGATATGCTGTTGAAAGTGATTGAAGGTGAGCCATTAAACTAACGAGAATGCGTATTACCGACCGAGTTTATTATTCGTAAATGCACTGAGTTAACGTTAGAAAAAATAAAAATTTTTGACTTAAATTAGAAGTACTAAAATAAATTTAACATCATTAATTTCTAATAAAATTAAAAAATTAAAAAATTAAAAAAGCGCGCCCGATCTAATCGCGGCACGCTTTTTTATTTCACGACAGAGCTACTTTTTTGCAGCTGCAAGCTCAAAATGATCCAATAATTCCATCGCCGCCACAATCAAATGGTAGAGCGTACTTGCCGGAGCAACATCAACTACCACTTCATCATTTGCACCGCGTTGGTCAACATAGGAGCCGGGTGTTGATGCACAAAGATAGTAGATAAATAAATCATCTACGCCTTTGATGGCAATTGCTTCTGCATCCGAATTGCCTTCGCGGATTTGCACCAAACTCGCTTTGATTAATTCAGTGATTCCCCAGCAGCGTTTGTTTGAATCTATTACGTCGCCTTTGTAGGAAACCGCATCGAACAGCAGGCCAGATTTATCCATACCGATCTCCAAACCGCGCGCATAAAGTGCTTTGGTATATTGCGCGACCGGGCGGCCAGTGCGGCGGTGATACCAATCCAGTAGCCACACCCACTCCATCATATGGCCGGGTTCAACGGTATCGCCTTTGGCGTTAGGGAGACGCGCCCAGTTATTGTCAAAAAACTCAAACAACACACTGTGAGTTTCATCAAAAAAATGCGCTTGGAAAAGTGCAAATAATTCGCCGACACGCGCCAGGTATTTCGCATCATTGGTCGCATCATAAAGTGCGAGGAAGGCTTCGAACAAATGCATGTGCGGATTCTGGCGGCGACAGGCATAGTCGTAATCACCTTCGATCCAACCACCCACAGCGGAACCAAAACGTGTATCCAAATGGGCAATTAATTTATCCGCTTCACGCAGATACGATTCTTCACCGAAAGCGCGATAGCACCAGGCATTGGCAAGCAGGAAAAAGGCGTGGTCGTAAAGATCCTGTTTGGTATCCACGACCACAAAATCTTTATTGAGCAAATGAGTGTAACCGCCACCGGCCGTTGGATGAGTTGCGGTTTTGTGGACAAACGTCAATAAATCTTTCGCAACGGTTTTACCTTCCGGACACCAGCCGCGATGATAAGCAGCGGCAAAGAAAAATGCCTGGCGCGCTTGCACACGTACACGCGTAGTAGATTCCAAATCAGGAACACCCGCAGGCGTTAAACGTTCATAGTTGGCTTTGGTTACAGGTTCAATGCCGCGCGCTAACCAGAGTGGCAAGGCATCATTTTTGATCCAGTTTTCAAGGCGACTGGCCGCCGCACGCAATTCTTGTGTCATAGAGATTCCCAATTCGCAGCGCCGCCCCTGGCGAGAAAGTAATGATCGGATTGATTGCGGCTGATGTAACAGGGGCATTTTGCGGGAGGATTACACGGGGCGCAAATAAAAAAACCCCGGACAAGCCGGGGAAAAAAAACACAACAGCGGGCTATGGCTTGGCAATTCATCACTAACCAACGCCGGTAATCCAGAGATGTGATCTACTTCCAGAAAACATCGACCTGTAACCGATTACCAACAAAATACCATGAATAAAAAGGCCTTAGCGAGTGCATTATCTATAATAATGTAACCGGTTTCAATCGTTTATCTCATTTTCTTGCCGTGATGACTAAATCCAGGGAGATATTTGGCAGGTAAAAAAACAAAACCCCGGCGAACCGGGGCTTTGGTCGAGAAGCGACACTTACTGCGGGATGAAATCGTAAGTGTAATTAAGTGTGGTGCGCGTCACATTAGAGGGAGGGAAACTAATTAACTTGATACGCTGAAGTATCTTCGTTTCCAGATCCCTGTCACCTAATTCGCTTGAGACCAAACTGGCCTCCACAATTCTCCCGTTGGGATCGATCACAATCTTCACCACCATCTTGCCCTGCAACGCAGCGTTTTGCCGCAAGGCACGGTTGTAAATAGACTGAATAGCGCCCTGGTGCTGCACCATAATTTTGCGGATTTCTTCTTCGCTCCGCGCTGCGCCACCAATGTCATTACTATTGCCCGCCGTTGCCTGGCCGGATTTTTTCGTGCCTTCCGCCAAACCACTTTTTACCCTTGTGGTTTCGCGCCCTGAGAGTGCAGTGCCGCCGGTATCGCGGCTAAGCGCAGCAGTATTGATTCCACCACTAGCCACTTTAGCGCCGCTGGTGATCATTGCTCTATCGATCTGTGCCGCTTCACCGGTGCTATTCGTTACCGTTGTTGCCGCTGTCTCTATGACGGAGGTTTGCATCATCTCGCGCATTTCGGCAAGATCATCCTTAAACTGCATAACACCGCTGTTTTCGGCTTGTTCACGCGCTTTTTCCAGAGTTGCTTTTGGTGGAGCTTTGATTGGCTCCTTGGGCTTTTCAACTGGTTTTACCTCGAGTACCTTTTCGGCCAGTTTTTCTTCCGGTTTTAATTCAGGCTTTTTCTCTTCCGGCTTTGGTGGCTCTACAGGTTTAGGGGGTGGAAGCTCCTGTTTCTCCAAAACCACGCGCGCCAATTGCGGCGGTAATTTTTCTTTTTCAGTACGTGCCATTTCCGGTACGTTGATGGTGGTAATTACCACACTAGCCAGCAATAACACGACAAAACTGATCAATAAAATTTTATTGAACCGCTTGTCATCATCGATTGATGAACTCCATGGCAACTCCAGACTCAAGGTGAGGCCAGCCATATCAACCGCCTCCATTTGCAGGCAATTCTTTCTTGGTTACCGCCAAAGAAATATTGCGATATTCGGCTGCTGCACAAGTAGCCATAACTTTTTTCAAAATTTCATAAGGAACTTTTTGATCCGCCATAATAGTCACAGGACGGCCGATCGACTGTGTTTCTTTTGTTAGCGGTCCTGCTTTTTGCGCAAGATATTTCAACTCCTGCTCCAACGGAACAAAATTATTTTCAGTCGAAGCAACAAGATCCGCAACACTCCCCACAGATCGTCCACCGACAATTACATCGCTTGCACTCACCAGCACTACCAAATTATTTTCTGGCACTTGTTCTGAAAAAGATGAGGGCAATTTAATACTTTTATCAGTGTGCAAAACTTCTACATCGCCGGAGTTTACCAGCAGGAAAAATACCAAAATTGTGAAGATATCCATCAACGAGACTAAATTAAGACTGGGTACTTGACTCAAGCGGCGATGATGTTTGGCCATACGTTTGGCACGCAAAGATTGCTTCATTGTGTCCCCCCTGCCGGACTCGCTGCTGCACCAATGGATTTGTCGGGAGGAGGTGCATCGCCTAACGAAATTTCCGGAAACAATTCCGCATCTACCAAATTCGCCGCCACCACAGCTTTAAAGGAACGCACTGTGTCCATCGTAGTTACTAACGTTTGATAGTCAGTTTCCTTTTCCGACAGAATATAAATATCTTTTTTCTGAATACCCTTGTCTTCCAATAAGCGTTTTGTCTCTTGTAATACACTGGCAAGCAATTTGAAATCATATTCACCATCAGGTGTTTTTTCGACCCACTTTAATTTAATTCCCGCCGGGTAGTTCACTTCAAATTTGTCCGCCCGGATAATCAACTCCAATTGCTGTGAAGGTTCCTCGCTCAATGGAATACTAGAATCAGCCATATCAGGCAACTTCAGGTCAAGTACAGTTGTGCGCGCAAGTACCATGCCCATCAACAATACCGGCACCAAGATGATCATGAGATTCATAAAGGAAGTAATGTCGAGCTCCGCGTCCGCTTTAAATCGCCGTTTGATGCGCATAGATTGAATCCACTCTGTGCAACTAAATAGGTTTTAAAATAATCAGCGTTAAGTGATGAGCCGATTGAATTATTGCGCCGCTTGCGGTTTGGTTGCACTAGCGTCTTGCATACGACTGCGTGGCACATCTTGCACATGAGTAATCATGTTTAAACATTTCACACCCGCCATCTCCAAGCTATCGATAATTTCGGTAGTTTTACTTTGCAACATTGAGTGAACCAGCAAGAGTGGAATCGCAGCCATCAAACCAAATGCAGTGGTATTCATCGCAACAGCAATCGACGAAGAAAGTAACGCAGCTTTTTCTGCCGGATCAGCGCTTGCCACGGCAGTAAATGCCTGGATCAATCCAATAATGGTACCAAGCAGGCCGAGCAAGGTGGCAATATTGGCGAGTGTCGCCAAATAAGGTGTGCGTTTTTCAAGGCGTGGCATTGCTTCCATAACACCTTCTTCCATCGCCAACTCAATATCATCGCGACGAGGAGACTGGCTCATGCGTGCAATACCTGCCCCAATAATACGTGCAATAGGTGCAGCGTCACCTTTGCCCAAATTTACAATGCCCGCATAATCTTTTTTTTGCAGCATAGGTAGGATGCGGTTAAATGCATGACGATTGGCATTTTTTGCCGAAGTTAGTACCAACCAGCGTTCTATCGCAATCGCAATCCCAACTACCAATACGATTGCAATGGGATACATAAAGGCACCGCCTTCTTGGAAAAAACGAATCAGGGTATCCATAACTTTATTAACCTCAAAAAAGAAAATGATAATCAAAAAACTATTCTTCGGCTGAATCAAATTCTCCAGCCGCTTCCAGCTCACGCGTTAATTCTTCCCGCTCTACATGACCAAATACGGCATCTTCCTGGCTGCTTAACATTTCCATTTCCAAATCAGGACTGAGCGGTGATTGCCACGGCAGAATATACATAACCCGTGGCTGTTCCTGATTTCCTGTCACTGTGGTTTGCAAATTAATATTGGCTTCGCGCACCATTTTTTTCTTTTCTGCTGGTGTTGTTGCAGGTTGTTTTTCGGCAGCTGGCATTTCAGCAGGTGTTGCCACTGCAGAACTCTGCTGCTCCTGCGCACTAGCTCCCATCACTGGAAGTAAAAAGCTTACCAACAATAAAATTTTATTCATTACTCACTTCCTCTTGCGGAATTTCATTAGCAGCGGAAGATTCTTCAACAGGTGCAGCAACCTTGGGCTTTGGTACAATACCTAAACGGCGCTGTAAATCGGCAATCCAACTGGTTGCCTGTTTGTCATTGCCACCGAGCAATTGCAGATAGGCCTCGTAATGCGGCAATGCTTCTGCATTTTTGCCCAGATACAAATCATAAAGTATAGCCAAATTTTTATGGCTCTCGGGATGGAAAGGCCAAACACTCAAGGCCTTTTTGTAATTCGATTCAGCTTCAGCAAACCGGCCACTTTCACGCTGCAAAATTGCAAGCTGGTTGTAAGCATCAAGGTTAGTATGGTTTGCAGCAATCGCATCGTTAAATGCCTGCTCTGCCTGTTTATCTTCTTTTTGCGCGCGATAAACCAAACCCAAATTAAGATAAGCACCCGACAACTTACTATTTTCTGCAACTACCTTTTGCAATAGCGACTCGGCTTGCGACCATTGTTTATTGCGCATCGCACGTGTTGCATCGGCAAAATTTTGCGCTGCCTGCCGGCTGACTGATGGTTTGTTTTGCAAGTAGGGATTAGGAGTGACTGATCCCGCAGGCAATATAGATACGTCCGACGATTGCGCTGCAGGTGCAACTTCTTTTTTAGCACTCGGGTTTGCAGTAGATTTTTTTTCTGGCGTAGATGTACACCCTGATAACAGTATGGTCATCACTAACACGGATGAAATGAGCTTATTGAATATCATTGCTCACCTCCAAACGCGATTCAGGTTTGTTGTAGCGCGCCGGCAAGAGTTTCGCGAGCGCATCAAAACTGCGTTTAACACCCGTATCGTAAGTCCCAGTCCAGCTGCGCTGCGCATTAGCTTGATGAATCTCAATCGCCTTTTCTTCAAACGGATAGGCTTGCTCTTCCAATAGAATTTCATATTGCTCAAGCGCCAACTCATCCAAATCTTTTGGCCTTTGTGAATTCATTAGATCGCGACTGAGCTGGGCATAGATTTCACCGATATTAAAACTGGCCCGGGTAGTAAATTCACCGACACCAAACGCCAATACTTGTTCTTGCGCTTTCAGCGCCTTTTCCAATGCCGCACGTTTGCGCTGCAAACTATTTTTCAACGGCAGAGTCAGTTGGATACGAGAGAACTCATCGTATGATTGCTGCGATAATTCCGCTTGCGCACTTGCCGCCAAATAGGTTGAACGATCTGTTTTCGCGCTACCGGCGCGATTGTGTGTATTGATGATATTTTGCAACCAATAGAGGCGCTTATCTTTCTCGCCCGATGCCGCGTACAACTCAGTCAATTTAAATTGTGCTTCAAGATTATTTGCCAGCGGTCGCGTATATTCCGTTGCATAACGACGATATTGTTCAATTGCCTGCGCGCGCTTGCCGGATTTTTCGTAGAGTTCCGCCCCGAGGTACAATGCCTGACGTTTAACATCGGGGTCAGTACTGGAGCGCTCCAGAATTGACAGTTCGTCAGCTGCCTGCTGCCATTTATTTTGGCTCTGGTAAATCAATACCATTTTCGCTGGCAGCGTTGAGGCTAATGGATGGTTAGGATACTTTTTGCGAAAACCCAAATAAACATTTTCAGCTTGCGCCCATTTTTGCTGCTCAATCAAATATACACCGGCATCGTATTGCGCTTTGGCTGCGATTTCAGTGTCGGGTGTTACCTGGGTAATGCGTAACAGTTGTGCGATTGCCGCATCTTTATCACCGAAGACCAAACTCGCATCTGCCTGTTGATAAATGCTGGCAGCAATTCGCTCGCGCACTTGGGCGGCAGTAGGTGCACCAGGACTATTACCGTAGGCAGGTAATAAATTTAACACTTGCACATAGGCTTGCTCGGCAGCGGCATATTCTTTGGTTTCGTAACGGCTATGGCCGAGAATCAACCAACTTGAAAATAATAACTTGCCCTCTGCTGGCGGTTGCCATGCGATAACACGTTCCGCAATAGCTTTAGCATCAACGTAACGATTTTGTTGCAACAAATCATTTGCCGCTTCAGCCAATACGGTTACTGCACGTGGATCTGTTTTATAAACATCGGCAAAATTTATGGCGTTCTGGATTTTGCGCGACTGCCATTCCTCCAGACGGTTATCGGGCAAGCTACGTGCAGATTGGATTAATTGCTGCGGCAATAGCACCGCAGAATAGCCGGCATCTGCACCGCGCAACTTATCCATATAGCCGTAGGCAACTTGTTCGTAGGCACTCATTGCTGCCGGCAAATCGCCCGCTTCATTGAGCGATTCGGCCAACAGGAATGTCATCTCGGCGACCTGTGCATCTTTTTCAAAGGTCTGCACAAATTCGCGATACCATTTTGCAGCGCGCCCAAATGCAGCGGTCGCCTCGGTATTTTTTGCCGCTTTGAAATCCTGCGCTTGCGCGTGTTCGAATTGCGCAAGCTCTTGCAGGGATTGATGCAGATAGGCAAGCGCATTATCGCCAATTGCGCCTTTGCGCTGGGTCCAGTAATTACTGCTAATACCGTAGCGCTCTACAAATTCCTGTTTTGCAGGCAGGATTAAACTCGGAAAATCGCCCTGCTGATAAACATCAATAACTTTAATACTAAAGCTGGGCGCAAAATCTGAATTGGCATTGTGCTGAACATAATGCTGATAGGTTTCAGCGCTGTCGGTAAAACGTTTTTGATCGAGATACAATTGTCCGAGTTGTTGGTAAAGCAGATATTCGTAGGCGCGACTACCACCTAATTGGGTTTGCAGGTCGCTAATTGATTTTGCGCCGTCCAGATAAGAAAGTGAAAGCGCCATAACCCGTAAGGTATCTTTTACCAAATTGGCTTTGGATGCACCTATATCCCTTAATGCCGCATCAACATCTTTTGCACTGGAGGCGTGCCCGATTAACTGATCCAATACACCGGCGAATGACTTGATCGCAAGATCGTAATCGCCGCGTTTAAATTGCGCCCAGCCTTTCATGTAAAGCGCATTTTGTTGCAGATCAGGATTATTGCCTTTTACCACAGCATCGTAATTACGCTCCGCTGCTGCGTAGTCACCGTCGGCAAAGGATTTTTCCGCGCGGCGAAATTGTGTCTCCGCCATAAACAGCGAATTGGGGTTAGTTCCGGCCAATTGGTCGAGCACTATTGCCGCTTCATCATTGCGGCCATCAAGAGACATCGCCTTGGCTAATTTATAACGCAACTGATCAGCATCAATGCCTTTTACCGGCTGCGCATTTACTTCCTGCATTTTTAGTAATTCGCTGTACATGGCGATTGGCTTATCGTAATAACGCCGCGCGTCATTTGCATTAAGCTGCGCTTTCTCGCTGCGCGCCATTTCCAGGTCGGCAATACGCACCATAATTTGTTGGCGCAATGCTGGTTCTTCGGCGGCCAATAAAGCGCGCTGATAACTTTGCTCAATACGTGCCATATCAATCACAGCAACTTTGGCTTTGGCATCCGGTAATTTCGCTGCGGGCAAATCGGCCAGTGTTTTACCGCGACCATCATCACCCAAGCCCACCATACTGCAACCGTTCAACTGTATAAACGTGCCGATTACGACTGATAAAAATGCAATCCGGAATGCAGAGCAATTCATCTGTTTCATTCTGGCTGCTTCCTTAATTCGACATCGTATAACCGTGCGATGGCAAGATGCGCCTGCGCCAAATAATTATTTAACCGCTTTTCGTGCGATGCTAATTGTTGGTCAACCTGCTGACGCAACAAACCACTTTGAACCGCTATTAACTGATCGGTATGTGCCAAATGGTTATTAACGTCTTTTTGCAACACTTGCAGGCGCGCTAATACCGGCTGGATATCCACACTGGTTGCAGTTACGTCTGCGATGCGTTTACGCGTTTGGGAAATTTGCGCAAGATTGTGATCGATTAATGCAAGCTTCGACTGCTGCTCCGCTAAATTGGCAGGATACTGCTGCGCAGCACGCCATAACAAAATACCGCCGAACATTTTGGTGCGGGCTTCCACCCCGATGGTGTTTTGTCCGGCTGCTTTCATTCGTGTGATAGTTTGTTGTGCCTGTTCGATTCGCGCATAGAGCGCACGCGTTTCATTGTCGGCCAAGGCTATATAATTCTCGTCGTTACTGATTTGTTGTAGCCGGTTAGCAGCTGTAGCGCGGGCATTTTGCAATTGCTGTTCTTGCTGCGCAATTGAATTTTGCGCGAGTTGCTGTTCATGGCGACTGCGGCGAGATTGTTGTTCGATAAGCAAGTCGTTGTAGGCAATTAATTTTGGCTGCCAATTTTGTAACAGCTTTTGCAAGCGCAATAAATCGCGCAATTCCAACACCGACGTTTGAAATGCATTTTTTGCGAACAATTCATTTAAATATGCTGAGCGTGTTTTGATAATGCTGGTGCTATCGAGCTTCAGCCAATTTTGGCCGTCATCAGTCACAACAGCGGTCACTACGTCGTCCGTTTTATCGGCATGCAATACTTTTTTCGCATCTTCACTAGAGAGCGGTTCACTGCCAATCAAGGTTAGTAATTCGCCTTCAGTCAAGGTTGCGCGCATATCGCGAATCAGCTGGATCTCACGCGTGAGCAATTCTTCGGCTGATTGATAGGCATTCACCGCCTCACCCTGCGCATCCAATTTTTCATAGGCATAAGGCAGAGCCAGTAACGATTCCTGTACCGCCGGGTACATCAGGCTGCGCGTGCGCAGTAATTGCCAGGGCCTGAGTGCCTGATCATATTGCTCTTGCGCAACTGCAGCCCAGCCATAGCCCAGCAGCGCCTGATTGGCAAACACACCGTCAAGGCGCACTTTGGTAAACTCGCGAATCGCGGCCGCATATTTTTTTTCAGCGAGATAACTGTAACCAAGTGCAGTATTAGCTTTATCTTGCAGTGCCCACTGTTCGTGACGCCGTTGCGACTGCCCAGCGATATCGACCTTAGCAAGTTCGGTAAAAAACTCCTGGGCAGTTTTGAAATTACCCTCGCGGGCATTAGCGGCGCCAAGATTGTAAAGTGCGTAGGGATTCCATGTGCCCAGCCGACTCGCCTTAACGCTATCGGTAGACAAGTCGGCAAAATTTTTATTGCGGATGCGGAGATTAATTTGTAACGCTTGCATCTGTGCGCGCAATGCCGGTTTGAATTCACTGCTGACGCGCGCAAAACTTTGCTCTGCTGCTGCCCAGTCGCCACGGGTGTAATATAATTTCCCAAGATAAAACCATGCAGCATCGCGCACTGACTGCGGACGACGTTCATCTTGCAAGATTTGATTGAAAACACTTTCGGCGTGACGCTGCATACCAAAAGCAAGGCTGACACCGCCGGCAATTAATTCCGGGTTATCACCATGCCCCTGAATCCCGTCGCGCGTGTCGGCAACCATTAATTCGCCCAGTGAAGCGATATAATCTTGTTGATAGTAGTGATATAGGGCTACACCGTAGCGCAAATCGGCCACAGATGTTTTAGGTTTTTCTCTGGCATCCGCCGCGCTAACGATGACAGCGGCAAGTAGCAAAAAAATGCGCAACACCACGGTTGATACGCGCATTACATCTGCCATTGTTTGATATCAAAAACAGGTTGCAATTGCGCATTGGAATCGATGATACGCAGCTCCAATACCAACGGCTCCTGACTTTTATTGATCACCAATTTTGCGGCGCGCTTATAGTCTTGCTGCGGCCCACGCCCGGTAAAAAATGCGCTGATTTCATGCTCGCCGGATTTTAAATTGCCGATATACAATCGTTGTACGCCGCCGCGAAACAGCGCTTTGGTTTGTTTGTCGGTATAGAGTTCGCTGGCAACCAGTTTGTTATCGATTTCCAATTTAATGGCATCGAGTGCAAAATAAGCACCCAGATCCATAGAGACATATACCGCTACCTGACTGCTAGCCGGATAGAGCAACTCTTCTTCCAAAATCAGCAGGTCGCGATTGAGGGTAAGTACCGACTCTTTGAGGGATTCGACTTGCTCTGCACTTTCGGCCGGCGCTTGCGCAAAGACATGCGAACAGCATATCAGTAACACCATAAAAGCCAGACAAAACCACTGGCGCAAGGAATGGATCATGCTCTCTCTCCGATTTCTAGTAGACGGCTCTGGTTATAAATATCGCTGCGCGCTGGTCATATGCTAATAAGAGGCGATGCTTCATTAATCGCGGCAATAACCGACTCATTCTAGAAGCCAAACCCATTCTTGGATGTGACTTTGAGCACAGTTGATCTGGCGCCTGAGTTATTTTTTAGCTTGCTGATCAAATACACAGCGGGCAACTGCGAAAAGTGGTTGGGAAAGTTGAAAGCTTAGATGGTTTTTGAAGGGCTACCACCAAAAATAACTTCTCGCCAACGGAATAGTGAGAAATGTATCCAGCAATGCTTTATGCCGGTGGCTCAAGCCCTTTGCTGTAGAGCACTTTGCCCTCAGCGGTAATGATGACCGCATCAAAACCGGGCAAATTATTGATAATCGCCAAGCCTTTTTCCGGCCCGAGGATGAAGACGATTTTTGCCAGCGGATCCGTATCAAAACCGGCAGGGCCAAGGATAGTTACGCTATTAATGCCGCTTGCAGATTTTCCTGTACGCGGATTGAGGATGTGATGCACCCGCTCGCCATTCTGGTCAATAAAATAGCGCTCGTAATCGCCCGAGGTGGAAAGAGAAACGTTGGTTAAGGGCAGCGTTACTGCAACGGCATCGGCGCGCGGATTTTTTATTCCTACCAACCAGGGGCGACCAAATTTATCGCCGATGACGCGGCTGTCACCACCGGCGGTGATATTCGCGTGCTCCACACCAAATTTGTTTTGCAAAATCGCGGTAGCAGTATCGACTGCATAACCTTTTGCTATTCCGCCCAGATCAATATAAACACCGGGATGCTCAAACCACACAGTGTTGGCTTTGGTATCCAAATGAATAAAGCGGTAATTAATAAGCGGCAATAATTCTTCGCGCTGTTTCTCACTGGGTTTGAGTTTTTTGCGGTAGTCATAGTAGCGGCCAAGCGAGGCAAACGTGATATCAAAAACACCATCGCTCAAACGGCTGTAGTAGAGAGATTTATCGAGAATCGCGGTCATTTCGGCAGAAATTTTCAGCGGATTTTTTGCGTTGGCTTTAGGGGCTAATTGATTGACGCGATAGAGTTCGCTGGTCTCGATAAAAGGACTGTATTGCTGATCAATGCGGCGCATTTCATCCATCACTGCCGCGACGGCTTGCTCGGCTTTTTTATCGTCTTCAAGCCAGAGAACGACACTGACCTTGGTACCCATGATGTCCTGATTATCGCCATGCCATGCGGCGCTGCAGTGAATGCTCGCCAACAACAGTGCAAATACAATGAAGGAGCGCATCACCGCAGCCATTACAAATTCATATCCACGCGATAATGGGTTCTGCCCTCTTCATCCACACGATCTTCCTGGGCGAACATGGCGAGCATATCGATAGCATTGGCCGCTTCGAAAAAAGCTTTGGGTGCTGCCAATGCACCGGTAACCTTACCACCGCTGGGGGCGGTAAGTTCGATTTGCAGGTTTACCTCAACCGGTCCGGTCAATTGAAAAAATTTTGCGCTGATACCGTTCTTACCATTGTCCTTCAACTCGGCTGCATAACTGCCAATATCCATCCAATTAGCACCGGTATTTACCCGCGCACCATTCCAACTGAGATTACCTTTCATTTTAAGTAACACGTTGCCACGCAAATCCATCTCATCGATATGGGCGGAAAATTGGCCCTGAACCGGAAAGGGAATGTGTGCTTGCACCAATGCAGCTGGCAATGACACATCGGCGTTACTCAGACGCAATGCACCACCGGAACCGCTGCAAATATCACCTTCAAAATTCTGCATGCTTAGCTTGGTGATGACATGCGCACAGGGCGAAAAGGTAAGTAACGATAAAGGGCTAAGACTCCAACTCAATTGCCCGAGGGAGTACTCCTGATTAGTCATGCGCACACTGGCCAAACTGGCGCGGCCGTGCCAGAGCGTACCCGTCACACCACTCAATGCAACTCCGGTTCCGCGCGTCAATAGATAAGCACCCCATATTGCAGGAATACTGCTGATTACAAAGATCAGGAAGAGGATAACCCCAACAGGAATCCAAAGTTTTTTATGGTTCTTAAGCAATGCGGGAAAACGGCTCATAGGGCTACTTTCAATCGGACCTGGTTTAATCGATGCGAATCATCGTTTATCGATGAATTATTAATTGGTTTTTTGCAGACGCAGGTTCACCGTAACCTGCCCCGGATCATTCGTGGACGCGATTGATAAATCGCTCACTGTTACACCCTGCTTGAATTCGATTTCATAAAGCCATTGCATTAACGGTTCGTAAGCTGCGCGATCCAAACGCACACGCACCTCACCATTGGCACCGGGCTGAAAACCACTCATCGACAGGCCATTCGCACGTAAAGTGGTATCAATAATACCGCTAATATTCTCGCTACCGGCATTAGCGCCCGCATTGCGCGCTTGCTGGATTTGCGCAGCGGCTATTTGCACGCGCCCCAGTGTTTGGGTTGAGGCAGTGTTGGCAGCGTGTAATTGATCGCGTTTATTCTGGATGGGTGTTAATACCACCAGCCACAGTAAATAAAGCGCTACCGCTAAACCGCACCCCAGAATCATCATCTGTTCGCGGCGATTGTATTTGTTGAGAAGATTCAGTAGCTGATTCATAGCGGCTTACCGGTTAGGATTCCTGGTCACTTTGAGACGGGCAGTTTGCACATTGCCCTGGGCATTAAAGCTGGAGGTTTCCGCGTTTAAACCCTGGTTGCGCATATTTTGGGTCAACGCTTCAAACGCGCCAAAACTATCCGCCTGGATACTGAGATTCAGCTCGCCCGATTCACCCGCATAGGAAATACCTTTGATGCTGACATTGGGTACCTGTGCAATTTGCGGCAGCGCCAGTGATAGTAGCGACATCACACTGGCGGATTGACTGACTGGCCGACTTTGCTTGAGTAGGGTCGCCAGTTGCTTTTCGGGATCAACGATGCGCCCCTGGGGGATAACGGTGCGCGCCGCCGCTTCAATCTGCTGGCGAATTTTGAGGTTTTCGCCATTGAGTTTGTGAATTTCAAACATCAATGTGCCCAAATAAACCGCAACACAGACACCAGCAAAAATAGCGACCGATTGCCACATTTTCCACCAACGCTCAATTGGCAAACGCTGGGAAAACTCGCCCTGGCAAAGATCGATCGAACTGTTACTGAAATCCAACGCCCATTCATCAGCCAAGGTTTGACTCACAATGGACTCCTGTAATTCAGCAGGTACTAACTCGCCCAGGATTGCTAAATCAGCTTCACTGGCTGCACGTAAATGCAAACTGGGCAGGCTATCCACTCGCTCTTGGTCACGCAGCAGCATTTGCAACGCCATGCGCGCATGTTGACGTGCAACACTGAAGCCCATTGTGCTGGCATAGCGCAGGTAAACTTGATCGTTATATAACCCCAACGACCAGTGATTGTAGGTATCAACCGCTGCTTCGGCAGCCAACGGCAGTGTTAAGGGGGCGGTCCAACAACGCGTAACCTCAATCCCCAATGCCGCCAGCTCGGCAAACGCCGCTTGCAGCCAGACCTTATCAGCGAAGGCGACAACTACTTTGCCGTTAGCCGGTGTTGCCAATGCGAAATGCAGATCTTCCACATCGCCCACTACTGAGTCTTCCAATTGGAACGGCAGCAGATTACGCAGATGTTTTTTCTCTTTTTCGCTGTATTCCAACTGGCGGATATTTACCTGATTACCAGGCAATATGACCCACGCCGACTGCGGATTTGCCGCCCTGGCGCCCAACGCCTCGCGTAAGGCTTCGCGATCACCCGTTGCACCCTCATCAGCCGGCATGCCATCGGCACCCAGCCAACACCAGCGAAAGCGGTCCGCCAGGCTTTTGCCATCGTCAGAAGTATTTACAGAGAGCACCAGTTGCATGGACATAATTTGCTCTAACTCATCATTCAATCAGATTTGGGGGGAATGGCTTATTCAACCAATTCAGTATCGCCATCTTTATCTTTTTCGCCGCGATCTACAGTCGGTAACTCAAACACATCATCGCGCCGGATCACCTTGAGAGTGCCCGGTTCATTGCCGCGCATCATCAAACTGCGCATGCTACGGCGTTGATCAACCAGTTGTACGGTGGCGTTCAACCAAAAATATTTGGTATTCGTTGAAAGACCATCCACATCCAACGGTTTACCTGCAAACATCGTATTCCATGCATCGGTAATTGCTTGCTTGTCCGCAAAACCAGTCTGTGGCCGGGTAGTGATGAACTGCTCCATATCGGACGGATTCATTGGCACCAGATCGGACGAGCCATTAATGCACAACAGCAAGTTATTAAAATTTTTACCATAGGGATCAACCAGATCCATGGTGTTGATATTCAACCCGGCATCGGCCACTGGCAAAACAGTGATAAACGGCATCAACCGTGTCACCAGTAAAGGGGCCTCATTAAAACCACGCACCAAACGCAGCTCGTCCACTGATTTAAATAATGCATTGGCTGCGCGATAAGGTATTTGTAATCCCTGATAAAAATTGGACTCAGCACCACCTGATCCGGATTCTTCTTCATCGGCATCAATCCAGTCCACTACGCCGGCCAACAGCAGCTCGGCCTGATTTTGATCGAGCGGCAAATCCGGAAAAGTCTGTAGCAACCGAATAAAACGGCGCTGCGGCTCGCTGTAGCGCTCAGGCGTTCCCTCGGGCTTGCTCATATCTATCGGACGCGCCAAATCATTCAAATTAAATTGCGTCGTGGCATCTGCCATCCTGGCAAACCCGCTTACACCTTCATCCTGGATAGGTACTTCACTACCCCAAGGCTCGCCCAGATAATCAATATTAGGATCAAGATCCGCCTCAGGAAACATCAACTTGGCAACTTCTTCGGTTCCCTCCAGAAAGGCGCGCGCCTGGGCGCCATGCCAGCGGGTTTCCGCGCGTGCCAGCCCCAATTGGTACTGCGCCGCAAACTTGATACTCAAACCCGCAACCAGGGCCACAATCAGCAGTACCAGTACCAATACAGTACCGCGTTCAGCGCGCAACCTGGCAGGCATACTACTGTTGTTCCGGCATGGCGAAGAGACGCACACTGGTGCCAACTCCTTTGAGTTTGAGGGTAATCTCTACCGCCAGAGGTAAATCCTGGGCACTCGCGCCCTGCAGGGTATTTTCTGGCCACTTTTGTAACCAATCGCCAGAAAATTCGCGATCTTCCAATACCGATTTTCCTTTGGAACTAATCGCGCCCTGATGCAGGAAACGCAACTGCATATCCTCTACATGTTCCAGTAATAACTGATGGAGTGAGTCATCTTCCATATCGATATCAGACAATTCGAGATTGCGCTCGGGCAAAAAATCACGCCACAGTTTTCCCTCTTCAACCCGATAGCCAACCATCTGCAAATCGCTGCGCGGCAAGTTGGAGAAGTTGACCCATCCGCGCCGCTTGAACAACAGCACTATCTGGTCGGCATTCTCACCTGATGAGCGCAGGCTATCCGCCTGGAATATCGCATTTCTATCCGCCGCAGCGGGCGGAATCACATGGCGTAAATCAGCGCCGATTATTTGCCAGGCGCGATCCAGGCGATTGATCTCTTCCAGGACTTCATTCGTCCGCTTAGCGCCGTTATCCGCTGCATTGAGCGACTCAAATGCCATAACGGCAATCAACGCTGAAATAACCAGCGCAATCAATACTTCCAGCAATGTAAAACCGCGCGACAATTTCACTACTGCACCTGCACAAGTTCAGGGTCGCTGATGTAACCCGTCAGGCGCGCCATTGCCGGTTGGTCTTCATCGACCGCCGTGCGTCCGAGGGTCGCACCATCGGCTACGCCCATAAGCCGCACCGTAATTTCGACACGTTTAAAGCCGGGCACTGGCAGCGTATCCATGGCAATACTTTTTAATTGCCACTGCCAGCGCATCCCGGCCATATCTACCGTACCTGAATCTTTTTCCGGCACGTTATAATCCGCTAACGCTTTTTTCGCTTTTTGCTGCTGCAAGAGCCGCACCCGTATCAACTGGTTTTCAGCCACCCAGTAGGCATAGGTTTTATCGCGGATAACTGCCGAGCCATCCAATTGCGTCATCACCAATGTAATGAGTGCCGGCAGCACCATAGCGACAATTCCCAGTGCGATAATCGCTTCCAGCAGTGTAAAACCGCGCTGGTCGCCGCACGGGAGCCGGCCACTGGCGAGGGGAGATTTCATCGCCCACGCTGCTCCTCTTCAATACGCTTTTCTTCGCTGAGCCAATGCAACTCACCGGCCAGATCCAACTCCAACTTTTCGGTTTCGGACGTTTGATTACCTTGGAGTTGGTCGGCATGAATAGAAACTTCGACCCTGCCCGAACCATCACCACTCGGGAAAAATCCCATTACCGGATCTTGATACTCCAGTTCGGGGTCAAACTCCCACAATTCATTGTCAACGACAAACTCGATCACCAGCCCTTCCGGCAGGCAATGATGGCTCAGCTCCGGAAGATCCTGCCATTGACGATCGCGTACCCGACGCCACTGATAACACCACTGTTCTTTGGCATCTATATCCTGAGCGGGGCGCAACTCGGCGAACAAGCCGTGGGTTTCGCCCTTCAATACCGACTGCTCGGAGATATAGGATGCCTGCAACATAAACTCTTCGGCCTCTTTGCGTGTCATATTCGCTGCTGTATTGCCGATCGCAATGGAAATAACACTCACAGCCATACCGATAATAAAGATCACAAAAATGATCTCGATCAGGGTAAAACCTAGTTGGGGGCGGTTCACTCACTCGACCTTGGGCAGCTAAACCTTACTGCTCATCCCACACGTTGATATCAGCATTCTGGCCTTCGCCACCGCTCACACCATCGGCACCCAAACTGTAGATATCGTACTCATGGCCTTCACCCGGGCTCATGTATTGGTAGTCATTGCCCCATGGGTCCTTGTTGAGAGTATCGATATAACCATTGGGATTGAAGTTGCGCGGTACCGGTGCAATCGAGCTTTTGGTTACCAGAGCTTCAAGACCCTGCTCTGTTGTCGGGTAGTTGAAGTTATCAATGCGATACAATTTCAACGCAGTTTGCAACGCGCTAAAGTCAGCTCGGGCTTTTTGCACGTTGGCCTTATCGAGCTTATCCATCACATTGGGCACCACGATTCCCGCCAGCAGGCCGATGATAATTACTACCACCATAATTTCCACCAGGGTAAAACCGGCCTGGCTCATTCTTACGTTCATCATTCTTGTTTTCATCGCTGTCTCCTAAATCTAAATATCACTATCATCTGGTCTTCATAACTGACGTGTTTACTTAATGTTGGTCATATCGAAAATCGGCGTGAGGATCGCCAAAACAATCACACAGACCGCACCGCCCATAAAAATAATGGTGGCAGGTTCCAACAGTCCCATGGCCACCCCCAGCATCATTTCCAATTCGCGCTCCTGATCTTTGGATGCATTATCCAATTGTTGCGGCAAGGTCCCGTTAGTTTCACCACTTGCCACCAACTGCACCAGCAAGGGCGGAAAATGGCCGGTATTTTCCATTGCACGACTGAGACTCATACCTTCGCGCACCGAACTGGCCACGGTATCACAAGCTTCTTGCAGGATTTTATTGGTCATCACCTGACCGGAAATATTCAGCGCCTGCAACAGCGGCACGCCACTGGCAGACAAGAGGCTCAAGGTCGCCGCAAAACGCGCCGAGTTAATCTGTTTTACCAACTCGCCAATCACCGGTAATTTCAATTGCACCACGTGCCAGGTACGCAGCCGTTTGGGGTCGCGCATCAGGTGCTTTATGACAAAATACAGGCCTACCAGGGCAAAAAATAAAAATACCCCATAGTTCATCAGAAAATCGCTGGTGATAATCAATCCTTCTGTAAGCGCAGGTAGCTCGCGCTTGCCTTGCTCAAAGATCCTGACCAGCTTGGGCACTACCAATACCATCAATGCCACAATTACCGCGAGACTTACCACCAGCATCACTACCGGGTAGATCATCGCCATCTTGATGCGCTGTTGCAGCTGTTGGCTGGTCTGGGTGTAATCGGCCAAACGCTCAAGCACGGGGCTCAGATAACCCGACCCCTCACCCGCACGCACCAGAGCACGATACATATCGTTAAATGCGACAGGATTGTCACCCAATGCCTGCGCCAAACTAAAACCTTCAAGTACTTTGGTCCGCACCTGCAAAACCACGCGTTTCACATTGGCTTTTTGCGATTGTTTCGCCGTTGCATGCAAGGCTTCATCCAGTGGCAAACCCGACTTCACCAGCGAGGCCAGTTGCCGCGTAATCAAACTTAACTCGCGTGTACTCAGGCGGCTGGCGCGACGCCGTGACCAGGCAGAAATATTCACCCCATCGTTAGCTGCAGCGGCAGATTCGCTGCCCGCACCAATCACTTCCAAGGGTTTGAGCTTTTTGGAGCGAAGCTGTGTGCGGATGTGCCGCTCGGAGTCACCCTCAAGGATGCCCTTGACGGTTTTGCCTTCTTCGTTCAGCGCTTTGTAACTGTATGCACCCATGATTTACGTCCGCTACAACTGGGTGGTCACACGCAGCACTTCTTCAATGCTGGTGATACCATTGAGCACACATTGGCGACCATCATCACTCATGGATGGGCTGTGCTTACGCGCTTCTGCCAGCAGTTCCTGCTCGCCCGCCTGTTCGTGGATCAGGTGGCGCAAACGCTCGCTGATCTCAATCAATTCATAGATACCTTTACGGCCACGGTAACCCTGATTATTACAGTGCTTACAGCCACTGGGCGCAGGACGCCAGATAGGGGTTTCAGCGGGTAATTTCAGCATGTCGCGCTCGGAATCAACTGGCATGTACTGCTCTTTGCAATGGCTGCACAGCACACGCACCAGACGTTGCGCCATTACCACTTCAAGACTCGAGGCAAGAAGGAAAGGTTCCACACCCATATCTTTCAGACGCAATACGGCGCCGATAGCAGTGTTGGTGTGCAAGGTCGATAGCACCAAGTGGCCGGTAAGCGATGCCTGGATCGCAATTTCCGCCGTCTCGCCATCGCGGATTTCCCCCACCATCACTACATCAGGGTCTTGCCGCAAAATAGCGCGCAAGCCGCGGGCAAAGGTCATATCGACCTTGGTATTTACCTGGGTTTGGCCGATACCGGGCAGCAAGTATTCCACCGGGTCTTCAATGGTGAGGATGTTGCGACTGCGGGTATTGATATGGCTCAAGCCTGCATAAAGGGTGGTGGTTTTACCCGAACCGGTCGGGCCGGTTACCAAAATAATGCCGTGCGGCTTGAGCAGGTTTTTGGTCAAGCGCTCAAACACCAACTGCGGCATTTGCAGCTGCTCAAGCCTGAGCTGGCCGGCAGCCTGATCGAGCAAACGCAACACGATGCGCTCGCCAAACGCGGATGGAATTGTCGATACCCGGATATCAACCGCGTGCCCCGCAAGGCGTACAGTAATACGACCGTCCTGCGGCAAGCGTTTTTCAGCAATGTCGAGACGCGCCATAACCTTCAGGCGCGATACCAGGACAGGGGCCAATTCCGCTTTGGGGGAAAGCACTTCGGTCAACACACCATCGATACGGAAACGTACCGATACACGGTCTTCAAAGGGTTCGAGGTGGATGTCCGATGCACCTTCGCGCACTGCCTGGGAGAGGATGGCGTTGATCAAGCGGATAATCGGCGCATCGTCATCACCTGCAAGCAGGTCGGTGCGATCGGCCAAATCATCGGCCATGGATGACAAATCAAATTCATTGCCCAAGTCTTCGGCAGCGCGTTGCGCTGCACCATCGCCACTTTGGTACTCGCGGGTAAGGCGCTTTTGGAAATCCTCGGCCGGCAATTCTTCCAGGTCCAGATCCGGCCCCAGAACCCGTTGCAACTCCAGCAATACATCCAGGGTCAGGCCAGGCTTATGCAGCACTCGCGGCATCAGGCCCGGCGCAAGCTCCTCCAGCATCACCCCGTGCGCTGAGGCAAAACTAAACGGCAAGCGCTCGTGAATCGAAGGTTCAACAACCCCGTTAAGCGACTCATCGGCCAGCGTTGGTTCCAATAGTTGCTCGCTCAAGACTTATTCCTCAGCAATATTGGCAGGAACAGTAAGCGGCTCAGCATTCGCGGCGGCGTTGGCAGCATTGGTTTCCCGAATGTACTTCTGTATTTGCTGATCCCACTCGGGCAGCATGGGTACATCGCGTTTGGGCAAAAGAATCCCACGTGAGCGTTGAAACTCTACCTGTTGATCCCGGATCGCCCGGTATTTTTCTGCCGTAGCACCAGTCAACACCACATCAGTGCGAATAATGGTCGACTTGAGGAAAATCAGCAGGTTGGTTTTACGTTTGGATGCGCTTTGGCTGCGAAATAAATGACCCAATACCGGAATACTACCGAGCACCGGTACACGTTGATCACCCTTATTGACCTGATCTTCGATCAAACCGCCAAGCACCACTGTTTGGCCGTCGCCCGCCAGGATTTGGGTTTTGATCTCACGCTTGCTGGTTGTCGGACCATTAGGGGAATTTTGGGTATTGCCGATCACCGAGGAAATTTCCTGCTCGATATCCAGTACCAGGCTATCACCTTCGTTGATATGAGGGGTGACTTGCAGCTTGATACCAACATCTTCACGATTGACGGTATTGAATGGACTGGAAAAGTTATTTCCACCAGTCGTACCCGTGTTAACACCCGAGTATGAACCGGTAACAAACGGCACTTGCTGCCCGACCAAAATCGATGCTTCGTTGTTATCGGTAGTCAACAGGCTCGGGGTTGAGAGAATGTTAGATGATTCAGTGGTTTGCAACAGTTTCAATACTGCGAGGAAGTCGATCTTCTTACCCAGGCGCCCAACACCGAAAACTGGCGCGCCAACCGAGTTGATTCCTCCCGCCAATGCTGCCAAGGCATCGTTATCGCCAGGGCTTTCCAGGATATTCAACGCGGGGCCGGCTACTTTGCTGAGTGCGCCACCGGAAGTGAAACCACCAAAACCCTGGTCATCGCCTTGGTACATCCACTCAATGCCAATTTCTTTGGCATTGTTGCCCGTAATTTCGACAATAATGGCCTCAACCAATACCTGCGCACGGCGAATATCGAGGCTATCGATAATCGACAGCATGGTATCCATGGTATCGACGTCAGCGGTGATCAAGACTGAATTGGTCGCCTCATCCGCCTGTACTGCCGGTGGCGATGCATTGGCGGGAGCACCTTCCGCCGGTTTGCCTTGACCTAAACTTTGTATCATGCCCGACAACACTTTGGCCACATCGGCTGCCTTGGCGTACTGCAGGTATTCAACGCGAACATTACTGTTTTTAGACTGCGGACGATCCAGGTCATCGACCAGTAGCTTCAGACGTTGACGAGTTAAATCATCTCCGCTGATAACCACCGCATTGGTACGCTTATCGGCCACAATCACTGGTGGCGAGGTAGTCATACCGCGGTTAGGATCAGGCTTTTCAAGCTGGGTCAGCATCGCCACAATATCGGCCGAGTTGGCGTAGCGTAGCGGGATCAC
Source organism: Cellvibrio sp. GW822-FHT04B05 (assembly GCF_058800985.1). Taxonomy (NCBI): domain Bacteria; kingdom Pseudomonadati; phylum Pseudomonadota; class Gammaproteobacteria; order Cellvibrionales; family Cellvibrionaceae; genus Cellvibrio; species Cellvibrio sp. GW822-FHT04B05. The sequence continues at coordinate 419,516 of NZ_JBXAMU010000003.1, read as the reverse complement.
ATCGGTATGGGTCACACCGATTTTATCCAACTGCACAACCAGCTCATTCATACGTGCAACGTTGGCGCGGGTATCGGTAATGATCAGCGCATTGCTGGGCTCGTAGGTGGTGAGGTGGCCATATTGGGGCACCAACGGACGTAAGGCAGCGAGAATTTTGGCAGCGCTGGTGTTTTTCAGCGGAATCACTTGCGTGATGTAAAGGTCATCTTTATTGGTGACATTATTTTCAGTCGGGATAGGCAAGTTACGTGCATCGCGGTTCATCACAATACGCACGATATTGCCACTCTCTACCGCGGTAAAACCATGCACATCCAGCGAAGCCAAAAACAACTCATAGAGTTCTTTCGCGTTTAATGGCTTGGTATTGATGACCTTGATAGGACCGCGCACTTTGGGATCAATAATAAATGTCTTGCCAGTAAGGCCGGCGATAGACTTGATCACTTCCTGAATATCCGTATCGTTAAAATTAACCGCCCAGCGGGTCTCACCCTGTGCATCAACTGGTTGGGCTTGCACCTGTGCCAGGGCAGAGCCACTTATACCCATCATCGTTGCCAGCAACAGGCCACTCATAATGTTGTTATTTTTACGACCATAAAACCGGATCACGAACACCTCACTTGAGCATTACGTCTAGGTTAACTGTACTACCACCGCGTCTGATTTCCAGATTCGCCGATGTGGCACTACCCATACTTTTGTATATTTCCATAATCTTGCCGGGGCTGCTGAGCGGCACACCGTTAACTGCCGTGACTATATCGTCAGTCTGTAAGCCGAGCGAAGTAAACATTTCTGCATTTCGACCGGGACGAATTTTGTAACCCACCACTTGCCCGCCTTCGCGATAAATACTCATCGCTACTACGTCCGCGAGGGTTTTGCTTGCTGCAGCCATAGCAGGGTCAGCGGCTGCGCGGGGCGAATCAACCACTTGGCTTTTATCGACATAAAGCGGCGGTTGTTGCTGAAAGGGAGGGGTCTCATAACCACCGGGAGTAGCAAAATTGTTACCCCCCTGAAAATCACTGAATGAAGTTGTTAGCTTGGGAGCATTGGGATCTTCTTTAAACAGCCACAGGGATTCAAAAGAGCCATTGTTATTGATAATCACGCGACCTTCCAACACTTTGGCCAGTTTTACATTGTTGCCAACCGGAAGGGTGTCACCCACCGCATACACGTCAGCACGATCGCCTGAGGCAATAATCGCGCGCCCGGATTTTTCATCATTGCTGCCGAGTATGCCACGTAATATAAGGTTGAGCTGGGTATCTGCTGCGCTTGACTCTATCCCCTGGGTCGGAGCCTGGACCTCGGCTGCAGGTGCTGCCTCCTGGGCGGTATCACCAAAGGGAGCCAAGGTTTTAATTTGGGCGATATCAACCGAATCGGCCCCCGCTACAGCCCCACTTTCAGTACCGGCAGATACAAGGGTTATCGATGCAGGAGGAATAACAGGATTAGGGATGACCAACCAAAATAAACGCGCCAGGCTGTGCGCCAGCCAAATCACCAGCAGCAACATAACCAGCCACTGCCAACGCTGCAACGATACCCGATTTACAAGCGTAACGAGACGGCGCAGCTGTTGCTCCAGCTGGGCAGTACGCTGCTCAACGGCAGCCCGATGGGATATTAATCTGTCATGCATGGGTTTGACTGCGTCCTTCACACTGGATCTACGACGGGATGAGCTGCAATTGTCAGTCGTATCAAAAGCTTAGTGCGTTATGATTATCAAAGCTACGGGATTCTACTCCATCCATATTACAAAAGCGAAATACTGGCGTAAGAGTGCGAGCTTACCGGCGAAAGCGAGTTTCGGCGCATTTTGGATGGTAGAACAGGGAAGAAGTTGCAGATTTAACGAAATATGCGACAAGAGCCACAAAACATCGGGGTATTAAGGCGAAAAACCCTGATTGCAGGAGGGGGCAACCAGGGTTTTTACAGGATGGCTGGCCAGACCTTGGCGGTAGATGTGCCTGATTCCATTTTACTCCTTGCTAATGTCACTTCCTGTGACAATCTCCTATGGTTGCCATTATTGATGAATCAGGCGTCAGGCAACAGTGGCCAATTTCTGTATGTTTTGTAAGAGATATCGCACACGCCTGCCAGTCAAAACGCCTGCAGTTTTGATCCGGCGGGTTTATAATCCGCCACCGCCCTTTCACCCAGCGAGAAAACGCCATGCCTCCAAAGAAAAAAAGTGTCGACTTTGAACAGTCGCTAAGTACCCTCGAAAGCCTGGTGAACCGCATGGAACAAGGCGATATGACGCTGGAAGAATCGCTGCAAGCATTCGAGGCAGGCATCGCGCTCACCCGCGAATGCCAAACCCGGCTAGCCGCCGCGGAACAGCACGTCAGTAAACTGATTGAGCAGCAGGGCAATATCAGCCTCGAACCGTTTGACGCTGATGAAGGCGATGAGTAATGCCACAGGAATTTTCCCAATTTGCCAACCAATGCCGCGCGCGCGTCGATAGCGCACTGGAGCAATATCTTCCCGCTGGAACCGACCCCACCCAACTGCGCGCTGCCATGCGCTATAGCCTCTTCAATGGCGGCAAGCGCGTGCGCCCGATTCTCGCCTATGCGACCGCTCTCGCGATAAAACCTGAAATCGACCTTGCGCTAGTCGATCCAATCGCCGCCTCGCTTGAGTCACTGCATTCTTACAGTCTTGTGCACGATGACCTACCCGCCATGGACGACGACGACCTACGTCGCGGCAAACCTACCTGCCATATTGCCTTTAACGAGGCAACTGCAATCCTCGCCGGCGATGGCCTGCAAACCCTCGCCTTTGAATTGTTAACCACTACGGATCTGGATAGCCATGTACAGATCGAGCTGGTCCGCGCCCTGGCCCAAGGTTCTGGTGTAGAAGGCATGGTGTTGGGCCAGGCAATAGACTTGGCCGCCGTCGACCATCAATTAGACCTTACCCGGTTGGAAACTATGCACCGGCATAAAACCGGCGCACTCATCCGCGCGAGTGTTGCAATGGGTGCAATCTGTGCGGACGCAGACGAACAGCAATTGCAGGCGCTGGATAACTATGCAGCCGCTATAGGGCTCGCGTTCCAGGTGCAGGACGATATCCTCGATGTAATCAGTGATACCGATACACTTGGAAAGCAGCAAGGCGCTGATATCGCCCGCAACAAACCAACCTATGTATCGCTACTGGGACTGGACGCAGCCAAGGCCAAGGCCAATGCTTTGCATCGTCAAGCACTTGGCGCATTGGAGGGTTTTGGCGACAGTGCGGTGCACTTACGCCAATTAGCCAGCTACATAGTCGAAAGGTCGAACTAGCCAAGACTCCGGCAAGCCGCCTACAATATCCGCCTATGAGCGGCTAACCGCACAACTATAAATGATGACCCTGAATGTATAACGAAATCCCCACCAGTCGCCCAATCACGCCTTTGCTGGACAGCATCGATAATCCCGCTGACTTGCGCGAGCTGGGCGAGAAGCAATTGCCGCAACTGGCTGATGAACTGCGCGCATTTTTGCTCTACAGCGTAGGGCAGACCGGCGGTCACTTTGGTGCGGGCCTGGGCGTAGTGGAACTGACTATCGCGTTGCACTATGTGTATCAGACCCCGGAAGATCGCCTGGTGTGGGACGTGGGCCACCAGACTTATCCGCACAAAATCCTTACTTCCCGTCGCGAGCGCCTGAACAGCATTCGCCAGGGCAATGGCCTTTCAGGTTTTCCGAAACGCGAAGAAAGTGCTTACGACACCTTCGGCGTCGGCCATTCCAGCACCTCGATCAGCGCCGCCCAAGGCATGGCAATCGGCGCTAAAATGGCAGGCAATGACCGCAAAGTTGCAGCGATCATCGGCGATGGCGCCATGACTGCCGGTATGGCATTTGAAGCGCTGAATCACGCGGCTCATACGGCAACCGACATGCTGGTTGTACTCAATGACAACAATATGTCGATCTCGCCTAATGTCGGCGGCTTCTCGACTTATCTCTCCAAAATCTGGGCGAGCAAGTTTTATAACTCCCTGCGCGAAGGCAGCAAACAAGTGCTGGGCAAAATTCCGCCTGCGTGGGAATTTGCGCGTCGCACCGAGGAGCACTTCAAAGGTTTTATGTCGCCCGGAACCCTGTTTGAAGAAATGGGTTTCAATTATGTAGGGCCAATCAACGGTCATGACCTTAGTGATCTGGTGCTGTGCCTGCGCAACCTGCGCGAGATCAAAGGCCCCAAACTGCTGCATATCATCACCCGGAAAGGCAAAGGCTTTGAGCCAGCCGAGCAAGATCCGGTCGGTTATCACGCGCTCAATAAAATCGAACCGAAAAAAGCATCAATTGGCGTAGTCGATGCACCAAAAAAACTTAAATATCAGGATGTTTTCGGTCAGTGGTTGTGCGATATGGCCGCCGTGGACGAAAAGCTGGTCGGCATCACTCCGGCGATGTGCGAAGGCTCAGGCATGGTCGAGTTTGCGCAGAATTACCCCGAGCGCTTCTACGATGTTGCGATCGCCGAACAACACGCCGTCACTCTCGCTGCCGGTATGGCCTGTGAAGGGCAAAAACCGATAGTCGCTATTTATTCCACTTTTTTGCAGCGCGCCTATGACCAATTGGTACATGATGTGGCCCTGCAAAACCTCGATGTGACTTTTGCCATCGACCGCGCCGGCCTGGTCGGTGAAGATGGCCCAACCCACGCAGGCAGTTTTGATATCAGCTACTTACGCTGCATCCCCAATATGGTAATCGCCGCACCCAGCGACGAAAACGAATGCCGCCAATTGCTCTATACCATCTATGAATACCAAGGCCCGGCAGCAGTGCGCTACCCGCGCGGCACCGGTACCGGCATCGCTATCGAAAAAGCCATGACTGCAATGCCGATTGGCAAAGGCCTGTTGAAACGCGAAGGCAAACAAGTTGCCTTGTTGTGCTTTGGCACTTTGTTGCCCGTGGCGCAACAAGTCGCCGACCAATATGGTTATAGCCTGTGTGACATGCGCTTTGTTAAACCGTTGGATACTGAACTAATTGAGCAGATGGCAGCCGGTCATCAATTGCTGGTCACTCTGGAAGAAAACGCTATTGCCGGTGGCGCTGGCAGCGGCGTGTGTGAATATCTCAATAGCCGCGCCCTCACCGTGCCAGTATTGCAGCTGGGTTTTAACGATGAATTTGTTGAACATGCCAGCCAGAAACAACAATTGGCGAGTCAGGGATTGGATGCAAAGTCCATCGCCGAGCGTATTAATTTGCGCCTGAATAGCGCGCTAGCCGATACCAAATTGGCTGCACGCTAAATCAATCCCGCAGCGCCAGCCCGCTGACGCTGCTGCTTTTCATCCGTTTTACCTGTGGGAGCGTTTTACCTTGCCATCCACCAAAGCAGATCATTCCCAAGGACTACTTCTATTCCGCCTGCACAATCAGCAGGTGTTTGGCTTGGGCACACTCAAAATCCAGGAGCTGGTGCCCTTTCAGCCTGTGACTCCCATGATCAACCAACAGCCGGGTATTTTGGGCGCGCTGAATATTCGTGGACAGACGATGCCTATCGTCGATCTCGCCGCTGCCGTTGGAAAAGGCGCCACCCCCAAAGAGTCATTGGCCAGCAGTTTTATTATCATTACCGATGTGCAGCGGCAAAAAGTGGGATTTTTGGTACGCCAGATAGAGCGTATTGTCGATGCAAACTGGCGTGATATCAGCGCACCGGATAAGTTTTTGGGCAATAGCATTTACATCACCGGTGTGACCCGGGTGAATGATCAATTAGTACAACTGCTGGATGTGGAAGTGATCATGGCGCGCCTTTTTCCGCTCGATCCCTCCAAAGCCACGGCAACCATTACTGATGTAGAGCGCGAACAACTGCGCCCGATGAAGATCTTGTTGGTGGATGATTCACGCACCGCGCGCAAACAATTAAGCGATTCCCTCGATGCCATCAATGTGCACTACCAAGTGACCGACGACGGCCAGAAAGCACTGGATATCATGCGCGCAGCGGCCAATCAGGGGCAGCCCATTGATTTATTGGTAAGCGATATTGAAATGCCCGGACTGGATGGTTATGAGCTAGCGTTTGCTGTGCGCGATGATAAAAGTCTGGCGGGAGCCTACATTATTTTGCACACATCCCTGTCCAGCAATATCAGCGTCAGCCAGGCACGTCAGGTCGGTGCAGACGAAGCACTCACCAAATTCGACGCGCGGGAATTAATCGATGGCATGCTGCGTGGGGCATCGAAAAAGACATACTCTAGTCGTCCATAAGCTTTTGATAAATAAAAATGTCGCATAATTTTCAGCAAAATGTCGCCCCCTTGTCGTGCCACACAGCAGCAAAGGAAAGTCAAACTTACCGCTCCTCAAAAAGGTAAAGGTGCTTGCATGATTGTTAGAAAACTTCGATTGAAACGTGGTTGGTCCCAAACTCAGTTGGCAGAAATGGCTGGAGTGACATCCCGAACCATTCAACGTCTTGAACAAGGTCAAACACCAAGTTTGGAAACAGCCAAGGCACTGGCATCTGTTTTTGAGGTTGATCTTTCTGTATTTCAAACTGAGGATTCTACGATGAGCGATGACAACGTGTTAAAAAATGATGAGATAGAAGCAATAGCACACGGCAAAAAAGTAAAAGAGTTTTATGAACAACTAATCAGCTATTTTGTAATTACACCTGTATTTTTAGCTGTTTTTTGGGGTAACACCTTCGTTTATATGGTTTTAGGTGGCGTCGGTATAGGTATGATTATTTATGGCCTCATCACATTTGAGGCCATTCACATTCTAAGCACTAATATTGAGCGCAAGATCGTTGAAAAACGTCTGGGCCGCAAACTTTAACCCCAGGCTATTCCAGTATTCATACTGGAATAGCTTGTAAATCGGCCTCATCTACCAAATCTACTTATCCTCCTTCGGCACCCCACCCGCAAACCTTTCCGCCAAAAAATCAATAAACAACCGCACCTTCGGCGCCAGATGGCGTTGCTGCGGGTAGACCACCCAAACTCCCGCATCGGTAAAACGGTAATCATTCAGCACCGCTACCAAGCGGCCATCAGCCAAAAACTCATCGACGTAATAATCCGGCAATTGCGCCAAACCCAAGCCTTTGAGCGCGGCATCAACCAACGCGGGGCCGGAGTTGGCCTGCCAATTACCGTGCACTACCAAATCCTTGCGCTGCCCCTGGTCTTGCAACAACCAATATCCACGTGTGCCTACCAGGCAATTGTGTCGCTCCAGATCGGTGAGGGTTAGTGGCGCCGAAACCCGCAATAAGTAGTCAGGTGATCCAACGATAAACTCCCTGCGGGCGCACAAACGCTTCGCAATCAGCGTCGATTCACGCATCACCCCCATACGGATTCCCAGATCAAAACCTTCCTCGATCAACTCTACCTGGCGATTGCTGAAATACATATTCACTTTGAGCTGCGGGTAAAGCAGTTGGAAATCGTTTACCAAGGGGGCGATATAGCGGTCGCCAAAGGTAGTTGGTGCGGTGATCTTGAGCAGGCCGGTCGGCTGGCCCTGATGGTGTTGCAGCAGGGACTCTGCCTCGCGCAAGCCATCAAACAAATGACGGCAACTGTCGTAATACAACTGTCCGGCATCGGTGAGGCGAATCTGGCGTGTGGTGCGATACAACAATTGTGTGCCCAGTTGCAGCTCCAACTGGCTTACCAGCCGGCTTACATGGGAATTGGATACTTTCAATTCGCGCGCGGCAGCGGCAAAACTGCCAAAACGCACTACGGCAATAAACGCCTCAACCCGTTCCCAATGCTGCATTGTTGCTCCCGTGCAATAATTAAGTGTTTTTCAGCTAGCTTATTGCCAGTCAGTCACTAGTCTACACTTTGCATCCAATAAAATCGCAGTCACTATTAATCAGGGTCAATCACCGCCCATCATTGATACGACTGCTGAATCACACTTATAAACATCCTGGAGCCTTCATGAAATCACGCGCCGCTATCGCCCTCGCCGCCGGTAAACCCTTAGAGTTAGTTGATATTGATATACAGGGCCCAAAGACCGGTGAAGTATTGGTGCGCATAGTGGCGACCAGTGTTTGCCACACCGATGCCTACACTTTATCCGGCGCTGATCCTGAAGGTGTGTTCCCGGCAGTGCTCGGCCATGAAGGCGCGGGAATTGTAGAAGAAATCGGCGAGGGCGTGACCGGCCTGAAAGTGGGCGACCATGTTATCCCGTTGTATACCGCCGAATGCGGCAAGTGCAAATTCTGCCTGTCAGGCAAAACCAACCTGTGCGGTGCCGTGCGCGCTACCCAAGGCAAAGGCTTGATGCCCGATGGCACCACCCGTTTCTCATTCGAAGGCAGGCAGCTGTTCCATTATATGGGTACCTCGACTTTTTCCGAATACACAGTCCTGCCCGAAGTCTCGCTGGCCAAAGTCTCCAAAGAAGCACCGCTGGATAAAATTTGCCTGCTCGGCTGTGGCGTCACCACCGGTATAGGTGCAGTAATCAATACCGCCAAAGTCACCGCCGGCTCTACCGTGGCCGTGTTTGGCTTGGGCGCTATCGGCCTTGCGGTGATCCAGGGCGCGCAAATGATGAATGCCAGCCGTATCATCGCTATCGATGTAAACCCGGATAAATTTGAACTCGCCCGCCAGTTCGGTGCGACCGACTTTGTTAACCCGAAAGCCCACGGCGCACCTATCCAACAAGTGATTGTGGACATGACCGACGGCGGTGTGGATTACTCGTTTGAATGTATCGGCAATGTAAACGTGATGCGCTCGGCGCTGGAGTGCTGCCATAAGGGTTGGGGCGAATCGATCATTATCGGCGTAGCCGGTGCAGGCCAGGAAATCTCCACCCGCCCCTTCCAGTTAGTGACCGGCCGCGTGTGGAAAGGCTCGGCATTTGGCGGGGTGAAAGGCCGCAGCCAGCTGCCCGGTTATGTGGAGCGCTACATGAATGGTGAGATCAAAATCGACGAGTTTATTACCCACGATATGCCGTTCAACAAAATCAACGATGCCTTTGATTTGCTGCATGAAGGTAAAAGTATCCGCACGGTTTTGCACTACTAGCCAGTAAAAAATCGTCCGTATAACCATCAGAATCGAACGGGGTAATCATGACAACTACGCTGACAGAAATGAGTGCCAATAAAAGTTTTGGCGGCTGGCTGAAGCGCTACAAGCATTTCTCCAATAGCCTGAAGTGCGACATGATTTTTGCGGTTTATTTGCCACCGCAAGCGGAGATACAAAAAGTGCCCACGCTCTGGTGGCTGTCGGGCCTGACCTGTACGGATGAAAACTTTATGCAGAAAGCGGGCGCCCATCGGATCGCCGCTGAATTAGGTATCGCGATTATCTGCCCGGACACCAGTCCACGCGGGTTGGATCTGCCCGGTGAACACGAGAGCTACGATTTTGGCTCAGGTGCCGGTTTTTACGTCAATGCGACCGAGGCCCCCTGGAAGACCAATTACCGGATGTACGATTATGTGGCCAAAGAGCTCCCGGAAATTGCACTGACAAACCTGCCGCTCAATGGCCGCGAATCCATCAGCGGCCACTCCATGGGTGGTCATGGTGCGCTGGTATTGGCGTTGCGCCAACCGGAACGCTACGCGTCAGTCTCTGCGTTTGCCCCCATCACCAACCCGAGCAATTGTCCCTGGGGCGAGAAAGCCTTTACCGGTTATCTGGGCTCACAGCGCGGCACTTGGGCGCAATACGATGCCTGCAAGCTGATTTCAACCCGCCAATCGCGTCAGGAATTATTTGTCGATCAGGGTGAAGCGGATAATTTCAAAACCGGGCAGCTCAAGCCAGAACAACTGCAAGCCGTTTGCGCGGAAGTCAGCCACCCGCTGATTTATCGCAGCCACGCAGGTTACGACCATAGCTATTTTTTTATCGCGAGTTTTATCGAAGAGCATTTGCGCTATCACGCAAAACATTTGTTTAACGACTAAAAACAGCAGCGCGAAAGTTGGAGGATTTAAAACAGGGAGAGATAAAAAGGAATTACTGCGGGAGGCGGTGGAAACTCAAGTCCTTTTGAGCTCACTAAACCACTCACTCATATCATGGTCATGCGGGTTCTTTATACACCCGCATTTTAAAAACCCCCAATGCGTCCATTGGCAAATGTGACACACTCCCTATATTTGTCGCCGAACGCATCAACTTATTACAAAGTATTACAGCATTTATGTGATTGGCATCAAATGCAACCCACAAAAAAGACGCCTTCTGGCACCTTTTTGGAATAAGCCCATTTGACTATTAAGGGACTTATTTGCTGTGCGAAAAACGCTTGCGCAGGATAAACAACACACCGAACGCGATAATCAATACACCGGGAATCATCGCCAAATTCTGCAATGTCGCCTGACCTGCAACCAGCTCGACTGCCTCACCGGTAACACCGCTGGCAATTGCCTCTTTTTTGGCATCATCTAACCAGCCACCAATCACCGGGTTCCAAACGCTCACCGAGAACATACCGGCACCACCGATCAATGACATGCCTAATGCACCGGTTTTAGGCATGTATTCGCTGGTAAACCCGATCATCGTCGGCCAGAAATAGGTTACGCCCAATGCGAATACCGCAGCCGACAGGTAAATCATGTAGCCCGATGCATGGCTCAACAAAAGCAAACCTATAGTGGTCACTATCGCCGACATCACCAACACACCGGCCGGATTAAATGCGTGCACTAATGGACCGGCAAAGAAGCGCCCTAACGCCATCAAACCTGCGGTTAATGCCAAAATCATCATCGGGTGGACATCTGATGATTCGAAAATACGCCCCACCCATTGCTGCGCACCAAACTCTGAAATCGACGTCATGGTCATGCATACCAACATGAAAATAAATAAGGGGGTGAAGAGCGCCTTAATGTTGGTAGCAGTTGATGTTTCCGAGTTGGCCGCTTCCGGAAATTTTTGTCCCAAAATCATCCAACCGTAAATGGCCGTCGGGATTAACATCACCGCGATTTGCAATTGCCAGCCAAGACCTAACTTGGTCATCAAGGCCGATACCAGCGAGCCAATCACTATGCCGCCCGGAAACCACACATGGAATTTGTTCAGCATGGCTGTTTTACGAGTGTGATAAATATCGGCAATCAATGGATTACACGCCGCTTCAACTGAACCATTCGCAAAACCGATAAAGAAGCTTGATAGCAATAAAGTCCAGAATCCGGAAGCGCTAATGGTTAATACCAAACCCAGCACATGACAGATAAACGCCAGATATAAAAGCGCGCGCGCACCGATATGATTGTAAATCAAGCCACCAAACATCATGGCAATCGGGAAGCCCAAAAATGCCATGCCATTAATCCAGCCAAGTTCAGTGTTGTTGAAATTAAAACTGACGCTGAGCTCGCTCAAAATACCGGCGCGAATCGCGAAGGTCATTGAAGTCACAATAAGCGCAATGCAACAGGCAGTAAACAAACGCTGCGGATTAATTGTGGGAACCGTTGTAGTAGTCATTATTGTTGTACCTTTTGTTATTGTTAATGGATAACATTTTTATTTTTAATGCTCACCGCTAAAAAGCGATGAGCATTTTTCATCCTATAAAAACCGAAACGCTAATGCTTGATATTTTCTGCACTCACTTTTTCATCTTTAAAACTGACCAGGAACAGTACCAATACCGCAAGGGCAATACCGGCTGGAATAATCCAGATAGTAAACCAGGCGTGCGCACCGTCAACAGTGTACTTGTCACTGATCATACCGGCGAGGGTAAAACCAATCATCATACCTACACCATAGGTTGCCAGGGTGATAAGCCCTTGCGCTGCACTTTTGATTTTTTCGCCGGCTTTGTAGTTGGTATAAATTTGACCGGTGACGAAGAAAAAGTCGTAGCAGATGCCGTGCAACACAATACCCAGGATCAACATCCAGGCTTTATCGCCCGCATCGCCATAAGCGAATAACACGTAGCGCAATACCCAAGCCGCCATGCCAACCAATAGTGAAATTTTTATCCCGAAGCGGATAATAAAAATCGGCAGGAGCAACATAAACAGGGTTTCAGAAACCTGTCCGTACGCCATTTTGGATGCAGCATTTTCAACGCCCACTTCATTCAAAAACAGGTTGGCGTTTTGGTAGTAAAACGCCAGTGGAATACAAATCAAAATTGAGGCAATGAAAAAAATCAGGTAGCGCGAATCTTTCAACAGCGCGAGTGCATCAAGGCCGAGAATATCGCGCACACTGACTTTGGTGGTACGATCTGCAGCAGGCGGAGTATCAGGCAAAAAGAAACTCAGGAAGCCCAATAAGATGGAAGCGCCCGCCGCCATTTGAAAGGTGAGATGCAAAACGTTTTTGGATTCCCAACCGAGATTACCGATTACCAAGCCTGCCACAATCCAACCGATAGTTCCCAACACACGGATTTGCGCAAACTGTCCCGCCGGATCGGGTAGATGGCGAAATGCAACAGAATTTACCAGCGCGAGCGTCGGCATATAGAGCAGCATGTAAAGCAGGATATACGGGTAAAATGCATCGAAGCTTGCCGAGGATGCTGCAAACCATAACAACACACCGCCAACCAAATGCAACAGCCCGAGAATTTTTTGCGCGGCAAAATAACGGTCGGCAATCAAACCGATAATAAACGGTGCAACAATTGCCCCGATTGCCTGGGTGTTGTAGGCCATACCGGTTTGGGCACCCGTTGCGCTAAATGCTTGCGCCAAAAAAGTACCCATGGTGACAAACCACGCGCCCCAAATAAAAAATTCGAGAAACATCATGGTGGAGAGCTTGAGCCTGAGGGAGAGGTTCATATTATCGATCCTTTATGATTGAAGCTGGATAAAAACAGGGCGCAAGTTGCGCCCTTACAATCTGGTCCAGACACCATCTTTTTTTGATGACTCAAGCACTGCATTGATAAAACGCATGCCTTCAACACCGGTATCAATATCCGGCACCCAGTGCTGCAGGAAGTGCGATTCGCCAGCCTGACGCGCGATGAGAATATCGGCGATATCTTTATACACATTGGCGAAAGCTTCGAGATAACCTTCCGGGTGACCGCCAGGAGTACGCATGCCGCGCGCTGCAATATCGCTGCCGATATCACCGCGACGGGTAATGCGTTGACGCGGTTTATTCAATTCGCAGAACCACAATTCGTTCGGATTTTCCTGCGCCCATTCGATGCCGGCTTTATCGCCAAACACCCGAATGCGCAAACCATTTTCGCAACCCGGTGCAACCTGGCTGCTCCACAACATACCTTTGGCACCGCCGTCAAAACGCAGCAATGCATGCACGTTGTCATCGACCGGGCGACCGTCGACAAAACTGGCAAGATCGGCACTCACTGCCACTACTTTTTGTTGCGTAATAAAACGTGCAAGTTGGAACGCGTGCGTACCAATATCCCCCAAGCAACCGGCAGCACCGGAACGCGCAGGATCAGTGCGCCACGAGGCTTGCTTGTTGTCATCTGCTGCGGCTTCGGTTAGCCACTCTTGTGGATATTCCACTTGCACCACACGCAATTTACCCAGCTTGCCTTCTGCCACTAATTCACGCGCATAACGCACCAGCGGATAAGCGCTGTAGTTGTGGGTGAGCGCGAAAAAACAGCCGCTCTTTTTTACGATCTGTTCAAGCTCAAGCGCCTCTTCCAGGGTGCGTGTTACCGGCTTATCACAAATCACATCAACACCCGCTTCAAGACACGCTTTGGCAACCGGAAAGTGCATGTGATTGGGCGTAACAATTACCACGGCTTGAATGCCATCGGCGCGCGTTTTTTCTACGCGCAACATTTCATCAAATGAGGTGTAGGCGCGATCAGCAGCGATGTGTAAATCTGTCGCTGAGACTTTGGCGTTTTCCGGATTGGATGAGAGTGCACCGGCGACCAATTCAAAGCGGTCGTCGAGACGCGCCGCAATACGATGTACCGCACCGATAAACGCACCGCGACCACCACCGACCATGGCATAACGAATTCTTGGAGTTGTCATTGTTGGAATCCTGAATTATTTACCCCCTTCCAACCTTCCCCCCTTCGCAGGGGGGAGGAGTTTTTACTCCCTCACAAAGGAGAGGACTGGGGCAGGGGTTTGTTTTTTTATTACAGACCGAGAATCCGGCGATTTTTCGCTTCATCAATACCGCTCTTGGCGAAGTCATCAAAGGCACGCTCAGTCACTTTAATAATATGTTGATCGATAAATTTCGCGCCTTCTTCGGCACCGACTTCCGGATGCTTCAGGCAGCATTCCCATTCCAATACCGCCCAGCCTTCGTAATCGTAAGCGGCGAATTTGGAAAAAATTTGTTTGAAATCCACTTGACCATCGCCGAGTGAACGGAAACGACCAGCGCGATCCACCCAACTTTCATAACCGCCGTAAACGCCTTGTTGTGCACTCGGATTAAATTCTGCATCTTTTACATGGAACATTTTAATCCGCGCGTGATAGCGATCAATAAACGCGAGGTAATCAAGTTGTTGTAAAACAAAGTGTGAAGGATCGAACAAAATATTTGCACGCGGATGATTGTTTACCGCAGTGAGGAAGCGCTCGAATGTAGCACCGTCATGCAGGTCTTCACCGGGATGGATTTCATAGCAAAGATCAACACCGGCTTTATCAAATGCATCGAGGATTGGCAACCAGCGCTTGGCCAATTCAGCAAAACCGTTTTCTACCAACCCGGCAGGACGCTGTGGCCAGGGATACAAATACGGCCACAGCAAAGCGCCCGAGAAAGTCGCATGTGCAGCCAGGCCAAGGTTTTTACTCGCCTGCGCTGCCAGCAGTAATTGTTCAACCGCCCACGCCTGACGCGCTTCAGGATTGCCGCGTACGGATTCTGGCGCGAAGCCGTCAAACATATCGTCGTAAGCCGGGTGCACAGCAACCAACTGGCCTTGCAAATGGGTCGATAATTCAGTCGCAACCAAACCGTGTTTGGCCAGCGTTGCCTGGAATTGTGCGCAATACTCAGTGCTTTTTGCGGCCTGTTCCAGATCAAATACACGTTTATCCCACGTGGGAATTTGTACGCCTTTAAAACCCAAACTGGCCACCCAACCGGCAATAGCGTCGAGGCTGTTAAAGGGGGCGGTATCACCTAAAAATTGGGCCAAAAATATGGCGGGACCTTTGAGCGTTTTCATCGTAGTTCTCCGGACGTGGCAGGACGGTTAGTCTTTGTCGTTTTAATTGTTAAGTCAGCCCTGAAAAGCAGGACATAACCTATAAATATAAGATTTATTATTTCAGGCGCAAGACTTTATTCCATGTCGCCTGAGGGCGCGATGTTGCAAACAGTTATTTACACTTCAAATTACATTTTCACTTTTGTTGACCAAGTGCGCCATAAAGTGGATGAAGTTGTTATGCAACCGGGCAATTTGATGACGCCCACTCAACAAAAAACAATCAGGTTTTCCGCTACCGGATAATTGGATGAGCTAAAAAAACATACATATTACAAAGCCTATAGCCTCTTCCAATCAAGAATGGCCCGTCAAAAATACATCAGCGACTTGGTTGGCCTGTAAAATTCCTCTTTTTTAGGCGCCTGAATCGTCGGAACTCCTTACAGAATCGATAAAGCCCAAGGCTTAAAATTGTTAATTAACGCGCCAAATCAACATCATAAGAACTTGGCTTCAATATTGCTTTTTGTAATGTGTAAACGCTTGAATAGAAACTCCGGTTTCTAAACTTCACCATAAAAACATTTGGAATAAGTATTATGAAATTACTGGCTAAAATTGCCTCTTTGGTTGCAGCTTGCGTATTAAGCACCACTGCTTTCGCACACCCCATTGCCATCTCTGGCACTGAAGGTTTATCTGTTATCGCTTCTGGCGGCAATGTGGTTGCCAAATACGAAGGTAACTCAGCTGGTTTCAGCAATGATTTGCTGCTGAACCTGTCGTTCATCTTCAACAATCACGCGACTCCCGTTGGTAACACCTTGGATCTGGGCTACTTTGCCGCTGGTACCGAGCTGATATTCCAACTGCTTGTAAACGACACTGGTGATAAATGGTACACCGGCCCGGCCAGCCGCAATGCTGACGGTCTGTTCCACGCTCGCGTACAGGAAAACTGGCAGCCAGGCGTTACCCTGGTGAGCTTTGAAGACCTGTGGGGCGTTCCGGAAGGCCAATACGGTTACAACGACCTGAGTTTCTCTTTCACCAACACCCAAACCAGTCCGGTATCTGTACCAGAAGCGTCTAGCCTGATCCTGCTGTTGTTGGGCTTGGTTGGCCTGGTTGCTACTCGTCGCAGAAACGTTTAATCGCATTTAACGCCGTCGATTTAAAAAGGCTTTGCAAGCAACTGCAAAGCCTTTTTGTTTCTGCCTGTTTTGTCACTCATGCTGACGATGCAATGCAGCCAATACCACTGCAAAGGATACTTCCGCCAATGCACTAAATGCCGGGTTGGATTTCAGTGTCGAACGACTGGTGGCCGGACTGGGCAAGCCACACAGGAACCGTGCTAACTGGCGCGGCTGTTGCAATACCGCATGACCTTCGCGCTGAATATTAGCAATGATATTTTGCTGTACAGGTGTAAGCGGCACCGCAACAGGCAAGCTTATTGATACGAGCGAATTGCTGCGGCAGTGATTACATATCCCGCAGGCTTGCGCACCCACCTCACCAAAATATTGCAGCAACTGCTGGCTTAAACACGCAGGATTATTTGCAAACGCCAGCACGCTGTGGATCCGCTTGATATCGCGCGCTTCGCGCTCGGCAAACAATTGATTTAAATGTGCGCACAATTGCGTTAACGGTTCAGAGGAATTGATCGTTTTATTATTGAGATAACCCAAACGCAAATTGGCAACGGTTAATTCAATCCAGCCTTTTTCCGCCATGTAATCCAGCGCTTTGGTAATCCGCTCTTTCGGCTCACCAAGCTGCATGGCGATAGTCAGCATATCCAGCGACAGCCATTTACGTCCCATCCGTCCGGCAGAAAAAAGTCGCTGCAAAAATTCTGCACGGGCGTCATCAAACTGCGCGAGGATAAAATTTTTATCTTGCACAAACCGGATTTTATATTCGGTATAAAACGGACTTTGTGCGCTGATGACTTTTTGCAATTCCAGATAGGTCAGCGCAGTAGTTAATACCAGCGGGCGCAAATCAAACTGCTGCGATAATTCGTAAGTGGAAATATCAAACACATCAAAGGCTAATAAATATTCCACCAATGCATGCAGGCTTTCAGCTGTGGGTGTATCGCCGTAGGTAAAATTTTCCAGCACGCGGATATCATCGCCTACCGCTAACATTTCGCACAGCGAGGGATTACCATCACGGCCGGCGCGGCCAATTTCCTGCACATAATTTTCAATCGATTTTGGCAGATTAAAATGGTAAACCGCGCGGATATTACTTTTATCAATGCCCATTCCAAACGCGATTGTCGCCACCACAACCGGAACCTCACCATTCATAAATTGGTTTTGTACCTGCTCGCGCTGATCGTCTTTTAAACCAGCGTGATAATGCGCCGCACGCAAACCGGCGGCGTTGATTGCGGCGGCGACTTCTTCAGCCGTTTTTTGCAGGGTGACATACACAATGGTCGCGGCATCGCGCGGATGCTTGTGAAGACGCGCCAACAACATATCCATACGTGTATAAGCAGTGCAAGGTGTGACGCGCAATTGCAAATTCGGGCGCGCAAAACTTGTCTGTACGTGATGTTGCGGCTGTATCGCAAATTGCCGGCAGATATCGGCAGCAACACTGGGCGTTGCTGTGGCGGTTAGCGCAAGCACCCGCTCGACGCGCAATTTTTTTGCAAGGTCGGCAAGCAGCAAATAATCCGGCCGGAAATTGTGGCCCCATTCGGAAATACAATGGGCTTCATCAATCGCCAGCAAACTGATTTTTAATTGTCCCAGCCGCTGCACAAAGCGCTCGTTCTTCAATCGCTCGGGCGATACATACAATAATTTTAAACTGCCATTGTGCAGCGAGTTATAAATCGCCGCGGTTTCGTCTTTGCCAAGCGACGAATCCAGGCGCGCGGCAGCGATCCCCAAAGCCTGTAATGCATCGACCTGGTCTTTCATCAGCGCGATTAATGGCGACACCACCAGGGTCAAGCCATCGAACATGAGTGCGGGCAATTGATAGCAAAGGCTTTTGCCGCCGCCGGTGGGGAAAACCGCCAATGCAGAATGCCCTTGTACCAACGCATTGATTACCGCCTCCTGCCCCGGGCGGAATGCGTTTAGATTAAAGCGGGTTTTTAATAAATCTGCAGGGGGATGCATGGTGGTTTCCATGATTATTGACAATCGTCCTTGATTATGGGGGAAAAAGCTTATCTTAATTTTTAAAGAAAAGTCATCCGCCGGATCAAACCGTCTTCAATGGTGTAAATCACCGTCGAACGATCGGTTATTGCGTGCTCCATAAACAGGTAAGTCATATCAACTTGATCAATAACATTGTTGCGGTCGACAATTCGCGCTACCACTTTCTCATAAGGCTTTGCTTTAAATGTTTCGGCAAATGCTTCGCGTAGCGATTCCAATCCGCGCTTATCAAGTTGGTTTGGAAAGTTATATGTTTCAATATCCGGATGGAAAAAACTGATAAATTTATTCAGGTCATGTGCGTTATAAGCGGCAAGCTGATGATCGATAATCTCGGCGGCCTGTTCCGGAGTGATCATACCGGGAATATCCAACTTCTCGCGCCCCAGTTCAAATTTGTTGCGATCACCACCCTGCCGATACTCTCCACTGATAAGGCCATTTGCTAATCGCCCATCAAATGTCGGTTCTCCGGGTATCCCCAAAATAGCGAAGCTCACCTCTTCGCCATTCACAGAAATATTGGTCAATGGAAAACCGGTTAAGCGCTGCTGGGGAATATCGATACTGCCTAACCATTTATCGGCCTTGTGCTGTAAATTTACGTTGATATACAAAGTTTGCTCTGGCACTTTAATTATCCCATGCCAAACACCCGATATATTTTGGCTCGCAACCGGAGCCGGTGTTGATGAGCAACCCAAACATAACAAGATTACGAATATAGAAAAGCCTTTTTTTGCAGCATCCAACATGCTCAACTCCTATTGATATTTAAAATATTTTTGGCCAAATTAGGCCGCGCACCATAACATCAAGCTCCTCAATTGATAAGCCTGCGAATCTATGGTCAGCACTTAGACGTACATCCACTTTGTATGGATTCACACCAAATACATTGTCCCACTTTTGCTTGCCAGGTTTGCGCTGTGCAAAACCAGCAGCTTACAAGCGAACCCTTCAGAATTAGTTTTTCCCATCTAATTCACAAAAATGGATTCAGGTTTGCAATGCACTCGCGTACCACGAAGCTTAATCGGTTGATTAACAATGACTTTTAACCTGTAGTCTTGTTGTGGATTAAACGAACACCGCCAATCGCGTTCGATGTAATTGGCCGGACGACATTTTCTGCCGCAACTCTAGAATTCTGCGACGTCATCGCCATGTGCGCCAGCACAGCAGTTAGTGGTGACCATACTATTTCCTTTACATAACAATAATGCCAGGAGTATTCACCATGTCAGAGCGACATATGTTGCGGCTGGGCGCGTGCGCGGCGCTAATAGCCATCATCTTGTTATCCCAACTTGCCCTTGCCCAGCCCGTGCAGGCACAGACGTTATTATCGCAAGGCAAAACCGTAACCGCTTCAAGCCAGGAAGGCGGGCTTAGCCCAGCGATGGCGGTCGATGGCAACGTCGGCACCCGCTGGGGCAGCAACTTCAGCGACCCGCAATGGATTCTGGTCGATCTGGGTGCAGTTGCGACTATCAACCGCGTCCTGCTGAACTGGGAAGCGGCTTACGGCAAGGCTTACCAGATCCAGGTGTCCAGCAACGGCACCAGTTGGACCACACTGTATTCCACCACCACGGGTGATGGCGGAATTGATGACATTACGGTCAACGGTTCCGGCCGCTATGTGCGTATGTACGGCACCGCCCGCGCCAATGGCTACGGCTATTCGCTGTGGGAATTCCAGGTATTTGGTTCGTTTGCCAGCCAGGCGGCTTTGTTATCTAGAAATGCACCCGTAGTGGCTTCGTCACAAGAGGGTGGCTTTACGGCGGCAAGTGCGGTTGATGGCATCGCCAATACCCGCTGGGGCAGCTCATTTACCGATGCACAGTGGCTCTATGTCGATTTGGGCTCAAGCGCCACTATCAGCCGGGTTGTACTCAATTGGGAAGCGGCTTTCGGACGCGCTTACCAGATCCAGGTATCCGATAACGCCACCAACTGGACCACCATTTTTTCCACCACCACTGGCGACGGCGGCGTGGATGACATCACTGCCAATGGCAGCGGCCGCTATGTGCGCATGAACGGGATAACGCGCGGCACCGGCTACGGCTATTCGCTCTGGGAATTCGAAGTTTACGGCAACCGCAGTGGCGGGACTGGTTCTTCATCAGCGCCATCTTCAGTAGCGCCATCCAGTTCTGTCGCACCGTCAAGCAGATCATCATCGGTAGCTACAACCTCATCAACAGCCCCTGCGACGTCTTCATCGATACCGGCAACTTCGTCCTCGGTAGCGCCATCTTCGATAGCCCCATCATCACGCTCTTCGTCGCTGTCATCTTCGTCAGTCTCATCCACAGACCAGTGTTCGGGCGTGCTGAATGCGCCGACTGGCCTGACAGCAACCGGCGTAACCACCACCGGCCTGACCCTTTCCTGGACCGCGCCATTCACCTCGGTTCCACCCTGCAATGCGACCGGCTACCGCGTTTACCAAAATGGTACTTTGGTGGCATCACCCACGGCGACCAACACAGTGATTACCGGCCTGACACCCAATACGGTTTATTCGTTTACCGTGGTGGCGATCAACCGCGTCGGCGCTTCACCCGCCAGTGTGCCTTTCCCGGTATCAACCGAGAGTGACAGCACGGCGATTAACTTCGGCGCTAACGTGACGATTTTCGATCCGGCTATGCCGCAAGCGCAGATGCAGGACAAGATCAACCAGATCTACACCCGCCAGCGCGACAACCAGTTCGGCACTCCGCGCGATGCGATTATGTTCAAACCCGGCACCTACAACCTGGAAATTCCGGTTGGCTTCTTCACCCACGTGATCGGCCTGGGTGCGCTGCCGGATGATGTGCATATCGTCGGCCAGGTGGTGTCTTATCCCGTACTGCCCAACAACAACTCGACGCAAAACTTCTGGCGCGGGATCGAAAACTTCTCGGTAACCCCACCCGGTGGCGGTATGCTTTGGTCGGTTTCCCAAGCGGCACCTATGCGTCGCATGCATGTGCGCAACAACAACCTCACCCTGCATTACTACGGCGGCTGGGCGAGCGGCGGTTGGCTGGCGGACTCCAAGGTGGATTACGACGTAGGCACCGGCTCGCAGCAGCAGTGGATGTCGCGTAACAGCCAGTGGGGCAGTTGGAGCGGCAGTTTATGGAATATGGTGTTTATGGGGATCGCCAATAACTTGCCCGGCGGTACATGGCCAGCCTCGGCCAATACCTTTATCGACACCACTCCCGTCGTACGCGAGAAGCCATTTCTTTATCTGAATGGCGCTAACTACGAAGTGTTTGTGCCGGCGCTGCGTACCAACAGCAAAGGGCTCTCCTGGGCGAATGGCCAGTCAGCCGGCAGCTCGTTGCCGATCAGCCAGTTCTACGTCGCTCGCGCCGGTGTCGATACTGCTACCACTATCAATGCCGCGTTGAACCAAGGCAAAAACCTGCTGCTGACTCCCGGTATTTACCCGCTCGCCGAGTCCATCAAAGTGACCCGCGCCAATACGGTGGTGTTGGGTATGGGCTACGCCACCCTAACGCCCACCAACGGCAATAGCGTACTGGAAGTGGCGGATGTCGATGGCGTGACAGTGTCGCATCTGATGGTCGATGCAGGCATTACCAATTCACCGGTGCTGATTCGTGTCGGCGAAAATGGCAGCACTGCCAGCCATGCTTCCAATCCGACAGTGTTGCACGACATTTTTGTGCGCATCGGCGGTAATGGCGTGGGCAGGGCAGGTGTGAGCCTGTTGGTGAATAGCAATGATGTGATCATCGACCACACCTGGCTATGGCGCGCGGACCACGGTGATGGCGTTGCCTGGGATTTGAATACCGCAGCCAACGGGTTGATCGTTAATGGCAATAATGTATCGGCCTATGGTTTGTTCGTAGAGCATTACCAGGAATACCAGGTGCTCTGGAATGGCAATAACGGCAAAACCTATTTCTACCAGTCGGAGATTCCCTACGATCCCCCAACGCAAGACCAATGGCGCAGCGGTGCCGGTGTAAACGGTTGGGCATCCTATAAAGTTGCCGATACCGTCACCCGACATGACGCACGCGGCATGGGAATTTACGCTGTGTTCTTGCGGCCAAATGTATTTTTATCGCGCGCGATAGAAACTCCCACTTCAGCCAATGTGAAGTTTGAACATATGGTAACGGTCAACCTGACCAACGATGGCGGAATCCAACGGGTGATCAACAACACTGGCGATCCGACCCCGCCGGGCATCGCCGTGCAAACGCCACGGGTGACCAATTACCCGCAATAACAATTTTCCACCGACGACTGACGCCTTGCGTCGACTTATGCCCCCGTGAGTATTCTCGCGGGGGCTTTTTTATGGGCGCAGGTTTCAATTTCAGACACTTGATAGAAAAGTGCCGGCTTTGCATTCAAAAGTACATTTTTGCCTCAACCAACCTTGGCAGAATCCTGTCGAGGTGGCGGATTCAATAATTACGCGCTCAACCAAACACGCCATTTCCAGAAAAGTACCGCATCAATAAAGCACTACACATTGAATCCGCCAAGAGATAACTCATCAACAGGAACGACGCATAAACAGGGACGCTATTTTCTTTCAAAAATAAAATTACCGAGGTCAGTATGAAACACCCAGCAAGCAATAATGTTTTCGCAACAGTAAAACGATTTATCATTTTTTCCATCGCACTGTGCGGCACCTTTTTCTGTTTGAATGTACACGCCGTTAGTTGCAGTGGCTTGTCCGAATGGAATAGCAACACCGCTTATGTTGGCGGCAGCCAGGTCAAGCAAAGCAATAAAGCCTATAAAGCCAACTGGTGGTCACAAGGCCACAGCCCTGCGAGTTATTCCGGCCAATGGCAAGAGTGGACACTGCTCGGCAGTTGCGATGGCGTCACTTCATCAATACCAGCATCATCAAAAAGTTCGAGCAAATCTTCTGTGTCATCAAGCAAATCCAGCAGCAAATCATCGGTAGCATCCAGCAGATCAAGCTCCTCGGTTGCCGGTAATGATTGCGGTGCTGCCTGGTATCGCGCAAACCTGACTAACTACGAATCCTACCCTGCACCCGGCAGTGATGAATGCGTAATTTATAACGGCTGCTTGTGGAGTGGATATTTCTACGGCATCTCCGGTAAACAACCTGAATCCTGGGTGATGGCTAACAATATCGCCGCTGTGCATTTAAAAGATTGGAGCTGGCTGGGCCTTAAAACCATCAACTTACGTCAAGGAACTAAACGTATTACTGCAAAAGTTTACGATGCCTGTGCTGATTCTGATTGCAACGGCTGCTGCACCGCTAACCTCGCTGGCGATGGCTATCTGATCGATTTGGAAAAATACACCATGCAACGTTTTGGTTCAGGCTCCGGCATTGTGGAATTCCAGGTGTGTAACTAACACCGGATAAAATAATTTACATCCAATCACTCTCCTGTGAGATGATTTTTTGGCCGCTGCTGCGGCCTTTTTTTATGTTTCTGTTTTTATATTTAATTGTGTTGATAGCTGCGCTTGAATTCACGCGGTGTGCAATGTTTAAGTTGCAAAAAGCGGCGATTGAAATTGGAGATATTATTAAATCCGCAGCGATAGCTGATCGTCGATACTGGAAAATCCGTGGTCAACAATAACGAACATGCTTTGCCCACGCGCAACTGGTTTACAAATTCGGTAAATGTCTGTTCGGTGCGCTGTTTAAAAAATCGATGAAAATGATTAGTGCTCATGTGCGCTAAATCCGCCATCTGCTCTGCACATAAATCGCTAGTGTAATGCTGGTGAATATAAGCAATAACGCGATCAATTTTTTCAGTCGCCGAATCGGCAAAACTGACCGGTGCATAACCATCGCTGGAAATCGGGCGCGCAGTAGAATCGTCCAACATCAATTGCAAAATTTCCAGCAACCATAACAAACGCTGCATTGGTGTTGCATCGGACATAGCTTCAAAGCGGGCTTTGCATTGTTCTGCCGTTGTACGGCTGAATTCAACACCGCGCCTGCTTTTCACCAACAATTCACCCAGCGGTTTTAATTCCGGCATTTGTACTACCGCATCAATCCAGTGCGTGGGCAACTGCGCCACATAAGTCAAATGCTGTCCCGGAGTAATTAATTCTTTGGAGTGCCAAGTGTGCGGCAATTTGGGCCCGAGCAAGACCAAATCCAGATCGGTGTAATTGGCAATGTTATCGCCAATATAACGCTGCCCACGGCTGTTGAGCGTCAGGCAAATTTCATATTCAGGATGGTAGTGCCAATTAAAGGGAATTTCATCAAGCGCATATAACCAATAACGCCACGACGAATTTTCGGTCGGCAAGACTTTTTCATACATAGGTTTCATGGCTGACTCCATAAGACAATACCAATGCAATAAGCACCAGATGCTGAATTGACCAATAAGAGTTAGCTAGAGCTGCCAGGATATTTTATTGTGTAATAAGAAATTATTGGCAACGATAATCAGAACAGAAATTGTGCGACATGGCAAGAAACCGGTACTGCAAAAACAAAAATCCCCGCATTGCGGGGATTTTCACCATTTCAACGCGCAGCTATCTTGAAGAGTTTTTTACTTCAAACGCTTCACCAATTCGACACGGCGATTTTTTTGCTTACCCTTGTCGCTGGTGTTATTAGACGCAGGCGAATATGGGCCAACACCCTGCGCTTGCAATCGGTTTGCAGCAACCTGGTAATCCTTGCTCAACGCCGCGACCACAGAATCGGCACGCTGTTTGGATAGGTTTACATTAGCAGCAGCATCACCCGTATCATCGGTATGACCAACCACATAGAGCAGCAAATCCGGATTGCGTTTTAACAGTTCACCAATTGCATCCAGCGTCGACTTGGATTCCGCTTTAATCGTGGCCTTGCCGGTATCAAAATAAATGCCGTAAATAAGTGCCTTACCTTCTGCATCAATTTGCTGCTTTAACTGATCCGCATTTACCGTCACCAAACCGGTCTGCACTGCTTTCTCTTGCAGGATGACCTGCTGCACACCCACTTGTGATTCATAGCCGCCAATAAACAAGGCAACAAAAATATTGCCCGCCGAAGTAGATTTTTTTGCCAGCAGATAATAAGGCTTGCGATACCAGTTATAGACATTCTTCGCCAGAGCTAGCTGATCCCCCAAATCATTGCTTTGTTTTTCATTACCACATTGCGCTAACTCACACTGGGATAAAAAAGTAAAACCAGCATTGTTCAGTGCTGACTTATAATTCTCATACACCTTCAAAGTAGATACGTTTTCGATAGTGTAGGTGTGCTTTGTTAGATCGCCGGTTAAATTTAACGGTGTTTTTTCTGTCGCATTAATTGCAAACGGGATTTGCACCGTTTCAGTATCGGTTTTCTTGTGGTTATAAACTGCTGCGCCCGGATAACGCGGCAGGATTGGATTATCTTTTGCCTTTTCATCTGCCGAGAGCGGCTTTACTTCTGTCGGCGTTGCCGCTTGGTTAGCATAGGCCGCATCCACTTTTACCAGTCCGGTTTCAAGCGGCTTTATCTCAACAATCACTTGTTGCATACCGACCCTATCCTCATAAGAGCCCACGAACCATGCTGCGATAATTTTCCCCTTTGGAGATTCTTTTTCGCCGACCCAATAATAAGGTTTGCGATAATCATTGTAGACATCACCTCTCACCGCAACCACAGTGCCCAATGCCTTGGCTTCCTTATCTTCACCACAAGCATCCAGTGCACATGAGAAAATTGGTTTAAAGCCTAACTTTTTTGCCGCATCCACATAGTTTTCATACACTTTGAGCGATGAAACATTCTCGATCTCATAATTATGCATGTAGAGATCGCCAACAACATCGATTGGCTTAAAGACATATGGCTTCTTGCTAGCATCAACTGTAGAGGCAGGAAATGAAAAACGTTCATAGTCATACATTGCCGCCTGCTTAAGATCAGCGCCCGGATATCCGGAAAACATAGGATGGTCTTTTTTATATCCTGCATGCAGCAAACTGCTAAAACCAGCCAGTGCCATGCCTATAATAAATACGGTGCGACGAAACATAAACACTCCTCCTTCCCTTAGATGTTTTGTATCAGAATAAAAATGAAACGCCGCTCTTCGCAGCGAGAGGCTAAGCCTAATAGAAAAAACTGAATTTATGATGAATACCAATAAAAATTAGCGGATGGCATTAGAAAATTGTGGCAAGGTTCAAATAGATCGCTTCTTCGACCCTCAGGTTGGGCCACTCACAAGACGAGACAAGGTATTAAGCGATTCCTGGCAGCGCAGGCTGAGCGCAGCGATGCCCAACATTATTAGCCAGCATAAAAATCCCTAGCCAAATAATTTTTCTTAAGTCAATGCCAAACAAAAAGGCCGATTCTCTCGAATCGGCCTTTATCAACATCACTTATTCATTAAAAAATTTCTTCACCCCGTCAAACCAACTCGACTGTTTTGGCGAGTATTTCCCGCCTTTCATTGTCGTTTGGAAATCCCGCAGCAATTCTTTCTGTTTGCCGGTGAGATTGACCGGCGTCTCTACTACTACGCGACAAAGTAAATCGCCAACTCCACCACCACGTACAGGTGTTACGCCTTTGCCGCGCAATTTGAACAGTTTGCCGGTTTGGGTTTCGGCGGGAACTTTTAATTTTACGCGACCATCAAGCGTGGGCACTTCGAGTTCGCCACCGAGTGCGGCATCGACAAAATCAATAGGTACTTCGCAATACAAATCAGCACCATCGCGTTTAAAAATATTGTGCTCACGCACATGCACTTGTACATAGAGATCGCCACTTGGGCCGCCATCTGCGCCCGCTTCACCTTCGCCGGATAAACGAATGCGGTCTCCGGTATCCACGCCTGCAGGTACCTTAACAGAAAGCGTTTTCGTCTCTTCGGTGCGGCCTTGACCGTGACAGGATTTGCATGGATCAGAAATAATCGTGCCGCGCCCGCGACAGGTTGGACAGGTTTGTTGCACCGAGAAAAAGCCCTGCTGCATACGCACTTGGCCATGCCCGCCACAGGTAGTACAGGTAACGGGTTTGCTACCGGCCTTTGCACCGGAACCATCACAGGTTTTACAGCTGACCAGCGTAGGAATTTTAATTTGTACGCTGGTGCCTTTTACTGCCTCTTCCAGACTCAGTTCAAGGTTGTAACGCAAATCGGAACCGCGCGCCGGACCACCGCGACCACCACGTCCGCCACCACCAAAAATATCGCCGAATACATCGCCGAAAATATCACTGAAATTATTGAACCCGGCACCACCACCCATACCCGCTTGGCCATCTACACCGGCGTGACCATGGCGATCATAAGCAGCGCGCTTATTATCATCGGAAAGCACTTCATAGGCTTCGTTTGCTTCTTTGAATTTTTCTTCCGCATTGGGATCATCCGGATTTCTGTCCGGGTGGAATTTCATCGCCACGCGGCGATAAGCTTTTTTCAATTCTGCAGCGTCCACATCTTTTTTGACGCCGAGCACTTCGTAGTAATCACGTTTTGCCATGGTGCTACCTTAATCAATAATGAATCCCCTCCCCCTGCCAAGGGGGGAAGGCCGGGAGGGGGTTCAGGATTTACCCACCCCCACCCTGCTGGCTACGCGCCCCGCTTAAAAGGGGAGAGAGCTGTCTGAGCTGTGAAAAATCTTTGTTGCTTACATGACAAATGCGGGCAAGCCCGCATTTGTTTTTTTACTCATTAATTCATTGATGGGTATCGCTTGCGCTCCATCCATCTTATGAATTACTTATCTTCTTTTACTTCTTCGAATTCAGCATCTACTACACCGTCATCTGCCGCGTTATTGTTGCCGCCAGCTTGTTGCGTACCAGCACCTGCGTTTGCGCCTGCAGCTTGCTGTTCAGCATACAGTTTTTGCGCCAATGAACCTGAAGCTTCAGTCAACTTGGTGGTCGCTGCTTCGATCTTCGCCAAATCATCGGTTTTGGCAACATCACGCGCTTCAGTCAAGGCCGCTTCGATTGCTGATTTTTCATCTGCAGTTGCTTTATCGCCCGCCTCTTTCACCGTTTTTTCCGTTGCATGGATCAAACCTTCCAGAGTATTACGCGCGGCAACAACTTCTGCGAACTTACGGTCAGCATCAGCATTTGCTTCTGCGTCTTTTACCATTTTCTGGATTTCTTCATCGCTCAAACCGGAAGAGGCTTTGATCACGATGGATTGCTCCTTACCGGTTGCCTTATCTTTCGCGCTTACGTTCAAAATACCGTTAGCATCGATATCAAAGGTCACTTCAATTTGTGGCATACCGCGTTGTGCGGGCGGAATATCGCTCAGGTCAAAACGGCCGAGTGATTTATTTTGCGACGCCTGCTTGCGCTCACCCTGCACAACGTGAATAGTTACTGCTGTTTGGTTGTCATCCGCAGTCGAGAAAATTTGCGATTTCTTGGTAGGAATCGTAGTGTTTTTATCGATCAACGGCGTCGCAACGCCACCCATGGTTTCAATACCGAGAGTCAACGGAGTTACGTCCAACAGCAATACGTTAGTCGTATCGCCCGACAATACCGAACCCTGAATTGCCGCACCGATCGCTACAGCTTCGTCCGGGTTTACATCTTTACGCGCTTCTTTACCGAAGAAATCAGCAACGGCTTTTTGCACCAGTGGCATACGGGTTTGACCGCCCACCAGAATCACATCGTCGATTTCACTCAGTGATTTACCCGAATCTTTAATTGCTTGCTTTACTGGTTCCATAGAGCGATTTACCAACTCTTCAACCAATGATTCAAGTTTGGCGCGCGTCAGTTTTACCACCAGGTGTTTTGGACCCGTTGCATCGGCAGTGATGTACGGCAAGTTCACTTCAGTTTGCTGGCTGGTAGACAATTCGATCTTGGCCTTCTCTGCCGCTTCTTTTAAGCGCTGCAATGCCAGTGGATCGTTGTGCAGATCAATGCCGGTATCTTTCTTAAACGTTTCCGCCAGGAATTCAATCAAGCGCATATCAAAGTCTTCACCACCGAGGAAAGTATCACCATTGGTTGAAAGCACTTCGAACTGATGCTCACCATCAACGTCTGCAATTTCGATAATCGAAATATCGAAGGTACCACCACCCAAGTCGTAGACCGCGATAGTGCGGTCGCCTACGCCTTTATCCAAACCGTATGCCAATGCAGCGGCAGTTGGTTCGTTGATAATACGTTTTACATCCAGACCCGCAATACGGCCGGCATCTTTGGTTGCTTGACGCTGTGAATCGTTGAAGTAAGCCGGCACGGTAATGACCGCTTCGGTTACTGTCTCGCCGAGATAATCTTCAGCGGTCTTCTTCATTTTCTTTAATACTTCAGCAGAAATTTGTGGCGGTGCTTTTTTATCGCCCTTCACTTCCACCCAGGCATCGCCGTTATCGGCAGCAACAATTTTGTAAGGCACCATGGAGATGTCTTTTTGCACAACATCATCTTTGAATTTACGGCCAATCAAACGCTTTACCGCATACAAAGTATTGTGCGGGTTAGTAACGGATTGACGCTTGGCTGATTGACCAACCAGAATTTCATCGTCGTTAGTGAATGCAATAATTGACGGCGTAGTGCGATCGCCTTCGGCGTTTTCGATCACTTTTGGTTTGCCGCCTTCCAATACAGATACGCAAGAGTTGGTGGTACCCAAATCGATGCCGATAATTTTGCCCATGGTGCTGCTCCTAAAAAATGCTATTTGTTGCTGGGTGCAAATTGATAATTCACTTGCACTGACTTTTCGGTTTCTTGCCTCAGTTGCCGCAGATCGTCGAAGATTTGCGTTTTGTTGGCAGTTGTTTTCTATATTGGCGCGCGGGAAATTAATTCAAGTCCAACGCACCAAAAATCCTCACATTCTCGATGATTTCCAATGACCATCAAGGTGCCTTGGAAACCACTACCATCGCCGGGCGAACCAAGCGGCCGTGCAAGGTGTAACCTTTTTGGAAGCAGTTGAGCACGGTATTGGGTTCCACATCAGGATTGGGCACTGCAGATACCGCTTGATGTAAATTCGGATCAAATGGCTCGCCTTCCGGACTAACGGCAACCACTTGATAACGCGCCAATGCATCAACAAACGATTTATGAGTTAGTTGGATACCTTCAACGACTGCAGCGAATGCTTCATTGCTGGTGTCGATTGCGGCAAGTGCGCGCTCCAGGTTATCCACTACCGGCAGCAAATCATTGACCATCTTTTCCAAACCGAACTTGTGGGCTTTCTCCACATCCTGCTCGGCGCGACGGCGGGCATTCTGTGCCTCGGCTTGCGAGCGCAGCGATTGCTCTTTGGCAGACTCATAAGCAGTCGCCAAGGTCGCTAATTGCGCCTGCAGCGCGTCAAGGCTCGGCTCGTTAACTGGCTGGGACTGCTCGGTCGCTTCCTCTGCCGGGTTTTGCGGTTCGCCGGTGTTTTGAATATCGGTATAGTCTTGGGTGGACACTGTTTTCTCCAATCGCAGGTTGGGCGGACGCCAGAAACAACATGGGTCCGCTTGAATTACTGTGGGGCCTATATGGGGCTGGGACGGGGGGATTCAAGTTTTTATCACCAAAGTTTTTGCCGGCAGCGACCAATAATCCTGTATGTGGTCGATTTCCTGTAAAGCCGGGTCAGACGTTCGTGTCATTTTTTCCTGTCAAATACAAATCAATCCATGAGTTCAAAAAAATCTCCCGCAAAAAATGCCCTTATCAAGGGCATTTATGATGATTTTTGCGCCAAAATAGTGAATCTGCGTCACATATACTCCCTTGGCATAAAAGCCTTAAAACCTTGCTCAAATACTCTTAAATACCATTTGACAACGTTGTCCACTGCACCTATGGTCATAACTCAAATGTCTATAACTTAGCCACTCCCAGGGGGCACAATGTCACTGCGCGTCAAAATCTGGATCATATCCGCCCAAATCCTAATCGGCTTACTGGGAATTATGCTGATTGGCCTATTCACTGTTCGCTATTCCAGCAATCAGGATAACGCTGCCCGGGTAGAGCAATTACTTAACAGTACCTACGCCACTGTAATCCAGATGGAACAAATGGCCGCACGTGGCGAAATGGATGATGAAACGGCGAAAAAGATCGCCACCACACTGCTGCGCAATAACATTTATCACAAATCGGAATATGTTTACGTCGCCGATGAGAAGCTGAACTTTGTGGCGGCACCACTCGACCCGGAGATCCACGGCACCAGCTTCCACGAATTTAAAGATGGCAATGGCAAGAGCGTAGGAGAAATTCTGCAAAAAGCGGTAGAGAAAGCCCAAGGCGAAACTGCACGCTACAATTGGACCCAAAAACAAGCGGATGGCTCGATTGAAGACAAACTTTCCATCGCCAAGCTTTCGCCGCGCTGGAAATGGGTGGTGGGAACCGGAATCGGTTTTAACGAGGTCAATGCGCGCTTTTGGGAAACTGCCAAGTGGCAGTTGACAATTTGCCTGCTGGTGATGCTGGTCATTGTAGGTCCGGTAGTTATATTCGCACGCAAACTGGATCGCGGCCTGGGCGCCGAGCTTTCAGAAGTGCTTACCCTGGTGCGGGCGGTAGCGGGCGGCGACCTGACCGAACGCAGCTCCCATCAAGCGCCGGAAGACAGCATATATGGATCGGTCGTGCGCATGCGCCATGCATTGCGTGAAGTCATTAGCGGCATCTCGCAAATGGTAGCGCGCCTGCATTCCATCAGCGATGATATTGTCCACAAAGCCGAAACCAGCACCGCCATGGCGGAAGACCAAAGCGTCAACACCATTAAAATTGCCTCGTCTGCCGAAGAATTCAACATGCAAACCAAGGATGCAATGCAGCAGGCCAAAATCGCCACCAACCAAACCGATCATGCATCCAAGACCGCAACCCAGGGCCAGAAAATGATTTCGAATGCGGTCAAAAGCTTTGTTGAGATCGACAACAGCGTGGTGCAAACCCAAGGCAGCATTGATGATCTGGCCGGCCGGATTAACAGTATTTCAGCCGTAATTTCCGTGATCAGCGAAGTCGCCAACCAAACCAACTTGCTCGCGCTGAATGCCGCCATCGAGGCAGCGCGGGCCGGTGAGCAAGGGCGCGGATTTGCGGTAGTCGCCGATGAAGTGCGCCAGCTTGCGCAGCGTACAACTCAAGCGACAACGGAAATTAGCGAGACTATTACCGCCGTGCAAAGCTCCAGCCGCGTCGCCAAGCAAAATATGGATGACATGGTGATCCAGTTGAAAGAGGGCATCGGCCAAACCCGTCAGGGCGGCGAGATTGTCGAGAGCGTGCGCAGCGAGACCGATGAAGTTGCCAAAATGGTGGCGCACATCGGTAACTCCCTGATCGAACACGTACAGGCGAGCAGCTTGATTCTGGAATACGTCAGTCACGTTGAACAGTCATCGTTGGGGACGAAAGATGCCGCACGCGGAACCTTGTTGGCATCGCAGCAAATCCGCGATGCCTCCGACGAGCTCAGCCGTCGCCTGGAAGGTTTCCGCCTGTAACCGCAACATGTACAACTGAGCAGGTGACTTGCCACTCACTCAGCAAATACTGTATAAATAGCCAGACACCTACTACACCAGTGTCTGGCTTTTTTATTGCTGCAACGCTTGCGAGGCGCCCATGCTCACTCACCTGAATATCCAAAATTTTACCTTGGTAGATCGTCTCGATCTGGATATCAAACCCGGTATGACCGTGATTACCGGTGAGACAGGGGCGGGCAAATCGATTGTGCTCGACGCGCTTGCACTAACACTGGGCGATCGCGCCGAGGCCGACCGGGTGCGCACTGGTGCAAGCCGCGCCGATATCACCGCTACCTTCGATACCAGCGCCATTCCCGGTGCCCAGGAATGGCTGCTCAATATGGATTTGCAGCAACCGGATCAGCCGCAGGAATGCCTGCTGCGCCGCCTGATCAATAACGAAGGTAAATCCAAATCCTATATCAATGGCCAGCCGGTCACCTTGCAGCAACTGCGTATTTTGGGTGAGATGCTGATTGATATTCACAGCCAGCATGAACATCAATCGCTATTGATCAAAGATACCCATCGCCGGCTGATCGACGAATTTGCCGGACAAACCGAGCTTGCCAAACAAGTGCGCCTTGCCTTTCGCGAGTGGCAGAGCCGCCTCGAACACTTTATCCACCTGCGCGATAACGCCGCTGATATAAGCGCGCGCTTCCAACTGCTCAGCTATCAATTTAACGAGTTGGAGCAACTGGGTTTGCAACCAGGTGAATTAACCAGGCTGGAAGCCGAACAGCGCAGCCTTGCCAATGCCGAAGAAATTTTGCACGGCAGCCAGCAACTGGCCGCCTTTTGTGGGGACGATGAACAGGGCTTGAGTGTCAATCTGCATCGCGCTTTGCATATATTGCGCAGCCTGCCGGAAAAATCAGCCGCCTTGCAGACCGCAGAAGAACTGCTGACCAGCGCGCAGATTCAAGTCGAAGAAGCGCAGCACGAAATTGATCGCCATATCGACAGTTTTAATCTCGATCCGGCGCGTTTGGCCATTGTCGAAGATCGCCTCTCGGCCATTTACGACCTTGCGCGCAAGCACCGTATCCAACCGGAAGAGTTGCCGGCATTTATCGAAAAACTGAGTGCGGAACTGGAGCAATTACAGGGCGGTGACGGCAAGCTCGACCAACTCGCACAGCAAGTTGCGCAAGCGGAAAAAGCCTATCGCCAGCTTGCAGAGCAATTGTCGGCCAAACGCAGCAAAGCGGGTACCAGCCTCGCCAGGCAAGTAAATGAACAGCTCAAATTATTGGCGATGACCAATGCCAACCTTAGTGTCAGCCTGCTGCCGCTCACTGATAAACCCGGACCCAACGGACTGGAAGACGTGGAATTTTTAATCAGTACCAATCCCGGCCAGGCGCCGCGCCCACTCGCCAAAATTGCATCGGGCGGGGAATTATCGCGCATCAGTTTGGCAATTCAGGTGATCACCGCAAAAACCTCGGCCACACCAACCCTGGTATTTGATGAAGTGGATGTTGGTATTGGCGGCGCGACTGGCGATGTGGTCGGCCAACTCTTGCGGCAATTGGGCGAACGCGGGCAGGTCATTTGTGTGACCCATCTGGCGCAGGTGGCAAGCAAAGGCCACCAGCACTTGCAAGTGGTAAAGACCGCGAGCAAAAAGAGCGCAGAGTCTACGCTGGTAGAACTGACCGGTGAGGGCAAGGTAGAGGAGATTGCACGGATGTTGGGTGGCCTGAAAATTACTGACCAATCGCTGGCCCATGCGCGGGAGATGCTGGAGCTTTAACTCTAACTCTCGCCCGCAAACTCGCAAAATAAAAAGGGCGCGATAATCGCGCCCTCATGCGGTAGAACAAATCAACGTTTTTTCGTACAGCACTACTGTTTACCGCATCCAACACTGGCTTTTCTCTTGCACTAATGTTTCTTTCTTACATACAACACTAAACTGTGATCCGTAAGCTCGAAGCCATACTCTGCAACAATACGTTTTTGCAAGGCTTCAATTTCATCATTATGGAACTCAATGATGGTGCCGGAATCTATATCGACCATGTGATCATGATGCTCACCGCGCGCCACCTCAAATACCGAATGGCCGCCATCGAAATTGTGTCTCACTACCAAACCGGCGGTCTCAAATTGGGTTAATACCCGATATACAGTCGCCAAGCCGACATCGTCACCCTGTTCCATCAGCGCCTTATAAACATCTTCTGCGCTCATGTGATGCTTTTCAGAGGACTCAAGCATTTGCAAAATTTTCACACGTGGCAAGGTCACTTTAAGACCCGCTTTGCGCAGTTCGTGGTTACCGTCTGCCATTATTTCCCCCAAACCCTTCTCAGTGTTCCTGTGGTTCGGGTATTATCCGCGTTCATTTTCGTTAGTGGAAGCCCTTGTATGAAATTAGCCAGCCGAGTTCTCCTGGCCGTTGTCCTATTTACCAGCCTGACCGCTTGCTCCAGCTTCCGCTTTCCTGGTGTTTACAAAATCGGTATCCAACAGGGTCACATCATTACACAAGAGATGGTGGAGAAATTGAAATTGGGCATGTCCAAGCGTCAGGTGCGGTTCGTGCTTGGCAATACCTTGTTGCCCGATACCTTTAATGATGATCGCTGGGACTATCCCTATAGCGTAAGACGCGGCTCCCAAGGCGAAATTACCCAATACCTGTACCGTGTTTATTTTGAAAACGACAAGCTGGTAAAAACCGAAGGTGACTTCCTGCCAGGCAAAGCACCGCTGAGCGGTGAGGAATCAAAACGCTATTTGGAAGATATGAATCGCGATGTTCCTGTTCCTACCGAAGATAGTACCCCGCCAAAAGTACCCGATCCGGAAGAACTTGAATAACAAGCACAGTTTATCGACTAAAAAACGCCCGGTTAAGCCGGGCGCTTTTTTATTTGCAGTTAACGGCTGATACCGATCCGGTTGCGCCCATCTGATTTGGCCCGATAAAGCGCTGCATCCGCCTCCTGCAGCAATTGCTCAGCACGCGCTACACCGGGGCGATAAGACGCAATGCCTGCGCTGAGGGTAACGTTAAACGTGCGCTGGTCAATGGTGAAAGTGATATCGCTGAAACGATGACGCACATCTTCCATCAATGCCTGTGCCTCTTCACGACCGCAGCGCGGCAACACTGCCACAAACTCTTCACCACCGTAACGCCCGACCGCATCGCTCTTGCGCAAGCGCTGGCGTAGCAGGTGAGCTATCGCTTTGATCACTTTGTCACCGGCAGGATGCCCATAGGTATCATTAATTTTTTTGAAATGATCGAGATCCAGCATCACTACACTTAAATTCTCGCCGCTGCGCAAGGCGCGACTTAACTCCATATCGACCTGCTCTTTGATCCGTGAATGCTTGAGCAGGCCAGTCAAACTATCGCGATCCAATGCATCACTCAGCTGACGACTGCGCGCGGCGCGCACCGACACGGCAGTAATCAATTCGCGATCACTGAGCGGTTTACTTAAAAAATCATCGCCCGCGCGCCCCATGGCGACCGCGCGTTTTTCTACATCCTGCTCGGAGGAAAGATAGGTAATCGGGATGCGCAACCAATCCTGGTTGAGGCGAATGACCTGCGCCAATTCGATACCGTTGCAACCGGGCATGTTGATATCAAGCAAAATCAACTCGGGCTGAAAGTCCTGGAGGACATCAAAAATTTCACGCGGATTATTGCTCACCTCAGCACGGATATCAGCTGAATTCAATACCAATTTATAGTGTTCAGCCAACGCCAGGTCATCATCGATAATCAGCACCCGATGCGGTGTACTGCGATGGCGGTCGAGATAGTATTCAAAACAATCGACCAACCGGATAATATCGAGCGGTTTCACAAAATAACCCACGGCGCCGGCGCGCACCGCCGCGTGGTAGGCCTCAAAGTCCGTACGCGTTGTCACAAAAATAACCGGCACAGGCGTCGGTAAATGCTGCTGCAAAATTGCCACCGCTTCCGGGGTTTCGCGGCCTTCTTCGGTAAACATGATGTCGCAGATCATAAAGTCCGGCGGACGGCGCAGCACTTCCGCTTCGGCGGCGGCG
Organism: Cellvibrio sp. GW822-FHT04B05; assembly: GCF_058800985.1. Taxonomy (NCBI): domain Bacteria; kingdom Pseudomonadati; phylum Pseudomonadota; class Gammaproteobacteria; order Cellvibrionales; family Cellvibrionaceae; genus Cellvibrio; species Cellvibrio sp. GW822-FHT04B05. The sequence continues at coordinate 382,519 of NZ_JBXAMU010000003.1, read as the reverse complement.
ATAGTAGCGAAATGCTCAACCTGATGGCCGAAGTGCCGCAGTGTCATGCAGACTTCTTCGGCTATAGTGGGATCATCTTCAAGCACATAAATCAGGGTATTGGTTTTGAGCGGTGCACTCCGGGATACGACCGGAATTTTTTTTGCGTTATCATCTTTGACTTGACCGTCAAGCGCTGCAACCGCAACAGCAAAGATGCGCAACAAGCCGATATCCAAACGATTGTTTGAACGCCATGTCTGCGCCTGCAACTCCAGCTTCTTGGCTTGTTTGCCCAATTCGGGAAAACCAAAACTTCCGGCTGAACCCGCCAGCCTATGCAATTTCTGCGTGAGTTGATCAAGCGTTGCACATTGCAAATCAGGATTGGATAAGTCATTGACCAGCGACCGCAAGCTTTCAATCTCAATAGGCAGGCGCGCAGCATAGTCGTCACGCAAAGCCTGAAGTTTTTTTGCTATTTCAGCATTCTTATCCATGGGCAACCGATATTTAATGTGCGATGACGCAATTTTATTGGCATAACAGTTGACGCACAGTGGCGTCAGTCACAACTTCCACGCCCCCTGAATGGATGAATAATAGGTTCGAATGTGCGGTTTAGCCAATGACTTAACATATCTCTATTGCACTTGCGCAAGTGCGCCAAAATTTATTGCAGTTCACCCGTACCGGTTAAAAATCCCTGACTATACTCAGCAGAACGAACGATAAAGTGTCCATCCCCTCCCTTGCATCCCTGGTTATACATGCTCAAACGAATCGCGGTAAAAGACATACAACTCGGCATGTACATCTGTGAATTTTGTGGTTCATGGATGGAGCATCCTTTTTGGAAAACCAAATTTTTGCTCACCGATGAGAAAGATCTGCACGCAATCCAAACCAGTGGTATTAAGGAACTCTGGATTGATGTGAGCAAAGGCTCTGATAGTAACGCCGGCATTCAAGGGAAGTCAGAAGAGGAGGTTGCGCGTGAAGCCGAAGCGGTTTTACTGGGAGCCAGCAAAAGTCAGGGGAAAGAAAAAATCTCCCTTGAAGACGAAATAAAAACTGCCGCAAAACTCTGCGCTAAAGCCAAAGAAGCGGTCATTGAAATGTTCAGCGATGCGCGCATGGGCAAAGCCATACAGGTAGAGCAAGCACGCGCATTGGTAGACGAAATTTCCAATTCCGTGTTGCGTCAACCACATGCATTGATTAGCCTCGCGCGCTTGAAAACCGCTGATGAATATACCTACATGCATTCGGTTGCAGTGTGCGCGCTGATGATCGCCCTCGCGCGTCAATTGAACCTCGACGACGATATGATCCGCGAGGCGGGTTTTGCCGGCCTGCTGCACGATATTGGCAAAGTCGGCATACCCATGAATGTGCTTAACAAACCCGGCAAACTCACTGACAGCGAATTTGCGATTGTGAAATCCCACCCGGAAGTGGGCGCTAAAATTTTAATTGAAAGTTATCAAGTCAGTCCTTTGGTGCTGGATGTCTGCTTGCATCACCACGAAAAAGTGGATGGCACCGGTTACCCCTACGGACTCAAAAGCGACACCATCAGTATATTTGCCAAGATGGGAGCGGTCTGTGATGTCTATGATGCAATCACCTCCAATCGCCCCTATAAAAAAGGCTGGGCGCCCGCTGACTCGATTCGCAAAATGGCCGAGTGGAGTAAAGGACATTTTGATGAGGCCGTGTTCCAGGCATTTGTTAAAACAGTGGGCATTTATCCCACTGGCTCTCTGGTACGTCTGGAAAGCGGGCGACTCGCCGTGGTAGTCGAGCAGCACGAAAGTTCGCTGCTCAGCCCCAGGGTAAAAGTCTTTTACTCGGCAAAAACCAAAATGCCGATCATCCAGGAGACACTGGATCTGGCACAACTGGTGGGGAAAGAAAAAATTATCGGGCGCGAATCGCCCGACGACTGGGGTTTTAAAAATCTCGACGTGCTTTGGTCGGGAATCGGTTAACCACCTATCTGCACTACTGTCTTGACCAAATATCGCGCAGCTCCTGCGCCAGCGTCATAGGATCAAAAGGTTTGGCGATTACACCTACTGCCCCCAGATTGAGATAACCCGCTACCTCTTGCGGCTGCACCTTTGCCGTCATAAATACCACCGGCGTGGTTGCCAACTCTGGAAACGCACGCAAACCCTTGAGCGTCTCCGGACCATCCATACCCGGCATCATCACATCCAGCAGCACCAGATCCGGTTTGAATTGCACGGCTTTTTGCAATGCCTCGCTGCCGCAACTACAGGGCTCCAAGGTAAAACCATTGATTGTTTCCAGCACCATCATGGCGATGGCCTGAATATCAGGGTCATCTTCAACGTACAAAATACGGGTTAATTCATGAGCCATTGCATATACCTGTTTGATATTTTTGTAGTGCGCCTTGGCGCCGGTCTTATTTCTGCTTCCTACGCGATCGCCCCTACCACAGGAAAGCGGGCAAAAAAAGTCGCTCCCAAACCCGGTTCTGATTCAAAACCAATACTGCCGTGCATGCGTTCGACAAATGCTTTGCTTATCGCCAAGCCCAAACCTGTACCGCCGCGCTGGCGCGAATCCGACGAATCCGCCTGGGCAAACTTTTGAAAGATACGTGTGCGGAATTCATCGCTCACACCGGGGCCGTGATCAACTACAGCAACTTCTGCATATTGTTCGCGCCGTATCACATGAATTTCCACCAGTCCATCGGCGGGTGAAAATTTCACGGCATTCGAAATAAAATTCGCCAGCACTTGCTGCAGGCGTTGTGTATCAATATTCACAGTCACATCAGTGAACTGTGTTTGCAGTACCAGTGTCACACCAAAGGTATCCGCATAGGCCTTATTCGCTTCCAGCGATTGTTCAATAATCGGCAAGAGCGGTTGCACACGCATATCAAAAGCCATTTTTCCGGCCAATAATTTTTCCATATCCAGCAGATCATTGATCAACAATGTTAAACGCTGTGCATTTTTATGCGCAATACCGAGCATATTTTTCATATTGATCGGCAGGTCGCCGAGCATGCCGCTAACGATCAAACCAAGCGAACCGGAAATCGACGTCAGTGGAGTACGCAATTCGTGGCTGACAGCAGAGACAAATTCATTCTTCATCTGCTCAATACGTTTGCGCTCGGTGATATCCTGGATAAACGCCCAGATATGCTGTTCACCACCGGGAGTTTCAATCAATACGCCGTTAAGTAATACCGGAATCAGATGGCCGTCTTTGTGAATATAGTGTTTTTCATAGGGACCGTAGCGCCCGCTGCGCAATAAATTTTGCAGTTCGTTTTTATCGGCCTGTTCATATTCAGGTGGCGTGATATCCATATAGTCCATGCGCAGGATTTCTTCGGCACTGTAACCAATCATGCGCGCAAATTCCGGATTGCATTCGATAAAACGGCCATCGGCAAAATTATTCAAAATAATCGCTACCGGCGCCTGGTTATAGAGTGTCGATAATTTTTGTTCGCTCAGTAACGTTGCTGTGCGCGCTTCTTCGGCAACAGTAATATCCCAGATAAAACCATCGATATATTTCAGCTCATCCCCTGCACCATAAACACCACAGCCGACCTCCTCAACCCAGCGCCAGTTGCTGTCGGCATGCTGGATGCGGTAGATAACATGAAAAGGGCGCTTGTGTGCCAGTGCATCCTGTACTTTTTCATAGACAACCGGGACATCATTGCGGTGTGTAATATCAGTCAAACTGCGTGCATCGCTAATAAATTCATCCGCGGTATAACCCGTTAATTGCTGTACGGCAGCACTCAGGTACAACATGGTCCAGCGCGCATTATTTTCACAGCGATATACAGCACCGGGAAAATTGTTGATCATACTTTGCAAACGCTCTTCCCGTTCCTGCAGTTTTTCACGCTCGCGTTCCAACGCCTGCTGCTGTTGTTTTTGCTCGGTAATATCGGTCGCAATGATAAACACACCCGCCACCTTATCTTTTGCGCCAAAGGAAGAATCACGCTGGGGAACATAATCAACGCTGAGAACTTTTCCGCTGGGAGCATCCATATCAAAATGTGCCAATTCACCCTGGTAACAGCGCTGCAATAATTCCCGGGTGCGATTGGCATAATCATCGCCAAACGCTTCCTGCTGGGTTTTTCCGAGTAGTTCCTCGACCTCAACACCAAACCATTCATGATATTTGCGGTTGCCAAAAACATAGCGCCGCTCTTCATCCAGTTGTGCAATCAGCACTGGCACGTTGTCGGAAAGGCTGCGAAAATTTTCCGCATATTGCCGCACCAATTCATTGGTCGCGCGCAACTGCAACAATTGCATCACCTGGCGCGCAAGCAGCGTGAGTGTATCCAATTGCAATTGGTTGAGTTGCCGTGACTCTGTATCTACTACACACAGGGTACCCAAGGCATCGCCTTCATCAGTGATAAGCGGTGCGCCGGCATAAAAACGAATATAGGGTTCACCCGTCACTGCAGGGTGATCGGCAAAACGCACGTCCTGTTGTGCATCTTCGATAATCAGTAATTGTTCCGGCCTGATGATGGCATGGGCACAAAATGCGAGATCGCGCGGCGTTTCTGTGCCCTCCATACCCAGGCAACTTTTAAACCACTGGCGATCTGTATCAATCAGTGTGATCAATGCCATGGAGGTGTTGCAAATTAATTTGGCGAGCTGTGCCAGATCATCAAAACTCTGTTCGCGTACCGTATCCAGAATATGGAACCGGCGCAGTGCCAAGAGGCGCCGCTGTTCATTTTCAGGCAAGGGCGCTTTCATCCTGTGGCTCCGGCTGAATCCACAGCCAATTTTGCCAAGGCTTGTACAATGACGCTTTCCAACTGGCCATTAACCAGTGGTTTTTGCAGCCAGAAAACACTATCGCGGGAGAGCAGTGACGGCAGGCGTTTTTTTCCTTCATCGATTGCGCCAGTGATAATAATGATCGGCAATTTTTTCTCGCCGCTGCGTTGATAGGATTCCTGCTGGCGAATTTGTTCCACTATCGCAATGCCATTCATATCCGGCAACTGCAAATCGAGCGTGATTAAATCGTAATCGCGCAATTGCAGAAGCTCCAGCGCCGACTGTCCGGTCGCCGTACAATCAACATCATATTCCTGCGCAGTCAAGGCGGTGACCAATACTTCCGCGGTTGCGGCATCATCTTCAACCACCAATAAATACGGTTTGGTTTTTTGGGGCTCTACGCGTGTCGCTGGAATTTTTTGGGTAGAATCCTCACAAGGTAAATCAAAATAGAAACTCGCACCCTTGCCCGGTAGTGATTCCACCCCCACAGTACCGCCCATCCGCTCAATAATTTCTTTACAGATGGCGAGCCCCAAACCGGTGCCGCCTTTTTGGCGCGAGTCAGAGGAATCTGCCTGGGAAAACTTTTGGAATAATCGTGAACGAAAATTGTCGGGCACTCCCGGCCCTTTATCGCTCACGGTAACGCGCACACTGCCAAAACGAATATCCAGACGGATAGTCACAGTTTCATTAATCGGTGAGAACTTGGCAGCGTTGGATAAATAATTGGTGAGCACTTGCAATAGTCGCTGATGATCGACCGATATAGTTACATCATCGCTATCGATCAATTCATAAGTCACGCCATATTGCTGTGCAAAAGCAGCATTGGATTCAATACTTTGCCGGATCAGCGGCAGCAACATTTGCGGTTGAATATCAAAATACATTTTGCCCGCAACCAATTTTTCCATATCGAGCAAATCATTCACCAGATGAATCAAACGCTGCGAATTGTTGTGCGCAATCTGGATCATACGCACCGACTGCTCGGGTAGATTTCCCGCGAGGCCATTCACTAAAATGCCCAATGCGCCGCTAATTGCAGTTAGTGGGGTGCGCAACTCATGGCTGACTGTGGAAATAAATTCGGCTTTCATTTGGTCAATACGTTTTATTTCGCTGATATCGCGCGCGATTCCCAGGTAGCCGGTAATCTCACCATCGCCATCGCGCAGCGCAGAGACCGTAAGCAGCACCGGGAACCGGCTGCCATCTTTGCGCACATAGTGCCATTCATTTTCATCGTCACTGCCTTCGCGCGCTTTGGCAATAAAGGTCTCAAACCCGGGTTTCACTTCATAGCCCAGTTCACAGGTCAAATGTTGTGCGTGCGCGGCAATTTCTTCAGGTAAATGGATAATCGTGGACGTTTGCTTATCAATCATTTCCCCGGCACTGTACCCCAGCATCATTTCCGCACCGTGATTGAAGGTTTTGATAATACCGGTTTGATCGGTTGAGATAATCGCCACACTGGCTGCATCGAGAATCGCTTTGCGCAGTGAGTTGGTTTCTTTCAATTGCAATTCAGTTTGCTTAAGCGGAGTGATGTCCGAGACGTAGCCATGCCAGAGTACACTGCCATCGTCCAGTTTTTCCGGTATCGATTCGATGTGCGTCCAGATCATGCCGCGCTGCGGATTATTTACTCGCACTGTCGCCACCCAGGGTGTGAGATGCGCGGCAGAATAAGACACGGTCTCGCCAACCCAGCCAGCGTCATCCGGATGAATAACACCAAATACTTTATTGGCAGAGACAGCGACGTCATCCGGGCTGACATCGTAAATATTTTTGATGCCGGAACTGGCGTAGGGGAAAAATGAACTGCCGTCAGGGCGCAATTGGAATTGATAAAGAAACCCGGGTAACCGCTCGCTCAGTTTTTGGAAACGCTGCAAAATAATTTTTTTCTCAGCGTCCTGTTGCAATCGCTCTACTACCGAACTGATCCAGCGCGCGAGCAGCCGCACAAAATCTTTATCGAGCGAATCGTATTGGTGATGGCGGGTTTTGCGCGACGCAAAACACAAGGTGCCGTAAATTTTTCCATCAATCCACAACGGCACACCAATATAGGATTCAACTTGCGTAAGCAAATAGGCAGGATGCTGGCGATATTCGCTCGCGGGAATATCATCTTCGGCAAGCACATCGCTCCGCTCGACCGTCAAACTACAATAGGTTTTGGACAGTGATGTCAGCGGGGGAGAACCGCTTTGACCCTGGGCGGAAAACTGCACGTGCACCTTGTATTCATCGCCATTTATCTGGCTGACAATGCCGTTGCTCAAACCGAGATAACGCGCTCCCAGATTGAGTGCGCGACGCAACTGCTCATCGGGATCAACCGAGGAGAGCGAGGCGATTTCATTGAGCGAGTGCAGTGCGGCTTGCTGACGAATGCTGATCAGTTCAGTATTTTTACGCTCGGTAATATCGGTGTATACACCAACCATTAATGTAGCTTTGCCGTTCTCACTCCATTCAACCACTTTGCCGCGCGTGAGAATCCATTTGTAGCTGCCATCGTGCACTTTGAGCCGGTATTCATTTTCGTACATCGCCGTTTCGCCTTTGATGTGACGAATAATGTCGCTATAGCTCATGCGCTTATCGGCAGGGTGTACGCGGCTCATCCATTCATCCAGATCAAGCGAGTTGGGCGATTCAGGGCCGATGCCGCACAGTTGGCGCCACTCGGGCGAGAAGCTGGCTTTATCATTGGCGATATCCCATTCCCAGAAGCCCGAATCACTTGAGCGTAGCGCCAACGCCAGCCGCTGGCGCGCCTGCTCGCTCACGGCGTGCTGCTCACGCATCTGCTCGCTGTGTTGCAACATCAGGCTTTGCAAGTACTGGCGATTCATGCGGATAAACCCAATCAACAATAGCTGGGCGCAGATTAATGCCGTAAGCCATTTGGCTATTACTTTCCGGCAAATGGAGACGTAACTATCGTAGGCCGGGGTGATATCGCTCCACACCAATGCCGCCAGTCCCGCTTGTTCCTGTGCACTACCGGCTTGTTGCAGCGGCAGCCAGGAGGCGACATAGGTTTTATCGTTGCTTTGCAGAAGTTGGCCGCGCAGGTTAATCGGCACCATGCCGCGACTCCACCAGTTGTGTAATTGTTGGTCGGTCGTCTCCTCCAAACGCCAATCGTCAACTGTGGTGGGACTGCGTTGGTTCAGCTCCTGCCGGGTCTGCTCCCACAGCACCTGCTCAACTGCCCCTTTGCGCATGAAGACCGCCATTTGGATCGAACCGGGCTGGTTTACCGCAGCCTGCGGCAGTGATGACATTCCGACCTCCAGGACCGCAATCACGCCGCCGCCCTGGTCGTCATTGGCCATCACCGGCAGCACGGCGCGATAACCGCTGCCTTGACGGGAGACATCCACACCCCAGGTCGGAACTCCCGAGGTGAAAGCGTTAGTAATCAATGGTCGTATGCCACTCAAACTATCGCCGTAGCGATCCGGACGATGCATACGTAAAAAGTTGACCGCGCCCGGTGCGAAATACACACTCAGCTGGCGCACCCCCAACTCGGCCATACCATTCCAGTAATCCTGTAATTGCCGTTGTACCGACTGCCGCGCCTTGCGCAGCTCGTCGATGTTATTCGCGTTGTTTTCCGCCGCAAATACTTTGTGCGCTGCACGCAGGCTGCCAGTTACCGCCTGATCGCGCGCAATTAATTGCGCCAGCAACATTGCCTGTTGGGTAAGGTCGCGCCCATTTGCGTCCAGATAATCTTTTTGGGTTTGGCTATTCCACGCCAGACGCTCCTTCCAGACTCGTTGGTGCACCTGCAAATCGGCATACATAAACAGCAGGAATACCATGGCCAAACCCAAGGCAGAAACCCAGGGTAACCAACGGTACAGACGTTTGTAATTCAGCGACATGCAGTCTCTCGGGGCTTGTTGTTATCGCCACCGCCAGCCGGGATTAAATGACGGAGTATTACCCCAGTGTAGTGCAAATTTTTGCGCGAGCAGCCGGTCGAATTTCAACAGAGGGGAAAAGGGAAGAGAGAGAAATTAGTCGCTAACCGATTTATTCGTATCGGCCTTTTGTGCGCGCTTACGACGTGTCTCTTTCGGATCAGATACCAGCGGGCGATAGATTTCTACCCGATCACCCGCATGGAGGATGTGTTTATCCGCCGCATCCAGCCCTTTGGTGCCCAGCGATTGCCCAAAGATACCCATCTTGGCCGTACTGATCTCCAGGCCGGGGAAATGCTCTGTAATTTTAGAGCGCTCTACCGCTGCCATGGCAGTTGTACCCGGCTCGACCAACAGCGCGATGATTTTTTGTTTGTGCGGCAGTGCATAAGCCACTTCTACCGGGATGAGATCAAAATCGGCCATGCTGGACTTCCATCAACATACATCTATTTGTAGACCTGTCTGGCGCGTACACAGAGCGCATCGACCTGCTTGTTGCTCACACTCTCGAACAGCTTGCCTACCGCCATCCCCAGCAAACGGTTTTGCAATTCAAACTCCAGCTCGAAGGTCACCTTGCAGGCATGCTCGCCCAGTGCCGTAAAATGCCAGGCACCGCGCAGATACTTGAAGGGACCATCGACCAGATTCATGATCATGCTGTGCGGCGCTTGCAATTGATTGCGGGTTACAAAACTCTGGCTCACACCGGCCTTGCTTAACTCCAGCCGCGCCTCCAGCCAATCATCGCCGCGCGCCAACACTTTTGCTCCGCTACAGCCATCCATAAATTGGGGATAGGCTTCAATATCGTTGACCAATTCAAACATCTGCTGCTGCGAATAATTAACCAGCGCCGATCGCTCTACCCGGTGTGTCACAGCCATCACCCCATAAAATACGTTTTGCCAATTGAACCAGCGCCAAAATGCGAATTGTACCCAGATTGGGCGGTAGGTATAAGCCCAGCCTGCGCCCTACACCAAGACATGACGCCGTCTTTGCCGATATAATGCCCGCCCGTTTTCGACTTTACCTTGAGTAGCATCCAGTTCATGGCCAAAAAAGCGCAAAAAAACCAAGGAAACACCATCGCCCTTAATAAGAAAGCCAAGTTCGATTACGAACTGCACGATCGCTTTGAAGCCGGTATTGCACTCCTGGGTTGGGAAATAAAAAGCCTGCGTGCAGGGAAGGGTAATATTACCGATTGCTATGTGGTTTTTAAAAATAACGAAGCCTGGTTGCAGGCTGCCCAGATCCAACCGCTGCTCAGCGCCTCAACGCATTTTGTTACTGACCCCTTCCGCAATCGCAAACTGCTGCTCAATCGCCGCGAGATCAATCGCCTGCAGGAAGCGGTAGAACAAAAAGGTTACACAGTGGTGCCTACCGCGCTCTACTGGAAGGAGCATTTAATAAAATTGGAAATCGCCATCGCTAAAGGTAAACAGCTGCACGATAAACGCGAAACCGAAAAAGAACGCGACTGGGCGCGCGATAAACAGCGGTTATTCCAAACCGCCAGCAAACGCGATTAATTTTTCTCCTTTTTTGTGTATTTTCTCCTTTTTGTGTATAAAAAGTTGCGCAATAAAAAATGCCGGTATTGAACAATACCGGCATTTTTTTGCGTGACTAAAAGCCGCAGCAGATTAATCCTTAGCGCGCTCTTCCAGAATCGCCACAGCTGGCAATACTTTTCCTTCAACGAATTCAAGGAATGCACCGCCACCGGTAGAAACGTAAGAAATTTTATCAGCAAGGTTCCACTTGTCGATCGCAGCCAGCGTATCGCCACCACCGGCAACCGAGAAAGCATCGCTCGCCGCGATCGCGCGGGAAATTTCTTCAGTGCCTTTTGCGAAAGCATCAAACTCAAACACACCGCATGGACCATTCCACAACACGGTTTTGGCATTTTTGATGATCTCGGCAACGCGCGCTGCAGTTTCAGGGCCGTAGTCGATAATCTCTTCGTCAGCAGCAATTTCGTTTGGCTTTTTAACGGTTGCCACTGAATTATGGTTCCAGGATTTAAAACCTTCTTTGGTCACACGCACATCCGTTGCGTAAACCACTTCAGTGGTTTTACACAGACGTTGCGCTTCCGGGATCAAATCTTTTTCGTACAGTGAGTTGCCTACTTCGTTACCCGCAGCAGCAACAAACGTATTGGAGATACCACCGCCAACCACCAAAATGTCAGCAATTTTTGACAAGGCATCCAATACACTCAACTTGGTTGATACCTTTGAACCGCCAACGATAGCAACCAGTGGACGTGCAGGATTGTCGAGCACTTTTGCCAAAGCATCCAATTCAGCCGCCAGCAATGGGCCAGCAACTGCAATCGGTGCAAATTTCGCCACACCGTGGGTCGATGCTTGCGCGCGGTGCGCGGTACCGAATGCATCCATTACAAAGACATCGCACAATGCCGCCAATTTTCTGGACAGTTCGTCAGAATTTTTGCCTTCGCCCACATTAAAGCGTACGTTTTCAAGCAAAACCAAATCGCCTTGGTCAGCAAAACCATCAACCCAATCTTTTACCAACGGAACCGGACGGCCCAATTTTTCGCTCAAATATTTTGCCACAGGAGCAAGCGAAGCCGCTTCGTCGTAAACCCCTTCATCCGGACGACCGAGATGCGACATTACCATCACTTTTGCACCAGCAGCCAAAGCCGCCTGAATGGTTGGGATAGAAGCATCAATACGCACCGCGGAAGTGATGCGGCCATCTTCCAATGGCACATTCAGATCCTGACGAATCAATACACGCTTGCCGGCGAGATCCTGGTCTTTCATTAATTTTACGGTCATGAATCAACTCCTGATAAAAATAGAATAGCAATTAAAAACTTTTCAGTTAAACCGGCACCACTAAAAATCTTGATAAACATAGCGTATTTCCACCTGAGTTCCAGAAATGGTAGAGGGACAATTCGGTAATGAAACAACAATAGGTTTACCTGTATTTGCAGCAGCCAAAATTAATGAATACCAAGCCGTCTTTAACTCACTATCAAGCGTAAAAAAATAATAGTGATTGTCAATTTCCAATCCGCATTGATCGTTAACTAAATTAAAAAAAATTCTTCCATCAGCAGGGTATATACGTGCAACTTTTCCAGAAACATTGACAATCGCGAATGCATTAACCGAAATACAAGTCAAAAATAGCGCCAATAATTTCTTCATATTATTTCCCAACTTAATTAAAATAAAGTACTCAACGCAGTAGATGTATCAAAAGGCACTACCCTGATAATACGCTCATTTTTCGAAGGCACGTTCAGATCCTCACGATTCAACACAGCTACAGGCGAGACTCCAGCCTTGCATTAATTTTATGATCACGCTGTTCTCTTGATAAAAACAAAATACTTTTGTAAAAGTCTGCACTAAAAATCAAGATAAATCCGACTTAAGTTTTTCGAGAGCTATGCCGAATAACAATTCTGCTTGGGCAATGCATCGAGCACAATCACCGTTTCAAAATCGACGCCCAACGTTTTCACCAAACTTTGAATCATGGTTTGGTGATGTCCTGGCTTGCTGGTTAAGGTACGAAAACCGCGCGTTTGCAGTGCAGCATTCGCTATTTGCATAATCGCTTTATACGCAGCGTCAAAACGATTTACATTGCTCAAGCCAGATAAATGCGAATCCTGAATATTGCGTTTTGCTGCTTCCAATAAACGCCTGATGGTTAATGAATCAGGCTCTATAGGTTCCAAACTGATACCAACCAGATTATCCAGTGTCATCCATGTCTCCTATGATTTTAATAACCGGTTTTTCAAGCAACTCACGTACAAATGCAGAGCGCTCAAGCAGCGCCAATTGCCATTCTTCCGGCAAATATAACTTGGGGTTAATTTCCCTTCGCAATTGCTGCTGTGCGGAATAAAGTGCTTTGACGATTTCACCAAAACCCGCGCGACCAACAATCAATAAATCGATATCGCTATCAGCCCTGGCCTTACCACTGGCTACAGAGCCAAACACCAACGCAAAATCAATCTGCTGTGCAAGCGGAGCCAGTGCCTCTGCAAGTACATCCGCAATACCCGATGTTTTACGCAAAATACTGGCAAGCTCATCAAAAATCAGGCTGTTGCGATTAGCCTGGTAACTCACCTGATTGCCCTGCGCCATTTTCAATAGCAGCCCGGTATCCGCCAACTTGCTTAACTCTTTGTGCAGCGTACCCGCGACTGTGCCAGTCAAACGCGCAATTTCACGCACATGGTAGGCCTGCTCAGGATGTAGCAGTAACAGCCCCAGCACACGGCGGCGATATTCTTTAAAGAGCAAATCAGCGAGTGGGGAGTTCATCGTTAGGTGCCGCCAAAATGTAGCAAATTTAGCTACATTTGTAGCTTTTTTGGCTTCACTCGTCAAGCCGACACAAACTATGCTGCAAAACAAAACACCCGACTCGCGCCGGGTGTTTTGCTTACTTAGTCTTCCAGCAACTCTTCAATTGTGCTGACGATGTTATCAACCGTGAAGCCGAAGTGTTCCAGCAGTTTGTTGCCTGGTGCAGATTCCCCGAAGGTAGTCATACCGACGATACGGCCATCAAATCCAACGTATTTGTACCAGTAGTCAGCGTGTGCAGTTTCAACCGCAACGCGTGCGCCTACGCTGATTGGCAATACGGATTCTTTGTAGGCAACGTCTTGTTGATCAAACACAGATGTTGATGGCATAGAGACAACACGAACATTGCGGCCTTTTGCTTTCAGTGCTTCTGCTGCTTTCACAGTCACGCCAACTTCTGAACCGGTGGCGATCAGGATTGCTTCTGGCTCGCCCACGGAATCAATCAGCACATAACCGCCTTTGGCGATGTTGGCGACCTGCTCTGGAGTACGCGCAAAGAAATCCAGGTTTTGACGGCTGAATACCAATGCCGCGGGACCATCCTTACGCTCAACCGCCGCTTTCCAGGCGACAACAGATTCAGTGCTGTCCGCCGGGCGCCAGGTTTCCAGGTTTGGCGTCAAACGCAGGGTGCCGAGTACTTCGATTGGCTGGTGAGTCGGGCCGTCTTCGCCTTGGCCGATGGAGTCGTGGGTGTAGACAAATACGTTGCGCAATTTCATCAGCGCCGACATACGCACGGCGTTGGCCGCGTATTGCTGGAACATCAGGAAGGTGGCGCCGTAAGGGATAAAACCACCGTGGGCAGACACACCGTTCATGATTGCGCTCATACCGAATTCGCGCACGCCGTAATAGACATAGTTACCGCTCGCATCGCCCGCTTCTACGCCTTTGGACTTCTTGACCAAAGTCAGGTTGGACCCGGCGAGGTCAGCGGAGCCACCGAGGATTTCCGGCAACCACTCAACGAAAGCAGCGATGGTATTTTGCGATGCTTTACGGCTCGCAATTTTTTCGCCTTTGGCTTGGGTCTCAGCGATAAACGCTTCTGCTTTTGCAGCGAAGTCGGCAGGCAATTCACCTTTAATAACACGGCGATCAAATTCGGCGGCCAATTCCGGATGAGCAGCCTGGTAAGCTGCAAATTTTTCGCCCCAGGATTTTTCTGCGGCAGCACCTTTGGCTTTTGCGTCCCAACCTTCGTACACATCCGCTGGAACCACAAATGGCTCGTATTCCCAGTTCAGGGTTTTACGCACCAACGCCACTTCTTCCAAACCGAGTGGTGAGCCGTGGCAATCGTGTGAACCTTGTTTGTTCGGCGAGCCAAAACCGATAACGGTTTTGGTAACGATCAGGGTTGGCTTGCCGGTTTCAGCACGCGCTGCTTCGATTGCAGCTTTGATTGCATCAGGGTTGTGACCATCAACCGCTGGAATTACATGCCAGCCGTAGGACTCAAAACGCTTGGGCGTGTCATCGGTAAACCAGCCTTCAACATGGCCATCGATAGAAATACCGTTGTCATCGTAGAAAGCGATCAGTTTGCCCAAGCCCAAAGTACCGGCCAGGGAACAGGCTTCGTGGGAGACGCCTTCCATCATGCAGCCGTCGCCGAGGAAGCAGTAGGTGAAGTGATTAACCACGTCATGGCCATCGCGATTGAATTGCGCCGCCAGCACTTTCTCTGCCAGCGCCATACCCACGGCGTTGGCGATACCTTGGCCCAAGGGACCCGTGGTGGTTTCAACACCAGGGGTGTAACCGCGCTCGGGATGACCCGGGGTGGTGGAATGCAATTGACGGAATTGCTGCAAGTCTTCGATAGAAACCGCGTAACCGGTCAGATGCAATAGAGAATAAATCAGCATGGAACCGTGGCCGTTGGACAATACAAAACGGTCTCGATCAGCCCAATTAGGATTTTGCGGGTTGTGTTGTAAAAAGTCATTCCACAGAACTTCGGCGATATCCGCCATACCCATAGGGGCACCCGGGTGGCCTGAGTTAGCTTTTTGAACGGCGTCCATCGAGAGGACACGGATTGCATTGGCAAGATGTTGGCGAGTTGGCATGAAACTCAAGGCTCCTTAACGTATAAGTTGATTGCTGTTGTAGGTGGGCGCGCTCAAGCCTGAGCCGTAGCGAGTCAGGGGCACCCTGGGGTTGCAAAGCACTAATGGGCAATTGCCACTTATTTACAGGCCTCTGGTGGGCTTTTGTGTCGTTGGGTTCCAGCCGCCGTCGCTGGGGACAAAATGGGCTGGCATTTTCGCCCAGCGCGCGCCGCCCGTAAAGGAATAACAGACTTGATAGTCACAATTAATCATGAAAACCCATCGCACCAAACGAAATTGACCATCTTCAGAGCAATTCCTCGCAAAAAAGCATAGAGCCTATATCAAAATATTTTGATATAGGTTTTTTGTACTGCTAGACTGCACAGCACTTGTCGCCAAATGACCCTGCAATGAATAAACCTCTACACAGTGACACCAGCGCATTACCGGTTCTCACCGATATAGTCGAACTGGAAACACCGCTTAGCCCGCTTGCCAACCTGTTGAAAGCGGCCGGCGATCCATTACGGTTGGAGATCTTGCGGGTACTCAGCCAGGATTCGTTCGGCGTACTGGAGCTGTGCCGGATTTTCTCAATCAAACAATCGGGTATGAGCCATCATCTCAAGGTGCTCAACAATGCGGGTTTATTAAGTTCGCGCCGCGAAGCCAATTCGATTTTTTATCGCCGCGCCTATTTAGCACCCGATCATCCGCTCGCCGCATTACAGCAACAATTATTTGCAACCGTAGACACACTGCCAATTGCCGATCACTTGCGCGAACCCATCCGCGAATTGCAACAAGAACGCAGCCAGGCCGCGCAGGCTTTTTTTAGCGAGAACGCCGACAAATTCCGCGCGCAGCAAGATTTGATTGCCAGTTATCCGGTGTACGCCGAGCAGATGACGCAACTGCTCAACAACACTGCCTTGCGCGATAAAAAACTTGCGCTTGAAATCGGCCCCGGTGAAGGCGAATTTTTAGCGGTGCTCGCGCAACAATTCAATCAGGTGATTGCACTCGATATAGCCGCCAATATGCTCGATAAAGCACGCGCCTTTGCCAGTGAAAAAAACCTGCGCAATATCGAATTTATCCACGGCGAAACGCAAAGCTTAATCGGCCACAACGTATTGGCTGATTGCATATTGGTAAACATGGTGCTGCACCACACGCCATCGCCCGCCGATATTTTCCAGGATTTAAGCAATGTACTGGCACCGGGCGGCGCGCTGCTGATATGCGATCTCTGTCGCCACGAACAAACCTGGGCGCGCGACGCCTGCGGCGATTTATGGCAGGGCTTTGAACCGCAGGATTTTTCGCGCTGGGCGCAAGCAGCGAAATTGGATGAAGGCCAAAGTGTGTACTTTGCCTTGCGCAATGGTTTCCAAATCCAATTGCGCCAATTTTTTAAACCAATGAATTTTTAACAACCCCACCCTAACCCTCCCCTTGAAAAGGGGAGGAATAAATCCGACTCCGACTTAAACAGGGAGTAAAGCCCCTCCCCCTTGCAAAGGGGGAGGCTGGGAGGGGGTAAAATTTTTTTAGATTATTTGCGTTTTCAACAAAGGAAAAAATCATGTCCGAATATTCCGTCTTTACCTCCGAATCCGTTTCCGAAGGCCATCCCGATAAATTGGCTGACCAGATTTCTGACGCCGTGCTCGATGCAATCTTAAAAGATGATCCCAACGCGCGCGTTGCGGTGGAAACGCTGGTAAAAACCGGCATGGCAATTGTGGCAGGTGAAGTGCGCACTTCCACTTATGTCGATCTGGAAGATTTGATTCGCCAGGTAATTCTGGATATCGGCTACAACTCCAGCGATGTCGGTTTTGATGGCGCAAGCTGTGCTGTATTAAATGCAATCGGCAAACAATCGTCCGACATCGCTATGGGCGTAGATGAAGCCGACGATAAAGATTTAGGTGCTGGCGACCAGGGTTTGATGTTTGGTTATGCCACCAACGAAACGTCCGTATTGATGCCAGCACCGATTTTTTACGCACACCGTCTCGTTGAGCGTCAAGCCTATTTGCGCAAAAGTAATGTATTGCCCTGGTTACGTCCCGATGCAAAAAGCCAGGTAACCTTACGTTATGAAAATGGTAAGCCGGTTGCAATTGATGCTGTTGTTTTATCAACCCAACATTCACCCAGCGTAAGCCAGGCTGATATTCGCGAAGCTGTGCGTGAAGAAATTATCAAACACGTGTTGCCTGCCGAGTGGCTGCATAAAGATACCCAATACCACATCAATCCGACCGGCCAATTCATTATCGGCGGTCCTGTGGGTGATTGCGGTTTGACCGGCCGCAAAATTATTGTGGATTCCTACGGCGGCATGGCTCGCCATGGCGGTGGAGCATTCTCCGGTAAAGATCCATCAAAAGTAGACCGCTCCGCTGCATACGCCGGTCGTTACGTTGCAAAAAATATTGTTGCGGCAGGTTTGGCAGACCGTTTGGAAATCCAGGTGAGCTACGCCATTGGTGTTGCTGAACCCACTTCTATTTCAATCAATACTTTCGGCACTGGAAAAATTGCCGACGCAGCAATTATTGATTTGATTCGCGAACACTTTGATTTGCGTCCGCGCGGCCTGATTGAAATGCTGGATTTGAAACGCCCGATTTATCGCCAGACTGCTGCTTACGGTCACTTTGGCCGCGAGCTTCCCGATTTTACCTGGGAGAAAACGGATAAGGCTGATGTGTTGAAGAAAGCGCTTTAAGAATTACCCGTAGGTTGGGCAGCAATGCCCAACCTACATGTCCAACATACATGCCCAACAAAAAAGATTTCCGCGTTAATTGCGTTGGGCATTGCTGCCCAACCTACGCAACCACAAAAGGAAAAAAAGATGAGCTTCACCGACTACAAAGTTGCCGATATGTCCCTGGCTAACTGGGGCCGCAAAGAAATTGAAATTGCTGAAGGTGAAATGCCAGCACTGATGGCGCTGCGTCGCAAATACAAAAGCAGCAAACCCTTGGCCGATGCCAAAATCATTGGTTGTATTCACATGACGATCCAAACCGCCGTGTTGATTGAAACACTGGTTGAACTCGGTGCAGAAGTGCGCTGGTCATCATGCAATATTTTCTCGACCCAGGATCACGCAGCCGCCGCAATCGCAGCTGCAGGCATTCCGGTATTTGCCTGGAAAGGCGAAACCGAAGAAGAATTCTGGTGGTGCATTGAGCAAACCATCAATAAAGATGGCAAGCCTTGGGCAGCCAACATGATTCTCGATGATGGTGGCGATGTAACGCAGATCGTGCACGAAAAATATCCGCAGATGCTCGCTACCATTCACGGTATTTCGGAAGAGACTACCACCGGTGTTCATCGCCTGCTCGACATGCTGAAAAAAGGTCAATTAAAAGTACCTGCAATCAATGTGAACGATGCAGTGACCAAAAGTAAAAACGACAACAAATACGGTTGTCGCCACAGCTTGAACGATGCAATCAAGCGTGGCACCGACCATTTGCTCGCCGGTAAAAAAGCATTGGTTATTGGCTACGGCGATGTGGGTAAAGGTTCTGCTGCATCACTGCGTCAGGAAGGCATGATTGTTAAAATCACCGAGATAGATCCAATCTGTGCGATGCAAGCTTGCATGGACGGTTACGAAGTTGTGTCGCCATACAATAATGGTATCAACACTGGTAAATACGACGATATTAACCACATCGTCCTCGGCACCACCGATTTGGTAGTCACCACTACCGGCAATGTTAACGTGTGTGATTCGGCAATGCTGCGTGCGTTAAAACGCAGCGCCGTAGTATGTAATATCGGCCATTTCGATAGCGAAATTGATACTGCTTTTATGCGCAAACATTGGGAATGGGAAGAAGTTAAACCACAAGTCCATAAAATTTATCGCGACAAAGCCACTAACGATCATTTGATTCTGTTATCAGAAGGTCGCCTGGTGAATTTGGGCAATGCTACCGGTCACCCATCGCGCATTATGGATGGTTCTTTTGCCAACCAGGTTCTCGCACAAATTTATTTGTACGAGCGCAAATTTGCTGACCTGCCAGCAGAACAAAAAGCAGAGCATTTATACGTGCGTGTGCTGCCGAAGAAGCTCGACGAAGAAGTTGCGCGCGATATGGTGGAAGGTTTTGGTGGCGTCATTACCAAGCTGACCCAACACCAGGCCGAATATATCGGTGTAGATGCTGAAGGCCCATTCAAACCGGAATCTTACAAATATTAATTGATTAACCGTAGGTTGGGGTGAGGAACGAACCCCAACATGACAAACTCGCCATTTACGATAATGCTTATTCAAACATTCGAATCAACTTTATCGTTTTGCATATTTATTTGCGTTAATTGTGTTGGGGTTCGTTCCTCACCCCAACCTACAACAGAGCAACATTATGAACGACTCACAACCGCGTTTAAGTTTTGAATTTTTCCCGCCCAAAACAGCAGAGGGAAAAGAAAAGCTCATCAACGTGCGTAACCAATTAAATGTATTTGCGCCCGACTTTTTTTCTGTTACTTACGGGGCTGGCGGTTCAACCCGCGACAACACCAAAGGCAT
Source organism: Cellvibrio sp. GW822-FHT04B05 (assembly GCF_058800985.1). Classification (NCBI taxonomy): domain Bacteria; kingdom Pseudomonadati; phylum Pseudomonadota; class Gammaproteobacteria; order Cellvibrionales; family Cellvibrionaceae; genus Cellvibrio; species Cellvibrio sp. GW822-FHT04B05. The sequence goes on along the minus strand of NZ_JBXAMU010000003.1, from coordinate 362,704 downwards.
AGTTACCCAGTTTAAAGCCGATGGTATCAGTATAGCGCCGCACTTGTCATTTGGTGGCGATGATGAAGCTGCGGTCAAAAACCTGTTGCAAGAATACAAAGAGGCGGGTGTGGATCGCATCGTTGCACTGCGCGGTGATATACCGTCGGGCGTGGGTGGTGCCTACCAGTTAGTGTATGCAAATGAATTGGTTGCGTTTATCCGCAAGCATTTTGGTGAGCATTTCCATTTGGAAGTAGCGGCCTATCCGGAAATTCATCCGCAGGCCAAAAGCTACGATGCTGACATCAATTATTTGAAAGGCAAATTTGATGCAGGCGCTAACAGTGCAATCACCCAATACTTTTTCAATCCGGACGCGTACTTTTATTTTATTGATCAATGCAAAAAAGCAGGCATTACCCAGCCGATTTATCCCGGCATTATGCCAATCATCAATTACAAAAATTTAACCCGCTTCTCCGACGCCTGCGGTGCAGAGATTCCGCGTTGGTTGCGCAAAGCATTGGAAAACTATGCCGATGACGATGCCAGCCTGAAAGCATTCGGCGTAGATTTGGTTACCGAGCTGTGCGAAGTCATGTTAGAAAATGAAGCACCCGGTTTGCACTTCTACACCATGAACCAAAGCGAACCCACGGCACAGATTGTGAAAAACTTGGGATTGATCCCTAACGAATAATATTTTTCTGCAAAACGTTTCAAAACTTTTGTGTTATCACATCAATTAACCTTCTCATTGTAGGGGCGCTGCTTGCCGCGTCCGATCGCTGATTATAATTGGGCGCAGAAACAGGGCGCAGCAAGCAGCGCCCCTACGGATGGGAAATTTAAAAAACCGCTGTTCATGGGTGGCCTTTAAATTTCTCACGTAAATTCCACATAAAAATAACAGCGATTTTTCCGCAAATTTTACGCGCTTAACATGTTTGGCGTAACTTATCCATAAACTCTCTCGTCCTCTAGGTCCACACCGCTATTACCCGCCTAACTCAAATTACCAAAGCAATTTTTTGCGGCGGTGTTAACCCGGTGAGTGAGGAATGCAAAAGCCGAGGTGATGACTGTTTGTATCTTCATGAGCCCTTAAAGGTAAATAAACGAAGGTGGTAAACACGTTATGTCTTATTACGCGCAGAATAATACCCAACAAAAATCCGCAGGCATTTTGTTTGTGATTGGATTTCATATCCTGATAATGTGGTGCTTGTTGAGCAATATGGGCGGCGGAATTATCGCGTTCCTTCCAACCCCAGTCCAAATCAAGATAGTTGAGCCAGTACCAATAGAACAACAGCCACCGGCACCCATAGAGCCCATCATTCAACAGTCACAAATGGCGATGATAATGCCGGATAATGTCGCCGTTATGCCCAGCGAATCAACCAATACCATTACAGTAAGCACCGATCCTGTTATTACGGAGCCAGTATCAACAATCACCAAACCCAAAATTGTGCGGGCAAGTAAACCGGATTATCCGGCCGCATCAATTCGTTTGGGGGAAGAGGGTGCAACTGGCTTGCGGCTTTATATCACTGAAGATGGCCGCGTCGCCGATGTCGAACTGGTATCAAGCAGCGGCTCATTGCGACTCGATCAAGCCGCGATCAAACACGCAAAAAATAATTGGCGATTCAGCCCCTGCATGGAGAGCAACAGAGCTATTGCCTGTTGGCATCAAACCAACCTGGTTTGGAAAATTGAAAATACAAAACGCCAGTTAAATTGAGGTAATAAACAAGGAGACAATGTCTCCTTGTTTAATTGATTAATTCAAGACGAATCAATCTGCGCTCAACGCCTGCTTCTGCAATGCATTCAACTGCGCGATACCTTTTTTAGCCAGGTTCAACATTGCGGCGAATTCCGCTTCGGTAAATGGCTCGGCTTCGGCGGTGCCCTGGATTTCGATAATGCCACCGTCATCGCCCATCACCACGTTCATGTCGGTATCGGCCGATGAGTCTTCGGGGTAATCCAGATCAAGTACCGGTACACCCTGATAAATTCCCACCGAGATAGAGGCAATCGCGCGTTTGAGCGGTTCGCCGGTTACCTTGCCTTGCGCTTTGAGGAAGTTAATCGCATCAGCCAGAGCAACCCAGGCACCGGTGATCGACGCAGTGCGCGTGCCACCGTCCGCCTGAATAACGTCACAATCGATGTGGATGGTATTTTCGCCCAGCGCGGTTAAATCCACCGCCGCACGTAGCGAGCGGCCGATTAAACGTTGGATTTCGACAGTGCGCCCTTGCTGTTTACCACGCGCAGCTTCGCGATCCATACGGGTGCCGGTGGAGCGTGGCAGCATGCCATATTCAGCGGTAAGCCAGCCTTGCCCCTGGCCGCGCAAAAAGGGCGGGACGGAATTGACCACACTGGCGGTACAGATAACTTTGGTATCGCCAAACTCGACCAGAACCGAGCCTTCGGCGTGTTTGGTGTAGCGGCGAGTGAGGCGAACAGGACGTAATTGGTCGGGCGAGCGGCCACTTGGACGTTGCATAAAAAGGAATCCTTACTACTGGAAATGAATAGCCGGGAAGGTGTGTTACCATCCCCCATTTGTTAATGAATGTAATGTGCAAGGGAACTCTACCAGCTCTCACCCGTAGAAGTAACCGCCCCCACGCAGTATCCACCTTTCATAGAATGACTTAGTTCCAGGAGCCCTTATGCCACGTAGTATGACTGGATTTGCCCGCCGTGAAGCCAAACTCCCCTGGGGTACACTGGTATGGGAAATCCGCAGTGTGAATCACCGCTACCTCGAACCCAGCTTCCGCCTCTCTGAAGATTTCCGTGAAATTGAACCCCATCTGCGCGATGCCATGCGCAAAGCCTTGCAGCGCGGCAAAGTCGAAGCCAGCCTGAGCGTGCAATGGGAACAGGAGGGCGAGTCTGAATTGGGAATCAACTTGCAAAAAGTCGCCCAACTGACCAAAGCCGCCCAGCAGATCAATGGCCTGCTCGGCGCGGTTGCTGCACCGGTGAACTCACTGGATATTTTGCGCTGGCCCGGGGTGATCCAAAAACAGGAGTTGGATCGCGAGCAAATGCACAAAGCGGCATTGGAATTATTTGACTCGGCACTCGAAGGCCTGATCGAACACCGCTCACGCGAAGGTGCAGAACTTGAGCAATTAATTATCAACCGCCTCGCCAGTGTCTCTGCACATGTCGCCAACGTGCGGGCGCGCATGCCTGAAATACTTGCAGCACAACGCGAAAAATTGCAGATCAAACTCGCTGCATTGCAAGTGGAATTAGACCCGGAGCGCCTTGAACAAGAGATTGTGTTGCTCGCGCAAAAAGCCGACGTAGATGAAGAGCTGGATCGCCTCGACACTCACGTCATCGAAGTCAAACGCAGCCTGAAACAAACCGATTCCCTCGGCCGCCGGCTGGATTTTTTAATGCAGGAATTAAATCGCGAAGCCAATACCCTCTCATCAAAATCGGTCGTGAGCGATACCACTCAAGCGGCAGTGGAGTTGAAGGTATTGATCGAACAAATGCGGGAGCAGGTGCAGAATATTGAGTGATATCTCATGCGATCTCATGAAATTACATTTTACTTGTACGCCAAACAATTTGCTTGCAACCGATGCAACCGCTAAATTTCTTGCAGCGCGATTTCCCTCGCTTGCCATGGTTGCAGAGGCTCCTATGCACGATACTCATGGGTTAAGCGATTCGCGGACGCGCCGAACCAGCATTGCAACATCTGCCCCCTGGCGACCTCTGTAGGTGTGAAGTTCATCCAATACTAAATACTGTAATCCTTTTGCAGCAGACATAACTTTCCTATCAATGGAATCCTGACGTGTCATCAGCAATTCCAGCATCATAAAGTTAGTCAGGATTATATCCGGCGGGTTATCTGCTATTGCGTGGCGAGTTGCATCATCGTCTTGGCCGGTATAGCGGGCAAATGTGACAGGTTTTTTATCGCCATAAGAACCAAGAAATTTTTCTAATTCTTGCCCGATAGGAAAATGTTACTTTCAGCCCAAATGAGAGTAACCTATGTATATTACATTAACTGCATAGATTTGTCTCATATGATACTCCTCCAACCCTATGCCACTCTAGAAAAAGGAAAGGTTCACCCGACCGGCGACCTTATTAGACGCCTTGGGCTAAGCCATGCCCAAGCTTTTAGGGTACTGCAACGGTGGCAGCAAGAGGGGTTTGTGGTGAAGGTTGGGCGTGGGCTCTACCAGTTGGCGGAAGACAACCAGCACCAGAACCCTTGGCTCGCTGCCCAGCATCTGGTGCCTAATGGGGTGATCTGTCTGGTCTCGGCGCTTGCTTTCCACCAGTTGGGCACCCAATCACCGCCAGCTGTATGGGTGGCGGTTGCAAGCAATGCCTGGCGCAAGCAAAGCGATTATCCACCCCTTGAATGGGTTCACATGGGGGAAGAGGCGCTAAGCAGCGGGGTGGAAGTGCATGCAGTGGAGGGAGGTGAACTGCGCGTGTTTTCCATTGAAAAAACGATTGCGGATTGCTTCAAGTTCCGTAACCGTGTTGGGCTGGATGTCGCGCTGGAAGCCTTGAAAGATGCTTGGGCCAGCAACCGACTGGATCTTGTCGAGCTAGACGCAATGGCCAAAATTTGCAGGGTGCAAAAGGTGCTAAAGCCTTATGTTGAGGCATTGATCGCATGACTAAAAATATTGGCAATCTGGCTGCTTCCATTCGGCAAAAACTGCTTAATTTTTCCAAGGCACACAACGAACCCTTTCAACAGGTATTGGTAAATTTTGCGCTTGAGAGGCTGCTCTATCGGCTGTCCATTTCTGACTATGCCGACCGTTTTGTGCTCAAAGGTGCGTTGCTGTTCAGGCTCTGGTTTGATTTGCCCCAGCGCCCTACGCGAGATATAGATTTCCTTGGCTTCGGTGAGGCCGACCCCGAGCAAATCAAAATTATTTTTGTAACGCTAACAGAAGCGAATGTGGAAGACGGCCTGATTTTTTTAGCTGAATCCATCACCGCAGAACCGATCAGAAAAGCCGCCGGTTATCCGGGCATTCGCGTTCAATTACAAGCGAGCCTGGATAACGCCCGCATACCTATCCAGTGCGACATTGGGTTTGGTGATGCGATAACACCCTCAGCAGCTTCCAGCGAATTTCCAACACTATTGGATCTGCCTGCGCCTGTATTGCGCGTCTATCCATTAGAGACAGTGGTAGCGGAAAAACTTGAAGCGCTGGTTAAATTGGCCAGCTTCAATACTCGCTTGAAAGATTATTTTGATTTGTGGGTTTTATCGACAGCGGAGCAAATCGACCATGCTGTTTTACCGAAGGCGATTGCCGCTACCTTTGAGCGACGGCAAACATCGTTACCCGCTACAATCCCAGTCGGGCTCACTGAAAGTTACGCTACTGAAAAGGCTCAACAGTGGAGTGCGTTTCTGAAACGAAGCCAACTAGAAGCACCGCCTTTAGCTGAAGTAGTTAAGGAATTGGCAGCTATTTATTGGCCGTTGCTGGAAAAATCTTACCACCATTAATGTGGTGACAGAAGTGGTGGCAGGAAAGCCATATTTGGGCAATTAAATTTAATTAATATATTGATTTATATGAGTTTATTTAATCCACACTACAAACAGGTGCAGAATATCGAATAAAATAAAAAAGGAGGCAAAAGCCTCCTTTTTAACGCATCAGGAAAATTTATTTCTTGATACCTTCTACTTCCAATTCCAATTTAACAGACTGCGATGCTGGCCCCAGATCCATTTTCACGTTGAAGTCTTTCAGATTGATTGTGGTTTCACCTGAGAAGCCTGCACGATAGCCGCCCCATGGATCTTTACCTTCGCCTACTTTTTCCACTTCTATCGTAACGCTTTTGGTAACACCATTCAGTGTCAGGTCACCAACGATATCGAATTCATCTTTACCATCGAGAACGATTTTCTTGCTTACGAAGGTTGCTTTAGGAAATTTTTCTACGTTCAAAAAATCCGGGCTGCGCAAATGCTTGTCGCGCTCAGCGTGATTGGAGTTAATACTGGCAGTATCAATAGTCACATTCACTGTGCTTGCTTCCGGCTTGGCTGGATCGTAGCTGAATTCACCAGAGAAAGTATCAAAGCGGCCAGTCAATACACTGTAACCCAAGTGTTTGATTGAGAAGTTGATCGACGCATGCGCGCCTTTGGTGTCGATCACATAATTGTCAGCCATGGCTGGCAAACTCATAATACCGATACTGCTAACAGCCAGGGCAAGAAGAGATTTTTTTAACATGAATAAACTCCTTTGAGATAAATCATTGTTGTTGATACTGCTGTTGAATGGATACTGCGATTAATAAATAAAGTGAGGTATTGGTTTATTTACATTTACAAAAGATCAGTTTTTTTCACCGGTTTTATTATGCGTACCAGCGTGCGGTCGCGCATAACAAAATGATGCAGAAGTGCACCGGCGGTATGGAGTACCACGAGTAGAACAATGCCCCAAGCCAAATATTCGTGCAGGGCACCGGCAATATCGACATTTTTTGAGCTTAATTCGGTTATCACCGGGAATTTAATGAGATCAAATAATCTCGCCGGCTGACCCTCGGCAGTAGTAATTAAATAGCCAGTCACCAACACAATAAAAATAAGTACATAGAAAACAAGTTTGACGAATCTTGCCGCAAGATTTTGTACACGCTTGTTAGAAAGATCTACTGGTGTCGGATTAATAATGCGCCACATTACTCGCACCAACATTATCAATAATACGATCAAACCCAGACTCACATGCAGCTCCGGGCCTTTGTGATACCAGTCATCGTAATAACTCAAGCCGGTCATATAAATGCCCAAACCGAACAGGAAGAGGATCAAGACTGCACTGACCCAATGGATCACAATGGAAATTAAACCATAGCCGTTGCGGGAGTCCTTTAACATGCCTTGCCTCTTGGTTACGAATCTTTTGTCGATGTTATGTGTTAACACAGTGAGACGAAGATAACAGTAATGCGAATAAATTACAGTATCACGAGAGTCTTGCGCACTTGCAGTGACTTGGCCGACATTGGGACGTAAAGAAAGGTTTAACGCGATAAATTTTTATTTTTCAGTAAGTTACGAACCAGCAATACAACAACATCAATTCTTTATCGAAAAACCTATCGAATTACTCGTTCTTTATTATCCAAATTCCAGTGATGTTAAACAGGATGTTGCGGGCCTTTTAACACCGGACGCTTGCGTCCCTGTTCATCGATTGCCACGTAAACATATTCGCCTTGCGTTACCTGGCTGATCTGGTGCGTGAGAAAATCTTTGATCCACACTTCCACTTTTACCCTGATGGATGTGTTGCCAATACGCAGGGTGCTGGTATAACAACTGATAATAGCGCCTACAGGCACCGGCCGCATAAATACCATACTGCCCACAGCAACTGTTGTAACACGCCCCTGCGCAACTTCGTTGGCATGGATCGCGCCAGCGATGTCCATTTGCGCCATAACCCAACCACCAAAAATATCACCGAATGGATTGGTATCGGCAGGCATGGTGATAGTTTGCAAGGCAATGGTGCCGGTGGGAGTTGCATTGAAAATTTGCATGGGCAGGTCCTGAAAACGCGTGAGGCTTTGAGTATAGCGCCACGCACCCGATAATCCACACACATCAAATCCGGAAATGAAAAAGAGATTGATCAGTTTACAGTGGCAAAAAAAATCCCGCGCAAGTTGCCTTACGCGGGATTTTTCAAACTAATTAATTACTGCAATTTACCCAACTTCCCTTTCGCTGCCTCACCAATTTCGCCACCACCTTCAGCCGCTTGCTGGTAATACTTGGCAGCTTGCGCACGATCACCTTTGGCAACTGACACTTCACCCAAGTAGTAAGCGGCGATTTGCGTTGGCAAATAGCGCTGGCTGGTAAGCAAATCTTTTTCTGCCAGATCATTTTTCTTTAACTGGTTATAGGCAATACCACGGAACACATAAGGCTTGAAATAACCTGGGTTGACCTGGATTGCACGATCCAACGCGGCGACGGCGTCGTTGGTTTTATCTTGTTGCAACAATAATTGGCCTTTCATTTCCCAGAACAAATTTTCTTTCGGTTGCTGGGCGATGGATTGATCAACATAGGACAATGCATCGATGTATTTTTTCTCGCCCGCCAGCTTTTGCGCTTTTTGATAATTTTCATAGGCTTTTTTATCTTTGGTCAGCTGTGAAATGGCTTTTTGATAGGCCTCTTTGTTGCGCACACCACCGGGATATTTCGCTGCATGCTGGCGATTCCTGGCAACACGCTCTTGTGATGGCGGGTGACTGGCAAACAGGCCTTCAATAAATCCGGAGTTGCGGCCTTCAGACAATTTCACAAAAATTTCCTGCAGCTCAACAGCGGCTTGCGCGTCGTAACCCGCTTTGGCCATATATTTCATGCCCACTTCGTCCGATTCCAATTCATCGTTGCGGCCGTATTTGGCTTGCCATGCTTGCGAACCCACTGCCAGGGCACCTACACCCAGCGCACCGTATTCCGGTTTCTTTTCGGCAATGGCGACACCGGCCAATAATACGCCCGCACCCATCAATACATTTCGGGTCTGCTGTTGCGCACCGTGGCGTGCAGCAGCGTGGACGATTTCATGGCCGATTACCGCCGCGAGTTGCGCTTCATCTTGCAGATAAATCAGCAGACCCCGGTTAAAGGCCAGCTTGCCCCCGGGCATTGCCCAGGCATTGGGTACATCATTATTAAGCACAACAAATTCGTACGGCAGGTCAGGGCGATCACTCACCGCCGCCAGTTTTTTTCCGACTCGCTGCACATAAGCTGTCAGCGCCGGATCAACTGTGTATTGACCGCCTTGCGATTGCTGGGCGGGAGCATAGTTTTGTGCACCGGCGGCAACTTCCTGCTCGGGCGACATGACGGATAATTGGGTTTTACCCGTTACCGGGTTAACAACACACCCGGCCAAGGGAAGGGCAAAAATGCCCAGGGCAAGAATAAGGGAAAGGCTTTTCATAAAGGGACTCCTTGTTGCAGAGGTGGGTATAATGCCACAACTTTTACCAGATACTGTTTTAATAGAAGGTGAATCCCTCCTTATGAAATCCCTGCAAGTGATTGAGCTCTTTGCCGGCGTCGGCGCCGATGGCAAGGCGATTGTCGAGCAACTCCATGTGCGCGAGCTGGAAGATGGCACTTTCCAACTGGTGCAGTCGCCCGCGTTTGCCAAAGGTCTCGCCAGCGGCGATGTGGTCAAGATGCTGCCCCAAACCCGCGAATTTGATCTCGTCCAGCGCAGCGGCAATTTAAGTGTGCGCGTGTTCAGCCGTGGCGACATCCAACCGCTGGCCGATGCGCTCACCGCTGAACTGGAAAAACTGGGCGGCGAATTGGATCGCGAGACTCCGCGTATGCTGGTTTATTCTATCCATGTCAGCTGCGGCTTCAGTGCGATTGAAAACATACTCAACGAGTTTGTCGGCCGCGATGGCCAAAGCGCCTGGATGTACGGCAATGTGTACGACCCCGCCGATGGTGAAACCCCGCTCAACTGGTGGCTGGATTTGCTCAAGCCCGAATAATTCTTTTTTCCCCGGTATTGACCCTGACTTATGCTGCATTTGATTTCACCTGCCAAAACCCTGGATTTTGAGACTCCACCCAAAACCGCCGAATTTAGCCAGCCGCAATTTCTTGAACACTCGCAGGAGCTGATCAAGGATTTGCGCCAGCTCACGCCGCCGCAGGTATCCAGGCTAATGGAGATCAGCGAAAAACTGGGCGAACTCAATGCGCAGCGCTTTCTTGAATGGCAAGCGCCCTTCACGCCGAAAAATGCCAAACAGGCGATACTCGCTTTTAAAGGTGATGTTTATACCGGCATGCAGGCCGAGACTTTCTCCAAGGCCAATTTCACGTTTGCGCAACAGCATTTGCGGATTCTCTCGGGCTTGTACGGCTTACTGCGCCCGCTCGATCTCATCCAGCCGTACCGCTTGGAGATGGGCACCGGTTTTGCCAATGCGCGCGGTAAAAACCTCTACCACTTTTGGGGCGACATTATCACCGACCAACTCAATAAAGAGCTGGACGCACAGAAAGAGCGGATAATTGTAAACCTTGCCTCTAATGAATACTGGAGCGCGGTCAACACCAAAAAATTGCATGCCGAGGTGATTACGCCGGTATTCAAGGACAGCAAAAACGGCCAGTACAAGATCATCAGTTTCTTCGCTAAAAAGGCGCGCGGCATGATGAGCGCCTACATCATCCACAACAAGATTAAGCAAGTAGAGGCCATCAAAGGGTTCGATACGGCGGGCTATTACTATGACGAACGCTCGTCATCCCCCAAAGAATGGGTCTTCTTGCGGGCTGAAATGAAGGACAAAGTGTCGGCTGGTTTACAGAAATAAATCGAAATATCGAGCAATTTTCTCAGTAGCAAAGTTTATATAGTGAAAAACACTACCAACCTCATTTTGGCGCGTAAAATGATCTTAGTAAGTCGTTGCAAACAGACGCCCCACTCCCTAGAGTTTTGCGGTCGTCCCGTTTTAATCGCTCGATAATAAAGGGGCAAGATAGGAAATCACCCGATGAACCTCAGCCATGCGTATCTCGACCGGATTATTGCCCGCTTAACGCAAGTGGCAGAGGTGTCCTATCGCCGGATTTTTAACGGCGCCGGCATTTATTATCGCGGCGTGCAGTTCGCCATCGTGGTGAATGACCGCCTTTACTTCCGCGCCGATGAGCATTCCCGTTCGCTATTCCAGCAAAAAGGCATGGCCGCATTCCAGCCACGGGTCGCCGTGGATGTTGAATCCTGCTTCTTCCAACTGCCCGACGAGGTGCTCAACCAACCCGCCGAATTAAGGTACTGGCTGCGCATCGCTATCGAAGCCGCACAAATTGGCAACTTCGCTGACGACGAAACCACGCTTGAGACTCCTATCCGTCATTTCCAGGCACGCGCCTGTTAGCCGCATCTCTAATAAGCATCTTGGCACATGCCCCGCCAATATCCGTCAGCCCAGGTATTTCTACCTGTGTTTGTTGCGCGCAAATTATCAAAGCTGGGCTAACCTCATAGGATAATTGTTTGAGGGACTGCCTATGGGCATTCGTATTTTAGTGGTGGACGATGCCACTTTCATTCGCGACATGATCAAGAAACAACTGCGCGATAAAATTCCCGGTGCTGAAATTATCGATGCACCTGATGGCGCACGTGCGCTGGTACAACTGAAAAATCAAACTGTCGACCTGATCCTATCAGATTGGGAAATGCCCAATGTGAGCGGTGCCGAATTGCTAACCACGGTCCGGGCAATGCCGTCGGCGGGTACAGTACCTTTTATTATGATCTCCAGTCGCGGCGACCGTAACCACATCATCAAAGCCATTGAGCTGGGGGTTTCCGACTATTTAACCAAACCTTTTTCGGCAGAAGAATTGCTCAAGAAAGTCTTCAAGCAATTGAAGCTTGCCGGCAAAACACCGGTGCAAGCCGTTCGTACCGCAAGCACGCAGGGTATCGCTTTCGCTTCTGTGGATGTCCTGACCGGAGGCCAGGTAACTGCCCCTAAACCAGTCAATCCGTTTGCCCATGACAATGCCGGTGCGCCGGGTGTCAAACCGGCAATCAAAGCAGTCACCGCCACCAAAACTGCCAAGGGCAAGGCGCAATTGCGTTTCGCCAATAACCGCACTTTTGCCTGTGTGATCCGCGAAATGTCGCTGCAATTGATGAGCTGTTTAATGCAGCGGGGCGACGATTTGCCCGGTGTATTTGAACAGGCGGTGGTGGATATCGAAACCGGCGACGGCAATAATCTCGCGCGCGTTAACGGCTATGTGCACAGCATCCAGGCGGGCGAAAACCGGCCGGATACCAGCGTAGTAAAAATCGTCATCCGCTTCGTTGATAACGACGCGGAGAAGTTTGAAACCCTGTCCAAATATATCGCCCAGATGTAAGCGCTCCGCTCGACTTATTGCGCCCGATGTATCACCAGCAAATCCCTATCCACTGACTATACTCATTACCATGTTTCACCGTCGCTGCCACCCGGCAGCGGCCTGTACAGGTTTTCCGCCATGCTCCCTGTTCTTCGCCGCCACTTGTCGCTCCTGCTCTGCGTGCTGATGCTGTCATCCCCCTCCGTTTTTGCAGAGATAGAACATCGCTTCTCCGGTTTTGCCACCCTCGGACTGGCCATCAACGACAACCCGAACCTGGTGTTTCGCCGCAACGTTACCCAAAACGATGGCGCCTACGAAGACAGCGCCTTCTGGAAAAACGATTCACTGGTCGGCCTGCAATGGCAAGGGCGCTGGTCGCCCGAATGGGAAGCAGCAGTACAAGTGGTTGCCAAAGACCGCTTCAAGAACACACTGGAAAATTCCATCGAATGGGCATTTTTGCGCTATCGCCCCGTTGATGGCCTGGATATGCGCGCCGGGCGTATGGGTGCCGACGTATTTATGCTTTCCGACTATCTGCAAGTGGGCTACGCCATGCCCTGGGTGCGGCCGCCGCACGATTACTACGGCATAGTATCGCTGTATCACTTTGATGGTGTCGATGTGAACAAACGCTTTTTGCTGGGCGATACCGCGCTTAACATCAAAGCGTTTTACGGCAATTCCAGTGAAGAATATCCAACCGGCTTTCAAAGCGAGCGGGGTACCAAATTTGATTTTGATGTGCTCGGCAGTACTGCCAGCCTTGAGTGGAATGTTTGGAAACTGCGCTACACCTACGCGCGCGTGTCAGTGAACAGTGACCAGGGCCGCGCCTTGCGCGCTGCGCTGCAGCAAGTTGGGCCGCTATGGCCGGACGTAGTCGACATCATTCCGCAATTGGAAACCGTCAATAAACATTTTGATTACAACCAATTTGGCATCAGCTACGACGACAACACCTGGTGGATGCACAGTGAATATGTGCGTCTCGCCTCGAGCCTCGGTTTGATTGCCGACGGCTCACACTTTTATGCCAGCCTCGGCCGCCGCTTTGATGATGTCAGTATTTATTTACTGACCGGCTATGCCGAACCCAAAAACAATCTTGTTGATATCATCGCGCCCACCGGTTTTCCTGCGCCCCTCGCCGCACAGTTAAATCTGCTCGCCAATGCCACCGAGCGCAGCCTTAATGGTGTGCGTATCAAACAGAAAAGTTATGGCCTGGGTACACGCTGGGACTTTGCCAGCAAGATGGCGCTCAAGTTTCAGGCGGAGCGATTCGATATCGATAAAACCGGCACCAATCTCTGGTTGCGCACTGATCCAACGACCTCAATCACCGAGGATCAACAAGCGACAGTGATGAGCATCGCTCTGGATATATTGTTCTGATGCGTAAACTATTTTTAATACTAGTCACGCTGATATTGAGCGGCCCGGCGCAGGCGGAGATCCTGGTGATCGTGAATGCATCCAATTCCATCACTGCACTTGAACACAAACAAATAGTGGATTTATTTATGGGTCGCGTATCGGCCTTCCCCAATAAACAACCGGCGCAACCGCTGGATTTAAAAGCCGGTACGCCACAGCGTGCAATTTTTTATAAATCGCTCACCGGTAAAAGTGAAGCGCAAGTCGATGCCTACTGGGCAACGCTGGTATTTGCAGGGCGAATGTCGCCACCGAAACAATTCAGCGACGACAGCGCACTAATTGAGGCGGTCGCACAAGAGCCAGCCGCTATCGCTTATGTCACACGCCAACCGCTGCCCAAGAATGTAAAAATAGTGATGGAGCTAGCTGCTCGCCAATGAATATCAAAAGCCTGCACATAAAAGTTTCGCTGAGCGTTGCTGCTGCCGCACTGTTTGTCGTGGTTTTATCATCGCAATATTTTTACCAACGCAGTTACGAAAATTCATTCGCTGACAGTGAACGCTCAGTGCAGCAATTATTGGAAACTGTGCAAGCCACCGCTGCGATTGCCGCTTATGTCGGCAACCGCGAACTCGCGCAACAAGTCGTCACCGGTTTAACCCAAAACGACATAGTGGTCGGCGCAAAAATTACTGCGAATAAAGAAATTATCGGGCAAGACGGCAAAACCACGGCCGATGCAAAACAGCAATTAATTTCTATCCCGTTAAATGCGCCCTTCGATGAACAAGAAACTGTCGGCGAATTAGCGGTGGTACCGAATTTTCCGCTTATCGCCTTACGCGCACGGGATTCAGCCATGGCGACCGCGATAGGATTGGCGGCGCAGGCGGCTGTGGTTGCACTGCTGGTATTGATCATGGTGTATTGGATGATGACGCGGCCGCTGTCCAATCTCTCCGGTCACTTACACCGCATCACCCCCGGTGACGGCAACCGTTTGGACGTTGCCAATTTACATCGCGGCGACGAAATCGGTTTGCTCACCGGCGATATCAATGCACTCTTGCACACCGTAGAAACTATGCTCGAAGAAGAGCGGCAATTGCGCCATCGCGTAGAATTATTAGAGACGCGCTTCCGCGGGATTTTTGAAGACAGCAGTGCAGGAATTTTTTTAGTGCGCGAGCAGGGTACACTGGTTACCGCAAACCCGGCATTTTTTCACCTCACGGTGCTCGACGAATCGGCGCAACAAACACTTGGCAATAGCAATATTATCGAGCGCGTTTTTCTCGATCACGAGCAAGCATCATCACTGATTAAATTATCACTCATCACCCGCCGTCCGCATTCGGCCGATTTGCGTATTCGCACCGAAAACAATGATCTGGTGCGCTGGGTACACTGTATTTTTTCATCCGCCGGCAATGTACAGCAGGGCGCAACTATTGAAGGAGTGATGTACGACGTAACCCAGCGCAAACATGCAGAAGAGCGTATTCGCGAGCTGGCCGAAAAAGACGGCCTCACCGGTTTAAGCAATCGCCAGGCGGCAGAAAGCGCGCTGGAAGAATTGATCAACCAGGCACCGATTGGCGGCAAAGAGTTAGCGGTGATGTTGATCGACCTCGACCGCTTTAAATACATCAACGACACCTACGGCCATGATGCGGGCGATAAAGTACTGGTCACCATCGCCGGACGCCTGCGCAAATTGGTGCGCGATTCCGATGTAGTCGCGCGCTTGGGCGGCGATGAATTTTTGTTGGTATTGAATCATGCCGGCAACGTTGGCATGGTGCAGCGCATCGCGCAAAAAATTCTCGACGCACAGCAGGCACCAATAGAAATCCACCACGGCGTGCTGGAAAAAATCGGCATGAGTATCGGCATCGCCCTTTATCCCGACCACGGCGATAACCCGCTTAGCGTGCGCAAACATGCCGACCAGGCTATGTACTCCGTCAAGCGCCAGGGCAAAAACAACTACGCTATTTATAACCCCGACACTAATGAAAGTGCGGTTGATCCAATAGGCACCAAAGCCATATAACTGTAAACGATTACATTTTAATGGCGACAATAACCGAAACGTTTACACATTATTTTCCCGATAATGTAGGATTTAATTTCTACAAAACCCTTTTTTTAAGCAAAATAAATCCAATCTACTATTGCTCGATTTCATCCGCCTGTGTAGCATTTTCACCTACACACTCACTGATCGGCAGCTGTTGGTTTCTGCCGCGCATTGTTGAGTCCACTTTTTGAGTCCGCACAATGAAACAACGTAAACCTATAGTGATTGCCAACTGGAAGCTTAACGGTGGCCTGGATTTAATTTGTACCTCAGTCGCCTCGTTTATCGGTAAACACTTTGCGGCACAAATTGCAATCTGTCCGCCTTACTTGTACATGCGCGACATGATGATTTTCTTGCAATATTCCGAATTGCAAATTGGCAGCCAAAACGTCAGCCGTTACGATTCGGGCGCTTACACCGGTGAGACATCGGCGCAGATGTTGAAGCAAGCGGGTTGCTCTTTATGTTTGATCGGCCACTCCGAACGCCGCGCCATGTTTGCGGAAAATAATGAGGGCTGCAAAATTAAAGTACGCACTGCATTGAGTCACGGATTATTACCCGTGCTCTGCGTCGGTGAAAATCAACAACAGCGTGAAGCCAATATCACCGAAGAAATTCTTTATGAACAATTGCGCGGCGGCCTCGCTGATATTGATCTCACCGACAAAGATCTGTGTATAGCTTACGAACCCGTTTGGGCGATTGGCACTGGCCTTGCAGCAACTCCGGCAATCGCACAAGAAGTCCATCAATGTATTCGCGCCGAACTCGCGCGTATTTTTGATCAGGACACTGCCAATCGCGTACGCATTTTGTATGGCGGCAGCGTAACCAAAACCAATGCGCGCGATTTGTTACAGCAAACTGACATCGACGGCTTGCTAGTCGGTGGCGCCAGTTTGGATCCGGGTCACTTTGTCGCGATTTGTGAGCAGGCATCGGAGCTTGCAGAGATTGATGACTAGATTTTTTTGTTGCGATCATTTTATCGTAGCAAGTAATCAGGGCGCGGCAAGCAGCGCTCCTACGGCGTAAAAAATTTAAAACAATAACATTACAAAACGACAGAAAAATTAAAACAGATCCAATCGGCGAACAACTCGGTCATCACAAAAATCAACCACAGCTCAGGATTTTATGATGAACAGTCTCGCTAACCTTGTTGCCCCCGGCGTTGCCACTGGCGATGCCGTAAAAACATTATTCAATGCCGCCAAAGCCGGCGGCTTTGCCTACCCGGCAGTAAACGTTGCCAACACCAATACCATTAACGCCACACTCGAAGCTGCACGCAAAGTCAATTCGCCCGTGATTGTGCAATTATCACAGGGAGGTAGCGCATTTTTCCTCGGTAAAAGTATTAAGTTAGAGGGACAGGGCAGCTCGGTATTAGGCTCCATCGCCGCTGCACGCTATGTGCATGCAGTTGCCGAAGCCTATGGTGTACCAGTGATATTACATACTGATCACGCCGCAAAAAAATTACTGCCATGGATTGATGGTTTGCTGGCCGAGAGTGAAAAACATTTCGCCCAAACCGGTACACCACTTTTTAGTTCGCACATGATCGATTTATCTGAAGAATCCCTGCAGGAAAATATCGAAATTTCTGCTGCTTATTTAGCACGCATGCACAAGCTTGGCATTACGCTTGAAATCGAATTGGGTTGCACTGGCGGCGAAGAAGATGGTGTAGACAATAGCCATCTGGATAATGCCGCGCTCTACACCCAACCGCAGGATGTCGGCTACGCCTATGAAAAGCTGCGTCCGATCAGCGATAAGTTTACTATCGCTGCCTCATTCGGCAATGTGCACGGCGTTTACAAACCCGGCAATGTAAAACTCACCCCGGAAATTCTGCGCAACTCGCAAACCTATGTCAGTGAAACATTCGGCGTTCCGCACAACAGCCTCGATTTTGTTTTTCACGGCGGCTCAGGTTCCGAGGTGCAAGATATCACGCAAGCTATCCATTATGGCGTGGTTAAAAT
The DNA here is from genome assembly GCF_058800985.1 of Cellvibrio sp. GW822-FHT04B05. Classification (NCBI taxonomy): domain Bacteria; kingdom Pseudomonadati; phylum Pseudomonadota; class Gammaproteobacteria; order Cellvibrionales; family Cellvibrionaceae; genus Cellvibrio; species Cellvibrio sp. GW822-FHT04B05. Next base: position 345,258 of record NZ_JBXAMU010000003.1, on the reverse strand, counting down.
GAATATCGACACCGATACCCAATGGGCGTTTTGGGCAGGCACGATGGAATACTACAAAGCTAATGCCGGATATTTACAGGGCCAGATCGGCAACCCCGATGGCGAGGAAAAACCCAACAAAAAATATTACGATCCACGCGTCTGGTTGCGTCACAGCGAAGAACTTATGGTTAAACGTCTGGAGCAATCCTTCGCCGATTTAAATTGCCTCAATCGCTATGTGTAAGCAAGTTATTGAAACGCCATTAGTGGCTCGGGAATGTACATGAAAAATTTACTCAGCGTATTGCGCGGTGATGAAGTTAAAGTCAATTTAATCCAGGTGATAGATACGATTATTAATGCGGGCAAAGAGATTGCTTTGCGCGTGCGCCAGGGCGCGCTCGCGGACGTACTCGGCTCGACGCAGGATGAAAATATCCAGGGCGAAACCCAAAAACAATTGGATGTTATTTCCAACCAATTGTTAAAAGATTTATTACTGGCTTGCCCGGAAGTAGCGGCATTGGCCTCTGAAGAAGAGGACACAGTAGTCGCTGGCAATCCGGCGGGGAAATACATTGTTGCTTTTGATCCGCTTGATGGCTCATCCAATATCGATATCAACGGGCAGATAGGTACTATTTTCAGCATCTATTGCGCACTGGATTCAGTTCCGCATTCCAGCGAATTGCAATTTAATCAACAGGGTGTAAATCAAGTCTGTGCCGGTTATGTACTCTACGGCCCATCAACGCTGCTGGCCATTACCACTGGCAAAAGCACGCGCTGCTTTACCCTGGATTCAGCGCAAGATACGTTTTTATTAACGGCAGACAATATCCAAATCGTAAAAAATACCCAGGAATTTGCCATCAATATGAGCAACTTGCGTTTCTGGAATGAAGATATGCGCTGTTACATTGAGGATTTAATTCTCGGCGAAACCGGCCCGCGGCAAAAGCGTTTTAATATGCGCTGGAATGCGGCGATGGTGGGTGATGTGCACCGCGTGCTTACACGCGGCGGAATATTTTTGTATCCGTCCGATAATCGTAATACCAAACAACCGGCAAAATTGCGTTTGTTGTACGAGGCAAATCCGATGGCAATGTTAATCGAAAATGCCGGTGGAAAAGCCTGGAGCGAAAAGCAGCGGATTTTGGAAATCCAACCACAACAATTGCATGAACGCATTGCGGTTATTTTGGGTTCTGCCAATGAAGTGGATGAGTGCCTGGGTTATTTGCACGTACACTAATTTGATTCGAGTGGTGTGGAGTAGCGAACCCATCACAACAATCCTGCCGCGCTAGCTAAAGCCAAGGTGATATTTGGTCATGCTTTTGGCAGGCGGCATAAGATGATGGACATGTTGGGGTTCGTTCCTCACCCCAACCTACCCCGTGCATCGAGTTCTATTTTTTATTCTTTCGGCTGCCAATCACCCAATATTTTATCGCGCGTGTAATCTTTAATGTCTGCTTCGTTTAACTGACGACGCTTATCATTTTTAGCTGCACTAGGGCCACTGTTATTAAATTCAAAAAAGCGGGCGTCTTCTGGCTGAAATAGAATTCTGGCTCCATCTTTTGCAGTGCCTGACATTGAATACCAACCATCTTGCGTGATGTGCGCATCCATCCAGCTATTAATAAATACGGCTTTACCAATTGCGTTAGGGTCAGCATAACGGCCATCGGCAAATTGGGTGGTCGGATGCCATGGACGACCGAGGAAAGTGGAATTTTCGGGGACTGATTGATCGCGCGTTAATTTGCAACCAATAAACGTCATACCGTACTCGCTGCCAATATTAGTCGAGGGTGCAACTAAAAAAGCATGGGGATAAGTTGGCTTGCCCCGCGCAAGGGTTTTAATTTCTGATTGGGTAAACAGAGCATTGCCTTTACCGAAAATAAAATCCACATTGCCGGCGATCAGGCTTTTATCAAACCAGCTGCGTCCGGCATTTACAAATAAGGTGTCCTGATAGCCTAGCAAACGCACATCCCGCGCTAAAAACCGGTCGCTGCCATTATCCAGATGCAAAGCAACTGCCTGGGTATTAGCAATGCGCTTGGGGTCATCAATGGCAAGCGCATCAATGCTTAAAAAATCAAATGTATTTTCAACCGTAATCTGCTGCACCTGAATATTGGCGGCGCGAATAATAATGGTAGCTGAACCGAGCGTACCCCATATTTGGCCTTGGGTTGCACCAGATTCGGTAGATTGTTGCCCGGCATATGCATTGTAATAAATGCGTGTAGTATTTTTGTCGGCACCGATAAGTTGAATATTGGGCTTGGCGATAATAATTTTTTCATAGTAATCGCCAGGATTTATATAAATACGATAAGGTTTATTTGCAGTGGCAGGTGCTGCGTCCAATGCCGCTTGCACGCTGACGAAAGAGTTATCAACAACACTGTTTTTAGCGACGATTGCATCGTAATTATCTTGTTGCAAGTTGGCGCAGCCGAAGAGCAATAGGAAAACCGTCAGGAGGATAATAAAACGAAGCGGCATGATTTTCTTGTCTCCATAAAAACTACGCCCGCTTACGCGGGCGCCGGCACATCATTTCAACGTTAATCGGCAAAGCTTTCGTTTACGCTTGCCAATACACCTTTAGCGTAAAAACGCTCCAACCATTGCGTTGTAGTTTGAATAAAGCGCGGCTCATTGATAAGGTCAGCACCAAATACTTTTTGAATTCCAACCACCGCCTTAACCATGCCTGCCGGATTGTTTTGGTTTGCATCACAGGCTGCACGCAATTCTTTTGCAAGCGGATCGGATACTTCAATCGGAGCACCTTTCTCATCTACTCCAGAGACATAACGAATCCAGGCGGCAACCCCCAAAGATAAAATATCAATGTGACCATTGCCGGCCAATTGCTCGCGCAGAGTTTCCAGCAAACGTTGCGGTAATTTTTGCGAACCATCCATTGCGATCTGCCAAGTGCGATGCTTCAGCGCTTTATTGGAAAAGCGATCACGCAATTGTTGCTTATAGGCTTCAATATCAAAGCCCTCGGGTGCGCTTATGGTTTCACCGGCTTCGCGCGCCATATAGGTTTTAACCAAATTGACAAAAGCGGACTGCTCCATCACTTCACTGATATATTGGAAGCCGGAAAGATAACCGGTGTATGCCATAGTTGAATGCGCGCCGTTTAACAAGCGCAATTTGATTTTCTCAAATACGCGGACATCATCAACCAATAACACGCCAACTTTTTCCCACTCGGGACGGCCATCGGCAAATTTATCTTCCACTACCCACTGACTGAACGGCTCGCATACCACCATACCTTCGTCGCGCACGCTTTCGCCATTTACACTCAAGCGCGCTTCGATATCGCGACGATCTTCGTCAGTAGTAGCCGGTACGATGCGATCAATCATAGTGCAAGGAAATGTCGCATTGGTTTTAATCCAGGCAGCAAAGTCCAGCGCAATTTTTTCGGCAAATTGCATGACGACTTTTTCAAGTACTTCGCCATTATTAGGCAAGTTATCGCAACTGAGTAAAGTGAACGCCTTCTGCTTTTGATCAAACCGTTGTTTTAATGCGGCGACGAGAAAACCGATAGCGGATACCGGCTGATCAAGATGTGCAAGATCGTGAATAATATCTGGATGCGCAAGATTTAAATTGCCGGTGGCTGGATCATGGCAATAACCTTTTTCGGTAATGGTCAGCGAGACAATTTTTATAGTAGTAGCAGCCATTTGCGCAACCAATGCAGCAGGATTTTCCGGGCCAACCAAGGTGTCCAATACTGCGCCGATAATTTGCAATTTTTCGCCATCACCCGAGCGTTCAACTAATGTGTAAAGACAATCCTGTGGTACTAATTGATCGCGCACGCCGGCAGAACGTAAGCTGCTGCCAACAATTCCCCAATTACCGCCAAATTTATTCAATACCGCCTCGGTGTAAAACGCCTGATGCGCACGATGGAATGCACCTATCCCTAAATGCACAATACCGGGCTTAAGTGCTGCACGGTCATAGGTGGGGAGAATAATATCATTGGGAAGTTCATTTAATAATTTTTGGTTTAAACGAGTCATTAGAAAAATCCAGCAAGATTGATTTAGCAACACACATATATTCGCAATTACAATGGAGAACATTGTAAACCTTTATGCAAATTCGTAGCAGCTTATTAATAATAAAAAAACAATTTTTTGATCGAATCAAATTCTTCCCACGGCCAACTATTTCTATTTTTTACCCTGCAAGAGTGTTATATTTTGCGCTGCTTTTATTGATGTAAAAAATGCATTAGCGACAAGCAATACACATTAAATATCATTCCCGGAATTACTCAAATGGCACACATAGCAGCAATTGGCGAAGTCATGGTGGAACTGGCTCCCTTTCCCACTGCCGACAGCAATGGCCGTGAAATTATGGCCCTATCTTTTGCAGGCGACACCTACAACACTTCTGTGTATATGGCACGCCTCGGCTTAAAAACGGATTATGTCACCCAACTTGGCGAAGACCCTTACAGTGTCCAGATCATGCAACGGATAGCGAATGAAAATATCGGCACCGGCATGATCAAGCAATTACCCGGTCGCTCACCCGGCTTATACATCATTCGCAACACTCCCGATGGCGAACGCGAATTTTTCTACTGGCGCAAAGAAGCTCCCGCGCGCGAACTCTTTTCATCGCAAGACGCTGCCAACCAACTCTGTCAAAAACTGGTTGATTGCAACTGTGTTTACCTGAGCGGTATTACGCTCGCTATTATCGGCGAGAAATCGCGCGAATTTTTGTATAACAGTTTGCACAAGCTGCGCCAGCAAGGCGTGATAATCGCATTTGACAGCAACTATCGCCCGCGTTTATGGACTGATAAATTTGAAGCACAAAAAGCCATGCTCGCGATTATGGAATATACCGACATCGCACTGCTGACACTCGACGATGAACAATTGCTTTGGGGTGATGACAGCGTTGAAGGCTGCAAGCAACGCTACGCCACCTTCAATCTTGCCGAACTGGTTTTAAAACGCGGTGCCGATGACGCCATCATCATCACACCCGACACTGAAATCCGTGTTCCGGTTCCGCCAGTGCAAGGCGTTATTGATACCACCGGCGCAGGGGACACTTTTAATGCTGGCTATCTGGCAGGTCGCTTGATGAAAAAATCCCTCGAAGATTCTGCCAGGCAAGGCATTCGCTGCGCGGGTATTATTATTCGTCATCGCGGTGCCATTATTGATAAGGCTATTTTTGATAAAGAACTTGGCGCATAGGCCGGTAGCTTAAATCGCACGTTACGAGTTTGCCGTTAATACTTCGTTGTAAAACCCTTGAGCCATGGATGGCGAAATGGGTGTAGTGCGCATAGAGCACAACATGTTTTGCGCGCACGGAACGACAGCAATTTATTGCTGGCAGGCCCCGCTTGCGGGTATTTATGCGTTTTTGAAACACAGTCGCCAATGGCAAACAAATTCTAAGTACGTTAAAAATTTCTACTGTTGGCACCGCAACATTTTATTGCCACGTTTACACAATTGAATCGCTAATCCCCAGGGATCGCGCATCATCACCAAATGCGATCCATCTTTGATAATTACCTCTTCCGCAAAGCTCGCACCGACCGCTTCCAATTCTGCACGCTTTTCTATCGGGTTCTCACACACAAAGGCGAGATGCACCAACAGCGGATTCATATTGGCATAATCCGGTACTTGATCCGGCGGATTGTTGTAAATTTCCAACATCACATCACCACTTTCATCACCGAGGAAATGGGTATTGGCACCACCATCCTGCTTGCGCACAACAGTCAATCCCATATGAGCTACATACCATGTCGCCATAGCGACAGGATCTTGTACATTAAGTGCGAAATGTTCGATTTTCATAAATACATCGATTAACAACAATTTTTACTGAAAATAAAAGTTCGTTAAAAAAGGAGGGCCTGCTCTTAAAAAGAATAGGCACCCAGCAGTAGCTTCATACTTTTATTTGCCGCATCAGACAATATTTTTCACAATCGTTTCCACCATCTTCTTGGCATCGCCAAACAACATCATGGTGTTATCCCTGTGAAAAAGTTCGTTCTCCACACCTGAGTAACCGGAAGCCATTGAGCGCTTCACAAATAAAACCGTACGCGCTTTTTCCACTTCCAAAATTGGCATACCGAAAATCGGACTCTGCGGATTGGTTTTGGCGGCCGGGTTAGTTACATCGTTAGCGCCGATCACAAAAGCGACATCGGCAGTTTGGAATTCGTTGTTGATATCATCCAATTCAAATACTTCATCGTAAGGCACGTTGGCTTCGGCAAGCAGCACATTCATATGCCCCGGCATACGCCCGGCAACCGGATGGATTGCGTAGCTGATTTTCACACCGGCTTTTTTCAATTCCTCACACATTTCGCGCAATGCATGTTGCGCCTGCGCTACCGCCATGCCATAACCGGGAACAATAATCACCGAGCCGGCATTCTTCATAATAAATGCCGCGTCTTCTGCACTGCCGCGCTTTACCGGCCGCTCTTCTTCGTGTGTACCCGCCGCTGCCGCAGAGGTATCCGCACCAAAACCGCCGAGGATCACGTTAAAGAAAGAACGGTTCATGCCTTTGCACATGATATAGGAGAGAATGGCGCCAGAGGAACCGACTAGTGCACCAGTTACAATTAATGCATCGTTATGCAGAGTAAAACCGATACCGGCAGCTGCCCAACCTGAATACGAATTGAGCATTGACACTACCACCGGCATATCTGCGCCGCCGATAGGAATGATCAACAATACACCAATTACAAATGCCAAGGCCGTCATTCCCCAGAACACCCAGGGCGATTGATCAATACAAAAATAGCCAATCAAACCGAGAATCGCCGCACCGAGAAATGCATTAATAAAATGCTGACCGCCAAACACAATCGGTTTGCCTGACACTAAACCTTGCAGCTTGGTAAATGCAATTACTGATCCGGAAAAGGTGATCGCTCCAATGACAACACCCAAACCCATTTCAATTCGACTGGCGATATAAATATCGCCTGCTGAATTTAAAATTCCGAACGCTGCCGGATTACTAAACGCCGCGCCGGCGACCAATACTGCCGCCATACCGACTAAACTGTGGAATGCGGCAACTAATTGCGGCATGGCGGTCATTGCAATATTGCGAGCAATAAAAATACCAATCACTGCACCAATTGCCAACGCCGATAAAATCCAACCGTACGAGGTCACTGCTGGACTGAGCACGGTAGTGACCACCGCAATCAACATTCCCAACATGCCAAACAAATTACCTTTACGCGATGACTCGGGCGATGACAAACCGCGCAGCGCCATAATAAACAACACCGCCGCCACCAAATAAGCAAACGATGTTAAATTTTCATTAAGTGATGTCATGGTTATTTTTCCCCCACTTTATTTTTCTTTTTATACATCGCGAGCATGCGATGGGTGACAGTAAAGCCACCAAATATATTGATCGATGCCAACACCATGGCGCAGAAACCGAGCACTTTGGACAGGCTCATACCTTCAGGGCCGACGGCAATTAATGCACCAACAATAATCACGCTCGAAATAGCATTGGTTACCGCCATCAAGGGTGTATGCAATGCGGGGGTTACACTCCACACAACGTAGTAGCCAACAAAAATGGCTAATACAAAAATTGATAATTGCGAAACAAAATTGGCTTCCATGATGCACTCCCGATTAAGCGGCGCCGGCCGGTTTGAAGTTAGGATGAATAATGGCACCATCACGCGTGAGCAGTGTCGCGGCGATAATGTCATCCTGCCAATTCACATTGAATTGCTTATCGGCATTCATCATCGGGGTTAAGAAATTCAGCACATTTTTTGCGTAGAGCGCGCTGGCATCGGCAGACAAACGGCTTGGAATATTGAATAAGCCAATAATAGTTACACCGTTTACCTCAACCACTTCACCGGGTGTGGTGAGTGTGCAGTTGCCACCTTGCTCGGCCGCGAGATCGACAATGACCGATCCGGGGCGCATGCTGTACACCATCTCATCATTAATTAACGTCGGTGCTTTGCGACCGGGAATTAATGCAGTACAGATAGCGATATCTTGTTTCTTTATTGTTTCGGCAACCAATTCTGCCTGGCGACGCTTATAGTCATCGCTCATTTCTTTGGCGTAACCGCCGGCGGTTTCAGCGTTTTTTACTTCGTCACTTTCTACCATGACAAATTTTCCGCCGAGGCTTTCTACTTGTTCTTTCGACGCAGCACGCACATCAGTGGCAGATACAATTGCGCCCAAACGTTTGGCTGTTGCAATTGCTTGCAAACCGGCAACACCGGCGCCCAGCACCATTACTCGCGCGGGTGCGATAGTGCCCGCCGCGGTCATCATCATTGGCATAGCGCGGTCGTAAACATTTACTGCTTCTAACACGGCGCGATAACCAGCGAGGTTAGATTGCGAACTCAACACATCCATCGATTGCGCGCGCGTAATACGCGGCACAAATTCGAGTGTCATGGCAGTGATGCCAACATCGGCATATTGTTGAATTGCAGCAGGTTCTGCGTAGGGTGAGAGCATTGCAATTAACATTGCACCGCGTTTGATCAGTGCCAGTTCATTCAAGTCACCTTCACCGGTTAGCAATGGGCGCTGGACTTTTAATACGATATCCGCAGATCCCAATAACCCGGCGAGATCATCACTAATGCTTGCGCCTGCGTCCTGATAGGATTCGTTACTAATTCGGCTGGCAATACCCGCATCTTTTTCAATCGCCACATCAAAACCCAAGGCAATTAATTTTTTTACGGTATCCGGTGTCGCCGCTACACGGCGCTCATGCGCACGCCTTTCTTTTGGAATGACTATTTTCATTTTTTTATCGTCCTCTGTAATAGTGGCAAATTTTTGGCAATACAAAACCGCATCAATGTTTTCATCAATGTGAATGGAGCTGCCGTAATTTGCTTTCTAGTAAATTTCTTTTTATAGAGACCTGGTTCTCACCAGGTTTTTGGACGGACCAACTCTTTGATTGGCCTCGGATTACTTTTATATTCTTTGAATCAGTGTAGTTTATGGACTCCGTTATCTATTGTGCGGAGAGTTTTAATGTTAAACCACCGCACCAATTTTCCACGGGATAAATTCATTATCACCGTAACCCAGCAATTCGCTCTTTGTTGGCTTACCGGATGCAACAGCCAAAATTTCTTCAAAAATTTCTTGCCCGGATTCTTCCAGACTAATTTCACCATCGGACACACGACCACAGTTTAAATCCATATCCTCTTGCATATGGCTATAGATTTGACTGTTGGTCGCCAATTTAATACTCGGTGCCGGCTTGCAACCAAATGCAGAACCGCGGCCGGTGGTGAAACACAAAATTTGCGCGCCTGATGCAACCTGGCCAGTGGCAGAGACCGGGTCATAACCCGGACTATCCATAAACACAAAACCTTTGGTAGTGATGTCTTCACCATAGAGAAAAACATCGCGCAAATTAGTCGAGCCACTTTTGGCTTGCGCACCAAGGGATTTTTCAATAATCGTGGTAAGGCCACCGGCTTTGTTACCAGGCGATGGATTATTGTTTAATTCAAAATCATTGCGCGCGGTGTAATCTTCCCACCAGCTAATACGGTCCAATAATTTTTGTGCGATTTCCGGCGATTCAGCGCGGCGCGTTAATAAATGCTCGGCGCCAAAAATTTCCGGCGTCTCCGACAAAATAACCGTACCGCCGTGGCGCACAAGAATATCGCCCGCAATACCCAGCGCCGGGTTGGCAGTAATACCGGAGAGCGCATCGGAACCGCCGCATTGCAAACCGATAATCAATTCACTCGCCGAAACAGTTTCGCGCTCGCATTGATTCACCAGCGGCAGCATTGCGCGCAAGGTTTCGATGCCTTTTTCAATCGCAAGGCGAGTGCCGCCGACATCTTGAATTGTGTAAGCGGTAAAAGTGTTGGAATTAGCAAGGCCGCATTCTTCCATCACACGCTGGATTTGCATCGTCTCGCAACCAAGGCCCACCATCATCACACCGCCAAAATTCGGGTGACGTGCGTAGCCATTAAAGGTGCGTCGCAAAGTTTCGTAACCGTCACCGTCAGAGCGCATACCGCAGCCGCTGTCGTGAGTCATAGCGACAACACCATCTATATGTGGATATTTTTCCAGTTCACCGGAATAAGTGAAGTGTTGGGCAATCGCCTTGGCTACTGTCGCGGAGCAATTCACGGTAGTCAGAATGCCGACATAATTGCGCGTACCCACTTTGCCATTGATACGTTTGTAACCCTGGAAGGTTGCACGCTGTTCAGCAGGAAGAAATTCAGTCGGACGGGCCTCCTCACAGAAGCCGTAGTCTTTTTCAAGATCACCCATCACACAGTTATGGACATGGACATGGTCGCCAGCAGGAATATCCTGGCTGGCAAAACCAATTGTTTGACCGTATTTGAGGATGGCTTCACCTGTGGCGATATTGCGCACCGCCACTTTATGCATGGCGGGGATATCGCGCAGGAGGGTGACATCTTTTTCTGCAAACAAGACACCAGCGGGGAGTGACACCTTACAAATTCCAACGTTATCACTGTCATGCAAAACAATAATGCTGCTCACGCTGATCTCTCTCTTGATTCGTTAACCGATGAATAGGTTTTATGCCACTACGGCTACTTAATAGAGTGTAGTTCGCCACTGGAGTTCGTCGCTGCATTTGCATAGTAAAAGACGGCATTAGCAGGACGTTTTTTCTCGCCGTGAAAAAAAAGGCGCCTTGCGGCGCCTCAAAATCGGCAATGGTATTCGGTCAATACCGGGATCAAATCTACAGTCGATTTTTCACTCCGGCAATAGCACCAAAATCCACAAAACCACGAATGTAACCGATTTCAAAACCGTTTTAGGCTAATGTTAGCCTGTTACACAAACCGCAAACATCCTATAAATTAAAAATATCATTAAAAATGATATTTTTTAGGATAAAAATACTTTCTAAAAAATGAAAAATATTTTAAATAATTTTTATTGATCTAGATGTGTATACGTTTACATTTAAATGATTCAATAAATGAAAACGTATACATTGCATTTTTTACGTAAAAATCAGTAAAAAATGGCGTATAGATGAAAATTATTGGGTTACCAGCTTGCATTTATCCAACATGACATACAGAATGATTTTCACTCTATATGAGGATAAATATCTTTTTGAGGTGAACTGATTATCGCCACAAGAAACAAATACCCTTGAGTTACAAGCGCCCATACCCTGATAAATAAGGCGCGGACAAAAAAGTCCATAACTACTACAAAAGACATAACACGAGAGCTAACACCGGTGACAGATTTCCGCCTATTCCAAGCAGGCCGCCGCGCCTTTATTACCAATACCCTTGGCGGTGTTGCAGGTAGCTGTGCACTGGGCACATTAGCGGGTTGCAGCGCTCCGGCCAGCAGTCCAAAAATATCTGCAGCGACAACTGACGCCTGGTCTATGGCAGATCAAATTCGCCGGCACGTCAGCGCCCCGCAATTTCCAGACCGCACCTTTGATGTTCGCGACTTTGGAGCCAAAGCCGGCGGCCAACAAGACAACTCCACAGCATTTGCTGCCGCCATCGAAGCTTGTCATAAAGCCGGCGGTGGAAAAGTATTGGTTACGCAGGGCAGGTATCTTTGCGGTGCCATTCACTTGCGTTCCGACGTGAACCTGCACATTACTAAAGACGCAACCATCGCCTTTATCACTGATCCCAAAGCCTACCTACCAGCGGTATTTACTCGTTGGGAAGGCATGGAAATCATTGGATATTCGCCACTTATTTATGCCTACGGGCAAACCAATATCGCCGTGACCGGTGAAGGTACTGTGGATGGCCAAGCCAATCGCACCACCTGGTGGCCGTGGAAAGGCAGCAATTTTAGTAGTGTTGACTGGGGTGTCCCCGGTGTTCCAACCCAGGAAGCTGCACGCAACAAACTTATGCAGGACATGGAAAACAATGTGCCGGTTGCCCAGCGGATTTACGCTGAGGGCTCCTATTTGCGACCCGTGTTTGTACAACCTTATAAGTGCACCAATGTATTGATTGAAGGCATTACCATCACTAACGCGCCTTTCTGGTTGCTCAACCCGGTGCAGTGCGAAAATGTAACTATCGATACGGTAACTTTTGCCAGTATTGGTCCCAATTCTGATGGTTGCGATCCTGAATCATGCAAAAACGTGGTGATCAAAAATTGTTTTTTTGATACTGGCGATGATTGCATCGCGATTAAATCCGGCCGCAATGCCGATGGTCGCCGTCTGAATATCCCCTCCGAAAATATCCTTATCAGCAATTGCAAAATGCGCAACGGTCACGGCGGAGTCGTGATTGGCAGCGAAATTTCTGGCGGCGTGCGCAATGTATTTGTTGAGGACTGCGAAATGAGCAGTCCGGAACTGGAGCGCGGCATCCGCGTAAAAACCAATTCTGTGCGCGGCGGTTTGATTGAAAATTTATTTGTGCGCAATGTGGTTATCGGCGAAGTGCAAACTGCCATTGTGATCGATTTCGATTACGAAGAAGGTGATGCCGGAAAATTTACCCCGACAGTGCGCAACATCGACATTCGCAACCTTATCTGTAAAAAAGCCAATCATGTTTTCCAGGTGCGTGGTTACAAGCGTTCACCTATCCAAAACCTGCATTTGAATAATTGTCATTTTATCGACGTTGGCGACATTGGTGTGTTAGCGCAATTAGATAATTTTGCCGCCACTAATGTCACCATCAAAGGTGTTGAATTTAAAATTTAATGCATATCTCTTACATTAAAAGAGATTTAATATTTTTATTAATACAGCAATTTGAAATATAAAAATTTTAATGGTAGTTAACTCATTTAATCACGATGAAAACCACCATAAATCGACTAAGCTCAGGTTGGTCGGTTAAAAAGGTTACAAATTACAACGGATTTATCGCCACAGTTGCGCGAAAGAATCTGTGATGTTTGTGAAAACCATGCTCAACACTGCCTGAAACTTCAGTGAACAGCATCAGCTCTGCTAGCTCAATGTATTTAATCACAATAATGATGGGGAATAGCTATGAGAAGTTTTAAACTCAACCCGCTCGTGTTAGCCATGGCGGTCTGCGCACTGCCTATTGGTGTCCATGCACAAAACAGCACCGACGACACTATCGAAGAAGTTCTGGTAACCGGCAGCTTCCGCGATAGTTTGGCGAATGCCATTAATATCAAAAAAAATCAGAGTGGTTTTGTCGATGCAATCGTTGCATCTGATATTGCCGAATTTCCGGATAACAACCTTGCAGAATCGTTGCAGCGTATTCCCGGTGTTGCGATCCAACGCTCCGGCGGCGAAGGTCGCGGAATTACCGTCCGCGGTCTCGGCCCACAATTTACTACCGTACGCTTGAATGGCATGGAAACCATATCTACCACCGGTGGTACTGACTCAGGTACTGGCAACAATCGTGGTCGTGGTTTCGACTTTAATACATTCTCTTCTGATTTATTCAGCTCTTTGATTGTACACAAAACTAATTCAGCAGAAATTCAAGAAGGTTCATTGGGTGCTACCGTTGATTTAAAAGCAGCGCAACCTTTTGACTATGATGGTTTTGTGTTCACCGCATCAGGCCAAATGGGCTACAACGATCTCTCTGAAGAGAGTGATCCAAGTGCGGCATTTTTAGTAAGTAATATTTTTGCCGATGGAAAATTCGGTGCACTTTTATCGGTAGCAGTATCTGAGCGTTCAGTTAAAGACGAGGGTTATAGTACCGTACGCTGGAGCAATCAAGTGACCAATCGTTTTAGAACGGTAAAAGGTCAGACAGTTGGTTCCGGCGGAACTGCAGGCTATACAGCAGCGCCAGCAAATCCAAATGACTTTGATATGGTAAATGGTTGGTGTAAGGATGTTGATAACGATCCTGCAACTGCTTGCGTACTGCAAGATGTAAATCGTCCGTTTGCGCCACGTATCCCACGTTATGACTCTTATGAGCATACTATGGAACGCACTGGCGCCAGCTTGTCATTACAATTCAGGCCAACAGATTCTACCGAAATTAGCCTTGATGGATTATTTGCAAAATTTGACGCAACACGTAGAGAAGTTTTCATGCAAGGCTCTCTCAACCCTGGCACCAACCTTACTACAGGCAGTGTTTTGGATTATGTAATTGAAGACAACACCATGGCTTATGCAAGTTTGAGTGGTGTTCGTTTAATTTCAGAAAATCGCTACGATGAAATGAGTACTGATTTCTCCCAAGGCACCTTAAAACTCAAACAAGACATTACTGACTCCTTCCGCTTGAATGCGATGTACGGAAAAACCAAATCGGATTTTGATAACCCGATTCAAAATACATTAATGATGCAAGCCGAAAACCAATCTTTTACTTACGATTATCGTGATTACAGTAAACCTGTATTAACCTTCGGTGATGCTGCATATGATCCAGCATCATGGACCGCAGGTGCCGTACGTCAACGTCCACAAGCCACTATCAACGAAAGTGAGGCAATAAGTGTTGCGTTTGAATACGATCTTAACGATAACTTGAAACTAAAGTTTGGTGCTGACAACAAAGATTTTGATTTTGCGACCAATCAATTTGTGCTGGCTGCTGGCGAAGGTGTAAACGGTGTTGTACTTGCATCTAATCCTGATTTTATTCAGCAATATGATTCCGGGTTGGGCGAAGATCGCGCATGGTTAATTCCAAATCGTGGATTAATTATGAATGAGTACAATCTGTTCAGCGCAGCAATGTCGCCAAACTACGGTAGCACATTCGAAGTAGGTGAAAAAACAACTGGTGCCTACGTACAATTGGATTACAAGTTTGATATCGGCGCAATCCCGGTTCGCGGTAATATTGGTGTACGCAAATTTGAAACAGATCAAACAACAAGTGGTTGGCTCAATGGTAACTTACCATCGCGTGAATATCTCACTTATGAACATAGCTATTCCGACACATTACCATCGTTCAATTTAACTGTTGAGCCAATTAGTAATTTGTTCATTAAAGCTAGCTACTCTGAAGGTATTTCAAGAGCCGCCCCAAACCAAATCGTTCCAACCACCACTGTTGCCGCTACCGGTACCACCCGTACTATTACCACCGGTAGTCCTGAACTTGATCCTACCCACGCTAAAAGTTATGACCTGGGTGTAGAGTGGTATTTCAGCGAAGAAGGCTTGATTGGGATAACACTGTTCAAGAAGGAGATTGCAACATTTGTGCAAACCTCAAGAACCAGCACTATCTATACTGATACAGGACTACCAATTCAGGCCGCAATTAACGCATGTGCTGCTGCTGGACAGTCAACAACGACTTGTAACGAAAATGTTGACTGGGCTGTATCTGTACCAGCCAATAGCCCAGGCGGTGATTTGGATGGTTACGAGATTAGCTACCAACAACCGTTTACGTTCCTTCCAGGTGCACTTAGTAATTTTGGTGCAATTCTTTCCTACACCAGTGTTGAATCAGATATCGACTATTTGGATGTGAATGGTAATGTTGTAAAAACCAGACCACTAACCGGTCTTTCTGATGAAACATCAGCTGCCACCTTGTATTACGAAAATGACAAGTTCAGTGGTCGCGTTTCTGTAGTAGAACGGAGTGGTTATATCACTGCAGCCGTAGGTACAGAAGGCAGTAGCGAAAATGGAACCAATGGTACTGTTAACGTTGATGCGTCCTTCGGCTACAACTTTAATGACCACCTTAAATTCACTTTCGAAGCACTTAACTTAACTGATGAAGTAGATGACCAATGGGTTGGTTCTGAAAGCGAGCAACGTTTGTCTTACTACCACTCAACCGGTCGCCAATTCAACCTGGGTGTCCAGTATAAGTTCTGATAACCGATGTTGATGTAAAGTAAAAAATAGGGATGCCAGCAAACTGGTATCCCTATTTGATTATGTGGTGTGTGACTTTTTATTAAGCAACGAGAGGTGAGAAGCGTGAGCGTATTGATTGACGGTTTGATTGTCGGCTTGATTGATAGTACAGCGGCTCGTAGAATTATTTATGGTGGTATTTTTCTGGCAGTACTCGGCGGTTGCTCACCAGAAAAAACCGAAAAACAACAAGCTACTGCTACAACACCGGTTGCGCAATCCACTCTCACTGGTCACACATTGGCAGCAGCAGAAATTAGCAATGCCAATAATTTCGCGTTACAACAAGAAGCAGTTTATTTTCCATTTTACGATTTAGGTATTGATGCAGCTGGAGCCAAAAACCTTGCGGTATTGAATGGTGATCTAGTGTTACCTTCGCAAACTGTGGACTCCGATGGTGATGGTTCACTTGACGGTTTGTTATTGGTCAGTGATTTTGCCCCGGCCGAAATCAAATCTTTCATTATTTCCGATGATCCTGCAATTGCCAAACCGGCAGGAAAAAAATACACCCAAGCTGAAATTTCTATCAAAGAAGGCGGTGAATGGAAAGATAAGGAATATATCGGCGGTACATTTAAAAATGTAGACCGCGTTACTCCGCCACCACAATATACCGACCACTCCTACTGGATTCGCTACGAAGGTCCCGGCATTGAGTCCGATAAAGTTGCCTACCGTATCTATCTCGATTGGCGCAATGGTTTTGATATCTTCGGCAAAAAAACCAGCGATGTAATTCTGCAAAATATCGGGTTGGATGGCTACGATTCCTATCATGAAAATTCTGCTTGGGGCGTGGATGTTCTTAAAGTAGGCAAATCACTCGGCATGGGCGGTTTCGGTTTCTGGAATGGCAAAAGTGTCGATTTAGTTTCAACCGTGGAGACTCGCGATGCCATCATCACCAATAATGGCGACCTCTACTCCGGCTTTAAAATTAATTACAACGGCTGGCAGGTTGCCAACCAGAAAGTAGATCTTGCCGTACACTTTTCCATGCAGGCAGGCAGTCGTTTAGTGAATGTGAAGCTGGATTTAAGTAAACAGCTGCCCAACCTTGCTATAGGTTTGGTAAAGCACCCCGGCACGACTTTAATTGAAGGACCGCAAGAAATCAGTGGTTATGCATGGACTTATATTGCGAGCTGGGGCAAACAAAGCTTGAGCGGTGCGGATGATCATTTAGGTATGGCAGTTATTTTTCGTCGCGATGATCGCTCAGAACAGACACAAGATGAAAACTCTTATGTTTCCGTTATGAAGGATAAAGGCGGCGAACTGGAATATTATTTCCTCGCGGCGTGGGAACATGAATTGGATGGCATTAAAACGGAAGCGGATTTTAAAGCTTATCTAGATCGTGAAGTTGTACGTTTGACTAAAACACCGCGGGTACGTTTTGAATCGGCATTAAGTGCAGATGCGAAAAAAAAACCGCTGGATGCGGATACTGCACTTAACTGGGGGAAAAAATTAGCGGACTCTGAATTGGAGCGAAAAACACTTAACTATCACTACAAAGGTTGGGATGAATATCGCAAGCGCCCAGGCAAATTTGAATACGATGTTGTGGGTATGCAAATCGCTGTGCTGCAGGATTTAAATGCAATAAGCCCTAATCCGGCTTACACCAATGCATTGGAGTCAGTAACCGGCAGTTATATTCGCGATGATGGACACATTGAAACTTTTGAACCGGATCTGTTCAGTATCGATTTAACCAAGCCGGGTGAAATGGTTATTTTGCTGGAACAAAAAACCAAAGCGGAGAAATATCGTAAAGCAGCAGATTTTTTGCGTGAAAATTTAAAGCGCCATCCACGCACCAGCCAAGGCGCGTTCTGGCATCGCGCTACTTATCCAAATCAACTGTG
The DNA here is from genome assembly GCF_058800985.1 of Cellvibrio sp. GW822-FHT04B05. Lineage (NCBI taxonomy): Bacteria > Pseudomonadati > Pseudomonadota > Gammaproteobacteria > Cellvibrionales > Cellvibrionaceae > Cellvibrio > Cellvibrio sp. GW822-FHT04B05. Next base: position 327,406 of record NZ_JBXAMU010000003.1, on the reverse strand, counting down.
GTTGGATGGTGTATACATGGGTATGCCATTCCTCGCACGCTATGCCTCAATTTACGAGACCGGTGCGCAGCAACATGAAAGCTTTAAAGAGACAGTGCATGAATTTGTTATTGCGCGTGAACATCTGCGCGATCCAAAAACCGGTTTATATTACCACGCGTGGGATGAATCCAAAAAAGCAGATTGGGCCGACAAAGAAACCGGTCGCGCACCGCAATTCTGGTCGCGCGGTATGGGCTGGTATGCAATGGCGCTGGTCGATGTGCTGGATTTTATTCCTCAATCAGAAACTGAATTACGCAAAACATTGACCGATATTATCGCAGAACTGGCGCCGGACATTTTGCGCTATCAGGATCAAGCAACCGGCACCTGGTGGCAAATAACGGATAAACCGGGTGAGATCGCTAACTATCGCGAATCATCTGCCAGCGCTATGTTCACTTACTTCCTGGCGAAATCCATTAATAAAGGTTACTTGCCGGAATCTTATCGCGATGCAGCGATCAAAAGTTATCAAGGTCTTGTTAATGAATTTATAACCCTGCACAAAGATGGCAAAGTCAGTATGAATAACCAATGCCTGGTTGCAGGTTTGGGATTCGGTCGCGACGGCACTTATGATTACTACATGACCGAGCGCATTTTCTCCAATGACCCTAAAGGCAACAGCCCATTTATTGGGGCAAGCCTGGAAATATATAAATTACTCAAACAATAATAATTCACCACACAGCCAGGTTAATTTTTGCCTGGCGATGAATGTCGTTACGCTGTAATCAGCAACCAGAATTATGCCTGCGCGTTAGTAAGTGCAGGCAGTAACCAGCCGAATATTGAGAAGGTTTTATTATGAAAGTCTTGGAAGAACGTTTTGCAGTCCACCTCGACGACTACAAATATTACGACACGCAAAAATTGCGCAAGCACTTTTTAGTGGAAAATATTTTCGCTGCTGACGAAGTACTCTTCACTTATACCCACTATGAACGCTTGATGGTAGGCGGTGCATTTCCGGTGAGTAAACCTGTGCCGCTGGAAACCTTTGATCAATTGAAATCGGATTTTTTTCTTCAGCGTCGCGAGCTGGGTGCTATCAATATTGGCGGCTCGGGAACAGTGTCCGTTGATGGCGAAGTGTTTTCTATCGGAACTAAAGAAGCACTCTATATTGGCCGCGGAGCCAAAGAAGTTATTTTTAGTAGTGATGATGCCAATAATCCGGCGAAATATTATTTGAACTCTACACCTGCACACCAAAGTTATCCCACCAAAAAACTGAACAAGGAAAACAGCAAAGTATTACAAGTGGGTGCAGGTGATACGTGTAATGAGCGCGAAATTTATCAGCTGATGATCAGTACTGTGCTGGATACTTGCCAATTGCAAATGGGGATGACTGAATTAAAACCCGGCAGCATTTGGAACACCATGCCAATGCACACCCATAGCCGTCGAATGGAAGCCTATTTTTATTTTAATATTCCGGACACCCATGCCGTTTGCCATTTTATGGGACCGGCAGAAGAAACTCGCCACATTTGGGTGGGCAATGAACAAGCGGTAGTGTCACCGCCCTGGTCAATGCACTCAGGTGTAGGCACTGCTAACTACACATTTATTTGGGGCATGGCCGGCGAGAACCATGATTACACCGATATGGATTTCCATAACCCCAGCGACCTGAAATAAATCATCAATATTATATGTATGTCATAACCGTAGGGGCGCTGCTTGCTGCGTCCAATGTTTGTCACTCCCAATAGCCGAACAGGGCACGGCAAACAGCGCCCCAACAAGTATTCGGGTATGACGTTGTGAAGGAAAAAAAATATGAATCACCCACTATTTGATTTAACCGGAAAAGTTGCACTGGTCACCGGTGCAACCCACGGTTTGGGCATGGCGATGGCTAGCGGCCTCGCCAGTGCCGGTGCAACATTAATTATCAACGGCAATTCCTCCCAGGAAAAAATTGATAATGCAGTGAATGAATATCGCGTAAAAGGTTTTCAGGCATTTGGTTACAGATTTAATGTGACCGATGAAGACCAAGTAGCGGCGGCGGTAGAACAAATCGAAAATGACCACGGCCCAATAGATATCCTTGTTAATAACGCAGGCATTATTAAACGCGTGCCACTCTTGGAAATGTCATTGGAAGATTTTGAAGAAGTGATCAAAATTGATTTGACCGGTGTATTCACTATGACACGTCCGGTCGCACGCAAAATGGTTGAGCGTCGCCAAGGGAAAATTATTAATATCTGTTCGATGATGAGTGAGCTTGGCCGCAATTCTGTCGGCGCTTATGCGGCAGCAAAAGGCGGATTGAAAATGCTCACCAAAAATATGGCTACCGAATGGGCAAAATACAATGTGCAAGTCAACGGCATCGGCCCCGGTTATTTTGCAACTGCCCAAACTGAACCTATTCGTATTGATGGACATCCATTCAATGATTTTATTATCAACCGCACCCCCGCAGGCAAATGGGGCGACCCGGATGACTTACAAGGCGCAACAATTTTCCTTGCATCAAAAGCAAGCGATTTTGTAACTGGCCAGATTGTGTATGTTGATGGTGGAATTTTGGCGACGATTGGCAAGCCCACTAACGAAAGTTGATGAATGCTTGCTCCCACCGTAATGTTAATTTACGGTGGGATTGATTTGTTTGGCAATTGACACCTAAATTGCATACTGAGATATTAGCCCTCGGAAATTTAATAATTATTCGGGGCATGTATGCAGCGTTTTATGGGATTGCTGTTTTGGGCGTTATCTGGAGTATCATCTACGTGAGCTGTTACTGTTGATACTAATCTTAATAAATATCAAGTGTATCAAGCAGATTTAAATGGCGATAACAAGCTTGACTACTATTTTCATGGCGTTCCTCAATTTATTCTGCTTCATGGCGATATTGTTACTCCAATAGTATTGCCTGCTCCTGCCAGTTTTGTTACGCATAGCCATGGTGTTGGTTATTTGTTGCCAATGGAAGAAAGCTATACCGAATCACAACGTACAACAAAAAACCTAATTCTCTCTTCTGCAAATCAAAATGCACTACAAGCAATTATTGCTAGCGCGATAGTAGATCCTAATGATCCCGATAACCAAGGTAGCGTTACAACACCGATAGCCCCACAAATGGCAACCATACCAACGGCTGCATCTACTATTGATACCACTCGTGCACTACCTGCCGAATTCGATGTAACCAGCAGTGGCCAAGCTACTTACAAAATCCCTGTGATCACTGCTCCTGGCTCTGCTGGCATGGTTCCGAACGTAAGCCTTAGTTATTCCAGTGGAGGCGGCAACGGAATTGCGGGATTGGGTTGGTCACTCAGCGCATATGGTGCGATCAGTCGCTGCCGCCAAACAGAAGGTGTAGATGGTGTTGCTAAACCCATTACATGGACGTACGGGGTAATTCAGTGCAATTGGAGGGGCATCAAGAAACACCTACCTTTTCTACGAACACAAACAAAAGTGACTTTAATCAAGAAATGTATTTTAAAACACATAATTTCACGTGAAGATCACTTGGCTGCAAAACGGGATAGATCAATAAAATTTGATCGATACAATTCATTCACGGATTATTAAAATTAGATGGAGCCCAATGAACAAAAAAACTAAAACAAATCAATCTTAAAAAGAAAATCCCTTTCCCATAAAACGCGAATAATACCTAGAGGAATCTACGTATAAACGCATTGATTTTCGAAAAATTAACCGAAAATAGCATACCCAACTGAAAAAGGATTCTTAATATGCCGTTATTAACCTCATATAAAAAATATTTTCCCACCTATTCAGAAGCAGGTTTTTTTCATCACAAAATAATTGCTTCCTCAAAAAGCCACGCCCCCATTTCGCTGCACGACAAAAGTGAATGTGTAAAGGTCTCGCAAAAAACAGACATACATATTATTTTAAAATTAATTTTTGTATTGGCTTTACTCGCCATTGCTGAACGCCCAATGGCAGCTGTAGGTGAACCTTTAACAAATTTCATTTGGTTCGTTGACACAGATCTTGGAGTAGTCCCTGGCGATACAGTATATTTTGAGAACTATGAAAATGCCTGTTCGTGGGCAGCCGAAAATTATTGTAGCTTCCCTCGGGTGTCATCCGGTACTACCGACAAGTGTGTATCGTTTTCAGCAAGTTCCTGCTCAGCCAGTGCTCAATTTGCCAGTGGCTTGGTTCACGGGACAATGCAATACTACGCCGAGAATTCCAATGTGCTGCAAGAGAGGTACAATAATTATCCAATTCAGGGAGTAAAAAAACAGTACTCATTGACTGATGTTGTTGACAATCCACCTCCTGAGGTCTGCGTCGGCGACCCAATTGAAGTCAGCACAGGCAGACTGTATGAGAAAGAAGTAGATATTCCTGCTGCTGGAGAAGGGCAAGTGGAGTTCACTCGAACTTATGACAGCATGAATCCGAAAAACGTTTGGAGTGATACTTACACTACTGCAACTACAGCGATCCGAGCTATAGGTATTTCTCAAACAGAAAAAATCCGATTTACAACCGGCCCAAGTGAGGCAACGCCAACCCAATTGTGCGACCCTTGGTTATCTGGATTACGACAGATTCCGGGTGCCCCTTGGGGTGCATGGTTACCACTGAATATAAAAATTAATGGGCTTTTTTGCCAAGTTACAAATGGCAATTCAGTAAAGCGGAATCTTATTATTATGCGAGTTAATCCACACCAGTTGATGGATGCTCCGGATTTACGAGATACGATCCAAATTTCCAGACCTAACGGGAGCGTTCTTACTTTTCAAAAGAACGGTAGTACATGGATTTCAAACACCAGCAGTACCGCAACTTTAAAGCTAAATCAAAACAAAAACTGGTTATACATGGATAAAGGTGTAATTGAAGAGTATTCGCCGGCTGGTAGTTTACTCTCAAAAACATATGGAAACGGAGTTAAGCAAACATTAGTTTATGATGCATCTGGACAGTTGTCGCTTGTTTCCGACTCGACCGGTAAACAACTAACTTTTAGCTATCTAAATGGCAGGTTACGAAGCATTGAAACAGTCGATAACAAAGTGACTACCTACGAATACAATTCACTGGGACTAATTGCTGATGTCACGCGTCCCGATAACACGCACAGACTATATCTTTATGAAGATACTCGCCATCCGAAGGCCCTCACTGCAATTATAGACGAGCGAGGAAAACGCTATGCCACTTGGACCTACGATGCTCAAGGCCGTGCAATTTCCAGCGAGAATGCAGGTGGGGTGGGAAAAACATTACTTACATTTAATTCTGATGGTAGCACCACAGTAACCAATGCATTAAATAAAAAAGCCATTTATCGTTTTGATGAAATCGCAGGATCTCGCCGCGTAACAAAAGTGGAAGGACAGCCATCAGCGAATTGTGTTGGAGCAAATCAAAACTATACCTACACCAATGAGGGGTGGATCGAGAGCAAAACCGATTGGAAAGGTGTGAAGACTACTTACACCTATAATGCATTGGGTCAGGAAACCTCCCGTACCGAAGCCTTCGCCACACCAGAAGCCCGCACCATTACTACCCAATGGCATCCCACACTTTTTGTGAAAACCAAAGTGACGGAACCGGAAAAAGAAACAATTTATAACTACGACGCTAATGGGCGTTTGTTAAACCAATCAATTCAATCTATTACAGTCCAGTAATAAGGGAACTATTACGATGAAATTATCCGCTTCTTTTTCTATTGTTGCCTTTGCATGCTTGATGAGTGTTCCTGTAACAGCGAACCAAAGATTACTTATACCTATAACGAAGCAGGTCAGGTTCTTACAGAAGATGGCCCACGGACTGATGTTAATGACATCACGACCAATACCTATAATGCTCAAGGATTGATCGCGACGACGACCAATGCGCTCGGGCATGTAACGACGTATAACAGTTATGATGCCAGCGGTAATTTGCTGTCTGTTACTGATCCTAACGATATCATTACTGAGTTTACTTACCATGAACGCGGTTGGTTGTTGACCTCATTGTTAAAGCATCCAACGGATGTAACGCAGAATGCACTAACTACTTATACATACGATGCCGTCGGCCAATTAACCAGTACAACGCTACCTAATGGCAGTACGCTTACGTATGAATACGATGATGCACGTCGTTTGGTGGCCATTCAAAACTCACTGAATGAACGTATTGAATACACCCTGGATGCAGCGGGTAATCGCACTCAGCAAGTTATCAAAAATTCCAGCGGCGCGATCAAATACTCAGTGACCAGTTTGTATGATGAGCTCAATCGTGTAATGGAAGTGTCCGGGAATAACGCGCAACTGGATCGACATCAGTATGATGTTAACAATAACCGTACCGCTACTATTGATGGTCGTACCAATACCACCCAGCAAACCTACGATGCACTGAACCGCATTAAAAAAATCATCGATCCAAATTTAGGTGAAACACAATTTACCTACAACTCACAGGATCAAATAAAAACAGTTACGGATGCGCGCGGTAATACTACAACCTATAACTACGACGGATTGGGCAACCTGCTTTCACAAACGAGTCCTGATACCGGAACTACTACATATCTGTACGACGCAGCGGGAAATAGAACAAGGAGTACGGATGCCCGAGGTGTTGTCACAAACTACACCTATGACGCACTCAATCGCCTCAAGACGATAAGTTATCCGGCAGCACCAGCAGAGAATGTCACGCTTACCTATGACAATTTCTCTGCCACTAATAAAGGCATTGGTCGGTTGGGCACTATTAATAAATCCGGTGTGGGTACTACTTACGCGTATAACTTCCAGGGATTGGTTAGCCAAAAAAATACCAGCCCGGAAGGTGTCATTAAAGCGAACGTATATACCTATGATAAAAGCGGAAACTTGACGCGCATTGTTTATCCTTCCGGACGCAGCGTGTTTTACACCTATGACAATCTTGGTCGTCTTGGCACCATCACTACCAAAATAGGTACCGGTGCAACGCAGACGCTTATCAGCAATACTGCGTATTTGCCCTTCGGTCCGGCCACTACTTATAAATACGGTAACAACCTGACGCATAGCAATCAGTATGACCAGGATTATCGCCTGACGAATATTGAAGTGGGTGGCTTGCTTAGCCGTGCTTATGGTTACGACCCGGTCGATAACATCACCAGCATTGTGAACAGCCTTAATAGCTCCAAGAGCCAAAGCTTTAGTTACGATGCATTGAATCGCTTGATCACTGCAAGTGGCGGCTATGGTAGCTTGGCTTACACCTACGACAGCGTAGGCAACCGGCTGAGTGAAATCCGCAATAGCAACAGCGATACCTATCAATACGAAATCAACAGCAACCGCCTCACTGGTATTACACGTGCCAGCGGTAACCGCAATTTCACTTATGATGCAGCGGGTAATCCTATCCAGCGGACAGCAGACGATAACAGCACACAAGGCTTCAGTTTTAATAAGGCCAATCGTTTAAGCAGTGTCAGTGTCAACGGTGTGCAGTCAGCAACCTATACTTACAATCCGTTGGGGCAGCGCGTATCCAAAACATTGCCGAATGGATCAAAGGAGCTTTATTACTATGATGAATCCGGTCAGTTGATCGCGGTACTTAACGGCACGGGTGTTACGCTGCGTGAATATATTTATTGGGGCAATCAACAAATTGCGTTGGTAAATGGCACTACAATTTATTACATCCACAACGATCATTTAAATACACCGCAAGTCATTACCAACCAAAGCCAGCAGGTAGTCTGGATGGGTGATTACGAGCCCTTTGGTAAAGTCGCTGCGAATGCGAGTAATAGTATTGAAGTGTTTAGTCGTTTTCCGGGACAGTACTTTGATGCAGAGACTGGCAACTACTACAACTACTTTCGGGATTATGACCCGAGTATTGGGAGATATATTGAATCTGATCCGATTGGGTTAGGGGGTGGGATTAATACGTATGGATATGCCTATCAAAATCCAATAACGCATTACGATCCAGATGGTCGATTGGTTTTTCTCATTGCAATACCTGCATTCGGTGGTGGGGTATCCGGTGGTACACTTGCAAGTGGTGGATTGGCTCTTGGATTTGCCGCTTGGGCTTCTACTTGGGATAAACCAAATCGAAATGAACAAGCAAAAGAGCGTGAAGAATATAAACGGATTTGTACACAACAAATTCCTTCTTCTGGGAATAGCTGCGATGATGCAAAAGCTAATTTGAATAGATTAAAAATGTGTTTATCTTTGCGTCAGCGCTATAGTCAGAAATGGTTCAATGATCAAGATGCAGGGCATGTGACCGAAATTAAAAATACGGAGCGTGCTGTTGAGAAGTTAGAAAATTGGATTAGTGAGAACTGTAAAGATGACTGCAAATAGTATTTCATTAGACAGCCTCCTGAGGGAATATTCACTCCTTCCTGAATATTCAGAGATGCAAAATATTGGTGTTTTTACCCAGAGTTTATTTGGTGAATTCCCGATAAATATTGCAGCAACCCGTGGAATATTGGCTGAAGTTAAATTGCTTTTATTAGCGGGTGCAGATATCAATTCATCGGGTGAGGATGGATATACCCCTCTTCATAATGCAACCGAACAAGGTTATGTGGACGTTGTCAATTACCTACTGAAACAAGGTGCAGACTATTTAAGGAAGAATGACAATGGAGAAACACCTGTTGATTTAGCTAATGTTCTTGAGAAAGAATTGTTGATTAATTTTTATAAGAACTACTTCAAAGATTCATAAGAGGTTAATCGCTCCAACATTTATCTAAGCCCAGCAATAAATCGCCGGGCTTTTTTCTAGGCGAAAATCTGCATTTGGAGCGATGTACAGAAGGTGAAGAATGCTAGGTTCTAACTAGCCAGGAGCTTTACATGAACTATTCTGATGGACGAATAATCAATGTTGGGGATCGTGTTGAGCTGTGGTCTGAAAAATATGGAATCGTTGTTTGGTAAGCGCTTAACCAACTGCACCCTTTACATTCCACGGCAACAACGCCTCAATCTGTTCAAGATTTGTTGCATTGGGTAGCTCAGTGAAAATTATTTTTAAATATGCATAAGGCTCCAGCCCATTCGCTTTGGCAGTTTCAATAAGGCTGTATAAATTCGCACTCGCTGTGGCACCTTTTGGGCTGGCGGAGAAGAGCCAATTTTTTCGCCCAATCACAAACGGGCGAATTGCATTCTCCGCTGCATTATTATCAATCGGGTAATCTCCCGATTCCACATAACGAATCAATTTTGGCCATTGCTCATGCAGATAATACAACGCTTTGCCAATCAACGATTGCGGTGGCGCATGTGATACACTTTTATCCAGCCAGGCTTTTATTTTTTGTAACACCGGCAGCGATTGTGTTTGCCTCAGTTGATATTTTTCTTCCGGCGTTTTGTCTTTCATCGCTTTTTCAATTCCGTAAAGCTGCTGGATGAACGCAATCGCCTGATCCGCTTTGCCGGTTTTTCCTTTCATCTGGATTTTTTGTGCATCGATAAATTTCCGCCGTGCATGTGCCCAGCAGGCCAGATGGGTAATTCCATTTTTTTCGCAAGGCGCATTGTAGCCCGCATATCCATCAGTCATGAGGGCGCCATCAAAATCATGCAATAAGTCAGTAATCACTTTACCACTACGTGTGGGCTCGTAGTGATAGAGCACCGCTGCACAGGTTGGTTGTGTGCTGCGCAATACCCACATAAAACTTTGTGTTTCGGCAGCTCGACCAGCCTCATTCAATACTTGCACGCACGTTTCATCTGCATGAAGAATGGTTTGCTCCAACATTCTTTCATGTATCAGATTAATCAATGGTGTACTACTGCACCGCAGCGAACCATCCAGTTGGCGAGTGTGGTGCGGTCCATTTCGATGCCAATACGTTTGAAGATCTCCGTCTGGCGATAAAGGGGTAAGGCATCCACATATTTTTGCGTGGCGATATGAGCCAACAGGCCGGGTGAAGCAATGCTTTTTTCAATCGGTTGTGCGGGTTTCCTGGCGGTGACAAGATAGTGTTCGCAACACGGGCAGGCGTATTTCAAACGCTTGTGATGTAACACCCGAACACTGGCGGGAATAATGTCGAGCTGCTCATGGGATTCAAAACCAATCGCTTTTAATTCAGTACCATCGTGTGGGCAACACTTTTGATCATCTGACAGGTCATGGATAATCTCGATACGAGGCAGTTCTTTGGGAATGGATACACGTTTCTTCTTGCGTTTATGCGCTGCCACTACAATCGTTTCATCGGCAAATGCATCTACTTGCTCCGGGGCTTCGGCTTCCGCCGTATCTTCCGTTTCAGTAAAGACCAGCTCGTTTTGCATCACTTCCTGTTTTTCACTGGAGCTGCCGAATTGTTTTTGCTGGAGGGAAAGGATGTATTCTTCCAGGATTCGAATACGCTTTTCTTTGCTGTGAAGGGACTTTTCCTGTTCTGAAATAATATCATCTTTATCGGCAACCATTTTTTGCAGATCGATATTTTCTTGTAGAAGATCAGGGGTATTTTTCATGCGCGTATTTTATTCAATAGGCCCTAATCTTAATAGTTTTTATCCCGCCGAGAAAAAATATTTTTCTGTGTGTGGCTGTAATTTCTCGATATCCAATCCGCGCAACAGCCAATCAAACTGTTCACGCGTCAGGGGTAATACGTCATCACCTTTACGTGGCCATTTGAATTTATCCTTCTCCAGTCACTTGTACCACAAACAAAAACCTGTTTTGTCCCAGTACAGGATTTTGATTTTGTTGCGACCACGGCAACCAAACACAAACAGTGCGGAGGAAAATACATCCAGTGCCATGGATTCCTGTACCAACAGGCTCAATCCATTAATGGATTTGCGAAAATCTACCGGTTGCCGATGGACATACACTGGTACATCGCCCCACTGGATCATGCCAGCTCCCGGAGCAATTGGGCCAGCCATGCTGAGGGTGGCAATGTGTCGAATACCAGTTTGCCAGCATGACAGTGAATAGCCAGTGAGGCTGCCAGCGCATCTGCAACAACACTCTGCGGTTCCGGTGTCACATGTGCCCGCACAAAACCGGATTCGATTTCACCGGACGTCCATCCCAATTGTTTGCGGCGCAGGCTGAAGTACTTGGGGCACAGGTTATTCTGTTTACAAAACTCTGCTGCCGATACACCGCTGGTATCGTGCTGCGAAAATAGGTCTTGCCATTGTTCATTGCTACGTTTTTTCATAAAGCCTCTGATGTAAAAAAGAGGCTGTACGCTAGTGGGAAATGACTGGCAGAGATAGGGTGTAGTTGGTTAGGTGCTTACACTCCATTGAAAAATTGTCTCTTAAATGAACAGTTAAACCTTGTTATTTCGCTCCTCAAAAGACACCATCGCAAGTCAAATATCCCATTTCCAATGAATGTTTCTAGAGCGTAATATGTCTGTTGATAAGATCTTGGTTGAAATGTTAAACGGCGCCAAAGAACACGGTGTTCCCGGTTTAGTTGTTTTAGCTATTGTAATTATTTTCCTAAAATTTTCAGATAGGATTAGTCGACATCGCGCACGTCTCCAATTTTCAGCATTTGTGATTGCTGTGTTTTTAATATGGTCGTTTAGCCTTCCATCCCAGCTGCCATACCGTGAAGAAAAAGGCCAAATTGCGTCCAATGAAATCACTGAAGAAAAGGCACAAGCAGTAATAAGTCTAATTGAATCCGCAGTGCGTGATAAGGACGCCGAAAAACTTCTTTCTGTTTTTGATAGCAACGCAAAAATTTCTATCGAAAAAGAAGATGGAAAAACTAAGATTTTTTCTAAGTTGGATTATAAAGCGTACGCTACCCTCGCATTTAGTCTCCCTTCAACTTACCAAACACAAAAAGTTAAAGACTCTATACAGGTTTCGAACGATGGCGGATTGGTTACAGTGACGCCTCTTTTTTTTGAACGAGCAACTGTAGGTGTAATTTCGAGCAATTCGTTGTCAAATCAAATTACGACAATCGAAATGAGAAAAGGTGTACCAGTGGTAACCGCAGTCAGTGCTAAGATATTGCAAAGTGAAACTTTCAAGAATCCACAAAAAACAATCTAACTTTTCTCTCATCAACTAGTCGTACTGGCGACCAGCTAGAGTTCCTTCGAGCTCCAAAAGTATTGCTGGGGGAAGCAAACCCCAACATACTTCGAAATAGATTGACCACCTTGGTTCTTAATAAATTTAAACGGCATGTAAAGAAGTAACTGGCCCTCGCTTGATTTCAGTTCCCACTGCAAGGAAGTAGGCCATACCTCGTTATTAGTCCTAAGGTGTCCCACTATAATTGATCCATTTAAATCGGCGAGGGAGGTATAAGCGGAATTAACATTTGCACCTTTGATAAGTTCCATCAGCATGACCGCAGGATCAAAATCAGTTTCGGTAGTTTCTCCACCCACGTAATAAAATCTTTCTACCTTAGCAACTTCTTCTTTTTTATCGTATATAGAGTCGTCAGGCTCTTGATAGGCTTGAAAGAGTTTTTCGGCTGAGGAGGGAGGTATGAATAACCGAACACTTCATCCTCGTCGCATTGCTGGTGAAAACTATCGAAGTCAATTCCTATAGGTAAGTCAGTTACACGCTTGGAATATATTTTAACCTGTACCGTGACCTCAGAGTTCGAAACTTTTTGAGGCTCACTATGAAAGTTCGCTTTAAGTCTACTCTCACCCCAATTGATTCTAGTGGCCATTTTTCGAGAGTTATCATCGAAAATTTTTGCGCCTTCATTTCTTCATATATGTTGAAACCTGAGGCGAGCATAAGCATTGGAATTGACCTATCCCCAATCTCAGTACCACTTCAAGGATGAGATTTCCATGTTAAGCCGCCAGCTTCGCGAACGCCACTGGCGACAAATAATTTAGTGAACTGTGTGGTCTTTCATGGTTGTAGTGAGTCCGCCATAAATCAATTTCATAACGCGTTTCTTCAATCGTCCGGAACCAATGCAGATTCAAACATTCGTTCCGGAATTTGCCATTAACACTTTCAACAAATGCATTTTGGGTAGGCTTGCCTGGTTGTATAAACCCCAGCCCAACTCTCGATTCTTTACTCCAGAAAAACATCGCCTTGCTGGTAAATTCAGTACCGTTGTCGCAAACAATTCGGCCAGGTGCTCCGCGTGCCTCAATAAGCTGGTTTAAAAAGCGTGTTACCTGATAGCCACTGATTGAAAACATAACCAATTGCCCGATCATCTCGAGTGAGAAATCATCAATCACATTGAGTACTCGAAAGCGGCGTCCATTAGCTAATTGGTCATACACAAAATCCATTGACCACCTTTCATTCACTCGTGTTAACACAGCCACTGGTTGCCGTGGTCGCTGGAGGCGCTTTCGTTTTTTCGTGCGCACTTGCAAGCCTTCACTGCGGTAAAGGCGGTAGGTTCGCTTTTTATTAACAACCAGTCCGTCTCGCCGCAACAGGTTATGCAGCATCAAATAACCGTACTTGGGATATTGCACAGCCAATGCCTTTAGCTGATCGCGAAGATCTTCATCATTGCCTTTGGTTGATGAGTAGCGATGCGAGCTTCGGCTGATACCAATTAACTTACAGGCTGTGCGCTCACTCAATTTATGCTCAGTGATTAGGTGGCCTACCATTTGACGTTTGCCTGTAGGCTTTACCACTTTTTTGAAATCACGTCCTTGAGCGCTTCAACCTCCAGCAGCTTTTCAGCCAAAATTCGCTTGAGTTTATTGTTCTCAAGCTCTAAATCTTTCATGCGTTTGGCTTCGTTGACTTCCATCCCGGCATACTTGCTGCGCCAGTTGTAGAACGTGCCGACAAATATCGTCAACTTTGACGCCCGCCTCATGATCTTTGATGGCTTTGATGATTTGCTCTTCGGTGTAACGCTTTTTCATAATGAGATCTCCTTGGGGTTAGGATAATTGGAAATCTCATCGTCGTCATGGCCTAGGTTTTGGGGGAAAGGTCATGGCTTTATGAGGACGATTGCAATTGGTAAAACCCCTCCGGGGCATGGAGTGTTGAAAGTGCCATGCCAAACATGTTTTAACGTTATGCAAAAAACGGGGATTAATAATTAATGTCTTTAGATGATTTAATTGATGAGATAGTTTCTATTACATCCAACAGATATGAAGTTTGTATATTGTTGTTATTGAGGTTTCTATCTTTAATAAAAAGCGTATGCCCTGAAGTGGGAACTCAGGGCATACATGTCGCCCAAAAGTACTGGGTTGAAATGTCAGTCAATCAAATTGACTTGGACAGGGCGAGAGTGAATTGTTGGAGTTATTTGGATGACAACTCAGCTGCCACCAATATTGAGGAGGATGAGTTTTGTGCAGTTAGAGCAGTTATCTGCGTTTTATATCCTGAATTGCAAGAATCAAATGATGAATTATTATGTTGGTTTTTTAATTTATTAAACTCTATATATAAAGATGAGGATAAGCTGATAAAAGATTTATCAAAAATTACGAAAGAATTTGCACTTGATTATAATTAGGCTGGTTAGCACTTTCGAAGTGACATCTTATACATAGGTTCGATTTTACCTTTATTCCATCTATAATAAGCTCTTATTCCTGTAGCTCCATACACAGAAATATTAATTAACTACTTGAAAGATACATCCAACTTTTCCAATGAGTTTGTCGTTTATGGCACTGGAAAGGGGTTGCCTCGCGGGATAGAATCGCTTAGCTTTGGGTCAGAATGGTTAATCTGACCACAATTGAGCAATGCCAACGGGGAAATTTATGGGATTGGGAGAAAAACTCAAAGCACAATTGGTGCACTGGCTCAACACCCACAATTGGGAATACAACGAATGGGTCTACGCTGCGATTGTTGCAGGTATTTTTCTTGTTACAGCGGTGGTACTGCATTTTTTCTTGCACACGGTCATTTTACGCGCTTTTAAGCGTAGTGCCGATAAAAGCCAGTTGCCTTGGGGTATAGCGCTTCATAAACACCATCTACTCAAGCGTATTGCACTCGTTTTCCAAGGCTTTGTGTTCTTGGTACAAGTGCGCATCTGGCTACCCAAAGATGAAGAAATTACCACGTTGGCAACAACAATGGCCTATTTGTGGATACTCTTTTATTTACTGCTATCGCTATTCGCACTGCTTAATTTTTTGGAGGAAATATTTAAACCGGAGAGCAGTAAACGCAACATTCCCATTCGCGGAATTGTTCAAAGTATTAAACTCATTACAGCATTCATCACCTTTATTTTTGTAATCTCTATATTGATTGGTAAATCACCCATCATTTTGTTTAGCGGTTTGGGTGCAATGACCGCCGTTTTGCTGCTGGTTTTTAAAGATGCGATTCTCGGTTTTGTTGCCGGCATCCAACTCTCTGCAAATGAAATGCTCGCGCTTGGCGATTGGCTTGAAATGCCGAAATACGGTGCGGATGGCTCGGTAGTCGATATCAGTTTGACGACGGTAAAAGTGCGCAATTGGGATAACACCATCACCACTATTCCCGCCTACGCGTTGATCGCAGACTCGTTTAAAAATTGGCGCGGGATGAGCGAGTCCGGCGGACGGAGGATCAAACGTGCTATTTTTATCGATGCGACCAGCGTAAAGTTTTTGCAGCCGGACGATATTGTTCGCCTGCGTCGCGCAGCATTATTGAGCGATTATATCGAGAAAAAAATCGCCGAAATTGAATCCGAAAACCAACAGGCTGGCGTTGACTTAAGCTCACTGGTGAATGGACGAAGGCTCACTAACTTGGGAACATTTCGCGCCTACCTGATCGCTTATCTTCGCCAGCATAAATCCATTCATACCAGTATGACCCAAATTGTTCGCCAGCTCGCACCTGAGCCAACCGGTATTCCGCTGGAGATATATGCATTCTCAAAAGATACCGGCTGGGTTAATTACGAGTCGATCCAATCGGATATTTTTGACCACATTTTTGCGATATTGCCTGAGTTCGGCTTGCGGGTTTATCAATCCCCTTCTGGCTACGACATGCAAAACATAGGCGCACACACGGTGGCGGCCCACTCCGACTAAAATCTGCACAACTATGGGCGAAATTGCCTCACTGGTGCCTTTCGGCACCTTGAAGTTAATCGCCGTCACCCCCACATTCGCGCCTACACCATAGTAGGCAACCAGGACTGATCGGGTTATGAGCGAACTTTTTATCCTGCAGAACCAAGACAAACTCTTTCTCGGCCGACAAAATAACTGGCTGGACGGGCGCGATTTGGCCGCCCTGTATAAGACGGCGCATAAAGATGAAGCGATTAACCAGATGTTCGAGGCCAGCTCGAAAGACTACAAACAGCGTATTAAAGTGATTAGCTGCAGCCCCAACGAAAAAGGATTGCCGCTCATCGACCCGGAAATAATGCCCGAGCCGTTGCCTAAGGCGGGTAAGGATTTATTTGAAACGCCGGAGCAGGATAATGTCGCTACCAGCGCAGCAGATGAGCCAGCGCCTCAGGGCGACTTGTCCTAAACTTTGCCAATCGTCGCCCTTGCGGCCTACCTGATTGCTCTTGCAGCTAAAGGAACCTGAAGTGTCTGTATCTCAAGGTCTATCTCAAGGTATTGGGCGTGAACTGCTCGCCGCCTTTACCGAACCTGCTAACAACGCCAGTTTGCGCGGAATCCTGCGCGGGCTGGAAAAAGAAAGCCTGCGCGTTACGCCGGAAGGCACCCTGGCGCAAACCGATCATCCGCAAACGCTCGGCTCGGCACTTACCCATCCGCATATCACCACTGACTACAGCGAAGCCCTGCTCGAATTTATTACTGAACCCTTCGCCGATGTCGAACACTTGCTGACACAGTTGGATGATATCCATCGCTTCACCTACCACCAGCTTGCCCGTAACCGTGAACGCCTCTGGCCGGCAAGCATGCCGTGTATCCTCGGCAGCGATGATGAGATTCCCGTCGCGCGCTACGGCAGCTCCAATAGCGGCAAAATGAAAACTGTCTATCGCATTGGCCTTGGCCATCGCTATGGCCGCTCCATGCAAACCATCGCCGGCATCCACTACAACTTCAGCCTGCCCGACGATTTTTGGCGTGTGCTGCAAACACAGGGTGGCAACCAGCAATCGCTACAGGATTTTAAAACCGAGCGCTATTTTGGTTTAATCCGCAATTTCCGCCGCAACTTCTGGCTACTGATTTATTTATTCGGCGCATCACCGGCAGTCTGTGCCTGCTTTGTCAACAATCGCGCGCACAAATTGCAACCATTCCCCGCCGCTGAACAAACCATGTATTTGCCCTATGCGACATCACTGCGCATGGGCGATTTGGGTTACCAAAGCGATGCACAAAAAACGCTGGTGGTAAATTACAACAACCTGAATGATTATTTAAAAACCCTGTGCGGTGCGATTACGCAAAGCCATCCGGCTTACGAGCAAATCGGCGTAAAAGATGCTGAAGGAAATTACCAACAACTCAACAGCAGTTTGTTGCAAATCGAAAATGAATTTTATTCGAGCATCCGCCCCAAGCGCACTACCGAGCGCGGCGAAACGGCATTGCAAGCATTGCGTTTGCGCGGTGTGGAATATGTGGAAGTACGCTGCGTCGATTTGAACCCCTACGAACCGCTGGGTATTACTATCGAGCAAATGCAGGTGATGGATGCATTTTTGCTTTACTGTTTGCTGAGTGAAAGTCCGGAAACTGACGAGCGCGAATTTTACCAGGGTCAGGAAAACCAAAAACGCATTGTGAATAGCGGGCGCGATCCAGCATTGGAATTACTGCGCGGCGATCACACGATTAGCATGCGCAGCTGGGCCGACGAAATTTTGCAGGGCAGCAACGCGTGCGCCGAATTGCTCGACCGGGCCAAAGGCGGTGATGCCTATCGCCAGGCGCTGGAACTGCAGTTGGCAAAAATCAAGGATGCAGAATTAACACCTTCCGCACGCGTATTGCGCGATATGACCAGCGCAAAGCAAAGTTTTTATGCGCACACGCTCGCACTGGCGGAACAACATCGCGCTCATTTTGCAGCACATGAATTGGATGCAAATAGATACACAGAGTTTGTGCAGATGAGCGAGCAATCGCTGCATGCGCAAGAAAAATTGGAAACCGGACAGCACATGGATTTTGACGGATATTTGGAAAAATATTATTCCCAGTATCGCGGTTGCAATTGTGAGAATTAATAGCTGCGAGAATTAATGCAGAGGGATAGAGCAGTTGCCTGGTGGGCAACTGCTACAAAGCTTACTTCTGTACTGATTATTTTTGTACTACAAAATTATTGAAGAATAAATCGGACGCAGGACCTTTCACTGGTTTTACATCAGCAGCGGAGGGAAGTGCCGGTGTTGCGTCGACATGATCAACTGCATTCACCTCATCGTTTTTAGGTTCGGCACTTTTGTGTGCATCAGATTCTGCTTTTTTATCGCTGCCTTTCTTGTCATCTGCACCGTGTTTGTCGTCGTGACCATCAACACTGTGGCCTTCCACTTTCAATAGCGCCTTATTAATTTCCGCTAACGCATACACACGCAGATACTCTTTACCTTCCGCCGTGCTGATGATCTCTTCGGTTTGCGCACTGAAGATACTGATCAAGCGATCGCGAATCAGCGGCAGGTGGTGCATCACTTCCGTCGCATCCGCGCCCGTTTCCGTGCGCAGCGATAGCTCTGCTTTGATAAAACGCGCTTTACCCGGCCCGCCATAATTCACCACCAGCGCCGGCTCGATGGCAATGTAATTCACGCCCTCGGCGACCTTGGGACCACCGCCACTGGCGAGCGCCGGTAAGGCTGCCAACGCCATCAGTGCAATAAAATAGTTAACCGCCACTTTCATACTTACTCCACACACCTGAACTTGCGCAACATTCTGCGCTCCAACTGACGCGATAATCGCACTTGTCCAAAGCATAGACCACTCCGCTTGATGTACGCGATTTTTTACCCTGCTGGCGGCCTCGCGCAGCCGAAAATTGCTGGCTCTGGCACCGGATTATTGCTTACCATAGACCGCGAAATTAATCGGTCACCACATTATAAGCAGTACCCACTTTTAAGGATTCACTATGATCCCCAGTGTTCGCAAAACCAACTTCCTTATTTTTATCGTCTGTACGTTAATGATGCTCGCTGCTGCCTACATGGAGCATGTGATGAAAATGATTCCCTGCTCACTTTGTATTACCCAGCGCGGCTTTGTTGTGCTCACCGGATTACTGGCTCTTGCGGCAGCACTGCATAATCCAGCGCCTATTGGTCGCCGCGTTTACGCCACCCTTGGCATTGCCAGCGCCATTCTCGGTGCCTGTTTTGCAGGTCGCCAACTCTGGTTGCAAAGTTTGCCGGCCGACCAGGTGCCAGCCTGCGGACCGGGCCTCGCTTATATGTTCGAAGTTTTCCCTTTTATGGATGCGCTGAAGCTGCTACTGCAAGGTGATGGTAATTGCGCCCATGTGGATAAAATCCTCGGTCTTAGCCTCGCGGCTTGGACATTCATCGCGTTTATTGGCCTTGCTGGCGTGAATCTTTACCAAGTGTTGCGCAAGCGCGACAAACTGGCCTAGGTGTCTTGCCCTGATGGAAGAGATGGCCTATTGTGGCAACTCAAAACCAACAGCAGTATGTTTATGTTTTTCTGGGGCCGATGAGCGGCTCCCTTAAAGACCGACTGCGCAGAGACACGCATAGGATTACCGGATGTTAGAGAATTGCAAAACTGCCAAAGAGCGCTGGGGCGGCGTCAGTGAAATTATTGATCGTTGGCTGGAAGAACGTCAGGCAATGCTGGTGCAATATTGTGCACTGAGCGGATTGGACCAGGATTTAAGTGATTTGCAGCGCGGCGAGAAATTGCGCAGCTTCTGCCAGATTTTGGTGGATTATGTATCTGCCGGGCATTTTGAAGTTTACGATCAGTTAATCAAAGAAGGGCGCGAATTCGAGGATGCCGATGCCCTGCAGGAAGCCGGCAAGCTCTACGACACTATTGATACCACTACCGAAAAGCTGCTCGACTTTAATGACAAATACCTGGAAACCGACGACGTTAGCTCTTTAAGCGCTGACTTGTCACATTTGGGCGAAGCACTGGAAGTTCGCTTCAGCGCCGAAGACCGCCTTATTTCGGTATTGCATACCTCGCACAAAGACCTCGTTAGCTAAGCCTTGTGCATACCGGGCTTGGCATAAAGCACTGGCGTTAAGTCCGGCCATAAAAAAACCCGCATTACGCGGGTTTTTTTATGGGGTGTAGATCAGTTGCGATCCTTACTTCTTCGATGCAGCTTCTGGCGCTTTAATTTCCAGCAATTCAACTTCGAAAATCAAAGTTGATGACGGCGGGATTGGACCTTGACCGCCAGCACCGTAAGCCAATTCTGACGGGATTACGATTTCCCATTTAGAACCTTGTGGCATCAATTGCAGAGCTTCAGTCCAACCTGGAATTACACCGTCCAGAGGGAAAGTAGCTGGTTGGCCATTTTTGATGGAGCTATCGAATTCGGTACCGTTAATCAACTTACCAACATAGTTAACAGTAACAGTGTCAGTTGCTTTTGGCTTGGCACCTTTACCTTCGGTGATCACTTTGTACTGCAAGCCGCTAGCAGTAGTGGTCACACCTTCTTTCGCTTTGTTTTCATCGAGGAATTTTTTGCCTTCAGCAATATTGGTTTCGCTCAGCTTCTTTTGTTCTTCTTCTTGTTTAGCCATGGCTTTTTGCTGAACTTCTTGCATGATCTTCTGCATATCTTCTTCGCTGATACGTGACTCTTTACCGTCACGAATATCAGTCAGCGCCAACGCCAGTGAATCAGGCTCAATGGTCAGGCCGCCGTTTTGCAGGTTTTTACCCAGGTTTTGGCCAATGATGTAGTTCGCTTTTTGCTCCAGGGTAGCCAGCTTGGCGCTGTCATCAACTGGTTTTGCTTCTTCTTTGTTGCAGCCAATCAGGCCAGCAGTAGCAGCCATCAGGCCAACAACCAATAAACGTTTGTTAAACATAATGCACCTTATTAGTAATCATTGATTTGTAATCGTTGTCTGTATGAAGCAAGCGTACCGCTCGCTTGGTCCTAGCCGACACCTTACTGCGGCGCCAGAGCAGGCGGCAATGGTATACCAACTACAGCCAAAAGTGCGCGTTTTTAGCGCCAACCCCCGCTAAACAGTCGACCAAAGTGTGTACTGCCTCCCCATTTACTACAAGGCGCACAAAGTTGCCTGACAACAGAACCGATTCAGACTGCGCACGATTCACAAAGTTCAGACCCAATCCAACAATACAGGCATACACTTTTTTGCGATGCACAGCTACAATTCGCCCGAAATACAACGACAGTTTGCTGTGCTACCCATTATTCTTTTCCAACGCTTTTTTCATACAGGTATTTTTTATGGCCGCCCCCAAAACTCCAAAAAATTCGATTGCCGAATTGGAACAAGAAATCGCCAAACTCAGTGCTGCACTGGACAAAGCGCGCGCACAAGAATTAACTGCTGCTGAAAAAGCAGTGGCAGCAGAACAAAAGGCCTTGGCAAGCGCCAGGAAAAAAGCAGCGGATTTGGCAGCAAAAGAGAGTAAGACCCCTGCCGCCAAAGCGCGCCTGAGCCAAGCTAAAAAAGACTTGGCTGTGCAGACAAAAGCGGTTGCAAGTGCACAAGCTTCATTGGACCAATTAAAATCAGCGCAAGCATCTGCCAAAGAAATCGCCAAAGCGGTTGCCGAACAACTCAAAGGAAAAACCAAAAAAGCGGCCAAAACCATCAAAGCAAAACTGCCCAAGGCGGAAGTCGCTGAAACTGCAGCAGCAAAAAAGGCAGTTAAAAAAGCGGCGCCTGTTGAAAGTAAAACAGTTGCATCCGCAACGACTGCAACGGCAAAACCCAAGGCTGCAAGAACAAAAGCCAAAGTAAAATCAGAAGCAAAACCTGAAGTGAAGCAGCCGGAAGCAAGTGCAGTGGCAGCGGTAGCACCAGCACAACCAAAAGCAGCACCGAAGAAAACCGTTGCGAAAAAAGCGCCTGCAAAGAAACCGGAACTGAAAACAGAAGCCACACCAGCGCCAGTTGTTGAGGCAGCTGAAGTAGTTGATGCGCCCTTGCCCGGTGAAGTTCCACCGGCGGTAGAAACTCCTGCAGTGGTAGAAACCCCAGCAGTAGAAACGCCGAAAGTAGAAAACAATAAAGTGGAAACTAATGTCGAATCGCCTGTAGTGGAGAATACCCGCCTCCCCTTCGATGACGATAAAGGCTCACTTAACTAAATAGTATGTACACCTAAATCGGGCGCCATGGGCGCCCTTTTTATTGCCAAAAAATAAATTCAAAGCAACACAATAAGAGCACCAATTAACTAGACGCTTCCTGGTGCTGATAAATCTGCCTCATCACCAAGCAATTTCAGCAATTGTGTGATTGCCACATCGGTGACACTCATGTGCTGCAAATAAAAACGCACATTGCTCCAATCCGCAGGGGAATTTGCGCTGGACTTACCATTGTCATTCCAACTTGGCACAAGCGCTTCCAACCAGCATTGCAATTGTTTTTCTGCCAATAATTCGGCTTGTTTAATCTGCGTGCGCACCGCTTCAATCCCTTCATCAGCGACGCCAAATTCGACCTTCATCCTGCGTCGTAGATGTCGCAGGGGAACCACGTAATGCTCATCCCAACCGCGGATACGTTTTTGCGCATTGTGCAGGCGTGCGGCATCCACCATCAGGCCGCGCGCATCCAGCCACGCGCACCACAGCAATAGATTGACGTTGACTCCCTGCTCATCCTGCAAATGCAGGCAAATATCGGCAACACCGGGGCGTGTATAGCGTTCGAGGGAGAACTTCCACAAACCAGGACAAGAAACAGAGGGAGCAGTTTGCATAACAAAATCCGCTAGCAGTGGTTTGGGACAAGTCTGCTAGAATGCGCGCCATGATTCAATTACAAAACATCTCCGTACAGCGCGGCACCAAATTTTTATTGGATGCGGCCGACCTCACTATCTATCCGGGCCAGAAAGTCGGTTTAATCGGCGCCAATGGCACCGGCAAATCCACCCTGTTCCAATTGTTGCTGGGCAAATTACACAGCGATACCGGTACACTCGATATCCCCAAACAGTGGCGTGTCGCGCATATGGCACAAGAGGTAGGACATACTACACGCAGTGCGCTGGATTACGTGCTCGACGGTGATAGCGAATTGCGTCGGCTGGAGCAGGAAATTGCGCAGGCGAATACCGACCCTGAGCATAACGGTGAAAAGCTCGCGCATTTGTACAGCGATATGGAAAACATCCACGCTTACACCGCGCCATCACGCGCGCAGCAATTGCTGAATGGGTTGGGATTTGCAGCAGGTGATGATAAACGCCCGGTATCGGATTTTTCCGGTGGTTGGCGTATTCGTTTGAATCTCGCGCAGGCATTGATGTGTCCGTCCGATTTACTATTGCTCGATGAGCCGACCAACCATTTGGATTTGGATGCAACCCTGTGGTTGGAGGAATGGCTCAAGCGCTATCCCGGCACCTTGATCATTATTTCGCACGACCGCGATTTTCTCGACAACATTGTCGATCGCATTGTGAATATCGAGAAACAAAAACTCGATAACTACAGCGGTAACTACTCGGCCTTTGAACGCCAGCGCGCCGAAAAACTTGCGCAGCAACAGGCGAGCTTTGAGAAGCAGCAGGAGCGCATTGCGCACGTCGAAAGTTATATTCGCCGCTTCCGCGCGCAGGCCACCAAAGCACGCCAGGCGCAGAGTCGGATTAAAGAGTTGGAGCGCATGGAAAAAATTGCGCCCGCACATATCGATTCGCCGTTCAGCTTCACCTTTAAATGCAATGACAAGATGTCGGTACCACTGGTGCATATCGCACGCGCCGACATTGGTTACGGCACCAAAGTGGTATTGAATAAAGTTGAGCTGAGTATTCGCGCTGAAACCCGTATTGGTTTGCTCGGCCCCAACGGCGCCGGTAAATCGAGCTTGGTAAAAACGCTCGCGGGCTCATTGTCCTTGATTACTGGTGATCGCACTAATGGCGAGCATTTTAAGCTCGGTTATTTTGCCCAGCATCAATTAGAAGCGTTGGATATCAATGCCTCTGCGGCGCTGCACATACAGCGTTTATCGCCGATGGCGCGCGAGCAGGAAATTCGCGATTTCCTCGGCAGCTTTGATTTCCACGGCGAACGCGCATTTGAACCTATTACGCATTTTTCTGGCGGCGAAAAAGCGCGGCTGGCGCTGGCGATTATTGCGTGGGAAAAACCCAATGTACTGTTGCTCGACGAACCCACCAACCACCTCGATCTGGAAATGCGCCATGCCCTCACTATGGCGCTACAAGAATTCGAAGGCGCGGTGATCGTGGTATCGCATGATCGCCATTTATTGCGCAACACCGTAAATGAATTTTTATTGGTGGCTGATGGCAAAGTCAGCGAATTCGATGGCGACCTGGAAGATTATTACAAGTGGATGCAGCAACAAAAAACCAATGCTGTTGCGGCAGAAAAAGAAACTAGCGCTACCAATGATGGCGATAGCAAAGTTGATAAAAAAGCCCAGCGCCAACAATCTGCTGCGCAACGCGCGCAGTTAAAACCGCTGACCAATAAACTGAAGAGCCTGGAAACCCAGCTGGAAAAACTGCAGAAACGCTTAAGTGAAATTGAAACCCAATTGGGCGATAGCACAATTTACGACGATAGAAACAAAGCCAAACTACAAGAGCTGATCGCTGAGCAAGGCAAATTGCAAACGCACGTTGAAGAGACTGAAGAAAATTGGCTGATGGTCAGTGAAGAGCTGGAAGCGGCAAACCAATAAGACCGAAACAATAGTTTTCACTCGACAATAAAAAGCCGGCAACAAGCCGGCTTTTTATTGTCAGAAAATTGTTTAACGCATTAGAAATTCATGCGTAAACCTACAGCAATTTCTGATGATTCCGTGCCCAAACCAGCATCGCCTGTTACCGAGATAGTTGGCGCAAACCAATAAGCCACACCACCGCTCAGTACGGTATTGCCGTCAAATGCAGTGTGGTGGGCCAGTTGCGCTTTGCCTTCGAGGTTGTGTGCGAAAAAGCCACGCACACCTACTGCTGCAATCAAACCTGAATCGCTGCTGCCATGATCAACTGAAGTATTTTCCGCACTCAATGTGCCGTAGATGCTTGAATCTGCACCAAACAATGTGCGGTAACCGATACCGGCGCTATAGTTTTCTGAACCACAACGGCCGCCGCTCACATCACTGAAAGAACCTACCACAAAAAAGTCGCTGTTTAATGCGTAGCTCCCTGCGATGCGCAAACCATCCTGGCTGCAATCGAAATCGTCTATTTCCTGATCAATATATTGAAGGCTAGCGTAGTTATAGCTGATCACGTCACGTGCCATTACGCTCGCGCTGGCAAATGCACTGACAACAGCGAGTGCACAAGTCATTTTTTTAATTGAATTTTTCATAGTATGGTCTCTCCGGTATGGTTGCTTGCTACGATGTGCAATCATCGTAATACAGCAGTAATGTTAAAACTGAAATTCGCGAGTGATACTAGGTTGCGAGGATGAATGAATCCTGAACAGGTTGCGGATAGTATTTTTGCGCGCGCATTATCTGATGAAGTTTGCGAAGATGAAGTGCGACAGTTCTCGAATAATCATTAGCCAACATTTTTTCGCGTAAAAATATTATCCATTCGTTTTCGCTGGCAAATTTCGCACAAGATGAAATAAAAAGATGTGCGGAAACACACTTAGGAAACTATTTCATCGGTAATTGATTTTTCAAAATAGAGAAATTAAATAAATAAATCTGCAATAAAACACCGATTTATTTATTCATTTACGTTGTCGATTTACGGTACTTATGTAAAGAAAAAAGACAAATCAATAACCGATCTGGGTGATACCGGGATCATCCGCAATGGGTATCACATGTACGTGCAATATGCGGCGACCTTCCATATTTTTAATACGGAACAGGTGACCCGCAAGCGTAATTTCTTCATCGACTACCGGCACATGCTGCAATTGTTCAAGCATTAATCCACCGAGGGTAAAATAATCGCTGTCGCCGCGTTCAAGTCTGATGTGCAACAATTCTTCAAGCTGCTCTAACGAAATACTGCCGTCAAGCATCCAGCCATCATCCGCCTGGACTGCCAGCGGCTCGTCGTTGGTATCGGCCAATTCACCGGCAATCGCAGCAAGCAAATCGCCCGTCGTTACCAAGCCTCTGATGCTACCGTATTCGTCGATCACAATGGCGAGCGGCAAAGACTCCTGGCGCAACATTTCCAGCAGTTTTAGCGCACTGGTGCCCTCAGGTACCGCAAGCGGTGAGAGCGCCAATTTGGCGAGATCGAGCGGTTGGTTATCGAGTGCGGCGGTCAGCAGGTCGCGGCTTTGTACTACGCCAAGCAAATTATCCAACTCATCGCGCGCCACCAGCAAACGGGTTTGCGGCGTGGTTTTAAGGATTTCCAATAACTCGGCCGGTGTCGCGCTGGCATCGACCCACACGATATCCGGGCGCGGCGTCATCAGCGATTGCACCGGGCGATCGGAAAGCTGCAATACACTGCGGATCATACTGCGCTCGCTGTGCTCAAATGCCAGCTCTTCACTATCGGACGAGGTCATACCGGCAATATCATGTCCGACTTCGTCAGCATTGCTGCGTCCGCCCAATAATTTCAATACGGCTTCTGCGGTGCGATCGCGCAACGGCCGTTCGCCGATCAAATTGCGTGTGCGATTGGAACGCGCCAACTGGTTGAAAATCTCGATCAACACCGAGAAGGCAATCGCGCCGTACAGATAACCTTTGGGAATTTCAAACCCGGCACCTTCGGCCACCAGACTGAAACCGATCATCAGCAGGAAACCGAGACACAACATCACCACCGTTGGATGGCGATTCACAAAATCGGTCAGTGCTTTACTCGCCACGATCATAATCACCATGGCGATCACCACGGCGATCATCATGACTTCGACGTGTTCAACCATACCCACTGCAGTAATGACGGCATCCAGCGAGAAAACCGCGTCGAGCACAATAATCTGTGCAACTACCGCCCAAAAAGCGGCGTGTATCTGGGTGTTACGCGGCAGATGTACTTTACCTTCAAGGCGTTCGTGGACCTCCACAGTGGCTTTGAATAGCAGGAATATTCCACCCAGTAACAGGATCAGGTCGCGGCCGGAGAGGGATTTATCGAAGACGCTAAACAGCGGCTCGGTCAGGGTGACCAACCAGGAAATGCCCATCAATAGCAGCAGACGCATCAATAGCGCGAGGCTTAAACCAATCACGCGGGCTTTGTCGCGCTGGTGCGGAGGAAGTTTGTTAGCGAGGATCGCAATAAAGATCAGGTTATCGATCCCCAGTACGATTTCCAGAACGATCAAGGTTAACAATCCCAGCCAGGCGCCGGGATCAGCTATCCATTCCACGATTATTTCCCCAGGATTAAATCAAACGATCAATAAGTGCCAAGGTGGTCTTGAATAGAACCCACACCAAACCGCTCAGAAACATCCAACTGGCGATGCCGATACCCAACCCCACCAACACACACACACCGTCACGCTCAATCAACCCGAGGGAGATAAACAGAACCCCTAGCGCCGGCAGCAGGTTACCGAGCGGGATAGGCAGCGCCAACAGGAACGCCAGCAGAAAACAGAACGCGCCCAACCAGCGCTCTGCGCTACCTTGAGTGAGGATGGCGATGCGCGGTTTCATCAGTTTTTCCACGCGTTGCAGCCATGGCACTACTTTGGTGATCAGCTTTTGGAAATCGGCAGTGGCCAGTGAACTGTTGGCGATAAAGCCCGGCAAATAGACCCGATCGTGGCCGAGCGCCATCTGCGCAGCGACAAACAACATCGGCAGGCCGGTAATAGTCGAAACGCCGGGAATGCCGATAATCGGCAAAGAGTTGGGCAGGGCGAAAATCAGCAGAATAAAACCGAAGGAGCGCTGACCGAGGGACTCGGTAATGTCGCGCACCCGCACCCGTTCGGCGCTAAAGTTTGCGGCAAAAGCCAACAATAAGGAGGATAAACTGGCGCTGGAATGACGCTGGGCAGGAAATCCAGGGTCGGGTTCAGACAAAGACATTGAGAAACCAGATGTTATAAAGATGGCTGGATTCTACTGTAGTGAGGATGACAATGCCTAGCGCGCCGGTCGCTGGTTGCGAAACTTTACGTTTTTTAAACCCGTAAAACCCATAAGATCCGCCATGATTCCGCCATTCACAGGGGCAATGCCGTGCAAATCCGTTTTATTAATTCGATCCATCAGATAAATGCCGCGCAGTGGAACCACCTCCGCCCGTCGGATTATCCGTTTATCCGCCACGAATTTTTGGCCGCGCTGGAAGATAGCGGCTGCACCACAGCAACAACCGGCTGGCAGGCACAGCATCTGGTGGTGAGCGAGGGAGAGCAATTAATTGCCGCCATGCCCGGCTATATCAAAAACCACTCTTACGGCGAATACGTCTTTGACTGGGGCTGGGCCGATGCCTATCGCCGCTGCGGTTTTCCCTATTATCCAAAGTGGATTGGTGCAATTCCTTTTACGCCCTGCACTGGTGCGCGTTTGTTATGCGCCCCCGGGCATCAAACACCGGCATTGATCGAAAACATTAGCCGTTCACTTACCAGGTTGTGTGAGGAGCAAGAACTTTCCGGTTGGCACTGTTTATTTCCTGACAGCAATCTCAGCGCGCAACTGCGCAGCAATAAAATTCCGCAACGCATCGGCTGCCAGTTTCATTGGTTTAATCGCAACTACAAAAATTTCGATGATTTCCTTGCGCAGATGAGTTCGCGCAAACGCAAAAATATTGCGAAAGAGCGGCGTCAGGTACAAGAACAGGGATTCCGTTTTGAAATAAAAGAAGGCAGCGAAATTGATTCGCGTGATTGGGAATTATTTTACGCGCTCTACCGCAATACCTATTTAAAACGTAGCGGGCACACCGGTTATTTGTCAGAAGCCTTTTTCCAACAACTTGGCGCCGGCATGAGTGACAATCTGGTCATGATCAGCGCACACAAATTAGCAGGAAATCACCCGGGGGAAATAATCGCCGCCGCATTATTTATGCGCGATAGCACCACCATCTACGGGCGCTACTGGGGATGTTTCGAGGAATACCAGTTCCTGCATTTTGAGACTTGTTACTATCAGGGAATTGATTACGCCATTACCAACCAATTGCAACGTTTTGATGGCGGCGCGCAGGGTGAACATAAAATTGCGCGTGGTTTTGAGCCAGTAATCACTTACTCCAATCACTGGATTCAGGAACCCGGATTTCGCGCGGCAATTGAAAACTTTATCGAAACTGAAACAGATTCCATTCATGTGTATGCGGCAGACGCTCGCGCCCATCTACCCTTTAAACAAAACGAAACAGAATAAATTCGAGCATAAAAAATGGCGCAACCGGTACGCCATTTTTTTACTCTGTGCAAAGAATTACACTTTAAAACTATCGATTTGTTTTTTCAGTTCGCCGGTTTCGTTGATCAACTGGCTACCACTGTGATTCACAATCTGCGCATTTTCTACCACATTTTCTGACAAACCATGAATCGCAGTAATGTTTTTGCTCACCTCATTTGCCACCGAACTTTGTTGGTGCGATGCCGTAGCAATTTGATGGTTCATATCGTTAATGATGCCGATGTTGGCGCGGATTTTATCGAGCGCCCCGCCCACTTTCGAGGCGGTATCAATCGTTTCACGTGCGGATGCCGTACTGGTGCTCATCGCCTGGTGCGCTTCATCGGCGGCGCGTTGCAGCTGCACGATAATCGATTCAATCTCTTCGGTGGATGAACGGGTTTTTTGTGCGAGTGAGCGGACCTCATCGGCGACCACCGCAAAACCGCGCCCTTGTTCACCGGCACGCGCTGCTTCAATCGCCGCGTTCAGTGCCAGTAAATTGGTTTGTTCGGCGATGGTGCGGATCACTTCCATCACCGAGCCGATATTGACGGAATTGTTTTTCAGCACCTGGATTTTTTGCGCGGTAGATTCAATTTGCCCGGTGAGACGATTTACGTTTTCGAGTGAAAGATTAACGATAGTATTGCCTTCTTCGGCAAGAATACTGGTGGCATTAGTGCGCTCGGCAGTGTCCCCCGCGTGACGTGCAATTTCTGTCGCTGATGCGGATAATTCTTCTACCGCCGTGGCTACCAACTCAATTTCGCGCAGTTGTTGCGAGGTGGAGTTCACAGTGCTTTCGGTCGCGCCACTCATCTTATTCACGTTGACGCGCACCTTGTCATTTACCTGCACCACATTGCGAATAATATCGGCGATGTGCTCCATCACCAGATTAAAATTATGCGCGAGCGCGGCGATTTCATTTTTACTGTCGGTCGGCAAGCGACGGGTTAAATCCCCACCCCCACCAGCAATAGTCGCGAGCGAGCGGGTCACCTCATCAACCGGTGCCAGCACCACACTGCGAATCAATACATACACCGTAATCAAACTTGCCGCCAGCAATGCCAGAACCGTCAGCGCATTGGCCTGGATTTGGTCATGCAGAGTATCGCTTAGTTCTTGCGTAGAAAAACTGATGTCATAACTGCCAATCGTGTTGCCGGCATACACAATCGGAATGGCTTTACGGGTAATCTGGTTTTCGCTGCGGTCATCGTCCGCTGCTTTGGCAAGCAACTGGCCGCGATGATCTACAACATTGACTGATGTCACCAGCGAGGTATTAACGAGGGATTTGGCGATGGCTTGGATCTGTTGGAAATCATAAGCAAAAACAGCTTCAAGAATTGAGCTGTTAGTCAATGCGATCATTGCCGAGGTTTCAGCGTCAAGTTTCTGCTCCTGAGCACTCGCTGCAATACGATAATTGGTAAACATCACGATTACTGCGATAGCCACCATGGCAGCAGTAAGCACCATCATCAATTTGGTGAGTAAAGATTTTTGTACCATGTTTCCCCCGAATGTATTCGGCTATTAGAGTTATTGGAATGTCAGCTGTTATTGACGGCAAACCTGCATCAATCTTGAGGTGACGATGGGGAATTTGCCTTTTTTGCTGGATACGGGGCTAATTTTTAGTGAGCTGTAGTAGTAAACCGGCGAACCTGAATGCTGAAACAGATTACGCCGGCGGCCATTTGTATACCAGTTAGCAGAGTATAGACACAGCTTTGTAAAGCTGCCTTAGCAGGAAAAGAAGATCTAAAAAGATGTTTTTGATGCCGCAAAGAATATAGCGGAGAAGTCAGGCAACGGGCAATTTTTGCCCATTGCCGGTTAACTTACTCGCGATTAATCATCGCCATCACCGTCCGGATCATTACCGCCGGCCATTCCCAACTCTTTGAGCTTGCGTGTCAGGGTGTTGCGACCCCAACCGAGCAAGTTGGCAGCATCGCGTTTGCGGCCTGCTGTGTATTTCAATGCAGTTTCGATCAAGGCGCGTTCGAAGGTCGGTACGGCTTCACTTAATAACTGGTGCTGGCCGCGGGTAAGCGCTTGGTCCGCCCAATGGCGCAGGGCTTTTTCCCAGTCATCCGCCGGCGTGCTGGTCTCTTTGTTTTCGAGCAGCTCGGGCGGCAGATCTTCAATATGCACTTCACGCCCGGACGCCATCACCGTAATCCAGCGGCAGGTGTTCTCCAACTGGCGCACGTTACCCGGCCACTGCAGGGTGCAAAAATACTCTTCGGTTTCCGGCAGCAATACTTTCGGATCGACATTTAATTCGGTCGCGGCTTTATGCAGGAAGAAGCGCGCCAGCTTGGGAATATCCTCGCGGCGGTTGGCCAGTTTGGGGATATGGATACGGATCACATTCAGGCGATGGAACAAGTCCTCGCGAAAACGGTTATCGGCCACCAGGGTCTCCAGGTTTTGGTGGGTAGCGGCGATGATGCGCACATCCACTTTCACCGGCGTGTGGCCGCCAACGCGATAAAACTCGCCATCCGCCAATACGCGCAACAGACGGGTTTGGGTCTCGGCAGGCATATCACCGATTTCATCAAGGAACAATGAGCCGCCGTTAGCCTGCTCAAAACGCCCCTGGCGCTGGGCAGCCGCGCCGGTGAAAGCACCTTTTTCGTGGCCGAATAGCTCGGATTCCATCAAATCCTTGGGAATCGCTGCCATATTAAGTGCGATAAATGGCTCATTGCGGCGCGGGCTGTGGCGGTGCAGGGCGCGCGCCACCAGCTCTTTACCGGTACCCGACTGGCCGTTGATCAGCACAGTGATATTGGATTGTGACAGACGGCCGATTGCGCGAAACACTTCCTGCATCGCCGGCGCTTCGCCGATGATTTCGGTATTGGTTTCCAGTGCTGCCTCGGCGCCATGCTCGGTTTTTTGCTCCTGCGCATGAGCGAGGGCGCGCTGGGTTACCGCGACGGCATCATCTACATCGAAGGGTTTGGGCAGATATTCAAACGCACCGCCCTGATAGGCCGCAACGGCGCTGTCCAGGTCGGAATGTGCCGTCATGATGATGATCGGGATCTGCGGA
The DNA here is from genome assembly GCF_058800985.1 of Cellvibrio sp. GW822-FHT04B05. Classification (NCBI taxonomy): domain Bacteria; kingdom Pseudomonadati; phylum Pseudomonadota; class Gammaproteobacteria; order Cellvibrionales; family Cellvibrionaceae; genus Cellvibrio; species Cellvibrio sp. GW822-FHT04B05. The sequence continues at coordinate 294,774 of NZ_JBXAMU010000003.1, read as the reverse complement.
TGGGTGTTGTGCAGGTTGCCCAACAGCGTCAGACCGTCGGTGCCCGGCATGCGGATATCGCTGATGATCGCATCAGGCGTATCGCGATTGAGCTGGCTCATGGCGCTATCGCCCGAGTCAAACACGCGGGTTTCAATGTTCGCACCTTGCAGGGCCTTCTCCAGTACCCAGCGGATCGAGCGATCATCATCAATAATCCAGACTTTATTAGACTTCTGCATGTTGCGCTTCCATTGGTAAGTAGAGCGAGAAGCGGGTTTTGCCCGGCTCGCTTTGGCACTCGATGAGGCCATGATGTTGATGGATAAGGTGTTGTGAAATGGTCAGGCCAAGCCCGGTGCCTTCGGCGCGGCCGGAAATCATCGGGTAGAAAATGTTTTCGATCATGTCGGCCGGAATGCCGGGGCCGTTGTCGATGATGTCGATGCGACACACCAACGAGTGATGCTTGCGGCCAATGGTGTATTGGCGATGGATACGCGTGCGCAGTTGGATCACACCGTTGAGGACATTCGCCTCTACCAGCGCCTGCATAGCGTTGCGCACTATATTCAGCAGCGCCTGGATCAGCATTTCTTTGTCACCCTGCATGGGAGGGATACTCGGATCGTAATCGCGTACGATCTTGATCGCATCGCTACTTTCCGCTTTGATGATATTCGCGACGCGTTCAATCGCCTCGTGGATATTCAGCGATTGCCATTTGGGCAACTGGTTGGGACCGAGCATACGATCGACCAGATTACGCAGGCGATCAGCCTCATCAATAATGATATTGGTGTATTCGGTCAGACCGGAATTGGGCAGCTCGCGCGCCAGCAATTGCGCCGCACCGCGAATCCCGCCAAGGGGGTTTTTGATTTCATGTGCCATGCCACGCACGAGAGTGCGCGTGGTTTCATGGGAGGTGGTGAGCATCTCTTCGCGACTGATACGCAAAAGACGATCAATCGGCTGGATCTCGATAATCAAACCGTCGTGATTGCCAAACGGAGTCACGGTGTAGTCCACGGTGATGGAGCCACCGCTGAGTAAACGCCACTCTGCATGGCGCTTGGTGTAATGGTTTGCCTGGGCTGCCGCAATTTTTAACTGGCGGTCAGTCTCATCGGATTCGTAGAAAAAATAGGTGATAGGTTCGCCGGTATTGCTCTCACAACTCATGGCGAGCAACGCTTCGGCGGCAGGATTCATATGGCAGAGCAGCAAATCGGTATCCACCAGAATAATGGCAGTACTTAAGCTATCCAGTATGGGTTTGAAGATATCGCGCGGACTCACCAGCTACTGCTCTCCTGAACGCCTCGACAATGGGCATGAAGGCTACTGCAAAAAACAAACCAAGTGAGAAATTAGCTTGATTTCGCGGGTTTAGCAGCAGTAGTCGTCCATTTTGGGGATTTTCAGGAAAATCATAGCACCAAAACGGTGCGCTCATTTTGGCTTGGGCTTTGGAAGGGCATTGGTTTTAATATTTGGGCGAATAACGTTCACGAGAACAGGCGCAGAAGTGCCCAAAGATCGACCATCCGCATCAATCGCCTCGACCACCAGAGTATGGGTACCGCGCGGAACATCCTTAACAATGATGTTGTTTGCAGTAGTTTCCTCCAGCAGCTCGCCGTTCATGAAATACACCAGCAAATGCCCACCTTGTAACGCGGGGTTCAGGGTGATGGCGATAGCGAGATCGCGCTGCCCAACCGGAATACTCACGTCATTACGCGGGCTGATAATGCCAATCTGATAGTTGATTGCAGCTGGCTGCGATTGGAATGAATCCACTGGCGATGAATTGGGCAGCGGCTGGGCGCCAGGTACAGTATTGATTTCACGCAACTGCAGTTTTTCAGCATTTTCAGTCGCAGGTTTATCGGTATATTTGATTTTTCCGTCTTTATCGACAGTTTTGTATACATCCGCAGCAACAACCTGCGCCAACAATAAGATCAATATCAACACATTGCGCATTAGCTTCCCCTTATCAATCGGTTTTCCCTAGGGTACTCCCGCATCCCCCAAAGAAAAAGCCCGCACAGTTTCCTGTGCGGGCTTTTTCCGGAGTGTTTCGCAGTTTTGCCAGCGAACCAGCAAAACCTGACCCATTACACGCTGTAGTAGAGCTCGAATTCTACCGGGTGCGGCGTCATGTTGATGCGCTGGATTTCTTGTTTCTTCAAGTCGATGTAAGCATCAATGAAGTCTTTAGAGAATACACCGCCTGCCAACAGGAACTCGTAGTCTGCCTCCAAAGAAGACAGCGCTTCTTCCAGAGATGAGCACACTTGCGGGATTTCCGCTTCTTCTTCCGGCTCCAGATCGTACAGATCTTTGGTCGCCGCTTCGCCCGGATGAATCTTGTTCAGAACACCGTCGATACCCGCCATCAGCAATGAAGCGAAACACAGGTATGGGTTAGCAGTTGGATCAGGGAAACGGGTTTCGATACGCTTGGCTTTCTCACCAACAGTGTAAGGAATACGGATAGAAGCAGAACGGTTACGTGCAGAGTAAGCCAGCATTACCGGAGCTTCGAAGCCTGGAACCAAACGCTTGTAGGAGTTGGTGGAAGCGTTACAGAAAGCGTTCAATGCTTTGGCGTGCTTGATGATACCGCCGATGTAGTACAAGGCAGTTTCAGACAGGCCGGCGTATGAATCGCCTGCGAACTGGTTTTTACCGTTCTTGGAGAAAGACTGGTGAACATGCATACCTGAACCGTTATCGCCGATCAGCGGCTTCGGCATAAAGGTAGCGGTTTTACCGTATTGGTGCGCAACGTTGTGTACACAATACTTGAGGATCTGCACTTCGTCCGCTTTCTTAACCAGGGTATTAGCGCCTACGCCGATTTCACATTGGCCAGCGTTAGCAACTTCATGGTGATGGATTTCGATTTCCAGGCCCATAGCTTCCATCGCGTTACACATAGCGCCACGGATGTCGTGCAGGGAATCGATTGGCGCAACCGGGAAGTAACCGCCTTTTACGCGTGGAGCATGGCCGTGTTTACCTTCGATGTCATCACCTGATTGCCATGCAGCTTCTTCAGATTTGATCTTGTAGAATGCGCCGCCCATACCTGAGTGGAAGTGAACGCTGTCGAAGATGAAGAATTCCGGTTCCGGACCAAACAGGGCAACGTCGCCCAGACCGGTTGATTTCAGGTACTCTTCAGCGCGCAGGCCGATGGAACGTGGGTCGCGGTCGTAACCTTGCATGGTTGCAGGTTCAACGATGTTACAACGCACGTTGATGGTGGCTTCGTCGTAGAAAGGATCCAGAACGGCAGTTGAATCGTCCGGCATCAGGATCATGTCTGAGTCGTTAATACCTTTCCAGCCAGCGATAGAAGAACCGTCGAACATCTTGCCATCAACGAAGAAGCTATCGTTAACAACGCTTGATGGGAAAGTCACGTGCTGCTCTTTACCTTTGAAATCGGTGAAGCGCAAATCAATCCAGCGAGCTTCGTGTTCTTTGATCAGGTCTAAAGTCTTAGACATTGAATGCCTCCAAGTTGTAATAGCCCGAAGGCTACGGATTATGAAAAGTTGTTATGCGGTCGATAAACAACCCGACGGGCGATTTACCTGAAAATTTTCCCCACTTCATCCGGGCTCGCGACTCATTTCGGTGAGCGGGGCAAGACTAGGGTGTCAGAAAAGGGGCAAAATATATGCCATTTAAAATAAATAGCAACACGCCTTTAAAAATAAGGCTTTCCCGCAATAAGACACATCAAAATTTAGAGTAATTGCACCAAATAAATGCATTAAATTTTAAATTTGCACCATTAAGGATCATTATTTGTCACTTCAATCCTACTGCCTTGGCTGCCCTGCAAAGCGAGCGCTAGTGTGCCAGTTGCGTGCGCCAATTTGCATCATTTTTTACGCTCTCACATCACCGTTTAGCAGGATTGCCCAGCCCTTTTCGCAACTGCCAGCCTCCAGCGCATAACCTATAGTAAATATCTATAAAGTTTGGTTCGAGTGGCACACAAAATCCCTGTAGCCTGCGCCGCGCAGCTGTTCCGGCGCAGATAAAAATACACAATATCTATAAGAACCAAGGGCTTTCTATAATGCACATGACAACAACAGAAATATTCCTGATCGCCATGGTGATCATCTTTACCGTTCCCTACCTGATCTGGCGCCTCGGCCGAACCGATTATTGGGCGCCGCTGGTCGTTATACAGATCATTATGGGGATTGTGCTCGGCCCGGGCGTGCTGGGTAATGCCTTCCCCGAGTACTACACCTTTGTGTTTAATCCTGATGTCATCAAGTCGCTCAACGGCATCGCCTGGTGGGCGGTAATGATCTTTGTATGGATTGCCGGTATCGAACTCGACCTGAAAAAGGCCTGGGAATACAAACGCGAAAGCGGCATCACTGCAGGCCTCGCGCTGGGCACCCCGCTGCTGTTTGGCTGTGCAGCGGCCGTTGCACTTATGTCATTCAGCGACGGATGGATGGGCTCCAAAGGCATGACCTGGCAATTTATCCTCGGTGTGGGCATGGCCTGTGCGGTAACCGCGCTGCCGATTTTGATTTTGCTGATGGAGAAACTGGAAGTCCTGCGCCAGCCGATTGGCCAGCGCATCCTGCGTTACGCCAGCCTCGATGACATTGCCATCTGGGGTGTACTGGCGCTGATCCTGCTGGATTGGGAGCGCGTGGGTCGCCAGGGAATGTTCCTCGTGGCCTTCACCGTTGCGAGCTATCTATTCCGCAAGTTGATGGTGGCCATTCCGGAAAAAGACCGCTGGTACTCCGGTTTTATCTGGCTGGCACTGTGTGGATTGGCGGCAGACTGGGCCGGCCTGCACTTTATGGTGGGAGCGTTCCTTGCGGGCGCGGTGATGGATGCCGAGTGGTTTAACCAGGAAGACATGGACAAGCTGCGCCATTTTGTCCTGATGATCATCATGCCGGTCTTCTTCCTCAGTACCGGCCTGCGCACCAATTGGGAAGTGGGTGGCTCAACCGTATTTATCGCCGCCACCATCCTGCTGGTCGCATCGGTATCGGGCAAATTGGTGGGAGTTCATGCAGCGGGCAAAATATTGAAATGGCAGAAAGGTGAAGCGTCGATTATCGGCTGGCTGCTGCAAACCAAAGCACTGATCATGATCATCTTCGCCAACGTTTTGCTCGACAAACAAATCATCACCAGCGAGACCTTCACCGCGCTGCTGATTATGGCCGTCGCCAGTACCATGCTCACAGTGCCGGTGGTGTCGCCCAAGCTGGCAAAAATTCGCGAGCTGATTTTCCGTTCGAAATAATTACGCAATCCGACAGGCATGTGCACCATGCCTGTCGATCAAACCTGTAATTAAAATTCCAACGAACCAAACTCAAGGACAAGTGTTACCCAGCTTGGTATACAACTGACTCAGATTTATTTCCGATGGAAAACCCGCTGGCACATTACCGGAACTGTAACCCGCCACCTGCAAATCTTTCAGGAACTGATTGTTGATATATTTAGTGCTGAACGAACCCAAACCATTAAAGTAATAATCGGTTAATGAAATTGGATCCAATGCCATTGCACCGCGATAATTATTACCATCGTTTTGATCATCCCATCCCCAGGGCGTATTAGCAGAATTGCTACTGCAGGTTTTCAAACCAGAGCCACAACCGCCGCCAGTATTACCTTTAAAAGTGCCGAAGCTATTAAATGTTTGTGCTGATGCACTCGCTACAGGTGCCTCCATTAATGCACGCGCCCACAGACCATTACTCTTGGTCATACTCACCAATGTGTAATATACCGAGCGATCATTACCTGACGAAGGAACTTCGCTGATTGTGCGCGATGGAAAATAAATAATGCCGTCCTGATTATTCGCGCCGGTAAAGTTGTTGATATAAGGCCAGGCTTTTAATCCATGCCCTTTCGCTTCCTGCGCCAGACGCGCACGATTTGAACCATCGAAGTTGGTAAAGGTAATGCTGCCGTCGATTGTTTCACTGCCATTAGTTAACGGGCTTCCCGCAGGAGTGAAGGAGAAAAAATCTTTATGGAAAACCGTCATCACGCCTTCAAGCACGCCATAAGTCGATCCATTTTTGCGCACAATAAATAATGCGCCTTCCATATCGTTCTCATGCTCCTGATCAAAAGCAGTATCACTCCAATCGCGCGGATGGAAAAAACCGTAAATAATAAAATAGTGACTGCAACTTTCTGTCACCGAGAAATAAACCTTGGCGGACAAATCTCCGGTCGCAAGGTTTTCCCAATTATTGGTCGACACCCAATCCGAGTCGTAATCTATCGCCGTAATATATTCAGCGGGATAATTGGAACTGTCGGTGTCCTGATAATGAATCGGTGCATGGTGATACACGAGGTCATCATAAAAAGCAGCATTCACACCTGACGCAGAAAACACCAGCGCCAATATCGTAAGCATTTTTTTATTAAGCATTATTTCGTCTTCTCCCTGGTTCGGTGGATGGCAAAACGCCACGCGCAACTCTAGGAGCCAAACATGTAAAGCTTGTTACTTTTTAATGAAGCTTATGTGCAGAATTAATGACACTTTCCCCCACAGCAATTCTCGTAATAACTATCACGTGCCACGAAAAATCCGGCGCTCGCAAGGGAGCCAGGAAAGGAGATTTAGTGAAGGGCGAGCTGCTTCTGAACGCCGGGCGTTCACCCGGCAAAAAAAGCAGCTCGTTTTTAGCTACCAAACCGCGCAACCAGCGTGTTCAGCTCAGTGGCGAGGCGCGCCAGCTCCTGTGCTGAAGCGCTGGTCTGGTTGGCACGGGCAGCAGATTGGGTGGAGAGGTCGCTGACCTTGATGATGTTGCGATCCACTTCGCGTGCGACTGCCGCTTGCTCTTCCGAAGCGCTTGAGATGAGTAAAATGAAGCAGCTCAAGCGCACTTTTAGCGCCCGCTTGCTTTATAATCGCCGCCTTTTTACCCCAATCAGCCACTGCGCCGTCCCTTAGCAGCGGTTGCTGCACCTAGCCAGGCACAACACCCATGCATTTTGTCGTTAAAGTTTTTTCCGAAATCATCATCAAAAGCCCGCCGGTGCGTAAGCGCTTTATCAAGCAACTGCGCGATAACCTGCGCATATTGCTGGGCAACCTGGGCGTTGATATTGATGTCCAGCGCGATTGGGAAAAGATTGAAATTCGCTGTCCGGATGCCGATGAGCAAGTGGTCGCCCAGGTATCCGACGTGCTGGCGCGCACCCCCGGTATCGCCAACTTTGCGCTGCTGAACGACTACCCGCTCGGCGATCTGGACTCGATTTTCCAGCACACCTTACGTCACTGGCGCGATGGTATCGCCGGCAAAACATTTTGCGTGCGCGCCAAACGCGTGGGCAAGCATCCATTTACCTCGGTGGAAGTGGAGCAATATGTCGGTGGCGGTTTATTGCAACATTCGGATGCCAAAGGTGTCAGCTTGCACAAACCCGACGTCATAGTTCCGCTTGAAATCAAAGGCGAGCGCGTATGGGTGCTGACCAGCAAAACCCAAGGGCTCGGTGGATTTCCACTCGGCGCACAGGATCCGGTGCTGTCGCTGATCTCGGGTGGATTCGACTCCACCGTCTCCACTTATTTATGCATCAAGCGCGGTCTGCGCGCGCACTATTGCTTCTTTAACCTCGGCGGACGCGCACACGAAATCGGCGTAAAAGAAGTGGCCTATTATTTGTGGAATAAATACGGCGCATCACATCGCGTTAAATTTGTCACCGTGCCATTTGAAGATGTGGTGCGCGAAATTCTCGAAAAAGTCGACAACCCGTACATGGGTGTCACACTCAAGCGCATGATGTTGCGCGCAGCGGAAAAGGTCGCCGAGTCGCTGGAAATTCCTGCGCTCGTTACCGGCGAAAGTGTTGCGCAGGTTTCCAGCCAAACATTGGTTAATTTGAACGTAATTGATCGCGCGATTGATATGATCGTGTTGCGGCCACTCGCCACCATGGACAAGGGCGACATCATTAATCTCTCGCGCAAAATCGGCACTGAAAGTTTTGCCGCGAGCATGCCGGAATATTGCGGCGTGATTTCGGTTAACCCAACCACGCGTGCGAAATTGCACAAAGTGGAATATGAAGAATCGCGTTTTGATATGGCGGTATTGGAACGCGCGATTGAAGAACGCCGCGCGCAAAACATTGATGAGATAGTTGACGAGCTGGATGCAGATTTATCCGTGCCGATGGTAGGCGAAGTCAACGCACAGGATGTGATTATCGATATTCGCCATCCCGATGAGCAAGAAGCCAATCCACTAAAATTGGCTGGAATTGATATCCTCGCGATTCCGTTTTACTCGCTCAATAATCAATTCAACAATTTGGATGTGAGCAAGCAATATTATTTGTATTGCCAAAAAGGTGTGATGAGCCAATTGCATGCGGCCAACTTGAAAGATGCGGGCCATTTAAATGTGGGGGTTTATCGCCCTGAACCTAAGAGTGCCTGCACTATTTCATGAGTTCAGCTGCACTGACAACACAGAAGGAGCGACTCGTCGAATTTGATTACCTGCGCGGTCTGGCAATTGTCATGATCGTACTCGGGCACTCTATTTTTCTTGCACAGCCGGTGTTTCCACTTTTGTTGGAAAATTTATTGCGCGGCGGTACCGGCCTGTTTGTTTTTATCTCCGGCTTTTTCTTTCATCGGGTGTTCTACGCACGTTTTGACTACAAGAAGTTTATTGCAAAAAAAGCTAGCGCCTTACTCTTTCCCTTTTTAACCATTTCTCTTGTTGCTTTAACCATCCGCATGCTGGGCTGGTGGCAAGACGGATTGGATTGGCAACAAAACCTGCTCAATACCTGGTACACCATCCGCAACGGTTACGTGCTTTACCCGCACTGGTATATCCCATTTATTTTGCTCACTTTTTTGTGCTCGCCATTACATATCGCTTATATCCGCACCCATCTTCCAATGAAAATAGTTGTACTGGTTCTTTTCGCGTTTATCGCTGTATTAATGCATCGCCCGGAATCCAATTCCAACTTTTTACAGTCGCTGATTTATTTCACACCCTACTATTTACTCGGAATTGTATTTTCACAGTACGAACAATCCTTGCGTCGCTGGCACTGGCCCCTGCTCATTATCAGCTTGCTGGTAGTTGCAGCTACCGCTCTCGCACAAACCTACCTGTGGGTACACATCGGCAACTACCACACCGCCGCGTTTCATTACGACGGCTGGGATCTGCAATTTATCCAAAACCTGTTCGGTTGCATCGCCATGCTTGCACTCTGCCACCATGTAAGCTGGCCATGGCTGCAACAACACCTACGCTGGCTAGCCGAACTGAGCTTCCCGATATTTTTTATCCATCCGCTGCTGACAATTGCTCTGGAAAATATTGCCGCACTTGAAGTGATGAAACCCTTTTTCCCTGTACCGGATGTAGGCACCAGTTTACTGGTTTTTGCGGTGGTATTTTTGGTGCAGTTTTATGGATCGGCGGGAATTGCCGTTTTGATTCGTGCTGCATTTAAAAAGAACAGCAGATTTATTGTGGGGTAAGCAAGTCATGCGACTTGCTTACCTATCTGTGTAGAGTGTTCGTCTTTACTCTTTGGTGCCGGCCTCGTAGGACGCAATGGTGGCTTTTAGTTGATCAGCAAAATTAAAAATATCATCAATGCTTTCAATTTGCTGAATCAGCTCTTCCTTCTTCTCATTGAAAATCCCTAATCGAAGATTTTGTGTGTTATTAAAACGTAATCTACAAATAGGCTTTCGATTGTTATCGTCAAGCAAAATCGCGCAATAACTTTGCGCATCTCGCATAACAATACGTTTAGCACTAACAAATTCTCGTAAAACTGCCCTTACAAGATGAAATCCTTCTAATTCTTCAGCTGACGTGACTATCTGTGGCTCGTCAGCGCTTTCCGCTACAGGAATTATTGGTGTAGTTTGTTCGATAATGGTGGCCACATCCGGAGTCATTGCACCCTTCAGCCGATCATTTATAGAACCAAGCGCTTCAGTTATTGGCATTCCTAATTTGCGTCAAAATCATACATATCAAGTCATATGGAGTTTAACTATAAATTGGGATATATCCATTACACGGGCCTACACCCAATTCTCCACCTTCAATCCCTCAACTCGTAAAAACTCCTTTTCGTTATTCGTTACCAGCACCCAATTTTGTGAGCGAGCATGAGCGGCTAGCCATAAATCATTGTTGCCGATAACTTGCCCCGTTTTTTGTAGTTGCGCCCGAATTTCACCGTAATGCGTGGCAACCTCTTCTGAAAGTACTTCAATATTCAGCAGGTTGACCAAGTCATTAATTACTGCCACTGCCTGTTTTTTGGCACGACTCTTTTCAGCCCCAAAACGCAACTCGCCCAGAGTAATAACAGACATAGCCAATTCATTAGCCGAGTGTTGCGCAAAGCGTTCACGTACGGAAAGAGGGTTATGTTTAGCGATATAAATGCAGATATTCATATCAAGCAAGTAACGTGTGGTCATAGATAGTCCTTTAAAAATCTTCCCTTTCTTGAGGTGGCAGGTCGTCCCGGTCTTGCTCCACAAAATCGATTGGAAGCCGGGTAAGGGCATCAAATATAGCCCCGGCATTGGGGGTGACAGCACGTAAGACGATTTCATCACCGCGCCGGAAGATTTCAACCTGGTCAACATCAAAACGAAATTCTTTGGGGAGCCTTACGGCCTGGCTGTTCCCCGACTGAAAAACACGGGCAAGTGTCATGACTCTATCTCCGTGGCGTATTTACATGCAGTATATACATGAAGTCTTTACACTGACAGCTTAAATTTTCACCAATAGAGCTGCCGTAAGCATATCCGTGCAAAACACATTTATGACAATCATGACGTTGCGACAGGATGTGGAACATCAGATTCCAGGCCTGGGGCGGAGGGCAGAGAAGGCAAAAATATTGTTGATGTACCTTTATCAACGACTAATGATCAGCGTTAATGAAGCGGCAGAAATCCTCGAAGGAAGCCATCAAGTGGCGAATGCGCTGGTTAAGCAACTTGAAGAATTGGGCATCCTGAAAGAGGCAACTGGATATGGTAGGAACAGGATTTACCTCTTTGAGCGTTATTTCGCACTTTTCATGCGTTAACCTGTTTGATGAGCTTACGCGAGCTCCATATGTAAAATTACTGGAGTTTTTTTACATACACTTATTTATATGTAATGTTACCAGCAGTTTTCACGAAAGATTTTATCGGTATTGCCCTTATTAAATCGAACAATGTTTTCCAGCATTATCCAAGTGACTATATTTTCGCCAATCCGTCCTCGTTAGCCATATCCCTGTCATGCCTTCATAGGTATAATGCGCGCCTTTTTACGCTTCCCCATTTGCCTTACATCAGGCGCATACCCAAGAGAAATCCCACAGTGACAGATCAATCAGCTATCGAAAAACTGCGCAATATCGCCATTATCGCCCACGTTGACCACGGTAAAACCTCTATGGTTGACCAGTTGTTGCGTCAATCCGGCACCCTCGACCGTCGCGATGAAAGCGCGGAACTGATCATGGATAGCAATGACCAGGAGCGCGAGCGCGGCATTACCATCCTGGCCAAGAATACCGCAATCAAGTGGAACGACTATCGCATCAACATCGTGGATACCCCCGGCCACGCCGACTTCGGCGGTGAGGTAGAGCGTGTATTGTCGATGGTTGACTCGGTATTGTTGATTGTGGACGCCGTTGGCGGCCCAATGCCACAAACCCGTTTCGTTACCTCAAAAGCGTTCGAACAAGGTTTGAACCCGATTGTGGTTATCAACAAGATTGACCGTCCGGGCGCACGCCCTGAGTGGGTTGTTGACCAGGTATTTGATTTGTTCGACCGCTTGGGTGCAACTGAAGAGCAGCTCGATTTTCCCATCATTTATGCTTCTGCATTGAATGGTGTTGCCGGCCTGTCACCCGATGACATCGCTGAAGACATGACCCCCTTGTTCCAAATGATTGTCGATAAAGTGAAGCCGCCCCAGGTTGACCTGGACGGCGCCTTCCAAATGCAAATCTCTGCGCTGGATTACAGCAGCTATGTGGGCGTTATCGGTATCGGCCGTATCACCCGCGGCAGCCTGTCGCCCAACCAGCAAATCGTGGTGGTTGACCACGAAGGCAACACCCGCAAAGCCAAAGTACTGCAAGTAATGGGCTACCACGGCCTGCAACGTATCGAGACTGACAAAGCCTACGCGGGCGATATCGTCTGTATTACCGGTGTAGATAAACTGGGCATCTCCGATACCCTGTGCAGCCCGGATTGCATCGAAGCATTGCCAGCCCTGTCGATCGACGAGCCGACCGTAAGCATGACCTTCCAGGTAAACGATTCACCGTTTGCCGGTAAAGAAGGCAAGTATGTTACCAGCCGTAATATCAAAGACCGCCTGGATCAGGAATTGATTGCCAACGTGGCACTGCGTGTGCAGCAGGGCGAAACCCCGGACAAATTTATCGTCTCGGGCCGCGGTGAATTGCATCTGTCAGTACTCATCGAAAACATGCGTCGCGAAGGCTACGAGCTGGGCGTTTCACGTCCTGAAGTGGTACAAAAAATCGTTGATGGCGTGATCCACGAGCCGTTCGAGCAAGTGGTGATCGACGTTGAAGAAGAGCATCAAGGTAAAGTGATGGAAGAACTCGGCCTGCGCAAAGGCGAGCTGAACAATATGGAGCCGGATGGCAAAGGCCGTATCAAGCTGGAATTCCTCTGCCCATCCCGTGGTTTGATCGGTTTCCGTGGCCAGTTCCTGACCATGACGTCCGGTTCCGGCATCATGACCAGTATTTTTGATCACTACGGCCCGGTAAAAGAAGGCGAAGTAGCCAAACGTCAAAACGGTGTACTGATCTCTATGGTGAAGGGCAAAACCCTCGCCTACGGTTTACACCCGCTGCAAGAACGTGGCCGTTTGTTCTACGGTGCGGGTGTTGAAGTATATGAAGGTCAAGTGGTGGGTATTCACTCGCGCAACAATGATCTGGTAGTAAACCCAACCAAAGCCAAGCAATTAACCAACGTTCGTGCTTCCGGTACTGACGATGCGCTGACCCTGTCACCGCCAATCCGTCACACCCTGGAACAGGCGCTGGAATTTATTGAAGATGACGAGTTGGTAGAAGTAACTCCGCTCAGCATTCGTGTGCGCAAAAAATTGCTCACCGAAAACGAGCGTAAGCGCGGCAAAAAAGCGTAACGATTACCAAGCTTCATAATCGTTATGCGATAAAAATCCCCAGCGTGAAAACGATGGGGATTTTTTTTGGAATCAAGACACTCATTCTCAGGGTGCTCCGGTAGAAGTTTTCACGACCGTCGCAACATCGAGCCTACAGGGATGTATTCACGGCGTGTCGTGAAGGCTTCTGCCGGAGCGCCCAAGCACCAACGAAATTTTCACAATGGATATTAATTTAATTATTTCCCTGCTCGCGCTCGGCGCCTGCACCGGATTATTCGCCGGCCTGTTTGGTATTGGCGGCGGCGGCATTATGGTGCCGATACTAACGCTGCTATTTGTGCAGCACCAATTTCCCGCTGAACATATTTTACATATGGCGCTGGCAACATCGATGGCTGCGATTGTGCCAACTGCAATTGCGAGCTTGCGTGCGCATCACAAACACAAAGCGGTGTTGTGGCCGGTGGTAATAAAAATTACCCCGGGGATTTTGCTTGGCACTTTCGCCGGTACTTTTTTGGCGAGTTATTTATCCGCAAAACCGCTGGCAATTTTTTTCTCATGCTTTATGGCATTGGTCGCGCTGCAAATGGTGCTTAATCGCAAGCCAAAACCAACACAGCAATTACCAGGCAGCTTAGCAACGGCGGCAGCAGGCTCAGGTATAGGTGCGATCTCGGCATTGGTTGCAATTGGCGGTGGTACACTCACAGTGCCGTTTTTAGTGTGGTGTAATATCGCATTGCCCGTCGCGATTGGGACATCTGCGGCAGTGGGTTTACCGATCGCCCTTGCTGGTGCAGCAGGTTATGTCGTTAACGGATGGAATATTACTGACCTGCCTGCATACACACTGGGTTATGTTTTTTGGCCTGCGGTATTATTGATGGCGGCGATGAGTTTTATCACCGCGCCACTGGGTGCAATGCTCGCGCATCGGTTACCGGTTAGTTTACTTAAAAAATTATTTGCGCTGTTATTAATTGGCTTATCGATACACATGCTGCTTACTGTCTTTGGCCACTAAAGAATGGTAATAAAAAAGGGCGAATGAAATAATCATCCGCCCCTTTTTTATTTCACCGGTTATCAGTGTGATGATTCAACTTCAGTGCCGCGATTCGATTCCACCAAGCGTTTGATTTTGGTGGAAAGCTCATCGAGCCGCATGGGTTTGCTGATGTAATCATCCATACCTGCGGCCAGGCAGCGATCGCGATCTTCTTTTAATGCATTGGCAGTCATACCCAGAATTGGTGTGGGGCGTTTTTTATTTTTTGTTTCCATTTCTTTAATGATACGCGTTGCAGTCAAGCCATCCATACGCGGCATTTGTACATCCATCAAAATAATATCGAAGTTGGTGGATTGATAATACTTCACCGCGATTTCGCCGTTCTTGGCAATGACCACTTCACAACCTTCACTTTGCAAATAGTCGAGCACCGCAATAATATTGCCTTCGTAATCCTCTGCAACCAAAATTTTCAGGCGATCTTTGCTGTCAATTTTATCAGTAAGTGTATGCTCGCTGCCAAATAATTCTACCTCATTCGATTGCGCTTGTTTGCACGGCAGAGGCAACGACACCTTAAAATTACTGCCCAAGCCCAGCTTGCTGGTAACAACAATTTCGCCGCCCATCAATTCCACAATGCTTTTACAAATCGATAATCCCAAACCGGTACCACCATAAAGGCGCGAGGTGCTGCTATCAGCCTGGATGAATTTTTCAAAGATAGAATTCAATTTGCTTTCATCAATACCAATACCTGAATCGATCACCTCAAAGGTAAGGATTTTTATTTCAGGATGCTCGCTATCGTTAATGCTGGCGAACAAATTAACGAAGCCGCGCTCGGTAAATTTGATTGCATTATTCACCAGATTAAACAGGATTTGTTTGATCTTGGTTTTATCGCCCTGAAAGACATAATCCTTGGTCGCCAGATAATTGATACCTAACTGCAGACTTTTCTCGGTTGCCTTGACAGACATAATACTGCGCACGTCTTCAACCAATTCTGCCACTTTGAAGGGTGCCAGCTCCAATAAATATTCGTTTGCTTCAATTTTGCTGATGTCGAGCAAATCATTAATCAGGCTAAACAGCGAATCCGAACTGACTTCCAAATTGTAAATCAACCGGCGCTGATCTTCGGTCAGTGTCGTATCGCGATTTAGCACCTGGATAATGGAAATAATTGCGCCCAAGGGAGTACGCAATTCATGGGACATATGCGAAAGGAAATCAGTTTTTGCTTTGTTTGCGATATCAGATTGGATCTTGCTATTTTCCAAAATAATTTGCGCAATAGATTCAGCTGTTTCAATATCCAGAAATGACCAGTTTTTACTGCGCCCTTGCACAGTGGTTTGCCATAACTCAAATGAACTGCGTGGTGTCAACCGATAACCGGCTTTAGTTTGCTCGATAGGTTTTTCCGGATTGCCCGCCCAATTAACACTTTCGGCTCTCGCTTTGCGAAACCAAATGGCAATATCTTCGCTATAAACGCCGATAGGTACAAAAAGCAATCCACCGCTAAGGTTTTTTAACACTTCATCGTGCTGAAAATAATCGCCCACAAAGCTGGTATGCACCACCGTCTTGTTGCCAAACTTTCGATACCAGGCCGCCAAGCGATCAAGATATTCCTGTTCAAATGTTTCGCCGAAGTACCAGAATTTCCCATCGGAAAAAATCGCTATGCCGTCGGCATCAAGTGCTTGCAAAGCAATCTCGCTATTTTTTGCAATAGTATTTTCAAAGGTGTCAAGGCTGGTGGTTAGCGATAATTTTTCGATTAACAATTTGCGCACTTCATGGCGCTGGTTGTCGACTGAACGGCGCATAGTGGTCAGTTTAGCGGAAAAAATATGTGCAATAATTTCGCACAGCACGCGAATACTATGGGGAATATGCAAGCTGGCTGTGTGATGGCAAGCAATCAAACCCCACAATTTATTGTCCTGCATAATGGAAATAGACATGGATGCTTCCACGTCGATATTTTCCAGATACTGGATGTGGATAGGGGAAACGCTGCGCAACACCGAGTAACTCATATCAAGCGGTTTATGCGAACCTTCAACCAGCGGTGGATAAAGCGGCGATGGACGATAGCGAATATCAGGAATAAGACGCAAATAATTAATGCTGTACAAGCGGCGCGCTTGCTCGGGAATATCACTGGCGGGAAAATTCAAACCGAGGTAGCTGGGCATATGCTCAGTGCGATTTTCCGCAACGACTGCGCCATTCCAGGATTCATCAAATTTATACAGTTTTACCCGATCAAACCCGGTAATACTCCGCACATGGGCAACCATCAAATCATATAGCGATTCAACATCGTAAGCTTTTTGCGCGGCAATCGAATAATTGCGCAGGTCTTCATAGACTTTTTGTAGCGCATCTTTACGCGTACCATCAATTTTGGGTTCAAACTCAATCACTTTATAGTGTCGGGAAAAATGCACCACCGCATCGTACGATTTCCCCGCAAGCTCTACCGAAGTGAATTTGTAGGGTGCAAGATCCGCTTCACGAATTGCCTCGTTAATCGTTTGCAAATTTTCAATACCGATAATATCGGCCAAATGCTTTCCTACACACGCCTGTGCACTTACCCCCAAATGCTCGCTAACATTTTCACTCACCTGAATAATTTCTTCTGAGGTGTCGCTGGTGACCAACATTAAACCATGCGGCTGAATGCAATTAGGCATATGTATAGGTTCATTGGCGCATTGTTGCAGCGCCGCTTCCAATTGCTCTTCAGTGAGCTGTTCACGTGGAATATGCAGATTACCTTGATCCATTTTCCCCTCCCGAGGTAAATGATTGCGAAAATAAGTGATGGAGGATTAAAAAGTGCGTTCGCGCGCTGGATACTACGGAATCTGCATTAATATCAGGTTCGAGTTGTGCGAGGAAGGCGAGAAATTCTTTCCAATTATCACCGGTGTTACTACCCGAGCCATTGAAAAAGAACTGTGATTCACCGGGCTCAAATCCCAGTTTTTTTAGCTGCTTACTAATGACTTGGCCACCTAAGGTGGACCCCTGTTTTACATATAAATATCCCAGGTAACTTTCCAGCGTCTGTGCGATGGCGTACTTAGCTGCCGCATGTTCATAAGCAGAGGCTAATGGTGGAAATGGTTCGCCCAAGATTGCAAAGTCTTTACGCAGCCATTCCAGCGGTTTTACCTCGTGGGTAAAGCGACACTCAGGTGGAATAAATTCAAAGAAAGCCTCGGTACGACGGTAAAATTGAAAAAAATTCTGCAGCACCCGCAGGTAATCTGCTTTGGAGCCATATTCACTCATCATCTTATTCATACTGCTATCGCGATGCAGTAATTGATGGATATCGTCGGTCTCCTGCCGCAAACGCTGGCGCAAAGGCACAGAGGCAAGGGGAGCCACTACAGAGGTCAGGGTCATATAGCCTCAATGGAAAAAAGGAGGGAGATTATTATTGTTTGGTGCAGTAAGTAAGGAAAGTTCCTATATTACGAAAAGCTGGATCTACACGCCAGTCATCACAATAACATGCTATGCAAGAAGGAATTAAAAAGGGGATATTTACGCTACCTGGTTTTAATTAAAAATCGGTTTAACCGAATAAAAACAGACATTCAGCTTTTGGTTTTTATCAATTCTGCCAATGCAGAAATATGATCCGCACGATCATTTAATGCGGCAATGTAGTGATAACTTTCGCCACCCGCCTCCATAAAGGTGTGGCGATTTTCCACCGCTAATTCTTCCAGGGTTTCCAGACAGTCGGCGCTGAATGCCGGCGATAAAATCGCAACCTGCTTTATCCCTTCTGCCGGCAAATTTTTCAGGGTTTCATCAGTGTAGGGTTTTAACCATTCGGCGTAACCAAAGCGCGATTGGAAGCTGGCGATATAATCATTTTTATCGAGCCCTAATTTTTCTGCCACCAGACGCGTGGTTTTAATACAAAAACAATAATAGGGATCGCCCAAATCGAGATTGCGTTTGGGAGTGCCGTGATAGGAGAAAATAATTTTTTGCGGTTTGCCAATTTTTTCAATGTGTTCACGAACCGAGTTAGCGAGTGCGTCGATATATAAAGGTTCATCACAATAATTATTAATGAAATGCATTTCCGGCACCCAGCGCCAGCGGATCAATTCTTTTGCTATGGCATCAAAACTGGAACCGGTAGTCGGTGCGGCGTATTGTGGATAAAGTGGCAGCACAATAATTTTGCGCGCCCCTTCTTTTTGTAATTCGCGTAAACCGCTGGCAATAGAAGGGTTACCGTAACGCATGCCGAGTTTTACACTGAAATCACTGCCCAATTGTTCCTGGATTGCCCGTTGCTGCTGTTTACTTATCACCAGCAACGGTGAGCCTTCACTGGTCCAGACTGATTGATACAACTTCGCCGATTTTTTCGGGCGCACCCGTAAAATAATGCCGTGCAAAATAACCATCCATGCCAAACGAGGAATTTCAATTACGCGTGGATCAGATAAAAATTCCCGCAGGTAGCGGCGTAAAGCCGATGCGGTAGGGGCATCCGGGGTACCGAGATTGGTGAGTAAAACACCGACCTTGGAATCAGGTTTTCCGGCCGCATGAAATACCGGGTCTATATCGTAATTAAGGGCAGTGTATTTGTTCATGCTGGTTTTGGTCATGCTGGTTTTGGTCATGCTGAGTTTGCTCATGCTAGTTCCGCGAATTATTGCCCCGGTATCAACGTGGGCACAACATACCTGCAGATGCGGTGGAAATCCAGCTGCAGGTTGAAACGGCTGCTGGCGGCAGCATCAGGGATTGAGAAAGTCACCGCTCGCGATAAATTCCAACTGCGCACTGGCTTGTTGATAAGCGTAGACCCAAACAGATAACTGTTCGCCCACATCCGTTAACACAGTGACTTTTTGCCGCCGGTATTCCTGCTCGGGCAGTGCGGGAAAAGTGCACTCTTCATAGGCATCCAATGTAGCGAGCTGTTCTGTCGACGCAAGCTGGTAGACCTCACCCATTACCCAATCCGCATCATCATCAATGACCAATGCCGGGTAATAACTGACCTTGAATAATTTGCCCTTGATTTTTGCCGGTGCAATAAAATTGGCACCGGACAGATATTTATCATGCGCACCGGTGGAGCAAGCGCGACGCAAAGTCCCATACACAAAAATACATTCATTGAGCATCAACTTATTCACTCACAAAGAAAAACTCCCACAGCAGCGGGAGTTGGGGGAAGAGGCAAATGATGGAAAAGGCACAAACGTGAGAAGGACGCAAAAGCAAGAGGGCGCAGCAAGCGGCGCCCCTACGTTATTGCGGTGATAATTGGTAAATATTACTTTTCACTTCGTCGGTAAGCAAATACACCAATCCATCCGGCCCCTGCACTACATGACGCAGGCGTTGATCTAATTCTTTGGCGAGCAAACGCTCTTCCCTGGTAATTTTCTCGCCATCGACAACCAGACGCACCAGGGTTTTATCCCTTAAGCTGGCGAGCAAAATATTATTTTTCCACCGGGGAAATTTGTCACCGGTGTAAAAAATAAAACCGGCTGTTGCAATAGAAGGCACCCATTTGTAGTTGGGTTGCTCCATGCCGGTTTTTTGTGTGCCTTCGCCAATTTTTCCACCGCCATAATTTTCACCGTAGGTGATGACTGGCCAGCCATAATTTTTTGCTGCGCGATCAATATTTAATTCATCACCACCTTGTGGGCCATGCTCGCCAGTCCATAATTCTTTGGTGATGGGATTGATCGCCGCGCCTTGCATATTGCGGTGACCGTAAGACCAAATCTCTGGTAATGCACCCGGTGTTTTTACAAATGGATTATCTTTGGGGGCGGTACCGTCAGCATTAATGCGAACAACTTTACCTTGATGATTATCGAGGGTTTGTGCTTTATCTTTTTCGCTGTAACGATCGCCGAGCGTAATAAACAATGTGCCGTCCGGCGCCCACACCAGGCGAGAACCAAAATGATTGGTGCTATCAATCTTGGGTTTCTGGCTGAATACGCGTGTCACATTTTCCAATTTATTGCCGTTGAGCGTGGCAAAACTGACCGCAGTGCTATTCAAACTGCCTTCACCCGGCTCTGAATAACTGAAATAGATTTTTTTGCTGGTGGCAAAATCCGGCGCGAGCACCACATCCAGCAAGCCACCCTGGCCTTGCGCAACTATTTTTGGCAAACCACTTAAAGGCGTACCTAATTTTCCATCGGCACTGACAATGCGCATCCGGCCTGGACGTTCGGTTACCAGCATGCTGCCATCTGGTAAAAATGCCATGCCCCAGGCATTCTCCAAACCCTGTACAACCGTTTTCACTTGAAAATTAGCGGCTTCACTGGTGATGCTGATAGTCTTGCCAGTGCTACCTTGCGCTGCCGCAAAGGGTGCGATAGCGGCAAAACATAAGGCGAGGTTGAGAGTACGAAGTTTCATGCGGAGCTCCTGATAGATTTTTATCAGGTTAACAAGCGTATAGCGGGAGAGCAATTCAAGCTTTGTTAAGCATGAGGAAGAGTTGCCTCGGGCTCATGTGCATACTTTTCTTTCATGAGATTTAAAAAGTGTTTGAGGCTTTTGTTATCGCTCGTCTCAAATGTTTCATCGGTTACCATAATGGATTGGATTCGATCGAGGCGGAAGGTGCGGTAATCAACGCGCAGGTGACACCAAGCCACCAGCGTCCATACCTTACCCCAAAAAATCAGGCCGAGCGGTTCAATGGTGCGCGAACTTTGCTGTTCATCTGCGCGCACATAATCAATCGCAACCCGTTGGCGCAAGCGAATGGCCTCACGCATCGGCTGGCTGTGCGCGGTGTAATATTTTTGTACTTCTTCCATATTGGGCACCAGCAGCGGCAGGTTTTCATCGCTGTGGCGTAGATGGTCCGGTAGCACTGCAAGGATTTTCTGGATCGCCTGATTGGCATGAATCGCCATATCGGTATCGCCCCAACTGCTCACCATGCGCGCACCGAGCAACAGCGCCTCAACTTCTTCGCGGTCAAACATCAGCGGCGGCAACTGGTAACGATGCGACAGGCGATAACCCACCCCGGCCTCTCCTTCAATAGGCACGCCCGAGAGGCTGAGCGATTGGATATCGCGGTAAATGGTGCGCTCGGAAACTCGCAAATGCTCGCTCATTTGCTTGGCGGTAAGCACGGTACGGCGGTTGCGCAACAAGGTGGTGAGCTGGAAAAGGCGTTCGGCGCGATGCATAAGAGGCTCGGGATAAAGTACTGAATCGGTGATGGATGCGCTATGCTAGTGAGCGCTCCTGACAGTTTATGTCAGCAAGCGTTTAAATGTTAGGCGACAGACGAGTCTCGCGCCCCCAAAGCGCCGTCGATTTGTGGCAACGTCCAGTTTTCATCGCGAAAAGTGAGCGCTTACGAGGCCTGCTGTGCTACCTTTATTGGACGCTAATCTCCGCGTGTCCCTATGTGGTTGATCCGAACAAGGCCAGTTTATGCAGATTTTTTATCCCGAGATAAAACCCTATCAGCGTCACCAAATCGCCGTAGAGCCACCCCATGAATTGTATGTCGATGAGTCCGGCAACCCGGATGGCATCCCCGTATTATTTGTACATGGCGGCCCGGGTGCAGGTTGCGGCAAATATGACCGCCGCTTTTTTGATCCGGAAATCTATCGCATTGTCTTGTTTGACCAACGCGGTGCAGGCCGCTCGCGTCCGCATGCCGAACTGGAAGGCAATACCACACAAAAATTGGTGGAAGATATAGAGGTTATCCGCACCGCACTCGGTATCGATAAATGGGTTTTGTTCGGCGGCTCATGGGGCTCTACCCTCAGCCTTGTCTACGCACAAAGCTATCCCGAGCGCGTGCTGGGTTTAATTTTGCGCGGCATCTTTCTCTGCCGCCGCGAAGATTTGCTCTGGTTCTACCAGGAAGGTGCCAGCCGTTTATTCCCCGATTACTGGGACGATTTTGTCGGCCAGATTCCCGAAACAGAACGCAATGACATAATCGGCGCTTACTATCGCCAACTGATCGGCGACAACCAGATCCAGCAAATGACCGCCGCCAAAATCTGGTCTTGCTGGGAGGGTCGCACTGCTACGCTCAAACCTTGCCAGGATGTTGTTGACTCCTTTACCGAACCGCATCGCGCACTGTCACTCGCGCGCATTGAAGCCCACTATTTTGTGAACGATGCGTTTTTGGAACACAACCAGATTTTGCGCGATGCCCATAAGCTCGCCGGCATTCCCGGCATGATTGTGCATGGCCGTTACGATGTCATTTGTCCGCTCGATAATGCCTACGCCCTGCACAAAGCCTGGCCAGGTTCCGAGCTGCAAATCATCCGCGAAGCGGGGCACGCCTCACGCGAACCCGGCATTGTGGATGCGCTGATTCGCGCAACCGACGATATGGCTAAAAACCTGCTCCATACCGGCGATCGATTGGCATAAACTTTTTTGCACAGCGGTAAAATAAAACGGAGCCACTTGGCTCCGTTTTATTTTGTAGCAGATTTTCCAGTCGCTTTTTGTAGAAGATAATTCGATGGTATGATCAAACCCGCAGGCTCAAGACCTGCCACAGCCAGATTCATTGGCAGTGAGAATAAACCATAAAACTGACGATCAGGCTGAGCACAAAATTAATAACATGCCGTACAGCCGCAGCGGAGCAGTGATCCATGTATGATGTAATCTTCAATACCCACGATGTCGTGCTGCTAATGACCGCGTACCAATGCATCCTCTTTGCATTGCTGCTGTTAACCATCAAGCGCGAAAAATATATCCGCAATGTTTTTCTGGCTGTCTTTTTGCTACAGCAAGCCGCTATTCCGCTCGATATTCTCATCAGCTTTGGTGCCGAGTTCCGCCATATCGCCATTGAGTGGTCGCCCGACCTGTTTTACGTATTTGGCTTCGGCTATTGGTTGGAAGGACCGCTGCTGCTGTGGTACACGCGCTCACTGATCTACAAAGATTATCATCTGCGCTTAAAAGACATTATTTATTTGCTACCGTTTATTGCCTACGCGGGCTATCAATTAATTTTTTATTACAGTCTCGATGTGAGCGATAAAAAAACTATCCAGGAACAATACGATTTGGCTGTCGCGCCGCAAATCATGAATTACGTTACGCTGTTCCGCGAATTATTCCGTGTTGCGCTGGGTGTTATCTGCCTGATTGAAATCAAACGCTACACACAACATATCCGCACCAATTTTTCTGATATCGACAAGATCGATTTAACCTGGCTAAAAATTCTGGTCATCGGCTTCCTGGCAATTCGCTCCTGGGCAGTATTAGTGGCAGCGATGATTATTCTTTCAATCAGTTTTGGTATCACCACCAACTTTGAAATCATGGGCTTGGCCGGCAACTACATCACTTTCTTGCTGGTGAGCATCCTGATCTTTTTTGGACTTGGGCATTCCAGTGTATTTGAAGGCTTGGAATTGCGCCCGCCACAAGAACCGGAAGCGGCAAAGGACGAACAGGAACCCGAAGGGCAAAAGGAAAAAATCAAACCGGAAATGATCGAACAATTAGCGCGCCATATGGAAACAGAGAAGCCTTATCTAACACCCGCATTAACTCTGGAAAAACTTGCGGGGCAATTGCGCCTGCAGCCGCGATTGCTGTCCAATATCATTAACAGACACTTTGATTGCAACTTCTTTGAGTTTATTAATTCCTATCGTGTGGAAGAAGCCAAACGTATGCTGGCCGATAAACAATACGCCGATAAAAATATGCTTGATATAATGCTGGATGTCGGCTTTAACAGCAAAGCCACTTTCAACACACTATTCAAGAAAAAAGCGGGCATGACGCCCAGCGAATACCGAAAATCAGTCAAGCCGCTTAACTAATGTTATTTATCAGGTCTATGTATGTTGGGTTTAATTCAGCGCGTCAAACAAGCATCCGTTACTGTCGATGGAAAAATCACGGGCGAAATACAACAGGGAATTTTATTACTACTTGGAATCCAAAAAAATGATACTGAAGAAACAGCGGATAAACTGATCGACAAAATTCTCGCTTACCGAATTTTTTCCGATGAAAACAAAAAAATGAATTGCAACGTCCAACAAATCGACGGCGGTATCTTGGTCGTATCCCAATTCACCCTTGCCGCCGACACCAAAAAAGGCCTGCGCCCCAGCTTCTCATCCGCTGCACCTCCCACCCAAGCCGAAGCCCTCTACGATTATTTTGTAGTGCAAATGCGTAGCAAATATCCGCAGATTGCAACCGGCATTTTTGCAGCAGATATGCAGGTGAGTTTGGTTAACGATGGGCCAGTTACGTTTCTGCTGGAAATGGAGTAAAAATAAAGCGATCAATCAGCGCATAGCCTATTATATTTATGCCAACCAATTTTTAACTAGCGTCTCCACTCTTTCCAAATCATATAGGCGCAGAGCATTTAACAAGTGTTGATACCGTTGCTTGCCGAGTTGCTCGATAGTAAGTTCGCTGATGATTTTTTTACTTGCGCTCATATCGCCGCTTTCTGCGACTATAGCCAGCTTTTGCAATAACGGTTTGATTGGACTTAAATCGATATTTGAATCATCAATGGCATTTTCTTCACCTGTCGATTCGAATGTATTCTCAAAATCTACTTGTGCATAATGCTGCAAGGCTTTGAATACATCTTCAAATGCGTAGGGTTTGCCGATAAATTCCTGGAAGCCCTGGGTGAGATAATAGGTGCGTTCATGTTCCAAACTGGAAGCGGACACAGCAACCATGGGTGTGTTGCTATATGCAGGTAGTGTACGTAAACGGCGCAGCATTTCCAGACCATTTAAATGCGGCATACGGATATCGGTAAAAATAATATCGAACTGTTGTGCCTGACACATAGCAAGGCCTTCGCGGCCATCGTGCGCGGCGTAAGTTTCGCAGCCAATTTGTTGTAATAAATCCACCAGGATTTCACAACTCGCCTGATCGTCTTCCACTACCAACACTTTGCATTCTGTACCCAATTGTAACCGCTGGATTTGCTGTTGATTATCGCGCGAATCTAATACTACACTTTCACTTGCCAACGGCAAGCGTAAATGCGCGAGCGTGCCTTGCCCGAGAATACTGGAAAGTTTCAGGCTACCGCCCATGCCTTCTGCGAGATGGCGCGATAGTGTAAGGCCAAGGCCGGTACCACCGGCGTCTTCACCTGCTTGCCCTTGTTTAAAGGCCGCAAATAATTCTGCCAATTCCTGTTCGGAAATGCCGGGGCCGGTATCGCCGATAACAAATTCAACTTCACCGGCCAGATGCGCCACGTACAAACTCACGCTGCCTTCGGGTGTAAACTTAATCGCATTACCCAATAAGTTTAATAAAATCTGGCCGATTTTTTGCCGGTCACCTTTCACAATATAGGGATCGGGCAAATCAACCTGGGTAATTAAATTCAAGCCTTTATTTTGCGCACGGCCTACCATAATGGTTTGGATATCGGCGACTTCCTGATGCAGATCAAAATATTCTTTGCGCAGATTGAGCACGCCGGATTCAATTTTCGATAAATCCAGGACGTCGTTGATTAAACCTAACAGACGCTGACTCGACACCAGAATTAATTGCAAGCGTTCGCGCTGGCTGCCGACAAAATGTTCGTCGCGCATTAATAGTTGTGTGTAGCCCAGGACTGCATTAAGCGGTGTGCGAATTTCATGGCTCATATTGGCAAGGAAGCGACTCTTCGCATGGGTAGCTTCTTCGGCCGCTTCTTTCGCTAGCGACAATTGCTTTTCGATTTCTTTTTGTGCGGATATATCGCGGCCAATACCTAAAATTCCTACAGCCTCGTCAGACTCATCACGCACTGCTACTTTCAAAGTATCGAGCAAATAATGCTCCTGTTCACTCACGTGTATTACTTGTTCGTAGCGATGTACTTCGCGACTTTTTAATGCCTGCTGATCGTTGTGGCGGAAAAAATCGGCCAACTCGCGTGTAACTAACTGCTCTTCCGTTTTGCCGATGATTTTTTCTTCGGGTAAGCCCAACATTTTTGCAAAGGATTTATTGCAACTGATGTAAACACCGTCGAGGTTTTTAAACCAGATAGGATCGGGAATATTGTCCAGCAAACTGCGCAAATGTTGCTCCCGTGCACGCAGGGCGGTTTGCGATGCCTGTAATTGCTCCTGGGTTTGTTGTCGCTGTACCACTTCGTTTAATAACCAATCATTGGCTTTGCGCAACGCCTGGGTGTGCAACAATACTTCTGCTTCAAGCCGGGTTTGGTTTTCACGCAATAATTCAACGTGTTGCTGGCGGGTACGGATATAGGCGGATAATAAACCAATGACGGACAGACCAATGCCCAATACTACTAATTGCAGCAAGCTGGGTTGATACCAGGGACGAGGGTCGAGTTTTGCAGCAAGCGTCAATTCACGCGCGGCGGCCGCTACGCGCTGGGCTTCGCTGTGTTGGATATAACCCAGCGCGGACACTAAAAAAAAGACCAGGCCCACACCGATACACAATAATAAGAATGCTTGCGCATGGGCATTCTGACGGACACGTGGAACCGCCAACCATGCCAACAACGAGGTACACATCAACATGCCGACGCTATTGCCCATCCACCAAAAAGCCCAGGTTTTTCCCAATTCGCCACCGGGTACTATATCGAATAAATTCAGCGTATAAATTCCAACGCTGGCAGACATTATCGAGCAACCAAAAACACTCGCAATAAATACCAGGGTACGACGCAAGTTAACCAGCAGGTAATTAGTCAATAAACCGCGATTGAGGCGTGCGATTATCACCACTTGCAAAATATCAGCGGCAGCAATCATCGCTGCACCACCCCAGCTTGCATAACTGCGCCCTATAGCGGTATCGAAATGTAAAAATTGTGTTGCGAAAAATGCACCTAGAAATAATCCGGGCACTACACGTAACCCAAACAATAAAATGCCGAATAATGCGAGCCCTGCTGCCGGCCATACCAGGGACACTAATGAACTCAATGAACTCCAAGCCATGCCGAGTTCGACCAAAAGAAAATAGATCACTGCAAAACAGATGTTGAGCAGCGGCAATTTGGCATAGCGGTAAATGGATTTACGCGAGAGTTTCAGCACTGGTAATGCACCTTGTTATCGTCAGGCGATTATCAGGACAAACATTTTTCCAGTGCCTGATAATTCAGTTCTTCGGGTCGATGGTGGTGATAGCCCTGACCCCAGCTAACGCCCAATTCGTGTAATTGTTTTGCGACCTCAGCAGTCTCGACAAATTCGGCAATCACTTCTTTATCCAGTGAGGTTGCCATTTCGGCGATGGACTTCACCATTGCATAATGCGCCGGATCAGTATCCATATCGCGCACAAAAATACCGTCTATTTTTATTTTGTCGAACGCGAGTTGGTGCAAATACGCGTAGGAGGCAAAACCGCTACCAAAATCATCCAGCGCAAAATGGCAACCCAACTCGCGCAATGTCCGCATAAATTGTCGCGCCGAATCGACATTCACAATCGCTTGTGTTTCGGTAATTTCAAAACAGAATTTATGGGCCGGTAGATTGAGATGGGTAAAACTGTTGATAATGAATTGTGCAAATTGCGCTTCGCGAATGGAGATGGCGGAAAGGTTAATCGATACCAAATCCAACCGCTCTAATAATTGTGGATGCTGGGCAAATAAATTCAGCGTGTACGCGACAATCCATTTGTCCAACTCCGGGATCAAATGCAAACGCTCGGCCGGGCCAATAAACTCACCGGGCGAAATCATCCGTTCATGCTGCGCATCCCACAAGCGCAGCAACACTTCAAGGCGATATTGCGGACGCTCATTGCCAATAGTGGCGGGCAAATATTCGATCATCTGGAAGTAGGCGCGAAATAATTGACTGTGCACCGCATCAACCAGGCGCGAGGCCCAATTGATATTATCTTTGTGCAAGTTGCTGCGTTTAGCCGCGTCGTCATAACTGAAAATTCCGCCGCGCGCTTCGCGTTTGGCGACAAAAATAACTTCATCGGCCGCAAGCATCACTTGATCGTAACTCACCATAATACGGTTGAGCGGCACAGTGGCAATCGAGGCAGCCAATTTAAATTGGCGATCTTCCCACTGGAAATTAAATTGTTCGAGATGTTTGAGGATATTCTGTGCGAGCGCAAGACCTTTATCGCCTTCATCGCAATAAGTGACCACCGCAAAACGGTCACCGCCGAGACGCGCAAAAAAATCATTGCGGGTTAACAGCCCGGCAACACTATCGGCAAACTGGCGCAGCAATTCATCGCCCGCAATGCAGCCGCAGCTTTCATTTACCAAGCGGAAGCGGTCAATATCAATCAATAAAAAAGAGGCGCTGATATTTTGCACCTGGACATGTGCAAGCAATTCGGAGACATGGGCCTCAAGGGCATTGCGGTTATGCAGGCGGGTCACAAAATCGTGGGTAGCGAGGTAATTGAGGCGGTCTTGCATGTAGCGCCGCTCATTAATTTCCTCACGCAACTGGCGGTTGGCGATGGTCAATTCGGCGGTGCGCTCACGTACTTTGCCTTCCAGCTCGCGGTTGAAAGATTTCAACTCGGCAAGCATTGCCTGTCGTTCAAGTTGATGGCGCACACGCGAGCGCACTTCATCGGCATTAATGGGTTTGGTGATGTAATCCGCTCCGCCGACGCGGAAACCCTGGCTGATATCGTCAGCGCGGGCAGTCACAAAAATGATCGGGATTTCAGTAGTGGCCAGCTCAGCCTTTAGACGGGTACAAACTTCGAAGCCGTTCATATCCGGCATCATCACATCTAACAGGATTAAATCCGGCAGGCGCCGCGCGGCTAACTCCAGGGCGCGTTCGCCCGAGGTGGCCACAATCAATTGGCATTCCAGATCCTCCAGAATTCCGCTGAGGACATCCAGATTTTCGGGGGTATCATCGACCAGCAAAATACGCATCGCACTCGACATGACAATAAAATCCCTAACTATTGTTATCATCGGATAATAGCAGATGGAAAAAGAATAGCTACGCGCCGTTTATGAAGATTTGTTAGGGTTAAGCAGGTATCGGCGTCGCTGCGATATAAGCATCCACCATTCGATTAAGGCAATGCGCGCTTATTTGCGAAACCAGAGCACTAACAAGCCAAAGGCAGCAAAAATAATAGTTGCAGGTGACAGATCTGTGACTAACCAGTCGCGCACAGCATTTGCATCCTGCAGATCGTTCCACAAAAAATAACCGGCGGCCCCAAATGCGATTAGTGCAAACAGTTTGCCTTGGCTATCGCGGCGCTCAATTTTGTTGCGCTTGGCAATATCATTCGACAGCTGTTCCATACGCGCGGAAATTTGCGGCACTTGTTGCAGGCTGTTGAATACCAGGTCCGGTACCTGCGGAAATTTTTCCATCCATTCAGGCGCATAGCGTTTCAGCTCGCCCCACAGGGTTTTGGGGTGAAAGCGGTTTTTAAGCCAGCGCTCCAGGAATGGATGCGCGGTTACCCATAAATCCAGGTCGGGATAAAGTTGGCGGCCAAGACCTTCGATATTGAGCAGGGTCTTCTGCAAAAGTACAAGCTGCGGTTGTACTTCCATATCAAAGCGACGCGCGGTGCGGAATAAACTCAACAGCACATTGGCGAATGAAATTTCCTTGAGCGGTTTTTCGAAAATCGGCTCGCACACGGTGCGGATCGCCGCTTCCAATTCTTCCACGCGCACAGTAGCTGGCACCCAACCACTTTGCACATGCAACTCGGCCACCTGGCGATAATCGCGACGGAACATGGCGAGCAGATTGCGCGCTAAATAATATTGGTCTTCGCGGGTGAGCGATCCGACAATCGCCATATCGACTGCAATGTATTGCGGCAGTTGCGGATTTTTAGTGGCGACAAAAATATTGCCAGGGTGCATGTCTGCATGGAAAAAATTGTGCTCAAACACCTGGGTGAAAAAAATCTCTACGCCGCGTTCGGCGAGTTTTTTCATATCAGTTTGCTGTGCGCTGAGTGCAGCCACATCTGTCACCGGAATACCGTAGATGCGCTCCATCACCAGCACATTGCTGCGCGTGTAATCCCAGTAAACTTCCGGTACATACAGCAGCGGCGAATTTAAAAAATTGCGACGCAATTGCGAGCCGTTGGCCGCCTCGCGCTGCAAATCCAGTTCGTCGAAAATCGTGGTGCGGTAGTCCTGCACAATCTCTACCGGATGCAAGCGCTTGCCATCAAGCGTGCTCCTTTCAACCCAGCGCGCGATCAGCAATAGCAACTGCATATCTTGTGCAATGATATTTTCAATGCCGGGGCGAACCACTTTAATAACGACATCGCGACCGTCTTTAAGCACTGCAGTGTGTACTTGCGCAACCGATGCCGAGGCGAGTGGCGACACCTCATAACTCGCAAAAATATCATCGACTTTTGCGCCCAGAGAGGTTTCAACGATGCGCTGGAATTCTTCGTTGGGAAAGGGCGCAACATTGTCTTGCAAGTGATTGAGTTCCCGCACTATATCATCGGGTACCAGATCCGGGCGGGTTGATAGCAGCTGCCCGAATTTTACAAAGATCGGCCCAAGATCTTCACAAGCGCGACGCAGGCATTCGCCGCGCGACATTTTTTCTCCACCGGCTACGCGCGGCTGGGGAAATACTTTAAAAAACCCCAGCAAAACCCGCGCGGCAAAAGGCAGGTTGGCGGGAAGTAATTGATCCAGACGATAACGTGCAAATACGCGCAGGATTATTAATAAGCGAAAGAAGACCATTAAAAAACAATTCTCATTGTTGTAGGTTGGGGTGAGGAACGAACCCCAACATGACTTACTCGCACAACACAATAAGCTCCTTTCATGAGGGCGAATTGGATAGGATTTTTAGCGATTTATTCGCATTGTTTTGTTGGGGTTCGTTCCTCAGCCTAACGGCCCGCCCCAACCTATGATTTTCGCTCCGCAATTAGTTTTTCAACACGCGCAGCGGCGCGATCCACTGCCAAACGCAGGTTATCTACCTGTTGGTAAAAATCATTGAGCTCTGCTTTGCCCGGCACCGTTTTTAATTCTTCAGTCAGGAACTCACTGGTTAGGCGCTGGCCGTTTTTAGCGCGGTCTTTCGCCCAGCTTAATTTTGCGCGGATCAATTGTGCAGTTTGGTGGCCGATAATATCGCCGGTAAATTGGCTGAGCATTTCTTCCCAATCGATATCGAGATTTTTGACCAGCCGCTGCATGTCAGCGAGCAATGACAAATCACCCATCACCGTCACGCCACTGTCTTTGAGATTATGGATTTCGGTCTGTGACAATTGCGCCAGCGCAAGCAACGAGCCGCTAATGCGTGTATCCACATCGCCGTCCCAATTGCCCATCAAGCGCAGCTCATCATCCATCGGCATCACAAATATAGTGATGCCGGGGGTGGTGATTTGCAGGGCGATAATTTTGCCTTCCAACTGCGCAAGACCGATGCGCGTGGCGGGATCGTAACGCAGCGCGGCGTTAAGCATTTTTTCCGCGCTGGCGAGGGCGGCAATAGTGAGCGTGTTGGCCATCAGGGTTTGATGCCTTTATGCAGCGCGACAATTCCGCCCGTCATGTTGTGGAATTCGGTGCGCACAAAACCGGCGTTATCCATCATCTCTTTCAGCGTTTGCTGATCCGGATGCATGCGGATGGATTCGGCGAGATAGCGATAACTCTCGGCATCGTTGGTCACCAGCTTGCCCATAAACGGCAGCACTTTGAATGAATAGGTATCGTAAACCTTGCTGAGTATTTCGCTTTGCGGTTTGGAAAATTCCAGCACCAGCAAGCGCCCGCCCGGCTTCAATACACGCTGCATGGAACGCAGGGCCATGTCTTTGTCGGTGACATTGCGCAGGCCGAAGGCGATGGTAATACAATCGAAGGTATTGTCGGGGAAGGGCAGGAATTGCGCGTCGCATTGGGCGAAATTGATATTGCCGGCGATGCCGCGATCAGTCAGGCGGTCGCGCCCTACACCGAGCATCGACGCATTGATATCTGCTAAAACCACCTGTCCATTGACACCGACCAGCTTGGCAAATTGATAGCTTAAATCGCCGGTGCCGCCGGCGATATCCAATACTTTATGCCCGGCACGTACACCGGAGGCTTCAATGGTGAAACGTTTCCACAGGCGATGGATGCCACCGGACATCAAGTCGTTCATCACGTCATATTTCGCGGCGACTGAGTGAAACACCTCGGCGACGCGCTCGGCTTTTTCATCGACCGGAACTTCCTGAAAGCCAAAGTGAGTGGTTTTTTTATCGTTCATAGCGGAATCCAAAGGCAGGCAACCCAAGCGGGCAGGGTGACGGCATTGTACTGGCATTGCGTGGGCATTGCACAGTCGCGTGTGGGCACAAGCGCAAAGGTGATTAATGGCGGGAAAATTTAGATAGTTTTTCGGCAACCATTGCGTAAAATCCCCGCCCTGACTTGTCCCTATCATTTATTACTGCGCCCGTCGGAAGGAAAAACTTATGCGCATCCCCGGCTTAATTATTTTCGTTTTGTTGGCCAACTCCAGCGTCGCCAACGAACTCAAACCTTTCACTACCGATGGTTGCTCGCTATGGATGGATGGCACCCTCGAGCAGCCCAACCTCTGGCGCCACTGCTGTGTCGCCCACGATCTGGATTATTGGCAAGGCGGCAGCGAAGCCAAGCGCAAAAAATCTGATGAGAATATCCAGGCCTGTGTCAAAGAGGCGCAGGGCCCCGGCATGGCTAAGTATATGTATTCCAATGTGCGCTGGGGCGGCAGCCCTTATTGGATGAACCATTATCGCTGGGGCTATGGCTGGAATTATTGGGAGGGCTGGACGCCGCGCGGGTACAAAGAGCCCACGCCGGAAGAGCAGCAGCAAATTGATAAGCTCATGCCGCAGGCGCTGCAACTGATGGCCGACGATAAGTTGGTTAATCCTGCCAGCACCATCACCAACTCATCCAGTGGCATCGCGAGCAGTCGCGCTGTAATTAGTCAAACCACGGCCAGCAGTGCGGTAACGCAGGAAGTTTCACCCGCCAGATAATCGACACCAATAGCAACCCGCCCGACCACTGTGCAGCAACGCACAAATAATAATCGCCCGGAGTGTTTGAATAGGCAGGCTGCCGGGCAAGCCTGCCGGTAATTTATCTGCCAATTACCGGGGAATTCCCCAAGGAATTAATTATGCATAAGATCCATCGCTGGGCTGTGCGTTGTTTGGCTTCGGCCGCCTTTGCCATTGCCCTGCCGGCATCGGCCTATCTGCAATTTACTTACACCAGCCAGTCATTGCCATTAACGTCTTATTTGATCGAAGGCTATCCGCAGGATATTAACGAGATACCACTGCCGCCGCCCGCCTTCAGCATTTCCTTTACCGCGCAGGAACGGGATTTCGCCCGCAGCACCTCAGATGCTTACACTGCCACAGATTTGCAGTTTTCGCTGATTTCGCCCGAGGCCGAGTACATCAACTATCCGATCTTGCTCGACCCATCCTCTTACGGCCAAGTTACCCTTGGCCCGGATGGCAAAGTAGACAGTTGGGATTTGATGCTCCAGATTACCGAGCTGATTACACCGGAGACGAACCTGCTATTCCATCGCATGTACGATCACCATGTAAACATTGTCTCCAATAGTGAACACGGCGACCAGATAGTGAATCGCTTCCATCCCATCACCTGGCACGGCGAGTGGATACAGTTGGTGCAACTTGAACTGACCTTTGCCGATATGAAAAACCGCGGCATTTGGACGGTACAAAAAATAGCCCTGCCCGAACCGGGATTAGCAATACTTTTATTGTCCGGTTTGAGTGCGCTGACGTGGTCCCGCCGGAGGTGCAGAAGGACCGATGACGCCAATGAAAAAATAGGTGTGAAATCCGTTAACTAGATTACAATTGCGCTCCCTGCCATTTGGCCGGGAGCAGTTTTGCTGTAACAGCGCCTGGCTATTCTTGGTCTACCCTTCAGGTATGCCGGCCAGACGATCCATACCACCCAGAGGCGGTCACGTCGGCAAGTGTTAACTCCAGCCAACTCTATATTGGAGACCCCATGAAATTTCGTTTTCCCATTGTCATCATTGATGAAGACTTTCGCTCCGAGAACACCTCGGGTTTAGGCATACGCGCCCTTGCGGACGCCATTGAAAAAGAAAGCTGGGAGGTAGTCGGTGTTACCAGTTACGGTGACTTATCGCAATTTGCGCAGCAACAATCGCGCGCCTCTGCGTTTATTTTATCGATCGACGACGAAGAGTTTGGTAGCGGCTCGCTCGAAGAGACCGACCATGCACTTAAATCCCTGCGCGCCTTTGTAGAAGAAATCCGCTACAAAAACGCCGACATCCCGATTTATTTGTACGGTGAAACCCGCACCTCGCGCCATATTCCCAACAATATCCTGCGCGAGCTGCACGGCTTCATTCACATGTTTGAAGACACGCCGGAATTTGTGGCGCGCCATATTATCCGCGAAGCCAAATCCTACCTCGATGGCTTGGCGCCACCGTTTTTCCGCGCGCTGGTGCATTACGCGCAAGACGGCTCCTATTCCTGGCACTGCCCCGGCCATTCCGGCGGCGTGGCCTTTTTGAAATCGCCCATCGGCCAGATGTTCCACCAATTCTTTGGTGAAAATATGTTGCGCGCCGACGTGTGTAATGCAGTGGAAGAACTCGGCCAATTGCTCGACCACACCGGCCCCATCGCCGCGTCTGAACGTAATGCCGCGCGCATTTTTAACGCCGACCACTGCTACTTTGTCACCAACGGTACTTCTACCTCCAACAAAATGGTGTGGCATTCCACCGTGGCACCGGGTGATATCGTGGTCGTTGACCGCAACTGCCATAAGTCGATCCTGCACTCGATTATTATGACCGGCGCGATTCCCGTATTCTTAATGCCGACACGCAATAACCTCGGCATCATTGGTCCGATTCCGCTGGAAGAATTTACCCCTGAAAGCATCGCGCGCAAGATTGAAGCAAATCCATTTGCCCGTGAAGCGGCGAACAAAAAGCCGCGTATCCTCACCATCACCCAATCGACTTACGACGGTGTGCTCTACAACGTAGAGACGCTGAAAAATATGCTCGACGGTAAAATCGATACGTTGCATTTCGATGAAGCCTGGCTACCCCATGCAACTTTCCACCAGTTCTATAAAGACATGCATGCGATCGGCAAAGATCGCCCGCGCGCCAAAGAGTCGATGATTTTCTCTACTCAATCCACGCACAAATTGCTCGCCGGTTTATCGCAAGCGTCACAAGTGCTGGTGCGCGAATCTGAAAAAGTAAAACTCGATCAGGATGCATTCAATGAAGCTTATTTGATGCACACTTCTACCTCACCGCAATACTCGATTATCGCGTCCTGTGATATTGCCGCGGCGATGATGGAAGCACCCGGTGGCCATGCATTGGTAGAAGAATCCATTTTTGAAGCACTCGATTTCCGCCGCGCCATGAAAAAAGTGGACGAAGAATGGGGCCAGGATTGGTGGTTCCAGGTATGGGGCCCGGAAGAATTCGCCGAAGAAGGCATCGGTACCCGCGAAGACTGGGTATTGCGCAGCGACGACAACTGGCACGGCTTCGGCAAGCTCGCGCCGAATTTCAATATGCTCGATCCGATCAAAGCCACCATCGTCAACCCGGGCTTGTCAGTGAATGGCCAGTTCAGCGAAACCGGTATTCCAGCATCGATCGTTACCAAATATTTGGCTGAAAACGGCGTAATCATCGAGAAGTGCGGCCTCTATTCGTTCTTCATCATGTTCACCATCGGCATCACCAAAGGCCGCTGGAATACATTGGTAGCGGCACTGCAACAATTTAAAGATGACTACGACAAGAACCAGCCGATGTGGCGCATCATGCCCGAGTTTGCGCAAGCCAACCCGCGCTATGAACGCAAAGGCCTGCGCGATCTTTGCCAGCAAATCCACGACTTCTACAAGGCTTACGACGTTGCTCGCTTGACGACAGAAATGTATTTGTCCGATATGCAACCGGCGATGAAACCCTCGGATGCGTTCGCCAAAATGGCGCACCGCGAAATCGAACGCGTGCCTATCGACGAATTGGAAGGCCGCATCACTTCGATTCTGTTAACGCCATATCCACCGGGAATTCCGCTGTTGATTCCGGGCGAACGCTTTAACAAAACCATCGTGGACTATTTGAAGTTTGCACGCGATTTCAACGAGCGCTTCCCCGGCTTTGAAACCGACGTTCACGGTTTGGTAAAACGCGAAGTCGCTGGCAAAAAAGATTATTTTGTTGATTGTGTGAAGCAATAAAGTTCCCATTCGCAAAGTTTTTACTATAAATACAGAGGCTATCCTGCGTAAGTGGGGTGGCTTTTTTGTACCTGCAGGTAAGCCAAAAAGTCACCATCTAACAGGGAAATGTTATACATGTTCATTGGAATTCATGGAGTGCCATAACCGTAACATCACTCTATATGGCGCAATCGCAATATCGCGCCATATAAATTTTTTGTGGCGCGAACCAGCCTATCGCGCCATAATAACTCTATTATGCCAAAACAAATATCCCGCCTTGAATTGAATCCTATACTGGAAGTAGTCGCTGCTTTTCCAGACGGCGCCTCTATTCAACAAATCAGTGCACGACTCCATCTAATGATTCCTCGCCGTACCTTACAGCGTCGATTAATGTCATTAGTAAAACAAGACCAGCTAGAATGCATTGGGCAAGGATCGGCTACCCGTTATAGAACGACACCGAAAATCCAGCTCTATAAGAGAACTGATGGTCTCGCCGCAGGCAAGGCTGTTGAAATCACTTTTTACCCACCCTTATCAAGTCAAGGATTGGCCATTCGGGAAGCGATTGCACTTCCGATACAGCAGCGGCGACCTGTCGGTTATAACCGGGCCTTTCTGGATTCCTATCGTCCCAATAAAACCTTTTATCTTCCAGTAGAATTGCGGACGCAATTACATGCAATGGGAAGATCACATCAAGAGCAGCGTCCAGCCGGGACGTTCGCACGGCAGATTGTTAACCGATTACTTATCGACTTGTCCTGGAATTCCAGTCGTCTGGAAGGCAACACCTACTCGCTGCTGGAAACTCAATTGCTATTAGAAGCGGGAGCTATTGCTGAAGGTAAAAATGCGCTGGAAACCCAGATGCTGTTGAATCACAAGGCGGCGATTGAATTGCTAGTGGATCAGGCAGAAGAAGTGGGATTCAACCGTTATACCTTACTCAATTTACATGCGCTGTTATCTGAAAACCTGTTGGCTGATCCCGGTGCTTGCGGACGTTTGCGCGCGATTCCGGTGGGCATCAGTGGAACCGTATATCACCCCTTAGAGATGCCACAACAGATTGATGAATGTTTTACGCAAATTCTTAATTCAGCAGCGGCGATTACTGACCCCTTTGAGCAAGCATTTTTTGCCATGGTACATCTGCCTTATTTGCAGCCTTTTGAAGATGTGAACAAACGTGTGTCACGCTTAGCCGCTAATATTTCTTTAATTCAACACAATCTCAGCCCATTATCATTTGTGGATTTACCAGAGCAGATCTATGTTGATGCAATTATGGGGGTTTACGAACTAAATCGAATTGAATTATTGCGTGATGTATTCGCATGGGCTTATGAGCGTTCTTGCGCGCGCTATTCTGCCGTGCGTCAGTCATTGGGGCAACCTGACCCATTTCGATTAAAACACAAAATGCAGATTTCCCAATTAATCAGCAAGATTGTAAAAGAAGGAAAAGATAAATCCCAAGCAGCGCAATTAATTCGCAATGAAGCAAAAAATTTTGCTACCGAGCATGAATCCGCGCGCTTTGAGGAAGTAGTAGAAACAGAATTAATAGGACTGCATGAAGGCAATATTGCTCGCTATCGACTGCGCCCTGCCGAATATCAAGATTGGCAGACTATATGGAATGGATGAGCATTTAAATATAGAAATAATGACCGGTTTAAAAACCAATCACAACCAAACAGGGAAATATTATGCGTGTCCATTGGTATTCATGGTGTGTTGTTGTGCTACTGGGCACATTGCTCAGTGCCTGCGATAAATCGGCAGAGAAATCCAAACCGGCAACTGACGCCGCAGAGGTTCCGTCTGGATGGGAGGTGCATATTGCGGATTATCCCAAACGCTGGATTGCCGCCGAAATGCCGCTGTACATTCGCTTCACCCATCCGGTGGTGACCGAAGCGCAAGTGAATACCGCGTTCGATAAAAAATTGGTCTCACTGGATACCAAAATACCGGTGAACATCACGTTTATTTCCACCACTGAATTGCGCATCCAGCCCGCTGAGCGCTTGCCGAACGATACGGCAATCCACGTGCGCCTCAGTCCCAAAGGATTGGAAGGTATCGAACAATCACTCGATGATTTTGAATTTGATGTGCGCACTATCAAGCAGGATTTTGATTTGCAGGTGAATAGCCTGAGCACTATGGAGGGTGACGATGGACAAATGCAGTTAAGCGGCAGTATCACCACAGCCGATACCGCCGAGCTGGGCGCGATCAAAAAAATCTTGCAAGTCCAGATCAATAAACAAGCCGCTAGTTTGGTGTGGACCCAGGAGTTGGATAAGAAAAAACATTCCTTTTTGCTGAGCGGCATTAAACGTGGCGATAGTACCGGTAATATTCATTTGGAATGGGATGGTGCTGCGATTGGTTCGACGGATAAAGGCGCACGCGATGTAGAAATCCCCGCGCAAAAAGTGTTTCAGATTACCGGTGTGCAAGTGATTCGCTCACCCAATACCGCTATTGAAATTCAATTTTCGGAAGAGCTGAATAACAATCAAAATCTCAGCGGCTTGATTAGCGTGGGCGGCAAAACTGTCAATGCGGTGATTGATGGCAGCGTGATTCGCTATACACCCGAGCAAACGCTGAGCGGCGAAGTGGAATTAATTGTAAACACTGCGGTGAGCAGCAAAAAACAAAAGACCTTGGGTAGCGAATATCGCCAACAATTGGTGCTGCAATTAGTAAAACCCTTGGTGCGTTTTATCGGTAAGACATCCATCCTGCCACCCGCCAGTCAAATTTCTGTTCCTTTTGAAGCCGCAGGTGTCGATTCTGTCCAAGTCGTAGCGTTCAAAGTCTACGCCAATAACCTCGGTCAATATTTGCAGGATTACCAACTCACTGCGGCTACCGCTGCAACGGATACCGGTCGTTATTTGTGGCGAAAAACTTATCGCCTGCCGGAAGTTCCGCGCACTGGTGTACAGCGTTTTAATCTCGATCTCACCGAATTAATGACACAACATCCAGACGGGTTAATCCGTTTGGAGTTGCGCATAGACCGCAGCAATTCAGTCTATGCCTGCGAGCAACCGCGCCCGAGTGGGCCGGTTGGAAAAATGCCGGAGGATTCCGACGGTGAAGGTTATTACGAGCGTGAACAGGAGCCGGCCTGGTATCAGCAATATTACCAATCCAGCGGCTACTACAATTACAGCGAGCGCAATAATCCCTGCGATGATACTTATTACTACTACGGTGATGACATTGCATCTGCGCGCAATTTCATTGTGTCCAATATTGGTTTGATGGCAAAGCGCGGTGACGGTAACCAGTTGCATGTAATCAGCACGGAATTGAGTTCCGCCAAACCTTTGCAAGGTACGACTATCACTGCCTACAACTTCCAACGCCAACCTATCGGCAGCGGCGCCACCGATAATTACGGCATGGCGCAACTCACTACCGACGGTGTGCCTTTTTACCTGGAAGCAAAACACAATAAACACATTGGTTATTTGCGTGTGCGCGCTAACGAGGCTTTACCGACCAACCAATTCGATGTGAGCGGTGAGCATATCAAAGGTGGACTGAAAGGTTTCCTTTACGGCGAGCGCGATGTCTGGCGGCCGGGCGATGCTATTTTCCTCACTTTTGTGCTGGAAGATAAAACCCAACAGTTACCCGCGAACCATCCGGTTACCCTGGATTTATTTGATCCGAGCGGCAAAAAAGTTATCAGCCAAACTAACGTGCAACCGGTAAATGGTTTTTACACGTTTAATGTAAAAACTGATGAAACAGCCCCGACCGGTAATTACCGCGCGGTAGTGCATGTGGGCAACCGCTATTTTGACCAGATTTTAAAAATCGAGATGGTGGTGCCCAATCGCATTAAAGTGGATTTGACGCCGGCAGAAACACCCTTGCGCATCGGTAATATGCCCACGCAAGTACAATTGTTTGCGCAGTGGTTGCAAGGCGCCACTGCAAAAAATCTCAAAGCCGATTCCGAATTAAAACTCAGCACGCGAAAATCCACCTTTGCAGGCTTCGAGCAATTTGTATTTGATGATCCGGTACGCCGCTTTTCCGGTAGTGCGCAAAAAGTATTTGATGGCAACCTGGATGAAAAAGGTAACGCGAGCTTCCCGGTTAATGTGAGTTTGTCATCGCCACCACCGGGGAAACTTACCGCTTCGTTTACCACGCGTGTATTTGAAGAGAGCGGCAATTTCAGCACGATTTTGCGCCCCTATGAATTGCTGCCGTTTGATAATTGGGTCGGCATCAATATTCCCAAAGGTAGTGGCTACATGGACGCCATTGGCCGCGATGAAGATCATCCGGTCTTAATCCAAACCCTTAACGTGAATGGCAAAGCCGAGCCGCAACGCCATGTCGAAATCAATGTGTACGAAATCGGCTGGCGCTGGTGGTGGGATGAGGAAGATGAAAACCTCGCCGAATATTTTAATAATTCTACCCATCGTGCCGTGCACACTGAAACGCTGGTGAGCGATGCCAATGGTCGTATTAATTGGAAACTGGAAAAAAATAAATACGATTGGGGTCGCCATATTATTCGCGTATGCGATACCGACGCCGGTGACTCTTCATCACAACAAGGGGGTCACTGCTCTGGCGAAGTCGTGTATCTGGGTTGGAGTTACGACTCATCGGCCAGTGCCGATTCCGCTACGCAATTAATGCTCTCCACCGATAAAGAAAAATACAACGTCGGTGATGTTGCCAAGGTGCGTTTACCCAAAGCGCGCGAAGGCCGTATCTTGCTCAGCATAGAAAACGGCAGTCAGGTTTTGGAATCGCGCTGGCTGGATTTGCAAGCCGGTCAAACCGAAATCGAAATTCCTGTTACCCAGGCAATGGCACCTAATGTCTATGCCAACGTCGCACTTTTGCTACCGCATCAAGAGCGTGTTGCGGAAGCACCCATGCGTTTATACGGCATAGTGCCGCTGTTGGTGGAAGATCCGGCCACACGTTTACAGCCGCAATTAGACGTGCCGGAAAAAGTGCGCCCGGAAACCGAATTCACTATTAAAGTCAGCGAGCAAAATAAACACACCATGACTTATACCCTGGCGATGGTCGATGAAGGTTTACTCGGCCTCACCAATTTCCATGCACCGGATGCGCATAATTATTTTTACAAACGCGAAGCGTTAGGCGTACACACCTGGGATTTATTTGACCAGGTTGTCGGTGGTTACGGCGCATCACTTGAGCGCGTGTTGGCAATTGGTGGTTCCGATGCCGCGCAGGAAGCGGAACGTAAACGCCGCGAACGCCGCTTTCCTCCGGTAGTGAAATTCCTTGGCGCATTTGAATTAAAAGCCGGCGAAACCCGCGAGCATAAAATTACCCTGCCGCCTTACATGGGCGCAGTGCGCGTCATGCTGGTTAGTGGTGATACCGCCAATGACAAGAAGAAAGGCAAAGCCATTAGCGCTTACGGCAGCATTGAAAAAACGGTAACTGTCACGCAACCTGTCACGCTCTTTGCCACATTGCCACGGGTACTTGGCCCGGGTGAATCGGTAAACTTGCCAGTGAATGTTTTTGTCAGTGAAGCCAATATCAGAAAGGTCGATATTTCAGTTGAAGCCAATGAAATATTTACGATTGAAACCGGTACTGCATCGCTTAATTTTTCTGAACCGGGTGATGCTATTGCAAGCTTGAAACTTAAAGTGAATGATCGCATCGGCAAAGGTCATGTGAAAATTACTGCGCGCGCAGGTAATGAATCAGCGACGCAAGAAATTTATATCGACTCACGCGCGGCCAATCCGCCCAGCACTGTATGGGAAAGTAAATTATTGCAACCGGGCGAAACCTGGCAATCGCCGCTGCAAGTCAACGGCATGGTTGGCACTAACCAAGCGAGCCTTGAAGTGAGCACCCTGCCGCCGCTTAATCTGGAAGAGCGGTTGGAATATTTAATCGGCTATCCACACGGCTGTATTGAGCAAACCACTTCAGCGGTGTTCCCGCAATTGCGCC
Organism: Cellvibrio sp. GW822-FHT04B05; assembly: GCF_058800985.1. Lineage (NCBI taxonomy): Bacteria > Pseudomonadati > Pseudomonadota > Gammaproteobacteria > Cellvibrionales > Cellvibrionaceae > Cellvibrio > Cellvibrio sp. GW822-FHT04B05. The sequence goes on along the minus strand of NZ_JBXAMU010000003.1, from coordinate 252,155 downwards.
TGGCGAAACTGGTTAACCTAACCGATGCGCAAAAAGTGGAAATTGAAAACAATATCAACGCCGGCATAAAACGCCTCGGCAGTTTCCAACACGTGAGCGGTGGATTTTCTTATTGGCCGGGTGATGGTTACGTGAATGAATGGGCATCGAGTTACGCCGGGCATTTCTTGCTGGAAGCGAAACGTGCCGGTTATTCCGTACCAAAAACATTGCTCGATAACTGGGTGAAATACCAATCCAGCGCTGCACGCAATCCGCAAATCAACGGCAACTATTACGATGAAGTGGTTTTGTCGTATCGCCTTTACACACTCGCATTAGCGGATAAAGCCGAGTTACCTGCAATGAACCGCTTGCGCGAAACAGTTAAAGCCAAGGTGAATAGCAACCAACAAGATTACCGCGTGACAGCGCGTTGGTTACTCGCTATGGCCTATCAACATGTGGGATTAAAAGATGCCGCACATGATGTGTTGGGTGCAGTCTCCAACAATGTGCCAGCCTATAAAGATGCGGGTTATACCTACGGCTCGGATATGCGTGACCGCGGCTTATTGCTCGCAACATTGGTGAATCTGGATACCAATAAAGATCTCACCTGGCAAGTTGCCGAACAAGTTGCCAAAGATTTATCCAGCGGCTCCTGGTACTCCACCCAAAGTATCGCTTGGGCACTACTCGCGATGAGTGAATTTGCCGTAGCCAATACCAGCAGCAACGGCATTAAATTCGCGTATCAACAAAAAGGCGAAAAGAGTTGGATTACGCAAGGAAGTAATAATGCTTTCTTCCGTATGGCGATTAATGATCCGCAAGTCAGTGTGCGCAACGATCACGACCAACCTGTTCGTGTGTTGGTAAGCAATCGCGGCATCCCCGCCAACTTGCGTGAAGCACCAAGCCACGATGGCATCGCAATGGAGGTGAATTTTTTAACGCTGGATAGCAAACCACTCAGCGTTGAACAATTACCACAAGGCCAGGATTTTGTTGCCGAAGTCACTATGTCGGGTGAGTTCGATAAATTGCTTACCAGCAATATCGAAAACATTGCGCTCACCGCCGTAGTACCCAGCGGCTGGCAAATCCGCAACGAACGCCTTGAGGGAGCGCAAATGCCCAAAGGCATCGACTACATGGACATCCGCGATGACCGCGTACTCGCCTATTTCAGCTTGTGGCGCAATTACTATTGGAATTACCGTTATCAAGACCGCAACCAAACCAGCGTAACCCTGCGCATTATTTTAAACGCGAGCTACGCCGGTAAATTCTATCTACCCGGCTGGCACGCCAGCGCTATGTATAACGAGAAAATACATGCGAAGAATCAGGGGTATTGGGTGGAGGTTATTGCTAAATAGAAATTTCTTTCACTCTCCACTATTTATATCTTGTTATGTGGTATTGGAGAGTTCGAAGTAAAACTGGGCTATTAAGTCAGTATTTAGTCTATTTTTTCGTAATTTTTATTGTCAGAAAAATCTCAGCAAATAGGCAGTATGTTGGACTGCATGCCCAGTTATTTAGAAATTCCGAAATTTGATCCTGGTTTAAAAATTCATCTATTGTTACTAAATCAATAACCAGATCAATCTGTTCAAGAAAGATAAAATAGTTTTGGCCTATGGTTGAAAATTATTTAAACGCCAATTTTTTCATCTGTGTCGAAATTTAGCATAGGAATAAAAACCTATCGAGCATACAATTTCGTCGTATCCAAAAGCATCGTTAAAGAATATGACGGAATTAATCCTGAAGCTAAGTAGAGCTACAACATATGTGTGTTATCTAACAGATGATATCTACTGATTCACCTAGATTCACATGTAATCACATTCTCTACAACTTTTTACAGTCGCTTCTTTGCAACGCAGGTAATCTGAAAGGAATGTTAGTTTAAATAGGGATTGGTCAAAGATGTTTCACCTTCGATTTTGAGGACCTATCTTATAATTTTTGGTCCCTGAGACTATCCAGAACGTCCCAGAAAACCACACCTTAGATACTATTTCATAGTATCACTCGGCCAGGTAGGCTGATGTAATTGAGTTGCCTTTATGAATATACATCAAAACACTTTTCAAACGCCTCATTATGAACGTGACGAGGAAATCGATTTACTTGAACTCTTCGCTACCTTATGGCGTAGCAGACTACTAATTGTTAGCTGTATATTGATATGCATTTTACCAACGGTAATTTGGTTATACTTTCAGCAGCCCATTTATAAACTTGAAACGATTTTTGGCAGCAACTCTAATTACGATATTCAAGCGTTACAGCCAACACCGCTCCCTGGTGGTGCGCGATACGAGGTAAGCCCGCTTAAGAGTGAAGATTTTTATCAGGATTTTTTAATTCAAGCCGGTTCGTTAAATACTCAAAAGCTATTTTGGGAACAATGGTCAAAGCAACCGCTTTCTTCGGATCCTAGTAGTGGCTCTACCACCAACGACGCAAATTTTAAGAAGTTTTTCGTCTCTTTATCCTTAGCACCTCCCAATCCTAAAACACCGAATATAACCACAAGTCAGATAAGCCTTGAGACAACAAATCCGAAACAGGATATTCAAACACTGACGGCATACATGAACTTTTTGAATATGCATGTAGTAGACAAGTTTGTCAGTCAGCTTGAGAAAGGTTATGCATCCAGTCTCCAGCAGTTGGCATTTGATTACAGTGCATTGAAAAAACACGAGCAACAAAAGCTGGAAGATTCTCTGCTTCAGCTACAGGAGTCACTGAATCTTGCCCGCTCATTAAATATTGTAGATACACCTTATGAACAACTTTCGGGAATTGAACTCAAGGTTGTGGATGATCGTCAATATTTGCTCGGTACTCGAGTGTTAACACAAGAAATAAAATCGTTGCAGGAAAGGTCTGAAAAACCTCTTGGTGCATTTGTGCCAGAGTTGCGCAGTATGGAATATTGGCAAGAAATAATGCAGAGTGATTTAGATAGATTAAAAACGATAAAGTCGGGTGTTCAGGCGTTTAACCTGGCAAGTCCGGTTGTATCATCGCTTGATCCAATCAAGCCGAAAAAATTATTGATTTTATTGGGCGCAGCTTTTGCATCATTGATTATCGGGATGGCTATTGTGCTCGTCATCAATGGGATAAAGACTTATCAAGCAAGGCCACCCAGGTAATCTTGCTCTCCTCATCTTAAGCAAAGGAATAAGGTTTATCGCTCCCCTATCCCATCCCAGTCCTGTAGCGTTATAGGACTTGGCCCCGGTAAAAATATTCTCTCTGACAACATCCCTTCCACAGATTTTACACGCCAGTTTGTTTATGATGGCCGCTTGCCCAACTGTGCTCCTGTTTAACTGTGTTCCTGTTTACCTATGTATATATGGATGTTGTGAATGCATTATCTCTCGCCGGAATTCGGACTCGTTTTTGTTGTTTTTTTATGGCTCTACTGGTGGACCGGTTCTACGCATGGGGTGCGGGTGCAGAACGTGTTGCTGCTGGTGGCGAGTTATCTTTTTTATTGCAGCTTTGATTGGCGCTTTGCGCTCTTGCTGCTGAATTTTTCGCTGGTGATCCTGGCTCTCGCGCAAGCGGTACATGGGCATAATGGTGTGCGGCGGCGCTGGCCGATGGTGTTGGGCGTGGTGCTCGCGCTGGTTAACCTCGGTATTTTCAAATACTATAATTTTTTCCGCGAAGAAGCCTTGGCCTTGCTGACACCGTTTTTTAATGGTGCGAGTTTGCCGGTGCTGGAACTTGTATTACCGGTTGGGATTTCGTTTTACACATTCCAGGGGTTGGCTTATCTGATCAGCGTCGGACGCGGTGAATGCAAGCCGGCGAAATTGCTGGATGGATTATTACACCTTTCTTTTTTCCCGACATTGTTGGCTGGCCCGATTTGCCGACCGAACGAATTACTGACGCAAATCCAGCCACAGGAAGAACGAAAAATCGGCGCACCGGAAGTAGCAATCCTATTGATCATCTCGGCGCTGATAAAAAAGGTCTGGCTCTCGGCCTGGCTTGCAGAAGAGTGGGTTAATCCGGTATTTGCGAACCCCGATGGTTACCATGCGCTGGAATTACTGTGCGGTTTGATGGCTTATGCATGGCAATTGTTTTTTGATTTTTCCGGTTACACCGATGTAGTTACGGCGCTTGCGCTATTACTCGGTTTTAGTTTGCCGGTGAATTTCCGCCAGCCTTACCTCGCCACCAGCTTGAGCGATTTTTGGCGGCGCTGGCATATCACCTTGTCGCGCTGGATTCGCGATTACATCTACATCACCCTCGGCGGTAATCGCGGCAGCTGGGGACGCACGCAAACCAATTTATTGATCGCCATGACGCTCTCGGGGTTTTGGCATGGCGCGAGCGCTACCTTTGTAGTTTGGGGGTTGTGGCACGGTTTGGGTTTGATTGCACAAAACACCTGGCAAAAAGTGACCGAGTTGAAATTACCGGATGCTATTACCCAATGGCTTACCTTTATTTTTGTTTGCTTCGGTTGGTTATTATTTCGCGCGGAAGATTGGGACGCGATGGCGACTTACGCTGCCGGTTTCGCGCGCTGGAATACCTTACCCAGTATGAATTGGTTGGGATTATTGGCCGCGATGGTGGTGTTTTTTACCCTCGCGCGCCGCGCTGAACCTATGATGGAAAAATCAGCTGCGCTACTACGCGTGTTGCCCTGGTGGGGACAAAGCCTTGCGCTGGTGATCGCCGCGCTGGTGATTATGGAATTGGCACCGGCGGGCATGCCGGGTTTTATTTATTTTGGTTTTTGATGCTATGGATGATACTGACGAGATGGAATCACAACATCACAAAGCCTTACTCGCGATCACTTTCGCCAGCCTGTTGCTGGTGGTGGTGAAGGGTAGCGCTTTGTTGCAATACTGGCAACAGACGCATCATATTTTGCTGGAATTTGGCAGCCTGCCGAGCACCAGTTCATTTATCCCCGGACAGCCTATTTTTCGTGAGTGGGAACAAGGGTTGGATAAGGTTATTGCCGATAGCAAGCATCGCATGTTGCTAGCCGGACAATTATTGGTGGCGGGCGACAATGCACTGCCGCGCGTGGAAGTGCCGGTAATCAAAACATTGCAATGCCCGATACTGCCAACCAATACCCAGGCTTGCCCCGAGCCCGCAATGGCGACCACCGAACCGGTGGTTGTCGCGAATGTCACAACAGCGCCGACAATCGCTAAGGTTATCACCAGCACACCTGTTTCTGCTGGGATGGTGACAGACTCCTCGCCCGCTTCAGAATCACCCGAACAATCGGAACCTTTACCGGAGGCAACTCCCGAAGCCATAGCCGCAGCCCAAGGGCCGATTATCCTCTCAGCGGGCGAACGTATTCTATTAATTGGTGATTCGTTGATGCAGGGACTCGCGCCGCATTTGGTCACCGGTCTCAAGCGCAAATTCCATGTTGAATCCATGGATCTGAGTAAACACAGCACCGGCCTGACCTACCCGGCTTTCTTTGATTGGCCATCGACAGTTGAGGATGCGTTTGAGTTGGAAGATTACGCAGTGGTGATCGTTTTCCTTGGCGCTAATGACCCTTGGGATATGACTATCCACGGGGAGTATTTACGCTTCGGTTCTGAGAAGTGGACCGCGATTTACCGCGAGCGCGTCGCGCGGATTATCAGAACGGCGGCAGAGCATCGCGCTCGCCTCATCTGGTTAGGTGCACCGCCAATGGGGCGCGAAGACTTGCTCGGCAAGGTGCCGACACTCAATGCTATCTATGCGGAAGAAGCGGCAAAATATCCACTCTTTGCCCGTTTTGTCGCTACTGATCCAACCCTGACAGTCGGCAGCCGTTTTACCAAATTCCTGGAGTTGCCCGAGCGCGGCAGTGTTATGGTGCGTACCGATGACGGTGTGCACTTCACCACCCAGGGACATCGCCTGCTGGCGAACCTTACATTAACCCAATTCAGTCCGGCGCCGAAACCTGAACCCGAGCCCGACATCGCCCCGACCGAGAGCAAGATTACCCAACGATGAAATATCTGAACCTGTACCTGTGGCTAATCTGCCTGCTTAAATCCGCACCGCTACTCGCGGGCTCTGAGCCGATCCCGATCCTGAATTATGGCGACCCAAAAGCCGCTGCACTCTGGCAGGCATTCCAACAAGTGGAAAACGGTGTGCGACAAGAACCGCTGCGTATTATGCAACTGGGTGATTCCCATACCGGCGGCGATTACTTCACCGGCCAATTGCGCCAGCGTTTGCAACACCAGTATGGCAATGCGGGTATCGGCTGGTTAACACCGGGCTACATCACCAACCAGCGCTCCCATCAGGTGCTGTTGCGCGGCGGCAACGGCTGGAAGTTGAGCGATGCCAAGCAAAATAAACATACCGGCATCTTTCCCCTTGGCGGTTTTATCAATACCTCCACCGGCAACTCGATCCTTGAAATCAAAGCCAAGGAAGCGCCCGCTGCCGGACAATGGCGCCTGGGCGTTTGGCAGCAGCCGCGTCCGACACCCTGGAGCCTCGCGCTGCCCAGCGGTAAATTGCATAAATTAACCGTGCAGGCCAGCAGTGCTTCGGCATGGCGACTGAGCACCCAGGAATTGTCAGCCGCTAACGTCAATGGTTTGAAATTGCTGGCGCCCGCGGGCGGACAATTGGGTGGGGTGGTATTGGATCGCATGGTCCCGGGCATCACACTCGATGCGCTGGGTAACAATGGCTCGGTCGCCAATGTGATCAATCGCTGGAACAGCGCGAGCCTGCGCGAACAATTGCAGTGGCGCAATCCGCAGCTGATCATCCTCGCCTACGGCACTAATGAGGCCTTCAGCCAGGATTTGGTGCCAGAGACTTACGAAGCAGAACTGCGCCAGGCAATCCGCAATTTGCGCGCTGCTGCACCGGAAGCGGCAATTTTGCTGCTTGGTGCGCCCAGCTCGGCCAAATCGCGACCGCCTCATGTGAAAGATCGCTGCCGCATTCCCTTGCCGCCGAGTCTGGTCAAAGTACAAAACAGCCAGCGCCGCATCGCGCGGCAAGAGCAAACACTTTATTGGGATTGGGCGGCGATGATGGGTGGGAATTGCGGTGCGCAATTCTGGTTGAAGCAGCAAGTCCCGTTAATGCGCCCCGACCTTGTGCACATGAGTGCGGAAGGTTACGCGGCCAGTGCCGATGCACTTTATATCGCGCTGCTGGATCAAATCGACAAAGCGAACAAACACTAGTCAGCGCGAGGAGTTGATATGCCAAATCCCGTCATGCTTATCACCGGTGCCAGCAGCGGTATAGGTGCAGCGACCGCGATACTCGCCGCCGAGCGTGGCTACGATCTGGTAATTACCTATCTAAGCAATCGCGAACAAGCAGAGGCAGTCGCACAAAAAATTATCGCACTGGGTCGACGCGCGCTCTGCGTGCAAGCAGATGTGGGAATCGAAACCGATGTGTTAAATCTGTTTGCGCAACTCGATAACCATTTCGGCCGCATCGATGTATTAGTTAACAATGCCGCGATATTGCGCCAAAAATTATTTCGCGATATCCAGGTCACCGAATTGGAAAAAATATTTGCAGTAAATGTAATCGGCAGTTTTATCTGTGCGCGCGAAGCGATAAAACGCATGAGTAAAAACAATGCCGGCAACGGCGGTGCAATTGTAAACATTTCCTCCATCGCCGCGCGTTTTGGTTCGCCATTTGAATATATCGACTACGCGGCAAGCAAAGGCGCAATTGATACTTTTACCATGGGGCTCGCAAAAGAATTGGCAATAGAAGGCATTCGTGTCAATTGCGTCCGCCCCGGTATTATCAATACTGAATTGCATGCAAAAGGTGGGGAAGCCGGCAGGATTGCGCGCATAGCACCGACTATTCCAATGCAACGCGCCGGTGAAGTGGATGAGATAGCAAAAACAATATTGTGGTTGGCATCCGACGAAGCGTCTTATATCACCGGATCTTTAGTAGATGTGAGTGGCGGGCGTTAAACCTTACCGCAAGATATAAATAAAAAAGCGGTGAACATAATGCTCACTGCTTTTTTATTTGAAGAATACAAAATTAAACGTTATTGCCGTGCTAAATCGACAAAGGGGCTGTACACACCGTTTTTATCGAAGGCGGCTATCTGGAAAATATAATCGCCATTCAACGACGGGAAGTTGTAGGTATTGGTCCATGGATCATCGATCGTAATATAAGTGAATTTAGCATCGGTACTTTTTTTGTAGCGAAGCTCATAACCACCCAATTCGGTAATATCCAGATAATTACCATTCTCCCGTTTCGATGGCGCAGTCCAACGCAAACCCACCGGCCCGGCAACAGAAGAAACCGATGAAGTGGTATTGGATACACTGGAGCTTGAAGAACTGACCGCCGCTTTGGATGAACTTGATGAGGACACAGCAGGTGCAGAAGAGCTTGATGAAACCACAGCAGGTGCTGAGGAACTGGAAGAACTCGCCACTGCCGGTGATGGCGATATGCTGGGGATGAGATCACCGTTATCGTTTACTGCTTCCAACTTAAACCAGTTGATATTAAAACCCGTTTTGGTCGCTTTAATACCAAAGGTATGACGTCCCGCAGGCAAGGTGATAATGCGTTCAACATTGCCCCACTTTTGCCAACCTCCGGTAGTCGGTACCGGGACATCATCATAGATAGCCCCACTTGACGGCGAATACAATTGGAAAGAGGAAGCGGTTGAACCTGCCACACGATAAGTCACTTTATATTTACCGGTATTTGGGACAAGTACCTCTGTATTGTTGTAAACCATCCAATCCCCGGCATCTATGTAGCCTACATTAATACCACCGCCATCCCCTGTTGCAGTTTCAGTTTTTACACCGCTCATACCTGAATAACTTTCAGCTTCAATCGTCAGCGGCATGGGCGTCGCTATAGGTTCTATCTGGATCCAATTAATATTTACACCGCCTGTAGTGGCAACCAGGGTAAATTTATGCTCTCCCGCTGTCAGGGTGACTTCGCGCTCAACAGTTGCCCACTGCTGCCAGCCACCGGTTTTCGGTATGGTTGCCGAGTCGATAGTCGTATTGGTGGTGATGTCGCTCAGTGCCAGAACAGCTCCGCCATTGGCGCTCGCGACGCGATAAGAAATTTTGTATTTACCTGTAAACGGCGCTTTGATTACCGAGGTGGAATAAGACATCCAATCGCCGGTATCTATATAGCCCACATTTTGCCCGCCGCCGATATCACTGGTCGTTTCTTTTTGAACACCGAACATGGAACTGTAATTTTCAGCCTGAATAACATAAGGAAATTTGGTTTCTGCAATGGCAGCAGAAGAGGATGTTGCACTGGATGAACTACTCGATGCGACTACCGAACCATCCATACTTTCAATTTTAAACCAATTGAAGTTGAAACCACCGGCAGCGATAAACAGCTTAAGGTTGATTGACCCCGCAGTAAGATTAACAGTGCGCTCAACATCGCCCCAGGTTTGCCAACCTCCTGTCTTGCCAATCGGGACGGTATCCAGGGTAGCGTCGGTTGTAGCATTCTTAAGCAAGATACTGCCACCACCGTTGAGGCTCGCTACACGGTAAGTGATTTTGTAAGTTCCGGTTACCGGTATTTGGATATTGTTATAGCTCAGCCAGTCCGCTGTATCGATATAACCCACATTTAGACCACCGCCTACATCTGATGTGGCTTCGTTAATCGTGCCACTCTGGAGCGAAAAATTTTCTGCCTGGACAGTAATGGGAGCCGGCCGGACAACATTTGCTGCTGCACTCGGGCTAAAGATCATAAACGGAGCACATAAGGCCATTGCAATAGAGGCGCGCCTTAAACGCTGTTGCCAATTCAATCCGCGTTTCAATTGCAGTCGGTCGATAAAACCCAACTCAATCAATATTTCACCAATGGGTACTACTTTTGCGTTGGGGTCCAGCGGGTCTAGCAGTAATTTTCTTCTCGATTGCTCGCGGATTGCAGCATCAAGTTGCTCGGGTGTGATTAATCCTTTGCTGACTAATATATCCCCCAAGCGGGTGAGCTCTTGTTTTTTGAACATGATTCCTCCAAAACTACAACCGCATAAGCTTTGCGAGCCGCGTAATTTGAACCCTGATAAGTGGTCGGAAGTGGTGCTTTTTTAGTGTAGAAGAGTTTTAAGAATTGTGATCAAGCTCTCTGACTACCTGATAACAACATTTTTACATATGGAAACTGACCAATATTCTTTTGTTTATTTCTTACCAAATAAATGCTCAGGTATTATTCAAATCGCCAGCAAAAGTTATCAAAAAGAAACTGGTTATGATTCATGTTCGGCCGGCTTACTCCGCAGTCAAATTTCACAGATGAAAAAAATTCCCGCACAATAAATTACGCCTTATTTGCTGCTCAGCAAGAGCAGGGCTTATGTCATCAATAACATCATAAAGGGTAAAGTTTGTTCGTATCTTTACAGCTAACTGCTACCTTTATAAGCGAATACTTTTGTATGAGTATTTTCGGCTATTACATATAACCAATATTGATTATTATCGCGCCGTTTTGGTGCGTTGCATCGGCTTGATTTTCTTAGTTCGACAAATAGGTCTCCCTCTATGAACAATAAATTACCCCTTCGCTCGTTAGTTTCGAGTGCAGTTTTGCTCTCCCTGCTTGTGGGGTGCGATTCCAAAAAGGCAGAATCCCCTGCTCCGACCGCTACGGCGCCAGTCGCTTCGGCCAAAGTCGACTGGCCACATATCGATAGCGTGATTAAAACAGGCCCGGCGGTTGAAGCGCGCGTTGAGGATTTACTCGGACGCATGACCCTGGAAGAAAAAATCGGCCAGTTAGTACAGCCGGAAATCAAAGACCTGACCCCGGAAGATGTTAAGCAGTATCACGTCGGCTCGGTATTGAATGGCGGCGGCAGCACCCCCGGCGGCAACAAATATGCATCGCTGCAAGACTGGGTGAAGATGGCCGATGGCTTCTATAACGCCTCGGTGGATAAATCCAATGGACGCATTGGTATACCGATTATGTGGGGCACCGATGCCGTACACGGTTTGGGCAATGTGGTCGGCGCTACGCTGTTCCCGCACAACATCGCACTGGGCGCGACCAACAATCCTGAATTGCTCAAAGAAATCGGCCGCGTGACTGCGCGCGAAATCGCCGTGACTGGTCTCGATTGGGATTTCTCCCCCACTGTTGCGGTTGCACGCGATGACCGTTGGGGTCGCACCTACGAAAGCTGGTCGGAAGATCCACAAATCGTCGGCGCATTTGCCGGAAAAATGGTGGAAGGCTTGCAAGGCGAAGCCAGTGCAAACAATTTATTTTCCAACGATCACGTAATCGCAACCGCAAAACATTTTATTGGCGACGGTGGCACCCTGAACGGTGTTGACCGCGGTCCGACCCAAGCGGACGAAACGCAGCTGCGCGATATCCACGGCGCCGGTTATTTCAGTGCGATTGGCTCCGGTGTGCAAGTGGTGATGGCGTCATTCACCAGTTGGGATGGCACACGCATGCACGGCCACAAATATTTGCTCACCGATGTACTCAAAGGCCAAATGGGCTTTGACGGTTTGGTAGTAGGTGATTGGAGCGGCCACAGTTTTATCCCCGGTTGTACCGCGCTTAACTGCCCGCAATCGCTGATGGCCGGTCTGGATATTTACATGGTCCCCGAAACCAAATGGAAAGAGCTGTACAACAATCTGTTGGCGCAAGCGAAATCCGGTGAAATTACTGCCGAGCGTTTGGACGATGCTGTGCGCCGTATTTTGCGCGTGAAAATCCGCGCAGGATTATTTGAAAAGGGTGCGCCATCTACCCGTCCACTCGCCGGTAAAAAAGAAGTATTGGGTGCACCCGAGCATCGCGCAGTTGCACGTCAAGCGGTACGCGAATCATTAGTATTATTGAAAAACAAAAACAATGTGTTGCCGCTCGCGCGCAAACAAAAAGTATTGGTTGCCGGTGATGGCGCCGACAATATCGGCAAGCAAGCGGGCGGCTGGTCAGTAACCTGGCAGGGCACTGGCAATAAAAATTCCGATTTCCCGGGCGCCACCTCAATTTACGCTGGCATTAACGAAGTAGTAACTGCAGCCGGTGGTAAAACAACGCTGAGTGCTGATGGTTCGTTCAAAGAAAAACCGGACGTCGCCATCGTTGTCTTCGGTGAAGATCCCTACGCAGAAATGCAAGGCGACATAGGCATGCTCGCATACAAACCGCGCAACCCTGCGGATTTGGAATTGTTGAAAAAATTGCGCAGCCAGGGTATTCCGGTGGTGTCCCTGTTTATTTCCGGTCGCCCACTCTGGGTTAACCGTGAAATCAATGCGTCCGATGCGTTTGTTGCTATCTGGCAACCGGGTACTGAAGGCGCCGGTGTTGCCGATGTTATTTTCAAAAATGCTGAAGGTGCAGTGAACAATGATTTCAAAGGCCGTTTGAGTTTTTCCTGGCCACGTCACCCGGATCAAACGCCACTGAATCGCGGCGACAAAAATTATGACCCTCTGTTTGCCTACGGTTTTGGTTTGAGTTACGCCGATAAAGATACACTTGCAGATGACCTGTCTGAAGATGGTTTAAAAGCGGCAGAAGCATTGGATGTGTTGGAAATTTTCACCCGCCGCCCAATCGATCCATGGCAGTTGGAAATTATCGGTTTCCAAAATGACCTGGTCGTAATGAATAGCAAAGTAGTTAAAGCTTCATCTCTCAGCATCGAAGCCGTTGATAACGAAGTACAGGAAGATGCGCGCCGCGTGCAATGGAATGGCACCGGCAGTGGCCAAGTCGCTTTGTCAGTGGCAAACCGCCAGGACTTTATCAATTACTACAACAGCGATTCTGCGCTGGTGTTTGATATCAAAGTCGATTCAGTGCCAAGCGCGACGACTTATTTGCGTTTAGGGTGCGGCTCTTACTGCGCATCTGACATTGACCTGACCGAAAAATTAAAAGGTTTCAGCGGACAAGGCTGGCAGACAGTCACAGTACCGTTCAAATGCTATCCGCAATCCGGTGCTAACTTTGGTGTTACCCAACCGGCTGAAGAGTATTGGACACAAATCCTGCAACCTTTCTCACTGATCACTAGCGGCACCCTGGATATTACTTTTGCCAAAGTGAGTGTAGTAAAAGGCGCAGGCAAAGATGTGAAATGTCCTTAATTGATTTATTGCGGTAAATTAATTAGTAGATTAAAAAAATCCCCGCCGGTGTAAACCGGCGGGGATTTTTTATGCGTGAAAAAATTGTTAACTGAATGATTGCGGTGTGGTTGGTTCCACCGGATCAGTCGGCTGGATAGGGCGCTCCGGGTGAATCGGCGGCGGCGGTTGGATTTCCGGCTCGACCGGATTTGCCGGCGATGGATCAACCGGTCTCGGCTCTGGTGGCGTCACTGCATTTTGACAAAGTCTATTAATATTCATAATGGTTTACCTCGCGTGAAATAATATTTTTATCCATTTGTTTGCGTAATTTAACAACACTATTTGCGCAGTTTAAATAACAACAGGGAGCGATCAGTCACCACAAATTTGTGGCCAAATTTGTAGTGCTCGGAGTCGTGCTCTTCCGGACGATTGGTATCGACCAGACACTGCCAACTTTTCCCCTGGAATACTTCCGGCAAAACAAAATCCACCGCTTCCGGGTGCGCATTAAAAATCAATAATAAAGTAGCGTCAGCGCCGCTGCGATGAATACCGGTAGGTTGCGCGCGACCATCGAGCAGCATGCCGAGACACGCGCGATTTTCATCGCCCCATTGGTCGTCCTGCATTTCATTGCCATCGGGTGATAACCAGGTGACATCTTTTACTCCCAACTCTTCATTGTATTCGCCGACCAAATAGCGTCCGCGTCGCAACATGGGATAGGTCTGTCGCAAATTAATAATGCGTTGGGTAAAAGCAAGCATTTTTTTGCCCTGGTCTTGCAGATCCCAATTGATCCAACTGAGTTCGTTATCCTGGCAATACACGTTATTGTTGCCGCTCTGGGTGTGGGCGAATTCATCGCCCGCCAACACCATTGGAGTACCCTGCGAAAACAACAAGGTACTCAACATATTGCGCATTTGGCGCTGGCGAATATTGATAATATTTTCATCGTCAGTAGGGCCTTCGGCGCCGTAGTTGGACGACAAATTATCGTTAGTGCCATCGCTGTTGTTATCGCCATTGGCCTCGTTGTGTTTGTCGTTGTAGCTAACGAGATCATGCAGGGTAAAACCGTCGTGCGCGGTGACAAAATTAACTGAAGCAGACGGGCGACGGCCACGCTGGTTGAAGATATCGCCCGAGCCAGTCAAGCGGCTGGCAAGCTCCGGCAACTTGCCTTTTTCACCGCGCCAGAATGAACGCACCGTATTGCGGTAGCGGTCATTCCATTCGTGCCAGCCCGGCGGAAATGCGCCGACTTGATAACCGCCCAAGCCGCAATCCCAAGGTTCGGCGATTAGTTTGAGCTGGCTCAACATTGGGTCTTGTCGACAGGCGAGATTGAATCCATGCCGTTCGTTAAAGCCTTCTTTTTCACGCGCGAGAATCGTGCCCAGATCGAAACGGAAACCATCTACACCCATCTCCTTGGTCCAGTAACGCAGCGAATCAGTGACCAGGCGCAATACACAAGGATGACTTAGATCCAGCGTATTGCCGGTACCGGAATCATTGACGTAATAGCGCTTGTTATTGTCGATCAAGCGATAGTAGGTGGCGTTATCAATACCGCGCATTGAGAGGGTTGGCCCCAATTCGCTGCCCTCCGCCGTGTGGTTGTAAACCACATCGAGGATCAATTCGAGATCGGCGTTATGCAAGCGCGCTGCCATCTCCTTGAACTCATTGAGATGACCGTGGGCGGTGTAGGGTGTGTGTGGGGCAAAAAATGCCAGGGTGTTATAGCCCCAATAATTTTTCAGGCCGCGTTCGAGCAAGTGATTATCGTCGACAAAGGCATGCACCGGCAGTAGCTCGACGCTGGTAACGCCCAATTCGCGGATATGCCTAAGCACCTCGGGGTGTCCCATGCCCGCAAAGGTGCCCTGCAAATCCTTGGGTACAGCAGGATGCAACATACTCATCCCACGCACATGCGTTTCATAAATAATTGTCTTGTCGGTGGGGACACGGAACGAGTGGTGGTTACCCCAGGTAAATGCCGGGTCAACCACCTTGGCCTTGGGCACAAAAGCGGCGCTATCGCGTTCATCAAAACTCAAATCCGCATCTGGAGAGCCGATGGTGTAGCCGAACAGGCATTCCGACCACTCCAGTTTCCCGACCAGTTGCTTGGCATAGGGGTCGATCAGCAACTTGTTATGGTTGAAACGATGTCCGGCATCCGGCGCATAAGGCCCATAGACGCGATAGCCGTAAATTTGGCCGGCATGGGCATTGGGTAAATAACCATGCCAGATTTCATCGGTGTATTCCGGCAGCGTAATACGCTCCAGTTCCACCTCGCCGGTGCTATCAAATAAACACAATTCTACTTTGGTTGCGTGTGCTGAAAAGATAGCGAAATTAACGCCCACCCCATCCCAGGTCGCTCCCAATGGAAAGGGATTACCCTCGGTGATACGAGAGTGCAGCCTGCTATCTGTGGAAATATTCACTGTGGAAATATTCACCGACACTTTTTCACGTGCATTCATATGCTTTTCCTTACTGGTTGAGGTCTGCCCGGGCGTGATCAGCTCATTTGTGGCGTATTACTTTTGGATTTTGCCGGCTTGCGCGCAGGCTTGGCCGGTTTGGTCTCCGCCTGCTGTTGGTTTGACACTGCAGCACCTTGGCTGGTAATTGTTGATTTGCGCGCCTTGGGTGTTGTACTGACAACCGGTGCAGGGCTATCAAATCCAGGATTGCCGAATCCAGACTCGATATCTTCAGCTGCTAATTTACTGGCGATTTCCCAATGTCTGGCTTCCTGGCCATGGGGTCTGCCTTCAGATTCCCAGATTTGATAGGCAAGGTCGCGGATACGGTTTTCATGTAGGCTCATGATTGGATTCCTCTGCAATAGGGTTGGGGATTGAATACAAAAGGTTTACCGGAAAATCAATAAGGACATCGGCCACCGCCAGCCGGCCTTGTTCAGACACGATGGGATGGCGGGAGAACACAGCGGATAAACGAATATCGATAAGCGTATCGGGCAACACCAAACAGGTATCGCCCCATTGCTCGGGTGGAACATAAGGAGTCGGATTCCCGGCCAGCAAATTCATCGCCAGACGCGGAACTACCACGATCAGATACTTGCCCTGGTAGTGACGCACAAACGCAATTAACCGGTCGGCGTGCGCGCCTTCCACCGTGAGCGGCTGGTAATCGCCATTCATGAACAACTTGGGATAAGTTTTTCGCAGGTCCAGCACTTTGGCGATGAGGTGTTGTTTGATGGCGCCACTACGCCATTGGTTAACCTTCTCGTCCGCCTCGGTCAGGTTGTCGGCCAAAGCCGTAACACGCGCCGCAAAATCCACCGGGCGGCGGTTGTCCGGATCGACCAGACTGAAATCCCAAAACTCACTGCCCTGGTATAAATCCGGCACACCCGGCGTGGTCAGGCGCAATAAGGTTTGGCCGAGGCTGTTAAGCGCGCCCGCCGGCGCCAGCGACAGAGCGGCTTCAGCTATATCCTCGCGCAAATCCTGCGCATCTTCGGCAAGCAACAGTTGGGTTAAATACTGGCGACACGCGGCTTCGTAATCAGTATTCGGTGTACTCCAACTGGTGTGCAGTTTGGCTTCGCGCAACGCCTTTTCCTGCCATTGCACCAAGCGGTCGAGGTAGCGGGTGAGTCCATCCCGTCGCGCCTGCTCAAACCCACCCTGATCAATGTCGCGCTTGTTTTCCGGATCTGGTTCGCTCACCAATTCAAGGTCGAGCGGCCAGCTTCCTAGCAGGGTTTGAAACAGGATCAACTCATCGCCTGCCGATGGCGCCTGACTATCTTCAAGTTCGGTGCGTAACGGTCGTGCGCGCTGCTGCCACTGCGCGACCTTTTCGGCAAACCAGACGGCGCGCTCGCTAATGACGGCCAGACGGGCACGGGTATCTTCGCCACGTTTGTGATCGTGGGTGGCCGTGGCGAGCAGGCTTTGCGGAAAGCAGGTCGCCCGCTCTTCACAATACTGATGGAATTGCGCGACCGAACCGCTAAAGCGGGCCGGATCAAAACCGACATCGTTGCGCGATAGCAATACCGCCGAGCGGTAGCAGGCGGTATCTTCCACCGCTTTGGCGGCGATAGGTGAAGTCAATTGCTGGAAGCGCGCCAGGGTCCGCTGGCGCAAACGGCGCAGCGGGCCGGGCGGCAGCGATCGAATCGGCTCGCCACCGAGCCATTGGTCCAGATACTGCAACAACGGCCAATCACTTTGCGCCAGGGTCGTCCGCGCATCGTTTAATGCAATGCTGAAAAACGCCTGATCCTGGATCGAGCGGTGCCCGGAATTGGCATAAGTGCGATACACCGGAAAATGCACAACTAACTCAAACAAAGCGCGCTGGATAGCGCCGAGTGTGAGGTCGCGGGTGGCGATATTGCCGCGCGCGATAGCCAGCAGCCCTTGCGCAACCATCTCGAAATCGCCCGCCAATGACGAGGACAGCACCAGGCGCCGCGCCTCTTTTTCCTCCTCCTTGAATGACTGCGTGCGACCGCTGGTATTGTGCCAGACATCATAAAGTTGCATAGCGCCGACCGGATCGTGCTGGATCAGCGATATCTGGTTCATAAATTCATAGCCGGTAGTACCTTCAACCTGCCAATTAGCAGGCAGCACTTCGCCGTCACCGAGGATTTTTTCCACATAAATAGCAAAGTGCGCGCGGTTCAACGGCGCCGGGCGGCGGCTGATCTGCGCGTTGACCGAACGGCGCAATTTGCGGCAGTAAGCACGCGGGTTTAGCAAACCATCGATATGGTCAATGCGCAGCCCGTCAATCAAGCCACGGCCAACCAACTCCAGAATTTTGCCGTGCACGGCTGTAAAGACTTCAGCACGCTCCATACAGAGCGCACCCAGTTCATTAACATCAAAAAAGCGCCGCCAGTTGATGTCGTCCACCGCCGTGCGCCAGCTCGCGAGGCGATAATGCTGGCCTTCCAGAAGCCGATGCAGCCGCTGCACGGTTTCATCCTGATAAACCTTATCCTTCCAGTCTCCGTCGCTGTCGCCATCACTGTGCATTGGCTGCACCGTAAATTGCGCCAGCACGCGCTGGATGGCATCGGCCAGATTTTCTGTCCGCACCTGTTCACTTAGTTCCCGACGCAGAGCGCGTGCGTGTTGTAAGTAATCAGGGGTCTGCTCCAACGCTTCAAAGCGACGCCCAAGCGCTTGCAGGGCCGCGTTACCTGACTTGCTCAATAAATCGCGATAGCTGGGCGGATAGAGGGGAAAAATATGATCGTAATGCTTGGCATAAAATGCACCGGCAGCGGCATCAAAATGCAGGGTAATTTCACCGGACGCGAGTACCTCACCATAATCGGCACGCAAAAACGGCAGCAGGATCTGGCCTTTGAGCAGCGGGTCGGGTGAATTCCATTGGATATCAAAGAAATGCGCGTATTGGCTGCGCATCCCCCATTCCAGCACATCCAGCCACCAGGGATTGGCATCGCCGCCGACTGCCATGTGGTTAGGTACAAAGTCCACAATCAGGCCCATTTGCTCCGCGCGCAGGGCAGCCATCAATCGCTCCAAACCCGCCTCGCCACCCAATTCCGGGTTTACGCAAGTCGGGTCAACCATATCGTAGCCGTAAGTGGAGCCGGGGCGCGCTTTAAGGATCGGCGACGAATAAAGGTGGCTGATGCCCAGCCGGGCAAAATAGGGCACTAGTGACACCGCATCGTCGAACGTGAAGTCGCGATGGAATTGCAGGCGCGCGGTGGCGCGGACGATTGGCACACTGACTTCTGTCATTACTGTTTCTCGCTAACAGGCTCTGGTCGCCTGCTGAATGTTTTAAAGATCCTTGTTTTACTGCAATCCCTGTTAGATTCCGCCGTATCCTTTAAATACCGCCATCCTCTTTTTAAATACCCTCATCCAGGGTCACCAGCGCACTGTGCGGGGGCAGCACGCCCTGCACATAACTGGCCGCGTCTACTCCGTGATTAAAAAGCACACGCACTTGCTCCCAAGGTGCTTTTACCTCAACAACTGATTTGCCGAGATTGAGATCAATGCGCAGCAAGCGTTCATCGCCCATGCGCCAAAATGCTGAGACGGCACCCTCAGCCAACATCGTCACTCCCGCCGAGTAAGCGCCGACCAAACGTGGGGTAATTTCCGCCGCCCGCAGCGCCAGCAACTGGCGATACAGATCCAGGCACTGCTGCTGTTCCGCTGTTTTCGGGATGGCATAACCGGGATTCGAATTATCAAAAGTACTGACTGCATTAGGATCGGGAATCTGGTCGCGCTGATGATTGCCGAAATCGGCAAACTCATTGCGGCGGCCTTCGCACACGGCTTTGGCCAGTTCGGGCGAATGATCAGTAAAGAAGAGGAACGGCTGTTGCGATCCCCACTCTTCGCCCATAAACAACAGCGGTACCATGGGTGATAAGAGCAACAACACACGCGCTGCGCCGAGGGCAGCCTCATCGGTCAACTGGTTCAAACGCTCGCCCAACGCGCGGTTGCCGACTTGATCGTGGTTTTGCAGGAACAGGATAAAACTGGTTGGAGGCAGGTGGCCACTGGGTGCACCGCGACTATGGCCGCGGCGATCCTCCTCGCCCTGGAAAATAAAACCCTCACCGAGAAAGCGCGCCAGTTTTACCGTAGGCGCATCGGCAAACTCGCTGTAATAACCTTCCTGTTCGCCAGTCAGCAGGTGATGCAGTAAGTTGTGGCCATCGTCATTCCACTGGGCATCAAACCCTTGCTGCAGCAATACAGGATCGTTTTCCTCGTTTTCCAACATCAAGTGGACATGGCGCGCTGGCGGAATTGCAGCGCGCACACGCATCGCCAATTCGACCAGAAAATCCTTCTCGCTAATGGCATGAACCGCGTCAAAACGCAGGCCATCCACGCGATAATCCAGCACCCACATGAGTGCGTTTTCGCAAAAGAAATCGCGCACTTCCTGACGACGAAAATCGATAGAAGCGCCCCAAGGCGTTTGGATATCGTCGCGGAAAAACGGCTTCGCATACTGGCCGAGGTAATTGCCGTCCGGCCCAAAGTGGTTATAGACCACATCGATAAATACCATCAACCCGAGTTCGTGGGCGGTATCGATCAATGCTTTCAAATCGTCCGGTGAACCGTAAGACGAGTCGGGCGCAAACGGCAGCACGCCGTCGTACCCCCAATTGCGCTCACCGGGGAACTCGCCCAGCGGCATCAGCTCAATCGCCGTCACACCCAATTCAGACAGCGCCAACAACTGTTGGCGCACGCCTGCAAATCCGCCCAACAAACCTACATGCACTTCATAGATCACCGTCTCATGCCAGGGCCGTCCATTCCAATGAGGGGTTTGCCACTGGTAAGTTGCATGGTCGAGCACGCGGCTCCAGCCCGCCGGATCATCCACTTGCCCGCGTGCGGCAGGATCGGGCACTTGCAACTCGCCGTTGATCACAAAGCGATAATCCATGCCGTTGCCACACGAATGCTCCACCTCGAACCAGCCATTGCCGGATGTTTCCATAGGAATCGCTTCACCACTCCACAAGAGCAGCGAAACAGTCCGCGCATCAGGCGCCCACAGCGAAAAATGGGTGCTGCCATCGGGCTGTACTTTGGCCCCGTGACGCTGGATCGGAGTAGCCATTAGCAATGACCTCTGGAGAGCGGCAGGAACGCCAGTTTGCGCTGCGCTTCCTGCAGGGTGCGCTGGTACAGTTGGGCATAAGGTTTGATTGATTCACGCCAGTAGCGCGGTGACGTCATAGCGCAGGAGCGCATGGCATTCATCAGCGTCGGGCGGGCAAATACTTTCATCGCACGCTCGATTGCCGCGCGATAACTGTTGGCAACCGCATCCTGGAAGAGGAACCCATTAAGCCCGTCTTGAATAGTGTCGGCAAGGCCGCCGGTGCGGGTTGCAATTGGCAGGGAACCGAAACGCTGCGCATACATTTGTGTCAGCCCGCAGGGTTCAAAGCGCGAGGGCATTAACAGGAAATCACTGCCCGCGAAAATCCGGCGTGACTCCGCCTCGTTGAATCCAATATGGACACCAACTTTATCGGGATAGCGTTTGGCCAACTGCACTGCCTTGGATTCAAGGTGGGACTCACCGCAGCCCATAATCACCATGCGTCCACCTGCATTAACGACCGATGAAGCCACATCCAGCGTCAGGTCCACACCCTTTTGCTGCGCCAGACGCGACACTACGGCGAACAGCGGACCGTTGCCGCTGGGCAAATTAAACAAGCGCTCAACATGGCGGGTATTGACGCGTTTGGATTCCCATTCCTGCGCGCGGAAACTCTCCACCAAATGCGGGTCAGAGCCTGGCTCCCAGCTTTCATCAATGCCATTGGTGATACCGTGCAAAAGTCCCTGCTCGTATTTCCACTTAAGCAAACCATCCAAGCCGCAGCCGAAGGCCGGTTGGGTGATTTCACGCGCATAGGTCTGGCTCACCGTGGTGATTTGATGGGAGTAGACGATACCCGCTTTCAAAAACGATAACTTGCCGTAAAACTCCATTCCCTCAATGCCGAACGCCTCGGGCGGCAAGCCGAGATCCGCCCCGCACTCAGCGCCGAAAAGCCCCTGGTGCGCAAGGTTGTGGATAGTAAATACCGTCGGCGTTGTCTGCCCGTGCCACGCCATATAAGCGGGGGTAAGCGCGGCCGGCCAATCGTGTGCATGCACCAATTCCGGCCGCCAGCCCAAATGGGCTTTGCCCATTGCAAGGTCAGCAGCAGCCAATGCAAAACGTGCGAAACGAATATGGTTATCTTGCCAATCGCGCCCGCTGGCATCGCCGTAGGGCGAACCTTCACGCTCATAAAGTTCAGGGCAAATCACCACATAAATCGTACTGCCATCTTCCATGATCAACTGTCCGATTTTGCACGGGGGCAATCCGGCATAACCTTCCAGACGCGCAACAATAGTGATGGGATGGCTATTCATAATGTGGCGGTAGCCGGGAATCAACACCCGCACATCGTGACGTGCAGAAAGTGCTTTGGGGAGCGCCGCAGAGACATCACCCAGTCCGCCCGCTTTAATCAGGCCGGTATATTCCGGTGTGACAAACAGGATTTTTTTGCGCTGCAAATCTTTATCTATATTTGGATCAGATGCCTGCTGCCGACGCCCGGAAAAACTCCTGCGCATTGCTTCAACATTCGACAGACTTGCCTTTAAGGCTATATTTGACATCTCATTTCCCCCTGGCATCGTCGCTGCAATTCAAATTCGCGCGACGATTGGAATTCATGTTAAAAATTTACAGGTCCTATTCACAATCACACCGGCGGCTGTGGATCCGGCGCCATGACTTTTTGTGCTTCAGGCGCAACTTCCGGATGTACTTCGCGCAAACTCGCACGGGTTTGCGGGAAATGATCCGGGTAATTCACCATAATAAAATTGATTAAATTTTCGCGCAGGTAACAGCGCAAATCGAAATTGCGCGATGAATCGGCAGAGCTAACCAAAATGCGCAGCTGAATTGCATTGGGTGAAGTATCGACCACCTGGATACCTTTCACGCGGCCATCCCACAAATTCGGCACTTGCGCGCAGAGCGAATCCAATTTCTCGCGCAGCGGTTCCAACGGCAAGGCGTAATCCACCCACAGCATCACCGAACCAAGCAGCGATGACGTTTTACGAGTCCAATTCTGGAACGGATTTTCAATAAACCACTGCAGAGGGACAATTAAACGGCGGTCATCCCAAATGCGGATCACAATATAAGTACCGGTAATTTCCTCAACGCGACCCCATTCACCTTCAACAATCACTACATCATCCAAGCGAATCGGTTGGGTAAACGCCAATTGCAATCCCGCAATTAAATTTCCCAACACCGGTTTAGCTGCAAAACCTACCGCCAAACCGGCAAGGCCAGCTGAAGCCAAAATACTGGTACCAAACTGGCGCGCCATAGGAAAGGTCATCAACATTGCGGAGAGACCAAATAAAATCACCAGTAAACTAAGCGTCTGCTCAATCACTTTGGTTTGGGTTTGAATACGGCGCGCCGACAAGTTGTCGCTCATATCGGTAGGATTGCGCTTCATAATTAATTGATGCAGTGCATCGACAATGCGCAAGCCGAGCCAAGTGACACCGCCAATAATAAATAAGGTAGTTGCGTGGCGCAGCGGGGAAATAAATAGCGTTTTATCGTCAGCAGTGCCCCACACAGCTTGTAAGCCCAGGAGCGGAATTAATAAATGCAGTGGGGCAGCGATATTGACAAAAATATCGCGCGCAAATGACAAGGGCGAAACGATGCGAATCAAAATACGGGTGATCCACCGCGCGCACAGCATTAAAAAGAGAAATACACAGACCGCAATGACTAGCAGTTTAATTTCACCAATATATACTTCCCAATTAATTGCCATGGTTACCATATCTCCGCAACAACGTAATTACTTCATTTAAATTACATTAACAGCAGCGGTTTTAATTCGTAGACGATTCCCGCCGCAGCGCCAGAATAAGTTCTGATTTATTCATGGATGAGCGGCCTGCGATATGCAAAGCCCTTGCCCGTCCTAATAAATATTCTTTGGTGTGCGACTCCAGCGAATTAGCACTCGCTTTATCCTGCCTGGTCGCTACCGCGTTGCGCGCAGAATCCTTGCGTGCCGCTTTTTTCTCTGCTGGTGAGGTGCGCTTGCCAGAACCGGATCTTTCACCACCGCCCGATTGTTTGTTCACCGTTGCCCACGCAATTTCCGCTGCTTTTTCTGAAGAAATTCCCTGCTTCTCATAGCCTTCTTCAATATGGCGAGCCTTACGTTTTTGCGCTTCGGTATATTTTGCTTTACTGCCTGTGGCCATGATTTCATCTCCTCAACAAGTTCGTTTGATTTGACCTTCATGCCATCTGGCGGGGAATACCCGCCAGACTTAAGAAATACGCTTCCTTACTGCTAAATGATGTATTACCAATCAACCTAGTGATGATCAGCTTTGCCATCGTCAGCTTTGATGTTGTTACTGCCACGGGCAAGCACACCAACCAATGCTTCAGCTTCAGTCAAGTGATGCTCAAGCTTAGGCAGGGAAGTTGCTGCCAAGCGACGCACATCTTCATCAGTAGAAGATGAAGCGTCTTTGTACAATTTGATAGCCGCTTTATGCGCATCAATTTGATTATTCACGTAGGCGGCATCGAAAGATTCACCATCACGTTGTTTTAAAACGTAGGCTTTAGCTCTGGAAAGCAGTTCGGCATCGTCAGCGACCTTCACATTCTTTTTAGTGGCCAGTGCGCGCAGTTCTTTATTGGCAGCAGCATGGTCTTCAATCATTTTTTTTGCGAACGCTTTTACTTCCGGAAAAGTAGCTTTTTGTACCGCAAGCTTACCGGCTTCAATCTCGGCGATACCTTTTGCAGAGGCTTCTTCAATAAAATCATCAGCGTCTACCGCAGCAAATGCCTGGGCACCAACCAAACTAAATGCAGCGAAGAAAAGTCCGGCAAAGAAGGTGCTTGCAAATTTGAAATTTGAAATTTTCATAATTTATTACCTCGTCCAATAATTGATATTGCGTAAACGTTAAAATGATTAGCATTTTAAGGTAAGGGTAACTACGCAATATCAAGGCCAATTTGCTGAACGATGGCTTAATAAAAATATAATGCCCGGCTAAGTGGGATGGCGCACAGAGCATGTTGATTTAAGTGAAGTTAATTGAAAATTAGGTGTCATGACGCACTGAGTGGAGTATTACTGAAGTTCTATGAAAAAAGCTGTTTACTACTTTAATGCTTATTCAACGCACAAAATTTGTAATTTTTTCAAGGGCTAGCAGTGAAGAACAGCAAGAAGACAGTGGTGTTAGTAAGGTAAAGTGGACGTAGTGATTTTACAGTGAAAGATGCTGAACCAAGAGTTCAGGCGATAATTTTTTTAATTTATAACCGCTACCGCTTATGACTCTGGCACCAATTTGGTCTGCTATTTGCAATTTTAATAAATTTTAGTGAGCGGTGTTACCGTCGAAATTCACACGGAAAATTTAACCGGGGAAAGTGGGGCAGCTTATGGCAAAAAAATCCGGGCATCATGCGTTTTTAAATGATCCGAGCTGGTACAAGGATGCCGTTATTTATCAAGTACACGTGAAATCGTACTTTGATTCCAATAATGACGGAATCGGTGATTTTGCCGGACTGATCGAGCGGCTGGACTACATCGCCGAACTGGGTGTGAATGCAATTTGGTTACTGCCTTTCTATCCATCACCTATGCGCGACGATGGATATGATATTGCTGAATACCGTGCTATCTATCCCGCCTATGGCACCATGACCGATGCGCGCCGCTTTATTAAGGAAGCACACAAGCGCGGCCTGCGAGTCATTACCGAACTGGTTATCAACCATACTTCCGACCAACATCCCTGGTTCCAAAAAGCGCGCAAAGCAAAGAAAGATTCCAACGCGCGCAACTTTTATGTGTGGTCTGACACCAACCAAAAATACGAAGGTACGCGTATTATTTTTTCCGATACCGAGAATTCCAATTGGACCTGGGACCCGGTCGCCGGCCAATATTTCTGGCATCGCTTTTACAGCAACCAACCCGATTTGAATTTTGATAATCCGGATGTGCTCAAGGAAGTGCTGAGCATTATGCGTTTCTGGTTTGATATCGGTGTCGATGGTTTGCGCCTGGATGCAATCCCTTATTTAATCGAGCGCGAAGGCACCGGCAACGAAAATTTGCCCGAGACCCATGCAGTGCTCAAACAAATCCGTGCGTATCTGGACGCGCAATATCCCGACCGCATGTTACTGGCTGAAGCGAATTTATGGCCGGAAGATATCCAGCAATATTTTGGCAACGGCGACGAATGCCATATGGCATTTCACTTTCCGCTGATGCCGCGTATGTATATGGCTATCGCGCAGGAAGACCGGTTTCCGATTATTGATATCCTGCGGCAAATGCCCGACATTCCCGAGAATTGCCAGTGGGCCATTTTTTTGCGCAACCATGATGAATTGACGCTGGAGATGGTGACTGATCACGAGCGCGATTATTTGTGGAATCACTACGCCGTCGACAAGCGCGCGCGTTTGAACTTGGGTATTCGCCGCCGCCTCGCGCCGCTGGTTGAACGCGATCGTCGCCGCATTGAATTACTGAATAGTTTACTGCTGTCCATGCCGGGTACACCGACAATTTATTACGGCGATGAAATCGGGATGGGCGATAATATTTTTCTCGGTGATCGCCACGGTGTGCGCACGCCGATGCAGTGGTCGAACGACCGTAACGGCGGCTTCTCCCGCGCTGATCCTGCAAGCCTGACCTTACCCGCCATTATGGATCCGCTCTATGGCTTCCAAACAATTAATGTAGAAGCACAAGCGCGCGATACTCACTCGCTGCTGAATTGGACGCGCCGCATGTTGGCAGTGCGCAAACAGCAGAAAGCCTTTGGGCGCGGCAGCCTGAAAATTCTCACTCCCGTTAACCGGCGCATACTCGCGTATATTCGCGAATACACCAACCCTGAAGGGACGACAGAAATTATTCTCTGCGTCGCCAATATGTCGCGCGCGGCGCAGGCGGCTGAATTGGATCTTTCAATTTATGCAGGCAAAGCGCCGGTAGAAATGATCGGTGGTACCTTATTCCCGCCCATCACCAAATTAAATTATTTGCTGACATTACCGCCCTACGGTTTTTATTGGTTTTTACTCGCCGATGAAACACAAATGCCGGCCTGGTATGTAGCTCCAATTGAAACAATGCCGGAATTGCCAACGCTGATTATCAAGCAAGGCCTAACGGATTTATTGCAATTGCCTGCGCGCACTACGCTTGAACAGGAATCCTTACCCGCCTATTTGCCCAAGCGCCCCTGGGTTTGCCATCCCGGCGAGCCAGCAAATGAAGTGCGTATGCTGCACGCCAATACCTTTGGCGATGAAACAAATTCTTATCTCTTGGTGGAAGTGGAATTAAATTGTCGCGCAACACCCGAGTATTACTATTTGCCACTCGCGTTTGTGCCGGACAATCAGGCGGGAACTTTATCGCAACAATTAGCCATCGCACGCCTGCGCCAAAAACGCACAGTGGGATTGTTGACTGATGCCTTCACCTTACCCGATTTCAGTCGGAAAGTTATCCGCAACCTGCGCGACCATGTGGTAGAGCAATGGGAAGACGGTGAAATTCATTACATTCCCACACAACTGCTGTTGGATATGGAAGAAAAAGCCGATGAAGAAATTAATCTCGTCGCCACTAAACAAGCCAACTGTGCCGTTGTCGTGGGCGAGGCGATGGTACTTAAACCGGTGCGCCGATTAATTGATGGATTACATCCGGAAATTGAAATCAGCAATTATTTAATCGCGCACAATTTCAATAACATTCCACCAATACTGGGTGAAGTACGCCGCGTCAACAAACAGGACAACGCGCACACACTAATGATTTTGCAAGGTTACGAAAGTAATCAGGGCGATGCCTGGCAGTGGGCACAAAATATTTTGGAGCGCGCCTTCCGCGATCAAACCAGCAGCGGCAGTTCCTCTATGGATCGCCAATGCCCACCGCTGGAAGAGCTGTGCAATTTTGCACGCATACTCGGCAAACGATTGGGTGAGATGCACATGATCCTGGCGCAGAAGAGCGACAATCCACGCTTCGGCAGCAAAAAAATGACCAAACCGGATGCGAGCGAATGGGCTGCAAATACTACTGAAAATTTCACCCATGCATTGCAATTACTCAGCGAATGTCGCTCGGTGGCGGGCGCCGACATAGTCGATGCATTGCAGGCCAACAGCAAAGCAATCACCAAATTAATTACTACGCTCGCCAGCCGTGCAAGCGGCGGTATTCGCACACGTATCCACGGGAATTTGCATTTAGCACGTGTGTTGGTCGTACGCGGTGATGCCTATTTTGCCAACTTTGAAGAAGAGAGCACCGGCCACAGTATCGCCGCCGATTTACACAACAGCCCGTTTAATGATGTCGCCGATATGCTCTGCTCATTTGATGACGCCGCTGCGGTAGCAATCCGCAATATCAAAACCACGGATGTATTGGCTGAAGCAGAAAAATGCAGCGAACTGGCTATTCATTATTTAACATTATCACGCACTGCATTTTATGATGAGTATCGCAGTACCGCCAAATCAATAATTGCAGTTCATGCTGAGCAACAAAATGAAGCCACACTCGCGTTGTGTAGCATTGATAACCGTATCAATACTATTTTTAAAGCGCATTACGATGCGAATTGGTTAAGCTTGCCGACGCAGGGGTTGTGGGAGTTAGTGAAAAGCTTATTGGAAAATTAATGCTCCCCATAAAGAAGCCGAATTGTATGGTGAGTTACCGATTATTGATTGACAGCTTTACAGTGTTAATAGCTGGCCTGACTTCAATTTTCTAATACTCTTCTCCAATTTAATATTTATACCCAGCCTTCGTAAGATCAAGAATGGACGCATGGTGTATGACTATCGGCGCAAGATGCAGTACCCGTCACAAGAACGGTACCCTAGTTGCAATTCAAGGGGCGTTGGCTGGAATAGGCGACCAAGCGGATCGTATTTCAAGGTTGATGCAGAGATACCCGTACCGCTGGTACTGCGCAAACGGTTTTCATCGTCGTATTGATAGATTGCGCCATTGTCGCTGGTAAGGTTGGCATTGTTGTCGTAGCCAATTCCTGCACCATTCACCGTGGTGTATTGATTCAAGCCATTGATAGCATAGGCACCCGCGCGGTTTTCATTACCGCTGTATTGGTACAAGGCATTGCTTTGCGTGAGCTGCGTTACCTGGTTCGCCGGGTTGTAGGTAAACGTATTGGTGAGATCCAACGCTGTATTCGGGAAATCCTGAACCAGATTCCACAAGCGTTGGGCATTATCAAATTGATAATCCGTGCGTGTGGCAACCGTCCTAGTTGCAGCTCAAGAGGCATTGGCTGGAACAGGCTGGATCACGAATGATCACCGATGACGATTCGGGTGATGCAGGGGTGTTTGGTGTTGACGGCGGAGTAACAACAAAATCCCAAACACTCATAAAAACAAAACCCCCGACCAGTAAACTGATCGTGGGTTTTGTTATTTCTAAAATCGCGCTTTTTAAAAGCCTTAGTTTTTTTCGGGCATATTTATTTTTGCTGCTTCAAGGATTATTTGATCTCCTGATTGCATTTCTATCTTTAGTAATTCAAATCCATTTTCCTGAATTGGCCCACTAATTTTATTTACGCAAACACTTTCACCCCACTCTTCTTGCCTAGGGACAGTCAATTTACGCACACCGATAGAGGTAATAAATTTTTCTGACGATGTGGCATCTTTAAATTTTAAATTACAACTTCCATCGTGCCACAGAAAATTAAGTTCTAAAAAAACCCAATCATGCATTTTGCGTCTCCATCTTAATTATTTACCTAATGGCAAATGGGCTTCAGGTGACTCAGGCGGAACTTTATTACCTTTCTCATCAAGTCTATTTCCCTCTGAGTCGTTCACATGGCAATGAGGCCCGCAGTCTGCATCGGGGTGGATAAGAATTCTTTGCTTACCTGTAACAGGATCTGTATAAGAGCCTTGACCAGCCTGAGGATTTGGCCCCTTAGGAATTAAACCTTTATCTTTAGCAATTTCATCAATTTTTTCAGGAGTTTGACCAGCAACTTCACCAGGTTTTATTTCAGGAGATTTGGGAGTTTCCGCCGATTCATTTTTTACAGCTATTGCAGTAGCAGCTATTGCTGTACCTGCAACAGTTCCGACTGCCAATTCGGTCGCTGTGATAGTTGTTGTAGTTACAGCAACTGTTGTTGTGGCAGTGGCACCGCCCGTTGTTAATGCTATGCACAACGGGGTAAAAATCCAACACATGCCTGATGGATCTGTGCGGTTAACCGGATCATTTCCCACATACGCATACATATTCATGTTGTCTGCGTAAAAAATCGGATCCGTTTGCAAAAACCTTCCCAACTTCGGCGAATACATCCTCGCTTTGTAATGGAACAATCCCAACTCTTTTAACCATGCCTGTCCAGTGTAGCCGAAGCGGTCACTGTTGGTGGATTTGGGAATACCATATGCATCGTAACTTAATGCGGCAAGTTGGGCACCGTTCACCGAGCTGTGCGCAATAATGCTGCCTTGGTGATCTGCATGCAAATAACGCCAATTGTTTGGGCCTGTAGCAGAACTGTTGTATTGCACCCAAGGCTGATCAACCTGGTCACCATGTACGTAACGACGCGTGAGCGTACCGGCACTGTTGTATTCCGCTACCAGCGCATCACCGTCGTAAAGGAAACGCGTAACAACACCGGCGATAGTGGTTTCATATAAGCGACCAAGCGGATCGTATTTCAAGGTTGATGCAGAGATACCCGTACCGCTGGTACTGCGCAAACGGTTTTCATCGTCGTATTGATAGATTGCGCCATTGTCGCTGGTAAGGTTGGCATTGTTGTCGTAGCCAACTCCTGCACCATTCACCGTGGTGTATTGATTCAAGCCGTTGATAGCATAGGCACCCGCGCGGTTTTCATTACCGCTGTATTGGTACAAGGCATTGCTTTGCGTGAGCTGCGTTACCTGGTTCGCCGGGTTGTAGGTAAACGTATTGGTGAGATCCAACGCTGTATTCGGGAAATCCTGAACCAGATTCCACAAGCGTTGGGCATTATCAAATTGATAATCCGTGCGTGTAGCAACCGTACCTGTACCGGCATTGTAGTTGCGCAAAATGGCGCTGCGACGCCCGGCCGTATGGTAAGTCACCTCCAGCATGGGAATAACAGTTTCGCTCAAACGATTAACACGATTCAGATTATCAAAATCGTATTGGAACCAGACATTATCCGGGTGGGTGACGCGGGTGCGATTGTTATTGAGATCGTAGGTGTAGCGCAGGGTTCGGGTAATTCCACCGAGGGTCGTATCGGTTTGGATAATGTTGCCAAAACCATCGGGTTTATTAATTATTCCTTCGCCGGTATCACTACCAAAACGGGAATGCAAAGTAATGCCGCGCAGGTCGTAGTTGTAATAAGTATCTGCAGTTTGGGTGTTATTGACGTAATCTTTCAGTATCAAACGATTGTTGTTGTCGTACTGAAAATTAATCACCGCGCCATTGCGCTTACGCTCCATCGTAATGTTGTTATTGGCATCGTAACCGTATTGGTTGTAGTCCGTGGTGCTCACCGTACCAACAGCAGTTTTGGAAGGATAATAACGATGGGTCATACGACCAATATCATCATATTTAAGTTCGGTTTTATTCCCGTTAGCATCCGTTTGGGTTTTGAGTAAGTAATCCTGATAGGTATTGGTTACATAAACTTGTGCGAGTGAAGTACCCACAGCTCGCTCTTCCGTCAGCACCTGGTCCAAATCGTTATAGGTATAACGTGTGATCCTATCCGGACCTTCAGCCCCAGGTGTGCTTTGCGAACAAGCATCGGATGGCAGCGAGTTATAAACCGCTTTATTCATTCGCCGCGCTTTACACTGAACCAACCCTTTGGGGTTGTAAGTGTACTGGGACAGCATTTCAATAGTGCCATTCGTACCTTTTATCCACTCCTTGATTTTGCGGCCATAATTGTCATATTCAAAACCGCGAGTGGTGAATACCGTGTAATTCGTCCATTGAGCGGGAGCAATGGTATCGTCCAACCAGTAAACCAAATTACCGGATTCAATTTGCGTAACCAACGCAGGGCGAGCAGAGTCGCCATAAATAAAACGTTGCGCAATAAAGTTGAGGGAATCACCATCTGCATCTGGCTGGATAACACCAAGCTGCAAACCTGTTGCTGAAGTTCGATAAGCCGTTTTATGTTGGCCTTCATACTGCGCAGCCTGTGTAAACCCACTGAATAAAATGACTACTGATAAAATAAATGTAAACAGCACGGGCAAATTATTGTTCATTCCTGAAATTTTCATTGTCGTCTCCTTACTGGCAGCTTTGCAAATTAGTGGAATTGCCTTTAGGTGCAATTTCACCAATCAATTTGCCGTACTTGTCATACTCATAACACCATACCCGTGTCTCCAGGGTTGAAGGGTTACTTTCGGCAGTTACACTTTTTCCCCGCAACAATAGATTGTTAGATTGTGATGCGTTTTGCGGTCCATAGTGGTAAGACGTTTTAACCATATCAAGATCACCACCCAAGCAACCGGTACTGGTGGCTGCAGTGGTGCGACAGGTGTGCTCACTCGCCAGCATCCACACAGGATCTGGATCCTGGGTGATAGCTTCGCCATCTTTTTTGTAATAGGCATACATAGGTTCATAGTTGTAAACCGTAGCGGCTCGCACACCATTTTTATTAACAGGAGCGGTGATTTTAATCGGATTACCAAAACGTCCTTGCGGGTCATATTCGTAGTCGGTCACATTGCCCCGAGCATCTTTGATCCACAAAGGTTTGTTACAAATTTTGGGATAGATACATGTATTTGCATAGCCGGCCTCTTGCAAAAGAGTTTCGCTGCCAGATGCACTAATCACATTAATTTTATTGAGATTGTCGCGCGGTCCATCGTAATAATAATGTTGCTTTGGTCCTCGGCCTGCCACTGGATAATACTTCTCCACAAAATGCCGTGAATCCTTATGATATAAATAAGTACCACTCTTTTTATTAGTCACAGACTCGATCACATTAAGTTCGTACTGGGATGATACAACCCAGGTCTCACCATTACCCCAAGTAACATTGGCATTATATGAGTTTATAGTCGGCCCGGAATAACCCTGTGAATCTGTTCCATTCAGTGTTGCGTTAGTAATCTGCCCTGTAGTAGAACTAAGACTCCAATAGGTGTAGGCACTGCTGAAACCTGAATTAATATCCATGCCGTTCTTATCTACTTCGCGATAGGCTATAACTTCGCCATTATAGGTACCTCGGTTTTTATAGGTGTATTGATAATTGGGAACATTGCTTTCGGGTGTTCTAATGCTACGCAAGCGCGGATACCATTTCGTTCCGCCGAGCGGCAAAGCAGCGCAGTTCGCATCCTCGCTACCACCTTCTTTTATACAAATATTCTCTGGTTGATACTGAATGTCAGTTACTCCAGCTCCAGTTGTCATTTTGACTAAATAACTGGATGGCGGTAATCCGGGTTGCCTGAAAACACCTGGAGTACCATCTGGCCATGTGAACGTTGCTGACGGCCATTCGGCTATAGAACAAGTTGCAGCACTCGAGGCACAGTATTGGTGTGCAAGATTTATTGCCACCATTTGATCAAAAGTACTTAACCTCGAAAGTGTTCTCAGTTGGTATTTCAACATGAACCCAGTATTGGTTGTAACATCCGTACTGTTTACTCGCACTTTAAAACCGTTAGGGTAAGTAACTTCTTTTAATTTTGCACCAGCACCTGCACTCTGAGTGCCTGAATTTAAGCTCCTCTCGTATTTTGACTCAATACCGTTTGGGGTGGTCCAGGTAAGGTATTTTTTATCGGCACTTTCTGTTAGGGAATGACGAGTATCCCCCACAGGCTTATAGATATATCCAGTCGTAGCGGTATTATCATGATTCACAAGGCCATTTTGATACACCAAAAAGTCCTGAGTACCTGCCGGCCCATAGGCTCGCATGACGCGCAAGTGAGTGAAGGTAGGTTGATAGGTGCCGGTATCACGAATTGCAGTTACATCACCATTAGCATTCGTCAGGATCTGAACTACATTATCGGAGATTTTTTTTGAAGTCACAGAGCCTGCAAAACCATCAACAAATCCTTTATTACCGTCTGACAAAAAATCGGTGTAAAGCTCAACATGATGACTTAAACCAAGTTCGCCGCCGATAGAAACTGTATTAAGCCGTCGTGAAAGCTGCCCGGTTTGCAAATTCACACCAAATTTATCTACCAATTCATCGGATGGTGGTGCAATCGGATTGTCATCAAGCGCGAGAACTGAACAGGAAAATCCCAACAGTAAAAATAATATTTTTTTCATTTTTTTATTCCCTGTTAATTAAAAATTTGCTTTAGTCCCGCAAATATTACTTACATTACATGCCTCTACGCTTTTTGGCATATTGGCTGATGAATTACCTACAGGGCACGCCACATAGGCCTCGGTGACAGTGACCCATTGGCTTGCCCCGTTAGTATCCTTTACCAGATACTTAGCGGCTCCAGATACAGGATTCCAGGTGGCTTTCCAAGCGCAACTGGCAATTAAAGATTTGTACAGGTTTGTGGGGGCAGGCAAGATAGCCGGTCCAGGCTCAGCGGCTGCGTCGCTAGCAGTATTGGTTGAAACAAGAAGCCTGTTACCTGCATTGTCGTAATCATAATCGCGATTACCATTTGCCGGATCGGTTACAAAGGTCAGGCGTCCCAATGCATCGTATGCGTATGTGGTAGTTTTTGTTTGGGCGTAAACACCAGATGAAAAAGTGAAATATAAAAATAGAACGGCCGAAACAGGGGAATAAATACTGCGGAATTTTAATGCAAGCATAGCAAGCTCCGTTGCGTAGAATTAGATGTTGTAATAACAAGCTTATTATGACGCACAGATCATCTTGTATGCAAGAGCACAACAACAATGCTTATAAAAATTCTAACGAAAATTTATTTATTGATTTTCACTTATAAAATTTAATTTACAAAAATTATAAAAAAGCACAGCAGCGTCAAAATACAAACTCTATCAGCATTAGATCCTTGGATGACTTGGCCAATCTCGATGCATATTATATTTCTGGATCGCGCTTGCTAAAGATAAACGAGTTCAATGTCAGCCGCCCCGTTACCGGATTTGGATCAAAATTAAAATCTGGTGCTATGTTGCCCGAGTGTAAAATATTCGATGGATAAATAATCATGCGATTAAATATTGCATCAACTTCCGCAATTTGTTCAAAATAGTTATTAGATCCGTTCATGTAGGATTTTCTTGAAAATTCCAAAGCACCTTCATCTACTACTGATTGCTTGTAATGATCGATAGTTTCACTGGTGATTTTTTCATAACCGGTTTTTCTATGCCGATACAGTGAAGTACCGCCTTTTTCTTTCCCGCAGAGATAATGAATACAGGCAAGATCACCACTTACATATGAATCAATGTGCGGGAGGCATTGGTTGATCTCTAATTGATCCGGGAATGTTACTACCATGGAGTAAAGTGCTTTTCCTCCGGCTATTTTGTCTTGCGTTAATCCGAATACATTACTCAATAATTCTGCCAGATAGTAATTAATGGTGTGAATATACCTGTTAGGAGCTGCCATGCGCAGCCCCGGATAAAAACTGTCTACTTTGCTAAAATCTATGTTTGCTACGCAAAAATCCACCAATAAATGTGCGTCTTGAATAAAGTTATCAATAACAAGTAAGGGCGTTCTCTCTTTCCCAACAGAGTAGAACTTGTAGGAAAGCTCAGGGTGTAGTTTTAATATTAGAGAATGTTGCATCGTATCTGCGCCCATTTTAAAAATCACATCCTGCCGCAGTACCTATTAACAAAATCTTGATGTGTTGATAGTGTTGCCATGTTTCTATTAACGTCGGCGGCAACATTATTCAGGAAGTGTTGCAATTCTCGCTCCGACATCAAATCAACAATAGGATGATATGACGAGGGGACAATTCCCTGCCCAAGCATAACCTGAGTCCAGGAATCCAGGCGGAATAATTCACCTTCAACCTGGTAGGATTTTCCATAATCTTTAAAAATATTTATTCGATGCCTAAGATCATTAGGAACCTCCATGTCCTTACAATAGCGCCAAAAGGGGCTGTCATCCCGCCCTGTCGCTTTGTAGTGCAATATAATGAAATCCCTGATTCTTATAAATTCACTTTCTGCCTGAGCATTGTACTCGTCAACAATTGACTGCTTGATCTCACCATGCGGAAACAGCTGTAACAAACGGGTTATCGCTGTCATTATCATGTGAATACTGGTTGACTCCAGCGGCTCCAAAAAGCCAGAGGCAAGGCCCACTGCAATACAATTTTTATTCCAGGCTTTTTTGCGTTTACCCGTTTTAAATTTTATGACTTTAGGCTCAGTGAGTACTTTCCCGTCCACACCCGACAGCAACATATTGATCGCTTCATCATCGGACAAGTAACGACCGGAAAAAACCAATCCATTTCCTACTCTGTGCTGCAACGGAATTTGCCAACGCCAACCAGCGTGATGCGCAATCGATCTTGTATAGGGCACCGCAGGAACAGTAGTTTCAGTTTGTATTGCAATAGCACTATCACAGGGTAACCAATGCCCCCATTCCTCAAACCCTGTCTGCAAAGACTGCTCGATCAATAAGCCTCTCATACCCGTGCAATCTAAAAATAAATCACCTTGTATTTCCTGGCCCGAATCCATTTTAAGTGAAGCAATAAAACCAGTCTCAGGATTTTGCTGTACCTCTGCTATTTTCCCCTCCACTCGCTTTACACCGCGGGCTTCAGCTCGCCCCCTGAGAAAGCTGGCGTAACGCCCGGCATCGAGATGAAATGCATAATTTAGTTTGGCTTGGTCATTAATAGAAAATAGATCCTTTAATGCTGCTTTATACTCAAGGCAATAATCACCAAACTCATCAGCTATCCCCAGCTTCCGGCCTCTGAGCCAAAAGTGGATGAAGTCAGTAATTAATGTTTGTTTGCCGGTAACACCAAAGGAATGAAAATATTTTTCACCAATTTGTTTCCAATTTTCAAACTGAATACCGAGTTTAAAAGTAGCATTTGTTGCCCTCATAAACTCCTGCTCATTAATACCCAATAATCGATGAAAAGTTCTCATGGGTGGGATGGTGGCTTCACCAACACCAATTGTTCCTATTTCCTGAGATTCCACCAAAGTGATATCGAGAAGTTCGCCCATTTGATTCGACAGCGCAGCCGCTGCAATCCAACCAGCCGTACCACCTCCGGCAATCACTACCTTCATTTTTTTATTCATCATTTCTTTATTTGTCACTTATGGGCATCAACGATTTAATTTATTAATAAGTAAGGCTCTTAATTTTCTAACGCCTAATCTATCCAGGGTATGTAAAAACCCTCTTGCCTCTACTGGAATAAAGGCGTTGGATTTTTCAGTTCCATCAAAAATATAATGATTGAAAACGTGCTTCCAGGCTTCTCGCTCATGTGCAGATTTATCGCGAATTCCAAGCATCGCCGCGTACAGCGCATTCATACCCGACGTCAAAAAGGCAGGAGCATCTTCCCACCAGTAATTAACCAAAATATTGTAAGGCTCCAGGCTCTCTACGTGATGCCACCACATGGCGGGTATATATAAAGCATCCCCTGGCTCCAGGTCGGCAACTTGAGCAATTAAAAGTGCATCGTTGAATTTAGGAAATTTTTGAAAATCAGGATTTTTAAAATCAACCAGGCTAATGACTTGCCCACCGGGTGTTGGCTCCAGTGGCCCAGGATAAAGATTGCTTATTTGATCCGGGGGAAAAAGTGTGAACCTACGCTTGCCCGCAACACAGCAGGCTATATTATCTAACGCATCAAAATGACAGGTGGCTGTCGTTGCACCGCCGATCCATATACTGACTCTCTCTTCCATTGCATCAACATGCTTATCCCTCGGAATTACAAAGTTATTTTTTTCACTAAATCCTGGCAAATGTGTGTCAATAATATTGGATGCAATGTAATACGCCGGGCTATCTGTTTGATGCATCCCATCTAAAATAGCATCGAGGGTTTCATCAATACGTCCTTTAAAACTTTCATAATTGAGCTTGGTACAATTTTCGTTGTAAAACATTCTGCCTTTATTTTCAGCAGGGATTTTACATACGATAGTAGGACTACCATTATAAAATGATTTCAGGTAGTCGACTGATGCCCGGTCGGAAATTTGACCCGCGTGTACGATAGGCCAATCACTAACCAACTGTTTAAAAACAACAGGTTCTGCGGAAGTAATTACATCCCTTGGAATATTATGTGGATTAATTCCATGCAAAATCTTTGTTTTTTTCAAAGTCAATTATCTCCCGCTACCAACTTGCGATTTTTCCAGTCAATCAATTTACTGATATTAGACATTGATGCAACAATAAAATAAGCTGCTTCAAGAAAGCCTGCTTTATTAAGCTCCTCAAGGGCTGCTCCATTCAGTTGGGATAATTTGTCAACGTTGATCGTTTCAAATCCAGTGATTTTTAATTTATCCTGATTTTGAAATTCTATATCCAACACTACATCCTCTAATAACTGATGCTTGCTAAATGCATCAAACATTAACTTTGTTAGATACATTCCATCATTGATAGAGTCCAGTACCTTTGAAATGTGATTCAAGTACTGGCTGTAGCCTCCATTTTCTAAAAATAACGCTTGCCCATCTTCACACACTGCTTTGGGGTGATTCATATCTATGTGTACAACAGGATTATGTGTTTCTGCCCCATTGATAATTTCACGTTGAATTCCAATTGAAAAAGGTCCTCTCGCCATCACTGCCGGCACATAGTCAGCACGCCACCCCAAGTATCGTTGGTTTGCCAAGTCCACTTCTGTCAAAAATAAATTTTCATCTTTTTGCAATCCAAAGAATACAACAGCCTGGTATTCACCGTTATCAGGATTTTTACGGCACAAAATTGGATACTCTTTTTGAACATCGGAAAATTCAGTCAAATAGGTGATGGTGCTGGCAACATTATCACCCAACTCAGCTGAAAATTTTGAGTTTACTCTTAAGTGCTCATGGGCAATGTTGTTTAATAACTCTATTTTTTGCATAAATATTACCGGCAAGCAGAACAATTTATTATGGTTTAGCGATAAAAAAGAGCCGCCTGGGCGACTCTTTTTATCAACAACCTTCAGCGTAATACTTAGAAGGTATAACGAACACCCACTTGGTAGCGAGCACCCAAGTCATCATAGCCCCACAACATGTTTTTGTTGCGAGCATGCTCTCGACGATCTTCTCCGGTAATGTTTATACCTTCGAGTGATACAGCCAAATCATCGGTGATATGGTAAGTCACGTTCGCATCAATTTGTGAGTATGCTTCAATATAACCAGGGTTATTAGCACCGGCGCCGGTTCTATTCAGGAACTTATCACGCCAGTTATAGGCAAGACGGGCTTCGACACCATAGTTTTCATACATCAACACCAGGTTTGCAGTATCGCTGAGACCCAATA
Organism: Cellvibrio sp. GW822-FHT04B05; assembly: GCF_058800985.1. Classification (NCBI taxonomy): domain Bacteria; kingdom Pseudomonadati; phylum Pseudomonadota; class Gammaproteobacteria; order Cellvibrionales; family Cellvibrionaceae; genus Cellvibrio; species Cellvibrio sp. GW822-FHT04B05. The sequence goes on along the minus strand of NZ_JBXAMU010000003.1, from coordinate 212,741 downwards.
GTGCAAATTGGTTTGCAGTAATATCCATGTTATCGAAACTAATGTCACCTTTTACGATGGTGTAGTTAGCCATTACACCAAACCCGGTTTCACCGAAGAAGTGTTGCGCAGCAAATTCTGCACCGTAAATTTTTGCTTCCTGGTTATTCACCGGACTGCTCATGGTGAACAGCATTAAAGGATCATCAGCGTTAGGGGTAAAATCACAACTTGGTTGTGTACAGCCTTCACCTAATGGTTGTACTAATGCATCGCTGTAATCATCAGCGCCGTTCGGGAATTGAGCCGGATCGCGAAGAACAGCCATCATTGCGAAAATCTGGCCATCATCGGTGCCAAAACCTCTGCTTTGAAGCGCCGCTCTAGCTGCTTGAGCTCTGGGGCCTGCAGTCTGATCACGAATATCACCAATCGTACGCTCTACTTGCTCGGTTCCCACAAAATTCAGAACGCGTTTTTCCCAAAGACCTGCCGACACATAACTGGCATCATCAAAATACCACTCTACCGACAAGTCAAAGTTGCTTGATTCCAACGGAATAAGGTTGGGGTTATTTCCGTTTGCACGAACGGTTGTACCATCGTTCAAACTCGATCCATTAATTCCATAACCACTGATAGCTGCACCAAGTGATCCCAAGCCGGGACGGGCAATCGTTTTGCTATATGAAAACCGGCTCACGATGTCGTCAGTTAATTTCACCGATAGATCCAGGTTTGGCAGCAATGCGTCATAGTTGTTTTTAGCAACGGTTATGGTACCTGCTGGCAGCGAGACCTGCTGGAAGTCGTTATCAGATTGCCAGACGAAATGAGACAAGAGCGGTGTATCAGATGATGAAACTTGTTTAGTTGACTCGTAGCGTAAACCTGCCAACACATCAACTTCAAGCCCAGCCAGTTGACCAGTAGTGCCTAATTGGAAATAGACGGCATCTGTATCTTCTTGAATATCGTTGTTACTTTTGCTGTTGCGGACACTGGCAAGTTGGGTGTCCTCAACACCGATATAAGCTTTCTCAGCGCCGTTATATTTGCCCACCAGGAAATCAGCTAATTGACGTGCATCCGCACGGTAACCAATAGCGGGTGAATTTCCAGTACTAACGTCGTTAAACTCTCCAGCCACATTGAAAGGCTCAAACAATCCGGCAGGGAATTCACCTGGAGCGGAAGCACCCCAGCCGCCCAGCACCTGATTATTATTGCCGTTGTAATTAATAGTATTGGAACCCATTTCACGACGCTCAATACCAAAATCAAAACGACCGTCATCGAATTTCCATTGAGCATCTACTTTAGCTTGGGTTACATCAGATACTTGCTCAGCTGACCACACACGCATAACAGATGAGCTAAGATCATTTTCATCCAGAGTTCCATTTATTGTCTGAGTCCAGCTAGGAATATCTCTACCACTGAACTCCCAGCTTGCACCCGTTTTAATCGGAGCGCCAACACCAACATCCAATTCACCGGAATGTCCTGGACCTGTAGGCATACTTTCTAACGTTGAATCATGCACATCGACATTTAATGTTAATTGATCATTAACTTCCCAACTCAGATTTAAACCGGTTGATTCCAACGTATCTTCCTGAGAACGATATTGCTGGGCAAAACCAATGTCTCTTGTCTCAGGGCTGTAGCTTTCAGTGATGATTTTAGGAGTCTTGATAGCTGAATTATCAAATTCAACATATTCCAGATAGGAACCATTTTGTACCCAGGTAGTTACTTCACCACGATGCTCGGTTTGATTTTTTTGCGCGAAGGTATAGTCCAAAGTGGCTGTCAGATTCTCGACAGGTCGGTATTGGAAAGTCAGCTGTGCATTGGTACGGTCACGCTGTTGATCAGCAAATGTATAACGAACATCATTGGGACGAGAGTAGAGCTGCCCAACAGCGGGAGCATTAGCGAATATTGGGCTTGAGGCTGGATTGTTATATATGGTGCTACTATCACCGCCACCCCATACTGCAGTGGTCCAATCGTTAACGGTAGCGCCGGTGTAACCTGAGTCACGCTCTTGATAACTTGCACTCAGCGACACACCAAACACGTCATCGTCATCAGCCCAGCTCACCAAACCGGAAACTTCCGGCGTGATATCGCTGCCTGTACGATTAGTAGTATCCGCGACCGCTTTAGCACCAATAGATGCCTTGAAGCCGTCATTATCCAATGGACGCGCAGTCTTGATATTTACTGATGCGCCAATACCACCTGCAGCAACATTAGCTTTACCGGTTTTGTACACTTCCACCGCAGATACTGATTCAGAAGCAAGGTTCGCGAAATCAAATGCCCGTGAGTTACCGCCACGTGTTGATGCATCGGCACCTGAGCTACCACCATAGGCGCTACCCGTTGGAAGTGTTCTTCCGTTCAGTGTGACCATATTGTAATCAGGGCCAAATCCACGCACGGTAATGCGAGAGCCTTCACCGTTGGTACGGTCAATAGAAACACCGGTGATGCGCTGCAGAGATTCAGCGAGGTTGGTATCGGGAAACTTACCCATATCTTCTGCGCTAATGGCGTCAACCACACCTGCGGACTGGCGTTTTACGTCCATCGCGCGCTCCATGGAGGCGCGAATACCCGTTACGGTGACTTCTTCGACAACATCATCCTGAGCGGTAGCGTAGCCGCTAAAGCCGGTAACTGCTGTTGAAGCGATGACTGTTGCTATGAGTTTCTTTTTAAATTTTGCTGTTTTATACATGAAGCTCTCCTTAATTGGATTAGTTATGGTCAGGATTTTGCCGTACTGCTGTTGCCTTACCCGATTGATCACAGGCGATAGCTGCTTACAAACCAGGCAAATCTCGCCTTGAAGCCAAAGCGAATACTGGAAGCCGGGCTATATATCAGCCTCAGCCAAATTACCGCCATTGCAGTTATTGTTAAGGGCGCAATGACAGCGTCAAAAAGTTCTCTGGATTTCATGCATACAAGTATCATATGTTCATTATGACAACAAGTTGAATTGGATGCAGATCACTAATAACCTCGGGAGCTGTTACGCATTTACACAAATTTGCATTTATTAAGACTGAGCTGAGCTGAAATAGACGCAGCCATCGATTGAAAAGCCAGTGAAAAGTTGAGCTGGAACTGTTAGCAGGACGAGCCAAAAAAAACAGTAAAAACGTTAAGGAATTAACACTGGATCCTGATGGAATTTTCACCAAAATCCAGTCTATAAAATGATAAATCAGATTTTATTGTTTTTATCGAAAGATAAAATGTTTACCACTTGCACATCATTTTTATCTTCTTCGGTTTGATTCACGCGCGTCTCCAATTCACGCGCGACCGGTTTAAAACGCATTTCCTCTTTATAACCGCAGGCAACGCATTCACGATAATCTTTATCCTCTTCGTTATAGACAACGAGTTTGTCCATTTCTGAACAGCGCGGGCAAACGGCGCCCGCGACAAACCGGCGTGTGGTGCTGTAGGCCATCAGGCTGCCTCCCCTGACACGTCGGTAATGCCCGAATGACGCAAGAGTGCATCGATGTTGGGTTCACGGCCGCGGAATTTTTTAAATAATTCCATCGGTGCCTGGCTGCCGCCCTGTTGCAAAATTTCGTTCAGGAAGCTTTCGCCGGTAAATTGATTAAAAATACCTTCCTCTTCAAAACGCGAATAGGCATCGGCCGACAATACTTCCGCCCATTTGTAACTGTAATAACCTGCCGCATAACCGCCAGCGAAAATATGGCTGAAACTATTTTCAAAACGGTTAAATGCCGGTGGTTTGATGACGGCAACTTGTGCGCGCGCATCGTTCAATACATCCTGCGCCGATTTTGGTGCTTGCGGGTTGTATTCAGCGTGCAAACGGAAATCAAATAATGAAAATTCAATCTGGCGAATCATTTGCAAACCGGATTGGAAATTTTTTGCCGCGAGCATTTTATCGAGCAGTGTTTGCGATAATGACTCACCCGTTTGGTAGTGACCGGAAATTAACGGAATCGCCTCCGGCTCCCAGCACCAGTTCTCCAAAAATTGGCTGGGTAATTCCACCGCGTCCCAGGCAACGCCATTAATTCCGCTCACGGCGGCAACATCAATTTGCGTCAGCATATGATGCAGGCCGTGACCAAATTCGTGGAACAATGTAGTCACTTCATCGTGCGTGAGTAGCGAAGGAGTTTCACCTACAGGCGGGGTGAAATTGCACGTCAGGAATGCCACCGGCAATTGCACACCGGTTTCAGTTTTACGGCGCACGCGGCAATCTGCCATCCAGGCACCGCCGCGCTTTTTATCGCGCGCAAACAAGTCGAGATAAAAACTGGCGACCTGTTGGTCATTTTTGAAAATATGATAGAAGCGCACATCCGGATGATAAGTATCAAACCCGACAACTTGTTTTACCTGAATTCCAAACAATCGCTGCACTATCTCAAACATACCGGCGATCACTTTTTCGGCCGGAAAATACGGGCGCAATTCTTCTTGCGATATTGAATATTTTTCTATGCGCAACTTTTCGCTGACATACGCAGTGTCCCACGCTTGCAAATCGGCACAGCCATGGCGTGAAGCAAACTCGCGCAGCTCGGCGTAATCGCGCTCTGCATAGGGTTTGGATTTTTGTGCAAGCTCATTTAAAAATTGCAACACTTGCGCCGGCGTCTCCGCCATTTTGCTCGCGAGTGAACGCTCCGCATAACTTGCAAAGCCTAGTAATTGGGCCAGTTCATGTCGCAATGCCAATGTTTCGGCAATAATGCCCGTGTTATCAAATTCTGCAGCAGAACTGCCATCGGCTTTTTTCCCCTGCGCCGATGCGCGAGTGACATACGCGCTGTAAATTTCTTCGCGCAGGGCACGATTGTCAGCATAGGTAATGACCGCATAGTAAGAAGGAAAATCGAGCGTAATCACATAACCCTGCAATTCTTTTTGCGCAGCGGCCTGTGCAGCTTGTGCGAGCGCTGATTCCGGCAAACCGGCAAGTTCATCGGCATCATCGAAATGTTTAAACCACGCCCGTGTAGCATCCAATACATTGTTGGAGAATTGCGTGGAAAGTTCTGACAAACGTTTCTGGATTTCCCCGAAGCGTTTTTTATCCGTTTCATTTAAGGCCACACCGCCCAAACGAAAATCGCGCAATGCGTTGTTGATGGTTTGCTGTTGCGCCTGGGTTAATTGCGCAAACCCTTCACTGTCGGCAAGCTGTTGATAGGCCTTGTAAAGCGCTTCGTTCTGGCTGAATTCGGTACTGTAATCCGTCAACAGTGCCACACTTTCTGTGTAGGCCTTGCGCAATTCATCGCTGTTGGCGACGGAATTTAAATGGCTCACCGGCGACCAGGCCTGATCCAGTTTATCGCCCTGTACCTCCAACGGAGCAATCAGATTTTCCCAGGTAGGAGTGGAAAGCGCGGCGAGCAATTGTTCGAGCTGGGCGCGCCCCTGATTGATCAACTCACTGATGGCGGGAGTGACCTGCTCGGCAGAAATGGCGGAAAAAGGCGGCAAGGTATGGCTTGCGAGTAAAGGATTGGTCATGCGTGACTCCGTGAGGCGAAAAACGGGCGGGGTTTGACGTATCATACACCCATCAATGAGCAGGTTTTCAGGAGCATATCTATGGGCGCAATTAGACATTACCAAGGCCATTCGCCGCAATTAGGTGCGCGGGTTTTTGTCGATGAATCGGCCGTCGTGATCGGCGATGTGGTATTGGGCGATGACGTATCCGTTTGGCCCTGCGTGGTGATCCGCGGCGATATGCACAAAATCCGCATAGGCGCGCGCACCAGCGTGCAAGATGGCTCGGTCCTGCACATCACCCACGTCAGCGACTATAACCCGGCCGGCCACCCACTAATTGTTGGCGATGACGTGACTGTCGGCCATTCGGTCTGTCTGCATGGCTGTACCATTGGCAACCGCGTGCTGGTGGGAATTGGCACCACTGTGCTCGATGGTGCGGTGGTGGAAGATGAAGTCATTATCGGCGCCGGCTCACTGGTGCCACCCGGCAAGCGGCTTGAGTCCGGATTTCTGTATGTCGGCTCACCGGTCAAACAGGCGCGCCCGCTCAAAGATAGCGAGCGCCGTTTTTTTACTTATTCCGCGGATAATTATGTGAAGTTAAAAGATAGTTATATCGCTGAAAATAACGCAACGCTCGACGCCGCTGGCCTCGATTAATTTTCTTTCATAATTCATGGATCTACATATGTCTCGCTATTCACTGCCCATTATTGGCAAGGACGATTCAAATTTTGCAGTTAACAAAATTATTTGTATCGGCCGCAACTACGCCGAGCACGCACGCGAAATGGGCCACGACCCGGATCGCGAGCCGCCGTTTTTCTTTTTTAAACCACAGAGTGCGCTGGCGCAAAATGGCGATGACTTTATCCACCCGGATTTTTCGCAACAGGTCGAACATGAGATCGAATTGGTCATTGCGATTGGAAAGTCCGGCCATAAAGTTGCGCGCGAAAACGCTGCCGATTATGTAAGTGGTTTTGCCGTAGGTTTGGATATGACGTGCCGTGACATCCAAAAAGAAGTGAAAAAAATGGGGCGCCCCTGGGAGCTTGCCAAGGGCTTCGATGGTTCAGCACCTTGTACCGCTATTCAACAAGGCACGCTCGCCGATCTCGAACAATTCGGAGATTTGGTATTAACGCGCAACAGTGAAGAAGTACAGCGCGGCAACTGGCGCGATATGGTGTGGTCGATTCCGGAATTAATTGTGGAAGTATCGCGCTATATAAAACTGGAAGCGGGCGATTTGATTTTTACCGGCACACCGGCTGGTGTGGGGTCAGTAGAAGTGGGCGATAAATTGGTCGCCCGCCTTGAAGGGTTTCCCGAAGTGCTCCGATTACATATTGTCGCAACGCAGACAAATGGAGCGTCATGAGTTGGATAAGATCATTACTACACCGAAATAGACCTGTCTCTACTACCTAGTATTCAACTTCTATTTGGATGATCGGGATCTCCCAGTTATCAACTTGGATTCGCTCTTGATACTCTTCATTTTCCTGATGCTTACTGCGTTGAATCATGGCAATAATCTGGGCATGTTTGATCTGCGATAAGCGATTGCCCCACTCCAGTATGCCGTTTTTAGAAAGTTGGCTGATAAGCTGGTTCTGGTGATAGATCTTAATCTTGTCATTTGGGTCTCGCTCCAGTTGAACGGAGGCTCCCACTTGCAATGAATTCAGCACCTGATGAATAGCATCTTGGGCGGGACGCTGTCCCGCCAAGCCGATAAATAAATCGCTCATCCCCAATAAGGCAAAACGTCGCAATTTTTCCGGGGCGCTGGCTTGTGCAGGCTCTCGATGGAGCGAGTCTGTTAGCAAGGGAAGGTATGGATGGGATTGATCCTCCCGCTGCAGAATTACCAATCTGGATATTGCCCTAGTCATCGCAACATAGAAAATCCGGCGCTCTTCTTCTACCTCAGCTGACGTGCTTTGGGCGCTAGCTTGCCAGGCACCATCAAGAATCAAGACATGCTGAAACTCTTCCCCCTTGACCCCATGTACGGTGCTTAAAAGAACACCATGTCCAAAGCGGATTTGCCGTCGTTGTTCATTCAGGTATTCGCTCAGAAACAATTCAAAATGCGTCGCAGGCAAAGCGATATCCCCTTGGCTGGCTTGCCATTGATCAATCAGATCATGTAATAACTGTTGCCAGCGGTTGGCATGTTCAATGGAAGGGAGAGGGGCGGCCAGTTCGGCGGGAGTCATTTGAGTAAACCCACGATGCTGAAGCCATTTGCGATATTGCACTACTTCGCGGCAGCAGTGGATAGGGAAACCATGATCTCTATCAAGGGTGTAACGGTACGGAATTCCCGCATCGCTTAGCGCTGAGCGAACCCATAGCAGCGCCTCCTTTTCAATTCCCTGACGAGACAGAATGGCAATACTTTCCAATGGACAGCCGGGATCTTTTTCCTGGATGTAGCGAATGTGACGGATGACTTCAGCGGCCTGCTGGGATACATCATGACAGGACTGGATTACAACTTTTCCGTTACTGGAATCGATATTATGCCAGCGACCTCCCGCTGGCTCCATCAGCCGATTTTCATCAATACTTATGGGATGCTCACCTTTCATACGGTCATGATTGTGGCCAATTAATTGGTTGGCTGCCTGGATAATGTATCTGGTGGAGCGGTAATTCCAGGTCAAATAGTGGGTCTGTGCGGCATAGTCCTGCTCGAAACGCCGGATAAAACTGACATTTGCATCGCGAAAGCCGTATATAGATTGATCGTCGTCGCCGACAGCCATCAACTGGAGTTTGTTTTCTTCTTCACTTTCATTTTTACCTACCAAGGCGGCAATTAGCTGATACTGCTGTTCATCAATGTCCTGATATTCATCGACCAGGATAAATTGCAGTCCGCCCAGCAATTTTTCCCGCTGCTCTTCCATTGCAAGCCCAAGCTGGATGTCATCACCTTTTAAGAGGGCGATGGCCTGATCTAACAATATTGAAAAGTCGATGTCATTCAGTTCCTGAGAGTTGATTGAGTTGCCAGTCAAACCCAGAGCCAGACCATGAAAGGTTTGTACGTTTACCCGGCTCCCGTCGCGCCCCAGTAATTGGGTTAGGCGTCGCCGCAGAGACAGGGCGGCATTGTGGTTGTAGCAAAGCAGGAGGATTTTGCGTGGATCTACTTGTCTGACACGCATCAGGTAGGCGCAACGGTGAATAATAACCTTGCTTTTGCCCGAGCCAGGCCCCGCCAAAACCAATAGGTTCTGCTCAGGGTTGGCCTGCACAATCTGCTCCTGTGTTCGATTATGTAGTGCCTCGACAATTCGCTTCCACGAGCTTTCACTAGTTGCCATGTCCAGAATTTTGCGGCGCCCTTTGAAATAGAGCGGTAAGAATTTATCTGCCTCCATGTTGAAGTAGTCTTTGAGGAGCTGCTGGGCTGCTTTGATCTTTGCCAGGCCTACCCTTGCATATTCGTTCATCACATGAATTTGGATAATTTTTTGCTGGTAGTGCTGGGCAAGCGGCTGATAGTCCGATTTGATGTAACGTTGGCTCTTGTCTGCGGTCAATTTGAGGCTCATGGCCGAACGAAACACAGCGAGACCATTTTGTAAGATGATGGCGTGCTGTTCATGTAGGTAAAGCAACCCGCGCTCGGCTGCCTTCATCAGCCACTTCTGCTGGGTACTACTTTCCCTAAAGTGCCGGAGTTGCGTAATTTCCATGTCGCGGCGCAAGTGATCGATGACCTGCTCCATCGCAAAAGAAACAGTGACTTGACGGGCGCTATGTTCCTCATTCTTGTCCAGTTGTTGATAAAGGAACGCCAGCACAGCGGCCGTCACCTTATGCCGTTGCTCTATGATTTTGCGAATGTCGCTCCATCTGCGGTTCACCACAACTTGATAGTGCTCCTTACTGGCATAGCGAAAATCAATGGAGCCCTTCTGGCCACTTTGGCGGCCATCTTGTGACCAGCTATAAAGTAAATTGCGTAATAGTGATGGGTTACTGCGCTGGTGCCCAAGATCAATTAATCGCTGGTTGAGTTGCCGTAAATGCAACGGATAAGCCATGCCAGGTGCAGGGTCGGGCATCTGTTCTTGCAGCAATTCCAACATGGCAGTTTCGATGCTATGTACCACTTGTGTAGTGACTATGGAGTTGTCTTTGCCTTTGGGTCGGAGTTGAGCTGTTAGCAGCAAGCCTTTGGAAATCAACCCGATATCAGCCATCTGGGTCAGAATTCGCATGATATCACTGGCGCTAGTTGTCGTTTTTGAAGAGGGGGTAGTCAGATATTGTGCAGCATCCTCAGCTATATGGTCGGCACTTAATCCATCGTCGGTATCAGCATTGATCAATGCCTGCAACACGGCATACCAGAGTAGGCTAGCTTGTGGCGATAGATGGAGGTGAACCAGTTTTTCTTTGGCCTCGTCCAAAGATGTGAACAATGGACGCCCCTGAAAGACTTGTGTGATGTTGTCCGTTCGCGCCACAAATCCGGCCCGTTCCAACCAAGCTATGCCGGTTTTTACCTTGGTATCAGCATCGCTATCGTCTGCAGCAAAGCTGGCGTCCACATCGGGTTGGTTGATAAGTTCAGCGCAGGTAGCGAAGACTTCATTGTCTTTGTTAGCCTTGAACTTGATGCCCCTGAATATTTGCGCAATATCGCGATGACTGACCTCACTGATGGCCTGCAAGCGAAATTGCTTTTCGATGTCCTGTTCATCAAATAACAGTACACAATGGGCAGTATTTGTATCCCTGCCTGCACGCCCGGCTTCTTGCAAATAATTCTCTATCGAACCGGGGATCTCAACATGAATCACCAAACGAACATCATCTTTATCAATGCCCATGCCAAAGGCATTAGTGGCACAGATAATCCGGTATGTACCACTAATAAAACCTTCCAGTGTTTCTTTTTTCTGATTGTTCTCCAGACGAGAATAAAAGCGGGCTACAGATAACGATTGTTGTTGACCCAGTGCATCTGCCATCTCATCAACAGATTTGCGCGTAGCGCAATAAATGACGCACGAGCCTGGCTTATCCTCTCCGAAAAACTGCTCCAGCAACATGAGCACTTGGCTGAGCTTGCTAAGACCGCTGCTTTCAATAATTTCATAGTGCAAGTTAACCCTTTCAACACCTCCCTCAAAACACTTAAGAGGAGTGGGTAACTTGTCCTTGAAATGGGCGCATATATCATTGATGACATCCAGTTTAGCAGTAGCGGTATAGCAAAATACCGGGGGAATAGAAACCTGTTGCTCTTTGGCCACTGCCTCAATGACATCAGCGCAGTAAAGATAGTCGGGGCGAAAGTCATGTCCCCATTTTGAAAGACAGTGAGCCTCATCGAAAACCCAACCACCAATCTGTCTTTGTTTAATCGCCTGCTTCACAGTCCGATTACGAAGCTGCTCTGGTGACAAATAGAGCAAGGCAATATCGCCGAGACGCACTTGCTCCAGAATAGCTCCGCGCTCGGGCAAGGTTAGCATGCCCGAGATGGCAGCAACCGTTTCAATACCTGCCTTCTGCTTGAGGTTGTCAACCTGATCTTTCATCAGCGCCTGCAAAGGCGAAATCACAATAGTGAGCGAACCATTGCGCAGATTGCGAACTATTGCTGGCAACTGGTAGCAAAGCGATTTGCCTCCACTGGTGGGTAAAATAGTGATTGTCCGGCTAACCCATACTCGACGATATCGCGCTGCAATGGCATTCCATCAGGGAGCGGGCGGAAATCGTTGAGAGCAAAGATCTTTTGCAAATGCTGGCGGGCGTCGTGGTTTTCTTGGCAATAACTGCAATGGGCATCAGTACACTTTTCTTCCCTTATGTACTTGATGATGTCAGCGGTAGCTGGGAAGTGGCGCCAGATCCAAGGAGGGAGCACTGAGTTGCCGCCAGACACTGGAAGCCAGGCACAAGCATAAGCTAGCGGGAGCAGTTGCTGATGGAACAATGATTCACTAATCATCCGGTTAAGTTGCTGTGGACAAGCCTTGTTACCTACTACCTGATGAATTAAAGCAGGCAGCATGACGCTGCTGCTCGTTTTTTCCTGGGTCAGTTTGGCAAATACCTGAGCCAAACCTTGGGTATTGAAGTGTGTCGTGGTGCCATGCTCAAACAAGTATTGATACAGCTGGAGCTGGGCGAGTGGGAGATTTTTTAATGCGTCAAGCTGATCAGTAAAGATCTGTAGAGCCAGCATTGCATCCTTAACCGGATCATTAAGTGTATCGCGTACAAGTTTGTAGTCTTTAACAAGCCGATGATAAGGGTTGGCCGGGAAGGCCAACGGAGAAAGATACAATGTATCGATAATTGGTTTGTTGAGCAGGTTATGCGGGATGACTGACTGCTTTGCCAGCCAAGGTAAATCAAAATTAAGAATATTGTGCCCCAGGATGATATCTGCTTGCTTGGACAACTCCTCGATTTGAGCGATGGCCTCTGCTGATTTCCCTTTGACGCTCAATACTTGTTGGCCCAACACAGCACCCAAATGCTTGAGCTTTTCATCACGACCCAACTCCAGGTCAAAGCTAAGAATACGAGACAAATCAAAACATACAGGCAGCAGCGTCATAATCCATAGGCTCACAAAGGCAGTTTACGCACTAATTACACATTAAAATCAGTTAGTTATAGTACATATTAGCCTAAGTGAGACAGCTAAACAGCGGCACTTGCCAATTAGCTGTCTCTCATAACTGTCAGAATCTGACAGAGATTATGTTAATGAGTGAATGCCTATGGCAAATCAAACACCAACGCCTTTACCGCTTTACTTTGCGCAACCATCACCAGACTATTAATGTCCTCGATTTTTGCACCGTCGCCTGGTTTAACGATTTCACCTTCAATCGCCAATTCGCCGTTGATCACATGCACGTAGTATTTACGTTGTGTGGATGCAGGCAATTCCGCACTGGAGTTTGGATCAAGCAGCAATTGATAAAGACGTGCATCTTGTTTAATTACCAGACTACCCGCTTCACCATCCGGGCTTACCGCCAGGGTTAAACCGGGTTTACTACCAAAATCTTTTTGCTGGTAGCCAGGAGCTTGGCCGTATACATTTGGCTGAATCCAGATTTGCAAAAAATGCAGCCCTTTACTCAATGACGGGTTAAATTCGCTGTGGCGGATTCCGCTGCCCGCTGACATCAACTGGAACTCACCCGGTGGCAAGGTCGCAACATTGCCTTCGCTATCCCTGTGTGCAATTTCGCCGTCGAGTACATAGCTGATAATTTCCATATCACGGTGGCCATGAGTATCAAAACCGGAATCTGCCGCAACATGGTCGTCATTAATGACGCGCAGTGCCGAAAATCCCATATGACGTTCGTCGTAGTAACTGCCAAATGAAAATGTATGTTTACTATCCAGCCAGCCAAAGTTGGCGCTGCCGCGCTGGTTACTTTTTCTGATACTGATCATAGGTCACCTCATTTTTTGCGGCGCTGTTTTAAAGCGCCGTGAGCCAGATTTTTTTAATGCGAATTCAATTCCGGTTTAGATTTTGTTTGCGATCACACTGTCGGCACTTGCGCGGCCGCCACCGGAAATCAGCAGGGAAATTACACCGGCCAGCAACGCCAAACCAAACTCATAACCGTTATTACTCATAAACAAACCGTTGCTGATATGTACGCTGAAGATCGCTACCAGCATGGTCACGGCCAGCACCAGCGCAGCAGGACGAGTCAGCAAACCAAGGATCAGCAACAGGCCGCCGAAAAATTCCGCTGAACCCGACAACGCCGCCATCAATACGCCAGGCTCAAGGCCAATCGACGCCATCCATTGTCCGGTACCTTGCAGACCATAGCCGCCAAACCAGCCAAATAATTTCTGCGCACCGTGGGCAGCGAAAATAATACCCAAGGGTAAACGCAGGGCTAAGGCTGAGTAACTGTTGTTGGTTGCGATGATGTTTTTGATTCTGCTCATGATGATGCTCCGAAAAATTTGAATATTGGATTAGTTGGTTTGGCGCCGTGTCAACTGCTTGTTCGCCTCACTTGTTGCCAGAATAGGCTTGCGGACAGCAACAAAAAAGCGGAACATTTTGAGTTATTAATTCAAATTTTTTGAACATTGTCAGGAGCGAGTTATATGCATCACGCCATCACCCTTGATGCCCTTAGAGTCCTTGATGCCATTGAACGCAAAGGCAGTTTCGGTGCAGCAGCCGAGGCCCTGTTTAAGGTGCCATCAGCCTTGTCCTACACTGTCCAAAAACTGGAATCTGACCTCGGGATCAATCTTTTTGATCGAACCAGACAGCGGGCACAGCTAACCGCTGCCGGGCGGTTATTGCTGGAACAAGGGCGCCAGCTATTGCAAGCTGCCAACGCGATAGAGGAAGCGGTGCAGCAGTTGGAAGCGGGGTGGGAGACGCAATTGCGTATTGCCAAGGACACCGTCCTGCCGCTCGCACCGTTGTTGCAGCAGATTAATGCCTTTAACCTGCTCGATAAGCGTGTCGCCATCACCATCAGTGAAGAAGTCCTCGGCGGCACTTGGGATGCGCTCATTGCCGAGCGTTGTGATCTGGCGCTCGGTGCCAGCGGCGATCTGCCCAAAGGGATTTTTGACTATCAATTAATGGGCGAGGTGGAGTTTGTATTTGCGGTCGCGCGGGAGCATCCGCTGTGTTTGCATAAAGGTCCGGTGGATGCCGCCGCGATCCAGGCATTTCCCACTATCGTGATGGCCGACTCATCGCTCAGCTCACCCGCCCGGTCTTCGGGTTTATTGGCAAGTCGACAAATCATCCGTGTCGCCAATGTGGATGCAAAAATCCAGGCCCACATAATGGGAACAGGAGTGGGGTTTTTACCTGCACACTTAATTCAGGAAGAAACAGCGAGCGGTAAATTAGTCGTGCTGGACTGTTCGGTGCCGCGCCCGAATATTCCGCTGTATATGGCATGGCGAAAAGGCAATAACGGCAAAGCATTGCATTGGTTTATTGATGCCTGCCTGAAGGCAAAATGGTTTTGATCTTTGCAGCCTGTTATCGACTTAATTAAACACACTGTTTCCTGTCGCAATCAGGTGTTGTAACTATTTGAAACGGCCAACCCGGGCGCGAACGGATAAACTGGATTTATAGTCATATAAATGCAAAGATAATATTCACGACCTGCAACAAACGTAGCGTCGCCTCCGCCCAGGAGCGTCTGCATAACCAGATGGCAGTCTTCAGGCAGGAAAAAAACAATAACACTGCGTTGTCTTTACTGGAAAAGTTGTACTTCCTTACATTGCAGCATGGCACATCGGTCAATCCGTCCTTAATAATTAATAACTAAGACGAGATTGTAATTATGTTTACTAAAACAATTGTAACGACCAGGCACGACAAAAGCTTCACCCTGACATCCATTACCGCCGCTGTAGCCTTGCTTACAGCAGGTTCTGCATTTGCTGCTGCAACCGGCGGCTTTTCAACGACGGATGGTGGCAATGTCTCAGGGGCGCAGTCTTTTACCGCATCTACCTATGAACAAATCAACACGATTATTGCCAACGCAAAAGTAAACGCAAGTGGCAGTAAAGTGACTGGTGGCGTGTATCCCCTCATCATCACTTATACCGGTAACGAAGATTCGTTGATTAACCAGGTAATCAAAGATCACACGGTTGATTCATCGGGCAATTGCCCCAAGCCGCGTTGGAATGATGCTTATCGCTACGTAGAAATTAAGGAATTTACCAAAGGTATTACCATCATCGGTGCCAATGGTTCTTCTGCTAATTTCGGTATTGTGGTGAATAAATCCAGCAACGTCATTGTGCGTAATATGAAAATCGGCGCACTTGCCGGTGCGAATAACGATGCCGATATGATCCGTATCGATAGCGGCAGCAACGTCTGGGTTGATCACAACGAATTGTTTGCCGTTAACAACGAATGCAAGGGTTCACCCGATGGTGACCTGACCTTTGAAAGTGCCATCGACATTAAAAAAGATTCACACAACATCACCGTCTCTTACAACCTGATCCGCGATAGCAAAAAAGTCGGCCTTGATGGTTCCAGCAGCAGTGATATCGCTGGCGGTCGTGAAATTACGTTCCACCACAATATTTATCGCAACGTAAATGCACGCCTGCCATTACAGCGCGGCGGTTGGACGCACATGTACAACAACCTTTACGACGGTGTTACCGATTCCGGCATTAACGTGCGTCAAAAAGGTTATGCATTGATTGAAAGTAACTGGTTCCAGAATGCAAAAAATCCGGTGACTTGCCGTTACGACAGCAGCAACTGCGGCTATTGGGATTTGCGCAACAACAACGTGCGCAATCCGGGTGATTTTGCAACTTACAATATTACCTGGAGCAGCGGCGGCACCATTGATGCAACCAACTGGACAACCACCGCGCCTTTCCCGATTAGCATTCCCTACAGCTATTCACCGGTAACACCGCAATGCGTGAAAGATAAACTTGCGAGTTACGCCGGTGTAGGTAAAAACAATGCCCAATTAACCGCGTCAGCCTGTGGTGGTGCTACCAGTTCAGTAGCCAGCTCAACTGCACCGGTTGCTTCATCAAGCAAATCATCGAGTTCAGTTGCAGTTGTATCTTCCAGTAAATCATCCAGTTCTATTGCAGCAAGCTCATCCTCTGCAAGCGGCGCACCCGTACTGGGCGGCACCGGTGACTACCCAAGCGGCTTCTCCAAGTGCGCCGATTTGGGTGAGACCTGTGCCGTAACCTCTGGTGATGGCTGGGTAGCATTCGGCCGCAAAGGCAAGTGGGTCACCAAGAAAGTAACTGTTGGTAGTTCAATCGCCTGCACTGTTGCTGCATTTGGTTCTGATCCAGGTGGCAACCCAAATAAATGCTCTTATAAAAAGTAAATTATTTTTAAGAAGTGAAATAAAAACCGATCTCAAAAGGATCGGTTTTTTTGAACTATAAATTGATAAAAATTTCTTTACGTGAGCTGGACTTGATTGACCAGCCTGCTGTGCATGGCTGACCAGCGAAACCGGAAAAGTGTGAGCGGGCTGCTGTCGGGGTTTGACCATGATTCACAATAGATTTTAAAAAGCCCAGTTATGAATACTGGACTTTTTGGGATTATGTTAGCTCACTCTAAACCATGAATAACTAAGGATTAATATAACTAACATCTTTTATAAAAATATCCTGACATAGTAAGGAAACATCATGGTTTAAAGCCGAGCCACCCCAACAGACGCGAAATAACTTTTTTTGTAGTCTTGATGATACTTCGTAATGTATACCTAAACCACAAATGGGATTTTGATAATTAAACCCCTCTAAAGAAATCTCATCAATCCCATTGAATAAAATGGTTACAGCCCTAGGATTTCGGCGAGGATCATTATCTGCATAACTAGTATCAAATAAGTAAAAATTTACTTCCATGGAAACATCGATTTGATTATCCCAACTATTCGTTCTTATGCATTCAAGTATATTTCCTCTTTCCATTTGTAAATTTAATATTTCTGCGCTATCGAAGCTAGGCCATTTTCCATATATAGATACTAACTTCTCTGCATCATTGATAAAACTTAATATACTTTTTTCAATAGAGTATCTTTCAGAAATAGCTAAAGTCATTTTCTTCGCTTCCTATAATCTTTACCAACCTGGTAAATTTTGACTTGGTCTATCTGGATAGCACATGCAAGTTTGAGGATTTTGATTCCATGCAATTGAGTGCCAATATCCATTTGAATGTCCGTGCCCTGGTTCGTTTATTGGCCACATTTGATTCGGGGGACAAGGTAAGCATTTTCCCTCGCAGTCACGACCCGGATTGAAAGGCTTAGCTTGAACAGGATCTTGGTTTGCTCTGCTCTCCACTACACTATTGTTATCAGGGCAGACAATTTGCGCAACCATATAACCAGTAGCCGCTCCCACTCCCGCTCCAGCAGCTGCACCTACAGCAGATCCAGGTATTGCACCTACACCAAACCCAGCTAACCCAGCGGTTCCACCTATACCTGCTCCCCATTGCCCACCAATTGCAGTACCTGCTGCAGTGTATTGAATTACACAGCCTGGCTTAGGTGCCAAACCAAGAGGATCTGAATATCTTAGTGGATTATTTAAAGCGTAAGCGTAGGTATTGATACCACCTCGTAAACCAATCCGATCAGATTGAATGTATCTACCGATTGACGGGTCATAATCCCGAAAGTAGTTGTAATACAGCCCAGTCTCACCATCAAAATACTGTCCCGGAAAGCGACTAAACACTTCAATACTATTACTCGCATTTGCAGCGACTTTACCAAAGGGCTCGTAATCACCCATCCAGACTACCTGCTGGCTTTGGTTGGTAATGACTTGCGGTGTATTCAAATGATCGTTGTGGATGTAGTAAATCGAGGTGCCATTTACCAACGCAATTTGTTGATTGCCCCAATAAATATATTCACGCAGCGTAACACCCGCGCCGTTAAGTACTGCGATCAACTGACCGGATTCATCATAGTAATAAAGCTCCTTTGATCCATCAGGAAGCGTTTTGGATACTCGCTGCCCCAACGGATTGTAAGTATAGGTTGCCGCCTGAATACTGTTGACGCTGACACTGCTTAAACGATTGGCATTATTAAAACTATAAGTTTGCGTGCTGTTATCATCAGCTGTCCGTTGGATAGGATTACCCGCTGCATCATAGGTGAAATTGCGATTACCGCTGGCACGTGTAATACCAGTAAGGCGATTGCTGGTGGTTTGATACGTGTAAGTATTGCTCACGCTGTTGCGTGTTTCATTGAGGCGATTACCCACAGCATCGTAACCATAACTTAAATTACCGTAGCCACCATTCGCAGTGAGCAAACGATTCAATGCATCGTAACTAAAGCTTTGATTATTTGAGTTGTTGAGAGTATTAACAATGCTGGTGATGTTGTTAACAGGATCATAACCATAGGTGCGATTGAGCAAACCACCGACTTGAATTTCGGTGAGGCGGTAATCCTGGTCAAAAGTTTGGTTATGAGTCAGGTTGTTACCGTAGGTATAAGTATTGGCGGGACCGAAAGGCAAATAGCTAACAGCATTAATCAGTGTTTGCGCTGGAGCAGCTGCATTCGCTCTGGTGGCAATACTGCTGATACGACCAGTGGTATCTAATACATAATTAATTTCTCTTCCGGATGGATAAGTGATACTGGTGAGATTGCCAGCAGCATCGTAACCGTATTGTATTGATACAAAAGTATTGGCAGCTTGCGCATATTTTTTGGTAATTAACCCTTGTGGATTGTATTCAAAATCCAAACGGGTTGTGCTGGTAACAATACTGGTCAAGCGACCTATGCCATAATTTCCATTTGCAGTCGCATCATACCCATAGGTGATATCTTCTGATGGTGCCGCAGGATATTGAATGGTAGATAAACGATTGAGCGCATCATAACTGTAATTCACCACCACACTACGGGCATCAGTACTGCTGGTTCGATTACCGGCTGTATCATAAACAAATGTTGTTGTGCCGGTATCCGGACTGGTTTGGGAAACCAAATCACCAAATGCATTGTAGATATAAGTGGTGGCATTATTGCGCGCATCTTTTACTTGCGTCAGATTACCCTGTGCATCGTAACTAAAATCGGTTTTACCGTTAAGGGCATCAGTAGTACGAGTTAACCGATCCAATGGATCGATAGTATGGCTGGTAGTTTTGGTATTAGCATCTACTTCACCTGTTAGATTACCTTTGGCATCATATAAATAAGTGCTGCCTTGATTATTACTATTCAAGGTATTTTGAACGCGAGATAAAGCATCATAGACATGCTGTTTGGTATAAGTAACTGTGTTACTCGCGTTAGTTATACGTTCAAAACGCAGATTGCTTTCGCCATCGTATTCATAATTGATTTTTTCGCCGAGAGAATTCTCTACTGCTATCAACCTTTTAGCCAAATCATAGTGATAAGTTGTGGTCACACCATTAGGCAACACACTGCCAATGCGGTTACCATTTAAATCATAAGTATGCGTTGTTGTCGCGCCAGCAATAGTTTGTGAGAGTACCCGGCCACGGGCATCGTAAGTAAATTCGGTTTCAACACCGTTGGCATCCTGCATTTGCAGTAAACGGCCATTGCGATCATAGCGAGTGAAATGTGTTGTATGACCCAATGCATTGGTAATTTGTTTTAAATCACCGAGCGTCCAATCCGTTGTTGTGGTTTCATAATATTCACGTGTCTCATCCGGCGTACCCGTCGCTGTGCGAGCAAAGGTTAACTGCTGCCCGTTGGCGTTGTAAGTATAAAACTCATGGCGTGCCGCCAAAGCATTATCCAGTGTTGCATTAACACCGGCAGCACCATTGGTGTCCGTAGTACCTTGCTGTACCTTATGGCAGAGCAAAGGTGTAGATGTAGGCGCACAATTGGTAATTTGGCTATTGTTAAATGGATCTATATCGCCGTTATAAATAAAGGTAGTAATTAACTTTGGTTCTGCTTTCTTCACTGGTTTGCGATATTGGCTGTGCCATTGGGTGGTAATTTTGTGTGCACCAGCTACTAACGTGGCATTAACGGGAAGGTAATCTGTATTATTATTTTTGGGGATACCCTCAACCCTTACTGTTTCCAATGCACGGGTAGCGTCGTAGGCAAATTGGGTTTTATGGTCGTTGAAATTGGCTTCAGTTTTCTTCAAGCCATCAGCGTAATAAGTTGCTGATTGCATTGCTGCTGCACAACCGCTACCTGCCGGTTGAGTAGTGCGGGTTACCAATCTACTACCATCACTTAGATTATTGAAGTAATACTGTCTTTGTGAATTTAGACCATCTGTCACAGTTGTTGGATTTCCATACAAAAAAGACCTCTTGAATGAATCCAAAGCACCCTCTGTTGATATAGCCTTACGATTTTTGTATTTGTAGGTACCTATACGATTTCCTTCAGCATTTAATTTTCCAGTTAACATTTTAAAAGTATTTTCACCAACAATATAATTTACTTCGTTATACAAATAACTAATACTTTCACCATTTGACCACGTAACTTTTTTCAACAGAGAAAAATCTATAGCATTTTCATCTGTGCCATACGTATAGGATACTTCTTGACCATTTGGTATCTTAATAAGTGACAGGCGACCATAAATGTCATAAATATAAATAAGTTTTCGACCTAAATGATCCTGTTGTGAAATAAGTTTATTGTTTGAGTAAATATAATTAATAGAACCACCAGTATTAAATTCCTTTTTAATAAGCACACCAGAGTCGGAAAAATAAAAGACATCTCCTTTTGCATCAATAAATTTCCACTTTTCAATTTCACCAGATAATAAAGGCAAGCGAATTAATTGTAATTGAGTACCCATTATTCCATCAGCAGTAAAAATATTATTGTTTTCCACAAATCGGTAGCGTTTATGACCTATAGTTAGAAAAACAATATTATTGGCAGTTGCATTGATAAAATTTACAGTGGCAAGGTAATTCGATGAAACCAAACCCATAGGGTTATTAGGATCTAAACTATAACGAGTTCTAGTGCTAAAAATACTGTATCCACTCAACATAGATGATGTCGAATCTGCCAGCACATAGGAGAGCTTGTATTGTTCCTGCAACTGCCAACCTATATCTTGATTTATATAATTCCTTTCTATTTTTAGAGAACCATCAGCTGTTTCAAAATCAACTTCACTTTCAAATTTATCACCTGTTCCTATATTGATAGGATTTCCATCAGCAGGACATGAAATTTGTTCTAGTTTTCTGCAGTACATTTGACGACTATTTGCACCAGATAAGACATTTGTAATTAAATCAAATCCAAAAGGGCATTCTTTTTCCAATAGAATTGCGCTATACGCTATTGACGATGTAGTTTGAGACTGCACATTTCCATCTCGGTCTTTATAGTAAGAAATTTGTTCAGTTTGAATGTCATATAAATGAGGGGTTCCATTCATTAAAACCGCTTGACTATTAACCATATGTGATGTAATGCGACTTGTATCGCAGCTTGAAAATGAGACGGAGAGACATTTGTTCAATCTTATTTCAGCCGCTGAATTATAATTTGATACCAACTCACCGATAGAATTTGCGGAACGTCCTCCCATAGAAAAATATTGACTTGGCGCAGTAGTAATTTCTGCCGCAAAAATGTTTCCGATTGAAAGTAGGCATACAATTAACAGCACAATTATATTTTGTAGCAAATACATAAAAACTCCATATTTTCTAATTAAATTAATATCCAAAAAGTATAAGATTTTCGCCTTAACGAGGGCAGCCTTAACAAAAGTTACTACCCTGTGAAACGAAATTTTTAGAAGCCTACCCATTTCGACTGTATTTAATCAGTGCAGGCTAATATCTGTTTGAGTTGATATACTGGCGTCATTGCAACTCTAGCGCAAGGTAGACTCAATTATGTTACAACAAGTCCTCACCAAAACCTGCCACCACCCCATCCCCACTCAAACCAATCCGCTTGCTGAAAAAAACACACTGCGCGCATTAATACTCACTGCGGTAATGATGTTGATCGAAATTATCGGTGGTTGGTATTACAACTCCATGGCGCTACTCGCCGACGGTTGGCATATGAGCTCCCACGTGGTTGCGCTTGGGTTGGCGTTGTTTACCTATATCGTTGCGCGCAAGCTGGTGGCGGATGGCCGCTTTAGTTTCGGGGTGTGGAAAATCGAAGTGCTCGGCGGTTACACCAGTGCGATTTTATTGTTGCTGGTGGCGGTGATGATGTTTTATCACTCGGTGGAGCGAGTCATTAATCCTGCGCAAATTCATTATAACGAGGCAATTACCCTTGCAATTGTAGGGCTATTGGTGAATGTGGTTTGCGCCTGGTTATTAAAAGATGGGCATCACCATCATCACGACCATGATCATTCTCACGATCATAACCACAGTCATGGACATGAAGATTTAAATTTGCGTGCAGCTTATATGCATGTGGTAGCTGATGCTGCCACATCGGTACTCGCGATCATTGCATTATTCGGCGGAAAGTGGTTTGGTGCCGATTGGCTTGATCCGGTGATGGGCATTGTCGGTGGTGTATTAGTAGCAGTATGGGCAATAGGTTTGCTGCGCACCAGTGGTCGCGCATTGCTGGATGCAGAAATGGATGCGCCGGTAGTAGAAGAGATTCGTGAAGTCATTGCGGCGAGTCCGGAGCCTGCACAGATTCGCGATTTGCATGTGTGGCGAGTTGGACGCAACCAATATGCTTGCGTACTCTCTTTAACAACACAAACGAATATCAATGCAGAATTTTTCAAACAACAATTACAAGTTCATGAAGAGTTGGTTCATATCACTGTTGAAATTAGTAAAAGCTGAGTATAAAAAACCATCGGTTTTTATCTTGTTGTAATACGCTGTAATAAAATTTGTCGCCAAAATCAACACAAACCTTTTTATGCCTGCGTAGGTTTTAAAAAAATAACAAGATAAAAAAAATTTTGTGCTAACATCTTTTCAACATAACGATAACACCGGTCAGGAGTTCAGGTGATCCAGGCTGCTCTCAGTCATTTAGCGAATCAGTTGAATGCTTATCTCAAACGCACTAATAATCTCACTGAAGATATTGTGGTAGTTTCGAGTTTAATAGAGAGTGATGGCAGTGCTGCACCACATACGAATAATAAATTAGTCTTACTCCTGACTAATATTGAAAAAGACACAGTGCCGCAATCAAATACATCACGCGCCGCCGGATTTGACGGTCGCACTTTGGTTGGAAGCCGGTCGGTTCATTTAAATTTATCGGTCATATTGGCAGCGAATTTCAGTGGCAGTAATTATGCTGAAGCGCTGAAGTTTATTTCCAAAGCAATTGCTTTTTTTCAGATGCAGCCGGTGTTTGACAAACACTCATCACCGGATCTGGACTCCCGCATCGATAAACTCGTATTGGATATCGAGAACCTGAATATTCAGGATTTAAGTAATCTGTGGGGTTTGTTGGGCGGGAAGTACCTTCCCTCCGTGTATTACCGTGTGCGCATGGTAACCATCAATCCTGATAACGTATTGGCGCAAGTGCCCCTGGCAACGCAGCCGCAGAGTGATGTTCGCAGTTAATTCGGGTAACCGGCTATGGCCCATTTCAAACCCATTTTCACACTGGATGTTGAACATACTTTTTTTGCCGATGGGCGCTGTACCAATTTGATATTTGTGCCGACCCCGCTTACGCGGCGAGTGTTGCAGCAATATCAATTGTTGGTAAAAAAAAATGAAACCGGTTTTTCGATTATTGCCGACCAGGAATTTTCGGTGCCTTTTGACGATGATGCAGTGCTCCGTTTTGAGGCGTTCGCACAAGATCCCTATTTCGGATTTTACACCGCGGAAGCAAAAGGCCGGACGCAGCCACTGTATTGCACAACCAAAAATATTACTGCAGATAACACCGGTCTTGTGATCAGTAATGAACAACCGGCAGAATCGGAACGTCGTGATATCCGGTCGGCAAAGCCGGGAACAAAAACACCACTGTTAGTAGTGGATGTTGAATTAAATAGCAATGAATTCTTGTCGGCGCTGCAAAATGCGGTGCCGGTGGTGTGTACTATTCAATTTAATACACGCGATATTTATTGGAAGTATTATTTTTTTGGCGAACTTGCGAAATCGGATTTGGACATCCATGATCTTAGTTCGCAAGCGACAGTTGAATTCTATCCAAGTGATGAACCTGTCGCACGAAATGGCAAAGCGTTTATTTCGCAACATCCGATTGCGATGAGCAGCGAACCGAAACAGCGCTTTCAGTTAAAAGATAAAAATAACTCGGGCAAGATCCTGATCAAGCGTTTACCCAACGCAGGAGTTAACTTGATCGGCAAGAGCAGGGACCTCAGGGGGCAGCAGATCCTTGTTGCAGAAATTTATGTAAATCAATAGCACTTAAAGGAAAGAATATGGCTGGCGCGTACAAAACTCCCGGTGTCTACATTCTCGAAAAAGACGCTTTTCCCAACTCCGTTGTTGAAGTAGCTACCGCCGTTCCGGCGTTTGTTGGCTACACGGAATTTGCCGATAACAAAGGCAAAAGCCTGCTCAACAAACCTTGGCGTATTTCTTCAATGGCTGAATTTATCAGTTACTTTGGAGGCCCGCCGCCAGCCACGTTTACTATCTCCCGCAAGGGCAGTGCAGCACCTACACCCGCTGTTTTTGTTGCTTCGCCCGGCGCGTCGGATGATGAAAAGACAATCGCAACCGAAATTAATAATGCTCGCCAGGCGGTTGCTGCAATTGCCGGTGTAGATAAAAATTCCGATGCATTCAGCGGCGCCGATGAAGATTTTTCCATCGGCAAAGACGATAAATTTTTCCTCTCGCTTGAAGGCTCCTACTACTTGCTGTATCGCAGCATGATGCTGTTTTTCCAAAACGGCGGCGGCGCCTGCTACGTTGTTTCGGTAGGCGGCTACGACAACAGCATTGAAGAAGCTGAATTGTCTGAAGGCATCCAACTGCTGAAGAAAGAGCAAGAGCCAACGATGTTGGTGATTCCCGATGCAGTATCCCTGGCCGCTGCAGATTGCTACAAGTTGCAGCAAACCATGGTTGCCCACTGTGGTTATGAGATGAAAAACCGCTTTGCTATCCTCGATGTGTTTGGGGGTTTCATGGATAACCGCGACAATTCATGCATTGATGATTTCCGCAACAAAATGGCTACCAACTTTCCGGCCTACAGCGCAGTTTATTACCCTTGGTTGAATAGCTCTGTTGTTCCGGTGAGTGAATTGTCATTCCGTAATATCCACGCAGACAGTCTGGCTGATGTGGTGAGCCTGTTGACCCAGGAAGTGCGCGAGACAATTGCCTCCCTGAAAAAACAGGAAAGTATCATTACTGAAATCAAAAAATTGCCCGATACACCGAACAAAAGCAGCGCAGAAAATAATGAACTGCATAAAACCCTCAGTGCAGTTTGTCCGCTGTACAACAAAATTCTCGCCGGCTTGCAGCACAAGCTTAATCTTTTGCCGCCGAGTGCGGCAATGGCTGGTATTTACACCATGGTGGATAACACCCGCGGGGTATGGAAAGCGCCGGCGAACGTCAGTTTGAGCGCAGTATCTTCACCGACAGTGAATATCAATCACGAGGAGCAAGAAGACCTCAACGTGAATACCGCCGGTAAATCAGTGAATGCAATTCGTACGTTTATCGGCGAAGGCACTTTGGTATGGGGCGCGCGTACCCTCGACGGCAATAGTCTCGATTGGCGCTACGTGAATGTGCGCCGGACGATGATTATGTTGGAGGAGTCGGTAAAACTTGCCAGCAAAGCTTATGTATTTGAGCCAAACGTTGCCAATACCTGGGTCACCATCAAAAGTATGATTAGTAATTTCCTTACCGGTGTTTGGAAGCGTGGCGGTTTGGCCGGTTCAAGTCCTGAAGATGCATTCAGTGTGCATGTCGGTTTGGGCGAGACCATGACTGCTGAAGATATCCTCGAAGGGATTTTACGTGTGACGGTATTGGTTGCCCTGAGCCGTCCAGCGGAATTTATCGAGATTACCTTCCAGCAGCAGATGCAAAAATCTTAAGTGTTTATCGGTATTGCT
Organism: Cellvibrio sp. GW822-FHT04B05; assembly: GCF_058800985.1. Classification (NCBI taxonomy): domain Bacteria; kingdom Pseudomonadati; phylum Pseudomonadota; class Gammaproteobacteria; order Cellvibrionales; family Cellvibrionaceae; genus Cellvibrio; species Cellvibrio sp. GW822-FHT04B05. Next base: position 186,569 of record NZ_JBXAMU010000003.1, on the reverse strand, counting down.
GAATAACGTTAACGCGAGGTTTTTGTAACCGATTGCCAGCACTATTGCGCTGGCAAGCATGGACTTCGCACATTTTTTACCCCATAGATAAATTAAGGTAGAGATTACTATGGCAGAAGACGGCTCAACACAATCAGCCAATATTTGGCCACTACCCAAGTTTCACTTTGAAGTGAAATGGGATTCAAATGTTATGTCCTTCCAGGAAGTGAGTGGATTGGATATTCAATCGGAAGAAATTAAATATCGCTCGGGCGACAGCAAGCAGTTTTCCGTGATCAAAATGCCGGGTATGAAAAAATTCGGCAATGTGACCATGAAAAAAGGCGTGTTCAAGGGCGATAATAAATTTTGGGATTGGCTCAACCAAATTAAATTAAACACCATCAAACGTGTTCCTATCACCATTAGCCTGCTCGATGAGAGTAGTGCCCCTACAATGGTATGGACCCTGGCAAATGCCTGGCCGACAAAAATTTCCTCCACTGATTTAAAAGCAGAAGGAAATGAAGTAGCTATCGAAAGCATTGAAATTGTTCACGAAGGTTTAACCATTGCGAATAGCTAATGGTTGGAGTGTGCAATAACAAATGCCAGTAGCATCCACAGCAGCAAATACAGAAGGCGGTTTTTATCCGCCTTCTGCGTTTTATTTCAAAGTCGTTTTTGGCAACCGTGCCAATAGCCCGGATTCATCCTTCCAGGATGTCTCGGGTATATCCAGCGAGATGTCGACGGAAGAAGTACCCGAAGGGGGAGAGAATCGTTTTGTGCATAAATTGCCGACAGCGATTAAACATCCGAACCTGGAATTAAAGCGCGGTATAGCGCCCAGCACATCGCCGTTGGTCATCTGGTGTCAATCGGTAATGGAGCGGGGGTTTATCGAGAAGATTGAACCACAAACTATCCGTGTTTATTTATTGGATGAAAAAGCCCAGCCATTACGCGGTTGGGTATTCGTCAATGCATTTCCGGTGAAGTGGGAAGTTGATGGCTTTAATTCAACGAAAAATGAAGTGGCAATTGAGAAAATAACCTTCAGTTATACCTATTCAAAACGCATTAAATAATTATCCCTTATTGTTAAAAATAGTTTGGATAGGAAAATGGCAATAGAAATTAAACAACTGGTTATTAAATCCACCGTGGTGGATGAAGATGACGATATACATGGAGTGTATGGACAGGAGCGTAGGCAAGACAGGGATGCCATGAATGATAATATCAAACACGAAATATTGAGCGAATGTCGTCGCTTGATCGTGGAAATGCTCAGCGATAAAGGGCTGCGTTAAATCATGACTTCCGCCAATGGCACTAAAATAAAATTAACAATATCGCCCTGTGATGTCGCCGATGGCATCGCCACTGTAAACGGTGATCCCGCATTTGAAGCACTGATAAACCCCGCCGGTTATACGCACAGTTCATCGATTGTGTACGCTGAAAATCAGGCATTCGGTCCCGGCAGCGAAAAAAAATATTCCAAATCCAACCCCGATAAAATCCAATTCAAAGAAATGGTATTGGATAGTACTGGTGTTGTGGAAGGCACGCAGAGCAGCGTGCGCGAACAGATCGCCCTGCTGCGCAAAGTAGTTTACGACTACAATGGTTCCGAGCATGAACCGCCAGTGGTAGAAGTTTCCTGGGGGCCGCTTTTATTCAAGGCGCGCATGGAAGCGCTGAAAGTAAATTACACCTTGTTCAAGCCCAGCGGTGAACCGCTGCGTGCAAAAATGGATCTGGTTTTTACTGCATACAAAAGTACTGAAGAAGTATTCCGTGAATCGAGCCTTGAATCACCTGATTTAACCCATCTGGTAGAAGTCAAAGCGGGCGATACCTTGCCGATGCTTTGCTATCAAATTTATAAAGACAGCTCTTATTACCTCGCCGTTGCACGCCTTAACCAACTCAACAATTTCCGCCGGCTACAGCCCGGTCAGTTGTTACGTTTTCCTCCCTTGGTGTAATGCAATGGCTGACTCTCCCTTACTCGCTTCTGGTGGTGTAATTAAGCTGGATGTTCTGGTGAATGGCAGCGTTATATCTAACGAATTTGAAGTGGTTTCCATAGACATAAGTTGCTGTGTTAATCGGATTAATACAGCAACCATTATATTTAATGATGGTGATATGCCGGAGGCAAAGTTTCCCGGCAGCGATAGTGCCACTTTTTTACCGGGTGCAGAAATTAATATTAAGGCAGGCTACGATACTGAAACAGCGGATATTTTCAGCGGAATTATTATTAAACACTCAGTAAAAATTAGTGGAAACAATGCGGCGCGTTTAATAGTTGAGTGTAAAGACAAAGCAATTGGCATGACGGTCGGGAGAAAAAATGCCAACTATATTGATAAAAAAGACAGCGACATTCTTACCAGCTTGATCGGTAATTGTGCCGGACTCTCGGCGGTTGTAACTGCAACGACATACCAGCATAAAGAACTGGTGCAGTTCTACTGTAGCGACTGGGATTTTATGCTGGCGCGCGCAGAAGCCAATGGCATGCTGATAATTCTGGATGCGGGACAAGTCACTATTGCTCCACCTGCTGTCAGCAGTGCGCCCGCGATTAAAGTCACCTACGGAATAGACATTATTGATTTCAATGCAGAATTGGACGCGCGCCATCAATTTAGCAGCGTAACCACTAATGGTTGGGATTTGGCGACGCAGCAGCTTGTACAACAAACTGCGACAACGGAATCCCTTACCGGTCAAGGTAACGTCGAAGCAGCTGCTCTGGCAAGTGTATTGGCGCTGAGTGATTTTCGCTTGCAAAGTACTACTCCGCAGGACACCAGTGCGCTCACTGCATGGGCCAAAGCACAACAATTAAAATCGGCACTTGCGCGTATTCGTGGACAGGTGAGTTTCCAAGGCAGTGCATTAGCCAAGCCCGGTGGATTAATCGAGCTTGCCGCTGTCGGCGAGCGGTTCAACGGCAATGCATTTATCAGCGCAGTGCATCATAGAATCAGTGATGGTAATTGGACGACACGCACTGAATTTGGCATGCATCCCAATTGGTTTACCGAAACTAATGAGTTGGAAGCGCCGCTGGCTGCTGGCCTTAATTCCGGTATTAATGGATTGCATGTGGGAACGGTGATGAAACTGGATGCTGATCCGGAAAGCCAACACCGTGTGCAAGTCTCTATTCCTGAAATGAGTGCCGAAACAGATGGCTTTTGGGCGCGGCTCGCCAACTTTTACAGCTCCAATAGTTTTGGTGCGTTCTTTATTCCGGAAATTGGCGATGAAGTGGTGCTCGGTTTTTTTAACGATGATCCCTCGCATCCGGTCATTCTCGGCAGTGTCTACAGCAGCAAAAACGTACCGCCTTACGCGCTGGCCGCGGAGAACAATACCAAAGCTATTGTCACCCGCACCAAAATGAAAATGGAATTTGATGAAGATAAAAAAAATATCACCATCATTACGCCCGGCGCCAATAAAATTGTGATTAGTGATGATGGAAAATCCATCTTGTTGCAAGACCAAAATGACAACAAAGTCACGCTGGATTCCGCCGGCATCACGCTCGATAGCCCAAAAGATATTACGCTTAAAGCGCAAGGCAAAATTGTTATGACAGCGAGCAATAATATTGAGGCAACCGCACAGATGGATATCAAACAAACCGGATTAAATATCACCAGTACTGCCAACGTCGGTTTTACTGCCAAAGGCAGCGCGACGGCGGAAGTGTCTGCCTCGGGTACTACCACCATTAAAGGTGCGATGGTGCTAATCAATTAATGTGGTAACCCGATTTTATTTTTTAATGGACAGGAAATTAATGAATGCCACCCGCAGCACGAATTACTGACATGCATGCCTGCCCCATGTCCACTGGCCCGGTCCCCCATGTAGGAGGGCCGATTAGCGGCCCCTGTGTGCCCACGGTATTAATCGGCAGTTTGCCGGCAGCAGTGGTGGGTGATATGTGCGTTTGTGTTGGCCCGCCCGACTCTATCGTAAAAGGCTCGGCCACTGTAATGATCGGTGGTAAACCGGCGGCGCGCATGGGTGATACCACGGCTCACGGCGGCAATATTGTATTGGGTCTGCCAACCGTAATGATTGGTGGCTAATCAGATTAAACATGAGATTAAACCAAAGCTGCGAATACCCGCTATGAGCAATAAATCTTTTTTAGGCACAGGCTGGAGTTTTCCGCCGCAATTCACCAGCAAAGGATTGGTGACAGTAAATGCGGAACAGGATATCCATGAAAGCCTGCTGATTTTGTTATCCACCACACCGGGTGAGCGGGTCATGCAACCGATTTACGGTTGCGGTTTAAAAGCGCACGTATTTGATTCGCTCGACGAAAGAAGCTTCGCATTAATGCGCGATACGGTGGAAAAAGCGATTTTATTTTTCGAGCCGCGTGTCGTTGTTGAGCGTATCGATGTCAGTGATGATGACTATCGTGAAGGTAAAGTGCAAATTCATGTCCACTATCGGGTAAGGGCAACTAACAATCGCTACAACCTGGTATATCCGTTTTATTTTAATGAAGGCAGCAATGTCTCGCTTTAATATGAACGTTCATTTGCGCCTGCTGCCGGGCAGCCTGCGAGTGCAGCGATGAGCATTGCACGCATTGCCCGGACGGAGTCGCTGCTGCAGCTGCATGTCCGCGATGGCATGAGTCGGCAGCGTCGCTATTTGCCTGCGCTTGAACCGGGTTATTTCAATGTCGATGAAATGTCATTCGAACAGTTGCTCACGCAGATGCAGGATTATGCGCGGCTGGTAAAACTGCCCGGCGTAGAATTTTCACCCGAGGATATTGAGCACATATTATTTGCGCGCGATGAAATTGTGGTGATAGCGCAAATTCTCGCATTGAATGTGGATGATCTGGAGCGCCGTTTCAAAACTCGCCTGCAGCAGGAAATTGAAAGTGAAGAGTGGGCACTGAGCGAAGCGCAAAATCCGGCCTCGGTATTGGGTTTGGCGCGCATGCTGGACCGTTGGTTATGTCTGTTAAAACACCCGCAAAGTGATGCCGGTGAAAACCTGTACAGTTTGATTGAAAGTGTCATCCTTGGTCTAGCCAAAGAAATGTATCGGGTGCATGGCGTGATGCCTGAGCGGGTGAAACAATCCAATTATTTTTCCGCGCATTTTATGAATCTGATTACAACAGGCGATGAGTTGGATGAGCAGCGTGATGAAGGAAACCCAAATCCACATGTTGCGTTGAATATTCGCTCGCTATTTTCTTCACTGCTTAAAGCCGCTGATATGGTGCAAGTAGGCGCGCGGCAATTATTGCCGGAATCCATGCACAGCAAAAACCACGATCCCGCATTGGCATTGCGTGTTGCGTTTGTCACGCTCTACCAAAAATTACAGCAGCGGCTGAATCGCTTTACGCTGGATTTTATCGACTTCTACTTTACCCAGGTACTACAGGCCAAGCCGCGCCCGATAAAACCCGATAGTGTGTACCTTGTATTTCAACCCGGCGCCAAAGAGCGGGAAATATTTCTGCCAAAAGGTACAGAGTTTTTTGCCGGTATTGATAGTGCCAGCCGCGATATTGTGTACGCTTCTGACGATGATGTAACCATCAATGATGCACAAGTCGAACAGTTGTACAGCCTGTATTTTCCACGTTTCAATCTCGGCGTGCGCAATAGCCAGGGTACGCGGGAAACCCGCGAGAACACAAAAGCAAGCATGCGGGCGAGTGTTTCACTGGCGGAGGGCTGTTGGTTAAACGAAATCAATGCGCAACCCAAAGCTGAAAAAAAACAGCGCGACAAATTTATCGCACAGCCTTTTTTCGGTGCCGGTCGTCATGCGTTCGGCAGTGATGGTCGCGCAGGCGATTCAGCCTCTGTCGCACGTATCGGATTTGCTGTTGCCAGTAATGTACTGCTGCTGCGCGAAGGGCAGCGGCAAATTACTGTCGATCTGACGTTTGAAGACCTGCAGCGGCAGCCCTGGAGCAAGCTCAATAATATCCTCCGCCATTTGCCCAATATCAAAGACAGCATTGCCGATGATAAAGCCAAATTTTTTGCCTACTTCAGCAAATTATTTCAACTCAGCCTCACTACTGCCGAAGGTTGGTTAGCCATTGCAGAATATAAACCGGCATATCAGGCTACTGATTCATCGATAAAACCTAACACTATACGTTTGAGTTTTGTATTGCCGGAAAACACTCCGCCGATTTGCATTTACAAAACGGGTATTCATGGCGATCCCTTAACCACGGCATTACCGGTTTTGCGTTTCATTTTGAAAGAAAATTATTTGCAGTACCCTTACGATATTCTCAAACAGTTGGTACTGAAAGAAGTGCGCATCCAGGTGGATGTAAAAGGTTGTCACGATTTGCTGTTGCACAACAATATTGGCCAGCTCTCACCGCTTGCACCTTTCGCGCCATTTGGCCCAATGCCCGATGTCGGTTCCTACTTTATTGTTGGGCACGAAGAAACCCGCAGTAAACAACTGACCGCGTTGACTGTTGATGTTGAATGGAGCGGATTGCCTGCTTGCGCCGGCGGTTTTAAAACCTGGTATCGCGGTTATGCATTGCCAAAAGAAAATCATCAATTTGTTGCCAGCGTAAGTGTATTGGCAGATGGCCGCTGGCAACCGGCAGTAGCTGATGGTAATGGTACGCAATCACTGTTTAATTTTCCGTTGAAAAATGGCACCGCTCATCTGGTTGCTACAAAAACCTTATCGGCGAACAGTGCTATCCCTTTTTATAAGCCGCAAGACCAATACCAAGTCAAACGTCCGTTTAATTACTCACCCTTAACACGCTCCGGTTTATTTAAATTTACTTTGCAGGGGCCGCCCGGCGCATTTGGTCATCGCGAATATCCTACGCTGCTCGCAGAAGTGTTAACGCACAATACAAGGGCCAAGCATCCGCGGTTATCGCAGGTTCTTCCTAATTCCCCCTATACGCCGGAAATCAGTGCGATCCGGTTAAATTATTCCGCGGTGTCGACTATGACGCTCGCCGATACCGGCCGCGAAGATGATCCCTATTTCAAGGATCAGTTTTTCCATTTGCATCCACTCGGCTGGGAATCCATATCGCCCCTGCGTCATCCGCGCTTGTATTTACTGCCGCAATATCCGGATGACGGCTCGCTATTTATCGGCGTAGCGGCGAGCGATATACAGCAGTTGAGTTTGTATTTTCATTTGCAAAATAATTCGCTGCCATTGAGTGATGAGCTACTCGCTGAAACACAAGATGACGGTCGGGTGCGCACGCTAACGCCAGCAGCACTGGTGAGTTGGTCATACCTGAGTGACAACCAATGGCGGCCGTTAAACCCGCGTTATATTGTAAGTGATTCGACCGAGGGTTTTATGACCTCCGGTATTGTTACCTTGACCATGCCGGAAAAAATAACCATGGCTAATACCATTATGCCCGGTGGTTTATATTGGCTAAAAATCAGCGCAAATAAAGCGCTTAATCATTTTAGCGATGTGTTTTCGGTTTATGCACAAGCGGTAAAAGCCAGCTGGCGCTCCGGTGGCCACCCAGCTGCCGGACATCCGATGCAATTGCCGGCAGATACAATTAAACGCACACGCCAAACCATCGCCGGCCTTACCGGTGTGAGTCAAATCACCAGTTCGTCTGGCGGTGTGCCGGCAGAAGATCTCGCTCATTTACGCACGCGTATCAGCGAACGTCTGCGCCATAAAAATCGTGCACTGACTCCACTCGATTACGAAATGTTAATTCTGGAAAAATTTCCACACATTTATAAAGTGAAATGTTTCGCTAATTTGCGCAGTGATCCTTCGGCACCTGTTTGTCCCGGACGATTATTAATTATTCCTATTCCCCATCGCCATTTGAATGATGGCGATAATTTCAAACCTTATTTTGATGGCCACTTAATGTTGGCGATTAAAGAATTTATCCACCCCTTAACGCCTGGCGTGGTACAGGTTGCGGTGGAGAATCCGGTATACGAAGAAGTACAAGTGCGCTGCGCAGTGCAATTTAAAAAAGGCTTGCACATAGGGCGCCACCAAAATTTATTAAATCAGGCGCTCTGTGATTATCTCTCGCCCTGGTGTGAACTGGGTAACAATGTACATTTTGGCTGGAACGTGAATGAGCAGGAAATCAGGTCTTTTATTCACAACCTCGATTACATCGACTATGTAACTGATTTTTCGCTCTTGCGGATCGCACCGCAAACGGGTGGTTTATTTATTCTCGATGACACCGGTAGCGTAGAAGGTGACGAAAAATACCGCCAGACACTCAAGCCCACCTATGCCTGGAGCACCATGGTGCCACTGCAACACCATTACATCCAGACAATTGATCAACGCCAACAAATCCATGCTCAACGCACGGGTGTAGACGAACTGGAAGTGGGCAGCACTTTCATTATTCCCTAATAGGTCAGCACGATGGAAAAGCTAGATAGAAATGCGCTGAAAAATAAATTCAAAAAAGGAAAGATGCCGTCCGAGCAGGATTTTTCCAATTTGATTGATTCGATGGTCAATATCCTCGAAGAGGGATTCGATAAAACCAGTCGCGACGGTTTGAAAATTTCCCAGTTGATGGGTTCAGGCAGGCTATTCAGTTTTTATAAAAATATTGCCGTGGAAAGCCCGCAATGGTTTCTCGAACTGAGTACCAGTGAAAACAAATTGCATTTTGGTACACCTAATTGTCCGCGGGTATTAAGCCTCTATGCGCATAGTGATGATGCGGAAAGCAACTTGCGTGTTGCAGTCGGCATCAATAAAGAACACCCGCAAGCAACGCTGGATGTGGAGGGCACAATTGCATCCACCGGGCGCATGGGTAAGAGCGGCGAAATGGCAGCACCGGCTGACGGTGAGTGGCATGACATTACCAGCGCATTAACCGGTTGTGAGGCATTTGAAGTTGTCGCCGGTGTAGGTGGCCAGGATGCGGATGGAAAATACGCGTTGCTCCACGCAATCGCATTAAATACGTTTAATGGTAAAAGCAGCATCAACACCCAGGACGCACATTTCGGCAACAAATGTAACCGCATTGCATTGCGCTGGCAGCCCGTGCCAGAGCAAGGGCAATTTCACTTTAAATTACAAATGCGTGTGCAATGTTCCTACGGTAAAAGCATCTGGATCAAATATCACCTGACGCGTCTGTGGTTTGATCCGTTGATGCTAGAAAGCAATCAGGCACCGGAATAACAAAGTGAGTAATAGCATGACTGACGCTAACACGCGCGAATTGCACTTATATCTTACGTTGGAGCAAAGCAGCCTGGTTCTTGAAGCGCTGGTCGAGCGGCCGTTTAAATTGGTGTTTGAAATCATCGGCCAATTAAATCATCAGGCGCAACAATTTTATCAGGCAGATGCGGATCGCAATATGCCTGCGCTATTTATATTAACTCCTGCTGATTTCAGCCTGTGCATCCAATCACTGGGCGAATTACCTTACAACCGCGTCTGCCAATTGTTGAATAATTTGCACCAGCAATTGCAAACCCAGCATGTGGAACCAGCGACAAACAATAGAGCTGCGGTTGCAGCGCAGGGTGCTGAAAGATGAGTTCCTCCGAAGTAATTGCGCGCGCGCAACAAGATCCCGATGGTCTTGATTTTTCCAGTCTGCGTGCAGACGGAATTGCACGTGTGCAGGAGCTCGCCGGTAATATCTGGACGGATTACAACTTGCACGATCCGGGTGTAACTATTTTGGAACAACTTTGTTTTGGTTTAACCGAGTTGGCTTATCAAGCTAACGTGCCAGTCGCGGATTATCTCGCCAACGAGCGCGGCATGATTGATTTCAATCATTATGCACTCTACAAACCGCAAGACATCTTCCCTACTCGTCCGGTTACCGCGGAAGATTACTGCAAGCGCTTATTGGATGAAGTGCCGGAGATAGATGCGATTACGGTTGCCACCGCCGATCAACCCGGCAGTTACGGTGCCTGCCTCTATCAAATTTCAATAAAACTATTGGAGCCGCTTACCGGGCCGGCCTATACCGAAGAACAAAAGCAGCAAGTTGTACACACGGTGCAAAGTGTATTTGTTAAAAATCGCAATCTGGGTGAAGATCTCGACAGTGTAACGATTGAAGAAAGTGAACCTTGCTTTTTAAAAGGTGTGATTGAAACGAATGGCAAGCGCAATCACGCTGATATTTATGCCGATGTGTTTTTTCAGACAGCGCGGAAGATTTCCTCCAACATTCGTATGGAGCGCTACGAAACCCTCGCACAACAAGAAATGGATCTCGCGGATATTTTTACCGGGCCGCTCACCAGGCACGGCTATATCTACAGCGATGATTTAAATGCGCATGCGACGACCAAACCGCTGGAAGAGCTAAATGGATTGGTTGCCCAAATTGACGGTGTTAAAAAAGTATACCGGTTGGAACTGGTTGACAGCGAGGGTAAAAGGCTCGATACCCAGACCATCGACAAGTATTCTTTTTTCCTGAAGTTTCCGGAAGAGGTCGCACAGCAACAGTGGCTTAAAATTGATTTTAATCCGGGCAAGACGGCTGATCCTGCTGGCGTAGTAAAAGCGCGCGGTGAAACCGTTGAAAAATTAATGGAAGAAACCCGTCGTTCTCTGCAAAAGCTGGAATTTGAGTACCGCGCCTTTCGCAATAATAAAACCAACACTGCCAATTTTTACCCACTGCCCCAAGGCCGTCCTCATGGCCATTTTGGTTACTATTCAGTGCAGCATCATTTCCCGGTGGTTTACGGCATTAATGCAGCGGGTGTGCCGGGCAGTGAATCGATGGAGCGCAAAATACAGGCGCAGCAGCTCAAGTCCTATCTCTATCCCTTCGAGCAGTTGCTGGCAAATATGATGGTACACATCCAGAATTTGCAGCAACTCTTTAGTTTGCAAGAACAACCGAACCATAGTTATTTTGCGCAGTTTCTCGATAACCATAATATCCCGAACTTTGTTGGCCTTTATACGCATAACAATATCAGCCTGGCTGACATACAAGCCGTTCAGGCGCGCCATGATCCGGCTGCCGATCGAAAAAGTCGCGCACTGGATACCTTGTTGGCAATTTATGGCGAAGAGTTTTCGCAAGAAGCGCTATTGCATTTTAATTACTATCACCAGGAGCAGCCGGATTATTGGGCCATTGATAACAAAATGCGTTATCTGCTGCACCTGGTGGAAATCAGCAATAGCCGGTCAGGTGCATTTGATACCAGCGAAAGGCATTGGCAATCCAGTAATCTGAGCAGCCTGCATAAAAAATTAAATATTTTGCTCGGCATCCAACAACCGGACAGCCTTGTACCCTTGGCAAAAACTTTCAGGGCCAATCATATTAATCTGGTTAGCGACGAGCAGATCGGTCAACAGCTGAATGACGCCGACACAGCTGCACTTGAACAGCAAACAGTGCCCATACTCACGTCAAAGCAGCAACAAAAATTACAGCAATGGAATTACACACCCAATAAAGTCCTGACGTTAAGTCCTGCGATGATTACCGATGGCACCAGTATTGATGCCTATCGTCTGCGCGCCCACGAGCAAGGCGATCAGGTCGACGTCTATTTTTACTCCCATGCACAAAAACGCTGGATACCATTGAAAAAATCCGTCGAGCGTGACCGGGCTATCGCCTATGTGCACAAATTCAAAAAAATTATTACCGATATCAATGCAAGTTCGGAAGGTTTCTATTTGCTTGAGCATATTTTGCTGCGCGCACGCGCCAACTCAACCCGCAATCAAGCCCACAATCAAGATAGCACAGATGCCCATACAGATAATTTTTATAACTGCCGCTTGAGTTTTATTTTTCCAAAATGGACAGCGCGTTTCGCAAATCCGGCCTTCCGTCACTTTGCAGAAAAAACCGTGGCCAACCAATTGCCTGCGCATTTATTTCCACAGGTATTCTGGCTGAACCTCGCTGAGATGGAGGAATTTGAGAATTGCTACCAGCCCTGGCTGGAATACCTCCATGATTATGAACAGCAAAAGTTAACCGGCGAGCCGGATGCAAGTACAACAGCCACCCTTAATCAAGCCGCGCAAAAAGTACGTGATTGGCTTGAGCAACAAACGCCTTCTGCGGCCTACTGGATTTAAACCATGCAAGCCGAGCATCGCATCGATGACCTGATTATTGACTTGTCGTTTACGGCAACCAGGCTTGCTCGCCATGAAAAAGTAACACTCACTGAGTGGCTTAGCGATGATCTTTTACCAGCACTGGATCAACTATTCTCACATTTCTCGCCCGGCAAACAGATTCTACGTTTTGAAACTTTGGAATTTGATTTTGGCAACCTGGGCAGCCGCAACTATCAGCAACACATTCGCGAACAACTATTGGCACAATTTTTCCAGCTACTGCAATCGCACCTAATTGCATTGCCGTCAACTGATTCTGCACAACAGTTTTCTGCCCAAGATAACCAGCACTCCCAAGCTGCGTTGGCGCAAACTTTGGAGTATCTGGCAACCGGACAAATACGTGCGCATCGCAATAATAAAAATTCTGTTGCTCCATTGGCAGTAACACAGCAACAACGCAAGCGTCTATCTACGGATCAATCTGTTGCACAACAAGTGCCGGAAAAAAATCAGGAAATTGGAAAATCAGAAAGCGAAGCCGGGCAAGCATTAAGGTCTAACGAAGCAGTAACTCCGCCGGGAATTCATGAGCTGTTACTGGAGCAAGTATTAGCGCAGCACAATATTGCCGAACTATTACGGCAATTTCCCCAGCAACAAATTCTGGTTCAACGTTTGCTCAAACAATTTCCCGAACAGCAGCGGTTGGAGCTACTGCGACAATTAATACCGCAGCACATGGAAACCGTAATTGCGCTGTTGGATCTACTTCAATTTGCAGAAAGGAAATACTTTACACATTATTCTGCCAGCACTGCTGAAATAAATACCATCAGTAACGAGTTGTTGCACAATGTAATCTGGCAAGAACTTATTCTTAACGGCTTGGAAAATGAGCCTGGTGGAGAGAGTTTTTGGCTGGATAAAGTACTTAATAGAATCGCAGATGCATTAACACTCACAAAAAATCAGTTGCAGCAATATCTACTGGCAATCCAATTACCGGAGAGTACAACCGGAAACCTCTTGGTAAAACTGCAAAGCCAAATCGCACAACTAACAGCCAGTATCTTTCAGGTTGACACTTACCACATTGTCGGGGAAAGAAATACTACGGAAGATAATCAGTTAGAGTTAAACCAACAAAAAAATCCGGATTATTTACGCCAGTTAATTGCTACAGCATTCATTCGTGGTGATGCCAGTCAATTACTGGATGCCTGGCCACAGTTGGTAACACACGAACCACAGCGTATATCAGCGGCATTAAAACATTATTTAATAAGTGCAGAAATTCGTCAGCAGGTAATGCTGAATTTCCCTCTGGCAATGCAGGCGGCTATTGTTGCGCTATTGGCACCAGCGCTTAATCCGGTATTTTTACAGCTGCAAGATAAAGCAGGGCAGTTAATTGATGCAGCGCACAATCTATCAAGTAGTATCGGTAGCAATAAGGCAGATGCAACGGCATCATCTTCAGAGCAATTGCAACGTCGTTTATGGGAAATTGCGATTGGTTTGATACTTAATGGCAAAACTGAACATCCAAACATTGATTATCTCGCGAACGAAAATTTATTTGTAATGACATTGGCCGCCAGCTATGCCCAATTGAATTCAATTGATCCACAATCATTACAACAAAACTGGCTTGCGCTGCTGAATGGCCGACCCACAATAATTTCCTTAGATAATACTTCAGATAGTAGGGTAGATGGTTCATCCTTGTGTACTGCCGCACCAAACTATGGCAGCGAAACACCAGAGACCTATCAATCGAAAAAAATAGTACAAGAATATACAGGATATGTAACACAAGAAGATAATCTGCCTGTGATACGGGCAGATGAAAATGAGTTATTCGATATCAACAAAAATTCCGATGCAGAACAAAAATTACCTGCCATCGGACAAGGTAGTTTGACTAATATTAGCGATCATCAATTATTTGATTTGTGCTTACGTTTAAAAAGTGGTGCGCTGTTGTGGGCACAACTACCCCATGAAGTGGAATTATTGCGGCGCCTGATCAGCAGTTACATTCGCTTGGGTCACAGTGCTACAGCAGAAAACTGCGCCGATTTTGTTGCTGCCATCGATGCCCAAGCTGAAGCTACACAATCAATAATTAACTTTTATACAACAGTCTTACAGGTATTGATTGCAGATAAGCTAGTCGATCTTGAAGCGATAGCATTGCGCGTAAACAATGCTACTAATGAAGTACATCTGGATATTATTGCTGCCCGGTTGCAGCAGGGAAGCATTCAGCTTGAATCCCTTAATCTGGATCGCGACCGACTTGCCCAATTAATTGATATTTACGTTTATACAAGCAATTTTATCGCCAGGGATATGCAGGCTGAACTACTCGCCGCGATTCACCAACATGTACAGGAAATTGGCAGTACTGCCGCTTACTATCAAAAGGTATTACAACAACTTGTAGACGAAAAGGATTTGGACTTAAGTGCTATCGGGGAACAGTTAAGAAAAGACGATCAAGACCTAAAAACCATAGCCTCACACTCATCGGTAGACCTTGCACAAAGATTACCAGCGGAGACAGCCAAAATATCTGTACCCACAGTATCTGCTTCTAAAGCAACTGCCTTTGATACATCCAAAGCATCTATTTCTAAAGTATTTGTGCCTGATGTATCTGTAACCGATCCAGTTAAATTTCCAGCAACAGGACAGGAAACAATTGACAATCGATTAATTGACTCTAGGTTACCTTCACCAACGGAATTCAAATCTCCATCAATTTCACCGCTTAATGTGAGTGAGGTTGTGCAGTCAATTATGGCTGAGCCAGAATCAACTACTCGCTTGCAGCAATTGAATGTTAATAATGCACAATGGCAAGCGTTAGTTACTGAACTGATTCGACGAGGGAATCCACTTTTTTTGGATTCAGGCGATGAGTTTTTGCAGGCCATCAATAGCTTCTCGCGCAAGGCAATCAATACAAATATTTATTATCGATTGGTAACCAAAGCATTATTGGAGCAGCAACCAATTGACCTTGAAGCCTTTACGCAGGCAACAACCGATATTAGCAATCAACCGATTATTAAAAGCCGGACCAATAACGCCAACCTCACCGGTGATAATCCGGCCACAATCGAAAAACAATCTTTGCGGCCGGTAACGGCCGCCGCTAACCCAACAGAATCAGCGGTAGATTATTCACAATTAACAGGGAGTGACGAATCCTTGCGTAAGCCGGCAATTCCCCTGGCGCAACTATTGGCAGCAGAGCAGCCGTTGAATCAGGAACAATTATTAGCACTACAGCAGCAAATTACTATTTTATTTAATCATCCAAACCCGGAATTGCTTGCTGAGTGGTGTCAATTATTGATGGATGCACAACATTCACAGAAATTAGTGAATGCAGTACCTGCGCATCTACTACATAAAATTGTCATGCGTTTGCAGCCGGATCACTATGTCTGGCTCGACTCCGTCGTTAAGACCGTAATTGAAGCCTTGGCGCTATTGGTTACCGACATCAATAGCCTGATTATTAAACAAGTGAAATGGCAATTCATTTTTAACTACTTATTTGTACCCGATAACAGCAATAACATTAAAGGCGAAAATAATGCGCATGCTAGGGAGCTATCAAACGCATTGTGTGAACGACTTGCCGCAGCGTTGGGAATTGACGATGTGCAGCGGCTGATTAATTTAACACAGCGTCGAATTGCGTTGCTCAGGCCGCCTGCACAACAAAAGCCATCAATGCGCTTGCAAGATATTGTCACAACCTCTACGCATCAAAATAATGGATCTGCAACGCAATGGGATGCGGGGTTGCATATTAATAATGCCGGCCAGGTATTGGCAGCGGCATTCCTACCCCGTTTATTTTCCATACTGAATTTGATGAGTGATGGAAGGTTTATTGATCCTGGTGCGGCCGACAGAGCAATACACCTGTTGCAATTCATCGTCACTGGCGACAGCAAAACACCTGAATATGATTTGGTGTTGAATAAAATTTTATGCGGTGTCGGAACCAGTATTCCTATCAGTGCAGGAATTGACGTGACAGACCAGGAACAAATACTGATCGAGCAAATGCTTACCAGTATGATCCAGCACTGGAAAGTACTGGGCTCAACATCGATTGCCGGTTTGCGTGAAACTTTTTTTCAACGGCAAGGTTGGTTGATCCTGGAAGAAGATTGCTGGCGATTAAAAGTGAGGGAACAGACATTTGATCTTCTGCTCGACCGCCTGCCCTGGAGTATTAGCCTGATAAAACATGGATGGATGGATAAACCGGTGCGCGTTTCCTGGCGCAATGATTCCTGATTATCACTTGAGATATCTGTGCAATGATTATTATCCAAGCCAATGCCAAAACACTCGAACAGGAACTTGCCTGGTTTGATGCTGTGCTGAATTTGCGCTTCACCCATTATTTTGGTTCACCCGATATTCAAAAGGAAACGGCGGACATCCGCAGCCTCACACCACCTGATTTGAATAAAGACGAATCAACGTACGCGCAGGTCATTCGCGAATACAGAATGGGATTTGATGAACGTCTGGTGTTTATTCTCTGCTTTATTCCACACCTGCGGCCGCAAGCGCTGGATATATTTTTCACCCAAAGCCAGATTACCGGTCGTACTTACACTGAGTTTGGCGGGTGGCGCGGTAAAGCCCACAGTGGATTCTTGCCCACTGCAGAAACAGCCGTCTTTATTTTGGCGGGACAAGAATTAAACCGGCGTTTTGATGCGCTGCAATTATTTGACGAACAGCATTATTTTTTAAAGCAGCGGCTAATTAAGTTGGAGCACCAGGCCAGCGGCGAGCCTTTTTTAAATGCAACTATTTCAGTCACCACAGAGTTCTTGCACTGCTGTACTCATGGGCAAGTACATAAACCGGATTACAGTACTGAGTTTCCGGCAAAACTGATTACCAGCAAACTCACCTGGAATGATTTGGTGCTCTCGCAGGATGTGATGGAGGAAATTGATCATCTGCATACCTGGCTGCATCAAGGTAAAGAATTGGTTAGACGCTGGGGTTTGGAAAAATCAATTAAAGCAGGCTATCGCAGTTTATTTTTCGGACCACCGGGTACTGGTAAAACCTTAACCGCCACTTTGCTCGGTGCAAGTGTGGGTGTGGATGTTTATCGCATTGATCTATCCATGGTCGTTTCAAAGTATATTGGTGAAACCGAAAAAAATCTCGCCGGGGTATTTGATCAAGCGGAAAATAAAAACTGGATTCTATTTTTTGATGAAGCTGATGCACTTTTCGGTAAACGCACGCAAACCAGTAGCTCGAATGATCGCCATGCAAACCAGGAAATTTCCTACTTGTTGCAACGGGTGGAAGATTTTCCGGGTGTGGTGATTCTTGCCAGTAATATTAAAGCTAATATCGACGAAGCTTTTTCGCGCCGTTTTCAATCGATTATTTATTTTCCCTTGCCCGATGAAACGGAGCGTTTACGGTTATGGAAAAATTTATTGCCCAATCAATCGTTGCTTGCGAAGGATGTGGACTTGGGGCTACTCGCTGAGAAGTATGAATTATCCGGCGGTTCGTTGACCAACGTCGTTCGTTACGCCGCAATTCGCGCGACGCGGATGAAACGCCAGCAACTGGAACAAGCCGACTTATTACAAGGCATCAATAAAGAACTTCTCAAGGAGGGGCGCACGCTCTAATTGACTATGACTATTGCCTCATCATTAAAATCGCTTGCGCTTCTGCTGGTATTTTTACTGCCACTTGCTGCCGCTGCGCAAACCTTGCCTGAAGGTGCTACGGCGAATAGAGATAAGTGCCTGGGTTATGACTTGCCCTATAAAAAGTATTCACGCGAGCTGGTTAATCAGATACAAGCTGATTTATTCCAGATTTATCAGAAGGATCCAGAATGGCAAACGACTGCAAACCAACATGGACGCCCGCTAAATGATGGTTTTTTGGGGCCGATTACCTGGTCGTGGATGCAACGGTTGTGCAATCATTTTGCACTTGAGCAAGCGGCAGACATTGTCACCGAATTTCCACAACGCTTAACTGCACTGGCAAATTTTTCCAAGGTGCATACAACAGACACAACGCAATTAGTGAGCAGGGAATTTGCCCTCTGGAGCACAACCAATCCAAATGCATGTCAATTAAATATCCGCACCATTTTGTATCGCGGTAGTGATGCAGAATTAGTAAAGCTTTTGCGCTGTTATCAGGACAGCTTAAAACCCGCTGTGCCACCACCGCAAAAAGTAGCTACGCCGATAAAAGTGCAGTCACATAGCTTGTATGTATTACGTGCTGATGATTATGTTGCATTGGAAAAACCGGATGGATTGGTCGCATTGGTTAATCAATTGACCAAGAAGACCTTTGCCGATCAAACCAGTGCGGAAAATGCGATTAATGATTTACTAAAAGACCAAAACGAGGAAGCGCGCAATAGTTTACGCACGCAGATTCTTGCCAAATTACAAACGGTGGAAACCTACCAATTAACAGATGAAATTCTGGCATCACTATTCAAATCCGGTATTGGCGACGCTTTATTTGTTGAGCTAAAGGCGGTACCCCAAACGCTGTTTACGTCTGAAACGAGTTTTAAAACTGCAGTCAACGCAGCCATACAAAAAGCACAACTTGCCGACACTACAAGTCCAGAAAATCCGGCAGTAACTCAGGCATCATCCGTAGATCCATCGCCCGGTGGAAAATCTGCTGCTATTACCACTGAAAATACAAGTGACAATAGCGCCGCACAAAAGGCGAAGGCAAACCTATTACTCATTGTTCTTGCGAGCAAACAAAATAGCCTGATGCTCACTAAAGAAGCTGCACACACTATTATCAACAGCATTGCCCATTTTCCCCCGCGTCTCATACAACTATTAAAAGTCTTGCAAGACATTGAATATCCGGAAGGCGAGTTATTGCACTATGCAATACAGAATAAATTGATTAAGGGCTTGTTAATTTGCAAAGTCGATAAACCCAATACCCTGGATATTAATGTTGATCGCTTGAGTGCTCCTGAAAAAGAGGAATTGCGTTCACAACTGGCGAGTATTTTTCCTTCCAGTCTTACCGATACCAATGAATTGCCCATCTGTAACGATACGCACTATCAAAATATTCAGCGCGAATACGACAAGTCATTGCGCAGCGCTATCGAGCAGGTCTACAGCGAGCCAATGCCGGAATATAAACCGCTGGATATTTTATGGAACGGCGATGCCTGCGGTTGTGTGCCCAATGAAATCGCTACCACGGCTTATGGTATTTATCCCTATTGGGCAACGGGCGAAAAAGAACAGGAGTTCGATTTTAGTACATTTTCCCGCGTCGCTTATTTTGGTTTAACGGTCAACCAAAGCGGCCATTTGGTACAGATCAATGCTAAAAGCCAAGCGCAGACTTTAGTGCATGATCATGCTGACAAGAGCAAAGCATTTATTTCGACGGCGCGCCGTTATGGCAGCAAAGTGGATTGGGTGATCGAAAAAGATTGGGGTACATTTACGAATGAATCAATTGCAGAAAACCCGATGCAGTTGGAGGTAGTGTTGAATAATCTTAAACTCAACATCGTGACTTTGCTAGATACCCCGCTTACCGATGCCGAGTCGGTATTGCGGCCTTACCTGAGTTTGGGGCTTGCAGGACAAGCCACCAATGGTGACGGTGTAACATTGTATTTTAAGAATTATCCGGATTCCGATGCAGCCAACAAAATATTCACCGCGTTTTTTATCTCGGTTAAAGAAGAACTTAGAAAGCTTAGCGAAAAGCATGCAAGCTTTCATCGGAAAAATCCCAAAATTTACCTCAACCTGATGGTAAGGCAAAACGATTTCACCGCTGACCAAGGGGTATTTACCAGCACCAACCTTGAACAATTAATCAAAACCCGGGAATTGGTTGATACTAATTTATCGCTCATTGAAATGCAGGATCGACTTGAGTCGGTGGTATTGCTGATTCTGGAAGAGCCCTATTACAACGCACTCGATGAAATCTATGCATTGACCTCCGGTACCAGTCGCTCGGTGATTATGCCGATGATGATTGCCAATTACGCGGATATGAACCGGCAAGAACAACGCGAAGCTTTAAGCAAAGGTATGGCGAGCGATGAGCGCTTTAAAAAATTGGCGTATATCCATGAAAGTTTTGGTGGTGGCGGCTTCTGGCCAATCACCACCTGGAACAAGCCGGGTTATGAAGGCTTTAATGATTACGTCGCAACGCATTTTGCTCCGGGTTATTCAAAGTCCGGTTGGAATGAAAAGCTCTGCGCCTATCGCTGGCAACTGATCAGTGTGATGAATATCTGGCTGATACTCGCTCTTATTTTTGTGCTGGTAGCGTTTTATATTTATCCACATAAATGTAGAGAATTACCATCTTCAATTGGTTGGCTGTTAAAACCATTTGCATTAATCCTTCTATTATTACCACCAATAATTTTGTGGGACTATTTATTGTTGGTTGATAAACAATTCCCATTACTGAGCGTATCAAGCCTATTAAGTATATTGCTGATCGTACTTTCGTTGTGGGCTGTGCTGGATTCAATCAAAGAATTGAAAAAACAAAAACCCAATCGCAATTTATTACAACACCAGAAAATGATGGGAGTACCAAAACGACCTATTAATCCGGCAGTAGCAACAGATGAAATAGATGACACGGATGTAAGTGATGGTAATAAGTAAACATTGTAAACAGCATTAGTATGAGCTTTACTCAACCTTATTAATTGCGAAGGATTATCCAGGAGCGAACTATGTCTTACACCAGCAAACAAACCGCGCAAGAATCCCAGCGCGTTGAAAGCGGTGCGAATAAAGTTGTATCGCCCAAATTTACCGACCAACGCGCCTCAACCAGCGTACAACTAAAACAACAGGAAATGATGGGTGCGGTACAGCGCGCAGGAATGGAAGAGGAAGAACTATTGCAAGGCAAATTCGCTACTGTACAGCGTGCCGAAGATGAAGAATTACTTCAGGGAAAATTTGAAACAACGCAACTGGCTGAGGAAGAAGAGTTACTACAAGGAAAATTCCAAGCTGCACAGTTAATGGAGGAAGAAGAACCGCTACAGGGAAAGTTTGACACTGCACAACTCACCGAAGATGAAGAGTTACTCCAAGGAAAATTTTCTAACCAGGCAACGGCGCAGTTAGAGGAAAAGCCGAATAACACAGGCTTACCAAATCAACTTAAATCCGGAATTGAATCCCTCTCAGGAATGAGTATGGACAATGTAAAAGTCCACTACAACTCCGATAAGCCTGCACAACTAAATGCGCACGCTTACGCACAAGGAGCTGATATTCACGTCGCGCCAGGACAAGAGCAGCATTTGCCGCATGAAGCATGGCATGTTGTACAGCAGGCGCAGGGACGAGTAAAACCCACTACGCAAATGAAAGGTACTTCAGTTAATGATGATGTGAGTTTGGAGACTGAGGCGGATGTGATGGGCGCAAAGGCATTACAGTTAAAATCAACAGAAACCAGTTCCTCCATTAGTTTGACACAAGGAAAATCTTTAATTGCACAATTAGCCCCCAGTTATTATTGGCGAAGACAAAATGGTGGTGAATGGATTTTCAGTGGAAAAATGGGGCATAAGAGTGCAACGAAATGGCACACAGATCGTGGCTTTACTAATGGTAATGGCTGGCAGTTTAGTCGTGGCGGACGTCGTAATCCTCCAGGACAATAGTAATTATTTTAGCTAACTTAAATCGTTACGACGCCATTCCTCAGAGATACTTTATTGACAGAAGAATTAAGAAAATCAAGTCCGATTGGTGGACACTGATATTGGGCAACATCATGCTTAAAAAAGCCGGAGATACGTTTTATCCAGATTGCAGGATTATTTAAATATTATGAATAGGATCGCAAATGAATTACGCCCCTAAACAACGATTATTACAGCGGGAGCAGGTATCAAATAGCAATTCGATAGGTAGTTTTACGGATAATCGAGAGTCGACTAAAGTAAAGTTGAATCAGCAGCAAATGATGAGCGATGCTCCTGCTCAACGTGCGCTTATTACTCACAAACCCCAAAACATTACTACATCACCTGAAAATGTCGCAAGCTTTTATGCTGCAATAATTGATGAGTTGGTGATGAAGTCTTACGAAGAATTTATGGCAGATGATTACACTGGTGCATCGCCTGCACAGATTGCATTATACAAGCGTCGAAAATTTGAATTTGATCAGGCTATACAAATGGGCGTTGCTTATCAGATGCACCCATCGACAGCTGCCGGTTACGTCATTGAAGGTAAAGCCAACAGTAAAATTCTCAGCCAGTTATCCAATGTAAACATTCAGGTGACTGATGTAATGAAAGGTACACGGCCTGACATTCAATTCAAGCTTCCAGACAGCGATCTTTATGGGTTGGTAGACATTACTGCATCAAATAGTGCCGGACATATTTTTTCCAAGAAAGGTAACTGGACAAACCACACTAATATTATTCATGTGTCTGAATCAGTTTATCCAAGCATTAACTTTGAGTCCATGAAAGCCATAGTACTTTCAACCGAAGATATGCAGCAGATTCAGGAACGGGCAAACGAAAAGGCACTACTTGCCGGTGAAACATTTGATTTTTGGCTTGATAAGTACATTGAAATACAAAATCAAGTCATGGCGGCGCTGGGCACTTTCAACGCGAATAACCAGATCCCATTCAATGGTACTGGAACCCAGGTTGATCGGCTAATGGCGAGTTTCAAAAAGGTTGGTGTCTTTGTATGGCCTACAATGGGTGGAACAACACTGGATATCAAGGAAATAACCTTCGAGAGTCATGAAGGCTGCAACGCCGATGAATTGATTCCGTTCAAAGTAGACGGCAACATTGCCCAAGATTTAATAAGTCGATTGAGTAAAAATAATATGGTTGAATTACTCAACTAATAAGTGGTACTACACATAATAACTGGTGGAACATACGCGCTAACAATGACGTACTATTCAATTATCAGGTCCTTTCGTTCTTGTTCGGCCTTGCTCGGTTCATGACTGCAATTTTTCACATTGAGAGTAGTTGGCCCTGTTGCATTTTTGGGAGCATCCATACTCGCATGTTGCCAATTAATCCAATTTGCGGCACCGAAACCTATTACAAACAATAATGCAATCCAGAAGTTTTGTTTGGCGGTGAAATCACGTTCGCTACGCAGTTCGACTAGATGGACGATTAGCTGCAGGAATATCGAGATAAACGAAATAATAATAATTTTACCAAGGAAAGTGCCATAGGGTAATTTAGGGATTGAGTCGGTGATAAAAAAGTTAAAGGCGTAAACAGTCAGCATTAGAGTGCTGATCAATGATAATTGGGTTGCACCATCTTTAACAAAGAAAATACTCCAGGCACAGAGCATGATTACGGCGAGCGGCAAAAAAATCTGCAGTAAAAAATATCCGGGAATACGCTCAACCGTTAAGGTGAATGCAAATTGGGTAAATTTTTTCTCGGCGGTGCTATCGGCTAAATATTCATATTCAGCATCACCCACTTGGCAGGCACGATCAATCGCGTGCCACTCCAACATTGGCCATGCATTATTCTCAGTAGGATAAACCCGACTCTGCTCGGAAAAACGTACTTTAGAAGCAGAGTAAGAAAACGGCTCGATCATTATTTGCAGATTTTGTGTATCGAACGGGAATTTACGGAAATTCATGGAAGATTGTAGCGTTGCATTAAAGCGTTCATTGTAAAATACACGACCATCTTTATAAATAATTAATCTCTTATTAGAAATATCTTTGGGGCCTAATATATTGATAATTTCCAGCGATGGTATCCATACATGTTCGTGCCATTCATCAACGTGACTGTCCTCAAGGGTGATGTAATTTTTTCCTTCAGGTACTAATGAACCGGCACGCGCATCCAACCAGTTTGCCCCCAGATAAGCATCGACATTAAAACTTTCATCAACCGGGCGAATGTCGTAAATTTTGTTGATGTTGAGCGAAAGACGCACATCGATAGGTAAATCCTTAACCGGTTCCTGCACCGGAATAGTAATAGTTTGGTCATTACCAATAATCACGGGATCGGTTGCAGGGTTTTTACGGCTATTGGTATCTGCAGCTGATACCGCTACGCACAGGCACAAAAGCGCAAATAACAGGATTAACTTATTCATAGTGATGTTCTTGTTTCAGATGATTAACAAAGCGATCAATTATTGTTGTAGTGACTTGTTTGAGGATAATCATATGGCTCAATGTGCCTTGGGTAGTGTCTTCACTCGCCAATGAAAATAAATCGATAATATTTTTGTTTGGCTGGGTAAAACAAATCATAGGAGCAAGATAATTCGGTGCAAAAACCTGAAAAGGTTTTTCACTAATCCACAAGCGTCCCTCCAGTTTTTTCAATTCGGCGTAGGCGTAATTCACCATCGCCTGCAGCGATCTCACCTCTTGTAAATGTTCAGCGTGAGTTTTAGTGGCGAAATAATGCCATGCATAAACGCAGGCGAGCCCGCTGCGAGAGCCGGAAAAAGTAGAGTCCGGTGAACCGGTATATTTTGGATGCACCGGCGGCTGCAACCGGAATTGCCCACGGGTGAGATAAACCCCAAAAGGAAAAGGCGCACCAATCCATTTATAAGGGCTTGCACAGATTGAGCTGACTTGTGGAATACGGAAATCAAAATGGGGAAAGTTTTCAGCTTGCAATTCAAATGGCCAATCTCCTTCCTTTTGGCTCTGCTCAATCCAGGGCAAGGTATTACCACAAATTGCTGCATCAATATGAATCCAATAATTGCGCGCAGAGGAATCGTTAAAAATCTGTGGTAAACGCGCGACAATTTGTTTAACAGGATCAAATCCACCTTTAAATGTGGTGCCCATATTGAGTGCAAAAATAAGCGGATGGCCAAGCGCAAATAACAGCTCAGCCCAATGTACCAATTCATCAATAGCAATCGCGCCGCTTGCATCCGAACCGATAAAATCCGGCGCCCGATTTTCCTGTTCATCGCGGTAGGCAAAACCGGACGGTAATGCAATTCCCAAAATATGTGCTGCTTTGGCAACTGAGTAATGGGTCTCGCGGCTGGTTAATAAAACGGGCGGTAGATGTTTGCGTGTGGGTGCATTGGGTTGTGCCCCGGTAAACCAGGGTGTTCCACCGGTTAGATAATCGCGCGCATTCCACAAGGCAAATAAATTGCCCTCGGTTGACCCCATGGTGGTGACATAACCCCAATAAGAGTTTGCACAGTTGGGATTGTCGACATTAGGTGCATTCCAATGGCGCGCATAAAAATCCAACACTGCTTGTTCTTGCGCTTTGGCATTTACGCGGAAATTGCCTTCGGTGTAAGCATCACCCAGGTTCAAAAGATTGAGATTAAGCAGCGGATAAAGTGCGGGATCAAATTGTACATGTTGGCTGGTTTGGTAACCGAGAAAATTTTCGGCGAGCCGGGTAGTTTTTTGGATAAAGTCATCAAGCTGTTGCTGATGGTTCTCTGGTGAGAGTGAATGAGCGTCGGGCATAGCCAATCCAGGGGAATATGTTTTTAATTGTTGCGCCTCCCTGCCATTACCTCGTTTGAGGGCGGCATGCTAACAACAAAAACCCGGATTGGCTATTTCAGTTTATTACGGCTATTCGGCGCCCCGGATCATTTTATAAATCGTTTGGATTGACTGTCGACCTATGCGGAGGAAGGACCCAGCCATAGACAGGAGAGCCGCAATATAACAATTTTTTAAATTACTTCTATCGCATTTGGAAATGTCTTTTTCCCTGTTTTGTAACGTTTAAGTGCATTAGCTTCGGTGAAAACTTCAATTAGCGCGGTATTGAAATCGTAAATACGCGCATCGCGCCCTGTTTGTTCAGCTGCCGCTTCAAAACCCTGCGTGTGGGCATCGGCGTACATGGCAACATCTTCGATCATGCCAGTCGCTATCTCCATATTGTGTGGATTATTATGGGATTGCTCACAAGCATCGGCATCGTTGGAGTGGAAATTCCGGCAGCGAAATGGCCGCGCGGAATAAATGCTGCATTGGTTATCTTGCAAGAGCGCACATTTTAAATTGGTAGTCAGGTGTTGCTCGGGAGTGATGGTGTGGATAATGGCGGCATTGGCTTTTGCTTCGGCCAGTACTGTCTGGATTTTTTCGGCGGTAAATGTTTTGTCCATATAATTCCGGATCAACAACATTTCATGTGCGCGCACTTCTACTTTGTAGTGACAACAAAATGCACAACCTGCCTTACAAGCAGGTTTGGTTGTAGAGTCATTAATCGCCCTGGCAATAAGATTGTCATAGCGCTCATAGGATTTTTTTAATGCCGCCACCGAATCCTTCCCGGTCGCAATTTGGGATGCAGACTTTTGGTATTCGCTGAGTGCGGCGGCTTGGAAGGGATCGGTCATGAATAATTTACAACTAAAGAGACAGTAATCAATGGAGCCTGCTGGATACCAATCGATTTAAACTCACGCCTGCTTCTGCAGCCTGTAGTGCAAGTGATCGATGAACTTCTGGTGGAACCCTGACCATAAATTTTCCACTAAAGGATTTGGCCGCAATAGGCTCGGGAGTCTCTTCTCTATTTGCCTCCATATCGGCGATACATTCTTTCACCAGATTGCGAACACCTGATAAGGCTTTTTCAGGTGTTTTTTCCAGCCAACTCAGGCTGGGAAATTCCGCGCACAACCCAACATATTCCTGATCTGTTTCAGACCAGGTAACACGATAAGTATAACGATCAACATATTTAGCCATTTTCCACCTCTAATCGCTCGATGGCCTGTAACACCTGACGAACCTGATAAGCCTTGGCTTTACCTTTGGTATTTTGGATATTCACGCGTGGGTCACCTTGCCAGGGCATTTTGTAAATACGGTGGCTAGAGCCAGATTGACGCGCTTCACCAAAATAGGCATCGCAGACCTTACACAAATCATTAAACCGAATCCCTTGTGGGTTTGCCCGCATATGGGCAAGAATGTCCTTAATTGCAGTCATAATTAAATAGTACCATTATTGATATCAATTACAAGTTCGCAGATTACCTGAGTGTGCATAAGAAACAGGTTGATTGGACTGGGCCTCCAACTTTTATAGTTAATAAAGTTCCACTATCCAACATGACTCCAGTAACTTATTTATTTCTTCAGTTCATACCGCGCCTGCTTCACTATCTGCCAAGCGGCCGTTAATGCCAGCGAAGCCATAATCACTGCAACGAATAAATCCGGCCATGCCGTGCGCGTACCAAAAACACCGACTGCAGCAAGGACTACAGCGATATTTCCCAATGCATCATTGCGAGTACACAACCAAACGCTGCGCATATTGCTGTCACCATTGCGGTAGGCGTAGAGCAACCAGGCTACACCGAGATTGGCGGCAAGTGCGAGCAACCCGATAATACTCATGGTTTGCGCATCGGGAACCACGCCGACTATTGCATTCCAGACGGCATGTACCAGCACAATTATTCCGAACAACGCCATACAAGCCGCTTTAAAAAGCGATGCGGTTGCACGCGCTTTGACACTCATTGCCAATACCCAAAGACTGATGCCGTAATTAGCAGCATCGCCGAGGAAGTCGATAGAGTCGGCAAGCAGTGAAACAGAATTGGCTTGCAGACTGAAAATAATTTCAATCACAAACATGGCGAAGTTGACGATTAAAGCGATCCAGAGAATACGGCGGTATTTGAGGTCGGGTTTAGTCGAAGGTTCGTGATCGTGATTACAGCAGTGGGCACCCATGATTCTCTCCCGTTTTTTTGCGCCGGCACACCTATTTCCTGCAAGAAATAGACTCATTTTTCGTTTTTATAGGCTTTCCATATCCTGAATATGAAAAAACCGCCCGGAGGCGGTTTTTCCGTCCTATACCGATATCAACTTAATGATACCTGCTAAGGATGAGTCGTGACCCACCACACATTTATTAGCAATAGTTAATTGGATTTGCGATGCACTAACCCATAAAGCACCGGCAATACTAACAACGTTAGTAGCGTTGACGAGATAATCCCGCCGATGACTACCGTTGCTAATGGTCTTTGCACTTCTGCACCGATCCCGACATTAAATGCCATTGGCACAAAACCTAAACTGGCGACAAGTGCGGTCATTAATACCGGGCGCAAACGGGTTAAAGCACCCTGGATTATCGCGCTCATTAAATTACCACTTTCCATCCATAGTTGGCGGATAAACGTGAGCATCACCAAGCCATTTAATACCGCTATGCCAGAGAGTGCAATAAAGCCGACGCCGGCAGACATGGATAATGGCATATCGCGCAACCAGAGTGCGAGTACACCGCCGGTGAGTGCGAGTGGGACACCAGTAAAAATAATAAGCGCATCTTTGATAGAACCAAATGCCATGACCAATAATGCGATCACCATGAATAATGTGAGCGGCACCACTATGGCTAAACGTTTACCTGCGGATTCGAGCTGTTCAAAGGTACCGCCGTAATCCAGCCAATAACCTGCCGGTAATTTTACGTCGCTTGCGATACGGGTTTGTACATCGCTTACAAATGAACCCAAATCACGGCCGCGTATATTGGCGGTGACAATCATTAAGCGTTTGCCGTTTTCGCGACTGATTTGATTGGGTGCAGGTGCGAGTTCAATAGTGGCAACTTCATTGAGGGGTACAAAACCGGGCTCGGTTTTGATGGGTACAGGCAAGCGTTCCAATGTTGCTAAATCGTTGCGCAATTTTTCCGGCAAGCGCACGATTAATTCAAAGCGGCGATCACCTTCATAAATTAATCCTGCGCTTTCACCGGCAATCGCGGTGGCGACTAAATCCTGCAGTGCACTGATTGTCAAGCCGTAAGCGGCGAGTTGAGCGCGCTTAGGTGTAACGGTTAATACTGGCAGGCCGGTAACCTGCTCCATGCGCGCATCGGCAACACCGGGAATTTTTTCCAGCACGTCCAAAATTTCTGCCGCCGATTTTTGCAATTGATCCAAATCATCGCCCATGACTTTAATACCCAAATCCGAGCGCACACCGGAAATAAGTTCGTTAAAACGCATTTGGATCGGTTGGGTAAATTCATAATTGTTGCCGGGCAATTCGCGCACTGCAGTTTCAATCGCCTCAACCACATCGGATTTCTCACGGCCGGGATTAGGCCATTCGCTACGCGGTTTGAAAATCACATAATTATCGGCGACTGAAGGTGGCATAGGATCGGTTGCGATATCGGCGGTACCGATTTTGGCAAAGACTTTATCCACTTCGGGAAATTCTTTGATCCGTGCCTCCAGCAAACTTTGCATGGCCACCGCTTGCTCCAAACCGGTGCCGGGAATGCGCAGTGCATGCAGGGCGATATCACCTTCGTCCAATTGCGGAATAAATTCCGAACCGAGGCGCATTGCAAGCCAAAGGCTGAGAGCAACTAAAATAACCGAGCCGCCCAACACCAGCTTGCGCCATTTAAACGCTCGCATTAATAATGGCTGATACACTTTTTTTGCCGCCTGCATAAAACGGTTTTCATGCTCGGCAATTTTTCCATTCATCAGCAAGGCAATTGCGGCGGGAACAAACGTGAGCGAGAGAATTAACGCTGCCGTTAATGCAATCACTACAGTAATTGCCATGGGGTGAAACATTTTCCCTTCTACACCAGTGAGCGTAAAAATCGGCAAGTACACCAGCGTGATAATACCCACCCCAAATAAACTCGGACGTATGACTTCACTGGTAGCTTCATAGGCGAGTTGCAAGCGTGTTGTCAACGGGAGTGAGCGGTTGGAATTGCGCTGTGCTTCGCCCAACCGGCGAATGCAGTTCTCCACGATAATCACAGCACCATCCACAATCAAACCGAAATCCAATGCGCCCAAACTCATCAGATTGGCAGATACACCCGCTTCCACCATGCCGGTGATGGTCATTAACATGGCGATGGGAATTACTGCAGCGGTGATCAACGCCGCGCGCAAATTGCCGAGCAATAAAAATAACACCGCGATTACCAGCAGCGCACCTTCGAGCAGATTTTTTTGCACGGTGCGAATGGTTTTATCCACGAGTTGTGTGCGGTCATAAACGGCATGGGCGCTGATGCCTTCGGGCAGAGAACGATTTATTTCTTCCAGTTTAATGGCGAGTGAGCGCGCAACCGTACGCGAGTTTTCACCCATCAACATCATCGCCGTGCCGAGCACAGTTTCGCTGCCGTTTTGGGTGGCGGCGCCGGTGCGCAACTCTTTGCCAATCGCCACTTGCGCGATATCGCCGATACGCACGGCGACGCCTTTGGGGTTGCTCACAATGACATTTTCTATATCGCTGATGCCGGTCAACTGCCCCGGTGTGCGCACCAATAATTGCTGACCGCCACGCTCTAAAAATCCAGCGCCGCGATTGTCGTTATTGCTTTTGAGTGCGACCACCACATCGTCCATGGTCAGTCCCCATTGCAATAATTTGGTTGGCTCGGGCGTGATGTGATACTGGCGGTTATAGCCACCAATCGCATTAATTTCCACCACACCTTTTACTTGCATCAGCTGCGGGCGGATTACCCAGTCCTGCAATTCACGCAAATAACTTTCATTACTCAGGGCTGAGCCGCCCAGGGCTGCTGCCGCAAGTTTTTCCGGATCATCTATTTCCACCGTGTACATAAAAATTTCGCCGAGACCGGTGGCGATGGGTCCCATTGCCGGTTCTATTTCAGCGGGCAATGCACTTTTGATTTGGCCGAGGCGCTCGTTAATTAAATTGCGCGCAAAATAAATATCGGTGCCTTCATCAAATACAACAGTAACTTGCGACAAACCGTAACGCGAAATCGAACGGGTATACGCGAGTTTGGGCAAACCGGCGAGCGCCGTTTCTATCGTGTAGGTGATACGCTGTTCGGTTTCCAATGGCGAGTAGCCGGGCGCTTCGGTGTTGATTTGCACTTGCACGTTGGTGATGTCGGGCACGGCATCAATTGGCAAGCGTTGGTAATTCCACAGACCGAGTGCAACCAATGCAACCACCGCGACCAACACCAGCCAGCGGCGATTAATCGCCGCGCGTAAAATCGATTCAATCATGATGACTCTCCGTTAGTGGTCATGTGCCGCACCGGATTTCTCCAGATCGGACTTGAGCAAAAAGGAGTTTTCCACCACATAGCTGTCACCGGCGTTCAAACCGCTGAGCACTTCGGTGAATTGACCATCGGTGCGGCCCAGTTCGAGCGGGCGGATTTCATAAGTATTGCCAATCCGGATAAACACTACCTGCCAATCGCGAAAGGATTGCAGGGCGCGGTTATCGACCATAAGCGCGACCGGTGTCCGGGCGCTATCCACCCAGCCCTCGACCGCCTGGTTGGGCACCCAATTACCCGTGCTGTTATCCACCGGCGCATGGACTTCGAGTGTCGGGGTTTCACCGTGACGTGGGGTAATGTACTCAGTGTGGGTCTGTGTTTGCTGGCCGTTAGCGTTAATGGTAATGGCTTGGCCGGTTTTGATCTTGCCCGCGTCTGCCGGGAATACCTGCAAATGGAGCTCCAGGATGCTGTCATCCAGCAGAGTGAAGAGCACCCGGTCAGCGGTAAATTCCCCGGGATTGGAATGGCGCTCGACTACCACACCATCAATCGGCGCCAACAGCGGGTATTCGCGCAAGCTTTCATTGGATTCGACGGTCGCCAGCACATCGCCCGCTTTTACGCGCGCACCAATGGTCGGTTTTACCGAGCGAATCAAGCCGGGGTAGCGCGCCTGGATGTGACTCACCCGCAGCGGGTCGGCGACTATATTGCCGTAGAGTTTGATACGCTCCTGCAACAATCCCTCGCCCGCAATCGCGGTGGTCAAACCGGAAGCCTGGGCGATGTTGGCCGCCATGGTGATGCGCCCCTCGTATGAAGGGTAGCTCCACTGATAGCGCTTGTTCTGGTAAGTCGCGGTGACTTTTACGTCGAATGAGTGCGGCTCCTCCACTACGCCTTTACCGCGTAAAAAATCCTGGCTGGGGGCGAAAGTGAATTTATCGACCTTGCCGCCCAAACGGGTGAGTTGCACCTCCAGCTTCCAAGCGTCGGGCTTGAGCGATTTGCCATCCATAGTTGCCCAGGCGCGATACTCGGGCGGTACGTCCTTTTCGAAAATCGCCAGCTCGACAACAAAGTCGCCATCTTCCAGCAAACGGCCATTATGGGCGCCTTTTTCCGGTTCTTCTTCATGATGCTCGTCGTGCTCATCATGGCCGTGATCGTGATCGCCAGCGGCGACTAATAAAGGCGAACAGCCGAGGCTGGTTACTAATAACAGGCTTTTGATAAAGGTATTCATTGGGCTATCTCGGATTGGGTTGATTCCACCGGAGCGGACGCGGTCAAACGCTCCAGTTCAATACGGGTTTCGTGGGCGCGCAGGGCAGCGCTGATCAGTTCAGCG
The DNA here is from genome assembly GCF_058800985.1 of Cellvibrio sp. GW822-FHT04B05. Classification (NCBI taxonomy): domain Bacteria; kingdom Pseudomonadati; phylum Pseudomonadota; class Gammaproteobacteria; order Cellvibrionales; family Cellvibrionaceae; genus Cellvibrio; species Cellvibrio sp. GW822-FHT04B05. The sequence continues at coordinate 153,948 of NZ_JBXAMU010000003.1, read as the reverse complement.
CGGGCGTCCAGCAATTCGCGCTGGGCCATGGCCAATTCGAGGGAACTGTAACGCCCCTGCTCAAAAGCGTTGGCGGTTGCGCGGCTGGCATCCTGCATCAGTGGCAAAATGCGCTCGCGCAAGCTTTGCACTTCACCCCAGGCTTGTTGGTGGGTGACAAACGTCTGGTTCAAGCGGGTTTCCAGCTGCAATTTGGCCGCATCTTCAGCAAATAGGGCGGCATCTTGCTCGGCGCGCGCAGCTGCTATTACTCCGCTCGCTCGCTTGCCACTGGCCAGCGGCACACTCAGACCCAAGACCAAGGCTGTGTCATTGCTGCTTTGCAATTGGCGCACTCCGGCATTCCACCCCAGCGCCAATTTGCCCTCGGCTTCGGCTTTGCGCAGTTCTGCTGCACGCAGGCGGGTTTCATCGCCCAGCAGTGCCAAATCCGGGTTTTGGGCAAGGCGGATTTGCCAACTGGCAAGGGTTTGAGGGTTAGTCAGTGCAAACAAATCACCGCGCGCGCGGTTGAAATCCGGAGTGGGATCGGCCCAATAAGCGCTCAATTGCAGCGCTTCTTCATGGGCTTGCCGGCGGGCTTTATCTAATGCAATTTCGGTGCGCGCAAGGGCAGCACGGGCACGCATCAGCTCTGCCTGGGGAGTACTACCGGCCTGCACACGTTTGACCAAACTGTCGACCAAACCTTGCGCCAGATGCTGCGCTTCTTCTTCCAAACGCACCTGTTCCTGCGCCGCAAGCAAGGCGATAAAGCGATAGTTCACCGCAGCAACCAGATCCAACAATACGACCCGCTGCTCACTGGCGAGTTGTTGCTGGCGGGCGGTCATCACCGCGAGACGGCGGTCCCGCTGGCCACCCAATTCGATAATGGAGGCAAACGAGAGCGTCAGTTCGGCCGCATCTGCCCCGCTATAATCGCCGGAACCGGCAAGGTTTTCCGCCTCCAGTTGGAGGCGGGTTTCCGGCCTCAGGCCAGCGGTGGTTTGTTCACCCGCCAAGGCTGTACGGCGAAACTGATAAGCCGCTAATTGCGGGTTTTTTTGCAAGCTAAGGCTTAATGCCTGCTGCAGGTTGATCTCATCCTGCGCAGACGCGCAGGCAACAGTCGCACTGGCAAGCAATACCAATGCAGATACCAAGGGTTTCATAACAAATCCTGCCACTTTTGCGCATATCAGGCGCAAGTTATTCATCAGAACTACATTCGCAGCTCACCAGAAAGAACAATTCACACGAACGTCAGGCAGTGAATGGCGGTGCGCGCAATAGCGGCCGTATAAAGGGAGTATGGGTGGGGATGAACGGGGAATAGCGGCAGACCATTACTTGCGCAAGCTTGAATACCAGCAACAATGCGACAACTGCCAGCAGGATTAAACTTTGGTCCAGCTTCAATTTGGCGATAGCGGATTGCAGCAACTCGACATCGGCATCCTGATGGTCTTCATCGGTGTGATGTGCGGGGTGATCACCCAGTATATGCATATGCACCGATACCGGCGGCTCCTGCCCATCAAAACAAAAATGCCCATGGGCACCCAGCCAGCTGCCGAGCAGCCAAAGCATGAGTGCTACAAAAGCGAATTGATAGGAGCGTTTGGACATGAGAACTCTTTGCAATAAGGATGTGAGCAAGCATAAAGGCAGCTTGATGATTCGGCAAACCAGTTGCGCGATTTATCCCTTGTTAAATCAGCTAGCACGTTGCATCAACCAATAAAATGTTCACTTGGGATATTTCTATTTTACTTTGTTCATTTTTGAACATACAATTAAAGAAAGCTAAAATTCAGAGGTGTGACTATGAATACCCTCCACCCCGTTCCCAACATTAATGAAGCGCAGCTGAGCCGTGTCGCAGTGAAATTATTTTTTGGTATCGCCGAAGAATGGAGCCTTACCGATGAGCAACGCTGCACCCTTGCCGGACTCGGCACGCGCACCACACTGCACAATTGGCGGCAAAAATTAGCGGCGGGCGAACCGATCAAGTTAGGCAAAGACACATTGGAGCGCTTGTCTTACCTCGCCGGAATCTACAAAGCTGTGCAGCTACTGTTCTCTGACCCGACCCAATGGAAAAACTGGGTGCGCAAACCCAACCGCGATTTTGGCGGGGCCTCGGCACTGGAGCGTATGTTGGCCGGGCGCGTGGTGGATTTGGTCGATGTGCGTCGCTATTTGGATGCATGGCGCGGTGAGGTCTATGTTTAATACGGAAGTTCACCGCAATACTTACCGCCTGATCCCCAGCCATTTCCCACCTATCGCCCTGTTTGAAAATCTGCTTGATGCAAACGAGCTGGAAGCCGCTTATGCACTCGAAAGCCTGACTAATGATCGACTGCAAGATCAGGCAGGCAACATTGCATTGGTCGCACCAGAAGATAGGGTTGCCGGACCGGGCACTACCGCAATAATGGCAGCCTTTACGCATACAGGGATTGCCAGCCGCTTTACCGATGGCCGCTTTGGCATCTACTACGCCGCTTTGGGTTTGGAAACCGCTATTGTGGAATCGCGCTTCAGCCGCAGTCGGTTTTTGCAGGCCACCAATGAAGCGCCGCAGATTCTTACCATGCGCTGTTACCAATGCGAAGTGCATGCACCATTAGTTGATGTGCGCGCTGATCCGCAAGCGCACAACCCGGATAGTTTTGTTTATGCCCAAGCGATAGGCCGACAACTAAAAGCGCAAAATGCAATGGGGATTTTGTATCAATCTGTCCGTCATACCGATGGTGAATGTATCGCCGCCTTGCGTCCGAAAGCATTAACACCACCCGCTATGCAAGCGGGGCATTACCAGTTTCATTGGGATGGGAATTCGATCGCACATGTACTTGCTGTGACGGAGGTGGGTTGAGCTTGGAGATGGCATTAGTCACGAACAATTAACCCCGCGCACCTGATTCAAATCAATAGGATAAACATTACCCAACGTGGATAGAGGCGAGAAAGGAACTCAATGAATTACCTTTAGCCCCAGAAATCTGGGCGCAAAATCTTTCTAGCTGATATCTGATGTTGTGGAAAAAATTTCTCAAATTTACGATTGGAAAAAGGAATTGAGAAATATATTGCTCAAAATTTACCGTTGAGCTTATTATTGAGCAGTATTTTGCTCATAGAGATTTGTGAACCTATTATGCGAGTGCACACAAGTTCAAGTTAATGAATTGGAACACAGGAGTAGCGATGATTTCCGACCTTTAAATTGCATTTTTCCGTTTATTAATGAGCAATCTACTACAGTGAATTCTGGCTCGGCTTCAATGATGGCATCATGCGCGCCAATATCAGACGCCGTTATTGAATAAATCATCTGAGAATCACCATACCACATTTGGTTTTGATTTTCTCAATGAAAAATTAAAACGATGGCAATTGGTATGAGCCTACCTATGAAAGAACTCGATCCTCTGGAACGCGAAGCTTTTTTGCGCGGCTGCCTGCAAGAATTATTAAACGGCGAAACAAGTGAGGGGAAAATCCTCACCCGGTTGCGTAAAAAAATCCTCGGCATGAACCAAAATGATTACGCTGCATTGGTAGGCTTAAGTCGCCGTACTTTATCGGATATTGAAAACGATTCAGGCGATCAAAGCCTGAGTGTAGTAAATGCTGCGTTTAAACCCTTTGGTTTAAGATTGGGCTTGTTACCGACGCATCAGCACCTGTTGGTCGACACCGTAAACAATCTGCCTGCTGTAAATAGCTCACGCAAAATTGTAGGGTTTCAGCGCTAAACTTTTTATCCTATAGGCCACTCATGCTCAAAATTACCTTGTTATATGTCGTGACCGCACTGGCAGAAATCATCGGCTGCTTTTTGCCTTATCTCTGGCTGCGCAAAGGTGGATCGATTCTATTATTAATTCCTGCCGCAGCAAGTCTCGCCCTGTTTGTCTGGTTGCTCACGCTGCATCCCGCTGCCAGCGGACGCGTCTATGCTGCATATGGTGGTGTGTATGTCGCGGTGGCCTTGTTGTGGTTATATTTTGTCGATGGTGTAAAACTATCGGTTTACGATTGGGTGGGCGCGAGTGTTGCGCTACTGGGTATGACCATTATTGTGATGGGTTGGCGGAGTGAATAATTGCTTACGATCAATATCAAAAACTGTGTAACTGAATTGAGGGATTATGGTGATTAGCAAACCATTGAAACTGCTGGGAAATACAATTGTTACACTTGTTGTGTTGATCATTGTCCTGGCTGTGGCTTTTATTGTGATTAATAGTAAAGACCGGCCCCCATCGGAAATAGCAATCGAATTCCAACAGGCTTGGGATAACAGGAAACCGGTTAATGCAGCTGATAATGGCTATATTTATTTAGCCGGGTTTGATGCTGCAAGTGACGACAAGCCTGAAATTGTTGGAGCGAAACGCATTCAATTGTCAAACGATATAGTGAAAGGCTCTGCATCTAACAATCAGGATCTTTTTCGCACCGAATATCATCTTGAAGAAGCTTTTATCAAGGAAATCAAAACAGTATTCGACCAATGCGGGATAATCAGTAAAGATTGCGTTGCAGGAATTGAAAAAAATAAAGCGCGAATTATCGAGTGGTCACAAGCAGAAGATTTAATTGGCAAGCGCTATGCGCAATTAATTGCACACCAACATTGGCTTGAGCTAGCACCTGTGGATATCAGTTTGCCTATTCCGAACTTCGGATTGGTAATGAAGGCGCAGCGGCTCACATTTATGTACGAATTTGCCGCGTCAAAACCAGGTGAAACTACGCGCTTGACGGAGTTGCTCGATGCAGACCTGCGCTTCTGGAGAATGGTGTTGCGCGATACCGATATGTTAATCGCAAAAATGGTTGCAACAGCTGCAATCAAAAATAATTTTTTATGGACTAATCATTTTCTGCTATCACTTGACCAAAATGAACGCATTGCTGCAATCCCCGGAGTAATGAAGCAGATATTCACAGATGAAGAGCTGTCAATGAGGCGCTGCTTTACCGGAGAGTGGATTTTCACGTCCAAGGCTTATGATGAGACTGAGAAAATGAACCACAATAAGTTCCCGGAGAAGTTGGCCTATAATCTCTTATTCAAAAAACAGGACACGGTAAATAGATCGGCAACAACATTTAAAAAACTGATAGATGAACAGGATATTCCAATAGTTGAATTTGAAGCTGCATTCGCAGTGCAAAAAGAATCTAATCAGCAAAAGGATTCACAATATGGCTCGTTTGTCTACTACATCATGAATCCCTACAATCCTGTCGGAAAAATATTATTGGCGCTAGCTGTTCCCGCTTATGACAACTACGTAACACGCACCAAGGATCTGGAAGCATTCCGAAGCGGCTTGTTAGCAAGCATTGAATATATGGATAACGAACCTGATGCGAATACTACCTATACCAGCCCGTACAAGAGCAGGCCGTTTGTGATAAATCAGGAAGAGCGCTCAATAACGGTTAGTGGCCTCAGCAAAGGTACTTATGCGCAGCTGGTTTATTCTTATTAAATATGGATGTTCTTCACTACTACAACTGAAGCTAAATTATAAAAATGAAAATGCCTATATTTAATATCCACGACCTCATTCTTATTCTCACTGTAGCAGTGTGCGTGCTGCTGGTGATTTTCCAGTGGTTACTCTCCAAGCAAAAAGCCGTTGCATCGCAATTGTTATCGGGATTTTTTGTCTGCGTGGGGGCAAGTGCGCTATGCAATTTATTATTGTGGAATGACTATATAGGTTTGCATAGCGAGCTTTCGAAAATGGCGTTGTCACTGGGATTAGTGACAGCGGTAGCTGGCAAAAGCATTTTTCTATATTTATATGTGATAGCGATTACGCGAGCGAATTTTTCACTGCGGGCAAAAGATGCAGTGCATTTGTTGAATTTGGTTATAGTTGTTGGTTTTGTCACTTTTGGCAGCCTGGATAGCGATCGCTTGCGCTTTTTGGCGAACATACATACAGAAAATTCTATCCAACTTACCAATTATTTATGGCATTACCTGAAATTTCTACCAGTGGCGTATGCATTTGCGGCGGCGCTGGAAATTTATCGCTACAAACAACAATTGAAAGAATTTTATTCCAGTTTGAGTTTGCAAGGTCCTTATTGGTTGATGTTGTTAACACTGGGCTTTGCGTTCAACTGGCTTTGGTCGCTGATTGTACATTTGCTGGGGCAAACAGTTGGCATTAACGTCGCCGATATTTTTGGTATCGTTGATAATTACCTGACGTTCTTATTGGTCAATGCACTTTTCGTGTACAGTTTGTTATATGCGCACCAATTATTAGAGACGCAGGATAAACCGAAAGAAAAAGAGGCGATAGCCGCAACGGAAATATCACCCGATGCGATTGCGCGCATTCGCAATACCATGGAGAAACACCAGCTGTATCTAAAACAAAATTTGAATATCGAGGATTTTGCCAAGCAGGTGGGGATTCATTACCGCGAAGTGTCGAGCATTATCAACAAGCACTTTAATACAAATTTTTTTGAATTTGTAAACGAGTATCGGGTCAATAAAGCCAAGGTAATGTTGCTTGATCCGGCGTGCGCTGAGATGACGATTCTGGATATTTTGCTGGAGTCCGGATTTAACAGCAAATCTGCATTTCACCGTTTCTTTAAACGCTATACAGGTATGTCCGCAGCAGAATTCCGTAAGCAGAATGCGGCGGCCAGTGCGCAAAATAGCAGCCATGGCAAGAGTACTGACTAGCGACTGCGGTATTTGCCTATTTATGCGCGGGACGGAAGCGCGCTGGCTTGTTATAATCACCAACCGAGCATCGACACTTACTGTCCACAACGGAAGAGTATTCACGTTGGATAAATCAAAACTTCCCCAATTTCACCGCAGTTTTTTATTGCCCCGCTTTTGGTCTACCTGGCTGGCGCTGGGTTTTTTCTGGGTAATTGCACAGCTGCCCGTTGCCATTAATCAGGCAATCGGCCGCGGCTTGGGGCAGCTACTCTATTGGGTTGCCAAGTCGCGCAAGCACTATGCGGAAATTAATATCGCGCTCTGTTTTCCCGAATTGGATGCAGAGGCACAAGCAAAGATGGTGCACGGGGTGATTATATCTTGCGGACTCAGTATTGCTGAAACAGCGATGGGGCTCTGGGGCCAGCAAAACAAAATGCGCAATCGCTACAGCATTACCGGCCTTGAGCATATTGAAAAAGCACGCGCCGACGGCAAAGGGATTTTATTGTGTGGCAGCCATTTGACCACGATTGATATCAGCGGCCGCATCATGGCATATCACGTTGTTGCCGATGTGCTTTATCGCCCCGATCCTAATCCGTTAATGTCTTATGCGATTATGAAAGCGCGCAGCCGTGTGAACGACGGTGCTATTCATCGCAACGATACACGTCAGCTGATTAAAAATTTGCGCAAGGGAAATATTGTCTGGTATGCGCCGGATCAGGATTACGGTCGCGACCAAAGTATATTCGCGCCATTTTTTGGCGTGCAGGCCGCAACGGTAGTCGCCACCTCGCGCATTGCAAAAATTTCCCACTGCGCGGTGATTCCGTTTTTTTGTTTTCGCGAACCACATGGTCGCTACCGTTTGGAAATCCAGCCTGCGTTGGAAAATTTTCCCACCGACGATGATGTTGCTGATGCAACGCGCATTAATAAAATCCTTGAAGATGCAATACGCCAGGCGCCAGACCAATACCTCTGGGTACATCGCCGTTTCAAAACCCGTCCTATCGGCGAAGCAAGTTTTTATCCGCCCAAGAAAAAACGCCGCGCACGACCATCAGTGTGATGATTTGTGCGCGGCGCAAATAATTAACGCAGATGACGATTGCCCACGCTGCGTACAAATACCAACGCACCCAGCACCAATAACCATCCATAATGCAATGCACCGCCTCCACCACCGCCGGAATTACCGGTGGCTGCTTTTGAACTGGCAGCGGTTGAACTGACTGCTGTAACCGAACTTGCCGCTGTACTGGCCGCCGCACTTGAACCACCACTGCTCGCCAGGCTTGCTGCTGAGCTGGAAAGGCTAGCGGAACTTGCACTTGAGCTGCTCGGTTCATCGGCCGGTGGCGTGCCGCTAAAACCGGTGGCGTTTTCTTTGGTAAGCGCGAGAATCAAAATGCCGTCTTTCACCAGCGCATTTTCCGGGACAAAATCGACGCGGTTCATATCAAAAGTCCAGTTGGCCTTGCCCCAGCGGCTGGTATCTAAACTGTTAAAATCATCGCGCCAGCCACCTTCAAACGTTTTCGTCGTTGCGTTGTAAGCTTTGTATTCAAAATAATTTACGAATTGGTAAACCGGTAACACGGAATCGTCCCACGCGCCTACCCAAGGCACTGATTCAGATGACCAGATATTAAAGCGCAAACTTTGCGGGCTGGTAAGGCTTGTTATTGTACTGGTGCCGGTAATGCGTCGCACTTCGATGCCGTCCAGAAACCAGGCAACATAATCGGGCGTCCACTCCAAAACATAAGTGTGATAAGCATCGGCAAGTGATGCGTTCGCGGTGTGCGTTTCTTCGGTGTGGATAGTCGGGCGCGAGCTACCGAGAATAATATTGCTCTGCCATTGTGTTGCGTTATTTTTACCGAACACTTCGATATCAATTTCTTCCCAAAACGTATTACCGATTTCCGAACCGCTTTTGTAAGTAAAAAAAGTGGATAAAACACCGCTGGCATTGGCGACGCGCATGCGTATTTCGTAGCGGCCATAGAGATAGGTATTGTTGCTATAAATTTCTGCCCCCTTGTATGCCTTGGCATGGACAAATTGGGCAGCCAAACCCGTAGTGATCGCTAAAAACACATACAACAAACGACGCATAAGTTTTACCTCATTAACAAAAACAAAAATAATCAGAAAGTAAAAACGACAGAATAAAAACAGGGGCGGGAGTCACCCGCACCCCAAAGCGGAAACACTACTAGATTTTGGTCAGCTTGATCCAATCGATATTAAAGCCACCGTTGTTGGCATAAATCGCCAAACTTTGTGCACCGGCAGTCAAGTAAATATTGTGTGAAATCACCTGATAAGTTCCCCAGCCGCCGGTGTTAGGTATGCTGATGGTACCCAGGCCGACGCCGTTTTTATCCAGCGTAAATTGCGCCGTGTTCAACGCCGAGGCGACAAAATATTCCACTTTATAAGTACCGGTTTGCGGGATGTTCACATTGTTGTATTTGAACCATTCACCCGCATCGATATAACCCACAGTACCGCCTGCAACGGTCACACTGCCACCGACTTCGTTAAAGCTTTCCGCTTCGATAAATACACTTGGCGCAGGTGTTGAACCGCCATCAACAGGTGGTGTGCCGGTGTAACCCGTCTGGCCTTCACGCGTTAATGCGAGAATAAGGGTGCCGTTTTTAACTACCACGTTGTTGGGTTCGAAGTCAGCCAGGTTTTCCCCGAAGGTCCAGTTGGCTTTGCTCCAGCGATTGGTGTCGAAGCTGTTAAAGTCATCGCGCCAGCCGGTGCCGAAACTGTTGGTCGCTGCCACGTAAGGTTTGTATTCGATGTAATTCACGAACTGGTACACCGGCAGGATATTCGGATTCCATGCGCCCACCCATTCGGCGATATTCGCGGCCCAGAGATTAAAGCGTAGGTCTTGCGGGCTGGTCAAACCAGTGACAAATTGCCCACCGTTAATGCGGCGGACCTGATTGCCATCCACAAACCAGGCGATGTAGCTTGGCGTCCATTCGAGTACATAAGTGTGATAACCATCGCCTAATGAATAGGGCATAGTGTGCACACCTTCGGTTTTGGTGGTAGGGCGATTGGTACCGATAATGACATTACTCTGCCATTGGGTGGCGTTGTTCTTGCCGAATATCTCTATATCAATTTCCTCCCAGAAAACTCCCGGCTGTTCCGACCCATTCTTGTAGGTGAAGAAAGTGGATAGCACGCCGCTGCCTTTGGCGACCTGCATACGCATCTCGTAGCGACCGTATTTGTAGGTTTGCTTCGAATAGATTTCCGCCGCCTTGTACGGCTTGGCGATAGCGGGTGTGGTAAAACCGATCAGGGTGGCGAGCGCAAAGAGCACGCCGATAGCGCGATTGAGTTTGAACATAGCGGATACCTTTATCGTTATTAGACGCTTAATGTCTGTAGCAGACTGTTGTGGTGTGGCGGCTCAAGGCTGCCACCACTCCATAATCGACAAATTGCCAAACCCGGTCGCACCAGTTTGCGCACTAAACGCAAAATGGTGCAGGTTATATAAAATGGATCAAATCCGGTCTTGGTCAAAAGGCTTTCCTAACCACAGCCCTTAGTCTAGAATACTGTATTTACATACAGTACCGTGGTGCAATTCATGGCAGACGATGACTTCCTCGAAGACCCCGCTCCCTGGGTTGCCGCCAAGCCACAAGCGCTTAAGGGGCGTGGGGCGATAAGCAATATCGCCGGCCGTTTTGAGACGCAATTAATCGACACCGTGGACGATGGCTGGAAACCCTACGAGGATGACATGGATATTCATCCCGAATTGAAGACCTGTATCACGCCCGAGCTGGCCAAAACGATCCTGAGTCGCAACCAATCGCCGGATATCCCGTTCAGCGTATCAATTAACCCCTATCGGGGTTGTGAGCACGGCTGTGTGTATTGTTTTGCGCGGCCGACCCATGCCTATCTTGGGTTATCACCGGGGCTGGATTTTGAAACCCGCCTTTACGCCAAAACCAATGCAGCAGAATTATTGCGGCGCGAGCTGGCGCATAAAAATTATCAACCGAGCCCCATCGCCTTTGGGGTAAATACGGATGCTTATCAACCGTGCGAGCGCGAGTTAAAGATCACTCGCCAGTGCCTGGAAGTATTTTATGAATGCGATCATCCGGTGGGGATGATTACCAAATCAGCGCTGATCGAACGCGATATCGATTTATTGCAGGGGATGGCGCAAAAAAATCTCGCGGCAGCGGCGATCACTATCACAACCCTGGATCACCGCATTTCGCGCATTCTGGAACCGCGTGCGGCATCGCCAACGCGGCGTTTGCAGACGATCGAGCGTTTGGCAAAAGCGGGAATTCCGACCATGGTGAGCGTAGCGCCAATAATTCCGTTTATCACCGAGCAGGAAATTGAAAAAGTACTGAGCGCTGTTGCCGATGCCGGTGCAACAGCGGCAGGTTACACTGTGTTGCGTTTGCCGTGGGAAATCAATCCGCTCTTTCAGGAATGGCTGCAAACCCATTTCCCTGAACGCGCCGAACGGGTGATGAACCGCATCCGCGACATGCGTGGCGGAAAAGATTATGACGCTGATTTCGCCACCCGTATGCGCGGCCAAGGCTTATGGGCCGATATGATCCGCCAACGTTTTATAAAAGGGTTAAAGCGTTACGGCCTGGATAAAAGCCGTCGCTACGGCGAACTGGATTGCAGCCTGTTCCGCAAACCTTTGAGCATCCCGGCAGTGAAAAAACCGGACGGACAACTGGATATTTTTGGTTGAGATGACGGAGGACAATGTGCAGCTTTTGGTAGCCGGCAAGATCAGTCGTTAATCTTGATAAACGACGAAATAATATATTTATCGTTTGATTCAGGTACATGCCCACAGTGCATGTAATTCCAACCGGCAGGAAACATCATAAGGTAACCGGCTTTTGGCGCGATCTTGATGTGCTGGTGGAAAAATTCTGTCTCGCCCCCTCGCTCCACATCATTCAAATACAACACCATGGCTGCAACGCGACTGCGCGCATTGCGCCCTAACGAATCTGCATGCCAGCGGAAATAACCCTGATTTTTTGGATACATCTGAATTTTGTATCCCGTCACCTGTAGAGGGAATGATGTTAATACCGGGCTGCGTGACAAATAGTCCGCCATGCACGCCTGGATTTGCGGATGGATTTTCTGGAAAAGATCTTGCCATTTACCTTCGTTCGTTATTTCCAGGTCCCAGGAATTTTTGGTTTCTTCCTGATGGTTAACCCCATCAGAGCGGCCGATTTTTCCGCGCCACTTGCTGCTGTCCTGATCGAACAAATCAATGACTACTTTACATAAGTCTGCATCAAGACCACGGTAAACAACGATAAATTCCTGATCGTGTATCACTTCAGGTGAAGGGCTATCAGCGGTATTTCGGGAGGTTTCCATTATTAAAAATAAGTCGCTGGCGAATGATTGGGGCAGATTAAGATAGCGGTTGGCATCTGTCTATTAAAGTGTTCTTCGCCGAGACGGCTAATTGCAAAATAAAGACAGATGGCGACTTTTTTGATTGCTCCAGCCATCTATTGGATATTTTTGGTTGATCGAGCTAATCAATCAGGCAATAACTGTGAAGCCAATTGCTCTTCCTGTGTTACCGAACCCGGCGCAGGTGTTAGCAACAGAACCAATGCCATTGCGATAATCGGTACATGGCCGAGCAATTCCTCCGGCCCCAATACAAATCCTGTCAATGTGAAAATAATCGCAATCAATAGCGATGCAATTCGCGGTGCAATATTGGTCACCAGCAATAAACCAAAACACAACTCGGCCATGCCTGCACCGAAAACAAAATGGGTGTCGGTAAAACTGTGCCAGCCAAAATAATGTGGAAAATTAAACATCGGATAATCTTGCAAAAACGCCAAACCAAAACCCGGATGCAATAACTTATCGTGGAAGGTGAGAATAATTAATTGGATTCCCAAACCCAATTGCAAAATGACCAATGCAAAAGAGCGATGCTCCATGCGCAACCATTTTATTTTCAAATTACCATCGGCATAACCCGGGCTGGTAAAGAAAAGAGCGATGCTCAAAGCAATTAATTCCGACGCGTAATCGATAGCATTGGTAACAGGAAAAAAGGCAAACAAGGATAATGAAAAAACAAACAGCGCAATTGCAAACAGTTTTACGCTCACAATCAGGAGTAAAATCAGCAACGCCTGAATGAGTACATATTTAAAAATACTGCCGTCTGCAACAAAATTGGGCGCAATAAAATGTCCTTGCACCAAATTAGCAAGAAATAATAGACCCAATGAAAACTTTAATAGTGCATTAATGTAATGCGATGGGTTTTTCATCCAGTGTTTATTGATGGGCGCATATAAACAGCAATGAATGCGCGCGTTATATTTGGCTTGCCACTGCATCAGGCTGGCGCCTGCAATAAATAAAAATGCACCCAGCAAGATAAATGCAAAAAGACTATCAAAAACGTAACCTGCTTCAGTAAATGCGTGATTTTCTTCCACAAACCATTTAACGTGTGCATTAGCACCAGCAGGAAAAATACCGGCTATAAGCAATAAAAGTCGTTGGTATTGCATCACAATGCTCCCATTTATTTGTTATTCAATAGCAAGGAGCAGATACTATTCGCTGAAATAGAGTTTGATGAGTAAAATAATCGGGACATTAAGTTGCAGCTTTAACACGAAAGCTGACTGTCAATTAAAGAAAAGCTGTGTTAAATAAGCCGTGACCAAAAGGCTAATCATAAATCGGTCGAACAATTAAAAATAAAAATGGAATTAAGCAACCCAAGTCACCACTAACACCAACGCACCATTCTCTGGAAACAGGATTTATTGGCTCGACTATTTACGTGTCATTAATACCAACCTAAGGCTTTTCCTCAGCAAGCAGCGGGTTCTACAGGACTCAGTAGAGCAGTACTTTTATTTTCTGCGTCAACTTTTGTTGAGGGGTTTATGGCATCCAGCGTTAATTTAAACGACATCTATGTTTTTCATGCAGTGTCTGAACTGAGCAGCATCACTGCAGCGAGCAAGCAGTTAAATAGCAGCAAACAAACCATCAGCCGCAAACTAGCGCAATTGGAAGCCGCGCTAGGGGTAACCCTTATTTCGCGCAACAGCCGCCATTTCCAACTGACCAGTGCGGGGCAAACCTACTACCAAAATTGCTGCCAGATTATCCAGCAAATCGAATTGGCCAATGCCCAGGTTCAAGAGCATCAAACGGTGATGGAAGGCCATATTAAAATAAGCTTGCCCCACGAGTGCAACAGCAAAGCCCTATGCAATTACTTTATGACGTTTATGGAAATGCATCCGGCCATCAAGCTGGATATCAGCCTGTGTGATCGCAGCAGTTTTGCGGCAGGCGATGGTTTTGATTTGGCGTTTCGCTTGGGGGAGTTGGAAGATTCATCGCTGGTCGCACGGCGCTTGGGTGAAATTAATTACGGGCTGGTTGCCAGCCCTTGCTATCTGAAAAAAATCAGCCCGCCGCAAACTGCTGATGACCTGCAACATCACACTTACATTATGGTCAGTAAAAGTTTGGCCAATACCGGACGCGATTGGCCTTTGCAACAATGCCGGCAATTGGTGGTAAATGAATTTATCCTTGCCAAACAATTTTCCTGCCAGGGTTTCGGGCTGGTGCATTTACCTTTATTTATGTGCTGCGATGAATTGCAATCCGGCGAGCTGTCAACATTGCCACTCGCAGAATGCATGGAAACCAAAACCCTCAGCCTGGTATTCCAGAAAGATAAATACATGCCAGGTTATGTGCGCCGGTTTATTGATTACCTGGTAGACACTTGCCGTGACCGCGAGCTGTGGTTGGTGGATCACAACCAATATCTTTATCAAGCACCGCATTCCAAGCGCTGAATCCCAGCGCTAATCCTCTCTACTGATAATTACCCGAGCAGCATTATCTTAACCATTACCAGAATGCAGTAACGGCCTGTAATACAAGCTGGCGCAACACACGCCATGATCTTTAATTAACGTTCTCGTCACACCGAGCGTTTTTCAGTGCTGATGCATTGGGGGTTTTCTTTTTCAATAAAGAAATAAAAGAAATTTAAAAATGCCAGTGCTTGGGACTGCTTTGTGCCCAAAGCGGATATTAAGTATTAGTCTTGAATTAACTATTAATACATGAAAGCAGAATATCTAGGTGCCTGACCCTCTCAGTATGGTAATTATTTTCATGAGTTGTAGCTTCTTCGTTCAGTGTGAAGATCTAGTTTCAGTTTATTGATTGAATCTGTGACAACTCAAGTTTCACGGTGACGATTTTCGCGATGCCAAGTTAATTCTGATTGGGGAAACGCCTTATATTCAGGTAACGCATGATATTTTTTCTGTACTAACTAGCGAAAATAATTTTCCAATAGTGACTGCCATACGTTACCGTTATCTCAAATCGGCATTAAAGCAAACAGCAATACAGCGTCCTGAGCGCCATTGCTTATTGTTATGTTGATTTGCAATAAAAGACTTGCTATTTCGATGGCAAAATTTGCCCCATCTAACGCATTGAAAAATCCCTTTCAGGATGATTCTGTATAATTATTAGATGGGGCACTTAATGCAAAAAATGCAGTTAATTTAGGAAGGATGAAAGAATTATTTGTTCTTTTGAATCATTCCACACGCCCCTTTACAACAGATTTTCTTGATAGCGCCATACTAATTATGGCTAATTATTTTGGGGCTGAGCTCTCCATTAATTACAGCTAGTAACAAGTGACGGATCTCTAGTCTTTTCTTCGTAGCAAGATTCGATTTTGTTACTACTTCTTTAACAAATTTCCATGGGGTCGGTGAGGAGTCACCACCGAAATATTCGACAAAATTGAATTCTTTCAAATTAACATCAAATTCTTTTGAAAATTCGGCTAAAAACTCTTCAGCGTCATCACCATCAACGCCTAAATCGTGATGCAAGCTCATTTCATCGGATATTCTATGAGTTGGTATCGAAAGGCTTTTTGATACAAACTGTTTTATGTCTTCACTTGAATAAGTTTTATTTTTTTCCACATTCGTTCTCCATACATTTTTCTATACATTGTGAATAGCCTAGAACATCTGAACCAATGATTCCCCAACCAACAAAAGGAACCCACCGACCAGCAACGCGCCCAACTTTATTCGAACTTGCATAAGGGTTATTAGTTGTAGGAGCCCATACTTTGAACGGCATTCTCTGCGGAAAAGCGTTAGATAATCCCTTTGAAATCGGGGATGTTCCTTGTGATGTTCCAACCTGAGTGAAGCGCTTGTCTAAAATTGGTTGACCACCTCCAACTGCGCCAGCCCCTAAAAGAGTATCAAGGCCTATAGCACTTACAAGACAACCACAAGGATCCGCATCAGTAGGGCCATACTGATTTGTGTTATAGATATCAGGTATTCCATAATTTGATAAAAGGCCTGTCGGATCAGTATTCATCACTGGATTATTTTCTCCATAAGCATAAGTATTCATCCCACCCGCAAGTCCAATTGGATCACTCTGCGTATATCGGCCAGTTGTTGCATCAAAAAAACGGTGCCAGTTGTACCAGAGGCCACTTTCGTTATCGTAATACTGCCCTGGATAGCCGATGTTCAAATCACCAATTTGGCTTACCCCTACGCTTCTTTCGAATGGTTTATTGTATGCTTTCCAAACTACTACGTTGCTTGTGTTGCTGACTACATGGGGGCGACCGATATGGTCAGTGTGAACGTAATACAATTGTCCATTGTGAATCAAACCGATTAGGTTCCCATTTAACCAGATATATTCACGATTAAAAGAAAGTGAATTGTTAGCGGTTTCACCCAGCAGAAATCCATCAGGTGTGTATGCATAATTGACGTTCACTGAGCCGGTTTTTCTAACACGCTGATTCAGCGCGTTATACCAGTATACATTCGTCATTCCGCCTACTGTCACTGCGAACTTTCGATTGAATGCATCATAAGTGTATTCGGTAAATGACCCAGAGCCCGATTTAGAAATAAGGTTACCGATAGAATTGTATTGAAAACTTCGAGGTGATGCTCCGGTGATACTTCCGAGGCGATCAGATCCGGATGAGGTCACATAGTTACTAGTTGCATACATCGTTGATGCTGTTAACCGATTACCGTTCAGATCGTACGTGTAATTATCATTTACCATGTACCCGCTAACGTTCGTTAAACGTGATAACGCATCATATTGGTATGTAAAATATTCGGTGTAATTCGGGCCGTACGTATAATTAGTGATGTTGTTATTACTATCATAGCCATAGCTTATCGTTTGAACTCCTCCACTACTGATATTGGTCAAACGATAATCCAAATCGTACGTCAGCGAGCGGGTAGTGCCATTACCATAAGTCCAGTTTGCAATTGGCCCATATGAGTAATAGTTGATGTTACTTGCAAGCGTTTGCTGCGTCCCGCCAATGGTTACTTTTACCGCATTAGCTCTCCCCAAATTATCATACTCATAGGCGACACTATTGCCGCTCGGATAAGTCATGTTGGATACACGGCCATTAGCATTATATGACCAGCTTGTTGAATAACTTGTGATGCCTTGAATACCGGTTGTTTGCGTGCTTAATGAACCATCTTTGTTATAGGTAAAGGCGATTGTGACAGGTGCACCGTTGCTGCCAGCTCCGGGGCCCATTGTTGCATTGTATGCTGAGCACAATTTCCCTTTTCCATTTGTGCAGTTGTCATAAGTCCACGTCAGAGACTGGGTGCCAGAGCCGGATCCTGACGTTGCACTTGTCACGCGATTTAATGAGTCGTAGGTATAAGAGGTTGAAACAGAATTAGCACGAGTCATCTGCGTCACTCTTCCGGCATTATCAAAGACATAATTACTAACGCCGCTTTCAGGGCTAATAACTTTTACATGGTTACCTAAACCATCTATCTCGTAGCTTGTTGACTTATTTTTACCATCAATAACCTGCTTTACATGACCCGCAGAATCGTAAAAGCTCTGAATGTAAGCATTAATCGGATTGGTTATACTGGTGTGCTGATTGTGAACATCGTATGTGTGATAGCTGTAACGATTGAGCGAATCCCTTTCGGAAATTAAATTGTTGTTGTTGTCCCACTGAAATCCTTTGCTCTGCCCTGAGTTACCATTTTCACTGAGCACGCGACCAAGTTCATCACGTACGTAGCTTCGATAATATTGAAGTGCGCTGCCCGTGTAGTTGCTTATAGAGCTAACATCACCATCAGTGGTGCGAGTGTATGACTTCGATATAAAACGCGAGGTTGCTGTTCCTTTAGCGATACCACTGACTGAACCATTGCTGGAATAATCAGTGTATTCCGTTACGCCGTTTATTGTGCTTTTGGTCATTCCAAATGGACCATACTCAAATGAATTAGTCCGTGGTGAACCGCTTCCAGTAATGACTTCCTGAGTAACGCGTCCCCTTGCATCATATGTCAGCGTTTTCACTAAACCATTTGGATCTGTGATTGTGCCAGGTAAACCTGACGAAGTGTGATTGCTGTAGGTCGTAGTGTGTCCCGCCGAGTTGGCAGAGCTGGTGAGATAGCCTTGCGAATTCCATGAGCGCGTACCGCCAGCAGCTCCACTCACAACCATTTGAGACATTACTTTGTTGCTGTGGAAGCTGTAACTAAAATTGGTTGTCTGGCATTGGTTAAGAATACCGATTGAGCGGCGATTGCAAATGGTTGCACTTTGCAATAAGTCTTTTGAAGCGTGGCTAGTTGGGTAATAAACAAAGTTGGTTTCATCTATCGGATCAGAAAGACTTGCACCAAATCTTTTTTCATTAGTTAGCTTGCTACCATTTTGGTATACGTATGAGAATTGAGTAATTCGAGTTAAGGAAGAATCATTTGGATTGCTGACCCGTTTCTCAGAAACAAGGCCGCCCTGATTGTAAGTGTAGCTTGTGAGCCCACCGTTCCAGTCAGTTTGTGTAAGGATCGCACCGTAGGAATTATAAGTTGTCAATGCCGCAGCATCGGGACACGATTGCACACCGCTTCGCTCAACACGCTTTAAGTTGCGTATTCCCGATTCAACTTCGTAAATGTATTTACTACGTGCTCCCTTCGAATTTGTCACGATGGTGTATTTTGGATCGTATTCGAAGGTTGTGGAAAAGGAACCATCCGCTCTAGCGCTTTCGACCACTCGCCCACTGCTGTAAAGATAATTGCTATAACGAATCCCGTTATATGAGATTCCCGTTAAAAGATTGCCGATAGCTCCGTTTTCACCGTAGTGGTATGTGCGAGTGCCCGTATTAGAGGGATATGTGACTGTATTATTCCCATACGAATAATAATTACCGCCCGAATCTGTAACGCCTACGATATTGTTTCCGCTCCAGGTAAATTGGATGTAACGACCTGAGGTGTGAGTTACCCGGTTAAGCTGGCTATTGGTGTAAGTAAACGTCCAGCCGACACCTTGCGCATTGTGTTTTGTTAAAATTGTGCCATTTTGACTGTATACCTCAACGCCCCCATCATCCAACCAATACGTCCATTTTCTAGTGTTAAAGTCGTAATCCTGCCAAGGTGTCACTGATCCTGATATTGTGCTTCCATCGGGTGCCCTGCGCTCGATCTCTACAGGGAATATATCATCGGAATCCTCAAACCATTCGTAGCATTCTCCATAACCGGGTCCACAGTGAGTTAGCTTCCCTCCTATGACATTGGCGTGCTCATATGTAATATTCAGGTGATAACTGTAACTATGTCGCCAGCTTGTACCGATGCTTCCCATCCCTCGCGACCCGTTTTGCCCGGCTCGGTAATAGCGAATAAAGTCCAAAGGCATTTCTGCGTCGCTACCGTCAGTAAAATCAACTTCTGTCTGTATTTTTTGGCCTGAAGAAACAATTACAGGGTTTCCTGCTGTATTGCATGCATCATCTGGATTCGGTTCTGGTTCTGGAGGAGGTGGCGGTTCTGATGGCTGTGATCCACCATTGCCCGAACCATTTCCACCACCCGCGTACCATCCAGAGTCGCCGCCTAACCTATCTTTACAGCCTGGGTACCAGTTATATCCCTCGCACTCACCGTCAAGCGTGGCCTCTACAACTACGGGCAACCCTAGGCAATACTGTAAGTCGTTTGCTAAGCAATCCGATTCATTTGCGTGAGATCCAAATTCAGAGTCACCCCACGTAAACGCACACGCATATTGAACAGCTTGCTGGCATTCGTGAAGAGTATCAAACGCCAACGCCCCCTTTGAAACAAACAGAATAAACACTCCAGCGCGAATGGCAGAAATGTTTAGCAAACGAATTTTTTTATAAGATCCAGTTAATGATGACACGCCAGCTCCTTATTAATTTAACGACCACCCAAAAGAAAAGATTGTCGCTTGATATAGGCTCTCATTTCAATGCGTTGTAATAGTGTGTAATCGGCTACATTCCACAAAAACAAAATGAATATGACCTATAAGCAAAGTTTGAAATTGTCTATTTGGGATAAGCTTATATTTGGTGTGATCGTAGTTGCCGCAACAATAATAGGAAATCTGATTGCAGATGAGCGTAAATCAATAAATGTAAAAAGTCTTAAATCAGTAGATGCGGTGGTCAATAAATATGAAGGGTATGCGCTCTTATTAGATAAGTATCGGTTTCAACTTGAAGAAATTGAGCGAAAGAAAGACTACTTAGAGATGTTGGTCCTCTTTCAAGAAATAGAAAGCGAAGAGTATGAAAAAGCGAATAAAGAAATCTTGTCGCTAACCTCTATCATTGAATCTAGGGTTAAAGAAATACACAACATACTACGGTCGTCAGACATAGAACTTGGAAAGCATTTACAAAACCACCTTTTGCATAATTTATCTTATTTAATAGCGCTTCACTCTGCGAAGGACAACCTTAGAGAAGCCAGACTTAAGAAAAGTGAGTGGTCTATCGAGAATTCGACAGCTGTAATTGAAGAGATGGAAACAAGGCTTCAGGGTATGCGTCTATCAAGTATTTCGGTAAGAAAATTTGCTATTAGTCAAGCTATGCCTTAACAAAGCCGCAATTTATGGTGGCGTTATACATCCGAGTTACCCATGAACAGTAGATGTTACTAATGTCCGCTTTTGGCCGAACCCGGCCTTGAATCAGGAATTGTCTCATTAAACAAAAACACAAAAATTGGACGAAGCTGCATAACATTTTGTTGGTTTGTCTCATTCAATAACTTCAATTTTCACCTCAATGATACCTGGCGATGCACTTGCTATGCTGCTAAATGCAGATTGCGAAAGATCCAGAATTCGACCTTTAACAAACGGGCCGCGATCATTAATTTTTACAACAACAGTTTTCCCATTCTCCATATTGGTAACCCTGACTTTTGTACCAAAGGACAATGTCTTATGAGCTGCCGTATTCAGTTTATGATCGTAAATTTCTCCGCTAGCGGTTTTCTTAGATTGATGTACATCAGCATAGAATGAGGCTTTACCTGTTTCTACATAACCAGGCCGATCCCCACTAATTGTCCCCGTGGGTTGGGCCGAGGGAACTGTAGATTGAACTGAGCTACAGCCCCACATGAAAGTAGAGATAAGTAACGCAACTAATGCTTTTAAAGCGAATCTCATGTTATTCCCCCGTCTCTTACATGCTGTACAAACCGTTGAAAAGACCCGGCTACCTCGCAACGGCGTGTTTCGGAAGCTTACTGCTAACTGCATGTGCGTAGCTTTTAATCCAGTGCGGGGGTTTCCTGCTTCGCCACTTTAGCCCAAGCGTAAACTCCGCCCGGCATTTTGACCCACCCAAAACTGCCAAACCGACCTAAGGTTGTTAATTTATCGCCCGCAGAAAAATTACCGACAACTGGCGCAGTGTCATCAGGCAAAGAAAAAGCTACGTAATTTTCAGTGAGCGTTAATATCGATTCGGACGGCGTCTCCGTCAAACGCCGCACAATAAATCCTTTTGTGCCGTCGCCTGTTGTAACCCGTAACCAATCCCCGGCGATTGAATCCACTTGTACTAATTCCGCACGCATTAAAGAAGCGACGGTAGTGGTGTTTAGTGAAGGGCCGCTACGCAGATTTGCGTTCTCTGTTCTAATCGACAACCAACGCGGCGCCAGTTCAACGAGGGGTGGAACGTAAGTGGTTACCGATTTTTTTCGACCAACCAGCGGCAAAGGATCAATCGCTCCCTGCGCGAATTTGTATACCCCAAAATGCAAGTGCGGGCTGGTAGTGACTGCATTGCCGGTATTTCCTACGGTGCCGAGAACTTCTCCACGCATGACACGGCTGCCAGGGGAAACCGCAATTGAGTCGAGATGTGCATAATAAAAAGAACGCTGGTCGCTTCGGACCCACACATTTTTTCCGCCACGTGGTGTATCCCCCACGCGAGTAACCTGACCTGTCTCAGCCGCAATTACCGGAGTACCGCGCGGTGCAAAAATGTCGATGCCCTCATGCCGTCTCGTACCACCATCGCGATCAACACCAAACAAACTCTGCACGGCATTTTCACGCTCGGTATCAACAGGAAAGCCATAACGTAGCGGTGACGTTATGGCGACATCCATTAATCCTTGCGCTGCGTGGGATGGTTGTATGCGCACCAGGTACTGGCCAGCATGGTCGGCCGCTATCTGGAATTGTTGTTCTTTCGCCGCCATGCTACCAATACGCATTGGTTTGGTTGTTGGGTCCTTTACATGAAACACATCCACGAAAACCTCCGCGCGCGTATTGATTGATGGAAAAATATTGATCTGGATAAGCTCATCCATTTTAAGATCAAACGCAAATGTGATTGGTTGTAGATAGCCAATTTCAAGCAGGTGTCGCTCGCTGTAGGGCAAGGATATTCGTAATGGGGCGGCCAAGGATTCCTCTGCTTCCATCCTCCAACGCTCGGCGGTAGCCTTGAGATTTTCACGCAGCAATGCGGAGTAATAGGAATCGTGCGGCGACAGCAGCACCTGGTCTTTAAAGTACAGAGCGGCCGCACCGAGAAGCACAATCAATATTATCAGAACATATTTCATGCTGATTAAGACTGTGCGACAAAGAATTAATTCATCCGCGACATTCATTCGAGATACTCGCGTTATGTGCGATAGGTCTCTTAGAAAATATGTTTTCAAGCGCCTGTTCAGGGCATCGGCAAAATCATTAGAGTGGGTTACTGCCAGACATTGAGTCTGGTTAACGAAGCAGCTTTTCTCAGAAATTTTCCAGGGGGGATTATGGGACTTTTAGCACTTGCCTTATTTTCTTTGTTTGCAATCTGGTTGCTTTCATCTCCAACGTCAGAAAAGTAAAAACTTCTGTGACTTTTGTTATATTTAGGGTCGATGAAAAAATACAGCTTGGATATAGCGCACTGCATCAGCAGTGCGTTAATCCAAGCGCTCCTCAATGATTTTTTTCGACGCCGGGTTTTGCACAATCTTTGAATTATTTGCGCGCCTGAATAGCACGCTCACCAGTATTAAAAACCGGCGATCAATTTCCCCAGTGTCGCCATAGCCGCATCCATTTCCGCATTCCAATTGCAGCCATAATTTAACCGGATGCAATGCTGATAGCGGCGTGTGGCAGAAAAAATCGGGCCGGGTGCGATGCTGATGCCTTGCGCAAGCGCCATGGAAAATAATTGCAAACTATCCACTTGCGGCGGCAATTCCACCCACAAAAAGTAGCCGCCATCAGGACGGGTTACGCGGGTATTTTTAGGAAAATATTTTGCAATCGTATGCAGCATTAATTGTTGTTGATGCTCCAGTGTATTGCGCAACTTGCGCAAATGCCGGTCGTATCCACCATGCTGTAAATAATCGGCGATGGCAACTTGCGCGGGCACCGAGGGCGAAATGGTCGTCATTAATTTCAGGCGATGGATTTGCTCGGTGTAACGCCCGGCAGAAACCCAGCCCACTCTGTAACCGGGCGCCAGGTTTTTGGAAAAAGATCCACAATGCATGACCAGTCCACCACGGTCAAAAAATTTCACCGGTTTGGGTGGAGTAGCACCAAAATACAACTCCGCATAAACATCGTCTTCAATTAATGGCACCTGATGTTGTTGCAGTAATTCGTAAAGCGATTGCTTTTTCTCATCGCTCATGGAAGCGCCGAGCGGATTATGGAAACTGCTCATAAACCAGCAGGCTTTGATTGGCAAACGCTGCAAGCTATCGGCTAAGGTAGGCAAGTGAATCCCATCGCGCGGGTGCACTGGAATTTCAACCGCTTTTAATTGCAAGCGCTCAAGGATTTGCAGTGCGGCATAAAAAGTGGGTGATTCAATTGCCACCAGATCACCCGGTTTGGTGACTACTTGCAAACATAAATTCAAGGCTTCCAATGCACCGTTGGTGATGACTAATTCGTCGGGCGAATTCATTACGCCGTTCACCATATAACGCCGTGCGATCTGGCGGCGCAAGTTCGGATTACCGTAGGTCATATCGGCGAGAATAGCGCGCGCGGGTAATTGCTGGATACTTTTGCCCATGGAACGGGCAAGACGCGCGAGCGGAAATAAATCCGGGCTGGGAAACGCGGAGCCCAGCGGGATAATGTCCGGATCTCTAATTGATCCCAACACCGAAAACACCAATTCACTGACATCCACATCGGTGCTGTCGGCAATCGCCGCACTCATTTCCGGTTCGGCCAGTGCATGTTTTGCTTGCGCGCGCACAAAATAGCCGGAGCGTGCGCGCGCTTGAATCAAGCCGCGGCTTTCCAATAAATAATAGGCTTGGAAAACCGTTGCCTGACTCACACCGTAGGTGCGGCTTGCAGTGCGTACCGAAGGGACTTTTTCATTGGCGGCTAACACACCGGTGCGAATTAATTGCGCAATTTCATCGGCAAACTTTTCATAGAGTTTCATAAGCGGTCATAGAATTTCATTGCATATTTACCGATGTATTACTGCGTTCAATTTATCCTCGCCACCAAATCCTGCATTTAAAACGCTGGATAAATAAAATTCGCATCCACACGTGTCGATGAAGTCGGTTGTACATGATCAACCAACACAAAATCAAAGTGGGTCATGCCGGAAGTTTCGCTACCCTGTTTCATTGTGACACTGATAGGCATATCAAAAATTTCACCTGGTTTTAATGCAATTTCATAGGTACGTGCCAATGATAAACGCGCGTCTTTATCGATACTCAATTCGTAACGCGCAGGCATTTGTGTTTTGTTGGTAATTTTCAACCGGTACACATTCATTACCTCGCCGTCACTGGTTTTGCGATACAACACAGTGCGGTCTTTTACCACGCTCATATCTACCAGCTCGCGTGCATCCAGTGCGAACCATAATGCGCCAATCATAATCACCAGCGCCGTGCTATAAGCCCAAAGGCGAGGGCGTGCAATGCGTACCGGTTCACCGGCAAGTGCGGCTTCTGAAGTATAACTGACGAGGCTTTTGGCATAGCCCATTTTATCCATCACATCGTCGCAAGCGTCGATACAGGCAGCGCAACCAATACAATCCATTTGCAAACCATCGCGGATATCAATCCCGGTCGGACAGACTTGCACGCACATATAACAATCGATGCAATCACCCAAGCCGAGTGCTTTGGGATCTTCGTGTTTTTTGCGCGCACCGCGTGCATCGCCGCGTGCGCTATCGTAGGCGATCACTAATGTATCGCGATCAAACATCACGCTTTGGAAGCGCGCGTAAGGGCACATATGCAAGCAGACTTTTTCACGCACCCAACCGGCGTTGATATAAGTGAGGCCGGCGACAATAAATACCCAGGCAGCGCTGGTGGTAAACCATTCCAGTTGCAGCAAATTGGCAGTTAATTCACGCACCGGAATAAAGTAGCCGACAAAGGCGATACCGGTGGCAAGGCTCATCGCCAACCACAAGCCGTGTTTGCCGGTACGTTTAGCAAGTTTGGATAAATTATTCGGCGCGGCATTTAATTTGATGCGCTGGTTGCGATCGCCCTCGGTGATATTTTCGACCCACATAAACGCCCAGGTCCACACACTTTGCGGGCAGGTGTAACCGCACCAGACGCGGCCGGCAACCATGGTGACGGCGAACAATAAAAACACGCCGATCAGCATGAACAGCGAGAGCAATAAGAAATCCTGGGGCCAGAAGGTAGTGCCGAATACATGGAATTGGCGGGTGTCCAGATCCCACAACACCGCTTGATGGCCATTCCAGTTAATCCAGGAGGTACCGAAAAACAGCAGCGCCAATACTCCGGCAGCACCGCGGCGCCAATTGCGGAAACGTCCGCTGAAGCTGCGGGTAAAAATCTTGCCGTCAATTTTGGTCGCCGCTTTGGGTGAGAGCAGGTTTTTGGCGGGAATTAACGGAGGGCTACTGGTGTTGCTCATGATAGTGTCTCATCCACAGTGATACTGTTCACTATGGATGCTCATCTGTACTAAAAACAGACTCAGATAATTGATAAAAAACCATAGCAGATGATGTGGGGTAAAACAGCCCAATCGGGTGGATTATCAATGGCAGCGAGCAGGATCAGGTATTACCGCTGCCGGTAAGCCGAATACGGCATCGAATATCCAGTTAAAGGTGAAGGTATAAAACAGGAAGAAGGCCAGCAAGCCCAAGTCCAAAACCAACGCCGCCATAAAGCTGATATCCAGCCAAAGCGCAATAACCGGTACCAAAAATATGACCAATCCACCTTCGAAACCAAGCGCGTGCAGGATACGCACGCCGATACTGCGCCCTTTGCACTGACGATATTTCTCCCAGCGCTCAAATCCGTAGTTGAATGCCAGGTTCCACAGAATTGCGATTGCCGATGCGGCCACAGCAATACCGAGCGAGTCCCCGGTATCGGCGCTACTAATCAGCTTTAACAACAGTGCTGACAGCACTATCGCGATAAATTCGTACAGCACGACATAGACCAAGCGGCGTTTTAACCCTTGCATACTGACCTCCTCAACATCGATTGAGGTCAGTTTCTATGTTTTGTATTGATAGAAAAAGTTAGCTAGTATCAGTTTTATTGATAGATTGAAAACAGATCAAAGGTGGTAGCTGCATGAGCGCAGTATTTAATTCCGAGAACATCGGTATATTCCTGGCGGTGCTGGATAGCGGCTCCTTTTCTGCTGCCGCCCGCCAGCTAGGGCGCGTGCCCTCAGCAATCAGCATGGCGATCGCTAATCTGGAAGCCGAATTGGGGCTGGAATTATTTGATCGCAACGGCCGCGAACCCAAACCCACTGCCGTCGCGCGCGCATTGGAACCGCAAGCCCGTTTATTGATGAATCAGCTACAGCAACTCAATACCCAGGCGCTGGAGCTGAGTCAGGGACTGGAGACGCGGTTGACGCTGGTGATTGCGCCGGAGCTGCAAACCACGCCCTGGGTTGAGCCGTTGCGCACGCTGGCACAAGAGCATCCGCTGCTGGATATCCAGGTCATTACCGCTCCGCAAACTGACGCCTTGCAACTACTGCATAACGGCAGCGCGCAGCTTGCCCTCGTATTTGAACGCCCCGCCGCCGATGGCCGGGAAAACTTTCAGGAAGTCGGGCAGGAAACGCTGGTAGCGGTGATCGCCCGCACCCATCCGCTGATGCAGCAAGTCTCCGCCGAAGGTAATCTCAACGACAGCCAATTGCGCCCGGTACGACAGATAGTAGTCAGCAGCCGCAACAGCGAAACCCCGCGCCGTGAGAGCAGCCTCAATAGCTTTTGTACTATCTCCGAACACTCCTGGCGAGTGGATAACCCGGAAGTCGCCCTGCAATTGGTAATCGCCGAACTCGGCTGGGCCTGGTTGCCCCGTACCCTGGCGCAACCCTGGATCAACGGCCGAATGGTGCTGGAATTGCCGCTGGAAAATCTCACCAACGGCGAGGAATTATGGATCGATTTGGTATGGTCACGCGAACGCCCATTGGGGTTAGGCGCGCAGCGATTTGTTGCGTTGATGGCGGAGCAGTATCGGAAAACCCGTTAACGTGGTGGATAACAATGATATTGACATCGCAAACAATACGCAGAAATGAGTGTTGAGAAATAACAAACCCGCTATTGCAATGCAGTAGCGGGATGTTCATTCACTGGCAGTATGCCTTTAAATAAGGACTTTGTATTCCACCACCATGTAGCACCCAGGTTTACCTTTGCATCTGATATCTCAATCAGGTGATTGAAATAATCAATAAAAAATTATCAGTTAAATTCAAAACCTTTCTCATTGCGCGAGACATAAAAAATTGCTTCGCCTTGTTCGGCTTTGTTATCGACAATAATTTGTGTGGATTTATTACTACCGATGGCTTTACTAATTGCCATTACAGTTTCATTCGCGTGATCCTGATCCATCACACTAACGGTGATTTGACACTGGGTAGATTTGCACGCTGTAGATTTAAGTGCGATACCAGCCAAGGATGGATCTTGGATAAAAAGCGTTTGGAAATATCCCTCCTCTGCAGCAGCCCAATTATAATCAGTTTCCTCCGCTTCAAATCGTCCGCTCATTTCCGCCCCCAAATCAAACCAGGATTTTTCTTTCTGATTTTTAATAAGCCAATTCGTAAATTTTTCAGAACGCTGCTCAAATTCGTATCCGGCCTTAATGGTATCAATTTGCTGCTGTACAGACTGGTCTAAAACCGACTGCTCGGGATTTAGCGAAGGTTCTGCTTTAACAGGTGCGACCACATCGGAATGAATATTTTTTTCAGCTATCGTTTGCGAGCTTTTCGCAATAGCGGAGACTTTTACACTTTCCGGCTCAAAAATTACTGAAGAAGATGAGGGAGCATCTGAAATCAGGTTATTTTTCCCCACCCAATAACCCACACTGGCGGATACAATGATTGATAATGCAAATATTATTTTATTCATCCCGAAAGCACCTTTCTCAAGTTATACATAAAGCATATCAGAATGAAAATAATTTTCAGTTAATTTAGGAGCAACTGTTAGTTATCGTTAAAATATACACTCATATAAATCATTTTAATAAGCTTCATGCGGGTTTTTATGCGCGATTATGGCGGGCATTCTTTTTAAGTATTTAAAACGCCGAGGGCAATTTGGATAACAATGATGTAGCGCAAACTTTTCCCGATAAAAACCAGTAGCAAAAATTTCCAGAAAGACATTCGCATTACACCCGCGACAAATGTTAGCGGATCACCAATGACTGGTACCCAGGCAAACAGCAGCGAAAATACGCCATAGCGCTGGAATTGTTGCTGCGCGCGTGCAAGCTGTTCAGGTTTAACCGGAAACCATTTTTTATCTTGCCAATGCAAGCACTGCTTTCCTAAATACCAATTGATACAGGAACCCAACGTATTTCCACTGATGGCAACCAGCCACAGTAACACTGGTGAATATTGTTGGTAGAGCAATGCAGCGAGCAGCGCTTCGGATGAAAGCGGAAAAAGCGTGGCGGCGATAAGCGCGGTAAAAAACAGCGAGAGATACACCATAGCGCCACGAGATAAAATGTTTAGGCTGGTTTGCTCCCAAACAATACGGGAGCGATAAAAAATTATTTTTTCTCAGCGATTTGGCGACGCATTGCGGTAATCACCGGTACAACTTCCGGACGGATTTGTCGCCACAAATAAAATGCTTCTGCAGCTTGGCCAATCAACATTCCCAAACCATCTGCCGTTTGCGCTGCACCACGCTCTTTTGCCCAACGCAAAAATATTGTTGGCTCTGAACCATACATCATGTCGTAGCAACAGGAATTTGCAGCGAGTAAATTATCCGGCAGCGGTGGCAATTCACCCTGCATACTCGCCGAGGTGCCGTTGATAACAATATCAAATATTTCGCCATCCAATTGCTCAAAGGCTTTTGCTTGTACATCGCCCAGGTCGTGAAAGTTTTTTGCCAGTTCTTCTGCTTTGCTTTTGGTGCGATTGGCAATTACCACTTGAGCCGGTTTTTCTTCCAATAATGGCTGCAAAATACCGCGCACTGCACCGCCTGCGCCAAGGACCAATACGCGCTTGCCTTCGAGTTCCCACCCGAGGTTATGCATATCGTGAATCATGCCGATGCCATCGGTATTGTCGCCAAGAATAGTGCCATCGGCTAAATACGCGAGAGTATTCACAGCACCGGCGCGCTCGGCACGTGCGGTACGCTTTTGCGCAAACTCAAACGCATTTAATTTAAAGGGGACAGTAATATTTAAACCTTTGCCGCCTTGCGCAAAAAAAACCTGTACTGCCTGTTTGAACTCACCTTCATTGACCAACTGCTTGGTGTAGTGCATATCCTGACCAGTTTGTTCGGCAAACTGGCGATGAATATGGGGCGACTTGCTGTGGTTAATCGGGTTGCCGAACACGGCATATAAATCGGTCATGGATCATCCAGATAAAATTAAAACAGTTTAAAGGCTAGCGGAAATTTATTTCAGCCAGTCGCGATGCGGTAAAAAATTTTCGTAGAGTTCCGCTTCTGCACTGCCTGCTTCGGGGTGCCAGTCGTATTCCCAACGCACCAGTGGCGGGAGCGACATTAGAATCGATTCCGTGCGGCCGCCGGTCTGCAAACCAAAGAGCGTGCCGCGATCGTAAACCAAGTTGAATTCTACGTAGCGGCCACGACGATAGAGTTGGAAATCGCGCTCACGTTCCGTAAAGGACGTACCTTTACGTGCATTTACGATTGGCTGGTAAGCGGGAATATAGCTATCGCCCACGGCTTGCATTAGCGCAAAGCTGTGGTCAAAACTTTCTGCGTTGTAGTCATCAAAAAACAATCCGCCCACACCACGCGCTTCATTGCGATGTTTCAAATAAAAATAATCGTCGCACCATTTTTTAAAACGCGGGTAGAGATGCTCGCCCAGTGGGTCACAGGCATTTTTCGCGGTCTGGTGCCAATGGATCACATCAGCTTCATTGCCGTAATAGGGGGTTAAGTCATAACCGCCGCCAAACCACCAGACTGGCGCTGCCCCCTCTTTCTCGGCGATAAAAAATCGCACGTTGGCGTGACTGGTGGGCACGTAGGGGTTGTGCGGATGGATAACCAGCGAAACACCCATCGCCTCAAACGCGCGCCCGGCAAGTTCAGGGCGATGTGCCGTCGCGGAGGCGGGCATTTGCGTACCCTGCACCTGGGAAAAATTGACACCGCCTTTTTCGATCACCGCGCCATTCGCCAATACTCGCGAGCGGCCACCGCCACCTTCGGCGCGCGTCCAGGAATCCTCAATAAATTGCGCGCCGCCATCTTCGGCAGCAAGCGCGTTGCAGATGCGATCCTGTAAATCGAGCAAATAGGCTTTTACGGCGGCCTTATCCGGCCCATGGGTGTGTGTCATGTGATTACCTTGGCTATGCGTTAAGTGCGTGAATAGCGGCTGATGAGAGCAATGGCTATTTTACGCGGCGCCCTTTGAAAGGGGAAAACAAGTTGGTGGATTCTGCCGCTAACTTGATGCCAATCAACCGGGACGCACTATCTCGCCGGTGAGTAAATTGCGGATTTCCGATGGACTGGTTCGCTGACCCACCTGACCTGAGGTGATTGCATCCAGTTCATCGCCAAAATAGCGTCTCACATGGTGGATCGAAGTAGCCGGCGGCATGCCCTGAGGATTACAGGAAGTTGACACCACAGGGCCGCCAAAGGCGCGCGAAAGTCCCGCAGCAACCGGGTGATCGGTCACTCGCAGGGCAACGCTGCTGAAATCTCCGCTGATCCAGTGGGGGATTAAATCATTGGCGGGCACTAACCAGGTTATCGGTCCAGGCCAGGTATTCTTTAAACGCTGACGTTGCAGATCATCCAGATGGTCGATAAAAGGTGCGAACATCTTGATGTTGGCCGCGATCAGGATTAGCCCTTTCGCAACCGGACGCTGTTTCAGTGCCAGCAATTCCAGCACCGCGCCTTCGTCAAACGGATTGCACCCCAATCCCCAGACTGCCTCGGTGGGATAAGCAATGACGCCGCCAAGCTTGAGCTGGTGAGCGGCAAATTGAATACGGGGGTTGAGCGACCAATCGAGCATGGGTGATACCTATTATCCAGTTGCCGCCAATCTACCCGAGCTATCATCCAAGCTCAACCATTCATCGGCCAGGGACACGACTGATTCGCATCCTCTCAGATGCGTTGGTAGCATGCGCCTATCTGCTGCACCAGACCTTTGATTTCCAAGCCAATTAGCTGTGCCGATACATTACCGATAGCCAGGCCGGTGCGCTCCGCCAATAGATCCATGGGCAGCGGATCATAACCAAGCGCTTGTAGCAGCTGTTGTTCACGCTCATCCAATTGCGGTTCGGCGACACTTTTTTCGGTGGGCGTGGCGAATAGTTCTTCTTGCAGTGCTGCAGCTCGCAACTCCTGCCGCTTGTAGCTGAACAGCCCGGCCAATTGATCGACAATATCCTGGGCTGTTTCCACCAGGGTTGCGCCCTGCCGGATTAATTGGTGGCAGCCGCGAGCGAGCGGGTTATGGATCGAACCGGGAATCGCAAACACTTCGCGGTCATGTTGTAGTGCGTAAGATGCAGTAATCAAAGAACCGCTTTGCACCGCCGCCTCAACCACTAAAGTGCCGCCGCTCAAGCCGCTGATAATACGGTTGCGCTGGGGAAAATTGCAGGCGTGGGAGGCAGTACCCAATGGAAATTCGCTAACCAGGGCGCCGCCGCTATCGATAATCTCTTGCGCCAATTGACGATGGCGGGATGGATACACCAAATTGATACCGGTGCCCATCACAGCGATAGTTTTGCCTTTTGCGCGTAATGCGCCGCGATGCGCCGCTGCATCTATCCCCAACGCCAGCCCGCTGGTAATCGCAAAACCGCGTTCGGCCAGATAATGCGCAAACCGTTCGGCATTTTCGATTCCGCCGCCACTGGGGTTGCGGCTGCCCACAATAGCCAATTGCGGCAGACTGAGACAAGTTGGATCGCCGCGTACATACATCAGCGGCGGTGGGCGGGGGATTTCGCGCAGCAGGCGTGGATAGAGCGGATCATCGTATACGAGACAATGCAGGTTGTGCTGGGATTCTATATATGCGAGATCAGCGGCCAACTTGCGACCAATTTCACTCGACGCTGGATTGTTTCGAAATTGGCCCAGCATATCGGCCGCAGCAGGCTTCAATAAGGAGCGCAGGGACTGCATCGGCAGATCGAGAAGTTGGAGCGGATGGTCAAGTAATTCTTGCAGTCGCCAATAACCGGCGACGCCAGTATCGGGGAGACGCAAAATAAGCAGGGTAGCAGCAAGCGGGGAGAGCATAGACATCATCCTTGAAACAGGCTGCCCGCAGTTGGGCAGCCAACAAAACCAATCTACGGATTACGAGCCTTATCGTTAATAGCCAATGCGCGATCAGCTTCCAACACCAATCCAAAACTCATTTTCTCAAAAGTGCGGAAAACCATCAGCAGGCCTGCACGCTCATCAGGTAAGGCAACTTTGCCACCTTTGATGCGATCAGTAACTATTTCGCCGGCCTTGTAAATCGCCAGTACATTGCCAATTTGCAGACCTTCGCGGTCGCCGCGATTGATCATCACCACATTGAATTTCCCAATCTGCGTGACACCACCCTCTACTGCAATAATTTGTGCATCGATGTCAGTATCAGGAGCACTGGGGAAGAATATGGAGTCGACTAAACGGTCTTCACTGGGAAGCAAGTTATCGCCAGGACGAACTTCTTCATAAGTACGCACCACATTCAATGTAGCAACATCATTGCCCTTGCTTACAACAGAAACAGTACCTATACCTTGCGCATATACGCCCAAAAACTCTTTAGTTACCGGATCCTTAAATGATTGGCCTTTACGATAAATGCCATAGTTAGAGTACTGCGAACCAAGGTTTCCGCGCGCATAGGCACGATCACCGGCCCCCACAATTACATGTTGCTGCTGTCCAGCCAGTATGTACGGGCTTTTTTCGAGTTCCCCAGGTTCAACTATACGGCTGCGCGACAGAAACGCATCGATTTTATCGAGCGGAATAGCGCTGATTGCATCATCTGTGTGTTGCACGCGGATGCTTGGGCTCAGTTTGGTGGTACCGCTAATACCACCCGCACCGGGAACCATTTTCAGGGTGCGCTCAACAGTGAGGCGAGGTCGGCCATCCAGATAGATCAACTTGATCAGGTCGCCGGGGAAAATCAGGTGAGGGTTTTCGATTTGGGGGTTAACATGCCAAATCTCTGGCCACAGCCAGGGGCTGTTCAAAAAGGTGCCGGAAATATCCCAAAGGGTATCGCCCTTTTTAACGGTATATTCGTCGGGGTGACCTGTTTTAAGCAGTGCATCATCAGCCCATGAAAAGAAGCTGATGAGGGAAGCCGCCGCAACGGCCAATAATATTTTTTTCATAGAAACCGATCCTGTTTTATTCGGTCCTGAGGCAGATAGACGTATAATAGTTAATTAAAAGCCCATGCTGTTTCCGGTTGCACTGCATAAATCCTGTGCGATCATCATGTTAGCAGCGGTTATTACCTTTTTACTAGAAGTTTGTCACAAACACTATGGCCTTGTTACCTATCCTTGAATTTCCAGACCCACGGCTGCGTACTGTCGCCAAACCCGTCACAGAAGTGGATGACAATATTCGCCGGTTGGTCGTCGATATGTTCGAAACCATGTACGACGCTCCCGGCATCGGCCTCGCTGCATCGCAAGTGAATGTCCACAAGCGCGTAGTAGTTATAGACGTCAGTGAAGATAAATCCCAGCCGCTGGTGTTTATTAATCCGGAAATTGAGGTATTGGATGCCGAAGTTAGTGAATACGATGAGGGATGCCTGTCAGTTCCCGGCTTTTACGAGACAGTAGTACGCCCGCAGCATATCCGCGTAAAGGCACTGGATCGCGATGGCAGCCCGTTTGAAATTGAACCGCAAGGGCTGCTTGCCGTGTGCATCCAACATGAGCTGGATCACTTGAATGGCAAGTTGTTTGTGGACCATATTTCGCCGTTCAAACGCACGCGCATCCGCGCCAAGCTGGAAAAGAAACATAAAGCCGAAGCGCGTTAAGGCTTGAGGCGATAACAAGGCGCTGCTTAGCGCCTTTTTTATTGGGCCAATGCCCAGCATCACTTTCACAAGGTTTTTGCATGACCCAGGGTTTACGCATCATTTTCGCTGGCACCCCCGAGTTTGCCGCCGAGCATTTAGCAGCATTGTTGGGTAGCCGCCATCACGTTATTGCGGTCTATTCACAACCCGATCGCCCTGCCGGCCGCGGCAAAAAGCTCAGTGCCAGCCCGGTAAAAGAAGTGGCGCTTGCGTACGGTATTCCACTTTACCAGCCACTCAATTTCAAAAGTCCCGAGGCCGTAGCCGAGCTGGCATCACTCAATGCTGATGTGATGGTAGTCGTTGCTTACGGCCTGATCCTGCCAAAAGTCGTACTCGATACGCCGCGCCTCGGCTGCATTAATGTCCACGCGTCTATCTTGCCGCGCTGGCGCGGTGCGGCGCCGATCCAGCGCGCGATTGAAGCGGGCGATAGTGAAACCGGTGTAACCATCATGCAGATGGATGTGGGGCTGGATACCGGCGACATGCTGATTAAAGCATTTTGTCCGATATTAGCCGATGATACCGGCGGAAGCCTGCACGATAAGCTCATCACCATAGGTACTCCCGCATTGCTCGAAGCGCTCGAGCAAATCGCAGCCGGCAAGCTGAACCCTGAAAAACAGGACGACAGCCAAGCCAATTACGCCCCCAAACTCAGCAAAGAAGAAGCCGCATTAGACTGGCAATTACCGGCATTTGAACTGGAGCGCAAAGTCCGCGCTTTTAATCCCTTCCCGGTGGCACACACCAAACCTGCAGGTACGGACGATGACCAACGCATCCGCGTCTGGGCAGCAAAAACCAGTAACAAAACCGCGAACGCCGCACCCGGCAGCATTACCCAAATAGGAGTGGACGGATTATGGATTGCGTGCGCTCAGGGGCAGCTTATCCTTGAACAACTGCAATTGCCCGGCAAAAAAGCCATGGGCGCAGGCGAGATCCTGCGCGGCCACCCGGACTTATTTAAAGTGGGCGATCAACTGGAACAACCAGCATGTTAACCGTACGCGCGGCGGCGGCGCAGGTGATAGCGCAGATTCTCGCGATGAAAGGCTCACTATCCAGCCTTTTACCAGCTATTTCCGCAAAGATAGCTGAGAATGACCGCGCACTATTGCAAGAACTGTGCTTTGGCACTTGCCGTTTCTATCCCCGATTACAGGCCTATACCGAATGCCTGCTGGACAAACCACTGCGCGCCAAAGATGGCGATGTGCAAGCGCTGTTGCTGCTGGGCCTCTATCAGCTGCTGTACACGCGTATTCCCGATCATGCTGCGATCGGTGAAACGGTAGAAGTCACACGCTATATCAATAAACCCTGGGCCACTAAACTGGTCAATGGCGTATTGCGCAGCTTTCAGCGTGATAACATCAAAATTAACGACTTTCTTAGCACGAACCGCGCTTTTCAAAGCAATCATCCGGCGTGGATGGAGGCGATGATCAGCAAATGCTGGCCGGAGCAGTTTGAGCAGTTGATCGCCGCCAACAATCAGCATCCGCCTTTCAGCATCCGCCTGAATACGCGCAAGATCAGCCGCGAAAACTATATCGCCCTGTTAAATGATGCGGGTATAAATGCCAGACCAACCCAATATAGCCCCTACGGCATCACACTTGAACATGCGACCGACCCGCGCAAACTGCCACATTTTGCTGAAGGCTGGCTAAGCGTGCAGGATGAAGCGGCGCAATTGAGTAGTGATTTGCTGCAGTTGTCGCCCAATCTGCGCGTATTGGACGCCTGTAGCGCACCCGGCGGTAAAACCGGACATTTATTGGAGCTGGAGCCGAGTCTGGCGGTGACGGCACTGGATGCCGACGAGCGCCGCCTGAATCGCGTACGCGAAAACCTTGGGCGCCTCAACGTGAAGGCAGACATCATCTGTGGCGATGGCACCAAACCTGCCGATTGGTGGGATGATGAGCAATTCGACCGCATCCTGCTCGATGCCCCCTGCTCGGCGACTGGCATTATCCGCCGTCACCCGGACATCAAAGTGCTGCGCACACCAGAGGAGCTCGACCGGCTGGGCGAACTGCAACAGCAACTGTTAAAAAGCCTTTGGCCATTGCTCAAGCCGGGCGGCATTTTGCTCTACGCCACCTGCTCGATCATGCCCAAGGAAAACACCCGGATTATTGAGGCCTTTCTGGCACGCCAGCAAGACGCAAGCTGCGATCAACTTGATGTTGAATGGGGCTTGGCGCAGCCCCGGGGTAGGCAATTGTTACCACAATTGGATGGTTACGACGGTTTTTATTACGCGCGCTTGCGCAAAGCCGGGTAGTAGTATCGCCTAAAGGCAAGCTGCGGCAATAAAAACCAGGTTTAACAGCGAAAAACATACAACAACGATAGAAAAGCAGACAGCGCGACACCCAATAATAGGCGAACTATGAAAATCATTATCCTCGGCGCAGGACAAGTCGGCGGTAGCCTTGCGGAACATCTGGCGAGCGAAGCCAATGACATCACGGTAGTGGATACCGATGAAACACGCCTGCGCGAGCTGCGCGACCGGCTCGACATCAGTGTCATCACCGGCGAAGCTTCGCATCCCGATATACTTGCCCAAGCCGGTGCCGAAGACGCTGATATGCTGGTGGCAGTGACCAGCAACGACGAGATCAATATGGTTGCCTGCGTAGTGGCCGACAACCTGTTCCACACTCCCACCAAAATTGCGCGGGTACGCGCCACCTCCTATCTGACCCATCAC
This sequence comes from Cellvibrio sp. GW822-FHT04B05, assembly GCF_058800985.1. Classification (NCBI taxonomy): domain Bacteria; kingdom Pseudomonadati; phylum Pseudomonadota; class Gammaproteobacteria; order Cellvibrionales; family Cellvibrionaceae; genus Cellvibrio; species Cellvibrio sp. GW822-FHT04B05. The sequence continues at coordinate 116,351 of NZ_JBXAMU010000003.1, read as the reverse complement.
CCACTGTTTGAATCCGGGGCGATTCCGGTCGATGTATTGATCAGCCCGGAGCAATTGGTGTCCGAATATATCTTCCGCCTGATCGAACAACCCGGCGCTTTGCAGGTGCTGGATTTTGCCGATGGCAAGGTGCAGCTGGTCGCGGTCAAGGCTTATCACGGCGGCCCGTTGGTCGGACAGGAATTGCGTTTTTTGCGCGAGCATATGCCCTCGGTCGATACGCGAGTCGCGGCTATTTACCGCCGCAATCGCGCCATTATGCCGACCGGAATGACGGTGATCGAAGCCGATGACGAAGTATTCTTTATCGCCGCCAAGGCTGATATCCGCGCAGTGATGAGCGAGTTGCGCCGGCTGGAAGTCGCTTACAAACGCATCACCATTGCCGGCGGCGGCAATATCGGCCTGCGCCTCGCAAAGATGCTCGAGGGTCGCTACAACGTGCGTGTGATTGAGTACAACAAGCCGCGCTGTATCCGCTTGTCTGACCAACTGGAGCGGGCGATAGTGATCCAGGGCAGTGCTTCCGATAAGGATTTGCTGCTGGAAGAAAGCATCGAAGATACCGATGTGTTCCTCGCACTTACCAATGACGACGAAGCCAATATCATGTCGTCCATGCTCGCCAAGCGGCTGGGCGCGCGCAAAGTGATGACGCTGATCAATAATCCCGCTTATGTGGATGTAGTGCAGGGCGGCGATATCGACATCGCGATTTCCCCGCAAACCACCACCATCGGCAGCCTGCTCACCCATGTGCGGCGCGGCGATATCGTCAACGTGCACTCATTGCGGCGCGGCGCGGCCGAGGCGATTGAAATTATCGCCCACGGTGATGCCAAGTCGTCCAAAGTAGTGGGCAAAGCGCTGGAAGATATAGATTTACCCGAGGGAGCCAATATCGGCGCAATTGTGCGGCAGGGGCCGGATGGCGATGAAGTGGTGATTGCCCATGACGATGTTGTGGTGCAATCGGGCGACCATGTGATTGTGTTTTTGCTGCAGAAAAAACATATCCGCGACGTGGAAAAACTCTTCCAGGTTGGCTTCAGCTTTTTCTAAAACGCGCGCGATTGCGGATCAACATTGGCAGCGGGTTTGAGGGGAGTGACAGACGGTGATAAAACAGGCGGGGGGTCGAACGAGTATGGGAGTGAGATCCATCGCTTTAGTCTGTTGCACCACGCCGCGCAAGATCACCCCCGACCTCGAATTTATCCCTGGCCTCGCCAAAAACCTGCCATTTGCCGACCGATCCCGGGTATGCCAATCGCCTTCCGGGCGGAGGAAAAAGCCCGGTAGTGAAAAGCGCACAAAAACAATCGACTACTGCTTTATCGCGAATGAATCCCTTATGATGCGGCTTCGCCTTTTCCCAAGACCGCACAGGAGCATCGCATGGCAAATATCAAAACCCAACTCGTCGTCCTCGGCAGTGGCCCCGGCGGCTATTCCGCTGCTTTCCGCGCTGCCGATCTCGGCCTTGATGTTACGCTGGTTGAGCGCTACTCCAGCCTCGGCGGCGTCTGCCTGAATGTGGGTTGTATCCCCTCCAAAGCACTGCTGCATGTTGCGGAAGTGATCAATGAAACCAAACACGCCGGCAATCTCGGCCTGAGCATCGGCGCGGTCAGCCATGATCTGGACAGGGTACGCGCCTACAAAGATTCGGTCGTCAGCAAACTGGTTTCCGGTGTTGGTGCCATGGCTAAAGGCCGCAAAGTGAAAGTAGTGGAAGGCCACGGCAGCTTTACCAGCGATCGCCAGTTACAAGTGGTCAATGGTGGCGAAACTACCTTGATCGACTTCGATCACGCGATTATTGCGGCGGGTTCACGCAGTGTAAAACTGCCGTTTATCCCCGAAGACCCGCGTATTTTTGATTCGACCGGCGCGCTGGAATTGCGCTCGGTGCCGGCGCGTTTGCTGGTTATTGGCGGCGGGATTATCGGTCTGGAAATGGCAACAGTCTATGAAGCATTAGGCAGCAAGGTGACCGTCGTGGAATTCGCCGACCAACTGGTACCCGCCGCAGATAAAGACCTGGTTACGATTTACAACAAGTACAACAAAGACCGTTTTGAAGTGTTGCTGTCCACCAAAGTCGAGGCAGTTACCGCTAAAACCGATGCGATCCAGGTTGCGTTTAGTGGCGCGCAAGCACCGGCAACGCCAAGTGATTTTGATGCCGTATTGGTCGCCGTGGGTCGCACCCCCAATGGCAAATTGATCGGCGCCGAAAAAGCCGGTGTGAATGTGGACGAGCGCGGCTTTATCCCGGTCAACCAATACCTGCAAACCAATGTGTCACACATCTACGCCATTGGCGATATCGTCGGCCAACCTATGCTCGCCCACAAAGCGACCCATGAAGGCCACGCCGCCGCCGAAGGTGTCGCGGGGCATCCACATGCGTTTGCGCCACTGGCAATCCCGTCTATCGCCTATACCAGTCCGGAAATCGCCTGGGTGGGCCTGACCGAAAAAGAAGCCAAGCAACAAGGCCTGGACTATAAAACCGCCGCCTTTCCCTGGAGCGCCAGCGGCCGCGCCATCGCCTCTGACCGCAGTGAAGGCAAAACCAAGCTCATCTATGATGCCAAGACTGATCGCTTACTCGGCGCCGGTTTGGTCGGTGTCCACGCCGGTGAATTGCTCGGTGAACTGACACTGGCACTGGAATTTGGCGCCAGCGTGGAAGACATCGCCCTCACCATCCACGCCCACCCGACCCTACACGAATCCGTCGGACTGGCAGCGGAATTGGGCGCAGGCACCATTACCGACTTGCCCAACCCCAAGGCAACACTGAAAAAGTAATTCGTTTGCCCTGAAAACGAAAAGGCCGATTAGCGATACTAATCGGCCTTTTTATTTGCGCATGCAGAATGAATTAAATAACCATCACACCATCCGCTTCAATCAGCGATGCACGCGGCAACTGGCTAATACCAATCGCGGCGCGGGCCGGATAAGGCTGTTGGAAATATTGTCCCATCACCTCATTTACAATCGGGAAATTTGCCAGATCGGTCAAATAGATATTTAGCTTAACGATATCTTTCAAACCACCATCAGCAGCTTCGCAAACCGCTTGCAGGTTTTTAAATACCTGATGCGCTTGCACAGCAAAATCGCCATCCACCAATTGCATGGTTTTCGGGTCCAGTGGAATTTGGCCGGACAGGTAAACCGTATTGTTCACTTTAACGGCTTGCGAATAAGTGCCTATGGCGGCGGGGGCATTGTCGCTGTGGATGGTGGCTTTATTGGTCATGGGAAAACCTTTACTGAGTAGTTATCAAAAAAAAGGAAGAGCGAGAGTATAAAAGATTATCGCTAGTTTTTACTGCGATTTACCCGGATCACAAAACTCAGGTTGCGAATGCGGCGCATGATGTTGGCGAGGTGGATACGGTTGTGCACGCCGATACACAAATGGATCACGCTATTGTGCGCATCTCGTTCGTGTACATTGATGTGTTCAATGCTCGCGCCCTGCTCGGTAATACGCGTGGCGAGGGTGGCGATAATGCCGCGGTCACTCTCTACTTCCACGCGCACATCCACCAAAAACTCGCCGCTGACCGTTGCGGCCCAATTCACCTGGCTGATTTTATCGGGATAGTTGCGGATTTCCGCGATATTGCGGCAAGTGTCCTGATGGATCACCAGACCTTTGCCGGAACTGACGTGGCCGATAATCGGATCGCCGGGGATCGGGCGGCAGCAGCGCGCAAAACTGATCATCATGCCTTCGGCGGAATCGATGGTGATCGCCGAATTGAGCGAACCGGAGCGCGCTTTCAATTCGGCATCCGGTTGCAATAACTTCACCAGCGAATAAACCACTTTGTTGCCGAGGCCAATCTCCTCGTAAAGCTTCTCCATCGACTCTACTTGCGCAACATGCAGTAACTTGTGTTGCTGCTCTTCGGCCATGTGTTCGAGGTCGATATGGATTTCCGCCAGCGCGCGGCTAAGCATGCGCTTGCCGAGCGTCACTGACTGGTGATGGCGCTGATGCTTGAGATAATGGCGAATCGCCGAACGCGCCTTGGCCGATACGGCAAAATTGAGCCAGTTAGGATTGGGCTGGGCGCCCTGTGCGGTGATGATCGCCACTTTCTGCCCGCTCAATAACGGCTGTGACAGCGGCGCCATACGCTCGTTGATGCGGCAGGCGACGCAGGTATTACCCACATCGGTATGCACCGCGTAGGCGAAATCGACCGGAGTCGCGCCGGTGGGCAATTCGACAATCTTGCCCTTGGGCGTAAATACATAAACTTCGTCGGGAAAGAGATCGATTTTGACGTTTTCGATAAATTCGAGCGAATTACCCGCGTTTTTCTGCATCTCCAACAGGCCTTGCACCCATTGGCGTGCGCGGCTGTGGCTGGCGTTGATCGGCTCATCACTGCTGGATTTGTAGAGGAAATGGGCCGCGATACCGCTGTTGGCCATTTCGTCCATCTCTTTGGTGCGGATTTGCACTTCAATCGGCACGCCGTGCATACCCACCAATACGGTATGCAGTGACTGGTAGCCGTTGGCCTTGGGAATAGCGATGTAATCTTTAAATTCGCCCGCGACCGGCTTGTACAGGTTATGAACTACACCGAGCACGCGATAACAGGTGTCCACCGTATCCACCACTATACGGAAGGCGTAAACATCCATAATTTCTTTGAAGAACTTTTTCTTCTGGCGCATCTTTTCGTAGATGCTGAACAAATGCTTCTCGCGGCCGATCACAATCGAGTTGATGCCTTCTTTAAGCAGGCGCTTTTCAAACGAGGTCTGGATCTGCTCGACCAATTCCTTGCGGTTGCCGCGTGCGGTTTTAAGCGCGGCTTGCAGGCGGGTCGCGCGCAACGGATACATGCAGTAGAAACTGCGGTCTTCCAACTCCAGACGCACTTCATTCATCCCCAGGCGGTGGGCGATGGGCGCGTAGATTTCGAGGGTCTCTTTGGCGATGCGGCGCTTTTTGTCCTTCGGCATAGCACCGAGGGTGCGCATGTTGTGCAGGCGATCGGCGAGTTTTACCAGGATAACGCGCAAGTCATTGGCCATCGCCAGCGCCATCTTCTGGAAGTTTTCCGCCTGTTTTTCCGCGTGGGATTCAAACTCGATCTGGGTGAGTTTGCTCACACCATCAACCAAGTCAGCCACCGAATCACCAAACTGGCCGGCGATGGCTTTTTTGCTAATGCCGGTATCTTCAATCACATCGTGCAACATGGCCGCCATCAGGCTTTGATGGTCCATATGCATGCTGGCGAGAATATCGGCAACGGCGAGCGGGTGGGTGATATAGGCTTCGCCGCTACGACGTTTTTGGCCGTCGTGGGCTTGTTCAGCATAGAAGTAAGCGCGCTTCACCAAATTGATTTGGGAAGGCTCCAGATAAGACGAAAGCCGGTGGCTCAATGCCTCTATGGTTTGCACGCCCCTCTCCAGGTAATACGCCAGACAACACACCCGCTATTGAGGACAGCGGGGTACCGGCATATCAAGAATCGACTTAGATATCGTTTTCGTACACGCGCTCAGGCTTGGGTTGTGGCAGTGTATCTTTTTCCAACAGGATGCTTGCATCGATAAAACCTTCCTCGATTTCGCGCAGGGCGATAACGGTAGGTTTGTCGTTTTCCGGCGCAACGTGTGGGTCTTTACCACCGATTGCCAATTGACGCGCGCGCTTGCTGCCAACCATTACCAACTCAAAACGGTTATCAACGTGATCCAAACAATCTTCAACGGTAATACGTGCCATAACTTTATGTGCTCTATCTAATGTGCTCTATAAACATAGGCGCTTGGGTAAACGCAGCTGTGCTGCAGTCCGGCCGGCTATTATGCGTTACTGGCCGCATCTATGCCAACCGCGCGACTAAATTTAAGCCAATAAATCGCTAAGTAGTTGGCTATGACGCTCAACCTGGCGCGCCAGGCGGATATGCTGGCTGGTAATCAGCGCCTGGAGTTGTGCCAGGGCGACAGTAAAGTCATCGTTGACGATCAAATAATCCGCCTCGACATAGTGGGACATCTCGCTGATCGCCTCATTCATGCGCGCTTCGATCACCGCATCATCATCCTGGCCACGACCCGTCAGGCGTTGGCGCAAACAGGCCAGCGACGGCGGGAGGATAAACAGGCTCACCGTGTCCGGCATCAATTTGCGCACCTGTTCGGCGCCCTGCCAATCGATCTCCAGAATCACATCAATACCCTGGTTCAGGGTATCAACCACCCATTGCTGGGAGGTGCCGTACAGATTGCTAAACACCCGCGCATGTTCAAGGAAGGCGCCTTGCTCCAGCATGGACTCGAAGGTCGCGTGATCGACAAAATGGTAATTCACCCCGTCGATTTCACCGGGACGCATAGCGCGCGTGGTGTGAGAGATAGAGACGCAAACTTCCGGATTGGATTTCACCAGCGCACTGACCAGACTGGTTTTGCCGGCACCCGAGGGCGCAGAAACGGTGTAGAGGGTGCCAAGATTAGCCATTGATAAGAACCTTATAGCGACTATGTTATGGGGCAAATTATGGCACAGCTTGCCGCAACTCACAGCCCAAGCTGCACGATTGCACAAGTAAGTAGGGGCGCTGCTTACTGCGCCCAGTCCGGGATAAGAGATGGGCGCAGCAAGCGACGCCCCTACGGGTGCCCCAAACCGCGGATAAATATGTCATAGTAAGCCACTTATACCGGCCTATCCGCGAGCTGCCAATGTTGCGTCAACTCCTCTCCATCACCCAAACCGCTGAGCGCCTGCGTGTACGCCCTGAATACGTGCGCGAACTGGTGGCAAAAAAGCGCTTGAGTTTTACCCACGGCGAGCAATTGGATGCAGCCGATGTTGAGCGACTTGCCACATTGATGGACAAACTGCGTGCCCGCGGTATAGCCACTTTGGTAGAGATAAGCGGGCAACAGGATCATTAATGACGTCTCGCTAACGCGCGAAAGGCCACACGGTTTTCCAATTGCATTAATTCATCAGCCAGCACTTTATTCACCTGTTGCAAAACCGCAAATGATTTGCGATTAATATAAAAATGATCCTCATTAAACCAGTGAATCGCGGTAGTGCCGGTAAATAATTTATTCCAATCGGCCAACTCTGCCGGTGAGACTGTTTCATCCAACACACCGCCCATCAATGTGAGGCGGCTATTCAATACTTCGCGGCTGGGATTGATATAAGTCTCGACCAATTTAAAATCCGCGCGTAACGCCGGTAAAAACAACGCCATCAATTCGGGATTGCTCAGGGCGGGGGTGGGCGTGCCATTTAATTTTGCCAAAGCATCGATAAATGCCGGATCAGGCAAGTCGTGAATGGATGCACGGCGACGTTGATGGAAAGGTGCTGCAGCAGCAGAGATTATGACATTCACTGGCAGCGGCGAGCCTTTTTCCCGCAGTGCAATGCACAATTCATAAGCCACTTTCGCGCCCATACTGTGACCGAATAACACCAAAGGCTTATCGCAGTGAACCTGAATTGCCTGCAATAAATCCTGCACTAATAGCTCCATTTGGTCGTAAGGTTTATCACACAAACTTACACCGCGCCCTGGCAACTGACAAACAACCAATTCGATGTACTCTGGCAAATACTGTAGCCAGGGCATAAACACCGTGCTGCTGCCACCCGCGTGGGCAAAGCACACCAAGCGTAGTTGTGCCGCACTATTTTTTTCAGGAATGTGAAATAACGTATTATTGCTCATGATTTAATTTCCTTTAAATAACAATTTGATCCTTACCAAAAAATCGATGCTAATCACCCAGGATTAACCCGAAAACTAACTTTAAAAAAAGTATTGAATTCCAATGCGAAAATAATCATCGCTACGAAAGCCATACAGCAGATCATTGGTGTGTGGATTACTGAATAGTTGCCCCTCAATATTCAGCGTTACACCGTCGCGCAAGCGGGTGTTCATTTCCAAACGCCAGGCAGTGCTGTGATTATCGCGATCTACATAGGCACCCAACAGTAATGTGGTTTGCGCTACATCGTTGGCGACCAGACGCAAACCCGCAAAAATATCATCAGCAAAAGGAGTGGATGCCTGCTTATCGCGCTCATCGTATAAATACTCGACGATATAACCCAGATCCATCGCTGAATTAAAAATTCCCACTTGCGTATATTCAAAACCAGTTACAGCGGCGGCATAACGATTCTGCGCATCGCTGGAGCGCGAAACCGCTTCCAGTTTTAACAATACGCTTTCGCTCGTCATTTGCACGTCAACACTACTTTGATCGATAAGTTCGTAGTAAGGCGTAAACGACACTGCAGGCAAGCGGGTCACATCCAGCATCAGCAACGGCTCACGGTTAGTGCCGTTAAAATGAGCGATACCAAAATCCCATTCACCCACTGTATGACTGTAGCGAAAGGCAAAATCCTGATGATTTTTTTCGCGTGAAGATTCATAAATTGCCTCCTGGTATCGAATACTATCGCCAGGGCCAAGGCGCGCATCATCGCCGGGATAAATACGCTCGCGGAATACTGGCAGCCAAAATAATTGTACTGTGCCCCACTCATGATGCAACCGCGCTTTTACCATTGGCTGGCCGAGTTTTTCTTCTTCATCAATATTTTCTGCCACATTGGTTTGGTTGATGATATCAACCAGATGGCGCGATTCAGTAACGCCCCAAAATTCAGTAAGCACACCGGCGGTAATATCCGCATGGTCGGCAAAATAACCCACAGCTAATTCTGCAAAATCAAAACGGCGGCGGCGATCATCGCGCTGGTTGTATTGCACTTTACCATCCAACATAAATTTAACGCGACCATTGCTGGATTCACGATCATATTCCAGACGCAAATAAGCATTACTATTGGTGGAATAGTCTATTGCAGCAGATTCGGGAAAATACTGAATATCCGCACCCAGTTCCAGATTTATTTCCGCCACCGCGAATGGTGCAATGGTAGCTGTAGCCAGAATAGCTGCCAGGAGAGTAGGTTTCATAATGGTCACACCATCATCCTTAAAGATTTAATTTTTTATCAATTCCCGTTTTCGTTACCTGCTGCATTTACCTCACCATTGCGACAGATGAGATAATGCAGTAACAGGCAACGAAATCTTCACATTTATCAGTTGATTGAACTCAGTTTCGATTGCGCAATATCATTAGCAGTCAAACCCGTCGAAAACTGATAATCCTTCCACAATAATTCTGTACTGCGCCCCGTTTGGTGATTGGTCATCACCATTTTGGATGGCCGCCAATAGTTGCCCTGGTATAGCTGGTAACCTTCAAAGCTCAGGGTTTTCAGCAGATCGCCTTTACGATCGTAATAATCAATTTTGCGCGGACGAAAAATTTTTGCATCCACCCACTCATGTAATTTGCTGTAGCCGGAATCGGCGTAGGCCGGGGTGTTTTCCACTTTAAAGCAGTCATTGCCATCCAGAGTTTCCTGTTGCAAAAACCTGTAGGTATATTTTTCCGGAACCCAGGTAGAAATATCTTCATAAGCAAATTCACTGCCGACAAAAGGGCCGGATTTACTGCGCGTGGAAATACGTTTTACACGTTTAACTGCCGGCAAATACAACCATTGGTCATCCGGCGTTAAACCGTGGGAGTGAATCAAAATTGCAGTGCCCGCAACATCTTTCGGACTGCTGAATACATTCACCGAATGGTCACCATCGCCTTCCACCTCTAATACTTTAGAACTGAATGTACGACGACTTAATTCTTTATCATTTTGTTTCAATACCATTTCCGCCCGGGTGGTATAGTCTTTAAAGCCGGCATCGCGTTTTTCAGTTTCCCTGGCAATCGCAAGACCTTTGGCGGCCGGCTCAGTAATACCGTTCAGGGAAAAGTCATCGGCAAAACTGATCGAGCTGATGCCGGACGCGAGAATAAATGCAATCAATGTTTTCATGGAATATTCCTTATCAATAACTGAATTAATGAGAAGCAGCATCGCTCGATGCAACCGATATTGGCAAACTGTTTTCCGTCGGAGTTGGTACTACCACTTTACGCTTGGCGCCATCAATTAACAGCAGCAGTGCGGGTAAGAGCAGCAAATCCAGCACTAACGCCAGGCCAATGGCAATCGCCGTTAAAATTCCCATACTGGAATTAATTTCAAAACTGGAGAAGCCGAGAATGCCGAAACCGATTGCCAGTGCCAACGAGGTGGTAACCAAAGCAACGCCACCTTTATGGAACGCGTAGCGCAAAGCATCTTCAGGCGATAATTGATGCTCGCGCCGCGCACGCAGATATTTGGTGAGGAAATGCACAGTATCATCCACCACCACGCCGAGTGTCATTGCAGAAGTCACTGATAAAGCCAAGCCGATTTGACCTACCAATAAACCCCAAACACCGAATGCCATTGCGGCTGGCAATAAATTGGGTAACAAACTCAACAAGCCATATTTGAATGAGCGGAAAATAACAATTAACAAAAGTGAGATAATGGCCGTCGCAAAAAAAGTGCCTACCAACATACTTTCAATATTGCGCAAACCAATATTGGCAAACATAACCGTGAGGCCGGTACCCGGACTGACACTGATGTACTGATTGTGAACTTGCACCCAGGATTGCGTCCGTGCCTCCAATGCCAATACTTCGGCGCTGGATAAATTTTTCAAGGTGGCGGTAACACGGGTTGCATCTTTTTGCGCATTAATACGATCACGCAAATCCAAGCCGTAAGGCAGTGACATTTCATACATCAGCAAATATTGCGCAGCCAAATCACTGCTTGCAGGCAAACGATACTGATCTTTTTGATCGCCGTTCATATTCATGTTCAGGCGTTTGTAAATATCGGTAATGCTATTTACATGAATGACTTCCGGCTGCTGACGCAACCACTGGGTAAAATCATCGAGCGATTGCAGATATTCCGGCTGATTAATACCACTAGCTGTTTGTCCCGCCACCGCATAATCAATGTAATAAATACCGGTAAGGTGTTCGGCAGTAAAATCAGTTGCCTGGCGGAACTTCACATCTTTATCAAAATATTTAACAAACTCATCGTTAAGCACATTATTAAAAATTCCCGCACCAGCGATTACCACAAACACGACCATCGCTGCCAAAATTTGCTTTGGGCGGGCAATTACAATTTCTGCTAATTTATCGACACGGATTTGCAATCCACTTTGCTGCATAATCTGCGCCCTGACTTTAAAAAACATCATAAATGCCGGCAGAAAGGCCACGGTGAACACAAACGCAGCAATTACTCCCAATGCGGTGATATTTCCCAAGTCGCGGAAAGGTGGCGCCTCACTGAAATTCATGGTGAGAAACCCGACACAAGTAGTAATGTTAGTGACAAACAATGGCCAGAAATTCTCGCACAGGCTATTACTCATCGCCTCTTCGCGTGCAACACCGGAGCGCAGTGCAATAATGTAAGCCATCAGTAAATGCACACAGTCGCAAATAGCGACGGTTAAAATAATATTAGGGGCATTGATACTGACCGGGTTCAATAAAATCCCCAACCACCCGGCCATACCCATAGCAGCGACAATTGCAAACGTCAGTACCACCAAGGCCGCAGTGCCGGCAAGCCAGGAGCGCATGATTACTCCCATAATGACCAGTGCGATAACCAGCATCGCCGGCACCAGGGTTTTCATATCCGCTTCCGACGATTCCGCAAACGCGTTATCCATCATCACTACACCACTGAGATGAATGTCAATATCCGGATGCTGTGCCTGGATTTCCGCCGCCAACTCACGTGCATATTTAACAACTTTGGGCGTGCTGCTTAACTCTTCACCTTTGGGAATATTGATGGTGACATTAATGCCGGTAACCTTGCCGTCCGGTGCAATCGCACGATTGACCAACAGTGATTCTTGCAAGGCAACCTTGCGAATATTTTCCAGCTCGGTTTCATTTAATTGCGCGGCGTTGCTTACCAAATCATCCACTACTATGTCATCGCCTTCGGCATAGCTGTATTTGAAATTGGTGATTGAATCCACGCGGCTTGAGAAAGGAATCTGCCAGGACCTGGCCGTCAACTCTTCTACCACAGCCAGATTTTTTGCAGTGAAGACGCCGTCTTTCGGTGCGAGCACAAAGAGCACATTATCTACTTTGGTGTAAGTTTGTTCCATATGATCGAGGGCAGTAATTTGCGGATTATCGTTGGTGAAATAAATCCGCAAATCCGATTTAAACGATAACTTGCCAATACCAATACTCGCAGCTACTAATAACAACAGCGAAATCAGCATGACTTTTACTGGATGCCGGGTAACCCAATCTGCATAATTTTTTAACATGATGTTTGCTCCTTAAACGTAAATAAATTTTTGTAATTGGCTAGCCAGACTGGACGCCTGCTCCGGTGCAAGCATGGTGATGTGATCACCTGCTACCAGCGCCACATTCACTTTACCCTGTGCATATTGCTGCCAACCCAACGTTGATTGCGCAATACTGGTATTGGCATCGTCATAGATTGTATAGTCGTAATGCAGATTGGTATCGCGTGCACGCAATAGCGTGAGTGGCACTGGCCAGATTTTTTCGGCGGCAGGAAAATGCAATTGCGCATTGGCTTTAAATACGTCCAGCAGCCCTTTGATTTGCGTCAGCGGAGTATTCGCAGGCACCATGTTGGCTTCCGCCAGTTTTTGCCGTAACAAATGCAACTGGTGCTCTGCTTCATGCGCGTGCAATTGCTCCGTCGGCATACTGATACGCTTGCCGGTCATATGCTCAATGCTATTGAGTAGCACACCGATCCACTCAGCATTCCCCAGTGCGATAATTTTTTTCTCCTGGAAAAAATGCGGTGCAGGCGCATCGAAAATAATCAATTGCTCAACGTCATCCCCGGCAGCGCGCAACTGCTGGGTAACTTCAAATGCAATCAAACCGCCGACACAATGCCCACCGATAATGTAAGGGCCGGCCGGACGAACACGTTTGATTTCTGCGATAGTGGCTTGCGCCATAGCAGCGATTGAATCGAGCGGCGCAGTTGTGCCATCGAGACCGATTGCCTGCATTGCATAAAAAGGTTGGTCACTGCCTAGTTGCCGGGAAAGCGCGTAAAAATACAACACATTGCCACCGCCACCAGGAATAAAGAAGAGGGGATTTTTATCGCCTTTTTGTTGAATCGGCACCAATGAATGCCATTGGCCGTCCGTGCCATCGGCAATACTGCTTTCAATTAATTGCGCGAATTGTTCAATAGTCGGATGTTTGATCAAACTGGAAAGTGGAAATTTTTGCCCCAGCTCCGCTTCAATTACCGCAATCAAACGCACGGCCAATAGTGAGTGGCCACCGAGACTAAAAAAATTGTCATTAATAGAAATCGTATCCAGCTTTAACAGTTCACACCAAAGCGATACCAATTTGCGTTCCAATTGATTGCGCGGTGGCACCAGCTGTTGTTGCGAGGCAGAAGCAAAGCTGTATGCCGGCAATGCTTTGTTATCCACTTTGCCATTGGGTGTGAGCGGAATCGAGTCCAACACCACTATCGCACCGGGCACACAATGTGCCGGCATTTTTTGTGCCGCCTCGGCGAGAATTTCTGTTTCAGTTATATTTGCGTTGTCGCGCGTTATATAAGCCACCAGATAATCGTCACCTGTTGCGCCGCTACGCTTTACCACCACGGATTCACGCACACCATTGCAGCTGCACACCATGGCTTCCACTTCACCCAACTCAATGCGGAAACCGCGCAATTTGACCTGGTTATCGATGCGTTGCAAATAGTCGATATTGCCATCGGGTAAGTAGCGCACCAGATCGCCGGTTTTATACAGGCGCGCGCGTGGATCAGGTGAAAACGGATCGGCAATAAATTTTGCTTCGGTCAACTCCGGGCGGTTGTGATAACCGCGTGCCAAACCTATGCCGCCGATATGCAATTCACCATTTACACCTACAGGTACAGGCTGCATAAACGTATCAAGGATATGGATTTGGATATTGGCGATAGGTTTGCCAATCGGCACTACATTAGCGGCGTAATGTTTATCGCACTGCCAATAGGTCACATCAATCGCCGCTTCCGTCGGGCCGTACAAATTATGCAGCTCGGTATCCAGGCGATTAAAGAAGCGGCGCTGCAAATCATAACTCAACGCCTCACCGCTGCAGATCACGCGCTTAATGCTGGTGCAGTGTGCAGATTTTTCATCCGCCACAAAAATGCTCAGCATGGACGGCACAAAGTGCAAGGTAGTGATACCGGTTTGCTGGATAATATCCAGCAAATATTGGGTGTCTTTATGGCCGTCCGGACGTGCCACAATTAATTCAGCGCCGGTCATTAACGGCCAGAAAAATTCCCACACCGATACATCAAAGCTGAACGGTGTTTTTTGCAGGACACGATCTTGCTCATTCAATTGATATTCCGCCTGCATCCATAACAGACGATTGCAAATAGCGCCGTGTGTATTCATGGCGCCCTTGGGATTGCCGGTAGAGCCGGAGGTGTAAATCATATAGGCCAGATTATCCGGACCTATATCCAGTGCAGGATTGGTTTGCGGAAATCTATCCAACGCCAATTTATCTACTGCAATCATGCGCGAATTATTAGCCGGTAAATTTGCCAGCACATTTTCCTGGGTGAGCAACAGCGGCGAATTAATATCTTCCAGCATAAAAGCCACGCGTGCGGCGGGATAACCAGGATCCACCGGTACATAAGCGCCGCCGGCTTTAATAATAGCGATCAGCGAAATCACCATTTCCAATGAACGATGCATACACACGCCCACTTTGGTTTCTGCTGTAACACCTTGCTCGATCAAGTAATGCGCTAACTGATTGGCACGCGCATTTAATTCGCCATAAGTCAGCTGCTTGCCTTCAAAACGCACCGCCGGTAATTGCGGTGCTTTTTCTACTTGCTGCTCAATAAGTTCATGCAGGTTGCGATGTGCAGGGTAAACTACACGTGTATCATTCCAGTGCGCAAATTGTGCAAGCTCCGCAGCAGTAATTAATGGTAAGCGACCAATTTCAGTTTCGGGCTTTGCCACAATTCCTTGCAACAGCTCACGCAAATGATTTTCCAGCATTTGCATATTTGTGGCAGAAAAAATATCGCGGTTGTATTTAAAGATGCCATAGAAGCTGCCTTTGGTATCGACAATTTCCAATTCCAATTCAAATTGGCCTTCTTGCTGATTCAACGGGAATTGCGCGATATCCAAACCGGCCCAGGTAATTTTCGGACCTTGCTGGCCGGGAACCCATGCACTGTTCAAACCATCATTCTGTTGTGGCTTTTGAAATACAAATGACACTTGTGATAAAGGTGTGTAACTGGAGTCGCGTTGTGGATTCAAAGCTTCGATTAGCGAACTGAATGGAAATTCCTGGTGCTCCAGCGCTTCCAATAAACTGGTATTCACTTGCTCTAGCAAATCAGTAAATGCGGTGGTCGCTGCAAGTTGATTGCGCAAAATAACCGGGTTGACAAAATACCCCAGGGTTCGCGCAAATTCGCCATTGATACGTCCGGCCGTGGGCGAAACAATGCAAATGTCCTCTTGTGCGGAATGGCGATACAACAGCGTATAAAATGCAGTAAGCAATAAACTATTGGCAGTGACACCACGCGTTTTTGCCAGGGCGTTCAGCGATTGTGCCAATTCCGGAGCCAATTGGAAATAATGACTGGCGCCATTAAAAGTTTGAATGCGCGGACGCGGTTTGCTGATATTCAAGGTGAGCGGATGAATATCACCCGCCAATTTTTCCAGCCAGTAATCTTTTGCCCGCTCACCTTTTTCTGTCCTCAACCACTGCGCTTGTTGCAGCGCATAATCGCGATAGGCAGGTGCCTGTAATGCCAGCTGTGGAATGCGATTAGCGCGCAACGCCTGATATATTTCGCTCAGTTCTTCCATCAGAATCCACAGCGACCAGGCATCAAAGGCGATGTGGTGAACCACCAGCATAAATACCGCTTCACCATTATCCAGGTCATACCAATGCGCGCGCATAACAGGCAATAAGGTTAAATCAAAGGGCTGCTGATAATCAGCCGAAATTAATTGCTGTAGTTCAGTTTCACCGAGTGTAGTAGCATCGCGACGGATTAATCCGATTGGTGCATTGGAATGAATAATCTGGGTGTTTTTACTCTCTTTAATCGCGTAACTGGTGCGCAATGCAGCATGGCGCTGGATGCATTGGTTCAATGCACGCGTAAAAATGTGTGTATCCACTGTGGAATAAATACGTATCGCACTCGCCACATTGTATGCAGCGGAATGAGGATCACTTTGATGCACAAACCAGAGGGATTCTTGCCCTTTGGACATAGGTGCATATTGCATTGCCTGCTGCAATTTTTGTTGCAGCAGACGTTCAAGCAGCACTTTCTTTTCGTCTTTGCCAAGCGGCTGAGTAACCGCAGCAGTTGCCAGAGTTTCCATGATAGTTTCCTTTATCGTCGTCATCCTCGTTCATTCCTTGCAAAACTGAAGAGGATAAGCGCGAAGCTAATGTGGTGAAAATAAAAAGTTATGAAAATAAATGATTTTATTTGTCAGCTGCGTCACTACCCTGTAACGCAGCCAGCCAGAATTATGACTACTTGAACACTTCCTCCTGCTTGAGTAATGCATCCAGTTCCTCTTCGGAAAGTTGCTCCAGATTATTTAATTGCTCAACCAGTGCCGCGACTTGCTGATCAACTTGTGCAGCTTCACTGTTTGTTTCTTTATTTGCAGCGCTTGGGTTGCCGCTCACCGGTACTGTTGTTTCTGCCGGGCTTGCTGCTGTAATTGCGCTAACCAATTTTTGCACCAGACCTTCAGCGAGTTTGGCGATGCTGTTGCCTTTCATCAGCTCGAGGATGGACACATCCACTTTGAATTCGCCGCGCATTTTCATTTGCAGGTCCATCGCCATTAACGAATCCAGACCAAAGCGATTGATCGGTGTATTAACATCCAATTGCTCCACCGACATTCTCAGGGTGTTCGCCACCAGTTCGCTCAAAGTGTCAGTCAAGGGTTGCAGGATTAGCGCCTCACCTTGCGCGGCCAACTCCTGCCAGCTTGCGCCCTGTTCAGCGGATTCCCCGGCACCGGCGAGATCGCTGAAGCGAGTCGCGGTCCCCGCCGGCTCAAATTGTTTCCAGCGCGCCCAATCCACCTGGAAGATTCCGAGTTGCGCGACCGGCGCTTGCAATAAATGGGAAAAAGCTTCCAGCGCCTGCGCCTGGCTGAAGGCGTTGATGCCCACTTGCGCCAGATGCCCAATCACACTCGGGTTGGCTGCTGCCATACCCACATCAGCCAGCGCGCCCCAGTTAATGGAGCAGGCCGGCAAGCCCTGCGCCTGGCGATATTGGGCGAGCGAATCGAGGAAGAGGTTGGCCGCAACATAGTTGCCCTGATTGCGGTTGCCGATCAGCGCCGAGATAGACGAGTAAAGGACAAAACAATCCAGCGACAAGTGATGGGTCAATTGATGCAGGTTCCAGGCGCCCAGCGCTTTCGGACGCATCACGTTGGCGAGGCTCTGGTCATCCAGCGCCAGCAATTCGCGGTCATCCAGAACACCGGCAGCGTGGAAAATCCCTTTGAGTGGTGGCATCTGTTGCTCAATTTCAGCGAGCAATCCGTGCACGGCGGCAGCATCGGCGATATCCACCGCAGCCGCTTTAACATGCGCACCGCTACCGATCAGATCAGCCACGGCCAAGCGCGCTTCATGGCTGCTGGCACCACTGCGACTGACCAGAACCAGATGCTTCGCACCCTGTTCCACCAACCATTTGGCCATGCCCAGACCGAAACCGCCGAAGCCGCCGGTAATCAGATAGGTCGCCTGGTCGCTAATGCGATAGCTGGCGGAATTACGGTTCACCACATGCAGTTTGCGCAGGTCAGTAAAGTTCACCACCACCGGCAATGCTTCACGGCTGGCAAGAGCAGTGCTGATTTCCGCCGCACCGTATTCGCGGGCATGAATCCCGTCACTTTCCACTCGCGCCAGTTCCGCTTCCACATGGATAAGCAGGGTTTGCAAACGCGCGGAAGGCGTGAGCGTTTTATCGCGACTCAACAGCAATTGTGTCTTGGATGCAGAGAAAACCACCGGTGCCGCCACTGCATCGCCTTGCTGGATGGCAATATATTGGCCGCCGTCAGCCAACAATTTGTCCAGTTGCAGATTGGTATTATTTATTTGTGGATCGATAGCGCTCGCGAGATTAATGATCACATCAAAACCATCCACGTGACCTTTACGATAAATCGCCGCGAGTAAATCTTCGGTCAAGGATGCGGAGTTAAGCGCGAACTCATCGGAGTCCGCTGTCACCTGCAAATAATCGGTTTTATGCAATCGCGCCAATTGGATTGCTGCCTGGCCAACCGCTGTTTCTGCACCAATAACCAGTAGCGATTCCGCCGCACCCAAATGCGCGAATTCCAGCAGACCGGCGCACGCCAAACTGAAAGCGACCAACGCCGAAGCCGATTTTTCACGGCGCCAGTGCGCCGGCTTCTTCAGTGCGATCAACTCATTTTCCGGCACCACCACCCAGTTACCGATGGCGCCGCGATAACAGGCAATCAGCTCATCACCCACTGTGTAACGGCTGTGGTTCGAACCCACTGCCGCTACGCGCGCGCAGACTTCACGCCAGTCATTATGTTGACTGCCGGCATCCACCACCAGGCTCAAAATTTCCAATGCAATGTCACCGGTAGCAGGCGCAGTGCGATCAGCCATTTGCAATTGTTGCGTGCGGCTCTCGCCATAACCCTGGGTCGCCAAAGTCAAACCGGTATTAGCAACAGGCGCGATCAAATCTGCTTGATAGGCATCGGCGAGAGGAATATTGCGCAGGCGATAGGCGTAGCGCTGGCCATTGCGCAAGGCAATTTCCAGTTCCGGTGTATGTTGGGTGCACTCGCAAAAAACCTGCAGCGCAGAGATATGCGTAAACTCCGCACCCAAATCAATTAAGGTACATTGCAAGGCGGGCAATTCGGTGGCGATGACGCGCCCCAAACCAATCACCGGGCTCTGCTGGAAACCGCCAACCTTATCACTCGCAATTACCCGCACTGCATCGCGTGTTAATACATACAAACGGGTTTTGGTGAGTGCCGATAATTGTTCAACCTGGCGAACTATCTCCAGCAAGGTTTGCGTAGCCGATAAATGAATCGGATCGAGCGCATTGCTGCCCATCGCCCAGCCATAAATCACATTGATGCTGCCGGGAAATTGGTGATCGATATGATCCTTAAACAATTGCGCAAGATGTGCTTTGTTATGTGAGTCAAGGCTGTAAGCATTATCGCCCAACACTTCAAAGCGATTACCGGCATACACCACGCTGACATTGCCGTTATGTTTATCAACAAAGGTGCGCAACAAATCCTTGCTCACATCGTCTTCATTTAAAAACATCACATAGGCATTTTTTTCGCCAGCGGCTTGATCTTCATTTAATGCATCCAGCAACTGCCATTGCGGTTGATAAGTCCAATCGGCAAAGTTATCGATTGTTTTGTTGTTGGCTGCACGCAGTGACTGGCAACGCAGGCCGCGAATTTCTACCAGAATATTGCCCTGTTCATCGCACAAGGTAATGTTACCGCTGATAGCTTCACCGCTGATATGACTCAAGGTGCCGTGACAATAAAATACATTGCCCACTTTTCGGTAATGGCGCAGCTGGCGAATACTGACCGGTACATAAACTTGTTTGTTAAACGCACCCTCGGTTGGCAGCGCTGAAATTAATGATTGAAAGCAGGCGTCCAACAACGTGGGATGCAATTGATAATTATCGGCCGGCACTTGTAAATCTGTGTGCGCCTGGATCAATGCCAGAATTTCTTCATCTTGCCGCCAGATTTGTTGAATGCCCTGAAAGTAGGGTCCGTACTGCAAACCGCGCTCAGTCAGTTCGCGATAAATTGCCGTTGTATCAATTTGCTGGTCGCAACGTTTTTTAATTGCAGCCAGCGCCAGTTTTTTATAACTCACCAAGGTGAGGGATTGGATTTTTCCGGTGGCATGTAACGTGGTTTGGTTTTTATCCTGAATGTTGTAGCTGTGAATTGCATAGCTGTTATTGGTTTGATCAACGCGAGTAAACATTAACGGCTCGGTGTCTGTATCAATCACCATGGCGTTATGCAAATTCAGATCGCTGATCAAGCAAGCATCGCTACCCGTCAAGGCTTTGTGCGCAGCAAGGCCTGCTTCCACATAGGTTGCACCGGCAAGAATTACCAGGCCTTCTACTTTGTGATCATCCAGATGTGCAAAAAATTGCGCGTTTACCTGGCTGACCCAAGCATCATCCGGTCCCTCCTGTTTTACGCCCAATGCCGCATGGGGAATTTCCTGGCCGATACGATCCTGCAGGGAGCTATCGGCATCATTCCAATAGCGCTCGCGCTGCCACGGATAATTCGGCAAGCGCACAAATTGCGGCCGCACAGAATTCACGATAAAACTTTCGCTCTGCATAAACTGATTGCTCGCCACTTCCGTCCAATTAATGGCATAGCCCTGGCCGTAAATTTCTGCAAGTGCGCGTTTGATAGTGTGTTGTTCATCGGCTTTGCGTTTTAGCGAACAGGCAAGGAAACCCTTTAATTGATGTTTGGCAAAACATTCCTTAATGGAAGACGAGAGCACCGGGTGCGGACCAATCTCTAAAAAATCCTGATAACCGTCAGCAATCATCTGTTCCAGGGCACGAAAAAAATACACCGGCTCGCGCACATTTTTGCACCAGTATTCCGCATCAAACGCTGTCGTGTCTACGCGCGTACCGGTAACCGTCGAATAGGTTGGCAATTGCGCATTAACAGTCGATAGCGTGGCGAGACTGGTGCGAATTTCATCGAGCAGCGGATCCATCGTCGGACTGTGGTAAGCCACTTCCACTTGCAGCAAACGATTAAAAACGTCTTTTGCCGTTAAGCTTGCCGAAATTTCTGCGAGTGCCTGTTCATCGCCTGCAAGCGTAATTGCAGTAGGTGCGTTAATCGCTGCGATTGACACGTTACCGTTATAAGGTGCGATAGCGGCGAGTGCGTCAGCTTCAGTCAAACCTACAGCCAGCATTGAGCCCTGATTCGCCGCTTTTTTCTGGATGCGGCTGCGGTGATAACTCACCAGCAATGCCTGCTCCAGCGACAAAATTCCCGATACATAGGCAGTGGTTACTTCGCCCACACTGTGACCGACAACCGCCGCCGGCGTAACACCCCATGAACGCCACAAATCCACTAACGCGGCTTGCAATACAAAGTTTGCCGGTTGGGCAATTTGTGTTTCGGTAATGCGCGATTCAGTTTCGTCTTTTTGCATTTCTGCCAGAATCGACCAGCCGGCGATTTTTTGGAAAAGTGCATCACTGTGTTTTACCGACGCGTTAAATACTGGCTCGCTATTAATAAGTTCACGGCCCATCGCCCACCACTGTGGACCCATGCCGGTAAATACAAATGCTAATTTATTCGCGGTATCACTTACCTGGGTTTCCAGAATACTTTCATCGGCAATACCATTAGCAAATTGCTCAAGGCGCTCGATCAATTCCTCTTTAGTGGCAGCGCGCAAGGTAACGCGATGGGACAAGTGCGCGCGACGCGCACCGGCGGAATACACCAAATCATTAATTGACAGCAATGGATTCTGTTTTAGCAGATCGCGATATTGAATCGCCAACGCCTTGAGTGCATTTTTACTTTTGGCAGAGAGCGGCAACAGGTATATTTTTTGGGTAGTGATGTCAGGATGAGTAGTATCTGCATTCAATGCCGGAACATAATTTTGCAAAAGTGCACAGGCATTGGTGCCGCCGTAACCAAATGAATTGATACCGGCATAGACGGGTTTACCATCTGCCGGCTGTAATTTTTCAATTTGACGCGGCACATGCAATTGTAATTTTGCAAACGGAATTTTAGGATTGAGGTTAATTAAATTGGCTTGTGGCGGCACCAATTCATGTTGCAAACACAATGCTGATTTAATCACTGCTGCAATACCGGATGCTGCTTCCAGGTGGCCGATGTTGCCTTTTACCGAGCCAACCATACAAGTCTCATCGGCAGAACGCGCTTGACCGACAGTGCCGCCAATAGCCGACATTTCAATCGGATCACCCACCGCTGTACCTGTGCCATGGGCTTCAAAATAAGCGATATCTTTTAATTCCACGCCGGCTTTGTCCGTCACTTTGCGAATTAACGCCTGCTGCGCATTTGGATTAGGCACCGTAATACCGTCGGTGTGTCCATCCTGGTTACAACCGGTTGCACGAATCACTGCATAAATATTATCGCCATCGCGCTCGGCATCGCGTAATAGTTTTAACACCACAATACCCGCACCTTCACCGCGACCATAACCATCGCCGCGCTCATCAAACGCTTTGGAACGACCGTCGGGTGCGAGGAATCCGCCTTTGCACATTGCAATAAAAATCTCCGGCCGATGCATAATATTGACACCGCCGACTAATGCCAGCGAACTGTCGCCAGTCCAGATGCTGCGACAGGCTTGATCCAATGCCACCATGGAAGAGGAGCAAGCAGTATCAATACTCATGCTTGGGCCGCGCAAATCGTACAGATAAGAAATGCGATTGGAGAGCATGGTCAGCGTCATGCCAACGGCGGTGTTGCTTGCAATGGTGTGACGGTTGAGCGGATTGAGTTGGGTCAATTTGTTATCCAGCATAAAACCGCCAACAAATACGCCGGTGCTGGAACCACCCAGGGATTCAGGATCAATACCTGCGTCTTCCAGTGCCTCCCAACTCACCTCCAGCAACACGCGTTGTTGCGGATCCAAAGCAGCTGCTTCGCGCGGCGAGATACCAAAAAATAACGCATCAAATTCATCAATGGCCTCTTGCAAAAATCCACCACTTTTTACATACATTTTGCCGGGCTTTTCTTTATCGGCATCGTAAAAGCGATTTACATCCCAACGGCTGTGCGGCACATCGACAATACAATCTTTACCGGCCAACAAATTATCCCAAAACGCTTGTGGCCCGGAAGAGCCACCAGGGAAACGACAACCTATGCCGACAATCGCAATAGGTTCGGGTGAAAGTGAAAAGTTGCTCGCTGCGGGTGTAGTAGTAGTCATTTTCAAAATCCTTAAAAATGGTGGTTAAAAAGGCAATTTCCTTTGGATTGGATCGGCTTTTTTCGGGCGAAGCCAAGTCTTGGCAAAATTTACCAAAACAAAAAATATTTTTTCGCGCAGCAAAACCTAACCAACTCAAGACAATGAGGCGGATAGCGCGGAGAGAGAGCTGAAATTATTTAGGCGGCAATACACCTGTGTTGGTGATAAAAATTGCGCCGGGAAAATAACTGTAGAAAACGCGGAATATAGAACAGCAGAAGGATATAAGTGTTCATAATAAACTTTCCTTAGAGTAGCCAATAACTATCACCATAAACTCCTGTTACGGCGAAAGAATCTTACGTTCATATGATCTAATGCTTTCCAGTTTCGGTCAATAAATTGAGCCGCCAAAAAAGATGTGAATAATACCGTCACATTTGTGACTTTTTCACATAGGTTCATATAGCAGATATTCCGCCTTGAATTAGTAGTGAAATAATAAACTCTATGAAAAAGTGAGGAAGTAAAAAAATACACAAATAGCAACATATATTCTTTAATAACCGCTGTATACTTAATAGAGATTTATCTCGCGAAACACAAAAAGGAAACAATAATGAAAAAATTTATATTGCTAGGAGGTTTCTTATCAAGCCTCTGCAATAATATTTTTGCATCCGCACAATTAACGGGTGAAATCACTGAGCTTTGGATAAATGACAGCAACTGGAAAAACCATGTTTTCATTTCACTCTCAAAAACTTTTGCCAGTCCATGCGGCTCAGGAACAATCAGTTATTTTGCGTTGGATCTCTCTGAACCAAGCATGAAAGAAGCTTACGCGATGGCACTCGCGGCATTCATGAGTGGCAAGAAAGTATCACTCGCGGGTGATGG
The DNA here is from genome assembly GCF_058800985.1 of Cellvibrio sp. GW822-FHT04B05. Taxonomy (NCBI): domain Bacteria; kingdom Pseudomonadati; phylum Pseudomonadota; class Gammaproteobacteria; order Cellvibrionales; family Cellvibrionaceae; genus Cellvibrio; species Cellvibrio sp. GW822-FHT04B05. Next base: position 92,279 of record NZ_JBXAMU010000003.1, on the reverse strand, counting down.
CACTTGTAAGGGAGGTTACGAAAAATTACTTTACATTAATATGCTAAAACAATAAGGATCAGGTTCATGTTGCCAGTTATCTGGCAACATGAACCCACACACGAATTTTTAACGCTTAAATTGCCTGCAACTTCGCATATTGCATCACCAAACGTTTGATGCCGGTTGATTCAAATTTCACTTGAATCACCGCATTGGGGCCAGTACCTTCAAATTGCAAAATCACACCTTCACCAAACATGGCATGAGTGACACGTTGGCCGAGGCGGAAACCGGTGTCTTCGCCGGTTTCATACATGGGTTGGCGTGTTGAGGGTTTGGTAAGCGGGCGATTAAAACTGACCGGGCGCGTGACCGCCGTTTTTAAACGGACTTCTTCAATACAATCTTCAGGAATTTCTTTCACAAAACGGGACACCGCGTTAAAGGTTTCATTGCCGTACAAGCGACGGGTTTCAGCATAGCTGATAAATAACTTTTCCATAGCGCGAGTGATACCCACGTAACACAGGCGCCGCTCTTCTTCCAAACGATCCGGATCATCCGCCGACATTTTATGCGGGAATAAACCCTCTTCTACACCGGCTAAAAACACCAGCGGGAATTCCAACCCTTTTGCCGAGTGCAAGGTCATCAACTGTACCGCATCTTCAAATTCATCGGCCTGGTTTTCACCGGCATCGAGCGCGGCGGTATCCAGAAATTGTTGCAGCGGTGTGAGTTCTTCGTCCTCTTCTTCTGCATCAAACGCGCGACACGCGGTAATTAATTCTTGCAAGTTTTCGCCGCGCGCCTGGCCTTTTTCACCTTTTTCGTTTTGATGGAATTCCAGCAAGCCGGTATCTTCAATCACTTTTTTAGCGATCAGATCGAGCGACGGCGTATCGCCGTGGATATCAATTTCGTTGGCATCCTGCGTGAGTTTTTCCACCAGATTTAAAAAGGTTTGCACCGCATTGCCGGCGCGCGCCGCAAGCACGCGCTTGGCGACCATTTGTTCCGCCGCCGCCCAGAGAGAACAGCCCTGTGCACGTGCGAACAAGCGAATATCATCAACGGTTTTACCGCCGATACCGCGCGTCGGTGTATTGATTACGCGCTCAAACCCGGCATCGTCGTGACAATTGCTGATCAAACGCATATAGGCAATTGCATTTTTAATTTCAAGGCGATCATAGAAACGCTGGCCGCCATAAATGCGATAGGGAATCGCCTCGCGCAATAGCGCCTCTTCCAATACCCGCGACTGGGCATTGGAGCGATACAAAATCGCGATGGTTTTTTTCTCATGGCCTTTGCGCGCCCAATCCTGGATTCGCTCGACAATAAAACGCGCTTCGTCTTGCTCGTTGTAAGCGGCGTAAAGTGAAATCGGATCACCCTTATCACCTTCGGTCCACAACTCTTTGCCGAGGCGGCCGTAGTTGTGTTTGATCACTGCGTTAGCGGCGCTGAGAATATTGCCGGTGGAACGATAATTTTGCTCGAGGCGATACACGTGCGTATTGGCAAAATCCTGCGAGAAGCGCTGGATATTTTCAATTTTTGCCCCACGCCAACCGTAAATGGATTGATCGTCATCACCTACTGCGGTCACGCACGCGGTTTTTCCGGCGAGCACGCGCAACCAGGCGTATTGCACGCTGTTGGTATCCTGGAATTCATCGACCAACACAAACGGAAAACGCTGTTGGTAATGTTCAAGGATGTGCGGCTTATGCAGCCAGAGTTCGTGGGCACGCAATAAAATTTCGGCAAAATCCACCATGCCGCCGCGCTGGCAATCCTCTTCGTAAGCGCGATAGATTTGCAGCATGGTGCGCACAAAAGGATCGCCAGTATCCTGGATATGTTGCGGGCGCAGGCCTTCATCTTTTTGGCCGTTGATATACCACTGCGCTTGTTTGTGTGGCCATTTGTTCTCGTCGATATTCAGCGTTTGGTAGACGCGTTTGATCAAGCGCAGCTGGTCATCGCTATCGAGGATCTGGAAATTCTGCGGCAGCTTTGCATCCTGCCAATGGGCTTTTAACAGGCGATGGGCGAGGCCATGGAAGGTGCCGACCCACATAGCGCGGCTGTTGATGGGGTGGCCCCCACTTGTTGGTAAAGAGTGATGGAAGAGTTCATCAAGACGCGCCCGCATTTCACGTGCGGCTTTGTTGGTAAAGGTCACCGCCATAATCGAATAGGGCGATACTTTTTCCACTTGGATCAACCAGGCGATGCGATGCACCAACACGCGGGTTTTACCACTGCCCGCACCGGCGAGAATCAACTGGTTGCACGCGGGTGCAGCAACAGCATCGCGCTGGGCGTTGTTAAGTGAATCTAACAGGAGTGAGACGTCCATAACCAAAACCAGTAATAGAGAATGGGGGCGATTTTACTGGCTAGATATACATATGGCCATCTTTGTTTTCGGACTTTTAAAAGTTTGAATCCGCCCGCCGTGACTATAGCAGCAGGTGGCGCGCGGGGAATCGTCTCCTTCAATACTGCGACAGGGCGGCACCAGGCTCAGATTCCATATCGGAAGCCAGATTTCCATCCGGACTCATACTGCAATTGCAAGTGACGGAGAATAAGAGGGAAATCAGAAGGGAAAAAATGATCCGGGTAAATCCTGTTTTCGTAGCAATGCCGCTATATCCATGCTGAGTGCGACACCGGCATGAACAAGCACGCCGCCCCAAATCGACCGGGATTGCAACGCCAATATGCCCAGGAACAAGCCGAACAAAATTGCGCCAGTCGCCTCCAGCGCCAGCTTGGGCAGATGGATCATCATGTAAGGCACGCACATTACCCAGATCGCATTTGCACCTATGGCCGGACGCAGGGCATTGAGCATAAAGCCGCGGAAGAAGAATTCGAGGAAGATGAACTGGCTCATATAGAGCAGCTCCCACAACAGGAAATCCAACCAGCTGCGGCCCGCATTGCGATAGAAAGGATAGTGGTTGACGAAATCCTCGCCAAAACTCACCAGTACCACAAATACCAAAATCGGGCTGAGCAGCAATAGATAGCCGTGCCAATGCTGGCTGACCTGATTCCAGCGCCAACCGAAGTCGAGCATCGATTGGTTAAAGCCGAAGCGGATTACCAGCCAGGGAATGATGATAAAGGTGAGCAGATGACAGCCAGTCCACCAGATGTAGCCGCCGAGATCCAGCCAACCATTTGCAACGAGAGCCTGCTCATAATATTGCGCGCCCAACCCGCGCCATTCGCCCAACCAGGCCAAAGTCGCAAGAAAGTGGGTGGAAAATTTGGCGTAATGCAGCACCAGCAAACTGACCGAGACGCAGGCCAACACCAGCATTACCCGCCGCATAGCCGCTGGCCGGTCCATGCTATAGGAGGGGGTGGCTGCATCCAGCTCATCGAGCGCGTGCAGGATTTGGCGTGGATGCAAAGCGGCCAGTTTCATTGTTATTGCTTCCTGGCGGCACGCGCGGCAGCTTTGGCGCGCTGGTAGCTATCGAGGAATTTGAAGATCACATCGCGCGCGAGTGGGGTCTCGGAATTGGTGAGGAATACCATGCCTATCTGCAAATCGCGGTTGAACACCATTTCCGTGCGGAAGCCTTTTACATGGCCGCCATGATGGATAAAGTTTTTATCGCGCCCGTAATCAAACACCCGCCAGCCCATGCCGTAGGCGGTATTAACAGCCAGCTTATGGGCGCCGTAATAATTTTGCCCAGGGGTATTTTTGGTCACCCGCGATTGGATGGGATTAAGCACTGACAAAGGCAAGGCATCCTGCCGCTTGCCCATTTGCCCCAGCAAGAAACGCGACATATCAACAATGCTCGCATTCACCCCTGCGGCAGGTGCGACACGATACCAGTTGGCATTGACCGAGGTGGGAATCCAGCGTTTGCCGCCATTGATATGTGGCGCGGCGCGGTTGGGCGAGGCGTTGTAGCTGGCCAAACCATAGGAGGCGCTACGCATGCCGAGCGGATCGAAAATTTTCTTTTCGACATAGTTTTCAAAACTCACACCCGCTTTGTTCTTAATCATGTCGCCAGCGAGGCTGTACATCACGTTCTGGTAAGCAAAACATTGGCCCGGCGCACAGACAAAATTCACGTAGCGCAGGCGCGCGACTATCTCGGCGTAACTCATATTTTCATCGATATAGTGACTATAGGTGTGACGCGGTAAACCGGAAGATTGGCCCAGCGAATGGCGCAGGGTGAGCTGCTTGCCGTAGGCTTTATTTTTAAACGCGACATTGGGCAACACCGAGGTAATACTGGTATCCCAGGTGATTTTACCTTCGTCCACCAACAGGCTCGCCGCAGTAGCCGCAAAAGATTTGGAGAGAGAGGCGAGGCGGAAGACGGTATCAGGCGTCACACTTTCACGCGTGCCCGCACGTCGCACGCCGTAGCCATTGAGCGATTTAATCTGCCCGCCGGAGACAATCACTACGGCCACACCGGGCACAAAAGGCGCCACTTTTTTAGCGATGTAATCTTCAAATTCCGGTACAAACGCTTCCGGATGACCGACCGGATAGCGCGGTGCTTTGATCGGCGCTGTAGTGACCACCGGAATCTGCGCGGCCGGCTGCGCTTTTTCCGCCTCGGCTTTTTCGCTCTTCTCTTTCGCCTCTTTGATCGCCACTATCGGTTGCGCGGGCGGTAAGCCTGCGCTGGATGTCGCACCAGCGGAGCTGGCAGTGGATGACACCATAACCGCGTCTTGTGCTGCTACCAGATGGGTGCTCGCCAGCGGCATCGCCGACAACGATGTTTCAGCGGTTAACGCGAGTGCCGGAGCCGAGGAAAAACTGGCCAAACTCGCCGTCGCAATTGTGGTAGTAATCGGAATAGCAACGGTCGTTGTCGAGTGAGGGGATTGGGTAAACGGCATGGCTTGCACAGCATGCACCGGGGCAGCCGAGGAAAGGCTGACCGCACTGCTCGATTGTTGGAACGGCAGTGCGATAGGAACCGTCACGCGCTTCTCGCCCTGTGCCTGTGCTGGTGGCACCGCCAACATCAATACCAGCGACAAACCGCCGGTCAAACTGGCCAGCAGTGGCTGGCACTTACTTATTGTTAATCGCATAACCAAACAAATAACTCTATAAGGGCCTTAACGTTGCATTACTTTGTGTTGCATTACTTGTGTTGCACCGTTAGACCATAAAAATGTGGAGTAATTAGAAAATGCGACCATTTAAATACAACAACGCCACTTTTGCAGCATCGCCCGCTAGTTATAACCTTTGGGTAATACCACAAACAGTGGCGTTATCTTCCTTTGATTAGCGCACCGGATAAGCCTGTCCAACAGGTGCCAGTGCGATAAAAATCCGGCATTGGCAATTACAAGGTTTTAATATATTCAACCAGATCCCAGCGCTCGGCATCGGTCAGCGGCTCTTGTGTTACGCCATTGACGGCCGGTGCATGGACGGTACCGTATTCGTGACCGGTATTAAAATCGCCGCGTTTATCGGCCTTGAAGGTGAAGCCTTCATAACCATCAGACCGCAACCCTACTTTAATTGGATCAAATTCGCGACTGCCGACTTTAAATTCGGCCGGGCGATAAAGTCCATCTTCGGAATCACCTTCGCGCTTAACTGGCAGCAGCAGATCGTAAAGGGTTGGTACCGAACCATTGTGCAGATAGGGCGCTGTGGCCCAGATGCCATTGAGTGAACGCGCTTTGTAGGATAGCAGCGATTGATAAGGACGGGCGGTGGTGTCCGGGAGATAATCGCCGGATTTTACACTGGCTTTGATTTGATTATCAAAGAAGGATTTGGCCATCATGTAAAGCCAGTCGAGCGCGCGGCGCAGCCACCATTTATCCGGGTCCGGCTCGGTCGCCACTTCCCCCATAGTCGCGGCGGTGAGGATCTGCACTACCGGCGCGCGGTCCTTGATCACCAATCCACCTACACTTTCGGTTTGGTAGGTATTTTTGAAATTGCCGGAATAACCCTTGTAGTTAACGCTGTTTTCCGCCATCGCCCGGTCAGTGCCCATCACATCAATATTCGCCATACTGGCAACCACAATCCGGTCGCGGTCGGTGCGGTCGATAACCTCGTGGCATGACTCGCAATACTCAGCGTAAAGTGCGCGGCCACGACGGACTTTTGCACCATCGATCTGCCATTCCGGCAGCTTGTCAAAAATCGCTTTGGCGATTTCCTGAGTCGGGCTGTCGGCTTTCTGGGTTGGCCAGACGGGCGATGTCAGGCTCGCCAGATGGGATTCCAGGCGCGATAAATTCACCAAATCGATAGAGGAAGAGAAATCGATCTGGTAACTCTTGCTCTTCTGGCCAGTGATAATGGATGACAGCGTCCAGCCGCGTTTGTGCGCAGTCCAGTCGAGGATGCCGAATACGCCGATCACTTCACCGGTATTGCGGCCAATCGGACCGACGCCAGCGTTGCTCGCCAAACCATTCCACTGCACGTAATCCGATTGCACGATATCCCACAGGAAGGGGTAGCTCACCGGCGCATTGGGCTCGTTAAAAATCAGTGCTTTGATGCGGTTCATATCATCCAGCGAGAGGCCCGGGTAACCCTCTTTGGTCGACATCAAGCGGTCGATAATCCGGGCGAACTGCAAATCGCCAATAATGGTTTCGCTGATGCCTTCCAATACTTTATCGACCTGCGCCGGCGTCAACAGATCGAGATCTTCATCGCCCGCCTTGGTCACCCCAAGCAGCACATCGCGCAACTGGTTGCGGCTGATCACATGCTCAAGCACACGGTTGTAGATACGCCCAAACGCATCGAGGCGGGCATAGCCATATTCCACGCTGGATAAATTAATAGTGTTGTACAAACGGATTTTGCGCGCCCAGCGCTTGAGGTCGGCCTGCACATCTTCGGCCTTGGAGTAGGTGTTATTCAGCTCCAATACCTTGGCGACAAAGCGCTGGTTTTTCTCGCTGTCGGCAATCGCCACCGCCATGCTTTTTTCCAGATCGGTAAGGAAACCCACCATATCAGCCATCGCCGGGCCGCCATCAATGCGGATCGCATGGCCTTTGTAATTCACCTGACCGGTATGACAGGCTGCGCAGGTAAAGCCGACGTAATCATTACCTTTATAGGATTCCTTAACGAAACCGACCGGCAGACCATCGCGGTTAAAGAAGGTCGGTTTTTGCGGCAGATAGCGGTATTTGTCGATCAACGTGTTGGCGCGGAATAATTCGGTGGAGTCGGATTGCTCCAGCGCGATAAAAAAATCGTAGGGAATTAACGCCGAACCCTGGGTAGTGTTGTAGAACCAGAGACTGTCGTTGGGAGTCCAACCCTGATCCAGATAAATAGGCGTGGAATAATTTTCACCAAAGGCGCCATTGTCAATCGCAACTGCACCGCGATCCGGATCATCATCCCAACTCTGGTAGATTTTGCCGGCCAGCAGGGTAATCCCCAGTGGAATAGCGAGAATAACCAGCAGCTTTCCCAACCGCCATAAGATGCGCCAGGAAAATAAATTGGACAGGCTGAATGCATGTGAGCCCATGGATAAACTCCTCTTTAGCGATTTTCCTATTGATATTTTGTTATGTAATGCAATGTTATGAATTCGGTCGCACTTGTTATGTCGTTACGGTTGCAGCGCAATAAAGTGGCACACGATACTACTGTCGCCCATGTTTACCAAAATTAATTATTACCGGCCATTACCGCGAGCGCCCATCCAGCTCACGCAGCCGCCCTATGCGGTCTGGTGGCTTGCAACTCGGCGAGCATCCGATTAGTGTAGCCCCACATTTTTGTCACCCTGATTAATCACCTCCGAGGAATTGTGTATGAAAAAAATCTCCCTGTTGTTAGCCGTCGGTGTTGTCAGCCTGACCAGCGCGTGTACCTGGGTAAAAGTGAGCGACCAGGGCAGCAGCGTTGCTGTGGCCAATGCCGCGAATGTCCGCAGCTGCGATAAAGTGCGTACCGTAAACGTAAAAGTGAAAGATAACTTTGTCGGTTCCATGAAGCGTTCGCCCGAGAAAGTGGCAACCGAACTGACCAACATGGCGCGCAACGAAGCCAGCCAATTTGGCGGTGATACCATAGTACCTGCCAGCCTTGTACAAGATGGTCGCCAGAGCTTTGATGTGTATAAGTGCAACTAATACGCGCACGCCGAACCCGTTTGCCATTAGGCCTTTTATTGAAAACGCATAACTAATTTGCAGGACTGCAAATTTGCACAGCGAAGCTGCCCGAAGGGTAAACCACATGGATGTGGTGAATGAATCTTCCATATAGCTCCGTCAGTCATTCCTGACTGACGGTTTTAAAACAAAAGGCGTCAAACTCGCTACTCTCCCTTCAGAGCCTTGTCCTGTTTTTGCACTAAGTCCCCCGTTATTCGTAAAACTTTGCTAGTGTTAGGCACATGCAGATGCTGTCTTATTTTTGTCACACAACTGCCATAATCTGACCGCACTATTTTCCCGGGTTAACGAGGTACAAGGTGTCTAACGCCTATTTCAACCGCGAGCTGAGCCTGCTCGAATTTAACAAACGCGTGCTTCATCAAGCTTATAACCGCAATTTACCGCTGCTGGAACGGCTGCGCTTTTTGTGCATTTTTTCCACTAACCTTGACGAATTTTTTGAAGTGCGCGTCGGCGGACTGGTAGAGATCCTTGAGCGCAATGCACCGCCGACCCAAGGGCCGGACGGTATGACCCAAACCCAGACCCTGAATGAAATTTCGCTGCGCGCCCATGAATTAGTAGCCGAGCAATACCGCATCCTCAACAGCGAATTGCTGCCATCCATGCGCGCTCAAGGCATCCAGGTGCTGCGCCGCGAAGATTGGACCCCGGAACAAATCCAATACCTTAAACACGTCTTTTTGTCCGATGTGCTGCCCGTGCTCAGCCCGATCGGGCTTGACCCTGCACATCCGTTTCCGCGCATCCTCAACAAGAGTTTGAATTTTATTGTCAGGCTCGATGGCAAAGATGCCTTCGGCCGCAACTCTGGCCGCGCGATTGTGCAAGTGCCACGCTCATTGCCACACATTATTCAATTGCCCGAAGCATTGAGTATGAATGGGCGTAATTTTGTCTTTATTTCCTCCATTATTCATTTTTTCATGGCCGAAATATTTGTCGGCATGACGGTGATGGAAAGCTATCAATTTCGCCTCACCCGCAACTCGGATATTTTCCTCGACGAAGAAGAGACCGACGATTTATTGCGCGCCGTGCAAGGTGAGTTGGCTTATCGCCAATATGGCGATGAAGTGCGCCTGGAAATTACCGATACCTGTCCCTCCGAATTAGAGCAATTTTTATTGCAGCGCTGCGAAATTAAAGAGCGCGATTTGTATCGCATTAACGGCCCGGTCAATTTGAATCGCTACACCGATTTATTCGATCTGGTTAAAGATACAAGCTTCTTTTTCAAACCTTTCGTGCAAGCCATGCCTAAGTTGCCCAAGCGCACCAACTCCTATTTTGAAGTGCTGCAGAAGCAGGATATTTTGCTCCATCATCCGTTCGATTCGTTCCAGGGTGTGGTGGACTTTTTGCGCGAAGCGGCTGTTGATCCGAATGTATTGGCGATTAAACAAACCCTGTACCGCACCGGCTCCAACTCTCCGATTGTTGATGCATTGGTTACTGCCGCTAAAGCCGGTAAAGAAGTCACTGCGATTGTGGAATTGCGCGCACGTTTTGATGAAGAACAAAACGTGGCATTGGCCGAGCGCTTGCAGCGGTTTGGTATCCACGTGATTTACGGCGTGGTCGGTTTTAAAACCCACGCCAAAATGATTTTGGTTGCACGCCGCGAGACGGGCAAATTGCGTTACTACGTGCATTTGGGCACGGGTAACTATCACCCGCGCACCAGTAAAATTTATACCGATTACGGTTTGCTCACGTCCGATAAAGATATTGGTGAAGATGTGTATCGCATATTTTTACAATTATCGAGCATGGGTAAAGCGTCCAAAATGGAAGCGCTGTTGTATGCACCCTTTACCTTGCACAAAGGTATGGTGAAGCGCATCCGCACGGAAAAAGAACACGCCGAACAGGGCAAACCCGCACGCATCATCGCCAAAATGAATTCGCTTTACGATGAAGAATTGGTGAATGAACTTTATGCAGCCTCGCAAGCCGGTGTACAAATTGATTTGATTGTGCGCGGTGTTTGCCAATTGCGTCCGGGGGTTGCAGGGCTATCGGAAAATATTCGCGTGCGCTCGATTATCGGCCGTTTCCTCGAACACCACCGTGTATTTTATTTTGAAAATAACGGCAATCCGGATTTGTATTGTTCCAGTGCGGATTGGATGCTGCGCAATATGTTCCATCGGGTCGAGACTTGCTTCCCGATTAAACACAAAAAAATCCGCGACCGCATTTTGGAGGATCTGCATCTCTACCTGGCCGACAACACCCACGCCTGGTTATTGCAGGAAGACGGCAGCTACATTCCCACCCAGCCCCAGGAAGGCGAAGAACCCATAGATGCGCAAGCTATTTTGCTGGAGCGTTGGTCGGCGCATATCATTATTTAAGTCCTCATTTGAGCGGCACCTCAAATGCGACCGTTTACTGGCAGCATCCTTACTCGACAATGGGCGCGGGCTGGAACAACAGATTGCACCGGGACAAACGGTCGCGTTCGTTTGAACGCCCGGGCATTAAGCCCGTGCACCCAACCAGGCACCGGCGCTGGTCGCCAGCAATCCCGATACCAGCCATGCATCCAGCGCTTCGCCCAACATCAGCGATGCACCTATACCGGCAATCGCCGGCACCAATGCCATACAGGCGCCGGTTCTGGCCGGCCCGAGCCGGGTCATGGCGGCCATGTAAAACAGCATGGCGATTACCGCCACCACCACGCCCTGATAAATCGCCTGCAACGCAACGTCTTTGAGCGGCGCGAGCGTGATCGCCTTGGGCAGGAACAACAGGTACACCGGCAAATAGATCAGTGCCGCCAGCAGCGCGCTGCCAATCGCCGTCTCCCAAGCGCCCAAACCGGAGCGCTTGGCGAGGATGGTATAGAGCGCCCAGATCAACGATGAAGTCACCAGTAACAGATCGCCGGGCAAGGTATTTTCACTGCGCGAAAAAATATCCACCCCGAGACAAATCATCCCCACCGCAATCACCGGCAGGGCGATACGCAAATTGCGGCGCAGCGGCTCTTTCAGCAATACAAACGCCATCAGCGGGACAAAGAAAGGCAGCAAGCCGGAGATCAATACTGCTCCATGAGCAGCGGGCGCGTACTTGAATGCGAAATAAACAGTGACGGAATAGCCAATCCCACCGGTCAGCGCGAGCGATAACACCGTCTTGTTAAACAGCGACACCCGCTTCCAAAACCACCAGACAGGCAACAATACCAACGCCGCCGTACCGAAACGCAGGGCAGTGATATCAAATGCATTCAACACACTGGTGCCACCGATGCGGGACACCAACACAAACCCGGACCAAATTAAAACAGCGCCAGCGACAAAAAAATAACCGCTTTTGGCGGGAGGAGACTCTTGCATGGATTGACTCAATACAACCGGGGGAAAGGATATGACGGAAAAACGGGTGGTGTGCTACAAAGAATAGCCGGGCGACTGCGATTGCCCGGCTATCAATCGGCAGCCACGTCCAACTGGTAGCCGATATCGCCCAGATGCCGCTGCTCGGTTTCAAGGTCGGCTTGGGTCAGCGGATGCTCATCAAGCCACTCAACCGGAAGGCTGAGTTTTATTTTCTTGTGATCCGCTTTGAGTTTAATCGCGGGCATGCCTTCTTTGATGCGGCCGCGATGGAAAATCGCCGCCATACGCAGCAAAATCGCGAGGCGCACCAGGTCGGTATTGTCGAGCGGGAAACTTTTGGCGGGGAAGCGTTTACGATGGGCGAGGACCAGGGCGGAAAGCTGGGTCTGCTCCGCGCGCGAACAGCCGGCGAGATCGACGTTCTGCACAATATAGGCGGAATGTTTGTGATAATCGTTGTGCGCAATATCCAAACCCACCTGATACAACCGTGCCGCCCAACCGAGCAATTTGCTCGCATCATCGGCGGTGAGCTGCCAGCTTTGGCCGACCTGTTTCAGTAGATTGAGCGCGGTTTTTTCCACCGCGACAGCTTTATCCATATTGACGTGGAAGCGCGCCGCGAGCGCATCGACACTCGCCTGGCGAATATCGTGATTCTCCAAACGGCCTTTCTGGTCGAACAGTAAGCCTTCGCGCAGTGCCCATTCGGAAGCAACCATTTGTTCCAGTTCGAGCGCCTCAAACAGGGCACTCAATACCATCACTCCGCCGAGGAATACCGGTTGGCGATCATCGGACAAACCGGCGATATGCGCATCGAGTTTGCCGTGGTTCAAATAAATCGCGATGATTTTTTCGAGCGAATCGAGGGTGATAGTGCCATCGCTCCAACCGTTGGCCTGACAGACTTTGGCCACCGCTTTGATACTGCCCGACGCGCCCAATACCTGCTGCCAACCGGCCTGTAAAAACTCGTCTTTCACCGGCTCCAATTCCTGCAGGCAGGCGATCAATGCTTTGGTCACCGAGCGTTCGTTGACCTTGCCATCCATAAAGAATTTTTTGGTGATGGCAATACAGCCCATGTTCAAACTTTCTTTCAGGCGCGGCTGCATGCCTTTGCCGATAATCACTTCAGTACTGCCGCCGCCAATGTCCATCACGATACGATTGTCATCATCCGGTGCGATATCATTGGCGACGCCGAGATAAATCAGGCGCGCCTCTTCATCGCCGGAAATAATTTCCACCGGGTGGCCGAGACGTTTTTCCGCTTCGGCGAGGAATTGGCTGGAATCTTTAATACTGCGCAGGGTTTTAGTGCCGACAATCCGCACACTGCGCGATGGATAGCCGCGCAAACACTCACCGAACCGCTCGAGACAGGCGAGCGCCCGGTCGCGCGCATCTTCACTCAAGCTCAGGTCTTCCTGCAGGCCAAATCCCAATCGCACCGGCTCGCGCAAGCGGTCGAGCAGCGTGAGCTGGCCGTCGTCCCAGCGCGCCACAATCATGTGAAAACTGTTGGAACCCAGGTCAATCGCGGCTATGTGGCTGGTTTGATTGGCATTTTTGGCGGAGAGGTTGAACATAAGACATTACTCGATGCTGTCGGCAGGGAGTGATTATGCGAGACTTTAGCGAGATTACAATGACAGATTTGCACTTGTTTAACACATAATAAAAAAGGCAACCACAAGGTGGTTGCCTTTTTTATCGAGCCGCGCAGGCCGCACCGCATAGGCCGCCGCTCAGGGAGGGCCGCTCAGGCAAATCGGCACGCCGGATTAATTCACAATTTCCGGTTTTTCTGCCTGGGCCTGCTCCGCTTGCTGTTGCGCAGCGGTAATCGCCTGCACAAATACCGCGTCAAAATTGATTGGCGCCAGCATCAGTGGTGGGAAGGTGCCGCGGCCGAGAATGCCATCAACGGCTTCACGGGCATAAGGGAACAGGATTTGCGGGCACGCGGTATTGATCAGTTGGGTCACTGCCGGGCCTTCGATACCGGCAATCGCAAACAGGCCGGCTTGTTTCACTTCTACCAGGAATACAACGCGATCTTCAATGCGCGCCGTAATGGTGAGCAGCAATACCACTTCAAACAGGCCGTCTTCCACCTGGTTGGCCTGGATGTTTAAATCCTGCTGGATATTAGGCTTGTAGGCTTTGGTAAATGCCTCGGGGCCCATAGGGGTTTCGAAAGAAATATCTTTCAAATAGATACGTTGGATCGCAAAAACCGGGCCGCCAGCGGCTGCCTGACCAGCATCTTGTTGGTTATTTTCTTCTGACATAATGAACTCGACTTACCTGATTTAGGAATGACCTGTTAGTGACGGCTACACTGCAGCGCTTAGGATTGCGCCAGCAATGCATCCAGTTTTCCCGCTTTATCCAGCGCCCAGAGATCAGTGAAACCGCCGACATGGGTGTCGTCGATCCAGATTTGCGGAACTGTACGCTGGCCGCTTTTGGTCATCATTTCCTGACGCAACTGCGGTTGGCTATCGACGCGAATTTCTTCCACCGCAACCCCTTTTTGCGCCAACAGTTTCTTGGCGTTCACGCAATAGGGACAGACTGCTGTGGTGTACATCAACACGCGTGCCATAACAAACTCCAAAAATTAAAACGATTTAGCTCATTTACCTTTTACTAGCGGCAGGTTTTGTGCCTGCCACTCGGCAATGCCGCCACCTAAACGGCGCACATCAAACCCTTCTTTACCAAGGAAGCGCCCGACTGCACCGGCATGTTGGCCAAGCTTATCGACCAGGATGATGGTTTTGTCTTTGTAGCTGGCGACCTCGGTAGATTCTTTACTCAATTTTGCGTAAGGAATATTGACTGCGCCCACAATATGACCCGCTTTAAATTCCGCGCCTTCACGCAGGTCAACCAATACGGCATTGCCTTCATTCACCAGACGCGTCACTTCGTGGGGTGAAACCGGGCGGCCACTTTTAATGCGGTCGCGCCAGACATAAACGTAAATCAACACGATCAGGATGGTAACCAGGAGCCATTCCTGGGAAACAAAAGCGAAAAAATCCACGGTAATTGCCTTCTTGAATATTTGCGGTGAATGGTAAAAACCGCCCGATTTGTGTCAGTGGGGCAAAAGTGGGGGCATGCAGAGTGGATTTCAATGCAGGCCACCGCAAACTTTGCCAGTGCAGGCGATAAGGCGGCGAAGTATACACGATTGCCTTGGGCAGATAGGTGCGGCTTTATCGCCGCCATAGCCAGAAATGCAGGGCACCAAATCCGATTTGACATAGAGTTACTGCGCCCAACCGGCTAGAATGCAAGTCATTCACGGGCACAAGCCCGAGGCCCTACCCAAAGGTTGCATACTGAAGCTGTCACAAGCGGCTCCCGGAATCGACCGATTCATGTTCATCCGACATTGGAAGCGATTTATGAGCGCGAAAAAACCTGTAGTTCTGCTGATTCTCGATGGTTACGGCTATTCGGAAAAAACCAAATACAACGCTGTCTACGCCGCAAACACCCCCGTGTATGACAATCTCTGGAAAACTTGCCCTAACACCCTGATCGATACTTCTGGTATGGCCGTGGGCCTGCCCGAAGGGCAAATGGGTAACTCTGAAGTTGGCCACACCACCATCGGCGCCGGCCGCGTGGTCTACCAGAATTTTACCCGGATCAACAAATCCATCAGCGATGGCGATTTCTTTACCAATCCCGAATATGTGAAAGCCATCGACAGCGCCATCGCGAATGACAAATCAGTCCACATCCTCGGCCTGTTATCCGAAGGCGGCGTGCACGCGCATCAGGATCACATATACGCGATTATCAAAATGGCCGTGCAGCGCGGAGCCAAAAACGTCTACCTGCATGCATTCCTCGACGGCCGCGACACACCACCGCGCAGCGCTGAATCATCGTTGCAACGAGCGGAAGACCTGTTTAAAGAGCTGGGCACTGGCCGTGTAGCGTCAATTATCGGCCGCTACTTTGCGCTGGATCGCGACAATCGCTGGGATCGCGTAAAAGCGGCCTACGATGTAATGGTCACCGGAGATGCCGAATTCGATGCACTCACTGCAGTCGATGGTTTGAAAGCCGCTTACGAGCGCGGCGAAAACGATGAATTCGTAAAAGCCACTGTAATCTGCGGTGAAGACGAAGAAGTCGCAACCATCAATGATGGTGACTCGGTAATCTTCATGAACTTCCGCCCTGACCGCGCGCGCGAAATTACCCGCGCATTAATCGATGAACCTTTTACCGGTTTTGAGCGCGGCGATACTCACCCGACTATCGCGCATTTTGTGCAAACCACTGAATACGCATCCAACATCAAAGCACCTATCGCTTATCCGCCCGAGAGTCTGGCAAATTCATTTGGCGAATATCTTTCCGGTTTGGGCAAAACCCAATTGCGTATCGCTGAAACCGAAAAATACGCGCATGTGACGTTCTTCTTTAACGGCGGCAACGAAGTTGTTTATCCCGGTGAAGACCGTATCCTGGTGCCATCGCCACAAGTTGCCACCTACGATTTGCAACCGGAAATGAGCGCACCGGAAGTAACCGATAAATTGGTTGCGGCGATTGAGTCCGGCAAATACGACGCCATTATTTGCAACTACGCCAACTGCGATATGGTGGGCCACTCGGGTTTGATGGAAGCGGCAATCAAAGCAGTAGAAGCGATTGATGTGTGTCTCGGCAGAGTATTGGCGGCAGTAGCAAAAGTGGGCGGTGAAGCGCTGATTACCGCTGACCACGGCAACGTAGAAGAAATGTTCGACGAAGAAACCGGTCAAGCACACACGCAACACTCCACCCTGCCAGTGCCGTTTATTTTCAGCAGTGCACGCAAAGGCACACTTGCATCCGGCGGTTCACTCGCCGATGTAGCACCTACCATTTTGTATTTGATGGGCATTCCCCAACCCGCTGAAATGACGGGTAGGAACTTGATTACCCTGAATTAACTGATCCAGAGTAATTGATCCAGGTGGAACAATGTTCCACCTGGATTGTCAGTGCCAAACAATCCATTCAGATAACAAAAAACATGATTCGTTTTTTTGCATTTTCCAAAACCATCGCGCGCAACAGTTTGCTCTGCGCATTGCTGGTTATCCCCAGCCATGGGTTCGCCGATGAAAAAGCGGATATGGCAAAGTTGCAAAAAGAAATCGAAGCGCTGCAAAAAGAATTAAAAAAGGTGCAGGGCACACGTTCGGATTTGCAGAAAGATTTGGAAAAATCCGAAACGCAAATTAATGAACTACAGAAAAAAGCAGATGAAATCAATAAAGAACTCAAGCAACAGAACAACGAATTAAACCAATTGAAAAATGAGCGCAGCCAACTCGAACAGGCGCGCAAGAATCAGCAGGCACAAATTGCCGAACAAATGCGTGCAGCGCACAAGCTGGGCGAGCAGAGCGAAGTCAAAGTACTATTGAATCAGGAAGCACCCGATAAGGTGTCGCGCATCATGAAATACCACAGTTATTTCATGGAAGCACACGCCGGCAAAATGCAAACTTATCTGGATACCATTACCCGCATTGATGCGCTCACGCCGAAAATAGAAAAAAAAACGCTTGAGTTAGGCGGTATGCAGGCAGAATTGGATGCCCAGCGCGCGCAATTGAAAAATATCCACGGCGAACGCCAACAAGCGCTCGCCAAAGTAAACCAGGACCTGAAAAATAAAAATCAGGAACTCGCCCAACTCAGCGAAGATCGCCGTCGCCTGCAGGCATTATTGGAGCGCGTCACCAGGAGCGTTGCCACTACCGGCGCGGTCAATTCACCCAGCTACGTCCCCTTACCCAAAGGCGGCGAAAAATTTTCCCTGCGCAAAGGCCGCTTGCCATGGCCAACCCAGGGCAGCATGATCCATCGTTTCGGTAGTGCAAGAATTGCCGGGCAGATGAATTGGAACGGTGCGTATATTTCAGCACCCATGGGCAATCAGGTGATTGCTGTTCATCATGGACGTGTAGTGTTTGCCGATTATTTTGGCGGCCACGGCTTGCTGGTGATTGTGGATCACGGCGAAGGTTATTTAAGCCTCTATGCGCACAACCAGAGTTTGTTGAAAAAAGCCGGTGAGCCGGTACGTGCCGGTGAAGCGATTGCCAATGTCGGCAATTCGGGCGGCCAGGCCGCAACCGGTTTGTATTTTGAGATTCGTCATCAAGGCAAACCGATTGACCCGAGTGCATGGCTGGCGCGCGGATAAGCGGCTAATGGGGTTGCTTTGCGGTTGATCAAGCGCCATTGCCGGAATTATTTTGTACAACATCTGTCATTTTTAAACGGTTTGCCTTAGTGTGCGCGCGCTACAGTTGCGCTTGTTTGGCACCGCTCATGCATTTAAATTTCAATGGTTGCGGTTGTTGTTGTCATTATTGTTGCGATCATCGGAGACGTTATGTTTCGCGCTGCTTTTACATCCGGGTTCAGGATCAGCTTTATTAACACATTTGTCGCACCTGCCGCCCTGTTAAGTGTGGTGGTATCGGCAAGCTGTTTTGCGGAAGGACCGAAAGTCACTGGCCCCGATGCCGGCTTATTGCCGCTGGAAGAATTGCGCACCTTTACCCGTGTTTACGATCACGTCCGCAACGGCTATGTCGATCAAATCGACGATGCCAAACTCCTCGAATTTGCTATCAAGGGCATGATCGCCGAGCTGGATCCACATTCCGCCTATCTCGATAAAGAAGCCTTTGCCGAACTGCAAGCCAGCACCTCGGGCGAGTTTGGCGGCGTCGGGCTGGAAGTCAGTACTGACGAAGGTTATATCAAAGTCATCACGCCTATCGACGACAGCCCGTCGGCCAAAGCCGGAATCAGGTCGGGCGATGTAATCACCCGCATCGACGACAAACCGATTAAAGGTATGGACCTGAATAAAGCAATCAATTTGATGCGCGGCCCCAAAAACAGCCCGATCAAACTGACCATTGCGCGCGAAGGCGTCGACCAGCCAATTGAATTCAATCTGGTGCGCGACATTATCAAAGTGCAAAGTGTGCGCACGCGATTGCTGGACGATAATTATTTTTATATCCGCATCGCCCAATTCCAATTGGATACCGGCAAAGACGTCGCGCAGAAACTGCGTGAGCAACTAAAAAAGTCAGCCAAAACCAAAGGTATAATCCTGGATCTGCGCAACAATCCCGGCGGCGTATTGCAGTCATCCGTTGAAGTGGTGGATGCATTCCTCGATGGCGGGCAAGTGGTTTACACCCAGGGTCGCCTCGACAATAGCAACATCAGTTACAACGCCGAAGCGGGCGACCTGAGCGGCGGCCTGCCGCTGGTGGTGTTGATCAATGATGGTTCGGCATCGGCATCGGAAATTGTTGCCGGCGCCCTGCAAGACCATCAGCGCGCGGTGATTATGGGCACGCGCAGCTTTGGTAAAGGCTCGGTGCAGTCGGTGATCCCGATCAGCAACGACCGCGCGATCAAACTCACCACCGCACTTTACTACACCCCCAATGGCCGCTCGATCCAGGCACAAGGCATTGAACCTGACGTAAATGTCGAGCGGGTAAAAATTGGCGATATCCAATCCGGCCCGAGCACCACTGAAGCCGATCTGGCGCGCCATCTGGGCAACACCAAAGGCGGGCAGGAAAGCACTAGTAAAGACCGCGCCAGCAAACGCACCAGCAGCGCCGATTTACTCAAAGAAGATAACCAACTCCACGAGGCGCTAAACCTGCTGAAAGGGTTGAATATTTTTATCCAGCGTACACCGGTTGCAGCATACAATCCTGGAGGCGAACCCGGGATTGCGCCGGATATCGTCGTCCAACCCGAACTTCGCACCACCGAATAACCGCCTGCAAATGGGAAATCGCGCTAGCGGCATTGCCCTCCTGCTTGCAACCAGCCTTGTGTTAGGCCAGCCCGCACTGGCGCAAGGCCGGTTGGCGATCATCATTGATGATATTGGCTACAACCTCACGCTCGGCAAACGCACCACCGATCTGACCGGCGATTTCACCCTTGCCGTTTTACCCTTCACTCCCCACGGGGTTGAGCTGGCCGAGCGCGCCCATACACGCGGCAAGGAAATCATGCTGCATGCGCCCATGAGCAATCGCCACAACTATCCCCTTGGGCGCGGCGGTCTGGTGAGCGGCATGGAACGCAGCGAATTTCTCGCCGTATTGCGCTTGAATCTGGCTAGTATTCCCTACGTTAAAGGCGTCAATAACCATATGGGCAGCCTGTTGACCGAGCAAGCCGAACCTATGGGCTGGTTGATGGAGGAACTGAAACAGCAGCAGTTGTATTTCGTCGATAGCCGCACCAGCGTCCAAACCCAAGCGCTGATCATGGCAGAGCAGATCCAGTTGCCCAGTCGCCGACGCGATATTTTTCTCGACGATGAACGCACCCCTGCCAATATCCGATTCCAGTTATTGCGTGCACTAAAACAGGCGAACAAACAGGGAACAGCCATTGCCATCGGTCATCCTTACCCGGAAACCCTCACTGAACTTGAGCAATTGCAGCCCTTGCTCGACCAATATGATGTGCACTTGGTAAAGGCCTCGGAGCTGATGGTTCGTGCGCCACAGCAACAAGCAAAGCGCAACATCCGTCACAAAAATGATATTTGCCTGGCTCCTCCCATAGGTCTTTGGCCACAGGTGTGGGCACCAATTGATCCCTTCGCGGTCGAGGAATTAGTGGTGGCTGCAGGTATAGGGCATAGAAATGTTAAAAAATGATGTTTTGGTTATTAATATTTCGCGTCCAAAGACAAACTAAATCTAGCCGCCAGTTCTTTTTGCTGTCTATAATCTGCGAGGGTGGTTTTTGATCAACCCAAGCAGGGATCCGATGAATCGGGAACATTTAGTGAGGACTTGATATGGCTACATCAAACAGAGCAGGCGAACAGGGTTCAGTACCTTCACGTCATGGCCGCTACCTACAAAAAGATGGCTACTGGTACTACACCACCCGCGAAGGCGTGGATATAGGGCCGTTTGATAGCCGCGATGATGCTGAAACTGGCGTCGGGGAGTTTATCGATTTTATCCAAGCCTCCGAGCCTAAAGTGTCAGACATGCTTAAACAGTATCGCGCGGCCTAAAGCCCGCTTTAGGCCGGATACAAGAAGGGCGCTCCATGAGCGCCCTTTTTTGTTACCCGGAAATTGATTCTTACAACCGCACCTCAATGCCCTGGCTGCGCATAAATTCTTTGGCTTGCGGGACGGTGTATTCACGGAAGTGAAAGATACTCGCCGCCAAGACTGCATCGGCACGCCCTTGGGTGACACCATCCACCAAGTGCTGCAAATTCCCCACACCACCGGAAGCAATAACCGGTACCGGTACCGCATCGCTGATCGCGCGGGTAACACCCAGGTCATAACCTTTCTTGGTACCATCGCCATCCATGCTGGTCAGCAGGATTTCGCCCGCGCCGTATTCCGCCATGCGGATTGCCCATTCCACCGCATTGATGCCCGTCGGCTTACGCCCACCGTGGGTAAAAATCTCCCAGCGCGGCTCTTCGCTTTCAACGCTCACCTTTTTCGCATCAATCGCTACGACTATGCATTGCGCGCCAAAGCGATCTGAAGCGGCTTTCACGAAATCCGGATTAAACACCGCCGCCGAGTTAATCCCGACCTTATCAGCGCCGGCATTAAGCATGGTGCGGATGTCGTCCACAGTGCGAATACCGCCGCCAACCGTGAGCGGGATAAATACTTCGCTGGCGATTTTCTCCACTGTATGCACAGTGGTATCGCGACCTTCATGGGTGGCGGTGATGTCGAGAAAAGTAATCTCGTCCGCCCCTTCCTGGTTGTAGCGCTTGGCAATTTCAACCGGATCACCCGCATCGCGGATATCCAGGAATTGTACCCCTTTAACCACACGACCATTGTCAACATCAAGACAGGGAATTATGCGTTTTGCGAGAGCCATACAGAAGTCCGCTTAAAGATCCGATGATTAATTTGCATCGCAGTAGGCCTGCGCTTCTGCCATGGTCAGGGTACCTTCGTAGATCGCGCGACCAGTAATAGCGCCGCAGATCCCTTTATGCGACTCGGCTTTAAGCGCGATGATATCGTCCATATCAGTGACACCCCCGGAAGCGATAATCGGGATGCTGGACGCCTGCGCCATGGCGACAGTCGCCTGCACATTCACACCCTGCATCATGCCGTCACGGGCGATATCGGTGTAGACGATACTGCTCACGCCGTCTTGCTCAAAGCGCTTGGCCAATTCACTCGCCTGTACATTAGATACTTCCGCCCAGCCATCGGTGGCAACCCAACCGTCTTTGGCATCGAGGCCGACGATAATGTGACCGGGAAATTGTTTGCACATATCGGTCACAAATTGCGGCTCTTTCACTGCTTTGGTACCGATAATCACGTACTCAACACCCGCATTGAGATAGTACTCAATTGTCTCTGCGCTACGAATACCGCCGCCAATCTGGATCGGCAGTTTGGGGTAAGCTTTGGCGATAGCAGTAACCACGCCGCCATTGACTGGCTTGCCTTCGAAGGCGCCGTTAAGGTCAACCAAATGCAGACGGCGACAACCTTGTTGTACCCATTGTGCAGCCATTGCGACGGGATCATCGGAGAAAACCGTGGAATCGTCCATCAAACCCTGGCGTAAACGCACGCATTGGCCGTCTTTTAAATCAATAGCGGGGATAATCAGCATCTTCAATCTCGCGTAAGGGCGCTAATTATTTGCGCCCTGATAATCGTTGTGTTTGGTAGGAATAACAAATTACGTATTTGGCGGTTTTGGGCCCAGCAAGTAGCACCCCTACAATCGTGCCACCCGTAGGGGCGCCACTTGTTGCGCCCTGATTTTTAATACGCGCCGCAATTTACGCCTTGCCATCCCAATGTAAAAAATTCTTGAGCAGTTGCAATCCAGCCGTATGGCTCTTTTCCGGGTGGAATTGCACGGCAAACAGGTTATCCCGCGCCAAGGCTGCATGAAATGGCAGACCGTAATCGCAAGTAGCAGCGATTTGGCTGGTATCTTCAGCCAAAATATAGAAACTATGCACGAAATAGAAACGACTATCCTGCGGAATACCAGACCAGAGCGGGTGATCGTTATGATGCACCTGATTCCAGCCCATATGCGGTACTTTCAGGTGATTTCCCGCCATATCCTGGTGATTTTCACCGAAGAAGCGCACATTTCCGCCGAGGATATCGATACAATCCACGCCGCCGTTTTCTTCACTGTGCTCCATCATCGCCTGCATACCGACGCAAATTCCCAACACCGGTTTGCCAGTAGCGATTTGGTCGCGCAAGAGTTGGTCAAGGCCGAGGCGTTTGATTTCCGCCATGCAGTCGCGAATCGCGCCCACACCGGGGAATACTACGCGGTCAGCGGCAGCTACCACAGCGGGATCGGAAGTCACTACCACATTCTGCTCGGGAGCAACATGGCTCAGCGCGCTCGCCACCGAGTGCAAGTTGCCCATGCCGTAATCGATAACGGCGACTGTCTGCTTACCGTTTGTCATAAATCAGAGGCTACCTTTGGTGGACGGCATAATACCTTCCATACGCGGGTCAAGTTCCAGCGCCATACGCAGGGCGCGACCGAAGGCTTTAAATACGGTTTCGATCTGGTGGTGCGCGTTGTGGCCGCGCAGGTTATCCACGTGCAGAGTAACGCCTGCGTGGTTGACGAAGCCCTGGAAAAACTCCCAGAACAGTTCCACATCAAATTGGCCGACACGTTTTTGGGTAAAAGGGATGTCCATAACCAAACCAGGACGACCGGAAAAGTCGATCACCACGCGCGACAAAGCCTCATCAAGCGGCACATAGGCGTGGCCGTAACGACGGATACCTTTTTTATCGCCCACGGCTTTGGCAATCGCCTGGCCGATGGTGATGCCGATATCTTCCACTGAGTGATGGTCATCAATGTGGATGTCGCCATCGCAAGTCACGTCCAGATCGATCATGCCGTGGCGGGCGATCTGGTCCATCATGTGCTCCAAAAAAGGCACACCGGTATTGAATACCCCTTTGCCGGCGCCATCGAGATTGAGGCTGACGCTGATTTTGGTTTCAAGGGTATTACGTGTCACTTGTGCTATACGATCTGACATGCCTAACTCCGTCAAACCGGAAAATTTCCGGCGGTACATAATAAAGCGCGAATTATATAGACTTGGGGCGCCGAATTCACGGAATGCCGCGCTATTGGGATGATTGTTAAGTTTCCGTACAGATTCCCGCGCTCAAAATCCGACCAACTTGCGGTATAAATCGCGCACCCGGGCGAGATTGCCGCCCATGCCTCCCGTTTCTTATTTTTGATGGATGCCCTATGACCAACACCCTGTTAGCACACTGCCTCCTCTGCACCAGCCTGTTTGCATCCAGTGCATTTGCAGCGCCCTCAAACAACAATCCCAACAATGCCGATTACACCGGCTGGAGCTGGTCCGGGCATGTGGATCACGTTACTATCGATTCACAGGCAGCAGCAGAACAATGGATCGAAGACACCGCCACTGCAATTGGTGGCTCGGCGGAGTACTACTCCAGCAAAACGGAAAACACCCTCGTGCTCGGCGCCAGCATTTTGTTTTATCGCGATAACGCTGAATTTGCCCAATACGTTGAAGATTACTGGGGCTACGTGGATTACAGCAAATCCGATGCTAACGCCTTTATGTTGTTTGCCGAATACGGACCCAAATATCGCTTCGGCCAGGACAACATGACTTTTGTCACTGTGCGTGGCGGCGTGAGCGGCATTCTTGGTTCGGAGCGCAGTATCAGTAACTGCCGCAATTGTTATTCGGAAGATATTGAAATCGACGGCGGCGTCTATGGGGTACTCGGTATTGGACAAACCCTTGGCAGCCTGGATTTGAGTTTGCAATTCCAGCAATATTTTAGCGGCGATCTTGACAACAGCCTGCGCCTTAAACTATCTGGCGCATTTTAATACATAAACCCTGAGGGCATTTAAAATGCCCTCAGGTCGATTTCGTCAGTTGCTCAGGTTTTTATAAAAAGTTGGTATTAAGAGTCACTTGCGTTTGTTTGGTCATGGTTTACTTTTAAAGCGCGACTAAACAAAGTCAGCAACAGCATGCGGGACCGCTAATGTGATTACCTATAACTATTACCAGAGAAACAGTTTGACCGACCCCCTCAACCCTATACGCCAATTAATCCGGCAAGCACAGGAACAGGATTGTGCAACCGGAAAATTGTTAGAATTTGTGGAGTGCCGCAAAAACCATTTGCACGCTGCCATCAAATTGCCGGAACAACAGGCCGCAAAAGGGTTGGCAGATTTTGTCGTGCGCTACATAAAACACGTGCCGGATTTTATCGATGCGATTCGCAGCATGGCGCAAGAGGCTGGCATTTACGACGATGTCGCACCGCTATTAAAAATTGCGAGCGATTATTTTTTATCGCCGCCCTCGATTGTCGACCCGCACAGCCAATTGGAAGCATTGCTCGACGAAGCTTATCTTGCGCATCGTTTGCTCGAAGAAGTGAATGATCGCTTTATGGCAAAAAGTGGAATTCCACTGGCGCCTATGGATATGACCGTCGCCAATGTTATTGCCCATGAATTAATTGGCGAACCTTTTGCGAATGAGCTGGATCAGGCAGTGTTATTTTCGGCCGAATTATTATTAAACGAACATGGTTTTGAAGGCAGGAATTTTAACGATTATATCAATGCCCATCGCGATCGAGGCTGGGCGGAAGAATTGGAGCGCTGGCCGTGTTTGGTTGATGATCTGGCGATCAGTGTTGAATTTGATACGAACAACGATACCCGTCACTGAATAATGTTTAGCAGCTTCGATGGAAGAAATAAAAAAGGCGAATGGCTATTACACCATTCGCCTTTATTTATTAGCCGGTTTTAGCAACAAAAATTACGGGGATTCATTTTCCACATTGAGCGACGGATTATTGTAGCGCTCTATATCCAGCATTTTTTCGCTCTTCGCTACTATCACCGCCACCACCGCATCACCAGCGACATTGACGCCAGTGCGGATCATATCCAGCAGGCGATCTACACCGATAATCAATGCAATACCTTCCACCGGCAAACCTACCGATTGCAATACCATCGTCAAGGTAACCAAACCAACGCCAGGCACACCGGCGGTGCCGATGGACGCAAGTGTTGCAGTGAGCACAACCATCAGGTAACCGGCAATGCCGATATCGATACCATAGGCCTGCGCGATAAATACCGTCGCAACACCTTGCATGATAGCAGTGCCATCCATATTCACTGTCGCGCCGAGCGGAATGGAAAAACTGGCAACTTTATTGTCCACGCCCAAATCGTGTTCAACAGTGCGCAACGTGATGGGAATAGTGGCATTACTGGATGCTGTACTGAATGCAAACAACATTACTTTTTGCATTTTCTTGAAGAAAATAATCGGGTTTAAACCGGACAGGACTTTGATCAGCAATCCGTAAACACCCACACCATGCAAAAACAAAACAAATACCACGGTGAAAAAATATTTCGCCAGATCGAGAATAATACCGACGCCCAGCGTCGAGAATAATTTCGCCAGCAGGCAGAACACACCATAGGGCGCGAGCTGCATTAGCATCATCACCATTTTAATAATTACATCATTGAGATTATTAAAAAATATAAGAATGCTGTTGCCCGCTTCACCTCCGGTGCGCGCGATTGCCAGGCCAAACAAAATCGAAAAAATAATAATCTGCAACATATTGGTTTCCACCATGGATTGCAGCGGGTTACTGGGCACAATATCAATCAGCGTTTGTTTGATGGAGGGAATTTCCGGAGCAGTGAAATTGCTGCTGGTTGGAATACCCACCTCGGCGCCCGGTTGGATAAACACCGCGCAGGCAATCGATAACGCAACCGCAAACGATGTACAGCAAATATATAAACCGAGGGTTTTTCCGGCGAGCGCACCCATGCGGCTCTGGCCACCCAAGGCTGCTGCGCCGCACACGAGTGACACAAATACCAAAGGCACCACTAATAATTTGAGGGAAGAAATAAAAATCTGGCCGACGATATCGAACAGGCCCTCGATCAAATACTCCTTTACCAGCAAGCCAAAACCTTGCGTAGGTGATGAGTGAGCGCCGCCGAGCAACAAATTGAACACTATCCCGACAATCACCCCCAACACCATGCCGAGCAGAATTTTGTTAGTCAGAGACATAGGAGGAACCTCTTGGAATTATTGTGTGCCCTGGGTGTTGTGGCGATTGCGGCAGTTGCCTGCCGCATCCGGGAGCCGTATCTTTCGCTAACAGCAGTTATTCGTTAACGGCGTCTTTGAGGGCTTTGCCCGCCTTGAAGGTGACAGTGTTGCTGGCGGCGATTTTGATGGTTGCGCCGGTTTGTGGATTGCGGCCTTCGCGCGCAGCGCGGGCACTCACATTGAAAGTACCAAAACCGAGCAGGGCCACAGATTCACCGCGACTCAAGGCATTGGTGATTTGCTCGATGAAGGCAGAGACCACCAGGTCAGCCTTGTTAACACCCAGGTCGGTATTGTTTGCCAGAGCCACAACGATATCAGTCTTATGCATCATTTTCTCCTTAGTTATATCAATTGACACTGGAGTTTACCTTCATTAATCCGTTTGCGGCAGACTTGCACAGGCTTTTTCCACACCCAATGCCGCACTTGGGCGAACGCAAGCTGGTAAACTGCCGCCCCATTCATCCGATAAGCGTCCGCTGCCTTCCCGATAAGCGTCTCGCTGCCCTATAGAAACAGGAGTCCGTTTTGCCCAAGGCTGTGAGTTACCATTTGTCCGTACTGGCATGGCAGCCGTTGCGATCCCTTGCCCGACACCAACGCCCCGGCGTGAAAATGCAAGACTGGCTGGATGATAACGGCTCACTCACTGCCCGCCTGATCGCCGAGAGCGACGGCCAATTCCATGTGGATATAATGCGGCAATTTATCGGGGTGCCGGAATTGAATGAGCGTCAGGTGCTGGGGATGAAACGCCCTGCACTGGCGCTGATCCGCGAGGTAATCCTGTGCGGCCATGGCCAACCCTGGGTATTTGCGCGCAGTTTGTTGCCGCTCGCCAGCCTGACCGGCGCGCTGCGCCATCTGCGCAAACAAAACACTCGCCCGCTGGGTGCGTTTTTGTTTAGTCAGCCACAATTGACGCGAAGTGCCATTGCGGTGGCACGGATTAGCCGCGATCATGCCTACGTGCCCAGTGATCTGATTGGCGACAACCGGCTCTGGGGACGGCGCTCGGTTTTCTATCTGCAACAGAAACCGCTGCTGGTAAGCGAAGTCTTTCTGCCAGCCTTTGTCGCACGGCTCGATAGATAAGCTCAATAGGTAATCCGGTTACGCTAGCCCGATTAGGCTATTCCAATAATACAAACCCAATAACACAGCGTTTTGGCCATGACGACTCCCGAAGACGTAAAACCCGATACTGCACCGCCTGCGGTTACCCCAAAAAAGCCTGTTGCGAAGAAAACGGCTGCTTCAGCGGCGAGCGCGATAGTGGCTTCTGCCGCCCAAAAAGCCAGTGCCTCAACCAAAGCCGCGGTGAAAAAAACAGCTAAACCGCCTGCAACAAATGCCGTCGGTACTGATAAGCCCACGTCTAAAAAAACAGCGCAGCCCAAAGCACCAGCGAAAGTCACTGCAAAACCTCAAGCTGAAGCGAGTGCGGTAGAGCACCCCAAAACGGCAACCAAACCTGCGGCTAAAACCAAAGCAAAAGCGTCCGCAAAGGAAGCAAAACCGGCCGTACCTAAACCGGCCGTACCTAAAGTAGAAGCCCAAGTTGTTGGGCCAGTTGTGATCGAATCAATAGTCACAGCGGATACTGCGCAAGTCGAGCTAATAACACCCGTCCCATCAGCTCCTGTAGCAATGGCGGTGTCGACGCCCACCGAACCAGCCGTTGTGACAGAAAAAACAGGTTCACCCGCCAATTGGGCAAACGTTCACGCAGCAAAAATCATCAGGCGTGCAGCTGCGAAAACGGCAGAAAAAAGCCATTTTTCGGCCTATTTTCACCAAAAAGCGATTAATTATTGGCGCTTGACGCGCATGGATCGCCCCATAGGCACGCTCCTGTTGCTCTGGCCAACGCTCTGGGCGCTGTGGATTGCCGCGAAAGGTGTGCCCGGCACCAAGAACCTGGTGATTTTTGTATTGGGTGTGATAGTGATGCGCGCGGCCGGCTGCGTGATCAATGACTTTGCCGACCGCAAGATCGACGGCAAGGTTCTGCGCACCAAGAATCGCCCGCTCGCGACTGGCGCTGTCTCGGGCCGCGAAGCCATAGGCTTATTTGTTGCACTCTGCCTGATTGCCTTTACGCTGGTGCTGTTTACCGATCCGCTCACCATTAAATTGTCGGTCGGCGGGCTGCTGCTTGCGCTCTGCTATCCCTTTATGAAACGCCATACCCATCTGCCGCAAGTGGTGCTGGGCGCCGCCTTTGCCTGGGGTATACCCATGGCTTATGCCGCCGAGGCGGGCGGGTTGAACCAGCATATGTGGTTGATTTATCTCGCGGTGGTGTTGTGGACGGTGGCTTACGACACTTTTTATGCGATGGTTGACCGGGATGACGATTTGAAGATCGGAGTGAAATCCACCGCAATTTTATTTGGCGAACAGGACCGTGCCATCACTGGCATCCTGCAATTCCTGGCCCTGTACACCCTGTTCCTGGTCGGAAAACGCTTTGAACTGGGGGTTGCTTTCTACTTTGGGCTTGCTGTCGCGGCGGGCTTGTTCGTCTACCAGCAATGGCTGATCCGCTTCCGCGTACGCGAAGCCTGCTTCAAAGCCTTCCTCAATAACAACTGGGTGGGTGTGGCGATATTTGCCGGTATCGCCGTGGATTTTGCCCTACGCTAAGCAGTTGGAACGGCGCTGTTACCCATAGCGCTGCCCAATGGCCGGATTCTTTAGCAATCGCCCACATCCACTCAGGCGCTAAATTTTTACCCTGTCATAAATGTGTAACACTGAACTTATTTAATAAGCTGCAACAATAGCTTCACAAACCTGTGAAGCACCACGTGGTTTTTTCAGGCAGAACTTATATGACTGGTCGCAAAATCCTTATCGTCGATGATGAATCCGCAATCCGCGATATGCTGCGTGTGGCGCTGGAGATGGCTGAATATCAGGTCATGGAAGCGAGCAATGCCCAGGATGCGCACAGCATCATTATCGATGAAAAGCCTGACCTGATCCTGCTCGACTGGATGATGCCCGGCACCAGCGGTATCGAATTGGCGCGTCGCTTGAAGCGCGATGAAGTTACCGCCGGAACCCCGATCATCATGCTCACCGCCAAAGGTGAAGAGGACAACAAGATCCAGGGGCTGGAAGTCGGCGCCGATGATTACATCACCAAACCTTTTTCTCCCCGCGAATTGGTCGCACGCTTGAAAGCCGTATTGCGCCGCGCCGATCCGCAAATCAACTCCGCACCTATCCAGGTTCAGGGCCTGTGTCTCGACCCCGCCAGCCACCGAGTGACTATCAACAACCAATCGGTAGACATGGGGCCGACTGAATATCGCCTGCTGGAGTTTTTTCTCACTCACCAGGAAAGAGCCTATACTCGCAGCCAGTTGCTCGACCACGTGTGGGGCGGCAACGTGTATGTGGAAGAACGCACGGTCGATGTCCATATCCGCCGCCTGCGCAAAGCCCTTACGGTTGATGGCCATGAAGACCTGATCCAAACCGTACGCGGCACCGGCTATCGTTTTTCCACCCGTATTGAAGCCTGATACTGGCCAACCCGACGGGTTTAAAACTGCGAGGCTCCTCCGTTGTTAAAAGGTTTCAGCACTGAACTTCAGCGCATCCTGATTATTCTTGTGATCTGCAGCGTGATTGGTTTTTTCAGCGACCATTACTCACTGTGGATGCTACTGGGCTGTACAGCCTATATCGTCTGGATGCTGTGGCAAATGCGTCGTCTCAACCGATGGTTATTGCGACGGGAGACCGACCATCCGCCGGAAGCCAGCGGTATCTGGGGTCAGATTTTCGACAATATCTACCATCTACAACGCAACCAGCGCGCCGAAAAAGAAAACTTGCAGGCGGTCATCAAGCGTATCCAGGAAATCAGTTCTGCGTTAAAAGATGGACTGGTGATTCTTGATGCGCGCGGCCACCTGGATTTCTGGAACCCCGCGGCACACCGCATGCTTGCCCTCAATACCAAAGACCAGGGGCAGTCGGTAATCAACTTTATCCGTCACCCCAAATTCGTCAGTTATTTTGAGGAAGGCAATTACGAGGAGCCACTGGAACTGCCCTCGCCGCGCTTTCCCTCCAAACACCTGCAATTCCAGATCACTACTTTTGGCAAGCATGAGCGTTTGATCGTCGTGCGCGATGTAACCCAACTGCACAATCTGGAAAAGATGCGCCAGGATTTCGTTGCCAACGTCTCCCACGAATTGCGCACCCCATTGACGGTGATCAACGGCTATGTGGAAACCCTCGCCGACAACAATACAACGCCGAGCTGGAACAAACCCTTGCAACAGATGCAGCAACAGGCAAAGCGCATGTCGCTGTTAATTAACGATTTGCTGGTGCTCTCCAAACTCGAAACTACTGAAGCGGGTCACAACCACAAAACGATCAACATCGACCAACTACTTACCGTGGTGAAAAGCGAGGCAGAAGTCCTGAGCAAAGACAAAGCGCAGGAATTGACGCTGACCTGCGATAACACCATCAAACCTTTGTTGTTCTATGGTAACGAGAAGGAGTTGCACAGCGCCTTTTCCAACCTGGTCACTAACGCCATCAAATACACACCCGATAATGGCGTGGTAAAAGTGCGCCTCTGGCAGGATCAAAAACACTTCTATGTCGCCGTCAGCGATAATGGCCCCGGCATTGAAGCGCAACATCTTCCCCGTTTGACCGAGCGCTTTTATCGGGTCGATGCCAGCCGTAATAGTGGCACCGGTGGAACCGGTTTAGGTCTGGCAATTGTGAAACACGTGCTGATGCGTCACGACGCCGAATTAAAAATTACCAGCGAAATCGGTAAAGGCAGCACTTTTATTTGCGTGTTCCAGTTACCTCATTAAAGTGAGTCGTGTAGCCGGCACGATTCGTGACGAATATCACATTTTTTTGCCATCAAAATAATAGTCGAACTTTTTATTTCGTTTTCTACTGAAAAATTTCCGAAAATCAAACCTGCTTCTCAAACTATTACCCTCCAAACTGAAAGTCGGACTCGTAAAAACAACGTTGTCATTTTAGACTCACTCCCCATGGAATGATCTTGGCGCCAAACCAGATCAGCTTGCATGCATGGATAACAAGCGTCATCCCAAAGCGGTTTACTGAATATTGGTCAGCCGCATGTTGTTAATAAATCTAATATGTTCGGAGATGAAAAAGTGAAAAAGACAATCAAAGCATGCGGAATTTCCGCAGTAGTAATTGGTTCACTCTTGGTTGCCAGCCAAGCGTTTGCACACGGTTATGTATCTTCACCAAAAAGTCGTGCTTTTTTCTGTACCAGTGCACAAGGTGGCGCCAGTTCACCTGCGTGTGTTGCTGCTTCTGCAGCCGGTAACGCCAGCCAATATGAACCACAATCTATCGGTATCGGTGGCGCTAACGACAACCACCAAAGCCTGATTCCCGATGGCAAGCTGTGTAGCGCTAACATGACCAGCAACAACGGCCTTAACCTGGCTCGTAACGACTGGAAAGCAACCACTGTAACTGCTGGTCCTCTGGCTTTCGTATGGACGAACACTGCAGCACACAAAACTTCTTACTTCCGTTACTACATTACCAAAGAAGGCTTTAATCCTGGTGCAGCACCGTTGAAGTGGTCTGATTTGGAACAAATCCACCAGTCAGCGCCAGCAGACCAAGAACCAGTTGCTACTCACATTGTTAACCTGCCACCACGTACCGGTCGCCACATTGTGTACAGCATTTGGCAACGTGACGCACTGAGAGATGCGCCAGAAGGTTTCTATCAATGTATTGACGTTGTTTACGGCAATCCAACAAGCAGTTCTTCTGTTGGATCAACTTCTTCAGTGAAATCCAGCGTATCTTCGGTAGCATCCTCTTCAAGTGTTTCTAACAACACTTGTGCCGGTTTGCCAACCTGGAATGCCAGCACCGCTTACACAGCTCCACAACAAGTACAACACAACAACAAACGTTACTCTGCTAACTACTGGACCCAAGGTAATGATCCAGCACTGACTTCAGGTCAATACAACTACTGGTTGGATCTGGGTGCATGTACTGGTTCAACTACTTCATCAACTCCATCAAGCGTAGCGCCAAGTTCATCAAGCAAGTCAAGCACTCCAGCTGTTAGCAGCTCAAGTGTTGCTTCTTCAGTATCTACCGGTAACTGCACCTCTCCTGCTTATGTAAACGGTGCTACCTACGCTACTGGCGCTAAAGTAGTTAATGCTGGCAGCGAGTATCAATGTACTGTAGGCGGCTGGTGTACTGTTGGTGGTCCATACGCTCCAGGCACTGGCTGGGCGTGGACTAATGCCTGGAACCTGGTTCGCTCTTGCAACTAAGTCCGGTATTAATAGTTCGGCAGCGTTAAACCGGATTTCCCTGCAAGTTAATCCGGTTTAACACGCAATAAAAAAACGGCAACCTTTTGGTTGCCGTTTTTTTATGTCGATAGATTAAAGCGCATCAGTAGCGGTAGTATTAACAATACAGTCGCAATCACACAAGGAAATACTATGAGCGGAATTTTCACTAATTGGACGATGGCTTTTTTACATCACCTGGCTGCATTTTCATTATTTGCTGCCCTGGTATATGAATTTGTCCTGATACGAAAACCCTTCAGTATCGATACCGCCAAGTCCCTTCTGAATATCGATCAGGTTTACGGACTCTCGGCAATCACCATTTTAATCATCGGCTTTGGGCGAGTATTTCATTTTGAAAAAGGCAGTGACTATTATTTTCACAGCCTGCCGTTCATTGTAAAAATTTCGCTGTTTGCATTAGTCGGGATTTTGTCGATTTATCCCACGGTGAAATTTTTATCCTGGCGCAATGTATTAAAGCAACAACAATTGCCACAAGTGAGCGATGCAACCCTGATTACCATCAGACGCTTAATTCATATCGAGTTAATTGCGGTTGTTGCCATCATGTTCTGCGCCGCGATGATGGCAAAAGGCGTTGGGTATTTTGGCTAAAAATTTCGACGCATTAATTATCCAACTGGAATTGCAAGCGCGCTAATTGGCGATACAACTCGCTGCCTTCCAACAATTCAGTATGTGTACCACTGGCGACAACTTTGCCTTGCTGCAACACCAAAATCCGGTCGGCATTCACTACCGTCGATAAACGATGCGCAATCATAATCGTGGTGCGATTTGCCATCAGTACTTCGAGCGCTTGCTGTACTACCTGTTCGCTATTCGAATCCAATGCGCTGGTAGCTTCGTCCAATAATAAAATCGGGCGATCCGCAAGAATCGCGCGCGCAATGGCAATGCGCTGCTTTTGTCCGCCCGATAAACGCACACCGCGCTCGCCGAGATACGCATCCAAACCATCCGGTAACTGCTCAATAAACTCCAATGCAAATGCCGCTTTGCACGCGGCGATTACATCGCTGTCGCTGGCATCCGGGCGCGCATAGCGAACGTTGTCGCGCACACTTGCGGCAAAGATAACCGGGTCTTGCGGCACCAGCGCAATTCGCTCGCGCACTTGCTGGATATCAGCATTTTTCAGATCTACACCATCCAACAAAATTTCACCGGTGAGTGGATCATAAAAACGTTGCAGCAATTGAAAAACCGTTGTTTTTCCGGCACCCGAAGGTCCAACCAATGCAATTTTTTCGCCCGGCTTTATTTGCAAATTAAATCCATCGAACACCGGCGCATCAATACGCGATGGATAAGCAAATTGCACGTTGCGCATTTCCACTTGCCCGGGTGCAGGTACAGGTAAGGCTTGCGGGTTTTCACTTAACGGCAAGGCTGATGGTGTTGCCAGCAGTTCAACCAAGCGCTCGGTCGCACCCGCCGCGCGTTGCAAATCGCCAATCACTTCCGAGATAGTTCCCATCGCACCGGCAACCACAACCGCGTAAAAAATAAAGGCGGAAAGTTCACCGCCGGTCAGTGTTCCCTCCAACACATAATGGCCGCCAACCCACAGCACCAAGGCAATGGCACTGAACACCAGAGTGATAACCGCAGCGACCAACAACGCACGCTGGCGAATACGTTTAACACCGGTCATAAAGGTATTTTCAACCCGCTGGTTAAAGGCAATGATCGATGCATCTTCATGTCCGTAGGCTTGCACGGTGCGAATTTCGTGGATCACTTCGTCGGTGTAAGCGCCAACATCAGCAACATTGTCCTGGCTTGCGCGCGCGAGTTTGCGCAGGCGACGACCAAATACAATGATCGGCACCAGCACAAAGGGAATCGCCAGCAACACCAGCGCCGTCAATTTCAAACTGGTGATAGCGAGCATCACCAATCCGCCAATCAACAAGAGTGCATTACGCAATGCCATAGAAACGCTGGAGCCAATCACTGTCTCCAATTGGGTGGTATCGTTGGTCAAACGCGAGAGCACATCACCTGTGCGATTTTGTTCAAAGAAAAACGGCGAGAGCGTCAGCAGATGGGCGAACACCCGACGGCGCAAATCCGCAGTAATCCGCTCACCCAGCCAGGACACCAGATAAAACCGGCAATAGGTCGCTACCGACATCACCAGGATCACACCCAATAATCCCAGCAAGGCATAATTAAGTAATTGCGGGCTGCCCGCGACAAAACCTTTATCGATAACCTGCTTGAGCCCTTGGCCGATCAGCAGCACAGTAGCAGCGGCCACAACCAGCGCGCACAGTGCCAGCGCAATACGAAAACGATAGGGACGGATCAAATCCAGCAGGATCTGGCGGCGCGAGAGCGGTGCAGCAGGCGATAATGAATAGGGCGAGGAAATAGACAACATTAGTGGGTTCCCGATAACGATAAACAAGCTCAGGGAACAATTGGGGACGGCCAATCAAATACAAGGGTTGCGCGGGAGACTGATGACCTTTGTCAGTCGGTACCACACCACTGGACAAAAAATACAGGCAATAAAAAAGGCGAAATCCAAAGATTTCGCCTTTTAAGCTGTTACATCAGCAACCTTGGTCGCTGATAAGCTATCTGATAATTAGATAGCTTGAATGTTTTCAGCTTGTGGGCCTTTTTGGCCTTGGGTCACGGTGAAGCTAACTTTTTGGCCTTCAGCCAGGGTTTTGAAGCCTGAACCGGAAATAGCGCTGAAGTGAGCAAAAACGTCTGGACCAGATTCTTGTTCGATGAAACCGAAACCTTTAGCTTCGTTGAACCATTTTACAGTGCCAGTAGTAGTTTTAGACATAGTGTTACCTATTAATACAAAAGTAAGTGTACCCCGAGGGGCGTTTGTGCTGGAAATGTGGGAATTACTTATGTAAACAGGACGAAATACTATACTGGAACTTCGAAATGTGGTGCATAAATATTAGACGTACTTTCAAGCTGGAACTCAGTTTACACGCCTTTGTATCAATGTCAATCGCTTGGGTTTGCTGAAGCGCCAGACTCTTCGCGTATAATTAGACCCTTAACTTGTCCCCCTGTGAGAATCACCAATGTCATTCATGCGCCACACCTTGTTACTCCTGCCCTTACTACTCAGTGTCAGTGCATTAAACAGTTACGCACAAACAGGCAGTTTTAATCTGGAGGATTGGCCGAAGACGCAAACAGCGCTCAAGCCGATTTATGTAAAAGCCATCATGGAACAAGCGGGTGTACATCGCGTCAGTTTCAACAAGAGCGCAGAATTTTATGTCGCTGAATTGGATAAATTTTCTTCCTTTGTGCAAGAGAAAAATTACCGCCCTTATTTGAAAACATCAGTTGCGCAAAATCTGGCGACGCTCGCAGTCGTCAATTGCGATTGGAACAACGGCGTGCCGCCTTGGGAGTTTGCGCAAAAATATTTGGGCGACAAACAACTGGAACTTTTAAAACCACTTTACAACGATGCTATAACCAAACTGCAAAACAATTGCGATCAAGCGGTTGCCAATCCGCAATGATCGAAATTCCAGTGTGATTCGTTAAGATAAAACCCATCGTTTATTGCAATAAGGTCGCGTAGCATTAACACTACCTCTGTAATGCGACTGACCCATGACTAAAGAATCCCATCCGTTTTTAATTGTACTGCTTGCGGCGGTGATTGCGGTTACGCCGCTGGCAGTGGATATGTATTTGCCGGCGATGCCGGGTATTGCGCATGACCTGGATACGCATATCGGCAGCGTGCAGCAATCACTCAGTATTTTTCTCGCCGCTTATGCAGTCGGTATGTTGCTGTTTGGCCCACTCGCCGATTCACTCGGGCGCAGGCCGCTGGCGATTTTTGGTCTCACTGGCTTTACTCTCTGCAGTATTGCCCTTGCGCTTGTCGATAACATCAGCCACTTTTTGGTATTGCGCGCGCTGCAAGCATTTTGCGGTGCAGCGGCGACAGTTGTGGTACCTGGAATAGTGCGACACTTGTATCAGGAACACACCGCCAAAGGCATGTCCTATTTATCGATGATCATGATGCTCGCCCCTTTACTTGCACCGAGTATCGGCAGCGCCATTTTGTTGGTGAGTGATTGGCGCAGCATTTTTGCGGTGTTAGCGATTTACGGCGCATTGATATTTACCTTGGTGTGGAAATGGTTGCCGGAGATAAGCAAACCTATTAATGATCAACCCAAAGCGACCGGAAATTTTTTCAATGGCTATAAGATTGTTTTTTCCAATCCGCTCGCTCGTCCGCTGATTACCAGTATGATGTTTGGTTCGTTTTCCTTTTTCTGTTTTATTACTGCCGTGTCGTTTATCTACATCAAATATTTTGGTGTGAGCGAGCAGGTATTCAGCGTGTTGTTCGGGGTGAATGTTATTTGCCTGATGATCGCCAACTTTATTAATAGCCGTTTGGTTACGCGCTATGGTTCATTGCGCATGCTGCGTGCGGGACTAGCAGTTGCGCTGGTGAGTGCAATTTTGCTCTGTATCTTTAATTTCCTTGGTTTAAACATCTGGTTTAGTGTATTCAGTATCGCGCCACTAATGGGCGGCCTCACCTTGATTTCCACCAATACCGATGCGCTGATCATCATGAAATTTCCACACAACTCAGGCACCGCAACTGCAGTGACGGGTACCCTGCGTTTTGGCAGCGGCGCGTTTGCCGGTCCGCTGCTCGCTTATTTTTATACCGGCACTGCGATGCCGTTTTCGTTATTAATGTTATCGGGTGTGCTCGGCGTTATCGCCTGCCAACTCTGGTATGCATTCAATGAGAAAAAATTGCGCCCAATAATTGAATAAATAAGGTGAACTAATCCATGACCGAACAAAAAAATAATCCTTTACATGGACTGACGTTGGAAACCCTTGTCACTCGCCTCGCCGAACATTACGGCTGGGAGGAATTGGGGGAGTTAATTAATATCCGCTGTTTCCAAAGTGATCCCAGTGTGAAATCCAGTTTGAAATTTTTGCGCAAGACTCCCTGGGCACGCGAAAAAGTAGAACAGCTCTATTTGAATACCAATTTTTCATAATACCTGATAGCAGCATTTTTTGCTGATGCACTAATCAGGTTTTCCTGTCCAATCAATTGTTAATTATTGATAATAATCCTGGGCGCATTTTCTACCACACCGGGCCTCACAGCTTATTTACCGCCTGATAATGGATATAAAAATGATCGTGCCACAACACGACAACTTTTTGTCAGACGTGCTACGGCGCAGCATCAAAAAGTGCAATAAATCATCTTGCTACACCTTTTTGCCACTGTTTTGCGGGATTTATTCTTTAATCGATTTGCCGATGGGTATAGACTCTGCCGTGCGGCTATAGCAATCGCCACGGGCAGCATAGCCGGCAACCATACTGCTTGTTGTTTAGGCAATCTATTCACATATCAATCATAAGGATTACACAATGAAAATCATCCACACACTGGCAATGTTACTGGTAGCTGCAGGTCTGTTGACTGCTTGTGCTAAAGAAGAACCAAAAACCGCCACCGACGCAGCAAAAGAAGCGGCAGCTGAGAAGCTGGAACAGGCTGGCGACACCTTGCAAGAAGCGGCGAACGATGTAGGTGATGCGGCAGCTGAATTGAAAGCAGACGCGGCTGACACTGCTGAAGCCACCGGTGAAGCGATTCAGGAAAGCGCTGCTGATGCTGCCGCTACCATCGAAAACGCTGCTGAAGCTGCACAAGAAAAAGTAGAAGAAGCGACCAAAAACTAAGTCGTTGTTAACCGGGCCGATTCTTCTGGCCCGGTTATATCCCCGCTATACATCCGATCCGGAATTACTTCATCCTTCATAAATAGTCCGGAAAGCGCTACTCGCCCTCCTGCAATTGCATCGTCCACATCTGCGCATATTTTCCCTGCTGCTCCAATAATTCTGCGTGCGTTCCCTGCTCGACCACCGCACCGGCATCCAACACGATAATCCGGTCAGCATCGATTACCGTCGATAAACGATGCGCGATTACCAGCGTGGTATGGCCGCTGGCAACTTCACGCATTGCGGTAAGAATCGCCGCCTCGGAATTGGAATCCAGTGCGCTGGTCGCTTCATCAAAAATCAAAATCGGCGAGCCTTTCAACAATACCCGCGCAATAGCAATACGCTGCTTTTCGCCACCGGATACTTTTAACCCGCGCTCGCCCACTAATGTTTTGTCGCCCTCCGGCAAGCTACTAATAAATTGTTCCAGATGCGCCATTTTTATTGCGCGATCGATTTGTTCGTCGCTCGCCTGTGGATTGCCGTAGGCAATATTGTCACGGATGCTGCTATTAAACAGCACCGTATCTTGCGGGACTATGGCGATAGCGCGACGCAAACTGTCAAGCGTAAGCCCGCGAAGATCCTGTCCATCAATCCGGATACTGCCGGAATTAATATCGTAAAAACGATAGAGCAAGCGCGACAGCGTACTTTTGCCTGCGCCGGACGAACCGACAATCGCCACTTTGGCACCGGCGGGGATATGCAAATTAAAGTGCTTGAGGATCGGCCGCTCGGCATGATAACCAAACTCTACCTGTTGGAATTCAATCGTACCTTTGTTGATTTGCAATGGCTGTGCTTCCTCACTGTCAGAAATTGTTGGGCTGCGCTTGAGCAGCGCCAACATATTTTCCAGATCGGTTAACGAGCGACGAATTTCGCGGTAGACAAAACCGAGAAAGTTAAGCGGGATAAATAACTGGATCATATAGGCGTTAATCATCGCCAAATCACCCAGTGTCATTTCTTTATCGAGCACACTTTGCGCCGCCATCCACATCATCGCCGTCATTGCCAGCGCAATAATCAATGCCTGACCCGAGTTAAGCGCCAGCAGCGACATCCGGTTTTTTAATTTGGCATTTTCCCAATTGGCGAGAAACTTATCGTAAGTGTCGGCTTCGTGCTGTTCG
Source organism: Cellvibrio sp. GW822-FHT04B05 (assembly GCF_058800985.1). Classification (NCBI taxonomy): domain Bacteria; kingdom Pseudomonadati; phylum Pseudomonadota; class Gammaproteobacteria; order Cellvibrionales; family Cellvibrionaceae; genus Cellvibrio; species Cellvibrio sp. GW822-FHT04B05. The sequence continues at coordinate 52,115 of NZ_JBXAMU010000003.1, read as the reverse complement.
TTATTAAAATATTTGACCGTCTCATAATTGAGCAACGAGTCAATCGCACGGGTACTGGTAGATGAATCAGCCTGGTTCGCCTCGCGCACAAATTTATTGCGCCACTCGGTAGTGTAGATGGTAAAGATCACATAGATCGCCACCGCGACAAGCGTAATCACCGCGTACCAGATAGAAAATGCAGCGGCGAAAATAATCGCTACCATCATAATTTCAAACAGGGTGGGAACGATATTGAACATTAAAAAGCGCATCAGAAAACTGATGCCATTGGTACCGCGCTCTATATCGCGGCTGATACCGCCGGTGGCGCGGTCGAGATGGAATGCAAGTTCAAGTGAATGCAAATGGTTAAACACGCGCAAACCAATTTTGCGCATGGCATGTTCGGTAACGCGGCTAAATAATGCATCGCGCACTTCACCAAAAAATACGCTGGCAAAACGCAGCGCGCCGTAAAACAAAATAAAAAAAGCCGGTAACGCCAGTTCCGGTGCGAGACTGCGGTCAACACCATCAATAATATGTTTAAGCGCCCAGGGCATCACCAGGGTCGCACCCTTGGCGGCAAGCAGTGCGACTACGGCCAATATCACCCGGCCTTTAAAATCCCACAGATAGGGTAAGAGGTAAGCCATGCTCTGGCGCAAATTCATTTTCGCGCTGGCTGCGCGCGTTTCATTATTGGGATGAACGGATAAACCTGAGGTATGCATGCCGCGCATAAAATATTCTTCTGTGGGAACGGTTTTTTCGACCGCGTATAGGAGATGGATGAACTATAGCGATTGCGCTAATGGTTAACCACTGCGAAGGCCGGTTAGGATTTGGGGGCGGGCAGACGAATTACAACCTGTAGCCCACCGAGCGGGCTATCGTGCAAACTGAAGTCACCTTTGCAGTGCTCTACTATATCGCGCACTATGCCCAATCCCAGCCCGTGGCCCTGGATATGCTCATCAATGCGTGTACCGCGCGCTACCACTTGTTCGCGCAATTCCGCCGCAATTCCGGGGCCATCGTCATCAATCGTCAAGATAAAATGATTATCGATTTGCGCGATCTTGAGTTGCACATTTTGCAGTGCCCACTTGCTGGCGTTATCGAGCAAATTGCCAAGCAATTCCAAGATATCTTCCCGATCCCAGGGCAAGCGTAAATTATCCGGCGCAGACCAGGTAAATGATAAATTCCGCCCGTGGATTTGCGCCAGCGTATTTACCAGATCAGGAATTTCTGCCGCGCAATCAAAATAGGCGCCGGGCAGTGCCTCACCCGCGAGGCGTGCGCGCCCCAATTCCCTGCTGATGCGCTGCTGCATATGTTCAAGCTGGTTGCGTAAACTCGCGCGCAATTCCAGGTGATGATTTAATTCCTGGCGATTAGCGAGGCTGAATAAAATCGCGAGCGGCGTTTTTAAGGCGTGTCCGAGATTACCCAATGCATTGCGCGAGCGGGTGAGCGTGTCTTCAGTGTGTTGTAAAAGATGATTGATTTGCTGCACCAATGGTTGCAATTCCTGCGGCACTTTTGCATCCAAGGTTGAACGTTGTCCTTGTTGCAACTGTGCGATTTGCTCGCGCACGTGTTCGAGCGGTTGCAACGCACACGCAACCAGATAGCGCTGCAATAACACCAATAAAATTAATGCACCCAACCCCAAACCACTCGCTATCCATTGCACGCGACGGAAACTGTCGAGTATGGGCGTGTAATCCTGCGCAACGACGATAAGGATATTTTTTCCAAAGCGGCGATAATCGGCGCGCACAATTAATAATTGCTGCGCTTGCGGACCATCTGCCAACACCGGCATCAAACCCGGTTGCGCCGGTTCCGGCAGCGTATAATCCCACGACGAACGCGAGCGCCACTGCTGGCCATCCAGATCGACAACAAAATAATGTCCGGAAAAAGGTTTGTTATAAACTGCGGAGATGCGACGTTGATCCAGTTCAATATCATTGGCACCGCGTGCGAGAGCGGCGACCAATAATTCCGTTTCATTGCGCAGGTGATTTTCCAGATAGCGGCGCAGACCCTGGTCGAACAACCATAAGCTGATTTGCGCAAATACCAATCCCACCAAAATCAGCACTGCAATCAAACTGACACTGAGCCGCTGCTGGATTGAATTGAACAGGCGTCTCATGGATTATCGACACCGAGAAAACGATAACCCTGGCCGCGTTTGGTTTCGATGGCCGCTTTACCCAACTTGCTGCGCAAGTGATTGACGTGTACTTCAATCACATTCGAATCGCGCTCGCTTTCACCATCGTAAAGATGATCATTCAATTGGCTTTTGGAAATAATTTTTCCGCTGTGCAACATAAAATAGCGCAGCAAACTAAACTCGGCCGCGGTTAATTCAATTGGGTTTCCATCTTTAATCACGACTTGGTGCGCTTCATCAAGTTGCAAACCGGCAACATCCAGTTGCGGTTGGTTAACTTGTCCGTGAGTGCGGCGCAGCAGCGCTTGTATGCGCAGTTGCAATTCTTCCGGATGAAAAGGTTTGGTGAGGTAATCATCGGCACCGGCCTTTAGACCATCAATGCGTTCGGCCCAGTGATCGCGCGCGGTGAGGATTAATACCGGGCGATTCATTCCAGTTGCGCGCCACTCGCGCAAAATGTCCAACCCGGATTTACCCGGCAACCCCAAATCGAGCAGGATTAAATCGTAGGGTTCAGTTGCGCCTTGATAAAGTGCATCGCGACCATCGGCCAGCCAATCCACGGCGTAACCGGCGCGTTGCAAATCCGCAACCAGTTCATCGGCGAGCGCCACATTGTCCTCCACGATTAACAACCGCATTAATCGTCTTCCTCATCTTTCAATAGGGTGCCGGTATGCGCATCAAATTCAAGCTCGCGCACTACGCCGTCGCGCGTAGCGAGCTCCACTTCATACATATAAATATCATCATCCTCTTCCAGTTCTACTTCCAACAACCTGGATTGCGGATGGCGCCGGGCGACCAACTCCAATAATTTTTCCAATGGAATAATGCGTCCCTGTTCGCGCAGGCGCAGTGCTTCATCTTGCGATAAATCGCGCGCGCTGACTCCGCTACTGACCCACAAGGCCAGCGCGGAGAGACAAACATAAACTGCAGTTCGCAGTCTTACTCGCATTGGTTTCATAAATTATATTTTGGCTGATAGATGAAGTGTAACTACTACTCATCCTGATGGTTTTTCAAAATCTCGCCGGTGGCTGCATCTAACTCCACATCCCACTCAATGCCTTTGCTATCGATCACTTCCAGTTGGTAAATATAGCGGCCCCATTTATTTTCCAGTTCGGTTTCGCGCACAGTGCCGCCGGGGTGTTGCGCCAGCGCCAACTCATTCAGTTTCTCGAAAGACTGGATGCTACCAGAATCACGCAATTTCAGCGCTTCATCCGGACCCAGATCACGCGCTTGTGCACCCAGGGTGAAAGTAACAAGGCTGGTAAGTAACAAGTATTTAGCGGTAGTTTTCATGGTAAAGCTCCTGAATCGGTTAATAAAAAATGCCTTGACGCTGATCAGGTTAACCATGCTTGCTTAAATGAAACTTAATTTAGCCAGATGCCAATTTACGCCACTTATCGATAAGTGGATTGGCGCCTAAATGCAGCTTATAATGCGCCGGTGCAGCTTTGTATTGCTTGTGACAGGACCCGGTAAGAGCGGACCGCTCAGGAACCCGATGCCCAAGGATTGAAACTGCCGGTTTACCAACGACAATAGCAATAAACCAAAGGACACAGATATGCACCTTCCCCTTCTCGCTGGCCGCCCATTGGGTGCGCTGCTGGTGCTGGTATTGGCTTTCGCCATAACACCAGTCAACGCTGCTGACGCAGCTTCAAAACACGTTCCCTTGCCGCTTAGCGTTTTTTACAATGACGCGATGATTGAAGACATCAAGCTATCACCCGATGGCACGCACTTGCTGGCATTGAAAAATGTCGGCGGCGATACGGTGGTGATGGTATTGGATATCGCCACCGGTAAAACATTTTATCCCACCAAAACGGATAACAAACAATTCAAATTCAATTGGGTCAGCTGGGCTAACAATGATCGCCTGTTAATGAGTTTACGTTTTGATAGCCGTATGCCCAACGGCGTGAAATATATGCAGACACGCTTGCTGGCGACCGATGCCAAAAAACCCGGCAAAATGATCACCCTGGTAAAACCGGATGAAGACGCCGGTTGGGTTAGCCAATTCCAGGACAACATTATCAGCTTCCTGCCGGATGATAACGACCACGTATTACTGAGCGTGGATCGCGAAATGCCGTTGCATCAAACCGTTTACAAAGCCAATGTGTACACCGGTAAATTAAAACGCGTGAAAAAACATTCTACGAGCGTGCGTTCCTGGTATGCAGACCGTGCGGGCAATGTGCGTATCGGTGAACACTACGATGATAAAAAACGCAAAGTCACTTACAAGCTGTTAGATAACGCAACGCAAAAATGGGTAGTGGCCTGGGAATATGTGGTGTTCGATGAACCGGATATCAGTATCGCCGGTTTCGGCAATGATCCAAACGAATTATTTATTTTTGCCGATCACGAAGGTCGTCAGGCGCTGTATAAAGTGGATTTGTCCGAGCCCGGTTATCCGCGTGAATTGATGTTGAGCGATCCCGACTACGACGTGACTGGCCGTTTGATTTACTCCACCGCACTTAAAGAAGTCGTAGGGCTTTATTACAACGATGGTAATTCCAAAAGTGTATTCTGGAACAGAGAATTCAAAGCATTCCAGGCCGGATTGGATAAAGCCTTGGCTGGCTCGCGTAACTACATCGGCAGCATGAGCGACGATGCACGCAAGTACGTAATGTTCACCACCAACAATACCAATCCGGGCACGTATTTTTTCGGCAATCGCGATGAAAAAAGCCTTGTACCCATTGCGGCAACTTATCCGGATTTAACCAAAGAAATATTAGTGGAAAAAGAATCGCGTACCTTCAAAGCGCGCGATGGTTTAGCCCTGGAAGGATTTTTATCGCTGCCGAAAAATTTCCCGAATAAACCAACCGCCACCATTATCCTCCCTCACGGCGGCCCTATGAGTGAGGACGGAAAAAGTTTTGATATGTTCTCCACTTATATGGCGAATCGCGGCTACGTTGTTTTCCAGCCCAACTTCCGCGGCTCCTCCGGCTACGGTCATAATTTCATGATGCAGGCGGTAGGCGGTTATGGTTTGGAAATGCAGGATGATCTGGAAGATGCAGTAAAATATCTGGTCGAGCAAAAAATTGCCGATCCGAAAAAAGTGTGTATTGTCGGCGCCAGCTACGGTGGTTATGCAGCGCTGATGGGCGCGACCAAAACGCCAGATCTATTCCAGTGTGCCATCAGTTTCGCGGGTATGTCAGATCTGGTAAGAATGCGCGATAGTTTCCGCAACTTCACCAACAAAAACACTGCACGCAAACAATTTGGTGAAGACAAAACCCAGTTAAAAGAAACCTCGCCGGTACGCATGGCTGAAAAAGTTAAAATTCCAATTTTGCTGATTCACGGTAAAGATGACACTACCGTACCCGTAGTGCAAAGTCGGATTATGGCAGATGCGCTGAAAGATAAAGGCAAGGTTTACGAGTATGTGGAATTGGAAGATGGCACCCACTACCTGGATTATTTGCCAGACCGCCAGCAGACCTTTGAAGCGATGGAAAATTTCTTGCAAAAGTATTTGCCTATCTAGCTTGTTATCCGGATCAGTATTTGAATTATCATCTATTTTTAATACTCATTTATCAGCAGCGCGCCCTTAAACCGGCGCGCTTTTTTGTCCCACTCTCTTTTACAACCCCGCACAAAAATTCCCAACTTCCGCAGCAGGATATTTCTGACTCGCACCCAAATTTTGCGCCATGAGCATAACCGCGGTAAGTGCTGCGCGCGTTTACTCCGGCTATTTCTGTGTAAAAACCCATATCTGCATCACCCGCGATATGCATGCGAATATTACGGCGATTAATCCATCAAGGGTTTTCCGGTAAGCGGGGCAGAGTGCTATTATGCGCGCGACCCTACACCTGACCCCCCGAGCGCCGATGAAAATACCCAAACGCTTACAGCCATTAGTGGACGATGGCCTGATCGATGAAGTCTTGTTCCAATTGATGAGCGGCAAAGAAGCCCAGGTCTTTGTCGTGCGCGCAAATGACGAGATCCGCTGCGCCAAAGTCTATAAAGAAGCCAACAAACGCAGCTTCAAACAAGCGGTGCAGTATCAAGAGGGGCGCACCGTGCGCAACTCGCGCCGCGCCCGCGCCATGTCCAAAGGCACCCGCTACGGCCAAAAAGAAGCGGAAGATGCCTGGCTCAACGCCGAGGTAGATGCCCTTTATCGCCTTGCCGAAGCCGGTGTACGCGTACCCAAGCCCTTCTGGTTTCTGGAAGGTGTGCTGGTGATGGAATTGGTTGTCGACGAAGATGGCGACCCGGCACCGCGCCTCGACGATGTCGCCTTTGATCCGGATACCGCGCGCGAATATCACGCGCAAATGATGATGGAAATTGTGCGCATGCTCTGCGCCGGTTTGGTCCACGGCGATTTATCCGAATTTAATGTGCTGGTCGATGGTGACGGCCCGGTGGTTATCGACCTGCCCCAAGCGGTCAATGCGGCGGGCAACAACAACGCCAAGATGATGCTCACGCGCGACGTAAATAATATGCGCGATTATTTTGGCCAGTACGCACCCGATTTATTAGTCACCCATTACGCCGACGAAATCTGGAATTTATTCGAACACGGCAACCTGCATCCCAATGTCAAGCTCACCGGCGAATTTGCCGAGAGCAATGTCGAAGCCGATATCGCCACTATGATGCGCATTATCGAACACGCTAAAGCAGAGGAGGAAGACCGCAAAGAGCGTGAGCGCATGGCAAGGGACGGGGAGTTTTAATTCAACCGCAACATTAAAGTAAGTTGATCTGCAGGCGAGGCAGTAAAACCATAATACTCGTAAAACTGCCTGGCCTTTTCATTCAATGCATGTACCAGTAACGCCCGGACGCCAGCATTTTGCGCTACTGCCTCCGCACGACTCACACAGTCTTTTAATAAAGCAGAGCCCACTTTCATACCCTGTGTACGGCGATCAACCGCTAAACGAGTCAGCACCAATACCGGAATCGGTTCGGGCATATTGCGTCGCACAGCGCCAGTCGCCAGTCGCCAGTTGATGGGCTACCGCACCCGCCGCTAGCGCGTAATAGCCGCAAACTCGATTATTTTGATCGGTCACAGCAAATGTTCTGCTGGCACCACTCAATTGATTAACCATAGCGCGGCGCTTCAACCAGTCATCCAGACTGGCTTCACCGCAGTCAAATTCATTGGCGATGTGAGATGGAATCAGAGGTTGAGGCGCATTTAACAGCACACTCATGCCTTATTTTCATCCCACGGCGATTTCACTGCCCATCAGCCGCTCAAGACCTTGATTAGCTTGCACAGGCGTATCCAGCAAGGCGCAAAACTGCTGGAATTTATCCGCATCCAGACTGAAAAATACCTGGTCAAGCAATACTGCCTGGGCGCGCTCGCACGCGGCCTCCAACATAAAATCAGAGCGGTTTTTACCCAGCAGACTAGCTGCCTGATCAATCAGATCACGCTGATCACAACATCATCCCGCCCGACACTTCAATACGCTGCGCGTTGATCCAGCGGTTGCTTTCAGATAATAGCGACGCAATCATCGGGCCTATATCATCGGCAACGCCTACTCTGCCCAAGGCAGTTTGTCCGGCGATCATTTGGTTTAGCTGATCGTTATCGCGTACCGCACCACCGCCAAAATCAGTTTCGATCGCACCCGGGGCAACAACATTGACCGCGATTCCGCGTGCGCCCAATTCTTTTGCCATGTAGCGGCTCAATACTTCAATACCACCTTTCATCGCGGCATAAGCGGCGTAGCCGGGGAAACTGAAACGGGCGAGGCCGGTTGAAATATTGACGATGCGGCCGCCGTCGTTAATCAATGGCAATAATTTTTGGGTGAGAAAAAAAGTGCCTTTGAGGTGGATATTTACCAGCAGGTCAAATTGTTCTTCTGTTGTTTCAGCAAAACTCGCGTGAATGCCGATGCCGGCGTTGTTGACCAAAAAATCAATGTTATTGCGCTGCCATGTTGACTTCAGCAGCACAGCTAATTGCTCTGCAAATGCGGGGAAGTTTTTACTGTTGCTGACATCCAATTGCAGCGCCGCCGCGTTCGCGCCCAATGCCTGAACCTCAGCCACTACCGCCTCGGCTTCAGCCTGTTTGCTGTTGTAGGTGAACACCACATCAACACCCTGTTTAGCCAATGCCAATACGGTGTTTTTGCCCAAACCGCGGCTGCCGCCGGTAACCAATGCAATCTTACTCATATGTGCCTCTTTATCCGGTGAAGAAAATGTATGAAGGGAAATCAATTAACGAGGCCAGTCTATTACTCGAATAAACTTCGATAAATCTGCAAATAATGATTAGACTGTTTGGATAATCTGAACAATGAGCGGTATTTATGAATCGATTGGATGCCATGCAGATCTTTGTGCGGGTGGCCGAACTCGCCAGTTTTACCAAAGCGGCCGATAGCCTCGGACTGCCCAAGGCGAGTATTTCGACTGCCGTCCAGCAGCTTGAAAGCCTGTTGGCCACAAGGCTTTTGCACCGCACCACACGCAAAGTGCAGATGACCCAGGACGGCCAGGTATTTTATGAGCGCTGCAAGGATTTACTGGCCGATATGGATGAATTGGAGGGGCTGTTCCAGCAAGGTGCGAGCAATTTGAGCGGGCGCCTGCGTGTGGATATGCCCAGCGGCATGGCTAAAAACCACATCATTCCGCGCCTGCCGGAATTGCTTGGGCAGCACCCGCAACTGCAAGTGGAAATCAGCAGCACTGATCGCCGTGTCGATGTCATCCGCGAGGGCTTTGATTGCGTGATTCGCGTCGGCAAGCTCAGCGATTCCTCGTTAATCGCGCGACCAGTCGGCGCGCTCGAATTATTGAATTGTGTCAGCCCCGATTATCTTGCGCGTTTTGGTACACCAACCACACTCGCTGATTTAGCGAATCACCAACTGATCCATTACGTGATTACGCTGGGTAGCAAATCGCCTGGCTTTGAATACACCGAAAAAGGCGAAACAAAATTTTTGTCCATGGCAGGCAATATCACCGTGAATAATTCCGATGCTTACAGCGCAGCCTGTCTCGCCGGATTTGGTATTGCGCAAATTCCACGCATAGGTGCGCAGGAATATTTAACCGCGGGAAAATTGGTGGAAGTACTAAAAAATTATCGCGCGCAAGCCATGCCGGTTTCGTTGATTTATCCCAACCGCCGCAACCTGTCGCGTCGCGTACAAGTGTTTATGGATTGGGTAAGCGCTGTGATGGATGATTATATGGATACACAACGATGACAATTACTATCTGCCCCAAGTGCCGCTATCAACGCCAGTCAATCGATCACCCAATCCATCTGGATGTCTGCCCCAATTGCGGTATTGTCTACAGTAAATTTATGGCGAAGCAAAACCCGCTTGCCGACAATCCTGAGCCCGTCATTGCCACTAAAATTGATTACGAAACTAACATTAATTACGAAATAGTACCGACACTACAGCAAAGATTAAGCGCTGCTTTTTTATATGTGCCTGCACAAGTTACTAAAGACGTATTTTATGCACGCGCGTTTATGCTTGCCGCATTTGCGCTCTGGGGCGGTTATTTTATTACCGCGGGAGTTAACTGGGAGAAAATCGGCAGCTCGTTTTTACATGCTGTCAATTTGCCGTTCCACGAATTTGGTCACATCTTATTTATGCCATTCGGCACATTCGTAATGTTCCTCGGCGGCAGTTTATTCCAGATATTATTACCACTAATATGCATGTGCGTATTTGTCTTCAAACAGCGCGACACTTTTGCCGGCAGCATTATGCTCTGGTGGTGCGGACAAAATTTTATCGATGTATCACCTTATATTGCAGATGCGCAATATCGTGCATTGCCCTTGGTAGGTGGTGGCGGTGAAGAATCCCACGACTGGGGGAATTTGTTAACCATGATGGACATGCTGGACAGCACACAAAAAGTTGCGAATTGCAGTTTTGCAATTGGAACTGTTTTAATTATTGTCGCACTCGCGTGGGGAGGATGGTTGCTGAAAACACAAAAGAAAAATTTGGTATCCTTTCGTGATTAATCAAATGCATGCCATGCTCACAGATATATTCCGGAGCGTGGAATCTATTGGCAAGCACACGGCAATGGATATACCGATGTAAATCAACAATGTGCCCCAACAGGTTAATCTAAATCCTTTGGTTAGCTCCCAGGCTTCTTTGAACACATCGCCAATATCCCAGTCAGGATTATTTTGATAATTGCCATTGCGTTTGTAAAAACTCTATCAATGTCTGGTCGGTATTACCCAATAGGCGCTGCGGCAACCACTGCAAAATTTGTTCGTTGTCGATCGCAGGTATTATTTGCCTTGGTGGAATAAAAATTATTCTCTCACTATTTTTTTCGATAGTGTGCTCGGCAACTTCAAATGTAAAAGTATAATAGGGTTCAACACCCATGCGTAAATCCGTAATACGGATTACACCATTGTCTTCTGCCATTTTGAAATAACCATGGCTAAACCAGGCAATGCGATTTATTTCCCAATTACCTCTGACCGGGTTGTAAATATCCTGACCGCGTGCGTATTCCACAAAACGGATATCAGTGTTGTTATCAAACAGCGAATAAAAACCTTCGGCATAACCTTGCGGGGTAATCGCCACCACCCGCCATAACACACTATTAAAGGGTGTTGCCGTCACGAATCGCTGCTCCACCGATAAACCCTGCGCGACAATGGATTTATCAGCAAGGGTTCCGACATAAAATTGCATTGCCAAGCCCCACAGCAAATACAGACTGCTAATGCCAAGGCCGATAGTATTCCAACGCAAACCGTGCAATTGTTTGCGCGCTAATGCGATACCGGTGCCGATCAACAGCGGCAAGGTGTAAAGCGGATCTATAATAAATACACTGCCAATACCGAACGGATAATCGCTAAACGGCAGCGCAAGTTGGGTACCGTAAATCGTCATGGTATCGAGCAGTGGATGGGTAATGAATACCAGCCACACCGCAAGCCACCAATATTTAAATAAATGCAGTTCGCGCGCGAGCCTGGCGGCAATCCATGCAACTACCGGTGAAACCAGCGTGAGATAAAACAGCGCATGGCTTTCAGTGCGATGCAAGGTCATATTGCGAATCGGATCGCCGTGTTCGATCAACGCATCCAGATCCGGCAAAGTGCCGCAGACCGCGCCCATGAGTGCCGCTTTCCAAAGCGCGGTTTTACGTCCCATCACCGCAACACCCACTGCTGTACCCAAGGCTATTTGTGAAAGAGAATCCATTATTCTTGATGCTCCACTAGTTTTGATATTCGGCTTCGCGGATCACCGCTAAAAATTCATCGCCAAAGCGTTTTAGTTTGCTATCGCCCACGCCGGTAATGCTACGCAGTTGTTCTGGTGTAAGCGGACGGAATTCCAGCATTTCGCGCAGTGTTGCATCATGGAAAATAACGTAAGGCGGAACACCCTGTTCTTCTGCAAGGCGTTTGCGGCAGGAGCGTAGCGCATTCCATAATCCCTGATCTTCTGTCTCGATATTTTGGCCGAGGTTAGCGCGGCGCGGCGCAGTAGTGGCAATTTTAAGATCGCGGCGCAAACTGATGTTTTCTTCACCGCGTAAATAAATGCGGCAAGACTCATTCAATAACAAACCGCCAAAACCATCACTGTTTACATCCAGCAAACCGCGCGCAACCAGTTGGCGGAAAATCGCTTTCCATTCATCGGCACTTAAATGTTTACCTATGCCGTAAGTCGTTAATTTATGGTGGCCAAACGAGAGGATTTTTTCGTTGTTGCTGCCGCGCAACACATCAATTACATGGCCCGCACCGAAACGTTGGCCGGTGCGATAGACACAGGAGAGCGCCATTTGCACCGCCTCAGTCGCATCCCAGGTTTGCGGCGGTGTTATACAACAATCGCAATTGCCGCACGCTTGCGCGAGCGTATCACCAAAATAACGCAATAAACTCTGGCGACGGCATGAGGTGATTTCACACAAGCCCAGCATCGCATTTAAACGCTGCTGTTCATTGCGTTTAAATTCTTCGCTGCCTTCGCTCTGCGCCATCATTTGCCGCAGCTTGACGACATCTTCCAAACCATAGAGCAACAGAGTCGTTGCGGGTTCACCATCGCGGCCGGCGCGGCCGGTTTCCTGGTAATAGGCTTCAATACTTTTGGGCAGATCCAGATGCGCCACAAAACGCACATCGGGCTTATCGATCCCCATGCCAAACGCGATAGTCGCCACCATAATGATGTTGTCTTCGCGCAAAAAACGCTCCTGGTTTTTTTGCCGTACATTCGCAGGCAAACCGGCGTGATAGGGCAGCGCGGTAAATTTTTCGCTGCTCAACCATTCGGCAATCTGCTCTACTTTGTTGCGCGACAGGCAATACACAATACCGGAATTGCCCGCTTGCTCTTCACGCAAAAAACGCATTAACTGGATTTTAGGATTATTTTTTTGCGCAATGCGATATTGGATATTGGGACGATCAAAGCCGTTGATAAACTGTTGTGCATTTTCCAGTTGCAGGCGCGCGATAATTTCATCGCGCGTACGCACGTCCGCCGTCGCCGTGAGTGCAATACGCGGCACCTGCGGAAATTCGCGGTGCAGCAATTCCAGTTTTAAATAGTCGGAGCGGAAATCGTGACCCCATTGGGACACACAGTGCGCTTCATCAATCGCAAACAGGGAAATATTTACGCGATGAAATAATTCCAGCGTGCGTGGCTGGATCAAACGCTCGGGCGCGACATAAAGCATATCCAACTCGCCGCGCTCCAGCGCTAATTCTGTCTGCCACATTTCTTGCGCTGTAAGCGACGAATTTAAAAATCCGGCACGCACCCCCAACTCGCGCAAGGCACTGACTTGATCCTGCATCAATGCAATCAACGGCGATACCACAATGCCCACACCCTCGCGCACCAGCGCCGGGATTTGGTAGCACAGCGATTTACCACCACCGGTCGGCATAAGCACCAGCACATCATCACCGGCCACTAACGCATCAATCACCGCCGCTTGCGGGCCACGGAAATCGTGGTAGCCGAAAACGGTATTTAAAATAGAGAGGGGAGTTTTCATAAGTTAAGCAATCCTTTGCTGTATTAATTTTCCGATTTCTTCACCAATCGGTTGGAAACCGGGATGGGTAGCCATTAGCTGTTCCAATAATGGATAGCTGGCAGTACAGGCCTCTTCAACGTCATTTACAATTTGCTCAATGGTTTTATTGTTCAAGCGGCAGTGAATCCTGGCAAATTTTTCCAATACTTTCCATTTCGGCCAGCGTTTACTGCCCGTTAAGGTGAGCGCCATTGAATCGCGCGGAATATAGGGTGTCGTACTCACAAGATCATAAACGGGTGCAAACTTGCGCATAGCGAAAGGGCTTTGACCGCTGCGATAGTCGCGCAAACCGGAATAAAGAACGCCGAAGTTTTTCAGGTGCGCATCACCGTTCCTGATTTTTACATTGAGCAACGTTAATTTAAATAAATCTTCCAAACTTTGCTGTACACACTCGGGCGATACAAATTGGGCCACAGTGATTGCACAAGCTTCTATGCTCGATTCATATTTTTGCTGGGTTGTTTTCCCTTGCAGGACACAAAAATCTTCGAACCCCAAGGGTTCATCTTGTTCGCCAATATCGAAACGTTCGCACACTAATAACTTGCCATTATCGCTGAGAAAAAAATTCGGTGTTTGTAGCCCTGCAGTGCGCGCAAGTGTCAGGCAAAAAAATTCGTTAGCTGCCAATTCCGGACATTCAGCGCCCCAACTTTTCACAATGTATTTTTTTAATGGCAAGGTTGCTTTATCCGTAAGCAAATTTGCATTGTCATTGCGCGCATCCATCAATACTTTCGGCTGCACACCAGCGACCCCGGAATGCATCGCATAGCGTTCAAATAATTGCTGGAATAACGCCGCATCACCACTACCTAATAATTCATTGAGCGAAAGTATGGTGCGATTATCGGCGGACAGCGGCATATCTGCCGGACTGTAACGCAGGCGTCCGATTTGATGATTGCCCAGCAGCGTGAGGTAACTCAAATCATCACTGCCGAAACTTTTTGCGGCAAAACGCTCAAGCGCCTGACGCAAATAACCCTCAGGCAAATTCATCTGAAACAATGGATGCAAACCCTGCTCATAACTATAGGTTTCCAGGCGTAAGGGCATAGTGAGCGAAAGCGCTTCGGTGGCATCCAGGCCGTAGGTAAAACTATGACGCTGTTGCGCACGCGCCAGCCGTCCGACCAGTTGGCGAGTTACAAATACATCGACCTTATCACTCACGCTCACGCTCCTGTGCTTGCGCCGCTACCAATTCATCCAAGGTGGGTAAGCCTGCATTCGCCAGCGTCAGCTTCTTACCTAACAACTCCAATACGCGCTGCACTTTACGAATACCGATATCGGTGTAATCGTTGCGCTCCAGCATGCCCAAGGTAGTGCGATCCAACCCGGCCATTTCCGCTAGCTGTGACTGGCTCCAACCCTTTTGCTTACGCAGGATTTTGATGTGCAGTCCGAGCTGTTCCATGGCAGTCATATAGAAGATAATTTATAGGCAAAAAAGATGAATATATACATCATTATAACCATAATCAACATAAATGATGCATATATTCATCTTTATGTAAACTCATAGCGATGAATTTTTGATAAGCGGCACCCATTGCACCGATAATTCCATCCGTTAACGATCAGAGACTTTAAGGTATATATTCAACCAAATGGTTGACAATTAATATTTACGGGATAATACTTAACCATATGGTAAACAATCAGAACGAACAACTTGATGCCGTCTTTCATGCACTCGCGGATCCAACCCGACGCGCGATGATCGCCCGGCTGGCGCAAGCACCTTGCGGTATCAGCGAGCTGGCAGCGCCGTTTGATATGACGCTTGCGGCAGTCTCCAAGCACATCAAGGTATTGGAAGGTGCGGGGCTGTTGGTACGCAATATCCAGGGGCGCAACCACACCTGCCAGTTGGATACCCAACCCATGCGGGGTGGTATCGAATGGCTGCGCCACTACGAACAATTCTGGAACCAACGGCTGGATGCACTGACCGCCGCACTACTTGCGGATGGCCAGATTCCAGACAGCACGGATTAACCCGGGTCGGCTATTCATCAGGCCAGACCCTTACTTTCCCATCAAGGCCTTTGGCCAAAGGAGTTTGAGATGAATGATTATGGTGTACTAACCGCCCCGGATACCTTGTGCATTGAGCGCATCCTGCCCGGCCCGCTTGAGCGCGTCTGGCAATACCTGACCGATTCCGACAAACGCGCCAAATGGCTGGCTGCGGGCGATGTCGAACAGCAGGTTGGCGGCAAGGTAGAACATACCTTCCGCAATTCCGAACTCTCGCCCGAACATGATATCCCACCCCCCAAATACAGCGACTGCGCGGGTGATGTTCCCATGCTTGGCAAAGTCACCGCCTGCGAACCACTGCGCTTGCTCAGCTATATCTGGAATGCAGGGTCCGATGAGGAATCAGAAGTCAGCTTCGAACTGGCGCCACACAAGGATGAGGTAAAACTCACCGTTACCCATCGCCGCCTCACCAGGCAATCCGAGCGCCTGAGCGTCGCCTCCGGCTGGCATACGCACCTCAATATTCTGCGCGATATCCTCTCCGGCAAAACACCGGAAGGCTTCTGGAAAGTCCATACACAATTGGAACAGGAATACACGGAACGCCTGGCAGGATAGGGATTTACACGGACAAAGGATTGCAGAACGGCCTGATCACCTTGGCCCCAGACTTGCCAACCAGATCCCATTCCGGGATTCCCGCCAGAACAGAGTCGCCTCCTTCATTGTCAAAACCTTGTGTTTAGCGATGAAGGAGTATTTATGAATTCTGTGAACGATAAGTCCACCATCAAGACCATTCTCCAACAAATTGCCGAGGCGCATGCCGAAAAAAATGCCGCCAAACTGGCATCCCTCTACAAACCCGCCACTCGGTTGTTTGATCTCGCACCACCGCTCACTCGCATCGGCATGAATGTTGGCGACATCGCCAGCTGGTTTGACACCTGGGACGGCTCCATCAACCTGGAATATCAAGACGTAAACACTGAACTCTCAGGTAATCTGGCGATTACTACTGCGCTCCTGCATATGTCCGGTAAAAAGAAAGAGGGCGAGGAAGTAGATCTCTGGTTCCGCGCCACTACTTGCTTGAAGCAGTATAACGGCCGCTGGCTGGTCATCCACGAACATACCTCGATACCTTTCTATAGGGATGGCAGCGAGCGGGCGGCGCTGGATGTGCATCCTTAAAAACATCATCCCATCTTTTCCAGTATTTATTATGTAACAATAAAAGTTGCATAACCTGCATTCATAGCGTATCTTTCACGCAACTAACACAGTTACATGAAAGGATACTGCTTATGAAACGAGATTCCAGACTATCCGGCGTGCTCCACGTCCTCCTGCACATGGCCGAAGTCGCTACCCCAATGACATCGGAAGCCTTGGCCAACATGATGAAAACCAATCCCGTGGTGATTCGCCGTGTACTCGCCGGCCTACGCGAGCATGGACTGGTGTGTTCCACGAAAGGCCACGGCGGTGGCTGGCAGATTTGTCGCGAGCTGGAAACTATCAGCCTTCACGATATTTACCGCGCACTGGATGAACCCACGCTGCTCGCCATGGGCAATCGCACCGAAGCGCCGGGATGCCTGGTAGAAGAAGCGGTGAACAACGCGCTCAACCAAGCCTTTCACGACGCCGAAGCCTTATTACTGGAACGTTTCCGCACCGTGACCCTCGCGCAACTCAGCGCCGATTTCCATCAACGCAAACAAGCGCATGGTTTTCCCGGCCACCACGAACATTCGATTTTCCCGGATGAACATTCATCGTCAGAGCAATCAATTTCTCCTGCACAGGAAGGGTGAGTTTATGCAAACAACCTACGATGTCATTGTGATTGGCGGCAGCTATGCCGGTATGGCGGGCGCACTGCAATTGGCGCGCGGACGGCGCAATGTATTGGTGATCGATGCGGGTATCCGCCGCAACCGTTTCGCATCACATTCACACGGTGTGCTGGGGCAAGATGGAAAAACACCGTCTGCCATCGCTGACGAAGCAAAAGCACAATTACTGAAATATCCCACCGTGACCTGGATTGAAGGCAGCGTTGAATCCGCAGAAAAAACCGGCGATTTATTTTCCGTTATCACTAGCGATAATAAAACCCTGAGCGCCAAACGATTACTGTTCGCCTCCGGCGTCAGTGACCACCTGCCAGCCATTTCCGGCTTGCAGGATCGCTGGGGAAAAACCGTTTTCCACTGCCCCTATTGCCACGGCTACGAATTAAACCAGGGCGCGCTCGGCGTACTCGCCACCAGCGAAGCATCACTGCATCAAGCGCTGTTAATTCCCGATTGGGGCCCAACTACATTATTCACCAACAATTGTTTTACGCCGGATGAACTCCAACGCAAGCAATTGGCCACACGCAATGTGCAAATAGAAACCGAAACGGTTAGCGAAATTGCCGGCGAGCAATCCGTCATCATTAAACTCGCCAATGGCAGATTGGTCGAACTCGCCGGACTTTTTGTTGCCTCGCTCACCAAACCCGCCAGCCCAATCGCGCAAGATCTGGGCTGCGAACTCGCCGAAAGCCCGGTGGGTTTTTATGTAAAGACCGACGAATTAAAACAAACCTCAATTCCCGGCGTATTTGCCTGCGGTGATCTAGGCAGACCAATGGGCAGCGTAACTTTTGCAATTGGCGATGGTGCGCAAGCAGGGTTTGCCGTACACCGCTCGCTGATTTTTGATGGTTTGTCCGGATGAAATTATTGTAATTTTCAATCAATTTAAGTGGTAAAGAGCGCGATAAATTTTTTGCTGGTTAGCGAGCTGATTGCCAATTAATTTACGCGTGCTCGCTTTTACACCAAGGTCTGTGGCAATGCATTGCCAATCACTGAATGTATCCAGCATTTTTTGAACAACTTCTTTTGCAGCATTCCAATCAGAAAAATTCGCCACTTTCGCTAACTGTTGAATGGCCGCCAGTGGCGGCGTTTTGCCGTAACCATTAAATGCCATCATATGTTCATTATTAGCATTAGGGCTAAAAGTCACATCATAAGCAGGTGACAAATTCCAGTTGCCAACATCATCCATTAAATAAGCCCAATTTTTTGTGTGATCATCCTGATTCAAACCAAATAAATTAAACAGCGCACGCACAAATACTTCCTGACCAGCAGCAACACTTTTACATAAGTTCTGCGTGATTTTGATGAGATCTGCATAGTCCATTGACGGTATACGGAAAGATGCATCCATCAAACCGCACACGCTGTGCATATGAAAACGCCCCGCAGGAGTGCAATCAAAACGCTTCAACGCCAACCAGGCAATTGCATCTTTTGTTGCGTATGCGTTTATTAATTTCCATTCCGGTACATTAATTCCGGCATTCGCCGCCATCTGCAAATAGGCTGCTTCACATAAGGATTCTTCATGCTGCAAAGGCAAATTGCGTGAAGTAAATTTCACCAACCAAGGCTGTAAACCTGGCTGATTTTGTGTGCTGGCGTGAGTGGGAAAATCAGGGTCGAAATAAATTTGTGCTTTAGGTCTGGCGCCACCGGAACCACCAGCCCTGGCAAGCTCTGCCAAAACCAATTCGGTTTCACCGTCATAAATTGCCTGCGCCTCTTTGCCGAGATGGTCTAAATCCAGCCACTGCCGATCGCTATTATTTTCCGGCTCCATACTCGGGTAATAACTCAATGCGCCCATACCACGCTCGCCGATATAGGCCAATCGATCCATGGCGGTAATCTGTTGCGGCGCTATGCCACCCTGGCGAAAAATCCGATCCATCAAAAACATTCCCCAACCATCAGGTACCGAATCAGCAAACACCCCATGCAACCCCACATGGGGTTCGGCAGGAGCCTGATGCAACTCGGGGTTAAACGCTAATTTGAAGGGAGATAATGATGCGTAATGGGCGAGATAACCCGAGTCATATTGAAAATAAACGCCCGTCGCATTTTGTGCGAGAGTCCCCACCGCGACCTGCGAACCATCGCCCAAACATCTGAACACATCCAGCTTGCGCACGCGGTTGTAATTCGTCATGAATTCAACACCTCTTCAATGCTGGCCGGCTTTTTCACTATCGAAGGTTTACACAAGGCAGCCATGCGCTCCAGATCATCCACACACTGCCACAAGAGCAATAATTGCCGCAGAGAAATTTCACCCGTCAATTCAAACCGCTTGATTGTCGGCGCCGGCACAGTACTCCGCTCGGCCAAGACATCCCGCGTCCACTTCAAAGCCTTACGCCGCGCACGTACAAAGCGCGCCAGCTCCAGTTGGATATCGTTGGGAGTATGTAGGGATAAAAGGCTCATAAGTAAAAATAGATAATATATTGTCTGTAAATACATAATATAGCACGAAATAGATACTATATTATCCATTTATGATTGCGCAGTAATATATTCAGGGAGACCCCCCAAGCCTTCGCCAATGACTCACTGGCCTTAGCACTAGCCCAGGAGGCGGTCACAGTAAACGCAGACAAAGCCTTGTCACCGGTCGAACGCCGCTTTTTATATCTCCTTTCATGCACAGCGAATCAGCAGAAATCCACCAAGCGGCCGTGGTGTTATTTAGCGCACCCGGTCTGGAAGGCAATCTGGATTTTGAGCTTCAGCATTAAAACATCATCAACCGCTTTGGCCGCTATCCGCATCGCAATAAGATACTTGGCAGAACATCCACAGTGGAAGAAATTGAATTCCTTCAGCAACCAGGTTCGAGTTTTTAAAAAATCGGCTGTTGTGTTTTATGTATTTGCATTACGTGAAAATACGCTGATACCCGTTGGTAAAAAAGGTGCATGGCCACTCACATAAAATAACCCGTTAAGTTAGAAAATCCCTCACCAGCTCGTGCAACTCACCTTTCAACCGTCGCGCGAGATTTTTAATATCAGCGAAGTTTTCCTGCTGAATTTTGCGCTGGCCCTGCGCCTCACTTGTAGAATCTCCAAGTAAGCGCAGCAGTGCAAAACCTGCATCATCCACACCCCGTTCATAGTTGTTGGTTAATAGCTCCCCCGATTCACGCAAACCTGCACGGGCATCTATCAGCGCCTGCAAACGCATACGGTCATTAACCAGTTTCTGTTTGTGTGTCTGAATTGCAAAATAGCTTTGAGCAAAAACAATCGTCGCTCTGCGTGCGTCACTATTCCAGGCAATTAGATAACAGGCATAGCGAGTGAGCATAAAATCCTCAACATCACACTCCATATCGCCGTCCAATATGGCCTCTCTCGTGACGCTGCGAAAATGATCTGTTGGCCCATAATCGATCAAGTCGTATGCATTAATCGCGCGCCGCATGGCGATAGAAAAATTTGCCCAACTGTCATATCCCAATAACTCCTGCAAATCCCGCGCAAACCAGAATTCAATGTTTTCCCCCGGTACCCGCCGTACCAAATTATCGAATCGCGATTGCATATCTTTGACTTGCGTGTAGTCCATGTGGTTTTTACTCCTGTCCGTATTGGAAATTTAAGAACGCGATACAGGCTCCAGTTAACCATCATTTCGCATTCCGAAAATAGTGGAGATTGGCTTACAAATTTTCCGCGAGGATAGGATTTATTTCACAGTTTTTCGGCTAGGACTAACGTCATGCGTGAGAGATAGGAAATTAATAACGATAAGCCATACCCCACTTGGAGGCATGGCTATTTTTATTGAGTTTTTGAAACAGCCGGGGTCGGGGTTTTAAATGGGGTAAAGCATATTAGGCAAAGAACGTACGCTGATAAAAGGCGGAAAGTTTCATACAAAACATCAAATCACCATACCCAAGGAAAAAGCCCTCATCATCTACACCGCGCTCATAAATATTTTGTGAAAGCTCTTTTTCCGATTCACGCAAGCGTTCACGTGCATCTAACCGCGCCTGCAGCCTCATACGGTCTTCAACAAGTTCCTGCTTGCGCGTTTGAATTGCGAAATAGCTTTGGGCAAACGCAATAGGCGCCTTACGCGGATCGCCGTTTTGGGCGATCAAATAACAGGCATATCGGGTGAGCATAAAATCATCAATCTCTCGCATCCCCCCTTACCAAGTTCGATCATTTTCGTGACGTCACGAAAATGATCGGAGGAATCATAACTTGTTGATTCACATGACTTTATTGCCTTTCTTATGACAACTAAAAAATTCTCCCAACGGGCATAACCCAGTGGCTCCTGCAAATCCCGTGCAAACCAGAATTCAATATTTTCATCCGGCACACGTTTAGCCAAGGCATCAAATTGGGATTGCATATCTTTTACCTGTTTATTGTCCATGTGGTTTTTTCTCCTGTCCGATTTGGAAACTATATGAGGATTCGCCACTTTATCGCTTGGACAACACCAAGCAAGGCGATTGATCGGTAAGTCTCATGCTCTTTCTACAACCGCAAGCCTGAATAGGATTTATTGGGAATAACCGGAGTGCAAAACCTGCCAGCGGTGCGCTGGCGGGAATTGAAGTTGGATAAGGCGGGAACAGACACCAAAGAAGCGCTTTTGGAAAAGCTTGGGCAGGTGATTGGAAGCTACTAAATACAGCGCAATAGCTTTTGGCTTACAAAAACCCATCATGTAATGGGATGTATTTCACGAATCTTCGGCTATAGTAGAAACTTACGCCATAGGACTGGGATAGGAAATACATATGAATAACGATTGGATGTTAGCTATTGCCCCTTGGGGGACTCTGCATGGCTAATGATTGGCAAGAGGACGAGCTGCTGCTCACCTTGCATTTATATTGCCGCACTCCGTTCGGCAAATTGCACAAAACCAACCCCGACATTATTCAACTGGCCAATATCATTAGCCGGTCACCCTCTGCTGTTGCCCTAAAAGCCGTTAACTTCGCCAGCTTAGATCCATCCATTCACCAAAAAGGTATGAGCAATACCAGTAAGGCCGATCGCGCACTGTGGAATGCATTTATGCAAAACTCCACCGATATCGCCGAAAAAGCCGAAGCGCTTTATGAATCGCGCATTACCAACCCAGAACCTGTTACATCCGTTTATGAAATAAAAGAACCAAAGTTTCCTACCGGTGAAACAGAAACAATCCGCGAAATAAAAGCGCGTCGCGTTCAAAATTTCTTCCGCCGGACTGTGTTGCAAAGCTACAACAATCGCTGCGCGATTTCAGGTTTGGCGATTCCGCAATTACTCGTCGCCAGCCATATTATTCCTTGGTCTGAAGATGAAAATCGCAGGGCTCTCCCCAGCAATGGCATTGCTTTAAATGCACTTTATGACAAAGCATTTGACCAGTATTTAATTTCGTTCGACAAAAGTTTTAGATTGATAATTTCTCCAGCACTAAAGAAACAATCGAATGATGAAATAGTTAAAAACTACTTTTTAGATTACGAAGGAAAAGCCTTAGATATGCCGAGTCGATTCTATCCAGATGAAAATGCATTAAGTAGGCATCGAGATAGAATGGTGGAATATGCGGAAAAATAATTATCTGACTTCTGCTTTGTGCCCAAAGCGGACGTTCGGCGCACTAAGAAATACACTTCTATTTTGTCGCTACTAAGTTTTAGTCCATGAGCCGAGTTTGCCATTAAGATTTTCGATTTTAAATGTATAGCTACTGCTATGGCCTATTATTTACTAGCAAATAAAATATGATTATTTACACCATTTTTAACACAACGGAAAGGTGACAATGAGTACATCAATCTACGCATTTTACAATAATAAAGGTGGCGTCGGAAAAACGACTCTTTGCCAAAACGCAGCCTGTCTGTACGCCGAAAATCATCCCCAAGAACAAGTATTGGTGATTGATTTATGTCCTCAAGCGAATATCTCGCAATTTTTGTTGGGCGGTGGCCATCGAGGCTATGAAACTAATCAGCGAATACAAGCCCAAAGCACTAGGCGAAATATTGTTGGCTTCATGGATTGGCTTTTGAAAGGGAATTCAGGGTTCAACACCATTAAAGATTCATATTTGGTTCAAGTATCGAAACATAATCGTGGGCTCCCTGAAAATTTATATTTAATTCCCGGTGACTCGTTCTTGGAATCATTATCCTTAGCTTTGAATTATGCTGTGATTAATCCAGCAAATCGAAAAGCATGGCAGGAATACATGACTGCAATTCGCCGGCTTGCTGAGCTTGAATTCAGATCTGAGCACTATTCTTCGCTTACTGTTTTTATCGACTGCAACCCTAGCTTTTCAATTTATACCCAGATGGCATTGGTTTCTTCGGATTATCTGGTCGTTCCAATGATGGCGGATTTTAGCTCGCTGGAAGGTATTAAAGGTATTTTGATGCTTTTGTATGGTGAGTATCCTTCTTCGGCTTTAAAGAAATATGCGGAAGATATAGTTACTTTCTCAAATAAAGTGGACGAGTTCGATCTTGAATTACCAAAATTGTTTGAGTTTGTTTTTAATAATTACACAACAAATGCTGGAGTGGCGACTGCATTCAATTCTGTGAGAAATGAATTAATCGATTTCTGTTTTGAACAATGGAAATTGACGCCACAATTGTTTGCTTCCGTTAATGGTTCAATAAGTTCTTCTGCTGAGTGGCAAAAGATATTTGTAAGTAATGTCAAAGATTTTCATACTGCAGGTAAGGTTTCGTCAAGCCTCGGAATTCCAATGTGCCGTCTTGATTGGCAGACTAACTACAACATGCCCGACGGGGATCGAGTGCAGCTTCCAAGGCAAAATTATCAAGAGTGTCTTGATAATATTGTCGCATTCACTGAAAAGCTTTAGAGTTTTTCATTCGATCAAAAATTCTCCTATTGTCGCAAATAGGGTTTTCAGGCCATCAGAAAAGGGCAAGAAAAAACCTATAGTCAGGTTGCGCTATATTCATGAGATATTTCTTTGGTTTTATACATCACCGGAAGTTGAGACATGGAACTAAGTATTAAAAGTAAGGAATTTCTAGAAAGCTTTGATCATATAAGTTCGAATGTTTTGGATGAGTATGAAAAAAATAAGCTAGATTTGTTTTCGTTGAAAATAAATGCAAATGAATTTGACTACAACTCGCTATCAGATCGTTTAACTGACCCTTTGATAGAATATTCATTATCAAGAAAGGTAAGGGAACGTTATTCTGATCGTCCCGGAAGTTTGTCTAAAAAAGCTAGAGAAAAATTTCTAGATTATCTTAGAAATAAAGGCGAATTGGGCGAACTTCTTTTATATTGCTTTCTGGAAACGCATTTAAACGCGCCTAAAATTCTTTCCAAATTAGAATTAAAAACATCCACGGGTCATTATGTTAATGGTGCTGACGGAGTGCATTTTTTAAAGCTAGATAATGGAAACTATCAACTTATCTTTGGTGAATCCAAGACAATTAAATCACTGACAACAGCATTAACTAATGCCTTTAAATCAATTTATGAGTTCAAAAATTGTATTAACGCAAAGGGAGATAAGAAGAGTGGCTTGCCGTATGAAAAATCTCTTGTCAGCGATAATTTGGAAAAAGAAGAGTTTTCTGAAGAGGAAGTAGATTTTATTCGGTCTGTCATAATACCAAAGCGGGATAATGATTTTGAGGTGGATGATGCGTTCGGAATATTTGTTGGCTATGAAATAGCTATAAGTGCAGAAGATAAGCGCCTTCCCAATTCAGAATTTCGCCTTAAAGTTAAAGAACAAATTAAGTCAGAAGTTGAGAAATCTTTTGATCACATAAAAAATAAAATTGAAGAACACGACCTTTTAGGTCACCATTTCTATATATATGTACTGCCTTTTACAAACCTAGAAGATAGCCGCAAAAAAATTCAGCAGGAGATTACAGCATGAGTTTTTTTGATAAACTATCGCAGGAGATACTTGGAGAGGAATATTTCAGAGAATTATTCATAAAAGCAGAGATGTTATCTGCGTCAATTTTTTTTAACTCAAAAAAAACGGTTCTAAGCTCCAAGGAATATGTTGATTTATTGCGTTTCGCAGACATTCTTTCGCGCTCAAAAATATTTGACGCACAAAATAAAGCTTATAAAGCAGTGAGCCTTCTAATTGATGACTATAAACACGATGACCTATTTAAGAGGTTTGCTCACTCTATATTAGTCAAGCTTGGAAATTTCCCTGCGATAAAATTTTTAGAAGACAATGATCTAGGTTCTCACGATAACTCGATTGAACTTGTTTTTGAGAAAAGTCTTAAGGAAATATACCAAAAATCTCGGAGCAAAGACTTAATCTTTACCGATGAGCAATATGATATTTTTAGAAACTTAAAGAATAGTAACCATTACAGCTTCTCAGGGCCAACATCATTAGGAAAGTCTTTCATTATTAAAGAATTTATAAGGCATTTGATAGAGGAGAATAATTGCAATGAAAATATAGTTATCCTTGTTCCAACAAGAGCATTGATAAATCAAACTTTGCTACAGTTAAAAAAGGAATTTTCTGATGTAAAGAACTATAAAATAATTTCCCATCCAACTGTTTCCGAGGCTTTTAAAGCTGAAGAAAAAAAGTTTATTTTTATTTTTACACCTGAGCGATTAACAGCGTACCTCGCGGAATTTAGCAATCCTAAAATTGGATATCTATTCATTGATGAGGCACAAAAAGTCACATCCCAAAATGATACAAGAAGCCCACTATATTATCATGCAATTCTACAGGCCGAGAGAAAGAGTATTAAGCTCTATTTTGCGTCGCCTAATATCCCTAACCCAGAAGTTTTTCTACAACTTTTTGAGAAGAGTACAGAGGAATCAAAAAGTGTAAAAAGCTCACCAGTTTCTCAGAATAGATACTTTTTGGATTTTCTGGATAAGCGTTGTTTAATGTTTTCCGATGTAGCGGATGAACAAAATATAGATGTTGATTTTAGCAATGATAATTTTTATGCGTGGGTTAAGCGTTTAAATAAGCGTGACGCCAGCATCATATATTGCAATACAAAGAACGACACCATTGAGTATGCATTGGAGTTCTCGAAAACTTTGCCGGATAAACAAGATGATCGCATTGATGAAGTTATATCAGTCATTGAGGAACATCTGCATAAAAAATATTTTCTAATTAATTGCCTTAAAAAGGGCGTGGCTTTCCATTTTGGAAGTCTTCCCCAAAGAATACGAGAAAAGGTCGAACAGCTATTTTCTGATAGAGTTATAAGCTTTGTATTTTGCACCTCAACATTACTAGAAGGCGTTAATCTTCCGGCTAAAAATATATTCATACTTAGCAATGCTATTGGCCTTACAAAATTCACGGATATTGATTTTTGGAATTTGGCTGGGCGTGCTGGAAGACTCACTCGAGAGCTTTCGGGAAATATTATCTGTACTCGTATTCAAAATAAGCGGAATAGGTGGGAGCACCCAGAGATAGACTTACGTGTTGTCAAAAATAGAGAAATAAGCCCCATAGAACCGTTGTTAATTTCTGGCCGTAAAAATTTCTACAAAAATATTGAGGCAGCGCTAACCGAACAAGAGTTTACAAAAAAATCATTCTCTGAAAACGAAAGAAATATTTGGAATCACTATGCAAACATCGCACTGATCCATGAAATTCGATCAGATGACTCTGCTTTAAGGTCAAATTTTCTTATAAAAAATGATAATGCAAAAGCTATTCTAGAAAAATTGAAGAGAGAAATCTTAATCCCAGAAAAAATCCTATCCTCCTATTCAATGATAAAATCTAAATACCAAAATAGCATTTATCAAAAAAGTGATTTGGACACCAAAAAACTATCGTCAGATATTCGTTACGATTCTGTATTAAAAAAACTCGAACTTTTATGTGATTTCTATTCTTGGGAAGCAGAGGAGGTGGGAGGAACAAATCCGATGCTCCCATCAGGGTCAAGAGACGTTTTAAAATACTATGCTGTACTTATGGCTAACTGGATGGACTCTCAACCTCTGAGCTGGATGATTTCTGACTCTATAAAATATCATGAAAAAACGAAAGTGATTTGGGATGAAAATCAATCGATTACGTTTAATCCAAAAAGCCAAAAACACATTAATATAGTAATCAATAACCTTATATCTGATGTAGACAACATTCTTAGATTTAAACTGAAAAATTATTTCAGTAATTATTACGATATATTGGTTGAGAAATTAGGGGATAAACATGCAGGTGAAAACTGGGGAGAGTTTCTAGAGTATGGCACGAATGACCTGCGTGTAATTGAATTGCAAAATATTGGAATTCAAAGGCATTTAGCCAAATTTCTACTTGAAAACCACGAGGATTTTTTTGTTTTTGAGGATGGAGCGTTGTTAGTTGTCAAAAAAGAAGCCTTGATAGAGGCTATGGATGTAAACTCTTCCGAATTTAAAGAGTTGCTGGAAGTGATTTAATTATGTCCAAGGGCGCTTAAAAATGAAATTGAGGATTATATGCTCTCGAGATTAAATCCTAATCCCCTAAAATCCCTTCCATAAATTCAAGTGAGCCCAAATAGCCAACATCCTGGCTATTTGGGCTCACTAATTTGTTTGCAATAAAACATTGCACTACCATGCCCCGAATGCAACCACCGAAGTACCAACCAACAAAAACCGGCCCGCCGCCTTTAATCATAGAGGGATCTTTTATGCCATCACCACCAAACCAAAACCCCACGAATGAGTTATTACTCCTCTACGACGACTTCACCGAATTTCAAAGCCAATGCACATTTCTGTGTGATGCCGTGGCGGCATTGGCGATGTCGGAATTGGTGATGGATAAGTGGAGTGTGAATGGGTTGCATATGAATGCCGTGCAGGTTAAGGCGCGGGCGGAAAGTTTGAGAGATAAATTATTGGCTATGCGTGGGGATGGTTCACTATAGGTTTTATATCATCGGTGATGCGGCCACCCAATAACACCCTTTTAGTAGTATTTGATGCGATATAGAACGCTCTAGTTGCTTGTAATGGGTGTGTTATTGGGATCTATACCGCTATTCGCAGCTTTTCATTCCACATTATCTTTTGCATCTTCTATCGCTTGAATCAGGTAATTGGGCTCGTCAGTGCCTAGGCGGATAAATGATCCGCCTTTCAGTTCGATTTCAACTCCCAGCAAGCCGGATACGTTGTAGATCCAGCCGGTGCCGTAGGCGTGGATGCCGAATCCCATCCAGAGGGGATTTTTTACTTTTTGGCATTGGCCAACTTCTTCCAATGGCAGGTTCTTTTTAAAGAGGCCGGGGCCAAAATACCAACTGATTTCGCTTTCGTTGACTTCGATTGTCATTGAGCTGAAGGCAACCGTCACCAGCGTGAGCAGACCAAACAGAATTCCGATGCCCGCTGCCGGTAGCGCCACAACAAGGTCATTGATCACCAGTACCAATGCCGCAACCAGCGGCATAACGGCCAAAATAACAAACCCCCACTGTTTATGTTTGTATGTCTGGTAAGCACCATCACGCCAGAACAAGGTGTCGGCTTCTACGTTAAAAACAGCTGCGAGGGCTTTGATGGATTCTTGCGAGCCGCTGCCGCGCGCTTCCAATCGCTGGATGGTGCGCAAGCCGAGGCCGCTGATTTCAGCGAGTTGCTCTTGTGACCACAAACGCTCGGTGCGGTATTTTCTAATCAGTGACGATTTTGCTTTCATGTCCATCTTTCGTTACTCCAGGTACATTTATCCAAGTGATTTGATGTGGAGTAAATTACCTGAAGAGTTGTTAATTACGTGACGCCACCAACCTGCCAATTGCCCGCCACACCAGTAAACATAAGGGGTTTGGAAAATATGCCGGTTATTTCCACAAGGCATCGATAGGCACCGCAAAACAATTTTTTATGGCGAGCGGTAAAGTGTTGTTACCGCCGTATAACAAAATCCCGCCCTGAAATTGTGGCCCCGCCAACGCGGCAAGCCGGTTAAGGCCTGCACCGTCTTTAGGCTGGATACTGGCTGCTTTTTTAACTTCTACGCCCCATATTTTTTTGCCCTGCTCAATGACTATATCCACCTCAACTTGATCCTTATCACGGTAGTGGGAAAAGCGTAGGCCATCATCCAACCAGGTCGCCTGGGTGGTAAGTTGTTGCACAACAAAGGTTTCCAACAGTGCGCCAAAATCGGTGCTGAAATTATTCCAGTTACTCGCATGTAAATTGCAGAAGGTGGCGGTGAGACCTGAATCTACCAAATGGATTTTGGGTGTTTTGATCAAACGATTGGTTTCATTTTTATGCCACGCGGGTAAGCGGCGAATTAAATACAAACGTTCCAGTATGGTGATGTATTTTTCTACTGTTTCGCGGCGCATTTGTAATTCATTCGCCAGACTGGTGATATTGACCAGATTCGCGGTGCGATAGGCAAGCATTTCAAATAACCGCAACATTTCCGCCTCATCGCGAATGGCAGCTATATCTTTTACATCGCGCTGGATAATGGCGTTGATGTATTGACGATGCCATTGCCTTGCGCGGTTGGGCGTGCGTGTCATAGGTTCAGGAAATCCGCCGCGACAGACAATATCACCGATTCCCTGAACGGCTTGCTGCTCGCCATGAATAGCTGCCGTTATGTCGCCTGCAAGCAACCGCTGCAACAGTGAATGCGATCCACCTTGTATTTCCTGTTCGGCAAGCGGTAATAAGTTAACCACCTCCATTCGCCCCGCCAATGATTCCTGTACGCCGGGAAGTAGCAATAGGTTGGCTGAGCCGGTGAGCAGAAAGCGGCCCGGTTTGCGATTGGCATCTACGGACGCTTTGATGGCAGGCAAGAGTTCGGGAACGCGTTGCACTTCATCGAGAATGACGTATTCCGCCAAGCCCTGGATGAACCCTGATGGATCTTGTCTGGCAATGTTGAGCAGGCTGGAATCGTCAAAATTAATATAGCTATATCCCGGACAATATTGACGGGCCAAGGTAGTTTTACCCACCTGACGCGGGCCAAGCAGGCACACTACTGGTGTATCGCTGAGTATTTCGGCTAGTTTGGCGGAGATCAACCGGGGATAAGTTGTTGGCATGAGAGTAAAGGACTGATAAGGGTTGCAAGGATAGTCTTATATTATCGTCCAATTGCCTATTTAGCTAGCGTCCAGTTGCCTATTATTTAATCGACTAATTGCCTATTTGAGTTGTGTCTAATGCTATGATCCCCGACCATATCCACACCGAAATCCTGAAACGTATCAAAGCCGCTGAACAAGAGCACAACGTAAAAGTGTTGTACGCGATTGAGTCAGGCAGCCGCGCATGGGGGTTTGCATCACCGAATAGTGATTACGATGTGCGGTTTATTTATGTGCATCCGCGCGATTGGTATTTGGCGATTGACCTGGAAGACAAGCGCGATGTGATTGAATATCCGATTGTGGATGAGATCGATATTAATGGCTGGGATATTCGCAAGGCGTTAACGCTTTTATGGCGATCAAACCCCGGTATTGTGGAGTGGCTGCAATCGCCTATTGTGTATGTCGATGATGGTTTATTTGCGCCTGCGGCACGCGCTTTGTTGCCCCAGATTTATTCACCAGTGAAGGGGATTTATCACTATCGCAGCATGGCCAAAACGAATTATTGCGGTTATCTTAAAGAAGATATTGTTCCGCTCAAAAAATATTTTTATGTATTGCGCCCACTGCTTTCCATCATGTGGTTGGAAAAATGCCAAACACCAGCGCCAATTGAATTTCACCGACTGCGTGAATTATTAACCGCTTTCCCACAGGTGAATCAAGAAATTGAATTGCTATTAGAGCGTAAAAAGCAAAGCATGGAAAAGGAGTTAGCGCCTGCGATTCCGGTGCTTAACCAATTTATTGAAAGCATGCTGGAGCATTACGAGGAACATAAACCTGTTGAGGTGGATACCGAGCGGGATATTGAGCGGTTAAATCAGTTGTTTAAACGGTATATGGTGTAGCCCGCATGGAGCCTAGCGGAATGCGGGGTTGGTTTTTTTGGAGTATTAAAATAACATTCAAGATCAACATCAAAAGCTCCCGTATGTCGCTAGGCTCCATACGGGCTACTGCACAAGCGCGCCATACTTTAGAGTTGTTGATTGAGTGACGCCACCTGCCTGCCAAACACCCGCCATGCTGCGAGTTGGTTATTTCAAAAATGAATCCAGCAGTCTCAACATAGCCGTGCGCTGGTCTTGGGCAAGGCGCGGCCAGAAGTTTTGCAGTGAATGGATTTCTTCTTCGATGATGTGGCGCAAATAGTGTGAGGTGGGTTCTTTTACTAACAGGGGAACTGGGTGCTCCGGAGTGCACTCCAGGAAAAACCAGGAGATAGGTACACCCAGACATTGGGAGAGCAAGTAAAGTTGGGAGGCGCTGAGTTTGTTTTCACCATTTTCATAACGGGAAACTTGTTGCTGGGTAGAACCTATGGCTTCTGCCAGGGCAACGGCGCTGACATCCGCCTGCATACGGAGTTTTTTAAGGCGCTGCCCGATTTGGCGATCCAGTTCTGTGACGGCAGGTTTTGCCATGGAAGTCATCCGAATACAGGTGAATCGGCTTGATTCACACGGTTGACAGCTATGGTAATTATCGACTAGCATCCATTCATCAACATAAATATATTAAAATGTAAGAATAAACACGCTTATAGACAGCATTTGAGTAGTTATGGATAGCATTAGGTAATCGGGACACGCGTTATACGTGTGATATTGCCTCAGGGGGTCTACCTACAATGGAGCCTGATGATTTGCAAACCCCTTTGGAAGGGTTGTTAAACAAGGTAAATGACAGCGAACAACGCACCAGTGAGCAGTGGATCAGATTGTGTGATGACTTTGTCAATCTGGAAGGTCAATGCGCCTTGTTATGCGAATTACTCATTTGCTTGAGCCGACGGGAAAACCCGTTGGAGCAGGCCGGAAAACATGGTGTTGATATGTTTGTCAGTCAGCTCCGGGAACATACAACAGCGTTCAAACAACAACTCTATAAAGTACGCCCTGATGGATGATAAGTTGATGTGATCCGGGTGATTATTTTTTCCTTTTCAAAAAAGTTATGTCTCTAAAGTAACCTTCAGTTGCATCTGCACAGATGCAACTTTTTTACGTTTGTACTTTTACAATATTAATCAAATAACTGATTGAGTAAACCGCGCAATTGTAGCAATTGCTCCTCCACTACTGCGGAATAGTGCTGATGATATTTTCTGGGGACGCCCGGGTCTTCCGTTGAATTCATCAACGTTTGTAATGCGGTCAAGGCTTGCAGTTTGTCCAGTTGTAAATAGATTTCATCTTCCAGCGCATAATTACTTAGAAAATCCAGATTCAGTTCCGCATTGTCCGCCTTTTTCATAATTCCTCCGTTTCGTCCTATTTCAATGGCTGATATCGATCACCTATTGATCACACCCGAAGTCTAGCTTCGTTAAAGCCGAAGTTCAACTTCAATAAGATACCTGCCTCCCTTCACCTTCAAATAGGTGCCCTCGTGCAGCTTAAAAAACAGTTTGGCAAACGTGTACAGCAACTGCGCCAAGCCAGGAAAATAACCCAGGAGGAGTTAGCCGAACAGGTGGGATTGAGCATTGAATCCATCAGTAATATTGAGCGCGGAATTCATGGACCGAGTTTTGACAACCTGGAAAAAATTATCCTCGCCCTGAATGTACCTGCAAAAAGTTTGTTTGAATTTGATGGTCTGTAAAAAACAGCACCGCTAGAAAACTTCTTTGATTATTCAATTCGAAACAATAAATTTAAATGCGACAAATATTATTTTGGCGCATCTGTTTTCGTTTTTATTTAATTTTTTTATCCTAAAACTTTCAATTCAAATAAAAAAGCCGATTTGCCACAAAAAATCCTCTACACTCTCTATCAACATATAATGTGCAGAAAGGATTCCCGCTTTTTAACCACTCTACTACACCACTAGTGTATTCATCTCTTTCGCTCCTGCTTTTTCGGGGGCGAGCGTGTCTGTTTTTTTATTTTTTATTTTCTACTTCAAATTGTCATTAACAGGAGTTTTTTGCTGAGTCATATCAGTCTGGCAGTGGAACTCTATTGCCGTGAATGCAATAGCAGGATGACTATTGTGAATTCACACCACAATAACTTTTCAATTCAACAGGAGTTTGTATGAAAACTTTTAAAAAAATCGGTGCGACCTTTGTTTTTTTTGTCCTGGCTGCAGTCTCTATCAACACCCATGCCGCGACCGTTCCCTTGAGTTGTAATTGGCAATTAACTTACATCCACGGAGGAGCCTGGGGTGCATATTTTAATTATGTTTGTTACGACAACGGTGTGCTCGCAGCGACCAAGGTAGTCGGTGTTGATGCCTACGCGGGCCAATGTACTGTATCCCCGCAAAGTGGTTATACCTATAGTGGTTATGTGTGCGATCCAACTATTTTGAAATATGTTCCAGACACTGAACCACCTCAATCTTGCGGACCTAATGCCGGCAAACTTTATGGCGATGTGTATGTCAATAACAATCCCCATTCTATCGGCGACAACCGTGCTTTCCCGACTAACGAGGTGAATGCCTTCTGTGGTGCCTGCGGTTATAACAGCGGCGTACTTGGCTCCGGCGCGTGGTGGGCGTGGCTCAGAGTTACCTGCAAAAATTAATGCAAAAAAAACCCGGCACATATATGCCGGGTTTTTTTAAATTTCTTTAAACACTTATTGCAATAACACTTCATCACGCTGTAATTGCAATAGTTTATTCCCACAGTGCGCTCATAGGTATTGCAAAACAATTTTTCTGCGCAAGCGGGAGGGTATTGTTACCGCCATATAACACAATTCCGGCTTGGAATTGTGCGCCTGCCTGATCGGCAAGACGGTTAAGGCCTGCACCATCTTTTGCTTGAATACTTGTGGCTTTTTTAACTTCCACGCCCCATATTTTTTTGCCCTGCTCAATGACCAGATCAACTTCAACTTGATCCTTATCACGATAGTGGGAAAAACGTATATCGTCATCAAGCCAGGTGGCTTGGGTGATAAGTTAATGCCGCAGCTGTTATTAAAAGGCTCAGCGCACATCGCCCCATAAATCGGATTGTTGCACGGGTGACTCCAACTGCAATAAAAATGCTTTAGCTTCCAAGCCACCTGCAAAACCCGTCAGCTTGCCGGATGAACCTATCACGCGATGGCAAGGTGCAATAATGGAAATAGGGTTTTTACCATTAGCGGCCCCGACGGCGCGTACGGATTTTTCATTATTAATGTGTTGTGCGATTTGCAAGTAACTTCGGGTCTCCCCATAGGGAATAGTAAGCAGGGCTTGCCACACTTGTTGCTGGAAATCGGTGCCGTAAAAATCCAGCGGCAACTCAAATACTTTTCTCGTCCCGTTAAAATATTCTTTCAGTTGCTGCGCGGTTGTTAGCAGCAACGGGAAATCATCATTGTTTTCACCTTTGTCGATACCTACTCTTTTTGGATCTTCGTTTTCCCATAAAACCGCCGCCAGGCCTCTGTCACTCGCAATCAAGGTTAGTTGGCCAACAGGTGAGGGAATGATGATGTGGTAGTTCGGCATGGTCTTATCCGCAGTGAGATGAATGCTGGATACAGTTTTAATCGTTAAAGAATTACCAGCGCTTCGGTGATTTTCTTGACGAGTGAAATGTTTTCAATATTTGGAACCGCGAATTGCCTCAGTAGCCAAAAAAAGATTTTAACCAATTAGCTCTCTTTTTCCATTAAATGTTTCCAGGAATGGCAATTAAATTTACCCGCCCTGCCAGTTTGCCATTGACCTGCGGTGCGCTCTTGTCGAACCTCGATCTTGCTGTCGTCCCGATTGAAGAAGGGATTGATCATCCGGTTACGGGCGCAAAGGAAACACGTTGAGCAATATATTTCTTTGCGACAGCTAATGGAATTCAGTTTTGAAATGATCGACGGCAACTGGTCGACCAAAATAATAGCCCTGATATTTATAACAGCCCTCGCTCTCCAACCAATCGCGCTGTTCTTTTGTCTCCACACCTTCAGCGATAACTGTCAGCTCCATACTCTGGGCGAGGCGGATAATCATGCGCGCGATGGCGGCATCGTTAGGGTCGATCAATATGTCATTGACAAAGGATTTATCGATTTTCAGTTCGCTGATCGGCAGGCGTTTTAAGTAGGAGAGCGATGAATAGCCGGTGCCGAAATCGTCGAGCGAAAATTTAATACCGTGGGTTTTTAGTGCATCCATTTTGGTGATGATGTCTTGCGGGTTGGCAACCAGCATACTCTCGGTTAATTCCAGTTTGAGCTTATGCGGATCGATGCCGCTGCCGTGAATAATCAGCAGCAGTTGTGCAACGAAATCCGGGTGTTGGAATTGGCGCGCGCTGACATTGACTGAGAGAATAATATCGGCGGTGACAGCGGATTTACTCCACACAACCAATTGCGCGCAGGCAGTGGCGAAAATCCAATTGCCCATCGCTAAAATCAAACCGGATTCTTCGGCAAGCGGAATGAAATCTAACGGGGGCACCATACCGCGTTGCGGATGTAACCAGCGAATCAATGCTTCAGCGCCGACAATTTTTCCGGTGTGATCCACTTGCGGCTGGTAATAGAGTTGGAATTGGTGCTGATGCAATGCTTCGCGAATTTCATTTTGCATTGCAAATCGCTGGGCAGTGACTGCCTGCATTTCCGGATCAAAAAAGCGCAGGGTATTACGCCCGGCGGCTTTTGCATGGTACATCGCTTGGTCGGCTTGTTTTAGCAATTCATCAATTTGCGCCGGTTGGTCGCCGAACAAACAAATGCCGATGCTCGGCGAATTAAAATAATCCTGGCCTTCGAGCGCGTAAGGATTATTTAAACTGAGAAGAATTTTTTCGGCGACGTGTTGCGCTTGGGCGGCCGCATCATCATGCACTTGCCCAAGCCCCTCCAATACCACTAAAAATTCATCGCCACCGAGGCGCGCGACTGTATCCTGTTTGCGCACAGCGCTGCGCAAGCGGTCAGCAACGGCGATCAATAATAAATCGCCAATGTGATGGCCGCGGTTATCGTTGAGCGTTTTGAAATCATCCAGATCAATAAACAATAATGCGCCGAGCGTGCGTTGGCGATGGCTGCTGGCGATCGCTTGTTCCAACCGTTCTTGTAGCAATCGGCGATTGGGCAATTGCGTCAGTGGATCAAAAAACGCAAGCTTGTTTATGCGCTCTTCACTTTCTTTGCGCTCGCTGATATCTGCCAGGGTAGAGACATATTGGGTGATCTTTCCCTCCTGGTTTTTTACCGCGGTAATCGTGAGCCATTCGGGATAAATCTCACCGGTGCGGCGACGATTCCATACTTCGCCTTTCCAATTTCCTTTTTCAATAATCGCGTCCCACATTTGATGGTAGAACTCGGCATTGTGATAACCGGAACTCAGCAGGCGCGGATTTTTTCCGATAACTTCATTGGCCTCGTAACCGGTGATTTCAGTGAACGCTTTATTGACGCGCACAATAATGCCATCCGGGTCGGTAATCATCATGCCTTCGCGCGCTTCAAATGCTGTCGCTGCCACGCGCAATTCTTCTTCCGCCGCGCGGCGCTGGGTGATGTCGCGGCTTAACACCACAAAGCGGGCGACGCCGTTTTGGTCATCGGCCTTGCGCGATACCGAAATTTCAAAAGTCGCATGACCGCGCGGCAAATTGATCGAATAGCTTTTGCCGGATGACACATCTTTTTCCATCGCTTCATCAATGGCTGCGTGAACAACCGTACAGGCATGCGGAGGTAAAAATTGATGGAAACTTTTACCCAAAA
Organism: Cellvibrio sp. GW822-FHT04B05; assembly: GCF_058800985.1. NCBI lineage: Bacteria > Pseudomonadati > Pseudomonadota > Gammaproteobacteria > Cellvibrionales > Cellvibrionaceae > Cellvibrio > Cellvibrio sp. GW822-FHT04B05. The sequence continues at coordinate 15,050 of NZ_JBXAMU010000003.1, read as the reverse complement.
ACTTTTCCGGCGCAATGGTAAGCAACTCGGGTTGGTTGGTGTGGTAATTGTGGATAATCCCGTTTGCATCAATATCAAATAATAAATCGGGAATAGCATCGAGGGTTGCTTGCAGTTGCGCGCGCGCATTGAGCAACTCGCGCGTCTGCTCAGCGACAGCATCCTGCAAGGTCAAGCGACGACGTTGTAAACGCACCATCAACCAGCTTTGGTAGGCGAGTAACATACTGAACAGCAGGGCGATCAGGATTTCACTCGCCAACCGCCAACCGCCAATCCATCCGCGGATAGGCGTTACGCTGAGCGTCCAACTGCCATTGGGAACATCAAACGATTTGTGCACCGGATCGTCTAAATATTCCGGGACATTCGCGGCGATAATTTCTTCTTCACCGGTATCCGGGTTATGGCGCCAGAGTTTGTAGGCCATGCCTTGCTCGGCCAATTGGCTGAGGTTGGCGGTCTCGAGCAGGCGATTGATACGGATAATCACATTGGTAAAGCCCCAGAAATGCTGTTCACCCTGGCTATCCAAAAATACCGGTAAACGCGCCACAGCACCGACACCGCCTTGCACCAGTTGCACCGGTCCTGCCAAGGTCAATTTGCCAGTATCGCGCGCGCGAATGGCCTCTTTATTCTGGGCAGAATCTTCAAGCTGGTTAAAACCGATGGATTTTTCATTGCCTTCCAGTGGATAAACCTTGCTGATGATGCCATCAGGCGACAGGCTGATATGGGAAACACTTTCGAAATAGGGCAGCAACTCGCGCGCTACATCGTCAAAACGATTGGTCGCGCCTTGACCGAGACGGATCATGGCAGCGAGGGAATAATTGAGCGTGAGCGCCTGATCCAGGCTATCACGCACTAAAAACGCATGATTTTGGGCGATATTTTCCACATCGGCACGCATCGCATGGCGCTGGTTTTGCTCCAGCTGCCAAATAACCAGCGCTGCAAGGCTCAGGCAAGTAGTCAGCACTGCCAACGCCAACAATTTGGGGCGACGCAGCAGTAGAGGAATAGCATCAGGCATGGAGGGGAGGAATCCGGCGAAAAAGTAGACATTAGTGATTACTATAGCAGTCACCCGGTCTATTGCCCGGTGGATTTAAACCACGCCCATCACATCGATAAAAGCCTTAGCCGCTGCGGTGAGTTTTGTGTGGCGCATAAATACGCATGAGGCTGCGTGTAATCCGCTTGGTACCCTGTCTGCCAGATCGCGCGTTTGGCAAAAGATGCGGCCGTCTATATCCAGATTAAATAATGTGTGCGATGCCATTTATAGTTATTTATTCTACTTTGCGCCTGTTGCCAGTAATCATCGACAACGGAAGGTTTTCCTTTAAGCGATAGCTTTCAAACAAGGCAGCGACTATATGTACTAATACCAGCGCCAATAAAGTACTGGCAATCCCGTCATGCAGATTTTGCACCCAATCTTCGCCCCAGAAATAATCAACTTCTTCCATCATAAAACCGGTGATACCCAGTGATAAAATACAGAGCATCATTAGGATCATCACCAAGCCGCCCAAGGGTGAATGGCCCATGCGGTGATAATGTTCGCCTTTTATCAAAGCACTGATATGTGTTTTAAGCCGTGCAGGCGTCGGGAAAAAATCTGCCCAACGCGCCGCGCCGGCGCCGAAAAAACCCCAGAAAAATCTCACCACCAACCAAGCCACGGCGATATAACCTAACCATTGGTGCCAGGAATCCCCCGCTTCATTGAAGAAATAGTTGGCAATAAAAATTCCCGCTATCGACCAGTGGAACAACCGGATGAGCGGGTCCCAGAGTTTTTCGGTTTGTGGTGACATTACTCGTCAATTTCCTCTTTGACCGGTTTACCTGAAACCGGATCGAAATAAATTTCAACTTTTTTCTTGTCTTTGTTCCAGCCATAAATTTCGTAGCAATTGCCGTCGGTTACTTTAAATACTTTAATTTCGTAACCTTTTTCTTTTAATTCCTGCTGGAATTTAGTTTGGTCTAACCAGGTTGATTTATCGGCCGTTGTACATTGTGGACCGGCAAAAGCAGTTGCACTGCACAGGGTTAGGGTCGCAAGGATAAGCGTACGCATAGTGTAATCTCCGTATTGGATTAGAAGGTTTTGACTAACAATAGAAATGATTCCCAGGTAAGGCATAAGTTCAAGCTGTTATTTTTTTATGCGAACTTTGTAACTATTTTTATAATCGGATAACGCTAAAGAATCCTTTTTCACACATAGCCATGCTAAACAGCGCAGGCTTTGCATCTACCATTTATTGACAAGGAAAATTCTTCGGTATCAACACCTAAATGTTGGATTTGTTTTTTGCAGGCATCCATTAATTGGTAGTTAAAAAAACTCAACCGTTTGCCGCATTTGTAGCAAACAATATGTGAAGGATTAGCACCACAATTTACCTCGTAGTGTTTCGCACCATTAATCTGCATCCGGGAGACTAAAATGCCCTTTTCAGCAAAACGGCTCAATACACTGTAAATAGTGGAAAAGGGCACCGGTGTTTTGTTTTTTTGCAAGGTGCGGTAAATATCAAGGATGGATTGCTTTGATCCATGGGTAGAATAAAAGGTAGCGAGCACTTTCAACCGGGAGTCTGTCGCCGCCAAGCCGGCATGCTTGAGCTGCGAAACCGCAAAGTAACGCTCGCCAAAATCCAGGTGATCTGCCGCTTTCGCTTTTCTCATAATGCCGCTACTTGAATTCATAGACATTTCTTGACTTATCAAGTTGGTTTCACTGATATTTAATAGCAATCGTTAATAAGAATGAGTGCGCGCTATTGTAGCGGGCACCCCGTCCTTATTTTGTCCCTGCAAACTGTCTCCTGCAGAACCAGATCAACCTTGTGGATTGAGAAAAATGAAGCTGCTTATTGTTGAAGACAACCAAAATCTGGTAGCCAATTTATTCGATTATTTTGAAGCGAAAGGACACATATTGGATGCCGCGCCCGATGGGTTAGTGGGACGGTGGCTGGCAACGACCCAGCAGTACGATGGCATTATTCTGGATTGGAACCTGCCCAAATTGGACGGATTCCAATTGTTAAAAGAATTGCGCGAAGAGCACCACAGCACTGTGCCCATCATCATGCTGACCGCACGCGCGGAACTGCCGGATAAAGTCAGCGGCTTCCATGCAGGTGCGGATGATTACTTGACCAAACCGTTTGAGTTTTTGGAATTGGAAGTGCGTATGGAGGCGTTGATTGCGCGCACGTCCCGTTCGGCCAAAGCGCGTATTTTGGAAATTGCCGATCTGCGCTTTGATCTTTCTACAATGGAAGTGAGTCGGTCCGGACAATCCATCCAACTTTATCCAATGTATAAAAAATTATTGCGCCTTCTTATGGAGGCGAGTCCGTCAATTGTCACCCACACGCAACTTGAAGAATGTATCTGGGGTGATAGCCCTCCGGGCAGCGATAAGCTGCGTGCTTACATCCATGACTTGCGCCGTAAAATTGATGCACCTTTTCCTAACAAACTCATTCACACCCTTCCACGAATCGGCTACCGCCTGGCGAGTTTATGAATTCAACTAATGCGCTGCAAAAATTTAACTATCGCTGGAGTTTACGCAGAAAAATTATTATCGGTTTAATCACTTATCAGATATTGCTGACACTGGGCGTATTGGCCAATGACTTTGTCGTCAACGAAAGTGCCGAGAAACTCGTGTGGAATTCATCGCTGAAAAGCGAAATGGATTATTTGATTAACCGGCGCGCAGTTGACCCCGACTATGAGTGGCCAAACACTGACGCCATGGCAATGTTCGCTTTGGATGAAAATAATCAACGCCATGCACCACTGCTTGAACTTGGACCAGGGTTGCATGATGAATTTATATTTGAAGGAAAAAACAGAGTGCTATTGATCAGGGAGATCGGTGAGCAATCGCTTGTTTTGCTACTGCATATTGATGATCTTGAGCGGACCGAAGCAAAAGCCAGGAATACTATTTTTATTGCTGCAGGAGTTGTCAGTTTTATCCTTTGTCTTTTTATTGCATGGGCAGCGGGATGGTTGGTCAAACCTCTGCAAGAACTTGCACAACAAATTCAACGGCTAACGCCGGACAAGCAAAACCAGCGCCTGTTATTACCCGCTAACTCAAGCAGGGAAATCGCAGTAATTGTCGATGCAATGAACACCTATATCGAACGTAACGAACAATTTTTGGAGCGGGAACGCGATTTTATCAATATGGCGAGCCATGAGTTGCGAACGCCACTGTCGGTTATCGATGGCGTAGTAAAACTATCCCTCGATGAAAAAAATATTCCCGACAATGTTAAGGGCCGTTTAACTTGTGTGCGTGGATCGATCAGTGACGTAAATGAAATGATCGCTATTTTGCTGGTACTCGCCAAAGATCCAGCCCGCGTTCAGGAAAATAGTGAATTGATTTTTCTTGATCAGCTATTAATAGAAATAATAAAAGAGCACACCTTCCTGGCCAGTGAAAGAAATATTGAAATTAAAATGGAAGAACTGCAGGCCTCGGAAATTATAGCACCGCTGCAAATGGTAAAATGTGCATTAGGAAATTTACTCAGGAATGCCATTGAAAATTCTCACAGCGGAGAAATTTTTATCAGCCTGGATAAAGATTCAACGGTCACCATTAAAAATACCAATAAAGAAATGACCATGCAGGAAATCAGCGAAATGTACGGCCGGCTCGCGCGCAAAAGCGGCCGCAATGGCGGGGGCCTGGGGCTTGAGTTGATTAGTCGGCTCTGTGTGCACTGTAATTGGAATCTGTCTTTTGTGCCCGACTCAGAAACGATTACCTTTTCAGTAAAGTTTATTTGATCTATAAATTAGACTTGGTAAGAAATAAAACACCAAAGGCATCGGCGTCTTTGTGTAATATCTCGTAATAATGAATTATCAGCAAATCTGAGAAAATTTATTTTTAACTTGGTTTAATATCAATTTTTACTATTTTGGAATTTTCAAATTGTCAATTTTTCGTTTTAACCGCATTAATAAATATGTTTTTTTCTTTTCAACTTTGCTCGGAATAATAGTAACAATAGTTAACTTTATACCTGATATTGCCTCTTGGTTGAATCCTCTTGATGAAAAGAAAGTAGTACGTTTTTTACAAGATCACGAAAATGCGGTAAAAAATGCCGATATTGAAGGTATGATCTCTAAGTATCACCCTGGCTTTTCAATGGATGTTTCACATTCAACAGGCCATGTTGAAACATTTAATGCATCTCAAATAGAAAAGCATTTGCAAGACCTAAAGCGACTTACAAATATTCACATTGATATAAGTTCATTAAGAATTTCCATGGTAGATAACAGTATGGCTTTAGTATCCATTGATATGAACCAAAGTTATCAGATTGGATTAACTGAAAAGAGCGAGCAACTGTTTCAATCAATGATAATCGTAAATCACTGGCGTGAACCAAAAATATTGAAGGTGATTTCGATAGCAAAGAAAATATAGTTTTATTAATTTAATTTTTTATTTTTCTGTGATCAGTGATTATTACAAACTGCAACATTTTGAAAATAAAAAAACCAGCAGTAGCCTGGTCTTAACCAGGTCACTGCTGGGTTAGTATTACTAATTATTTAACACTGCCCCCCCTCCGGGGGGGTTATTGCACGTTATTCCACTGTCACACTTTTTGCGAGGTTACGTGGTTGGTCAACATCAGTACCCTTGATAATCGCTACATAATAGCTCAGCAATTGCAATGGCAATGTGTAGAGTATAGGCGCTAACCATGGATGAATATGCGGAATATTGATTACACGCATGGTCGCATCAGATTCGAACTTTGCATCTTCATCGGCAAACACATACAAAATACCGCCGCGCGCGCGCACTTCTTCCACGTTGGATTTTAATTTTTCCAGCAAGTCGTTATTCGGTGCAACAACGATGATTGGCATTTCCGCGTCGATCAATGCGAGTGGCCCGTGTTTTAATTCACCGGCAGCGTAGGCTTCGGCGTGGATGTAGGAAATTTCTTTTAATTTTAGCGCGCCTTCCATTGCGATCGGATACTGGTCGCCGCGGCCTAAAAAAAGTGCGTGGTGTTTATCGGCAAACTCTTCGGCAAGTGCTTCGATTTTTGGTGCTAACGCTAACGACTCTTCCAATTTTGCCGGCAGATTTTTTAATGCAGTGACCATCTCTTTTTGTTGTTCATTTGACAGGCCATTGTATTTTCCAATCGCTAATACCAACATCGCCAGACCAACCAATTGGGTGGTAAATGCTTTGGTAGAGGCTACACCAATTTCTGCTCCGGCACGGGTCATAAACGCGAGATCTGATTCGCGCACCAGCGATGAACCGGCCACGTTGCAAATACTCAAACTACCTAAATAACCGAGTTCTTTTGCTAAACGCAATGCCGCAAGTGTATCCGCCGTTTCACCGGATTGGCTGATTGTCACAACCATGCTGTTGGGTTGTACAAAGGATTTGCGATAGCGGAATTCGCTGGCGATTTCTACGTTGCAGGAAATTCCGGCGAGTGATTCCAGCCAATAGCGCGCGACCATTGCGGAGTGATAGCTGGTGCCGCAAGCAACGATCTGGATGTGTTTTGCTTTTTTAAATAAATCGGCAGCGCCATTGCCGAAGGTTTCGTCCATTACCGATTCGCTGCTCAAACGACCTTCGAGCGTACTCATCACTGCGTTAGGCTGTTCATAAATTTCCTTGAGCATAAAATGGCGGTATTGGCCTTTATCACCCGCGTCATAACTGGCAGTTGATTCATGAATTTGACGCTCAACCGCTACGCCGCCTTTATCAAAGATCCGGATACTGTGACGAGTGATTTCCGCAACGTCGCCTTCTTCCAGGAAAATAAAACGGCGGGTTACCGGCAACAGCGCAAGTTGATCAGAAGCAATAAAGTTTTCGCCGATACCTAATCCAATTACAAGTGGACTACCGGAACGCGCGACTACCAAGCGTGATGCATCATTTTTATCCATCAATACTGTGCCGTAGGCGCCGTGCAAATTTTTTACGCTTTTCTGCACGGCTTTTAACAGGCTATCCGTATTTTTTAATTCTTTTTGCACCAAATGCGCGATAACTTCGGTGTCGGTATCCGAGGTAAATATATAGCCCTCTTCCTGCAACAAATTGCGCAACGACGCATGGTTTTCGATAATGCCATTGTGCACTACCGCAATATGGTCTTTTGATAAATGCGGATGTGCATTGCGCTCACTCGGCTCACCGTGTGTTGCCCAGCGGGTGTGTGCGATACCAGTGCCACCCGGCGTTGGCGTGGAGTGCACCGCATCCGCCAATTCTTTTACTTTTCCCAGACGGCGAACACGCTGCAATTCACCATTACTGTTAACGACGGCCACACCGGCAGAGTCATAACCGCGATATTCAAGGCGACGCAATCCCTCTACCAGAATATCCACCACATCACGTTGCGCTACTGCGCCGACGATTCCACACATGATTAACTCCTTGAGCTGTTTAGTAGTAGTAAAAATATTTTGTTTTTGTAAATCGTGGTCTTAACGCTTTTTATAAATTGTTATGCAGATGCACAAATGACTTGCACACCTTGTTGTTCAATTTTCTTTTTGTTTTGTTCGTCGATGCCGTCGTCAGTCACCAATACTTTTATCGCTGACCAAGGCAATTCCAGGTTATGGATTTTGCGGCCGATCTTGTCGGATTCCGCCATCACGATAACTTCGCGTGCGACTTCCGCCATCACCCGGCTGAGGCTATAGAGTTCGTTAAATGTTGTTGTGCCGCGCTCCAGATCCAATCCGTCGGCACCGATAAAAAACTGGTCGAAGTTGTAGGAGCGCAGGATCTGCTCGGCGAGCTGGCCCTGGAAGCCTTCGGATTTTGGGTCCCAGGTGCCGCCCGTCATCAAAATAGTGGGCTCGTTTTCCAGTTCGCGCAGGGCATTGGCGATACTGAGGGAATTGGTCATCACCACCAAACCCTGCTTGCCGGACAATTCAGGCAAGAGCGCGGCGGTAGTGGAACTGCCGCTGTCGAGGATGATGCGGTTGTGGTCGCGGATCAATTGGGCGGCGGCTTTGGCAATGGCTTGCTTATGGAGTGAAATTTTTTCACTGGTTGGATCATTGATTAATTCTTGCGGCATCAATACCGCGCCGCCATAGCGACGTAGTAACAAACCGTTGGACTCCAATGCGGCTAAATCTTTGCGGATAGTGACCTCAGAGGTAGAAAAGTGCTCCGCCAGCGTCTCTACGCTGACCTCACCGCTGGCATTGAGCAGGTCGATTATCGCGCGGCGGCGCTGCTGGGTATTGCGTTTTGTCATTCTCGACTTGCCCATAAGTTTCGATTTGAAAGATATTTTAAACTTTCGAAACTTTTAAGCAAGATTTTTGACGAAATATGTCAATTAAAACGACAAAAGGCATTTGTCCTGCGACAAATGCCTTTTACTTGATCTTTTAACAACTAAGGATTGGGGACGAACTTTGAAAGCAAACGCACGTAGGCAACCTGATAGTCATTGTGGTTTTCGGTGACCTGCCAGGAATTCAATGGCCAACTGGTATTGAAATCCAGATAGGCTTTCATTGCCGGTTGGCCTTTGGGCGGATTGGGTGCTGCAGCGCCACAGCCAGCATTCGGGCTGTTGGAGGTGCAATTGCTATCCCAGTCGTAGGACGGGTTAGGGCCACCCACTAAAAATCCCGGTGCCGGACCGTAGGTTGATGTACCGACTCTATCCCACAATGCGCTGCCGTTGGTAAACCAGGAATGGTAGAACTCATTGACTGAGCTGTGGACGCCAAGGCTGTACATGTTGGAGAGGTAAACCATGCCCTGTGGATTGGTGCCATGGATGTAATTCAGGTAACCGACTGCCGCGTTGCGCACTTCGTTTGTATCCGGGGTGCCTACGCCGTAACTGATCAGATTGTAAAAAGTCTGGCCTTTGCGCGACATAGTGCGGTTACTACCCCAAGTGAAGTTGCTGGTGCCTAAAAAGGCGCGATAAGGATCATTGCCGTTGTGTACAGCCGGCCAGTTATCATTGGCATTAAGTGCGGATTGGTATTGGTTTTTTACACTGCTTGTGACTGTAGCGGTCGCATCCGGCAAGTTGGCGTAATACAGCCAAGCCGTTAACTCCGGCTCATTCCATGGCGCAACCCAGTTGGTTGCATTGGTAGCATTGGCATCGACATGGGCGCGATAGGTTGATGATCCGGTCGCAGCAAACAGGTAGATCGCCGCCGTGAGTTTTTTCGTCGCACGGCCTGCATCGTCTACTTCCTGTTGGCCGGCACCCAAACCTGCTGATGCACCTTCGTTATTGCGGAAGATGACATTCGGGTTGGCGATTGCCCAATCCCAGGCTTTTTCACCGCGGGTTTTTAAATCAGCAGCATAGGTATTAAGTTCGGCATTACCCATACTGCCCAGAATTTTACTGCCCAACGCAAATGCGCCGGCGCTGGTCAAGGTTGCCGAAGTATTTGCCGGGCCGTAATAACTGGCACCTGTCGCAGTCGATGGTGGGCTGGCGTGCTGGTTTGCAGCATTGCTGTGCGACAGCCCAAGGATTGAAAGTACAGAACCGTCATTGTTCTGCATTTTCTTCAGCCAATCAAAACCCCATTTGATCTCATCGATAATATCGGGAATGCCGTTGCCGGACTCGGGAATGTTGTAATCGTCAGTCCAGACATTGGGATTTTCGGCATAGGCATGGAGCAGGGCGACGAGGTAGTAGGCGTGCCAGTTGGTGTACTTGTTGTAGTCGCCCGCATCGTACCAACCGCCGGATAAATCCTTTTCTGTCGCGACGTTATTTTTATCGCTGTAGAGACGGGCGTTTTTATCCTGACCTGCACCTATATGACTGGCTGCATCGGTCCAACCCGCTTCGGCGCAAGGCGCCTGTTTAGCCAATCCGGCGCGCTGATAGTAGAACGTGCGCATTGCGTGCTTAAGCACGGTTTTGTACACCGTCGTTGAAATTTTGAAGCTAGGTGAGCGGACGTTATTAGCTTTATCCAAAATCGCGTAGGTACCCGGCGTGGTTATGCTGGAGAAATCAAACCACCAGGCTTTGTCGCCAGCCGCATCAAAGGTCGCACCGGATTTCCAGCTAGTAACGGCTTTGCTAAGAGCAACCGTATTGGTATCGAGATTAATCAACTCATAGGACGCGCCCGGGTTAAAACTAAGATCAGCGTCATAGCCGATTTGCGGATCGCGAATCACCGCGACTTTTTTAGCGTCCGGTAGATAACCAAATTGATCCACCACAATAAAATTACTGATGGTCGCATTACCCAATAAAGCAGCACTTGGCACAAACATAGCCGATGAAGACGCCGGTTGCTGGCAGCCGTTCGCAGAAGAACTCGCGGCAGCACTGGATGCAGGTGTTGATGACGGTGCGACCGACGAAACCGCCGGGGCTTGGCTGGATACAGTCACCGGTGTAGAGCTGGGTTTAACATTGCCCGAACCACCACCTCCACCACCACAGGCAGTGATCAATCCGATGAATGTCAGGCCGAGAAATAATTTTGACAATGCAGATGCAGACTGGCTCATAAATCACTCTTATTAATTATCTGATTTAATTACCGGATGATAACGGTTTCACAGTAAAGAGATAAGCGATTTTTATACTTTTCCAGCATCCTCTGGTAAACAACCCGGTGCCATATTGGATTCATGGGCACCGGGATTGTCATCAAGGATTAATCAATTCTACCCAGGGTTGGCCATTATCCAACCTTACCGGGCTGTAAACGCCCACATAATTTTCCGGCAGGGAATTTTGCAGCGGGCTTTTGTTGGCGGACACCCCCCAGCGCGCCTGGTAATAGTGATAGGTATTCGAGCTATCCTGCAGATAAACACGCGCGCTTTGACTATAGGATTTGTTGCTTTGCCAGAGGCTGTAGCCACTTATAGGATGGTTAATATTCCCACCATTATTATTGCCGCCGGTGGTCACCTCACTTAAACGGCTCGTAGTGCTAATAGTGATATCGTCAAAATAGGAATACTGGTCGGTAGTGGGTGCCCAATCCGTAGTGCTGCCACCGAAAAAAGTTTCAAATAAAAACTTATCGATACTGACCGCAGCGGAATTGCGCAACATCAACCCGGATACTCGGGATACTTCAATCCCATCAATATAAGTTGTGACAACCCCGTTGTATTGATTGGCTGTTCCCAACTCAACAAAACTGGTGATGGTATACCAGCGCCCTTTGGTGAAAAAACTCGCAAGCGGCGAATAGTCTCCACATTCATCTTGCTTTACCGGATTGTAGAGATACAAAAACCCATTGCCGTTTTCACGCCACATAAAGCGCGCACTGAATCCATCCAGCAGACTATTGTTGACGCATCCGGTTGGTTTGGTGCCGTTGTAACCCGCCAGCCCCGGAAGCTTGCCACCTTTTACCCAAGTGAAATTGTTATCAAACATCAGTTTGTATTGCAGCCAAAGTTGGGTGTGCGGCCCACCCGGGATCGGATAAGTGAACACCGAGGCAGAGCTGCCGCCAATCTGGTTAGCCTTGTAGGTTACGCGCAACACGCGATTACCGGACTCAAGCGGATCAGTCACAACACTAAGACGATTATCCGCTACACCGGCAGACGCTCCCGGCGTAAAGCCCCAATCCGCACTGAATCTGGCAGCGGTATAAGCACCGGCAGTGTGCTGTTGGAAATTATTGCTATATACCGACGGCGCTCCAATTCCAGACGAATTGCTGGAAATGCTCGATTGCGAAGATCGTGAACTACTTGTCAGGCTGCTCGCGGAAGACTTACTTGAACTGACTACACTCGATGAGCTTTTACTGGAAGGCGGTAAACTGGAATTCGAACTTGATGACAGCAGGCTGGATGAAGATTTGCTTGATACTGGCGCGGTAGATGAACTCGTCGCCACTGATCCACATGAACCTAAATCACTCCACGCATTTGTCCACGCCCAGCCAACACCCGGCTCATAAGGGCCGCCTAGCGAACACCAGCCACCCACCGTGCAGGAAAATGCGCGATTACTATTTTTGACGATTTGGCCCGTAGTGTAACTCTGGCCATTTTGGTATTGGGTAAGACTGCCGCATTCGTAGGCATTACTTACGCTTGATAATAACAATGCACTCACACCCAGTGCCAAGGCACTGATCAAATTTTTGTTCATGGTTTAATCCCCGGTTTTTTGCGAACTCAGCGCGACAGCGGCGCCTAACGAAAAGCCAGAGCAATGCAATTGTGGTGGTCGATGTTATAACTATTTTTATGTCGTGATCATTGGTATTTCTTCTGTACTATTCATCCCACTTTTTACCAATTTTGATCACTACTGAAAGTCGTACCGCAAAAATAGGATACATAGCTCATTCAAAATAAAACGCCCGGCGTTTGGCCCGAATAGTTTGTTAGCGGTCTGAAACGAGGCGCCAGGGCCTCGTTGTCATTTACAGTTTCCTTCCCAAACGCTTTTCAACCATCTTGCGTTCCCAGTTGGGCGTTATCCAACTAAACACTTCGTATGACCAAAGCCCATGCATGGTTAGACCCAGACCCCAACCGATAAATGGCCAGAAGATATCCTGGATATGCCAGCCTCTGCCAATTGTTCTTGCGACCAGCCGCGTTGCAGCCTGAGTTTTCTAATAATCATGTCGTCACCTGTGTATTGAGGTGGAGAAATTGTGCGCGGGACAAATAAATAGGAACACGTCAGCAACCTGACAAACAGGTGAAAACAATCAAATTGCTACCCAAAAATACAAAAGGAGCCGATTTGGCTCCTTTGTTTTTTGTCGATCATTACTTTTTAGTTGGCCGTTCCCAGCCCTGGATATTACGCTGCCTGCTCCGTGCGATGGCAAGCTCAACTTCTTCAACATCTTTAGTGATTACCGAGCCGGCACCAATGGTGCTGCCGGCACCGATTTTTACCGGCGCAACCAATGCTGAGTTAGAGCCAACAAAAACGTCATCACCAATTTCGGTTTTGAATTTATTAATGCCGTCATAGTTACAGGTGATTGTGCCGGCACCAACATTCACTTTGCTGCCAATGGTTGCATCGCCGATATAACTCAAGTGATTCACTTTACTGCCCTTGGCAATCACCGCTTTTTTGGTTTCGACAAAGTTGCCGATTTTTACATCGTCTGCAAGATGGGTTCCCGGACGCAAGCGCGCATAAGGTCCGATATCGCAATGATCGGCGAGCACGGAATCTTCGATATGGCTAAAGGCTTTGATGTGCGTGTTGTTGCCGATTTTGCTGTTGATAATGATGCTGTTAGGTTCAATGACAACACCATCACCAAGCACAACATCACCCTCAAAAACACAATTCACATCGATAACCACATCGCGGCCAGCAGTTAAATTGCCGCGAATATCAATGCGCGCCGGATCAAGCAAAGTCACACCAGCCACCATCAATTCATTCGCTTTTTGTTGTTGATAAAAGCGTTCAAGGGCGGCTTGTTGCTGGCGATTGTTAATTCCTTCCACTTCTTCAACCGCGTTGGGTTGTTCGACGTGAATCGCAATACCATCCGCTTTGGCCATGGCGATAATATCGGTGAGGTAAAACTCGCCCTGCGCATTATTATTGTTTAATTGCGGCAACCATTTTTGTAAGTGCACCGCTTTAACCGCCATGATGCCCGTATTTATTTCAGCAATTTTTTTTTGTTCGTCAGTGGCATCTTTGTGTTCGACAATCGCGATCACTGCGCCGGAATTATCGCGGACGATGCGGCCATATCCGGTCGGATCCTGCATATTGACCGTGAGCAAACCCATTTGTGTTTCATTCACACCGGCAATTAATTTTTGCAGGGTTTCTGCACGTGTCAGTGGAACATCACCATAGAGGATTAATACCGTTGCATCATTGCGCAATTGCGGCAGCGCTTGTTGCACCGCATGGCCAGTACCGAGTTGTTGCGCTTGCAATACAAACTTCACATCAGGCGCGGCCATCCTTTCTTCAACTTTTTCCGCACCGTGGCCGACGATAATCAGGATCTGCTCGCCGCCAACCTGACGCGCAGTATCGACTACATGTTGCACCAGCGCTTTGCCGCCAATCGGGTGCAATACCTTGGGTAAATCAGAACGCATACGGGTGCCTTTACCGGCGGCAAGGACGAGGATATCGAGCATGGTTGTTTCCTTTTAAACGAATTCTTTAATGTTAATGTGCTGGGTAAATTGTCATTCTTGACGTAAGCAGTATTGAATCAGCGCTTGCCGAATACTCTGTCTGGTGTTTAGAAAGAGCAGGGCATAGACCATACCTTTAGTTTTATCTGTGCGATATATCACTCTCATCTGGCATTTTGGATCCACGTAATCGCAATAGTTTGTCATGCCAAGGTCAGCAGTTTCTTCACACAAAGGGGAGCTTTTCGGATGCGCTAGAACCCTAGCCTCAAAACCATCAAGAAAATCATCCAATAAATCTTTTGCGGCTTTCTGGCCTATGTGCCTGGCAAGGTAGTAAAAACGGTCGTGGAGCTGACGCTCAAATGTTTGGGAATATTCGATATTACTCGGAGTCACTATCTACCAATCCTTTATCCACCAGTCCATTTAAACCGTCGCGAAGCCGGACGGAAGACAAAGTGCGACCAGCGTTCACATCCTTTTCTGCAAAAGACAGCATCCGCAACAGTGCCATCTGCTCTTGCTGCATTTCAAATTGAACCGGGTCTTGCACCACATACAATGGCTCGCCGTTTTGGGTAACGATCACAGGCTCTGATACATCCATTGATGCCAGTGCCTTCTTAAAAGCCGACACGGTAGTAATACGTGATCCTATTGATAAGGACATAAGCCCCTCCGGATAATTAGTTACCTGTTAAGGATACGCTTGTTTTTACTGTGAGTCCAAATATGGGCCATATATGGACATAAATTTGACTCGCTCTGCCAATGCATTCTGGTAACAGTCATAACCCTCTGTCATTGAGGGTGTTATACCAGCCTCCTGCAG